>NZ_VKAA01000005.1 GCF_007096635.1 Mycolicibacterium sp. 018/SC-01/001
CGCCTGTTTCGCCGCGGGCATCCCGGCCTCGGCAGCCCGGCGTTTGTCGGCCCACAGTGCGGTGGCGCGGGCCTGCACCGCGGCCGCGTGCGCCTTCAGCCGTTCACAGCGCGCGACGACCTCGCGCAGCTCGGCCTCCGACGCCGACCCGTCGAAATCGAACACCTGTGCGAGCATGGTGCCGACGCTACAACGACCCTCCGACAGATCCCGGATCAGCGAGAACGGACGCGAACGCCCACTCCGCCGCCCCGATGACGACGGTCTCAGTACCCAGCGTCGCCGGCACGATGTGCACGAGATCGCGCGGACCGCCCATGCTGCGTTGGCCGAGTTCTTCCCGTAGCGCGGTTGCCGCGTAGGCCGGGAAGGCGCGCAGGAATCCACCCAGGACCACCAGCCGCGGATTGAGCATGTTGATCGCATTGCCCAACGCGATCGCCAGCGCGCGTGCCTGTCTGTGCAGGACGTCGCGCTCGGCGTCGGTGGGGCAGGGTTGCGCGTCACCGGGATGGACGCGCTCCAATTCGCCGATCAGCCGAGCCAGCGGCGCCTGGGTCACCTCGGTCTCCAGGCACCCGGTGCTGCCACAGTGGCACCTCTGCGCTCCGCCCACGAAGGTGTGCCCCAGCTCTCCGGCGTAGCCCGCGGCGCCTTCGAGAAGCCCGCCCGCGACAACGAATCCGGCACCGATGCCCGTCGTTCCGCCGTTGACGTAGATGAGGTGATCGGCGCCCTGGTGCTTGCCGAACAGGTGCTCGGCGACCGCGCCGGCGTTCGCATCGTTGGCCGCGTACACCGGCAATCCCGTTGCAGCACTCAGTAATTCGCCGATCCTGACGTCATGCCAGTCCAGATTCGGAGCGAGCTGCACCGTGGACTCCGGGCCGTGCACCAGCCCCGGGACCGCGACGCCGATCGCGGTGAGAGAACTCGTGTCGGGCAGCGTGCGCCGCGCCCGTGCGATCACCTCCGCGGCCACCGACACCGTCTCCGCCGGAGTCGGCACGCTGTCCGTCGCGCACCGCACCATCTCCAACACCGCGCCGCCCATCGCCACCACGCCCACCGTGACGGCGTCCACCTCCGGGATCACCGTCGCCGCGACGACCCGCCGGCCCGGCCGGACGATCGGGCTCGGCCGGCCCACCTGGGACACCGGCGCGGCAGGCAGCTCCTCGGCCAGCCCGCGCGCGACGAGCTCCTCCACCAGATCCTTGGTGGTGGAGCGGGACAACGACGTGCGTCTCGTCAGCTCGGCGCGACTGAGCGCGCCGTGCCGGTGTACCAGCGTCAGCACGTTGGACAGGTTCCGCCGCCGCACGCCGTCGGCGCCCGCGCCGGTGCGGATGGATGCCACGGGTCACCTCCCAGTCCTTGACAGTGGCGCGGAACACATCTTATGTTCGCGCAGAGAACAAACTACCGCTTTCGGAGGATTGTCGAGATGACGCTGGTGGCACCCGGAACCGAATCGACTCGGCACCTCACACCGACCCCGGCGGACAGGTTCTCCTTCGGGCTGTGGACGATCGGCTGGACGGCCAGCGACCCGTTCGGTGTGCCGACCCGTCCCGCGCTCGACGTGGTCGAGGCCGTCGAGCGGCTCGCCGAACTCGGCGCGTACGGGCTGACCTTCCACGACGATGATCTCTTCGCCTTCGGCAGTTCCGACAGCGACCGCCGGCGCATGATCGACCGGCTCACCTCCGCGCTGTCCGCCACGGGCATGACCGTGCCGATGGTGACCACGAACCTGTTCAGCCAGCCGGTGTTCAAGGACGGCGGGTTCACCAGCAACGACCGTGCCGTGCGCCGCTTCGCCCTGCGGAAGGTGTTGCGCAACCTCGACCTGGCGGCCGAACTCGGTGCGGAGACGTTCGTGCTGTGGGGCGGGCGCGAGGGCAGCGAGTACGACTCCGCCAAAGACGTCCAGGCAGCCTTCGAGCGCTACCGTGAGGCGCTGAACCTGTTGTGCCAGTACGCCATCGATCAGGAGATCGCGATCCGGTTCGCCATTGAACCGAAGCCGAACGAGCCGCGCGGCGACATCCTGCTGCCCACCGTCGGACATGCTCTGGCCTTCATCGACACGCTGGCCCACCCGGAGATGGTCGGGGTCAACCCCGAAGTGGGGCACGAACAGATGGCCGGGCTCAATTTCATGCACGGCATCAGCCAGGCGCTCTACAGCGGCAAGCTCTTCCACATCGACCTCAACGGTCAGCGCGGCATCAAGTTCGATCAGGATCTGGTGTTCGGCCACGGTGATCTCGCCAACGCATTCGCCCTCGTCGACCTCCTCGAACACGGCGGCGTCGACGGCGGCCCCGCCTACACCGGACCGCGCCATTTCGACTACAAACCGAGCCGCACCGAGGACGTCGACGGAGTGTGGGCATCCGCCGCGGCCAACATGCGGATGTACCTGTTGCTGCGGGAACGCGCCGAGGCCTTCCGCGCCGATCCCGCCGTGGCCGAGGCGATGGCGCAGGCAAAGATCGGCGAGTTGCGGACGCCGACGCTCGATCCGGGCGAAACGTACGCCGATCTGCTGGCCGACCGCTCGGCCTACGAAGATTTCGACGCCGACTCGTACTTCGGTGCAAAGGGATTCGGCTTCGTCGCACTACATCAGCTGGCGCTCGAGCACCTGATGGGTGCCCGTTGACATGCTGGACGTGACGTGCATCACGTTATAAGTTGCCCACGATAACAAAACTGCTCCGGAGGCGAATCCCGTGAAACGTTCGAGCGTTCTGCTCTCTGCCTTGCTCACGACCACCGTGGTGGCAGCCACTCTGACCGGATGCAGCAGCTCCGATTCCGGCGGCAACAACGCCCAGGGCGGCACCGGCAAGATCGGTGTCATCCTGCCCGACACCAAGTCCTCGGTCCGGTGGGAATCCAAGGACCGGCCCGCCCTCGAGGCCGCCTTCAAACAGGCCGGGGTGCAGTACAACATCCAGAACGCCGAAGGCTCGGCGGACCAGATGGCCACGATCGCCGACGGCATGATCGCCGACGGGGTGACCGTGCTGGCCATCGTCAATCTCGACTCCGACAGCGGCGCCTCCATCCAGCAGAAGGCCGCAGCGCAAGGAGTGAAGACCATCGACTACGACCGGCTCACCCTCGGCGGGTCAGCCGATGCGTACGTCTCGTTCGACAACACCAAAGTCGGTCAGCTGCAAGGCCAGGGACTGGTCGACTGTCTCGGCGGCAAACCGGCGAACGTGGTGTTCCTCAACGGCTCGCCGACCGACAACAACGCGACGCTGTTCTCGTCCGGTGCGCACTCGGTGATCGACGCGACGCCGTCCATCAAGAACGTCGGTGAACAGGCGGTGCCGGACTGGGACAACGACAAGGCGGTGACGATCTTCGAGCAGCTCTACACCGCGGCCGGCGGCAAGGTCGACGGCGTGTACGCCGCGAACGACGGCCTCGCCGGTTCGGTGATCTCGATCCTGGACAAGAACAAGCGGGCCGGCCAGGTCCCGGTCACCGGTCAGGACGCCACTGTCGAGGGACTGCAGAACATCCTCGCGGGGACACAGTGCATGAGCGTGTACAAGTCCGCCACCGAGGAGGCCGTTGCCCTGGCCAAGGTCGCGATCGCCCTGGCCAACGGCCAGAAGCCCGAGACCAACAGCACATCTCGCGACGATCAGGGCAATCGCGACGTGCCGTCGGTGCTGCTGACCCCCAAATCGATCACCAAGGAGAACGTCGACGTCGTGTTCACCGACGGCGGCCAGTCCAAGGACGAGGTGTGCGCAGGCCAGTTCGCGGCGATGTGCGCGGCGGCAGGGGTCTGAGCCGACATGTCCGACGGGGTCTCGCGACACGAGCCCATCCTTGAGTTACGCTCTGTCAACAAGAGTTTCGGCGTCGTCCACGTCCTGCACGACATCGACTTCCGCGTCTATCCGGGACAGGTCACCGCGCTCGTCGGTGACAACGGTGCGGGCAAGTCGACCCTGGTGAAGGCCATTGCCGGAATACATCCCATCGACAGCGGCACCTACCTGTTCGCCGGAAACCCGGTCACCGTGCACGGACCCACCGACGTCTCGGCGCTCGGTGTCGAGGTGGTCTACCAGGATCTCGCGCTGTGCGACAACCTCGACATCGTCGAGAACATGTTCCTCGGGAGGGAACTCACCAAGCGCGGGATGCTCGACGAAGCGCGCATGGAGACGATGGCGCGCGACGCGCTCACGTCGTTGTCGGTGCGTACGGTCACCTCGGTGCGGCAGACGGTGTCGAGCCTGTCGGGTGGTCAGCGGCAGACCGTGGCGATCGCGAAGTCGGTGCTGTGGAACTCGAAAGTCGTTCTGCTGGACGAGCCGACGGCCGCGCTCGGCGTCGCGCAGACCAAGCAGGTGATCGACCTGGTGCGACGGCTCGCCGATCAGGGGGTCGGCGTCGTGCTGATCTCGCACAACCTGGCCGACGTGTTCGCAGTCGCCGACCGGATCTGTGCGCTCTATCTGGGCCGGGTCGCCGCCGACGTGAAGACCTCGGAGGTCACCCATGGTCAGGTGGTCGAACTGATCACCGCAGGCCGGTCCGGTTCCCTCGGACTGGCCCCGGCCGAAGCCGCCGAATCCCTGTGACGACCGGGAAGGACACCACCGCCATGGCGACAGTCACCGGTGCCACCGCGCAATCGGACTTCGCGATCGACGCGCGCTCCGACGCGGGTTTCACCGATGCCGTGCGCTCCTACGTGCGCCGGGTCCGCGGCGGCGACATGGGTTCGCTGCCCGCGGTTCTCGGCTTGATCGTGCTGTTCATCGTGTTCGGCCTCGCCAACGACCGGTTCATGTCGGCGTTGAACCTCGCGAACCTCATCACCCAGGCCGGGGCCATCTGCGTGCTGGCCATGGGTCTGGTGTTCGTGCTCCTGCTCGGCGACATCGATCTGTCCGCCGGTGTCGCCGGCGGCGTATCGGCGTGTGTGATGGCGCTGACGATCGTGGACCTGCGATTCCCCTGGTGGGCGGCGGTGCTCGCCGGCATCCTCTGCGGTGCGGCGATCGGTCTGGCCATCGGTGTCCTGCGCGCCAAACTCGGAATCCCGTCCTTCGTCGTGACATTGGCGTTCTTCCTCGGCCTGCAGGGCGTCACGCTCAAGCTGATCGGCGAGGGTGGATCGGTGCGCGTGGACGATCCGGTGATTCGCGGTCTGACGATCAGCAACCTGGCGGTACCGATCGGCTGGACCATCGCTGTCCTCGTCGTGATCGGTTTCGCCGCCATCGAACTGGTGCAATATCAGCGCAAGCGTTCGCTGCAACTGGCCCACGCACCCTTCGGGGTGATCGCGGCCCGCGTCGGCGCGGTGGCGCTCGTGGTGCTCGGCGTGACGTTCATCATGAGCGTCAACCGCAGCGTCAATCCCAGCGTCCAGATTCGCGGCGTTCCGTACGTTCTGCCGCTGATCGTCGTCCTGCTGATCGTGATGACGGTCGTACTCAAACGCACCTCCTACGGCAGGCACGTCTACGCGGTGGGCGGAAACGCCGAAGCCGCTCGGCGCGCGGGCATTTCGGTCAACCGCATCCGCGTCTCGGTGTTCATCGTGTGCTCGTCGATGGCGGCCCTAAGCGGCATCATCGCGGCGTCCTACGCAGGAAAGGTGTCGGCGTCCTCGGGTGCGGGCAACACCCTGCTGTACGCGGTGGGTGCCGCGGTGATCGGTGGCACCAGCCTGTTCGGGGGGCGTGGGCGCGCGGTCGACGCGGTGATCGGCGGCGTGGTGGTGGCGACCATCGCCAACGGCCTGGGCCTGCTCAACCAGTCGTCCTACATCAATTTCCTCGTCACCGGAGGCGTGCTGCTGCTCGCGGCGAGCGTCGACGCGATCTCGCGGCGGCGCCGCTCGTCGACCGGATTGGGTTGAGCCTCACCGTAACCAGGCGCCGAACCGGCGCAGTGCCTCGGAGATGTCGGAGGCCGGACCCGCGAACGACAACCGTACCGACGCACCGCCCCGGACCGTGTCGAAGTCGACCCCGGGTGCGATCGCCACACCGGTATCGGCCAGCAGTGCCGAACAGAAGCTCAGCGAGTCGGTGGTCAGGTGCGAGACGTCGGCGTACACGTAGAAGGCTCCGTCAGCGGGCGCGAGCCGGTCGACTCCGATCGACCGCAGCCCGTCGAGCAGCAGTGTGCGGTTGGCGCCGTAACCGTCGAGCAGTGCTTCGGCCTCGGCGATGGATTCGGGGGTGAACGCGGCGACGGCCGCCACCTGGGGCAGCACCGGCGGGCAAATGGTGAAGTTGCCGGTCAGCCGGTCCACCGCTCTGCGCAACTCCTCGGGCACCAGGAGCCACCCCAACCGCCAGCCGGTCATCGCGAAGTACTTCGAAAAGCTGTTCACCACAACGGCTTCCCGTGATGTCTGCCATGCGCAGCTGGTCTCCGGCGCACCCGGGTAGACCAGCCCGTGGTAGACCTCGTCACTGATCAGACGCACTCCGGAGGCGGCGCACCACGTCGCGATCGCCGCCAGCTCGGCGGGCGGGATCACCGTACCGGTCGGGTTGGCGGGGCTGGCCACGATGACGCCTGCCACCGGCGGATCGAGGTGGGTGAGCATGTCCAGCGTCGGCTGGAATCGGGTGTCGGGGCCACACGGCAGTTCCACGACCTCGCAGCCGAGTGCGGTCAGGATGTTGCGGTAGCAGGGATAACCGGGGCTCGCGATCGCGACGCGGTCGCCCGCGTCGAAGCACGCTAGGAACGCCAACAGGAACCCGCCTGAGGAGCCGGTGGTGATCACCACGTCGTCCGGGTCCACGGTCAGCCCGTGCCGGTGGTCATACGCCGCCGCGATCGCCGCCCGCAACTCGGGGATGCCGAGGGCGACGCTGTAACCGAGCCGATCGCTGCGCAACGCAGTCACGGCCGCCTCGCGAACGGCGGACGGGGCACCCGCACTGGGCTGTCCGGCCGACAGGTTGACCAGATCACCGTGGGTCTGCTGGCGTTGCGCTGCGGCCAGCCAGACATCCATCACGTAGAACGGCGGGATGCCGGACCGCAGCGAAACGCTCATCCAGCCAGGCTAGAACAGTTCCGATTCGAGGCGGCGCAGGTGTTCCCGTGGTGCTCCGAGCAGCTGGGCGCCGCCGTGGGCGCGTTTGAAGTAGAGCTGGATGTCGCTCTCCCAGGTGATCGCGATGCCGCCGTGCATCTGCACCGCTTCTGCGGCCACCCCGGTGAAGGCTTCGCTGGCGGCGATCCGAGCACGTGCCGCGGACACGGGCGAGGGATCGGACACGGCCTCGTCGACGATCGCCCGGGCGGACTCCAGCGCGACGTACTGGTCGGCCATCCGGTGCTTGAGCGCTTGGAAACTGCCGATCGGACGGCCGAACTGCACCCGGTCCTTGGTGTAGGCGACCGTGAGATCCAGGCATCGCGATGCCGCACCGACCTGTTCGGCGGCGAGCAGGATCGCGGCCAGGTCGGCGAGGCCGGGATCGGGGCCGAGCACCACCGTGTCGGTGGGATCCAGTGCTGCGAGTGGACGGGTGATGTCCATCGCGACTGCGGCAGTGGTGGTGAAACTGCGCCAGTGCGTGAGGTTTTCACCGTCGGCGGCGATGACGACGTCGGCCACCGTGCCGTTGACGACGTAACCGGGGTCGAACACGACGGTGCCGATCGCACTGCCCTCGGCCAGCGACTCCACCAGATCGGCAGGGGGCTCGGGGAGCGAGAGAAGTGCCAGTTCCGCGAGCGTGGTACCCAGCAGTGGTGTGGGCACCAGTGCCTTGCCGAGTTCGCCGAGCACCACGGCGGCATCGGCGAGTTCGCCGCCGGCACCGCCGAGCTCTTCGGGCACGACCAGCGCCGCGGCACCGACCTGCTCGCACAACATGGTCCACAGTGCCTCGTCGTAGCCTCGTTCGGAAGCGGCGGCCTTGCGTACGGCCTCCGGTGAGGCAAGTCGGTCGATCAGCGCTGCGACGGTGTCGCGCAGCATGTTCCGTTCGTCGCTGGACGTCACAATGCCTCCAACACTCGCCGGCGATGCCATGTCGGGTCACCCCATGCGGGCCGCAGCGCCTGCACTCGCAGCAGCAGCAGCGACAGATCGTGCTCCTGGGTGTATCCGATCGCGCCGTGGGTCTGTAGCGCCGACCGGGCAGCCAGCAGCGCGGCGTCCGCTGCGGCCACTTTGGCGGCGCTGACGTCGCGTGCCGTGTCGGCCGACCCGTCGGCCAGCGCGAGCGCCGCACCGTACACCAGCGGCCGCGCCATCTCGACGGCGATCAGCACGTCGGCCAGCTTGTGCTTGATGGCCTGATATGTGCCGATGATCGTGCCGAACTGGCTGCGCTGTTTGGCGTAGTCGACCGAGGCGTCGAGCATCGCCTGTGCCGCGCCGACCAACTGCGCGGCGGTCGCCAGAGCGCCGAACTCGAACGCGCGCGATACATCCGCGGCGCGCGCGTCGCCGGCGGCGGTCAGCTCGAACACGCGGCGCGAGGGATCGACGGACTCGTGCCGGTCGGCGGCCGTGGCGTCGGTGACCGTCCCGTCGGCGGCGAGGAGCAGCAGTGTGGCGGTGTCGGCGTCCACCGCACGGGGCACCAGTGGCGGCGCAGCGACCGTGGCGATCAGCTCTCCCGCGGCCAGTCCGGCCGACCGGTCGTCACCGGCGAGGAGAACCGGCGCGACGGCGATGGATTCGGTGATGGGTCCGGGGACGTTCCACCGGCCCAGCCGCTCCAGTGCGACCACGAGGTCCACCGGGTGGGCATCGATGCCGTCGAACTTTTCGGCCACCATCAACGCGGTCACGCCCAGGTCGGACAGTTGCGCCCAGATCTTGCGGCCGGGCGCGGTGTCACCGGCCGCCCATGCCCGCACGGCGTCCGGGATGTTGGACGCCCCCAGCGCGGCGTCGATACTTGCAGCGAAATCCCGCTGCTGGTCGTCGATCTCGAAGTTCACGTCTCGTCTACTTTCGGGGCAGGCCCAGCAGCCGCTCGGCGATGATGTTGCGCTGGATCTCGTTGGTGCCCGCGTAGATCGGGCCACCGAGGGCGAAGAGCAGCCCCTCGGTGACGCTGTCCATCAGCTCACCGTCGGCGCCGCGCAGGTCCAGTGCGGTTTGGTGCAGCGCCACGTCCAGGTCGGACCAGAACACCTTGGTGATCGACGACTCCGCGCCGAGCTCGCCGCCGGCGGCAACCCGCGTCACGGTGCCGAACGTGTGCAGGCGGTAGGCCTGGGCCTTGATCCACGCGTCGGCGACGCGGTCGGTGAACTCCGGCTTCGGATCGTTCTTCCACTGGGCCACGAGCCGTTCAGCGGGAGCGAGGAACCGCGCGGGGCTGCGCAGTGACATGCCGCGCTCATTGCTCGACGTGCTCATCGCCGCCCGCCAGCCGTCGTGCACGCCGCCGATGACGTCCTCGTCGGGCACGAACACGTCGTCGAGGAAGATCTCACCGAAGCCGGTCGCGCCGCCGAGTTGCGCGATCGGGCGCACGGTGACGCCATCGGCTTTGAGGTCGAACATCAGGTAGGTCAGACCCTTGTGGCGCTGGGCCTCCGGGTCGGAGCGGAACAACCCGAACGCGCGCTCCCCGAACACCGCACGGGAGCTCCAGATCTTCTGGCCGTTGAGCAGCCAGCCGCCCTCGGTGCGGGTGGCGGTCGAACGCAGCGACGCCAGGTCGCTGCCGGACTCCGGCTCCGACCAGGCCTGCGCCCAGATCTCCTCGCCGCTGGCCATCTTGGGCAGGATGCGCTTCTGTTGCTCTTCGGTGCCGTGGGCGAACAGCGTGGGCGCGAGCATCGAGGTGCCGTTGGCGCTGGCCCGTCCAGGCGCGCCGGCGCGAAAGTACTCCTCCTCGAACACGATCCACTGCAGCAGCGTGGCATCGCGGCCGCCGTAGCTCTGCGGCCAGGTGATCACCGACAGTCCGGCGTCGAACAGGACCTTGTCCCAGCGGCGGTGCTGTTCGAAGCCCTCGGCGGTGTCGTAGGACTCGGTGGGGAAGTCGTCGGTGTGGGCGGCCAGGAACTCCCGCACCTCGGCACGGAACGCCTCGGTGTCGTCGTCGATGTGGAGGTCCATCAGTTCCTCTCTCGCAGTAGCGGTTTGACCACCTTGCCGCCCGGGTTACGCGGCAGTTCGTCGAGAAACTCGACGACACGCGGGGTCTTGAAGTTGGCGAGGTGGGCGCGCGCGTGGGCGATCACCTTTTCGGCGTCGAGGCACGCTCCGGGCAGCGTCACCACGAAGGCCTTGCCCACCTCGCCGAGTCGCTCGTCGGGCACCCCGATGACGGCGACCTCGGCGACACCGGGCAGCCGCGCGAGCACCTGCTCGATCTCGGCGGGGTAGACGTTGAACCCGCCGCAGATGTACATGTCCTTGAGCCGGTCGGTGATCTTCAGGTTGCCGGCGTGGTCGAGTTCGCCGACGTCACCTGTGTGCAGCCAGCCCTCGGCGTCGATCGCGGCTGCCGTCGCCTCCGGGTCATCGAGGTAGCCGAGCATCACATTCGGTCCGCGCAGCAGAACCTCTCCCTGCTCTCCTATTCGCAACTCGAAGTCGGCGATCGGGCGGCCCGAGGTGGTGGCGACGGTCACGGCGTCGTCGTCGGCCCGGCACATCGTTCCGAAGCCGGCCGCCTCGGTGAGCCCGTAGGCCGTCAGCACGATGTCGATGTCGAGCTCTTTCTGCATCCGCTCGATCAGCACAACCGGGATGGTTGCCGCGCCGGTGACGGCGAAACGCAATGAGCTGAGGTCGAATTCGGCGCGGCGGGGGTGGTCGAGCAGAGTCTGGTAGATGGTCGGCGGTCCGGGCAGCACGGTGATGCGGTGTTCCTCGACGGCCTGCATCGTGGCCTCGGGGTCGAAGGTCATGGCGGGGTACAGCGTGGCGCCGGTCTGCAGACAGGCCAAGATGCCGGCCTTGTAGCCGAAGTTGTGGAAGAACGGGTTGATGCACAGGTAGCGGTCGGCGCTCGTGAGCTGCCCGCAGGCGGCCCACGCCGCTGACGCGTCCAGGGACTGCCGGTGCGCGCAGCGCACGCCCTTGCTGCGCCCGGTGGTGCCGGAAGTGAACAGGATGTCGGAGACGTCGTCGGCGTCGACGGCCGCCGCGCGGGCGTCGACTGCATCCAGATCCGTCCCGGTGGTGACGAACTCGTCCCAGGTGCCGTCGTCGGCGTCGACCGGGATCCGCACGATGTGCCGCAGCGCGGGCAGCGCCGAGGGTTCGACGCTGGCCGCCTTGTCGGCGCCGAGGAACTCGCCGGAGGCGAACAGCAGGGGCACCGCGGTGCGGGCCAGGATGTCGGTGGCCTCACTGGCGGTGTAGCGGGTGTTGAGGGGGATGAGCACGCCACCGGCGTGGTGGATGGCCAGGCATGCGACCACCCAGTGCCAGGTGTTCGGCGACCAGATCGCGACGCGATCGCCCGGCTCGATGCCGGCGGCGATCACGGCGGCCGCCGCCTGGCGGACCTCGGTGCGCAACTGCGCGAACGTCAGCGTCCGGGTGGGCGTGACCACCGCGGGGTGGTCGGGGAGTTCGCGCGCGATGTGGTCCAGAACCGCGGGAGTGGTTCTCGCGGCGGTGGTCATGGAACTCCTTGGGGATCGGTTACCCGAGCAAGTGCTTGGTAGGTTAGCCTACAGGGGTGATTGAGGTCCAGGAGTTCAGGGCGCAGGTCCGCGACTGGCTGGCCGAGAACCTGGTCGGCGACTACGCGGCACTCAAGGGGCTGGGCGGTCCGGGGCGCGAGCACGAGGCTTTCGAGGAACGGCTGGCATGGAATCGCCACCTGGCGGCCGCCGGCCTGACGTGTCTCGGCTGGCCGGAGGAACACGGCGGCCGCGGGCTGTCGGT
The DNA here is from genome assembly GCF_007096635.1 of Mycolicibacterium sp. 018/SC-01/001. Lineage (GTDB taxonomy): Bacteria > Actinomycetota > Actinomycetes > Mycobacteriales > Mycobacteriaceae > Mycobacterium. The sequence continues at coordinate 11,894 of NZ_VKAA01000005.1, forward strand.
CGCGCACCGCGTCGCGTTCTACGAGGAGTACGCGAAGGCCGATGCACCCGACAAGGTCAACCACCTCGGTGAGGAACTGCTCGGCCCGACGCTGATCGCGTACGGCACCCCCGAGCAGCAGAAGCGGTTCCTGCCGAAGATCCTCGACGTCACCGAGCTGTGGTCGCAGGGCTACTCCGAGCCCGGTGCGGGCAGCGATCTGGCCAATGTGTCGACCACGGCCGTGCTCGACGGTGACCAGTGGATCCTCAACGGCCAGAAGGTGTGGACGTCGCTGGCGCACTGGGCCCAGTGGTGTTTCGTGGTCGCGCGCAGCGAGAAGGGCTCCAAGCGCCACGCCGGCCTGTCCTTCCTGCTCGTGCCGCTGGATCAGCCGGGGGTCGAGATTCGGCCGATCATCCAGCTCACCGGCGACTCGGAATTCAACGAGGTGTTCTTCACCGACGCCCGCACCGACGCCGAGCTGGTCGTCGGCGAACCGGGTGACGGGTGGCGCGTGGCGATGGGATTGCTGACGTTCGAGCGTGGGGTGTCCACGCTGGGGCAGCAGATCCGTTATGCGCGTGAGCATTCCAATCTCGTCGAGCTGGCGAAGAAGACAGGTGCCGCCGACGATCCGCTGATCCGGGAGCGGCTCACCCGATCGTGGGCGGGGCTGCGCGCGATGCGCTCGTATGCGTTGGCCACGATGGACGTCGAGCGACCCGGCCAGGATTCAGTGTCCAAGCTGCTGTGGGCCAACTGGCATCGCGAACTCGGGGAGATCGCGATGGACGTGGTGGGAATGGCGGGCCTGACGCTGCCCGAGGGAGAATTCAGCGAGTGGCAGCGGCTCTACCTGTTCTCGCGCGCCGACACGATCTACGGCGGCTCGAACGAGGTGCAGCGCAACATCATCGCCGAGCGGGTGCTCGGCCTACCGAGAGAGGCCAGACCCTGATGGACCTGTCCGTCGCCCCGGCGGAGATCGAGGGGCACAACCTGCTGGCCGGCAAGGTGGTCCTGGTCACCGCCGCCGCGGGCACCGGGATCGGGTCGACGACGGCCCGGCGGGCGCTGGCCGAAGGCGCCGACGTCGTCGTCTCCGACTACCACGAGCGCCGGCTGGGGGAGACCCGCGACGAGTTGGCCGCTCTGGGGCTCGGCGCGGTGCATTCAGTCGTCTGCGATGTGACCTCCACCGCGGCGGTCGACGGGCTGTTCGCCGAGGCGGTCGACAAAGCCGGACGGCTGGACGTGCTGGTCAACAACGCGGGGCTGGGCGGTCAGACCCCGGTGATCGACATGACCGACGACGAGTGGGACCGGGTGCTCAACGTGACGTTGACCTCGGTGATGCGGGCGACGCGCGCCGCGCTGCGCTACTTCCGCGACGCCGGACACGGCGGCGTGATCGTCAACAATGCGAGTGTGCTCGGGTGGCGCGCGCAGCACTCCCAATCCCATTACGCCGCAGCCAAAGCCGGTGTCATGGCGCTGACACGGTGCAGTGCGATCGAGGCGGTCGAGTACGGCGTGCGGATCAACGCGGTGTCGCCGAGCATCGCCCGGCACAAATTCCTGGAGAAGACGTCGAGCTCCGAGCTGCTCGACCGGCTGGCCCAGGGTGAGGCGTTCGGCCGGGCCGCCGAACCGTGGGAGGTCGCCGCCACCATCGCGTTCCTGGCCAGCGACTACTCCAGTTACCTGACCGGCGAAGTGATCTCGGTGTCGAGCCAGCACCCATGAGCGCCGGGGCCACGAACACCCGCCGCGACGAGCTCCTCGCGCTCGCCGCGACGATGTTCGCCGAACGGGGACTGCGCGCCACCACGGTGCGCGACATCGCCGACTCCGCCGGAATCCTCTCGGGCAGCCTCTATCACCACTTCTCGTCGAAGGAGGAGATGGTCGACGAGGTGCTGCGCGGCTTCCTGGACTGGCTCTTCGAGCGGTATCGGCAGATCGTCGAGACCGAGTCGAATCCGCTCGAGCGGCTCAAAGGGTTGTTCATGGCGTCGTTCGAGGCCATCGCGACCCGGCATGCCGAGGTGGTGATCTACCAGGACGAGGCCAAGCGCCTCTCCGCGCAGCCTCGCTTCGCCTATGTCGAGGAACGCAACAAAGAGCAGCGCAAGATGTGGGTCGACGTGCTCACGCAGGGCATCGCGGAGGGATGCTTCCGCCCCGATGTCGACGTCGACCTCGTCTACCGATTCATCCGCGACACCACCTGGGTGTCGGTGCGGTGGTACCAACCGGGCGGTCCGCTGACTGCCGAGGAGGTTGGCCGCCAATACCTTTCGATCGTCCTCGGTGGAATCACCCCGACAGAAGGAGTCCCCAATGGCTGAGTCGTTTTCGCAGGCATACGTCATCGACGCCGTCCGCACCGCCATCGGTAAGCGCAACGGATCGTTGGCCGGGGTGCATCCGGTGGACCTGGGCGCGGTGATCTGGCGCGGCCTGTTCGACCGCAACGACGTCGATCCGGGAGCCGTCGACGACGTGATCGCCGGGTGCGTCGACGCGATCGGTCCGCAGGCCGGCAACATCGCGCGGCTGTCGTGGCTGGCGGCCGGTTTCCCCGAAGAGGTGCCCGGTGTGACCGTCGACAGGCAGTGCGGTTCCAGCCAGCAGGCGATCTCGTTCGGTGCGCAGGCGATCATGTCGGGCACCGCCGATCTGATCGTCGCCGGCGGCGTGCAGAACATGAGCCAGATCCCGATCAGCTCGGCGATGACCGTCGCCGAACAGTTCGGATTCACCTCTCCCACCAACGAATCCAAGAGCTGGCTGCATCGCTACGGCGACCAGGAGATCTCGCAGTTCCGCGGGGCCGAGCTGATCGCCGAGAAGTGGGACATCAGCCGCGAGGACATGGAACAGTTTGCGCTGACCAGCCATCAGCGCGCGCAGGCCGCGATCCGGGCCGGTCACTTCGACAACGAGATCCTCGAGGTGGACGGCTTCCGGGTCGACGAGGGGCCGCGCGACACATCGCTGGAGAAGATGGCTGCGCTGAAGACCCTCGTCGATGGCGGCCGGTTGACTGCGGCGATGGCCAGCCAGATCTCCGACGGCGCCAGCGCGGTGCTGCTCGCCTCAGAGCAGGCGGTCAAAGCTCACGGCCTCACGCCCCGCGCCCGGATCCACCACATCAGCGCACGGGGCGCCGACCCGGTGTTCATGCTCACCGGGCCCATTCCCGCCACCCGCTACGCGCTGGACAAGGCCGGGCTGACGATCGACGACATCGACACGGTCGAGATCAACGAGGCGTTCGCGCCCGTGGTTCAGGCGTGGCTCAAGGAGATCAAGGCGGATCCCGAGAAGGTCAACCCGAGTGGCGGCGGGATCGCGCTCGGCCATCCGCTCGGTGCCACGGGGGCAAAGCTTTTCGCGACCATGCTGAACACGCTGGAACGTACCGGCGGCCGCTACGGCCTGCAGACGATGTGCGAGGGCGGCGGCACCGCCAACGTCACGATCATCGAGCGCCTCTAGTCTTTCCCGCGACCAGACGCGATCTCGAGTGGTTCCGCGGCGTGTCCGCTCGAGTTCACGTCTCCTCGCGGGGAGAACTGAGCGCCCGCCAGATCCGGGCCGGTGTCATCGGCAGGCGGTACAGCCGCGCGCCGGTCGCGCGGGCGATCGCGTTGGCCAGCGCGGGCGCCACAGGGTTGTAGGGCGATTCGCTCATCGACTTGGCACCGAAAGGACCCAGTGTGTCGTAGGTGTCGGCGAAGTACACCTCGGTCACCGGCACGTCGGCCAGCTGCGGCAGATGGTAGTTGCGCAGCGTGGTCGTCGACACCGAACCGTCGGGTTCGACGTGCATCTCCTCGTACAGCGCCGAGCCGATGCCCTGCGCCACACCGCCTTCCACCTGCCCGCGGCACTGTTGGGGGTTCATCACCACCCCGGCGTCGGCGGCCTGCACACTCTGCAGGATCCGCACCTCGCCGGTGTCGACGTCGACGGCGACGCGCACGGCGTGCACGTTGAACGCTACCGAGCGCGGCGTCCCGCCGTGGCTCCCTCGACCGACCAGAGGCACCGGCAGGTCGGCGAAGTCGATCAGCTGACCCGCACACTGGACGCCGTTGCGGGTCAGCGCGCACGAACCACGCGGCACACCGGTGAGTTCGGAGGCGGCCGATTCCAGCGCGGAGCGCAGCTTCTGCGCGGCAGCCAAGGTGGCTGCTCCCGCCACCACCGTGCCGGCTGACCCGAACGCGCCGGTGTCGTATCCGCCTGCTGCCGTGTCGGATTGGCTGATCGCGATGTTGTCGGCGACGGTGTTCAGCGCGGTGGCCGCGATCTGCGCGTGCACGGTGGTGGTGCCGTTGCCGAATTCGGCGGTGCCGACCCGCAGCGTGTAGATGCCGTCGGCATCGATACTGACGGCGGCCTCGGCGAGATGCCCGCGCGGCGGGATGGTGGCGATCATCGCGATCGCCATGCCCTCACCGATGCGCCACTGCGGCCCCGGCGGCGCGGGCACACCGTTGCCGCGGGCGAGTGCGGCCTGCGCGAGATCCAGACATTGATCCAGACCGTAACTGCCGAAGGTCAGGTCGTCGTCGAGAACGTGCGCGTCGACGAAATCGTCACCCGGGGTCACCACGTTGCGCCGGCGAAAGTCGAACGGATCGATGCCGAGACGACCGGCGAGCTCATCGAGCGCGGATTCGATCGCGAAGATCAGCTGCCCCAGCCCGTACCCGCGGAACGCGCCCGAGGGCAGGTTGTTGGTGTACACCGCACGTGCGTCGACGCGCTTGTTCGCGCAGCGGTACACCGACACCGATTCCCCGCACCCGTGGAACATCACCCCCGGCGTGTGGTTGCCGTACGCGCCGGCGTCGACGAGCACGTCGACCGCGAGTGCGGTCAGGATCCCGTCGGCGTCCGCGGCTGCGGTGACATCCACGCGGAACGGGTGCCGGCACGGAGCGGTCGTGAACTCGTCGCTGCGGCTGAACTCGTAGCGCACCGGCAGGCCCAATCGCAACACTGCCAGCGCGACGAGGTCCTCGACGAGCATCTCCTGCTTGGCGCCGAAACCACCGCCGATGCGTTTGGTGAACACCCGCACCTCGTCGGCGGGCAGACCGAACAGGTGGCACAGTTCATCGCGCACCAGAAACGGCACCTGCGTGCTGGTCCGGATCACCAGTCGGCCGTCCTCGTCGCGCCATCCGGTACAGCCGTGAGTTTCCAAGTGCGCGTGCTGAACTCGCTGGGTGTACCAGCGGCCGCGCACCACTGCTCCGTCCTGCGCCGCAGCCAGCCCCTCGGCGATGTCGCCGACGCCGCCGTGCAGTTCGGCGACCAGATTGCGGGCCGGGTCGGCGATGCGGGCCTCGGCACCCTTGTCACCGTGCAGCAGGGGTGCGCCCGGGCTCACGGCCTCTTCGGGATCGAACACCGCGGGCAACTCGTCATAGGTGACGACGATGGCCCGGCAGGCCTTCTCGGCGATGCCCGCAGTGTCGGCGACGACCGCGGCCACCCGCTGACCGACGAAGCGCACGACATCATCGAGAATCACCGTGTCGTCGGGATCGTCCTCGCGGTTCTGGTGACGCGCGGTGGAGAACCGCACCGGCGGACTGTCGTGGTGGGTGAGCACCAGCCGGACACCGGGAAGAGCTTCGGCAGCGGTGGTGTCGATCGACACGATGCGCGCATGGGCCACCGGGCTGGTCAGCACCGCCAGGTGCAGCAACCCCGGCGGCGTGAAATCCATGGTGTATTCCTCGGTTCCGGTCACCACCCGGACTGCGGCCGGCGCACCGATCGACCGTCCGGCGTCGCGGCCGTCGGATTTCTCCACGTTGACGGTGCCGGTGAGGGCGTCGGCGATGGCTCGGTATCCGGTACAGCGGCAGAGATTGTTCTTCAACTGCCGGGCGAGCTGGTCGGGGTCGATGTCGGAGAACGTCGAGGCCGTGGTCACCATGCCCGCTGTGCAGAAGCCGCACTGGAATCCGGCGGCCTCGACGAAGCGGCGCTGCACCGGATGCAGATCATCCGCGTCCCCGAGGCCGGCGGCCGTGATCACCTCCCGGCCCGCTGCCCGGAACGCCGGGAACACGCACGAGTGCACGGGCCCACCGTCGACGAGGACCGAGCACGCACCGCAATCGCCGGCGTCGCAACCCTTCTTGACCTCGAAGTGACCCAGCTCCCGCAGGAACGTGCGCAGGCACTGGCCGGGTCGCGGCTCGTCTGCGTACGAGTTGCCGTTGACTAACATGTCAGCTCGGTGAGGATCTGTTCGGCCAGCTGCCGCGTCATCGCCGCCCGCCAGTCCGGGTCACCGTGCGGATCCCGCAGCCAGGCGTCGTCCGGGATGACTGCCAGCGCGGCATGCAGCGTGTCGGGAGACGCGGAGGTGCCCAGCCGCAGGACGTAGGGTCGGACCGTCGCGGCGGTGACAGAGATCGTGATCGCGTCACCGTCGGCCGGTGCGTCGTGCCGACCGATCACCACCGCACCTGACCGTCCGAGCGGCGACGAGGCGATCTTGCGGTACGCGGTGCGGGCGCGCAGTGCGGCCGCTGGGATGTGCAGCGAGCGCATCACGTCCCCGGTGCTCAGCACGTTGGTGGTGACGCCGGTGACGAAGTCGGCGACCGGCACGGTGCGGGTGTTGCCGTCGGCCCGCCAGATCAGCGCGGTGGCGTCGAGCGCCGTGGCCAGCGAGATCATCGAACCGGCGGGCAGCGACAGGCAGATGTTGCCGCCGACGGTCGCGGTCCGCCAGATCTTGAACCCGGCCACCAGCGCCGAGCTGCACTGAGCGAACAGCGGCGCCGCGGTCCAATCGGAGCGGCGCGCGGGCAGCGTGGTCGACAGCTCGGTGACGTCGGCCAGCGTGCAGGTGGCCGCGATCTCGATACCGTTGTCCGACAGCGTGATCGGTGGCCAGCCCAGCGCGGTGATGTCGACCAGCCGGGTGACGTGCGGCTGCGGTTCGGAGAACAGCCACGTGCCGCCGGCGAGGATGGCGTCCCCGGTGCCCAGCGGCCACACCTCGTCGCGGCGCCGTGGGGTGTGCACCGCCTCGACGGTGTTGAGGTCCATGACTGCACCGTAGAGCGCGGGAGTTCACGGTGCAGGCCAAGGCGCCGAACTGCGAGGTCGGCGTGACGCTGGGAGAATCGCGTGGATGCGCGCCTACCGGGGTCACCTCCTGCACATCGGCGGCGCACCCCTGCTCACCGAGGCTGTCGATCATCTCGTCTCGGAGCCCGACGGTGTGCTGGTCGTCGACGACGGCGGCGTCATCGTGTTCAGCGGTGCCTACGCCGGGCTGCCGGCCGACATGGCGGACACCGAGATCGTCGACTGCCGACCGGCGTACCTGCTGCCCGGTTTCGTCGACACACACATCCACTTCCCGCAGACCTATTGCACGGACTCCTACGGCGGCGGTCAGCTGCTGGACTGGTTGCAGCGCTGCATCTTTCCTGCCGAGGCCAAGCTGGCCGACCCCGAGCTCGCGCAGCGCACCGCCCGCGACTTCTGCCGGCGCAGAGTCGAAGTCGGCACCACCACCGCGCTCGTGTTCGGATCGGCGTTCCCCGACGCGCAGGATGCATTGTTCGCCGAGTCGGCGCGGGTGGGTCTGCGCACCGTCTCCGGCCGGGGCATCCAGACGGTCGGGCCGGATGCGGCGCGTCCACTGCTCACCGACGAAGCGAGAGCGCTGGAGTTGTCCGCCGCCGAAATCGACCGCTGGCACGGGGCGCATCCGCTGCTCCAGGTCGCGGTGGTGCCCCGGTTCGCCCTGTCGGTGACCGCACAGACGCTCGCTGCGCTGGGAGAACTCTACGAGTCGGTGCGCGCCGCCGGGGTGTACTTCCACAGTCATCTGTCGGAGAATCTCCGCGAAATCGACGCTGTGCGAGAGGGTTTGGGTGTGTCGAGCTATCTGGACGCCTACGACGGCCGGATCGGCACCTCGACCGCGCCGACGCTGCTCGGCCGCCGCAGTGTTCTCGCCCACGCCGTGCACTGCACCGACCGCGAGCTGGCCCGGCTGGCCGACACCGGCACGTCCATCTCGCACTGCCCGACCTCGCAGCAATTCCTGGGGTCGGGCACGATGCCGTGGCGGCGCACGACAGCCGGCGGGGTGACCGTGGCGCTGGGCAGCGACGTCGGCGCCGGCGACGAGTGGCTGATGGCCCGGGTGCTCAACGACTGCTTCAAGGTGCACATCAGCGAGCCCGGCGAGACCGGGTTGTCGATTCCACCGGCACAGCTGCTGTTCACTGCCACGCTGGCCGGGGCCAGGGCGCTCGACATCGAGGACCGGATCGGCAACCTCGACGCCGGCAAGCAGGCCGACTTCATCGTGGTCGACCCGCAGCGCCAGCCGCTGCTTCCCGAGCTGCTGGAGCGGGTGGCGCCCGAGGACCCGCAGGGCAGGGACCGGCTGCTCTTCACGCTGCTGCTCGGGATGCGGGAGCCCGCGATCGCACAGGTGTACGTCCAGGGCCGCAAACTCACTGCGGAGTGAGGGGTCCGCCCATGATGTTGCCGACGATGCCACGGATGATGTTGCTGCCATCCTCTTTTCGTAATTCGTCGTACCACGATGCGGTGGCCTCGGGGTCCTTGGCGTGTGTCACGTCGCACCGGCGGCGCGCCCGCAACACCAGATCGCCGGCCCGTTCCGCGCGCGCGGTCTGATAGGCCAGCAGGGCGGCGTGCACATCGTCGGGATGATCCCGCAAGGCCCACTGCAGCGCGACGGCGTCCTCCATCGCCGAGCACCCACCCTGGCCGATGTCCGGGGTCGTGTTGTGGGCGGCGTCGCCGAGGACCGCGACGCGACCTTTGACCCAGGTGTCGAACGGGTCGAGGTCGAGGATCTCCACGCGATTGGTGGTGGCGGGATCGAGGATGTCGATCAGCCGCTGCACCCCGGGGGACCACCCGGCGAAGTGCTGCCGGAGCATGGCTTTCACGTCGCCGCCGATCGCCGACGGATTCCCGACGATGTCGAAGAAGAAGTAGAACCGGCCGCCGGCCACCGGCATCACCGAAACACGTTGCCCGTCAGCCACGTACGTGGTCCACTCGGCCGCCGGACCAACCTCGTCGTCGACGTCGACGAGCCCGTTGACGTTGACGTAGCCGGCGTAGCGGCGGGTGACCGGATGGCCGAGGACGTATTCGCGGGTGATCGAGTTGGCACCGTCGGCGCCGATGATCAGGTCCGCCGACACGGTTGTGCCGTCGGCGAACGTCGCCACCGCGGCGTCGGGACCGTCCTCGACGGCCACCATCTTCATGCCGAATGCGATGTCGTCCATACCGTAGTGGTTCATCAGCATCGATTGCAGTTCCGCCCGGGCGATGGGGTACGGGCGCTGCCCGACCTGGTCGATCAGCGGCTGCATCGAGAACCGGCACATCGTCGCCCCGGTGTGCCCGTCGACGTAGCTCATCGTCTCGACCCGTCCGCCCAGTGCGGCCGTCTCGTCGGCGAGGCCGAGGTAGTTCAGGCATTTGACGCCGTTGGACCACACCGAGATCGCGGCACCGACGGGCTTGTTCTCGGTGACCCGCTCGTAGACGTGGGTGTCGACGCCGATCTGCCGCAACGCGATCGCCGCGCTCATGCCTCCCATCCCGGCACCGATGATGACGGCTTTCACCAGAGTCAGCTCCCTCGATAGGTGGAGTAGGCGTACGGCGACAGCAGCAGCGGAACGTGGTGATGCGCGGCGGCGTCGGTGACCTCGAACGTGATCAGCACCTCGGGATAGAACCCGCTGACGCCCTGGGACGCGAAATAGGCTGCGGTGTCGAACCGCAACCGGTACGTGCCGGCGCCCAGCTCGGCGGCGAGCGAACCGATGCGGCCGTCGTCGTCGGTGACGCCGGCGGCCACCTCGCTATCGTCCCGGTGCAGCGATACCGCGACACCCGCGGCAGGCCGGCCGGTGGTCGCGTCGAGAACGTGGGTGGACAGGCTCATGGGATCAGCATCCCCGATCGGCGCTCATGCCGGCGGCTCGCTGAGCAGACGTTCCAGCCGCAACCGATTGATCTTGGCGAGCTCGCTGCGCATGACCCGGCGTTCGGTGTCAGGGTCGTTGTGCAGCCGCTCGGTGAGGATGTCCAGCAGTTCCTCGGCGGAGCGTCCGCTGGCACACACCAGGTAGACGTAGCCGAAGCGGTCTTCGTACTCGCGGTTCTTCGCCGCCAACTGCGCTTTGATCTCGTCGTCGGCACCGGCGACACGCGCCTGCTCGCGCGCCGACGACGGATTGTCCACGGCGGCCCCGATCCGGGGGTGGCCGTCGAGGGCGGCGTCCAGCTCGGCATCGGGGAGCTCGGCCAGCACCCGGTCGGCGCGGTCGTAGAGCGCGTCGGCGTCCCGGAACGGCGCAGCGGCCAGCACTCGGCGGGCCCAGATCGGGGACGAGCACACCTCGAACAGCAGATGCATCTGCTGCCGCTCCGACGCCGCGTTGAAGTGCTTCAGCCCGACCGCTCTCACGAGAGTTCGTTGAGCCTGCTGAAGCGTGCGGCCGCAACAGGATTGGCGTCGGCGACCAGATCGGTGAACCGGTAGTTGACGATCTTGGCGACCTCGATCAGCGCGAACGCCCTCTCCGCGGCGGGCGAATTGTCCATCCGGGACCAGCCGTTGCGCAGCACCCGGTCGAAGCGTTCGGTCTCCTTGGCGCAGATGATCAGCGGGAAGCCGAAGTGGCTCCGGTAGGCGGAGGCGAGTTCCACGACGTCATTGTGGTCGTCGTCGTCGAGGTTGGACAGGGCCACGTGATCCACCGCGAGAACCTGGCCCGTCTCGTCTTCGGCACCCAGATCGGGGAACGCGCCGAGCAATTCGTCCTGCTGCTCGGACGTGCCGGTCAGCACCGCGTCCTGGAAGGCCTCGCGCAACGCGGTGGTGTCGGCGAACGGCCGCTGCTCGTAGGCCCGCTCGACGGCCCACGGCACGTCCTGGACGAGTTGGCCGAAGACCTCCGTGAACCGCTCCTTGGTCATCGCATTGACCTCGCCGAGCGTGATCGATCCGCCGCCGGCCACCCGCGGGCCGTGGGAACCGGTGTGGAAGAACACGATGTTGAGCAGGATCGCGGCGACCGCGCCGATACTGATCCCGCTGCCGAAGATCAGGTCGATGCCGGCGGGCATGCCCTTGGCGATGTCCGGGTACGCCGTCACCCACAGCGCCAATGCCAGGCTCGTGGTCACGATGATCAGGTTGCGATGGTCGGTGAAGTCCACCTTGCCGAGCGTCTGGATGCCGACGACGGCGACGGTGGCGAACAGCGTCAGCGCCGCGCCGCCCAGCACGGGGTTCGGGATCGAGGCGACCACGGCGGCGACCTTGGGCAGGAACCCGAGCAGGATCATGAACACCCCGGCCGCAGCGACCACCCAGCGGCTCTTCACCCCGGTCAGGCGCACCAGTCCGACGTTCTCGGAGAACGCGGTGTACGGGAACGAGTTGAAGATGCCACCGATGGTGGTGGCCACGCCGTCGGCGCGCAGCACGTTGCCGATGTCGGAGGCCTTCACGCGCTTGCCGACGATCTCGCCGGTCGCGATCGTGGAGCCGGTGGATTCGACGGCGGTGATCATCAGCACGATGATCATCGTCAGGCAGGCCACGAAGTCGAACTTGGGCATGCCGAACAGGAACGGCGGTGTGAAGCCGATCGCCGAGGCTTCGCCGACGCGCGCGAAGTCCATGTCGCCCAACGCGAATGCGACCGCGCAGCCGATCACCAGACCGAGCAGGACGGCGATGGTCGCGAGGAAGCCGCGGAAGATCCGCTGGATCGCGACGATGATCGCGATGGTGCCGACGGCGTACAGGAACCACCGGATGTTGGTGGGGTCGGTCTCGTGGGTGTGCGGGTTGGTGACGGCGTCCATGGCGCCGACGGGCACCAGGCACAGGCCGATGATCGTGATCAGGGTGCCGGTGACGACCGGCGGGAAGAACTTCAGCAGTTTGATGAACACCGGCGCGATCAGGAACGTGAAGACGCCGGCGACGATCACCGCGCCGTACACGTAGAGCATGCTGGTTGCGCCACCGCCGTGGGCGAGGCCGATCGCGATGATCGGCGACACCCCCGCGAACGTGACCCCTTGGAGCAGCGGGAGCCGGACTCCGACGTTGCGGAACCCGACGGCCTGGATGATCGAGGCGATGCCGCAGGTGAACAGGTCCGCGGTGATCAGCTTGACCAGTTCTTGCTGGGACAGGCCGACCGCGCCGGCGATGATGATCGGCACCAGCACGGCGCCGGCGTAGAACGCGACGACGTGCTGGAAGCCGTAGGTGGCGAGCTTCGGGACGGGCAGCACCTCGTCGACGGGGTGGGTGCGCTTGCTCGTGCCGCGGGCGGTCGGTGTCGACATCGGTTCAGAATCCGACAGCTGCGCTCCCTTCCGGTGACGCCCACGTTTCCGCGATGTTGCGGCTCCCGTTTTTCCCGCGACAAGACACGAACTCGAGTGCTCCGGCGGCGTGTCTGCTCGAGTTCGCGTCTTGTCGCGCAGAGAACCGTCAGTGGTCGTGCAGGATCACGCCGCGGATGTTGCGCCCGGCGCGCATGTCCTCGTAGCCCTCGTTGACCTCGGCCAGCTTGTACTCGTGGGTGACGCTCTCGTCGAGCAACAGCTTGCCCTCGCGGTAGAGCGACAGCAGCCGCGGGATGTCGGCGCGCGGATTGGCCTCGCCGTACAGGCTGCCCAGCAGACGTTTCTGGAACAGCGTGAACATCATCATCGACAGCGTCGCCTGGTTGTCGGCCATCGTCGCCAGCGCGGTCAGCACGACCGCGCCACCCTTGCGGATGATGTTGACGGCGTCTTCGATCATCGGGCCTTCGACCAGGCCCACGGTCAGGATCGCCGAATCGGCCATCACTCCGCGGGTCTGCTCGGCGACGAGCGCGGTCGCCTCGGGCATCGACGCGGCGAAGTGGGTGGCACCGAGCTGTAAAGCCTTCTCCCGCTTGTTCTCGACGGGCTCGACCACGACGATCCGCTCGGCCCCGGCCAGCCGCGCGCCCTGGACCGCCCCGCTGCCGATACCGCCGAATCCGATCACGACGACGGTGTCGCCGGGTTGGACGTCGGCGGTGTTGACCGCCGAACCCCACCCGGTGGTCACGCCGCAGCCGAGCAGGCACGCCCGCGACAGCGGAAGGTCGTCGTCGATCTTGACGATCGAGGCTTCGGGCACCGTGCCGTACTGGGAGAACGTGCCGACCAAGGACATCACACCGATGTCCTGACCGCGGGCGTGCCGGCGGTAGGTGCCGTCCAGCTGCGTTCCGGCCATGATCATCGCGCCCAGATCGCACAGGTTCTGATGACCGGTGGAGCAGAACCGGCATCGGCCGCACGCGGGGAGAAACGATGCGACGACGTGGTCGCCCGGCGCGAGGTCACGCACCCCCGGGCCGACTTCGCGGACGATTCCGGCGCCTTCGTGGCCGCCGATCATCGGCAGCGGGAAGGGCAGGTCACCGGTGCGGATGTGTTCGTCGGAGTGGCACAGGCCGGTGGCCTCCCAGGACACCAGGACCTCGCCGTCGCGGGGTGGATCGAGGTCGATTTCCTCGACGGTCCAATCGGATCCGTACTCCCACAGAATCGCGGCATTGGTCTTCATCGGCCGAGTCTAAGAACCGTTCCGGCCCGCCGGGGCGGATTCGCCCGGACCGGTCAGACCATGGTCAGTGCGAGGCCGGCCAGTGCGATCAGCCAGCTCGCGAAGCTGCCGACCAAGAAGTACTCGGTCACCTCATCGATTCCGGGACCCTGGGGATCGGCGGTCCCGGCGTCCTTGCGGGCGGCGGCGAGCTCGGGGAAGCGGATGATGCCTTTGGCCGCGATCACCGCCGAGGCCGCGCCGAACTGGCCGCCGAGTGCGAGCCCGACGATCAGCAGCCGCTCCATGGGGCCCAGGAGCCGGCCACCTTTGAGCCGGTCGGAGGGCTGCGGCACGCCGGCGGGTCGGACGGCACCGACAGCGCCGAGGATCAACCGCACCAGCTGGTTCGCGGTGACCAGCTGCAGCAGGATGATGCCGGCGACCATCAGGGCCAGGCCCGGCTCGACGCCGGTCAGCCCGGCCCAGGGCAGCCATCGTGCCAGCGGGCCGGCGACGGGGGAGGCCCACCCGCCGAATGCGACGATCAGGGCGCCGCCCGCGCAGAAGACGCCGAGCGCGTGGCCCTCTCGCTCACCCGTCCGTTCCGCCGTGTCGCTGAGGATGACCCAGATGACGCTGACCGCGGCGCCGAAGGCGAGCAGAACGACATCACCGAGGTGCCAGAGCCCGGCTGCCGCGGCGGCGACGATCACGCTCGAGGGGCCCGCGACCAGCGCCGGCCACCGGCGCGCGCTCAGCTTGCGAGCGATGTCGGCGACTCCGACTGCGATCAGGAACACCGCCAGCGCGCTCATCGCAGCTCCCGCAGTTCGGCGGCGACCGTGAGGAGCAGATCGAGTCCGGCCCGGCCAGCGCGCTGGGACACCGCCGATGCGCTGATGCCCTCCGCCATCGCCAGCTCCTTCTTGGTGCGTCCCTCACGCATCCCGACGAGAATCCGCAGGGAGCGTTCGTCCAGTGATCCAAGCAGGTGGTCCCGACACATCAGGGCCGCATTGATGGCGTGGGGGTCGGCGCCGGCGCCTGTGTCATTGCGGAATGCGGTGCGCACGTGCACCATTCCCGCCTGTTGCTGGGTGCTCGCGGTCCACTCGATGGCGGCCCGCGCCGCCCACCAGCCGGGGCCGTCCTGGATTCCGGACTTCTCGTCGAGGGCGGTGACGGGCCCCCAGCCGAGTCCGAACCGGACGTCGACGTCCGGAGCGAGTGCGAGTCGAATGGTCAGGGCGGCATCGATCGCGAACCCGACCGTCGGATACGCGCCCTGGAACTCGTCGCCCACCGTCAGGGCGGGCGCGTCGACGGCACCCTCGGCCACGGTGGCCAGCGCCGCGGTCACGCGACGGTGCAACGCGCGCCGGTCGGGAAACGCGCGGGAGCCGACGACGTCACCGATCAGCGTCGCCCGCTTCGATGAAGGCGAAGACTTCATTGGCGTCATATGAAGATCATAGCTTCATTTTGCGCTGATGAAGCTATGGAATTCATCTGTCCCGACGAGCGCGGGGGAATTCCCCGATTGCCTGGCGGTAGCACGCCGATGATCATCAGAACCAACCATCAACGGGGAGGGTCGCTGTGGCGCTGGACAAGCATGTCGGTCGGGTGGGTGCGTTGGCTGTGGCGCTCGGTATCGGTTCGGCTGTGGTGGCCGTGCCGGCTGTGGCATGGGCGGAGCCCGATGCCGGCAGCACCGCAGCGGTCTCGCACGATTCGGGTGATTCGCCGCGGGAGCGCGGGCCGCTGGGTGGCAAACGAGCGCGTCCGGCGGCGACCGCGGACAGCGATGGGCCGGCGGCCACGCGCCGTTCGCAGCGCGACGGGCGCGTCGGGCGGACCCACTCCGCGGCAGAGCGCGATGCCCAGGACGGTCGCCCCGCCGTCCGACAGTCCGACGACGACGACTCGGTCGACGAGTCCGCGGGACAGCCGAAGACCAGTGTCGGATCGGGCGGTCGAGGCCGAACTGCCACCGACGGTACCGAGCCGACAGCGTGGCGCATCCCGAACAGGAGCTCCTCGTCCGGGCCGACGATGCTCGCGACGTTGTTCGCTCCCCGAACCAGCCCGGATCACACCGACGCACCCGCGACTCCCAGCAGCGACTCGCCCCTGATGTGGACGATGCTCGCCGCTGCGCGCCGGCAGTTCGGCGAACTGCGCGATGGCGCGGCGTCGGCTCAGACCACTCACAGCACGGCGACGTCGACCGCCAGCAGCACCGACGTGCCCGGCCTGGCGACCCAACCCGTCGTCATCGGCGCCGACGGCACGATCTATCAGGTCACCGTCGAGGCCAACGCGAACACCGGGATGCTCGCCGGTGGCACCCGTGTCAGCATCGTCGGACCCGACGGCACGACGCGCACGACCCGCACTCTCGTCGGCGGCCCGAGCGAGGGGTCGGACGCGGTCGCGCGTGAGGACGGCAGCCTGCTCATCACCACCTACAGCCGGCTGCTCAACCGCACCTTCGTGTCGGTGGTCAACCCCAACGGCCTGGTTCGGCAGGTCGGATCGGCCAGCGGAAACGTGCAGGCGCCCATCACGATCGCGCCCAACGGCACCGCCTACGTACAGACTCTGGTGAATCCCTCATTCGGGCTGGGCTACAAACTGATTCGCATTTCCGACCGCAACACCGTGCGGGTGTATTCGACGACGGTCTCCTCGTTTCCCCCCGCCGTCGCACCCGACGGCAGCGCCTACCTGGTCTCGCAGAACCTGTTCACCGACAACGTCGTGCTGATGGCGATCGGGCCTGACGGGGCGCTGCGCAGGACGGCCCCGCGGTCCGATGCGCAGGTGGTGGGCCAGCCGGTGATCGGCACCGACGGCCGCGCCTACTGGACGGTCGGCTACGACACCTCCGACAAAGAGCGCGTCGCCGACGTCTACACCTTCACGGGCAACAAAGCCACCATCCGGCACATCGACGGCGACGTGTCCAACTACACCCTCGTCCCCTCCGGCGACGGTGTGTACATCCCGGTCGTCGACAACGTCACGGGGGCGACCGCCATCGCGCGCATCAGCGCAACCGCGATCGACCTGTCGGATTCGGTGAACGGTTATCTGGTCAGACCCATCGACGTCACTCCGGACGGCACGGTGTACGCGTCGTTGTACGACTACGGCACCAAGACCTACAGCGTCGGTGTGTACCGGCCGGACGGCAGCGTCTCTGCGATCGACATCGACGGCGAGATCGTGCAGCCCGGTTACCCGCGGCCGCCGACCGAGAACTTCCCGACGACCAGCAGCGACAACACCGGTTACGTTGCCTACACCGCCGGCGGCCACACGTACGTCGTCGTGGTGTCGCCCGACGGCACGATCGCCCGGACCGTGGCCCTTCCCGACGGGACGGCAGTCACCCGGCCGGTGACCTTCGACGCGGACGGGAACGCCTACCAGGTCGTCGAAACACCCGGTAGCACCGCCGGCAACAGCGTGTCGGTCGTCTCGCTGGCCACCGGCGCCGTGATCGCCACACGGCCGGGATCACTTGTCACAGGACATGATTCACTGCAGTTCGGCCCTGACGGCACCGGTTACCTCGTCACTGCCGAGACGTCCGGGTCGACGTATCACATCGTGTCCTTCGACAGCACCGGCGCAGTGCTCGCCAGCCTCGATGCCGGCGGGTTCCTCGCCCGTGACCGCGTCGACTACTGGGGCCAGGGGTACTTCAACGAACCCCTGACGTTCGGTCCCGACGGCACCGCATACGTCAGCTTGAGTGAGTTCCTCGGCCAGGCCGGGGGCGTCTACGCGCTGACCCCTGAAGGCGCGAGCAAGATCCTGTCCGACGACGAACCGGACACGAGCCTCACAGCCGTCATCGTCAGCGACGCCGGCATCCCGTACGTCACGGTCACCCGGCAGGAGGGCGACAGGTACGTCAGTACCGTCACGGCGCTCACCGCGTGATGTAGCCGGTCGCCGACTGCAGGTGCGCGATCGCGTCGGCGACGATCGACGGGACCAACTCCGCACAGGACGGTAGGTCGTCGATGATCCCGGTGACCTGCCCGGAGGCCAGCACTCCCGCGTCGGTGTTGCCCTCCACCAGACCGGCTTTCAGCAGCATCGGGGTGTTGGCGGCCATCACCACCTGGGCCCAGGTCAGGTCCTTGCCGTGCCGCATCGCCATGCCGTCGCGCAGCATCGATCGCCACGTCATCCCGCTCATCTTCTTGAACTTCTGCGCATTGCCGACCGCGGCGGCGAGTCCGCGCACCGGCGATCCGCCCTCCAGCTTCTCGACCAAGCCCGTGCGCAGCACTCGGTGCGGCATGCCGTCGACACGCGTGGACACGACCGTCCCGTCCAGAGCGGCCTGCAGGTAGCGCTGCTTCACCGCGTCCGGCACGGTCGAGTCGGTGGTGAGCAGGAAACGGGTCCCCATCGCGACTCCGGCGGCGCCGTAGGACAGCGCAGCGGCCAGGCCCCGGCCGTCGAAGAAGCCGCCCGCGGCGATCACCGGCATGCCGGTATCGGCGACGGCGTCGAGCACCGAGGGCAGCAGCAGCGTGGTCGCGATCGGACCGGTGTGGCCGCCACCCTCGCCGCCCTGCACGATCACCGCGTCGGCGCCCCAGCCCGCCACCTTCTTCGCGTGCTTGGCCAGCCCGACCGACGGAATCACCACCACGCCAGCATCTTTGAGCTTGGCGATCAGGTCGGGCTTCGGGGCCAGGGCGAAGGAGGCGACTTTGACTCCTTCGCTGATCAGGAGGTCGACGCGATCGTTGGCGTCGCCGGCGTCGGCACGGATGTTGATGCCGAACGGTTTGTCGGTGGCCGCCTTGACCTTGGTGACCGCCGTCTTGAGCTCGTCGAGCGTCATCGTCGCCGAGGCCAGGATGCCGAGCCCGCCGGCGTTGGACGTCGCCGACACCAGCCGCGCCCCCGCGACCCAGCCCATCCCGGTCTGGACCACCGGGTGCTCGATGCCGACCAGTTCGGTCAGCGGGGTGCGCAACTGACTCATTTGACTTCCTTGTCGCGCAGCGACTTCGGGTCGATCACCTCGCGCAGGATGCGCAGCTCGTCCTCGGTGGGGAGTCGGGTCGTGTCGGCCTCACCGAGGCCGTGCACCTCGAACGACGTGTTCTCGGCGACCTGGTCGGCCTCGATTCCGGGATGCAGCGAGAGTGCGCGCATCTGGTGATCGGGGCCGTTGAAGTCGAACACCCCCAGGTTGGTCACGACCCGGAAGACGTTGACGAATCGGTAGGCGGGATTGTCAGGATCGATCTTGTCCCAGCCGATTCCGGAGACGATGTCGACGGACTCGCCGAAGACCCGTGTCGAGTGGTTGCCCACCCAGTAGCTGGTCGCGTGGTTGATCGTGTTGCCCGGCGCGCCGCGCACCCCGAACATCTGCCGCTTCGGGTGCTGCAGCGGACCGAAGGCCGACAGGTTCTGGTTGCCGTACCGGTCGATCTGGTTGGCGCCCATCACCACATGGCGACGACCCCAGGCCAGCGTCTCGAACACCCGACCGAATGGCATCCATCCCTCGATGGCGGCAGCCGCTCCGATGGCGGGGGTGTCGGCGATCAGCCGGGCCTCTCCATCGGTGAGCAGGATGTCGGGGGAGAACGTGAGGCGGGCCAGTCGCGCCCCGATGGAGACGATCGTGGTCATCGGGCTGACCATGATCTCGCCTGCGTCGCGGAACAATTCGGCGCATGCGACGGCGCAGACTTCTGCGCGGGTTGCCGAGATCACTGGGCCGCCTCCTGGAATGTGCGAACCGCTGCCTGGTAGTCGGATTCGTCGCCCGAGAGGTAGGTCTCGACGAACGTCGACCACGTCTCGTCGGAGGCCGCCGCCTCGGCGTAGTGCCGCTGGAACTTCTCGTCGCGCCGGTAATCGGGCTCGGCGGTGGTGAAGTGCGCCCCGTTCGGCGCCTCGACGACAGCGTCGACCATCATGCGGTTGATCAGCAGCGCCTGCGGTGGAACGGACTTCACCAGTTCCTCTGTCGACACCACCTTCTCCACCGACAGCAACCGGCGTTGCGCCGACATCAGGAACAGATCGTCGAAGTAGGGATCGATTCCGATGTAGGCCGCATTGCCTTGCGCATCACCGAGATTCATGTGCACGAAGGCGGCGTCGAGATTCAGCGCGGGCATCGCGATGAGCTCCTCATACCCGCCGTTCGTGGGGTACGGCGACCGCACGGTCTTCAGTTCGTCGCCCCAGAACGCGCGGACGTCGCTGCCCAGCCCGGCGCGGATCGGCAGGAACGGCAGGCGCTGCGCGGCGGCCTGCAGCCCGCACCGAAGCATGCCCTCGTCCATCTCCCGGGCCTCGATCGCACCAGAGGTCCGGGCCTTGGCGAACCACGGGTCGTAGAACGGCGGCGAGTCCAGCGACACGAAACCGTAGTAGACCCGCGTGACCTTGCCCGCCGAGCACAGCAGGCCCAGATCCGGTCCGCCGTAGGTGACGACGGTGAGATCGGTGATGTCGGTGCGGAGCAGCGCACGGATGAAGGCCATCGGCTTGCGGCGCGAACCCCAGCCGCCGATGCCGATCGTCATACCGCTCTCGAGGCCGGCGACAGCTTCGTCGAGAGTCGTTCTCTTGTCGGTCACTTCGACCCCTTGTCTGTCCCCGCGAACGCATCCCGGTGTTCGTCGGACACACCGGCGAGGTTGAGCTCGAAGGTGAAACCCTGCTCCATCCGGTAACGGGCGGTGACCGGTTGCACGTCGATGAAGTTCAGCGCTTCCTTGGCCGCGCGGATGACCCGGGTGTCCTTGGCGGCGATGTCACGGGCCACGCGGAGAGCGGCCTCGTCGAGGTCGGCACGGGGGACGACTTCGTGCACCGAACCGAAGTGGTGCAATGTGTTCGCGTCGACAGTGGCGGCGGTGAAGAAGAGTCGACGCATCATGTGTTGGGGCACAAGGCGGGACAGGTGGGTGGCCGCGCCGAGTGCGCCGCGCTCGACCTCCGGCAGGCCGAACTTCGCGTCGTCGGAAGCGACGATGACGTCGGCGTTGCCGACCAGGCCGATACCGCCACCGACACAGAAGCCGTTGACGGCGGCCACCACCGGCACCGCGCACTCGTACACGGCCCGGAATGCCTCGTAGCACCCGCGATTGGCGTCGATGAGCGCGGTGAAGCCTTCGGTGTTCTGCATCTCCTTGATGTCGACGCCGGCGTTGAAGCCGCGGCCCTCGGCCCGGAGGATCACCACGTGGGTGCTCCGGTCGCGGCCGGCCGCGGTGATCGCGTCGGCGAGTTCGAACCAGCCGCGCGACGGAATCGCGTTGACGGGCGGGTAATCGACGGTCACCGAGACGATCCCCGGCTCCACCGTCGCGGTGGTGATCGGCATGCGCAACTCCTGGGGTGGCTACCTAAGCAAGCACTTGCTTGGTACGCTAGCACAGTGACTGACGCCGCCGACAGCGCCATCGACCTCGCCCTCACCGGTCGCGTCGTACTCGTCACGGGCGGAGTACGCGGCGTCGGGGCGGGCATCAGCAGGGTGTTCGCCGCTCAGGGCGCGACCGTGGTGACCTGCGCCCGCCGTCCGGTGGACGGCTTCGCGTTCGAGTTCCGGGCCTGCGACATCCGCGACGACGACGCGGTGGCTGGGCTCGTCGACGGCATCGTCACCGACCACGGCCGGCTCGATGTCGTGGTCAACAACGCCGGCGGCTCGCCGTACGTACCGGCTGCCGAGGCGTCGGCGACATTCAGCCGCAAGATCATCGAGCTCAACCTGCTGGGGGCTCTCTCGGTGTCCACCCACGCCAATGCCGTGATGCAGCAGCAGGACTCGGGCGGTGTGATCGTGAACGTGTCCAGTGTCAGCGGACGGCGCCCCACACCGGGCACCGTGGCCTACGGCGCCGCCAAGGCAGGTGTCGAGAGCATCACCAGCACGCTGGCGGTCGAGTGGGCGCCCAAGGTGCGGGTGAATTCCGTGGTCGTCGGCATGGTCGAGACCGAACAGGCCGATCTCTTCTACGGCGACGCCGACTCCATCGCCGCGATCTCCCGCAACGTCCCCCTGGGCAGGCTCGCCCGGCCGGAGGACGTGGGGTGGGCCGTGGCCTTTCTCGCCTCGCCGGCGGCCTCCTACATCAGTGGGGCGTCGCTGGAGGTGCACGGTGGCGGCGAGCCACCGCACTATCTGTCCACCACGACCGCCGACATCAAAAGGTAGAGGAGACAACGACGATGGGATTGCTCGACGGCCGCGTGGTCATCGTGACGGGTGCGGGTGGCGGTATCGGTCGCGCGCACGCGCTGGCGTTCGCCGCCGAAGGGGCCCGGGTCGTCGTCAACGACATCGGTGTCGGCCTGGACGGTTCGCCGGCCGGTGGCGGTAGCGCCGCGCAGTCCGTCGTCGACGAGATCGTCTCTGCCGGAGGGGAAGCCGTCACCAGCGGTGCCAATGTCGCCGACTGGACACAGGCGGAGGGGTTGATCCAGACTGCCGTCGACGCCTTCGGCGGGCTCGACGTGCTCGTCAACAACGCCGGAATCGTGCGCGACCGAATGTTCGCCAACACCAGTGAAGAGGAGTTCGACGCCGTCACCGCGGTGCACCTCAAGGGCCATTTCGCCACGATGAGGCACGCCGCCGCCTACTGGCGCGCGAAGTCCAAAGCCGGTGAAGCCGTCGACGCCCGCATCGTCAACACCAGCTCGGGTGCCGGTCTGCAGGGCAGCGTCGGCCAGGCGAATTACAGCGCCGCGAAGGCGGGTATCGCGGCGCTGACCCTGGTCGCGTCCGCCGAGATGGGCCGTTACGGCGTGACGGTCAACGCGATCGCGCCGTCGGCGCGCACCCGGATGACCGAGACGGTGTTCGCGGACATGATGGCCACGCAGGGACGGGATTTCGATGCGATGGCACCGGAGAACATCTCGCCGCTCGTGGTGTGGTTGGGCAGTGCGGAATCTCGCGACATCACCGGAAAGATGTTCGAGGTGGAAGGCGGCAAGATCCGCGTCGCCGAGGGGTGGGCGCACGGCCCGGAGATCGACAAGGGTGCCCGATGGGACCCGGCCGAACTCGGCCCGGTGGTCGCCGATCTGCTGGCCAAGTCCCGGCCTCCGGTGCCGGTGTACGGGGCCTGAATCAGGCGGGGTCGCAGATGACGATCGGAATCTTGCGATCCGTGTAGGACCGGTAGTTCTGGAAGTCGGGATACATGGCGTCGAGCTTGGGCCAGTATTCGTCGCGTTCCGCGTCGGTGGCGTCGCGGGCCACCAATTGCAGTGTCTCCCTTTTGGTCTGGAAGGTGATCTGCGGATTGGCTCGCAGGTTCAGGTACCACATGGGATTGGTGGCCCGACCGCCTTGCGAGGCGACGAGCACGATGCGCCGGCCCTCCTGGAGGAACAGCAGGGGACTGTCCCTGGCCTCGCCGGATTTGCGGCCGATCGTGGTCAGGATGCCGACCTCGGCGCCGCGCAGGAACTTGTTGCCGAGCCGGCCGCCCGACTTCTTGAACAGCCATGTGTTGGCTTTCGACATCCACTTGATCGCGGTGCCGACCTTGGCCGAGTTGAGGCTTTCGATCTGCTTGGGGCTCAGAGGGCGAGGCGGACTGGCCATGGCTGCACCCTATCTCGTCAGGAAGGGACGGATCGAGGCGTCGATGTGGTGGATCTGCGCGCGTCCGGTCGGGTCGTCGGCGGGAATGAGGAACGTCTCGTCGATGCGGGCGCCGACGCTGCGGCCACCCAGTTTCGGTTTCGTCGAGAGCTCGAAGCGCGCCCGAACGGTGTCGCCGTCGATCGTGAACTCCGGCGTCGAGACCTTCTCGATCACCCGGTACTGCAGCCCTCGATCGAGACTGCGGCGCAGATGGTTTCCCGAGAAGCCGGTCTTGAGTCCGACCTCGATGCGGGTGCACCCGGGAGCGAAGGGCACGTCGTCGGCCTGATGGCTCGCCAGCGCACTGATGTACGCCTGCGCGGCGGCGATCCGCTCCGCGTCCGGAACAGCGGCCATCAGATGCGCTCGATGATGGTCCCGGTCGACAGCGCGCCGCCGGCGCACATGGTGATCAGGGCCGTCGTCTTGTCGGTGCGCTCGAGTTCGTGCAGCGCAGTGGTGATGAGGCGGCTGCCGGTGCTGCCCACCGGGTGGCCCAGCGCGATCGCACCGCCGCTGACGTTGACGGTGTCCATGTCGGGCTCGTGGACCCGGGCCCACGACAGCACGACCGACGCGAACGCCTCGTTGATCTCCGTGATGTCGATGTCGCCCATCTTCATGCCGGCCTTCTCCAGTACCTTGGCCGTGGACTGCACCGGGCCGTCGAGATGGTAGTAGGGCTCGGCGCCGACGAGCGCCTGGCTGACGATGCGTGCGCGCGGGCGCAGGCCGTGGGCCTTGGCGACGTCCTCGTCCATCCACAGCACGGCGGCGGCTCCGTCGGAGATCTGCGACGAGGTGCCCGCCGTGTGAATACCGCCCTCCATCACCGGTTTCAGCGATTCCAGCGCTTCCAGCGTGGTGTCCCGCAGACCCTGGTCACGGGTGACGGGGGCCCACTCGGAGGTGGGCTGCTTGTTCTCGTCGAGCACCGGAGCCTCGATCGGGCTGATCTCCCGGTCGAATCGTCCTTCGGCCCACGCCTGCTTTGCCTTGCGCTGCGAGTCGAACCCGAAGCGGTCGATGTCCTCGCGGGTGATGCCGCGGCGCTTGGCGATTCGCTCGGCGGCTTCGAACTGATTGGGCATGTCGATGTCCCAGGACTGCGCGCGGATCTTCGATCGATCGGGCCCGGCGTTGGCGCCCAGACCGACACGGCTCATCGCCTCGACGCCGCACGCGATGCCCATATCGATCGCACCGGCGGCGATCAACCCGGCGATCAGGTGGTTGGCCTGCTGGCCGCTGCCGCACTGACAGTCCACCGTGGTGGCCCCGACGTGCTCTGGCAGCCCGGCGGTCAGCCAGGCCACCCGGGTGATGTTGTTGGACTGCTCACCGTACTGCGTGACGCAGCCGCCGATCACCTGCTCGATGTCGCCGGCGCTCACCCCCGCCTTGTCGACCACCGCCTTTTGCACCGCTCCCAGCAGCTCGGTGGCATGGAGCCCGGACAGCCATCCGTTGCGCTTACCGATGGGGCTGCGGGTGGCTTCGACGAGGACAGGGTTACCCATGGCGTCAGGCTAGAACACGTTTCATTACTCTGACAAGCAGCGATGGCGCTGTGCCTTTTATCTGCGGTAGAGGCATGTTTTACTGGCACTAGAACACGTTGCAATTGAGGAGTGCTTCCCTATGCCAGGCCCCAACACTTGCCCGATCAGCCCCCACTTCGACTTCCTCGACGCGAGCCTGAATCTGGAGCGTCTGCCCGTCGAGGAGCTGGCCGAGCTCCGCAAGTCCGAGCCCGTCCACTGGGTCGACATCCCGGGTGGCACCGGTGGGTTCGGTGACAAAGGTTACTGGCTCGTCACCAAGCACGCCGACGTCAAGGAGGTGTCCAAGCGCAACGACATCTACGGCAGCTCGCCCGACGGCGCGATCCCGACCTGGCCCGCGGACATGACGCGGGATGCGATCGATCTGCAGAAGGCCGTCCTGCTGAACATGGATGCGCCCCAGCACACCCGGTTGCGCAAGATCATCTCCCGCGGCTTCACCCCCCGTGCCATCGGTCGGCTCGAGGACGAGTTGCGGTTCCGCGCGCAGAAGATCGCCGAGTCGGCCAAGGCCGCCGGCACCGGTGATTTCGTCGAGCAGGTGTCCTGCGAACTGCCGCTGCAGGCGATCGCCGAGTTGCTCGGCGTGCCTCAGGACGATCGCGACAAGATCTTCCGCTGGTCCAACGAGATGACCGCGGGCGAGGACCCGGAGTACGCCGACGTCGATCCCGCGATGTCGTCGTTCGAACTCATCACCTACGCGATGAAGATGGCCGAGGAGCGAGCCAAGAACCCGACCGAGGACATCGTCACCAAACTCATCCAGGCCGACTTCGACGGTGAGAAGCTCTCCGATGACGAGTTCGGCTTCTTCGTGGTGATGCTCGCGGTGGCCGGCAACGAGACCACGCGCAACTCCATCACCCACGGCATGATCGCGTTCTCGCAGAACCCCGAGCAGTGGGAGCTGTACAAGAAGGATCGCCCGGAGAGCGCCGCCGACGAGATCGTCCGGTGGGCGACCCCGGTGTCGGCGTTCCAGCGCACCGCGCTCGTGGACACCGAACTGGGCGGCGTCTCGATCAAGAAGGGCGAGCGGGTGGTGATGTCCTACCGCTCGGCCAACTTCGACGAGGACGTCTTCACCGAACCGCACCGGTTCGACATCATGCGCACCCCCAATCCGCATGTCGGATTCGGCGGCACAGGGGCGCACTACTGTATCGGTGCGAACCTTGCCAAGATGACCATCAACCTGATCTTCAACGCCGTCGCGGACCACATGCCGGACCTGACACCGATCGGTGAGCCGGAGCGGTTGAAGTCGGGCTGGCTCAACGGCATCAAGCACTGGCAGGTCGACTACACCGGGCAGGGTTGTCCGGTCAAGCTCTGAGGCAGACGAAGACTCGAGGAGACGTCGGTGGATTTCACTCCGGACGAGGGGCAGCAGGCGGTCGCCGACGTGGTGACGTCCGTGCTGGATCGTGACAACAGCTGGGACGCACTGGTTTCCGGTGGCGTACTCGCTCTGGCTGTCCCTGAGCGCCTGGGCGGTGAC
Source organism: Mycolicibacterium sp. 018/SC-01/001 (assembly GCF_007096635.1). GTDB lineage: Bacteria > Actinomycetota > Actinomycetes > Mycobacteriales > Mycobacteriaceae > Mycobacterium. The sequence goes on from NZ_VKAA01000005.1 coordinate 38,281, forward strand.
GGCCTCGGCATCGCCGAGATCGGCACCGCACTCACCGAGATCGGCCGGCACGGCACGATCAGCCCGGCCCCGGTCACCCTCGCCGCGGCGGCCGTGCTGCTGGACATGGCCACCATGGCGCAACAGGACCGGTACCTTGCGGGCCTGGCCGAAGGATCGGTGCTCACCGTCGCGCTGAACGAACCCGGTGCCTCCCAGCCCGACCGGCCGGCCGCCACGCTGGCGGGCGGCCGGCTCAACGGCACCAAGCTCGCTGTCGGGCACGCCGCCGAGGCGCAGTGGCTGATCGTGACCGCTGACTCCGGTGTCGTGGTCGTGCGTGGTGACGCCGACGGTGTCGCGATGACGAGGACGCCGTCAGCCACTGGGGCCGACGAGTACGTGGTGACGTTCCGCGATGTCGCGGTCGGCGACGACGATGTTCTCCCCGGGGCGGTCGCGTGTCGGGTCGACCAGGTGGTGCTGGCCCTGTTCGGTGCGTTCGCGGCGGGACTGGTGGCCGGGGCGCTGCGGCTGACGGCGGATTACGTCGCAACGCGTGAACAATTCGGCCGGCCGTTGTCGACGTTCCAGACAGTGGCCGCGCAACTGTCCGAGGTGTACATCGCGTCCCGGACGATCTCGCTGGTGGCGACGTCGGCGGTGTGGCTGCTGTCCCAAGGGCTCGACGCCGACGACGACCTGGCGATCCTCGGCTACTGGATCACGTCGCAGGCTCCGCCGGCGATGCGGCTGTGCCATCATCTGCACGGCGGAATGGGCATGGACATCACCTACCCGATGAACCGCTATTTCTCGTCGATCAAAGACCTGACCCGCGTGCTGGGTGGTCCGACGCACCGTCTCGATCTGGTGGGAGCGTAAATGTACATCGAACTGACCCCCGAGCAGCGGGCGCTGCAAGCCGAACTGCGCCAGTACTTCTCGACGTTGATCACGCCGGACGAGGCCGAGGCGATGGAATCGAACCGGCACAACGAGGCGTACCGCGCGGTCATCAAGCGCATGGGTTCAGATGGCAAGCTCGGCATGGGCTGGCCCGAGGAGTACGGCGGGCTGGGCTTCGGCCCCATCGAGCAGCAGATCTTCGTGAACGAGGCCAACCGGGCCGACGTCCCCTTGCCGCTGGTCACGCTGCAGACCGTCGGTCCCACGCTGCAGGTCTACGGCACCGACGAGCAGAAGAAGAAGTTCCTGCCCGGAATCCTCTCCGGTGACATCCATTTCGCGATCGGCTACTCCGAGCCCGACGCCGGCACCGACCTGGCGTCGCTGCGCACCACGGCTGTCCGTCATGGCGACGAATATGTGGTGAACGGGCAGAAGATGTGGACCACCGGCGCCCACGATGCCGACTACATCTGGTTGGCGTGCCGCACCGATCCGGAAGCCGCCAAGCACAAGGGCATTTCGATCCTCATCGTCGACACCAAGGATCCCGGCTTCTCCTGGACGCCGATCATCCTGTCCGACGGGGCGCACCACACCAACGCGTCCTACTACAACGATGTCCGGGTGCCCGCCGACATGCTGGTCGGTGAGGAGAACGGCGGCTGGAAGTTGATCACCACCCAGCTCAACCACGAGCGGGTGGGCCTCGGTCCGGCCGGGCGCATCGCCGGCATCTACGACAGAGTGCACACGTGGGCATCGAAACCCGGTTCGGATGGGGTCACGCCCGTCGAGCAGCCGGATGTCCGGCGGCTGCTGGCCCAGATCAAGACGATCTGGCGGGTCAACGAGCTGCTGAACTGGCAGGTCGCCGCCTCGGGTGAGACCATCGCCGTCGCCGACGCGGCGGCCACGAAAGTGTTCTCCACTGAACGGGTTCAGGACGTGGGCCGGCTCGCCGAGGAGATCGTCGGCGCCTACGGAAATCCCGCCGACGCGGAAACCGGTGAGTTGCTCGACTGGCTGGACAAGATGACGAAGCGCAACCTGGTCATCACCTTCGGCGGTGGTGTCAACGAGGTGATGCGCGAACAGATCGCAGCCTCGGGTCTCAAGGTCCCGAGGGTCTCGCGATGAGCGCTTGCGCGAAGAGCCGAGGGCAGCGGTGACAGACCTGCGGGCCCGGATCGACGAGATCACGGCTGCCGGTAAGAGCGAAGCGCGCCGCGGCCCGGATCCGGTGAACCTGCCGATGATCCACCATTGGGTGGACGCGATCGGCGACAAGAACCCCATCTACGTCGACGACGAGGCAGCCAGGGCCGCAGGCCATCCCGGCCTCGTCGCGCCGCCGGCGATGATCCAGGTGTGGACGATGGGCGGCCTCGGAGAAGGGCGCTCCGACGACGATCCGCTGTCGAAGATGATGGCGCTTTTCGACGACGCCGGCTTCGTCGGTGTCGTCGCCACCAACTGTGAGCAGACCTATCACCGGTACCTGCGTCCCGGCGAAGAAGTCGAGATCCACGCCGAGATCACCGACGTCGTCGGACCCAAGCAGACTGCGCTCGGCGAGGGTTACTTCATCAATCAGCTCATCACCTGGACCGTCGGGGACGGCGAGAAGGTCGCCGAGATGAACTGGCGCATCATGAAGTTCGCCCCTCGCGTCCCGGAGGCGCCCGTAGTGCCCGACGATCTCGACCCGGACAAGCTGATGCGCCCGGCGTCGTCGCGCGACACCAGGTTCTTCTGGGAGGGGGTCGCGGCCCACGAGTTGCGCATCCAGCGACGCCCCGACGGCAGCCTGCAACACCCGCCGGTGCCCGCGGTGTGGGCGGACAAGGACGCGCCCGTCGACTATGTCGTCGCCAGTGGCAACGGCACGGTCTACAGCTACGTCGTCCATCACGCGCCGAAGGTGCCGGGCCGGACTCTGCCCTTCGTGATCGCGCTCGTCGAATTGGACGAGGGGGTCCGGATGCTCGGCGAGCTCCGCGGCGTCGTCCCCGCCGACGTGAAGATCGGGATGCCGGTCAGCGCAACGTATATCGACTTTCCCGACAGTGACATCAGTCCCGCCTGGACCTTGTACGCATGGGAGCCACGATCATGAGTGCACCAGCTGTGCCGTCGTTCGAGGTGGGCGCCGCGCTGCCCGAGCTGACCCTCTTCGCCGACCCGACGTTCATCGTGTCGACGGCGATCGCCACGCGCGACTACCAGGACGTCCATCACGACCGGGACAAGGCGCAGGCCAAGGGATCCAAGGACATCTTCGTCAACATCCTCACCGACACGGGCCTGGTGCAGCGATACCTGACCGACTGGGCCGGTCCCACGGCAGTGATCAGGTCGATCTCGTTGCGCCTCGGCGTGCCCTGGTATGCCTACGACACCGTGACGTTCCGCGGCGAGGTGACCGCTGTGGCAGGCGATGTCGTCACGACCAAGGTCACGGGCACCAACAGCCTCGGCGACCACGTGATCGCGACGGCAACCCTCACGGTCGGGAGTGCACAGTGAGCGGTCTGTCGGGTAAGGCGGCGATCGCCGGCATCGGGGCGACCGACTTCTCGAAGAACTCCGGCCGCAGTGAATTGCGCCTGGCCGCCGAGGCCGTGCTGGATGCGCTCGACGATGCGGGCTTGGCCGCGTCGGACGTCGACGGTCTGGTCACGTTCACGATGGATTCCAACCTGGAGACCGCGGTGGCGCGTGCCACCGGCATCGGCGAGTTGAGCTTCTTCAGCCAGATCGGTTATGGCGGTGGGGCGGCGGCCGCGACGGTGCAGCAGGCTGCGCTCGCCGTGGCCACCGGTGTCGCGGAGGTCGTCGTCGCCTACCGGGCCTTCAACGAGCGCTCGGAGTTCCGCTTCGGGCAGGTGATGACGGGTCTGACCACCAACGCCGATTCCCGAGGCGTGGAGTACAGCTGGTCCTATCCTCACGGCCTGAGCACGCCCGCCGCGTCGGTCGCGATGATCGCGCAGCGGTACATGCACGAATACGGCGCCACGAGTATGGATTTCGGGGCCATTTCGGTGGCCGACCGCAAGCATGCAGCGAACAACCCGAAGGCACATTTCTACGGCAAGCCGATCACCATCGAGGATCATCAGAACTCCCGATGGATCGCCGAACCCTTGCGCCTGCTGGATTGCTGTCAGGAGACCGACGGCGGTGTCGCGATCGTCGTCACCACGCCGGAACGGGCGAAGGATCTCAAGCACCGGCCCGCCGTGATCGAGGCTGCCGCGCAAGCCGCCGGCGCCGATCAGTTCACGATGTACTCGTACTACCGCGAGGAACTCGGTCTGCCCGAAATGGGGCTGGTCGGCAAGCAACTGTGGAGTCAGAGTGGTCTCACACCTGACGACATTCAGACAGCCATCCTGTACGACCACTTCACCCCGTACACGCTGATCCAACTGGAGGAGCTGGGCTTCTGTGGCAAGGGTGAGGCCAAGGACTTCATCGCCGGAGGTGCGATCGAACTCGGCGGCAGGTTGCCGATCAACACCCACGGCGGTCAGCTGGGGGAGGCGTACATCCACGGCATGAACGGCATCGCCGAGGGCGTGCGCCAGCTCCGCGGAACCTCGGTCAACCAAGTCGATGACGTCGAACACGTGCTGGTGACGGCGGGCACCGGGGTACCGACCTCGGGGCTGATCCTCGGCTGATGCCACTTTCCAGCAAATTCTGACGCCATCGAAGGGTGAGGCGGCTGGGTATCACGTGGTTCTGTTGCCGCGGGATGTTGCGACAGTTTTGACAAATTTCTTCACGTCTCGTCGGACACCCGCGTGTCAGTCAGTGGTAGCGCCCGAAGCCGTCAACAGGCACAACACGAACCGCTCGGCACACAGCTCCGGTGACAGCTGTTTTCCAATGCAACCATCTGCGACATACTCGCAAATCCGCGCTTGACTGCAAATCTAGCAAACTTACATAATATGTGTGTGTCAGCGACTGTCTATTGACACTCGCTGAAGCGCCGAGGTGTTCGGATGCCTCGTCGGCATGTAAAGGGGGGCGAACATGAAGTCGGCGCCGGAAAACGGCCGTTCGGTATCAGCTAAACAGGAGCCGGCGGTCAACCGCGCGGCCCGAAAACGCTAGGCCCGGCGATGACCCAGACGTGGGACACCTGCGGCACTGCCTTACCGCCGGTGGGTGGCGCGCAAGGTCCGAGGAACTCTCTTGCTGACAGCAAGGTGCCGGGCGAGATCGACGCGTTCTTGGCCGGTGGTGGCAACCGGCGCGGAAAAACTCGGCTGCCCGGTGCGCTGCCCGTGGCCACCCCGACCCTTCCTGGGGGCCTGCCGATCAACGAGACGGGACCATGCCGGGCTCGTCTCGTCGGGCCCCACGCGGCACACGGGGCGCATCTGAAGGTGCCGGTCGAGGACATCCTGATCATTGATGACTCTCGCCTCCAGCGCGAGAACCTCGCGACCATCCTCGCCGGTGAGGCGATGGCGCGGCCCGCCATGGCATGGGGTCTCGACTCGTTGAGCGCTGCAATGTCGAGGCCGCCAGGCATCGTCCTGCTCAATCTGCTGACCTATCAGAGCTTTTCATTGCTGCATTGCGTGCGGCAGCTGTGCCCGACAGCCAAAGTGATCGTGGTCGGAGTCACAGATGAGGACGAGGCCGATGTCATAGCGTGCGCCGAGGCTGGTGTCGCCGCATATCACCTGAGGTCCGAATCACTGTGCGAGTTGCGGAATCTGATCGCCAGGGTCGCCGATGGCGAGTCTGTGTGTCCGCCGACGATCTCGGCCATCCTGCTCAGATACCTGTCGACGGCGGCATCCGGGCGACGGTCGGATCTCGGTGATCCGGATCTGACCGCACGCGAGATGCAGATCCTCCGAATGCTCGAGCAGGGTCTGTCGAACAAGGACATTGCCGACCAGCTCTGTATTGCTGTGCACACGGTCAAGAACCATGTGCACAGTGTTCTGAGCAAGCTCGGCGTCCGTACGCGCGCCGAGGCTGCGGCCTTCTGCCGCTCACTGCGATGACTTTTGTAGCGGAGGGATCTAGACAGGGCCCAACGCAAAAGATCGCTCCAACGGTCCATGTACGCGACCTCCAACGCTGGTGATAGTTGACCTGCAGGGTCAGGGTCAACTCGTTCTTCTCGTCCGGGGCGTTGTGCGTCGCTGACTCGTGCTCGCAACGTGCGCAGGGGGAGGTGGCATGTCCGCTCATCTGAACGGAATCGACGGCTTGGCAACGACATCGAGTCCCCGATGGCGACACCATGACGACACGCCGCTCGTCGACGTCCTGCGTGCCCCGTTGCGATGCCGATGACGTCATCGGCAGCTGTGGCGGCGACGCCACTTCAGTTCTGGGTGTCGACCCCGGCCCCCGCTCAGTCGGCCATTCCCCGTCCGGTTGGCTCGTCGGGGTCGGCACCCTCCACCATGCTCCTCTACGGCAGTCGGGAACCGTGCAGTGCTGACGGCGCGGGCGGCAAGGATTAGATGACCTGCATCCGTACCGGACGTGGCGGCCCGAGTGATCTCCGTTAACTCACCCGTATCGGATGTGCTGGTCGTCGGTGATTGCGCGCTTTACCGCGAAGCGCTGACCTCTGCACTTCTGTCGAACGGGATGTCCTGCATCCGAACGGCCTGGGATCTGTCCTCCTTGATGGATGCTTTGGAAGGCCCTGCGCCGCAGGTGATCCTGCTGGACACGGTCGTCGGCAGGGCAGAGACGTACCTGCGCGCGATTGGACATCTGAGCCCAGGCGTGCCCGTGATCGCCGTCGCGACTCCCGACGACGACCCGGACCTGATCTTCGCCTGCGCCAAGGCGGGAGTGGCGGCCTACCACTTGAGGATCGAATCGTTGGCCGACCTGCTCGGGCTGATCCATGTCGCAGCGCAGGGCGGGACTCGTTGCCCACCGCACATCGCAGCAACGCTTCTTCGACGGATACCAGCCGTCGCTGATCCGCGTCGATCTGCAACCAGGGATTCAGGCCTCACCACCCGCGAGATACAGGTCCTGCACATGCTGGAACTGGGCCGTTCGAACCAACAGATCGCCCTCGAATTGTCCATCGCAGTCCATACCGTGAAGAACCACGTGCACAACCTGCTGACAAAGCTGGGGGTCAACACCCGCGCCGAGGCTGCCGCGGCATTTCACAGGCCGCGGACGTACGACGAAGACGATCGAAGGTCCAGCTCCCGGTCTAGTCAAAGTTGGCTCCGATGACCCATGTACGGCGGTTCTGAAGACCCCGATAGTGATGTCTGGCAGAGGAGTTAGCTCTGCATCGCGTTCTCTGTCAGGTGGCGAACGGGTCACGATAGGCCTCGGCCCTCTCTGCGCGGAGTCACGACGACACAGCAGGTTTGAGCGGGGGAGGACTCATGACGACACAGCAGCATGCAGAGATGGCCGTGGGACGGTGCCTGCATCTCGAGTCGGATCTCGGAGTATCGAGATGAGCGAGCTCCCGCCTGCACGCCCGCTTCTGTCGACCGGTCCTGATGAAGGGCTGGTTCCGGGCGGTGTGGATGCACACGGAACACGTCACGACTGGGCCGTCGCGAGGCACTCAGCCAATGATCCTCGGGCACTGCAGCATTCGAATGTCGAGTTCCTCGACCGGACTGTGCGGGCAGTCGGTGCCGTGCATGCGCGTCCGAAGGTCGTGAGTGCACTCGGGTCACCCCACGATGTCCGGATTCTTCTCGTCGACGACAGTGTGCTCCATCGCGAGTGCCTGATGGGCGTGCTCGTCGCGCAGCCAGGCGTGGTGGGAGTCGGCGTGGCGTGGGATCTGACGTCCATGGTCGCCGAAGTCCAAGCGACGCTCCCGCACGTGATTCTTCTGAACATGGCGACGCGTGACAGTGCGATGTTGCTGCGGCAGGCCACGAAGGTGAGCCCGAATGTGCGCGTGGTCGTCGTCGGTGTGTCCGAGGAGGACGAGAGGAACATCGTCGAGTGCGCGGAGGCCGGCGCGGCCGGCTATCACCTGCGAGCGGAATCTCTCGACAACCTGCTTGTGTTGATACACAAAGTTGCTGCCGGAGAGTCATCGTGTTCGCCAGAGGTGTCGGCAATATTGCTCCGGCGCTTGTCGTCCCTGGCGTCACAGCGTCGGCAGCCGACAACCAGGGAACTACCTCTGACTGCTCGGGAGATCCAGATCCTCCGAATGTTGGAGGCGGGACTGGCGAACCGAGACATCGCGGAACGCCTCTGCATAGCCGTCCATACCGTGAAGAATCACGTGCACAGCGTGTTGACCAAGCTCGGTGTCAACAGCCGCGCGGAGGCTGCGGCATTGGCCCGCAACATCCTTGCCGGTGAGGACTTCTCGGCGTACTAGACCACGGTCCAGTTCCGGGTCCAGTCCGAAAATCGCTCTCATGGTCCATGTACGAACAGTAGCGGGGTCGTCAATAGTGATGATGTGTTTGCGGGGGAATGCGAAAGTCGTTGCGAGGCAGCGGTGCACATGGTGATCCAGCCGGACCTGGGCGCAGCATTCCTGGGCCGCAGGGCATCGCGTCGCAACGCCATTCGCCGCACGTCGCGACGAGAGATGGTGATTTCGCACGTCCGCCTTGCGGGTCCGTCGTCGATCGATGGCCTCGACACCGCGACGCGTCGACATGGGTTCGCTGGCGGCCGAGGAGAACCGTGATGTACGGCATGATCACGGCGGCGGCAGCCGACTGGACAGACAACGGCCGCCGGCTCGGGCCGCGGATGTGCACCGATGCGGTGACCGTCGAATGAACCCGCAGCTGCAACGAGCCGAATCGTCTGTCGATGGCGGTCTCGTCGGGAAAACGCAGTCACACAACGTGAAACCGGCACACCGTCTCACTCGCTGCGAAGCAGAGCACATGGCAGACATCATCGACGATTTCACTGCCGCAGCACGCGACTGGCCGCGCCGTCCGGCGCTGGTGCACAACGGGACGGCGGTCACGTACCGGGAGCTCGAGGACAGGGTCCGTCTCGCGGCCTCGGATGTTCGCGCCCAGGCTGCGGGCGTCAGCACTGTGCCCAGTCGTATCGGTGTGCTGGTCTCACATCAACCAGCCGTGGCGCATCAGCTGCTGGGCGTGCTCCGGGCCCAGGCCACATACTGCCCGATCGACGCCTCGCTGCCGGCGCGACGGGTGCAGGCCCTCACCACGGCGATGGGCGTCGAGGTGCTGGTGTCCCCAACGCGTGAATCGCGGACGGATTTCGGGGCTGAGCTCCCGGAGCCACGCAGGCGTCCGGGCGATCCCGCGTATGTTCTGTGCACCTCGGGTTCGACCGGGAATCCCAAACCGGTGATGGTTCCACGGCGCGCGCTCACGATCACCGTGCGCGCGCTGCGTTCGCTTTTCGCGCTCACTCCGGCGGATCGTGTGCTGCAGTTCGCCTCGCTCGGCTGGGACACGTGTCTGGAGGAGATCCTGCCGGCGCTGACTGCGGGGTCCGCGGTCGTCTTCGACGACGCTGCCCACTGCGGCTCGTTCCCGACCTTTGTGCGGATGCTCGCAGAACAGCGGATCACCGTGATGGATCTGCCAACCGCGTTCTGGCATGAGCTCGTCCTCTTCCTGCACGAGGAGCGCATCTGTCTGCCGGACAGCGTCCGGCTCGTGATCATCGGCGGTGAGCGGGTCGATCCCACTCGTTTGCAGCAGTGGCGGGATCTCGGTCTCGAACAGGTCCGCTTGCTCAACACCTATGGCTGCACCGAGACGACCATGATCACGCACGCGGCACAGCTGTGGGGTCCCGGAACCGAGCCCGCGATCGGTGCGCATCATGAGGCACCGATCGGTCGCCCTCTGCCCCACGTGCGCGACCATGTCACCGACGACGGTGAGCTGCTGGTGTCCGGGCCGGGACTGGCCACCGGCTACCTCGACCTGCCCGAGCTGACTGCGACTGCTTTCGCGGTCACCGATCATGGAACGGGGCCGGCCCGTTGGTTCCACACCGGCGACCTCGTCAGCCGAGTCGAAGGCGGCCCTCTGTATTCGCATGGTCGAGCCGACGAACAGCTCAAAGTGCTCGGTGTGCGAATCCACCCCGCCGAAGTGGAGATGCAACTCAATTCGCATCCAGCGGTCGCGGGCGCCGTCGTTGTCGGTGAGCGACACGTGGGACGAACGTCGTTGACGGCCTACGTGGTTGCGAGCCGGCAGACCACCGCCGCTGAACTGAAGGCATTCCTACGCGAGCGCCTGCCAAGGCAATTCGTGCCTGCTCGCGTGAACTTCGTTGCGGCGCTGGCGTACACCGCCAGCGGAAAAGTCGACCGCGCGGCTACACGGGCCCTCGTGAACGAAGACGATCAAGGAGCGAAACGGTGAATCCCGAACATGTCGTCGAAATCTTCCAGCGGGTCCTCAAGATCGACGAGTTGGACGAACACTCCGATTTCTTCGAGCTCGGGGGTGACTCACTGCTGGCGACCAGGGTGCTGAGCGCCATCGCTCGCGACTTCGGAGTCGAACTCGTGTATGACGATCTCGTCGAGAACCCCTCGGCAGCTGCCCTGTTCGACCTGGTTGCGAGCGTTGCCCCATGACCGGCCACGTCATCGTCGTCGGAGCCGGACTGGCGGGTTTGATCGCCGCCCGCGACGTCGCGGCGTCGGGAGCCGAGGTCACCGTCCTGGAGGCGCGAGACCGGGTGGGCGGTCGTCTGCGCGGTGTTCCGATGTCCACGGGGGTCGTTGCCGACGGAGGTGCCGCCTATCTCGGATGGCAGCACACTGAGCTGCTCCACCTCCTCGAGGATCACGATCTGAACCGGGTGCCCACCGGCATGGCAGGCAAGAGCACTTTTCTGATCGGGGACGAGCGCACGACGACTGCGAGCAGAGTGCCGCCGCTCGATGCTGTCGCGCTCGGCGACCTGTTCGACCGGCTCGACGATCTCGTCGAAACAGTCCGGCCGGATGCACCGTGGCTGACCCCCGGTGCCGATCGCCTCGACCATCTTTCTGCCCAGCGCTGGCTCGCGGACGAGATCGCGCGTCCGGACGCGCACACGTTCTTTCCGCTGTTTCTCGGCGAGATGATGGCCGCTCATCCCGCGGCGATCTCCGTTCTCCACATGGCCTTCTACCTTCGATCCGGCGGAGGAATCCAATATCTCAACGCCTTCGAAGGTGGCGCGCAGCAGTGGCGAGTCGACGGTGGTGCTCACCTGCTTGCCGAGGCACTGGCTGATCGACTCGGTGATCGGGTGCACATGAATCATCCTGTCGCTGCCATTGATCAGGACGATCGCGGTGTGGTCGTGCATTGCGCCACCGACGCCGCCGACCGGCAGTTTGAGTTCCGAGCTGATCGCGTCATCGTCGCAGTACCGCCGCTGCTGGCTCATCGCATCGACTTCCGTCCGGGTCTGAGTACACCTCGGGCCACCAACGCCACCGGACGCGGCTGCGCCATCAAAGTCCACCTGAGCTACCGATCGCCGATCTGGCGGGATAGCGGGCTCTCCGGATGGTCGGTGAGCACCACCGGGCCCCTCCTGTCCACGGTTGATGACTCGCCACCCGATGATTCTGCGGGTGTACTGACCGGGTTCGTCACGGGTGCCGCAGCCTCTGCATTCTCCGTGTTGTCGCCGGCCGATCAGGAGGACGCGGCACGCGCCCACGTCGGGCGGCTGTTTCCACAGCTTCCCCCACCCGATGGCTGCTCGGTCACCGATTGGATCACCGACAAGTACAGCAGGGGTTGCTACGCAGCGCTGTTCGGTCCGGATGACTGGCTTCGCCTGGGGCCGACATTGGCCGAGCCGCACGGCCGCATCCACTGGGCGGGTACGGAAACCAGCCTGAAGTACTTCGGGTTGATGGAAGGGGCGGTCAGGTCGGGTCAACGGGCCGCGGCCGAAGTGATCGGTGCGGTACGCGCCAAAACGACGTCGCCGGAGGTGTTGGTCTGATGAGTGCGGTCGTCGAACACGGGGACACCGGCTTCGCCGCGGTCACCGATCAGCCCTACGTCTACGAGCGCACGTCGTTGGTCGAGCCGGACTGGCGGCGTTACCCCGGCTGGGCGGGGGTTTCGCACTCCGACTGGCATGACCCGCAATGGCAGCGCGCGCACTCACTCAAGAACATCGGTCAACTCCGCGCTGTGGTGGGTGATTACCTCGGCGAGGAGTTCTATGCCGACCTGGCCGCGGACCAGCAGCAGCGAGCGACGATGTCGATGCTGCTCCCGCCGCAGATGCTCAACACTATTGCTCCGCTGTGGGATTCGACACGCGACACCCTCACGAAGCTGTTCTATGCCGATCCGATTCGGCGCTACATGCTTCCCGTGCTCAGTGACCGTCACCCCGAATGGTGTTCGCACCCCTTCGCGGAGCGAGATTCGCTGCACGAGAGCGATATGTGGGCGGTGGAGGGGTTGACCCATCGGTATCCGACCAAGGTCCTTGCGGAGTTGCTGTCGACGTGTCCGCAGTACTGCGGACACTGCACTCGCATGGATCTGATCGGAAACTCGACGCCGACGGTCAGCAAGACGCGGCTCACCCTTGCGCCGGCGGATCGGCAACGCCAGATGCTGGACTATCTGCGCGCCACACCGTCGGTTCGCGATGTCGTGGTTTCGGGGGGTGACGTCGGCAATGTCCCCTGGCCGCGGCTGGAGTCGTTCATCGTCCAATTGCTGGAGATCGACACAATTCGCGACATCCGGCTTGCCACCAAGGCATTGGCTGCACTGCCCCAGCATTGGCTGCAGACGAAGGTGCTCGACGGCGTCAACCGGATAGCGCGCCTGGCAGCCGAACGAGGTGTCAATCTCGCGTTGCACACGCACATCAATCATGTGCAATCGGTGACTCCTCTCGTCGCCACCGCCGCCCGCGGCCTGCTCGACGCCGGACTACGAGATGTGCGAAATCAAGGTGTGCTGATGCGCGGGGTCAACGCCACCACCGGCGACCTTCTCGACCTGTGCTTCGCGCTGCAAGGTGAGGCGAACATCCTCCCCTACTACTTCTACATGTGCGACATGATCCCGAACGCCGAGCACTGGCGGACACCACTGTGGCAGGCTCAGCAGCTGCAACTGTCGATCATGGGTTATCTACCCGGCTTCGCGACACCGCGTGTCGTCTGCGATGTTCCCTTCGTCGGAAAGCGCTGGGTGCATCAGGTCGTTCGCTACGATCGCAACCTCGGCGTCTCCTACTGGAACAAGAACTACCGCACCGTATTGGAAGGTGCGGACGACGACGCGCTGAACCGGTCGTATCCGTACTTCGATCCCATCGACAGCCTGCCGGAACTCGGCAAAGCGTGGTGGCGCAAGAACGGCCACCGGGGCTGCGACACAGCACTTTCCGCCGCCGATCTCGAAAGCTCCGCGCCCGCCCCGATCGGCGGCACCGTATGTGAAACGTACGGTGCCGCCGTTGGCGCGAACGGACCGCAGACGTCGACTCGGCACCTGGCCCACCACAGTGACAAGGAGGCGCTGGACATGCACGACATGGCGGCCACCCGAGGCGGCACAGCATGACCGCGCCTCCTCTTGTTCGGCGATTCAGATCGACGATCGGTTTCCGGTCGGAGTCCGCCGACCGAGTGATGAAACAGGTCACGGAGACCAAAGCACGTGCGTGTCAATGGAAGAAGATGCACCGGCGGCACGTGGTGGTCATGGATGCCGTCGCTGTGGTGGCGGCTGTGACGGTCGCGCAGTTCGCACGATTCGGTGTTCCAGACTCGACCGGCCCCGGAGTGGGTGACCACTGGCGATACGTGACAGCATGCTCGGTCATCCTTGCGGTCATCTGGCTCGCCGCCCTCAGACTGCAGGAATCGTGGGACCTTTCGCTGACAGGAATCGGCTCGGAGGAGTACCGCCGAGTCGTCACGTCCACCGCTTGGGCGTTCGGCATCATCGCTGTGACGGATCTGCTCCTCCAGCTCGGACTGGTTCGCGGCTACCTGGCGATCGCGTTGCCGGTCGGGCTCGCGGGACTGCTTGCAGGAAGGCATTTTCTCAGGCGTGATCTCGCCAGGAAGAGGTCGCGTGGTGCGTTCACCAGCCAGGTGGTCGTGCTGGGAAAGCCGCACTCGGTGATTGCGCTGTGCAATACCTTCAACAGGTGTAGCCACGCCGGCTATCGTGTCGTCGGCGCGTGCTTGCCTGACTACGAAGGGAAAGTCGGTCTCGAGATCGACACGCGGACCGGGCCGGTGCCGGTACTGGGCAATCAGCACTCCGTCGCGGAGGTGGTGAGCCTCACCAACGCGGACGCACTTGCGGTCACTTCTGCTGAGCATCTGGGTCACGAACACATGCGGACGTTGACGTGGCAACTCGACTCGCTGGGAACGGATCTGATCGTGATGCCGGGCATGGTCGACATCGTCGGCCCACGTCTGAAAATCCGCCCGATAGACAACATGCCGCTGTTCCACGTGGCCCGACCTCGCCACGATCGAGCGTTGCGTTATCACAAGCGCTTCTTCGACCTCGCCCTGGGAACCATCGCATTGATACTGCTGAGTCCTGTCATGTTGATGGCTGCGGTATCCATCAAGTGCAACGACGGTGGACCGGTGTTCTTCCGTCAGGAACGCGTGGGTTACAACGGCATTCGATTTCGAATGATCAAGTTCAGAACCATGAGGCCGGAGTCCGAGGCGCAGCTGGAGATGGAGCGGATCGTCTCCGGTCAGTCGGAGGCCATCTTCTACAAGTCGGCGACGGACTCGCGCATCACATCGATAGGCCGGTGGCTCCGCAAGACCAGCATCGACGAAATCCCCCAGTTGTTCAACGTCCTCGCCGGCTCGATGAGCATTGTCGGCCCCCGGCCGCTGGTTCCGGGTGAGGGGTCTTCGGTCGAGTACTTCATCGAGCGCCGCGGTCTCGTCAAACCAGGGATAACGGGTCTGTGGCAGGTGTCGGGGAGATCCGACATATCAGCCGCAGAGCGCATCCGCCTGGACCACTTCTATGTCGACAACTGGTCCTACGTCCAGGATTTGATGATCATCCTGCGGACGGTGCGGACGGTTCTTCAAGGCCACGGAGCGTACTAGCGCCATGACACCGAACAGCTCATCCATGACGTCATCGATGGTGACTCGACATGTGGACTCCGCGTCCCGCTACGACGCAAACTCGAGCGCCGGCGTGTTGGCTGGTCTTCGAGTGTGCGTTGTCGCGTGTCATTTCCGCCCCGAGTCGTCGGGCAGTGCGCCCTACAACTCGCTGCTCGTCGACACCCTTGCCGATGCCGGTGCGACAGTGCAGGTGATCACCGGCGTTCCTCACTATCCCCAGTGGCGGGTGGTCGACCGTCGGTATCGGGCCGGGCTGCTATGGCGTGAATCACCGACCCGGGCAGCTGGCGCAGGATCGGTCAGCGTGGTGCGTCTGCGCCACGCGGTTCCCCGCAATGCCGGTCTCCTCGGCCGGATGCGCCTGGACCTGAGTTTCGCTGCGCTGAGCGCTCCTGCCGTCGCCGCTGCGCCGGCCGATGTGGTGATCGCCGTGACGCCGCTACTGGGCGCCGCGGTGGCGGGGATGGTGGGGCGTCGACGTCGTCCGTTCGGTGCGATCGTGCACGACCAAGTGGGTAAGGCTGCCGTTCAATCCGGCACTGCCGGGGGCCGCATCTCTGAACTCGTTGCCGCAGCCGAGTATTCGGTGTTGCGGCGCGCTGACCGCATCGGCGTGATCACGGAGCGGTTCCGGCCGTCTCTGATCGCGGGCGGAGTGGACGATCGACGGATCGTGGAGCTCCCCCTGTTCTCACATGTGAATCGTGCGGACCTCACTCCGGAGGCAGCTCGGCATGCACTGGGCTGGCCTGACACCGGTCGTCTCACGGTGGTGCACACCGGAAACATGGGGATGAAGCAGGGCCTGGAGCACGTCCTTCAGGCCGCTCGAGTCGCTGCCGTGCGCTATCCGGAGCAATTCGAGTTCGTCTTCGTAGGGGACGGCAACACGCGACAAGCGTTGGAACAGCAGGCCGGCGGTCTGGAGGGGGTCCGGTTCATCGATCCTGTCTCCGAGGCGATGTATCCGCTCACACTGGCGGCCGCCGACGTGTTGCTGGTCCATGAGCGACCCGGAGTGCGGGAGATGTCGCTCCCGAGCAAGCTCACCTCCTATACGACCGCTTCGCGACCGGTGATCGCCGCGGTCGCCGAGGACGGGATCACCGGATCGCTGCTGGGCTCCTGCGGCGCGGCGCTACTCGTGCCGAACGGCGATCCGGAAGCGCTCGTCAGGGGACTGTGCGAGATCCGGTCCGACGACGAGCTGCGCGCTCGCCTCGTCCACGGCGCGGCGCGGCTCGGTCAGGCGGAGTTCTCCGAGCGCAGCGGTCGGCAGCACTTCGTGAATTTCGCCAAAGCGCTCGCCGACACTTCGCAACAATGGATGGAGCAGGAATGAAAAAGGCTGTCATCACGGGTATCACGGGCCAGGACGGGTCGTACCTCGCCGAGCTGCTGCTCGACAAGGGGTATGAGGTGCACGGCTTGATCCGTCGATCGTCGACGTTCAACACGTCGCGCATCGACCATCTCTACGTGGACCCGCACGATCCGGATGCCCGGTTGCATCTCCACTACGGCGACCTCAGGGACGGAGCCCGTCTGGTGACGTTGCTGTCGCAGATATCGCCGGACGAGGTGTACAACCTCGGCGCGCAGTCGCATGTCCGCGTCAGCTTCGACGAGCCCGAGCACACCGGCGACACGACGGGGATGGGATCGATCCGGCTGCTCGAGGCCGTGCGACTCGCCGGGCTGCAGTGCCGGTTCTATCAGGCGTCCAGCTCGGAGATGTTCGGGGCGTCACCGCCCCCTCAGAACGAAAACACGCTGTTCTACCCGCGTTCGCCCTACGGCGCCGCCAAGGTGTACTCCTACTGGATCACGAAGAACTACCGCGAGGCCTACGGCATGTTCGCAGTGAACGGAATACTGTTCAACCACGAGTCACCCCGCCGTGGCGAGACCTTCGTGACCCGGAAGATCACCCGGGCTGTCGCGCGCATCAAAGCCGGCCTGCAGGAAGACCTCTATCTGGGGAATCTCGACGCCGTCCGTGACTGGGGTTACGCGCCGGAGTATGTGGAGGGCATGTGGCGGATGTTGCAGGTCGACGAGCCGGACGATTATGTGTTGGCGACCGGCCAGGGCCACACCGTGAAGGATTTCGTGAGTATCGCTTTCGAGAGGGCAGGCCTCGATTGGCGGGACCATGTGAGGTTCGACCCGGGGTATGTCCGTCCCACCGAGGTTGACGCGCTCATCGGCGATGCATCGAAGGCCGCGCGCGTGCTGGATTGGAAAGCCGAGGTACGGACTCCTGATCTCGCCGCGATCATGGTGGACGCCGACATCGAAGCGTTGCGCTGTGCGGGCACGCCGTGGGTGGACACGCCGCAGTCAGTCGGCCGGATCCGGCGGATCCCCGTCTCATGACGAGGTGGACAGACGCCGATGGTATGCGGATACTGCATGCGGTCACGTTGCTCACTCCCGACGGCGCGTACGGTGGACCCGTCCGGGTGTCGCTCAACCAGGCCTCGGCACTGCGCATCCGTGGTCACTCAGTGACGCTGGCGGCAGCCGAGCGCGGCTTCGATGTGAAACCCGTGAGCGCCGAGGGCAATCCGCTTGTCGCTCGGCGTGCTGTACGGCTGATCCCACGTGCGGGGTACGCAGGTCTGTCTGCCCCCGGACTGCTGACATGGTTCTTGCAGAAGCACGACGAGTTCCAGGTAGCGCACATCCATCTCGCACGTGATCTGGTTCTCCTGCCGCTGGCTGTGGCGATGATGAGGGTGAGACTGCCTTATGTGCTGCAGTCTCACGGCATGATCCTGCCGGGGGCACATCCGCTCGCGCCGTTGACCGACCGCACGATCGTGCGGAAGCTGCTGTGCCACGCGCACGAAGTCTTCTACCTCACCACCGATGAACGCGACGCTCTCGACGAAATCGCCGGCGGGAACGCTCGGCTCACCCCTCTGCCGAATGGTGTCCCGCTGTATCCAGCCGCGACGCATTCGCGGCGGATACCGGAGGTGCTGTTCATGGCACGCCTTCACGCACGCAAGCGACCCGTCGATTTCGTCTCCGCCGCAAAGGAGTTGAACGCGCGTGGGATAGCTGCCTCCTACACTCTCGTCGGACCCGACGAGGGCGAAGGTCGGAGAGTGAACGACGCTGCAGCCCAGGCGCCCAACATCAACTGGGAGGGCCCAGTCGAGAGCGGAGCGGGACCTGCGCGCATGCGGCAGGCATCGATGTTCGTACTGCCGTCGCTGGGCCCTGAGCCGTACCCGATGGCAGTACTCGAAGCGATGTCTGTCGGCCTACCGGTCGTGGTGACCGATCAGTGCGGGTTGGCCCCACTGGTCCGAAAATACCAGTGCGGCATCGTGATCGAGCCCGGCGCATCGAGTATCGCCCGGGCTGTCGAGTACCTGCTCTCATGCCCCGACGCCGCGAGGTCGATGGGTGACCGCGGGCGCAGTGCCGTCGAGCACGACCTCGGCATGTCGTACGTAGGGCAACGGTTGGAAATGAGCTACTCCGCGGCGGCGCAGGTGCGCAGGTGGCTCCCATGATGTGGTGGTGTTCCTCGTGGCGATCCGTGATCGGAGCAGTGGCGCTGTCACTACTGCTCGTGGCGGCGACGGCCAGCGCCACGGTGGTCCTCACCAGCCGTGGTGGACAATCGGCACCCATCCCGGCTGATGGACCGCTGCGCATCTCGGTGATCGGGGATTCGTACAGTGCTGGTTCCGACAACGACGTGACGTGGCCGTCGCTGATCGCCGCCGCATCACCGTTGAGCATCTCGAATGTCGCAGTGGCAGGCTCCAGTTACGCCGGTCGTGCCGGGCAGAGCGGACGCTTCGCCGATCAGGTCGACAAGGCACTCGCCTCGAAGCCCGACATGATCGTGGTCTTCGGTGGTATCGGTGATGTGACTCTTCCCGCGCAACAGATCACCCAGTCGGCGGTCGATCTCTTCACAGAACTCAGCAGACGAGCCCCCGACGCTGCACTCGTCGTCTTCGGACCCATCTGGCATCAGCATCCCGTGCCCGATGTCTTCATGACACTCGACTCCGATATCGCCGAGGCTGCCAACATCACTCACACCCGGTATGTCCCTCTGATCGGGCAGACGTGGCTCACTGCCGACGGTTTGATGCGGCGGAACGTCGCCCCGACCGACGAAGGGCAGTCCGTGTTGGCTCAACGCTTGGGAACCGTCCTGCTGCAACAGGTCCGCGAAACGAGCAGGGCGGTTCTCCCATGATCTCCGGGCCCAGAAGTCGGGTGCCGATACCCCGTCGATCGACGATTCTCCTCGCGGTGCTGTCGATTGCCACTGCCATAGCTGTCCCTCACGTCATCATGGACGGTTCCGCAGCAGGCTCAGCCGGACCACGTCTGCAGACCACAGGAGCTCCACCCACATTGCCGAGCCGGGTGGCACCTGCTGCGTTGTTCATCGGTGACTCCTACACCAAGGGGCCGAGCACGCCCGACCTGAGCTACGGATGCCTGACGGCGACGGCGTTGGGGTGGGAATGCAACATCGCCGCGGAGGGCGGTACGGGTTATCTCAGCGGGGGGCCGGGGCACCGGCTCCAGGTCGCTGCACCCGACTTGCCGTCCACATCGTTCGTAGAGCGGTTGCCACGGCTGCGCGAGATGTATCGGGCGGACGTGGTGGTCCTCGACGGTGGCCGAAACGACATGCAGTTCGCGACCTCCGATGTCGATCCCATATTCGCATACACAGTGAAACAGGTCGTGGAATCCTGGCCGAACAGCCGCGTCGTCGTCATCGGACCCTGGTTCCTCAACGAGCCGGTGATAAGGCCGCCGTCATTGGCGGGCAGGACGATAGGCGACGACTTCCGATCCATTCTCCGATCCAATCCTGAGTTCGATGCGGTCGAGTTCATCGATCCTGGAGCGCTGGGCTGGTTCGTCGACATGGACACATCCCCTTACGTGGGCGACGACGGGATCCACCCCACCTTCGCCGGCGTCAAGAAGATCGCCGAACTGCTCACGAGGGCGTTCCGGGCGCAGGGGGTCGTGCCGTCATCATGAACTCCACGCTGACTGATTACGTGTCCGTGCTCAGGTGCTGGTGGCGAATCCCGGTCGCATGCACATTCCTGTCTGTCCTGGCGACCGCTCTGTTCTTCATCGCCAAACCGCCCGAATATGCGGCCAAGGCTGTGCTTTTCGTGGTGACTCCACGAGACGACGAGCGCAGCTTCTACGAGGGGGACGACTACGCCAGGAAGCGGGCCGACACCTATTTTGCACTGAGCAGGAGTCCGGAGATCGCGAAGCGGGTCATCGACGATCTCGGAATGGACATCGCCCCGGAGCAGATGATCGACCGCGCCAACCTCTCTCCGATCCACGACACCGTACTGCTCCAGTTGACGACGACGGGTGACACACCGCTGCAGGCTCAAGCGATAGGGAACGCCTACATCGAGGAACTCCGGCGGAGTATCAGTGCGCTGGAAACGGTGTCGGCAGGACTGGCTCCGCGCGTCGACCTGATCCCCGTCCGCGCGCCGTCTTCTCAGGGGCAGGCGGGAATGTTCCCACCCTGGATGATCCTCGGTGTCGCGGGAGTCGTCGGCCTGATCGCCGGTGCGTTCGTCGCGGTGGTCGTTGCTCTTCTCGACGGCAAGATCCGTCGAGGAGAGGATGCCGCGGAAGCCACCGAGACTCCTGTGCTGGCGACCGTCTCTCCGGTGCCGTGGCAGTCCGCGCGCTCTCGACCGTGGGACGAAGAATCCGGACGCCAGATTCGAAGCACATTGGACCGCCTGCAGATACTCGGCGCGAAGGTCATCATGGTGGCCTCGGCTGAGCGGGCGGCAGGTAAGACCGGCGTCGCGCTGGTCACTGCACGGGCACTGGCAAGCAGAGGCTCGACCGTGGCCGTGGTCGACTTCGATTCCCGAGGCTCCCGAATCGCCCCGGTTCTCGGACTGGACGCTGCGCAGTCGGTCAGCGGCCTCGTGTACGGAGGCGTGCCGTACCGCGAGTCGCGATTGCGCGCGCAGACCCTGGAGTCACCGAATTGGCTTGGTGTCTGCGTCGTCCCGTTCGGTTCGATCGAGGGGGACCCCGGAGCAGCGGCCGATCATCCGGGTGCGGCCCGAATGTTCGATGAACTCCGCAACAGATATGACTGGGTCATCGTGGACACCCCTGCGGTGTTGGAGTTCAGCGATGCAGTGCGACTCGTCCGCCACGCCGATGCCATCGTGCTCGTTGCCCGGGCGCGCCACACCGAGTTCGAATCACTGCGTTCGACATGTCAGCAGCTGACGCTCGCTGGAGGAAATGTGCTGGGAGTGGTGTGTGTCGCCCCGAGCGCCACGGGACCGCGGCGAGGCCGCGTATCCGGGTCGTCCGACCGACAGGCGTTCTCACAATCGGAATCAGCGAGGGGACAGTGATGGATTTCCAGACGGTTGTCAGCGCGATACGGCGTAGGTGGTGGGTCCTCTTGGTCACAGCCCTCGTCGGTATCTTCGTCTCGAACCTGGTGAGCACGCACGACGTTCGTCAATACACGGCCACTACTCGGCTTTTCGTCGCCGCTACCGGCGGAGGCAACAGTTCTTCAGAGGCCTACTCCGGCGGTCAGTTCTCGGAGCAGCGCGTCCAGTCGTACGCGCAGATGATCACCGGTCAGC
This sequence comes from Mycolicibacterium sp. 018/SC-01/001, assembly GCF_007096635.1. GTDB lineage: Bacteria > Actinomycetota > Actinomycetes > Mycobacteriales > Mycobacteriaceae > Mycobacterium. The sequence goes on from NZ_VKAA01000005.1 coordinate 59,935, forward strand.
AATTGACCAGGCGCGTCGTCGACCGATTGCGTCTGCCGCTGTCGGCTGATGAGCTCTCGTCGAAGGTGAACGCCGCCATCGTGCCGCGAACGGTGCTTCTCGACGTCTCCGCAACCGATCCGTCCCCGGAACGTGCCACCGACATCGCCAACGCGCTTGCCGACGAGTTCATCCAGTACGTCGGCCCGCTGGAGACGCCGATCGGAGAGAGTTCGCCGCGCGCGACGGTCACCGTCGTGAACCGCGCCCAGATACCGTCGACACCGAGTTCTCCCCACGTCGTCACGAACGCCGTGTACGGGTGCATCGGTGGACTGTTGTTCGGGCTACTGTGCCTCGCGTCGATCCCCGTTGTCTCGCGGCGCATCAACTCTGCCGAGGAGCTCAGCCGACTGACGGGGGCGCCGACTGCAGGCCCCCTGGCGATACCCGATCCCGCTGCCGCTCCGCACAGGTTGTTCGACGCGTCGGGTCCCGAATCCGAGAACCTCCGACGTCTCCGAGTGCAGATCGACGCGCACGACCCAGCGCCGCAGGTCCTTCTCGTGGCGCCGGCTTCTGGCGGTCGGGCCGCCGCCGCCCTCGGGGCCGGTATCGCTGCGGCGCTCGCAGAGACAGGCCGCACCACAGCACTCGTTGCCGCAGATCCGACGCTGCAGGCCGGGTGGTTCGATGTACGGGCCGACGCCCCGGGCTTGGCCGATGTGCTCTGCGGCCGAGCAGGATTCGACGATGTGCTGCACTCCACGACTCGCCCCGGGTTGTCTGTCGTTCCGCACGGCGCGATGGAGGGCGTCGAGGCGTTGCTCTCGTCGGCGGCGATGAGCGCATTCGTCGACGACCTCCGCAAGGAGTTCGACCGCGTGGTGATCGTCACCCCATCTGTCATCGACAGCAGCGCTGCCCCCGTCTTGTCGGCGGTGGTCGACGCCGATCTGTTGGCGGTCGACACATCGACATCGCATCGCGGAGACGTCGCCACCGCGATCCGCGAGTTGGCGGCGGCAAGGGCCCATCTCCTGACTGTGGTGATGACGCATGTCACGTCTCCCGCGGGTGCCCAGAAGACCCTGAAAGGCTCCCGATGACCGAGGTAGCCCATGTCGATCCCGACCGCACACGCCACCTGAACTCCGAGCCGGGCTGTCGATTCTCACTCGGTGATTTCACCGGGCGGGGATACGACCGCGGTCGCAGCGTCGGGGTTCAGGTGCTATGGCTGATCATCCGAGACGCCCTGATGAAATGGTGGTGCCCCAACAGAGTTCGCATCGAGGTGTTGAGGATGTTCGGCGCCCGAATCGGCGCGGGAGTATTGATTCGACACCAGGTCAAGATCCACTGGCCCTGGAAACTCGATGTCGGCGACAACTCGTGGATAGGTGAGGACGTCTGGATCCTCAACCTCGAAAACGTGACGATCGGATCGAACACCTGTATCTCGCAGGGCGTTCTCCTGTGCACCGGCAGTCATGACCGGCGCAGTCCCACTTTCGAATTCGACAATGCACCCGTTGTGATCGGCGACTCGGTGTGGGTGGCGGCGCGGGCGACCGTCCTGCGAGGCACACACATCGGAGACGGGGCCACCGTCGGCGCGACGGCAGTAGTGACCGGAGATGTCCCGCCCGGGACGACGTTGTTGGCAGGCAAACCGTTGGCCCAAAGTTGATGAATAGAGCGAATGAGAGACCCATCGTGCACAGCCAACCGAAGATCTACGTCGCCGGCCACCGCGGCATGGTCGGATCAGCCATCACGCGCCGCCTGCGTCAGGAACACGCGCACATCATCACCCGCACGCACGATGAGTTGCCCTTGGAGGATGCGGGCGCGGTCGAGAACTTCTTCGCAGCCGAACGTCCCGATGTCGTGGTGCTGGCAGCGGCCAAGGTCGGCGGCATCATCGCCAACGCCACGCTGGGGGCAGACTTCATCCGCGAGAACTTGATGATCCAGACGAACGTCATCGACGCCGCGTACCGCAACGGGACTCAGAAGTTCATGTTCCTCGGGTCGAGTTGCATCTATCCCAAACACGCGGAACAGCCCATCGCGGAGTACGCGCTTCTCACCGGTCCTCTGGAGGAGACGAACCTTCCGTACGCCGTAGCCAAGATCGCTGGTATCACGATGTGCGATGCCTATGCCCGGCAATACGGATTCAACGCATTCGCGGTGATGCCGTCGAACGTGTACGGAGTCGGGGACAACTTCCACCCAGAACATTCTCACGTTGTCGCGGGCCTCATGCGCCGCTTCCACGAGGCGAAGCTGTCGGGTCGATCAAAGGTCATCGTATGGGGGAGCGGATCACCTCTACGAGAGCTGATCGACGCCGATGACCTGGCCGACGCCTGTGCCGTCCTCCTCCGCGACTACGAGGATGGCGGAATCATCAACGTGGGTTCAGGACAGGAGATTTCGATTCGCGATCTGGCGCTGCTGATGAAGGTGGTGGTGGGATACGACGGTGATGTCGTGTTCGACTCATCCCGACCAGACGGCACGCCGCGCAAGCTCATGGACAATTCCAAGCTGCGGGCGCTCGGTTGGCAGCCGACGCTCACGATCGAGTCCGGGCTGAAGAAGATGTATGCCTGGTTCGTCGAGTCGCAGGCCGAAGTCTGCTGAGAGGGAGACTGATCAGTGAAGAACACGCTCGAGATGGTGGTCTGGCTTCTGCCCGGCAGCGCTCTGAAGAACAGGCTCCTGAGGTGCTTCGGCCACGATGTCGCCCCGTCTGCCCGCATCGGTCCTCTCCTGGCGGTGAAGGTCGGACGTGCCGTCATCGGAGAGAGCGCAACGATCGCACCACTGAACGTCTTTCGCCGCATTCGACGACTGGAAATGGGTGATGGAGCGTCGATCGGATCGCTCAACACGATTTCGGCGCATCCGGCTTTCCAGGCACTTCACCCAGATGTCGGATCTCTTGTCATGGGCGACGGTGCGATCATCACCAGTCGACACAACATCGATTGTTCCGGCCACGTTGCGCTCGGCGACATGTCCGGCATCGCCGGCCAGCGCACCACGATTCTCAGCCACGAGATCGACATGATGGTCGACGTCCAGTCCGCAGGATGGGTCACCATCGGTGCACGTTCGGTGGTGCTGACCAACTGCTTGATACTCAAGGGTGCAGTGCTGCCGTCGCATTCGCTGCTCATCGCGAACTCGATGCTGAACCGGCCGAGGAAGCCGAACCAACCCTCGGGTGTCTACGGCGGGTCTCCCGCCGAGTTCATCAGGACGATCTGTCTGGAGGGTGGCAGTTGGTTCGAGCGAAAGGAGAGCGCGACGACCACACTGAGGGTGGACGTTCCCCGCAGCATGCGGGCGAACGGCCGACGTCGAGCATTCGTCGTGACATCGCCCCCACCGTCAACCGAGAAGGGCTTGGACGGCAGTGAGCGCCGGCTTGGCTGTGAAATCTGACCGCACCAGCCCGTAGTTGTATTCGACGTTGCGACTGCCCGTGTCGACATCGCGGAAGTCGAAGAGGAAGATGGGACCCCCATTGTGAAGCGACCGCAGGAACTCGATCCCATTGGTCAGTATCTCGCTCTGACGCTGCGGGGACACGCCGACCTGCTGACCGGAAAGATCCGGAGCCACGGCGCCGGGCGTGGCGGTCGAGGCGCCGAACTCCGTGAACCAGAGCATCTTTCCCCCTTGGCCCTCCTTGGCCATGAGTGCGCTGACATCCTTGATCGCTTGATTCGAGTTCGAGGTGTCCGACGTTCCTTCGGCGGTGAGCAGCTCGGGTGTGCTGTAGGGGTGCATGGCGATCGCGTCGAAGAAGTTGCCTGCACCGTTGTCGTACAAGCCTTTGATGAAGGTCACCGGCGACATCTCCGTGGGGGTGTCCACCGCCGGGGACGTACCGCCCGTGATCACCACCGATTCGGGATCGATGCTCTTGATCGCCCGGTAGGACTCCTTGAGCATCGACGAGTACAGGGCCAGATCGGGTCCGGGAGCGAAACTGTCATCGATGTTCGGCTCGTTCCAGATCTCCCAGTTGTGGATGACATTCGAGTAGCGCTTGGCAGCTTGAGCAACGAAGGCGGCCCACGTTCCCGCGTCAGCCGGTGCCGGGTGGACGAGATCCCGGTATCGAGGGGGAACGGCCCACGAGGGCGCATAGGACAGCACTCCGAGCACGGCCAGACCTCGACTCGCCGCGCCGTTGACGAGGGAATCCGTGTAACCCCAGTCGAATTGACCAGGAGATCGCTCTATCAGATCCCATTCGATCTGAAGCCGGATCGCCCTGAAGTGGTCTGCCGCGATCTGGTGGTACTGCCTGTCGCGGGTGGCGGAGTCGGCCAGTGTGACGGCATTCACCCCGACGAGTCCTGGCGGCAGCGTGGTCAGTGTCGGTATCGGTCCAGCGAAAGAGTCAGGTGGACTGACCGTTTGGCATCCGACGATCAGGATGACCATCGACATGACAGCCAACAGCGTCAATCGCGCCAGCCTAGTTCGGCGTTCGCTTCTCACGATGTGCATCGGCTGGCTCCCCTTCGATCGACAACGCGGGGGTCGTGCGGTTGCGCTGTTCTACGTGAGAGGATGCCCGGCGAGCGGCTGACGTGCAATGGTCCAATCGATCGATCTCGCATCGGAACGTCACGATGAACGGGGTGGTCGCATCGCCGAGGTCGATCGACGACGTCACTGAGAATTGCTCCGCCCCAGACATCGTCGTGCCTCGTCTGCGTGGCTCGTTCGAGAGGCGGCGCACGAACGCGCGACGTGCACTCACCGTCGTTGTCCTGGTTGGGCTGGGCGCGACATCGGCTGTCCAGATCCAGGGTTTCACACTGACGATGCTGGCCCCGGTGTGCCTTCTGCTGGTCCCGGCACTGCTCCTGACACGTCCGACGCCAGGGCAGTTGCTTCCTCTCGTGCTCGCCATGATCGGGTTCGCTGCATTCTGCGTCTCCGCCCAGATCAACCAACTGAGTCTGGTCGATCAACGCGTGCAGCAGTGGGCCGCGTTCGCCCTGTACTTCGTGGGATTCCTGGTGCTCGCCGGTAGAGATCTCCTCCGCATCTTCGCGATCTACTGCGGCATGGCAATCGGCGCGACGAGTTACAGTGTTTTCCACGTCGGGGCATCCGCTGACACTTACGAATCAACGGCGGACCTGTGGAAATACGGCTTCGGGCAATGGATCGTCGTGATCTTGCTCTTCTGCCTGGTAGTTCTGAAGATCCCGCAACCGCTTCAAGCGTTGTCGCTTCTGCTCGTCGCGACCTACAGTTTGAGCGCTGATTACCGATCGCTGGCGATCAACTGCGCGCTCACCACCGTGATCGCTCTGGTGGGATGGGGCGCCGCCACCCGCGTTCCCCGTTGGGCGCAAATCGCGTTCGTGGCAGTGTCGGGGACGGCGATGTATGTGATGGTGCCACGCCTGGCGGCCAGCGGCTTCCTCGGCGACGCGATCAAGAGGAAGACGGAAGATCAGCTGGCCGAGGGTGTCCCGTTCATACTGGCCGGACGAACGGAGTCCCCCCTGTCGATCTCGGCCATCGCCGAACGTCCGTGGTTCGGCTGGGCCAGTGCGAACAACATCAACGCCGAAGTTTTCGACCACGCGAAATCCCTCGCGATCTCCCTCGGCTTCGACCCCGCCGTACCCATCGAGAGTGGCTGGTACTTCGCCAATGGCGACGTCTCCCTTCATTCGATCCTGCTCGGTTCATGGGCCGAAGGTGGACTCTTCGCCGCATTACTCCCACTCGGACTGGTCATCGCAGCGCTGGCGATGATCTGGAACGCACCGCGATATGGACGCTGGTCCGTTCTGGTGATCGCCGCGTCACTGCAGGCGGTCTGGGATCTGTTCTTCTCACCGTGGTCCTACGGTTCCCTCGCTGGATTCGCCCTGCTCGCGCTTGTCTTCGCCGCCAGGCACATGCCCTCACAGCCGCACCTCGAGACCAAGGAGTTCCTCCGGTGGACGTCGACCCCTCAGTGAGCGTCATCATCCCGACGGTAGGCCGAGCGAGTTTGCGCACTGCGGTCGAATCTGCCCTGAATCAGACCGTCTCACCCCTCGAGGTCATCGTCGTGGTCGATTCCGACAGCGAGCCGGAACTACCGGACTCCGATGCAATCCGCGTCCTGCGAACGTCGGGTCACGAGGGGCCGGGGCGTGCCAGACAACTCGGGGTCGATTCTGCGAACGGCGATATCATCGCACTTCTCGACGATGACGATCTCTGGCGAGAGGTCAAGCTCGAGAGGCAGCTCGCTGCGGCACCGGACAGTCGGGGTGGGTGGATCATGTCCTGTCGGTACGAGCGCCGGGCAGAAGGTCGAAAGCCACTGACAATGCCTCGCAGATTGATCGGTCCCCACGAACGGGTTGCGCCGTACTTGATGCGACTGGTTTCCATGGAGCGGGCGAGACCTTCGCTCGCGGTTCCCACACTCATGTTTCCCAAGAAGGTTGCAGAAGCGGTGCCCCTGTCGGCGTCGGCCGGCTCCATCCACGACGACCCCCTGTGGTTGATGAGGGTTCAGCAGGCGCTACCCGATCTGCCGATTCTCCAACTCCCGGACTGCCTCGTCGAGGTCAACGTGACGGCCAACTCGATATCTCGCCCGGGGGTGGATCGTAGCGCTGACTATATCCATTGGGGCAGAACTGAACTCGCCGATGAGTCGAGGCGCGTCCGAGGTGACTACCTGCTCTACAGCCCCGTCAGCTCCGCCCTCGAGGCAGGTTCGTTTCGGAGCGTTCTCCGATCGATGGTCGCGAGTGTCCGATGGGGTCGACCAGGGTTCTGGGCATGGGTCTATGCATTGTCGGCGACTCTTCGGATCGCACTGCGAAAGGCGCGGCGCTGGGTGAAGAAGGCTTCGGCGGAGGCGGCCCGATGAGCTCCGCGCCCACTGTTTCGGTGATCACCATCACCCTCAATGACCTCGACGGCCTGCGACGAACCGTCGACAGCGTTCGTGCCCAGCGGTTTGCGGGACCCATCGAACACATCGTGATCGACGGTGGATCGGGGGACGACGTGGTGGACTATCTGCGCCAGATCGAGTCCGGGTTGACGTATTGGCAGTCTCAGCCCGATGCCGGGAGATATGACGCGATGAACCAGGGGATCGCTCATGCGTCGGGAGATCTCCTGTGGTTCCTCCACTCCAGAGACTGCTTCTCCGACGCTGACTCACTGGCCTGCGTGGTGCAGACGATCGCCAGCCATGGCCCCGTTAACGATCTGTGGGGTTACGGCATGGAGAACTTGATCGGGCCGGACGGAGCCAGCGTTGGTCTCCAGGCGCCCATGCCTTTCGACATGCGCAAGTTCCTGATGATCCAGGCGACCATCCCTCATCAGGCGTCCTACTTCGGTTCGTCCGTGGTGAGGGAGGTGGGTGGCTACGACCTCGGGTTCGAGATCGCTGCCGATCAACTCTTCATGCTGCGCGCAGCTCTGATTCGTGAACCCATCACCATCGAACGCGTTGTCACCGACTTCGACATCACCGGCGCCGGATCGGCGCGATCGGTCGACGATGTGTTCGACGACATGCGCAGAATCTGGGACTCGGTCGATTGCTATCCGTTCAACGGGCGGCTGACCTCGCGCGCTCTGCTGCGCTGCTGGGAATATGCGGTGAAAGCGAGGATTGGGGTACTTCCGGCGGTGAACGCCATACGCGCGTGGCCGGTTCATCTGTCCAGCAACAGATTCCGGGGGAGGATCCCGTGCAGTGATGCGCCACTGTGACCGTCACTGGACGTCAGCCGCATCCCGGTCCGCCGGTATGCGAGCAGAAGTGATCGACGCGCTGACACCGCCGGGGGGCGAGGGATGCGCTGGCTCGAGCACACGGGCCGCAAACAGTTCGTCGTGTGAAGATTTGTCTGGGGGAGTGATGAACGATCCGTTTGCCCGCAAGAGTGGCCTGCAGCGCGCCGCGCACTGTGCCGTCGATGCTGTCGTCGGCAACCGTTGGGGTTCGATCCGGAGTGTGCGGACCTGTCAGCCTCTGGTGGCGTTGACTTTCGATGACGGGCCCCATGAGGAATGGACGCCGAGAGTGCTGGATATCCTGGCGGCCAGAGGCTTCCACGCGACGTTCTTCATGCTGGTGGAGAACGCCCGCAGGCTGCCGATGGTGGTGAATCGTGTTGTCGCGGAGGGGCACGAGATCGGCCTGCACGGTTTCGACCACCACAGCCTCGCCGGCGGCTCCCGACGATCGACACGACTTGAGCTCGCGGCAGCGGCTGCGGAACTCGCGATGATCTCCGGTGAGCACGTCAAATATTTCCGGCCCCCTTTCGGTGCCCAGAGTGTTGGTTCTTTCCTGGGGGAGCGCGACGCCGGCCTCGAGACGGTGATGTGGGATCTGGACAGTTTCGACTGGAGTGGGCTGGGGGAGCGTGAAGTGGCCTCGGAGGTGATCGCCCGAACCGAGCCGGGGAGCATCGTGCTGTTACACGACACGCTCGCCGACGATCCCGACTGTGCATTCGATCGGGCGGCCGCCACGGAGTTGATCGTCGACGGGTTGCGCCGTCGTGCTCTACAGAGCACCACCGTCTCCGGGCTACTGGAATCGGGCGCGGTTCGCCGCGCCGCGTATTTCTCCCTGTCGACCTGGGGTGGCTCCGGTGTGCGAGCTCCTGTGCCGCTTCGAGCGGGACGCCACCGATGACGTCCACTGACGCCGTCCGCTACGACGCGACTCTTGCGCCCAACGAACGGAAGGCGATCCTGCTGGGCACGGCATTCCGCATCATCGGAACGCCATTGGTGGCGCTCATCGGGCTCGCGAACACAGCAGTGATCGTGCGCGAGACGGGAGAGGCGGTTTTCGGCGTCGTCTCGCTGGTCACCACGCTCAGCCTGCTGATCCCTTTCGCAGATCTCGGCATCGGCGCAGTCGTTACCAGTGCCTGCTCGAGACCTGGTCGACTGACCGATGACAGCCTGGCTCTGGCCACCGTGCAGCGTGGTGTACGAATGCTAGGTGGTGTTGCAGCCGGATTGATCGTGATCAGCCTGGTGGTCATGGCCACGAATTCATGGCAACTCCTGATCGGAACCAGCACCGGCTCGGCCGACCGCTTTGCGATCACGGTGGCCGTGTGTCTGATCGCTCTGGGAATCCCCGCTGGTATCGGTATCCGAATCATCATCGGGTTGAACATGAATCCGCTCGCGGTGGTGATGACCATCGGCAATGCAGCCTTCACGTTGTTGCTGACTATCACGCTGAAAAGTATTGATGCGGAGGGCATTTGGTATGCGATATCAGGCGCCGGGGGGGTTCTCGCGGGCAACTGTGTTGCCACGATCTTTGCGTTGAGGATCAGTGGTCTCGGACTGGCACCGTTCGCCCGCCCCAGCGCGGAGTTTCCGAGACGGGAGGTTCTGCACGGCTCGTTGTGGATGTTCGTGTTGAGTATCGGCCTTCCGCTTGGTCTCCAGTCCCACCGGCTGATCCTCTCTCACGTGTCGACACCTCAAGAGCTGTCGCGCTATGCATTGACAGCCCAGATCTTCGGCGTGGTGTGGATGGTCTTCGACACGGCAGGAATGGCGCTGTGGCCGGTCTTCGTCAAGCGACGAACAGCGACGACCGCCTCGGCACAGTTGTGGCTGAGGTCGGTGGCCTCATTCGGAATCATGTCCGCAGTCGCCGGTCTCGGAATCGTGGCCTTCGCGCCGTGGGCCACCTCGGTGCTGTCAGGCGGCGCCATCACCGCGCCGCGGGCTCTGGCGGTTGCGTTCGCCGCGATGCTGTTCGTCGAGTGCATTCACTTACCGGGCGGGATGATGCTGACGATGCCACGTGAGGCGCGATGGCAGTCGTTCTGTATCACGGCCATGGGGGTGACGGCCGTGCTGCTGGGCATCTGGTGGGGCGCACGGTGGGGAGCGACCGGCGTGGTGGCCGGAGCGGCCGCTGCGATGCTGCTGGCTCAGGTGATTCCTGATTTCGTGTGGATCCCGAGGATGCTGAGGGCTCGAGACCGCGATGCGCCCGACGGAAGCACACTGACGTCTGTCACGCCCTAGTCATCTGCGTGCTTCGCGCGCCGCGAGGGCGCGGTACGCCGTCGCGCGCATCGAGCTCAGTGTGGGTTTGAACGGAGAGTCCTTCAGTCGCTCGATCGCGGTCCGCTGGGCGGAAAGGCGAGTCGTTCGCAGCTTTCGACGCCATTGCGCGGCCGTCACCTCGCCCTGGGCCACTGGGACTGACCCGGTCATCGCCCGTCGCTTGTAGTCTTCATCGCCCGGGCCGAGGTCGATGCGAGTCAATCCCAACTGTGGGGCGGCGGAGATCAGTTCGCGCAACAGGATCCATCCGGGTGCGAACTCGGCGTACGACCGGTCGAACACGGGAAACCACCAATGCAATACCGAGCGATCACGGAGGCCGAAGTGCGCCGCGAGCAGCGTCTCGCCCGCGTACACCGCGGAGAGTATGCCCGCGAAACCGTCGACTCTGGTCCGGGCCAGATGGTGGATCAAGTCGCGACGGCGCTGCATGGCGAAGTAGTCATATGCACCGGTCGTTGCATACTGGCTGCGCTTGGTGTCGATCAACCAGTCCAACAGACGGGGGTCCTGCACATCCCAGACCAGGCGCACTTCGCCGAGTTGACGCGTTGCCTTGTTGGTCATCCGACGGACCCGGGAAAGCTTGTCCCGGCTCGCCTTGTCGATTCGGTGCACGTAGCCGTCGAGACCACCGGTGACGTCGATGAAGGGCGCGTCGAGATACCCGTCGACCCACGGTGTGAAGTCACCGCGTGCTTCTGGGAAGTGGTCGAAGGTCAGTGCGTGGAGGCCGGTGGTGCTCACCAGTTCGTGGAGATCCACCGAAGCACCAGGCGCCGCCACGGGTCCTTGGAAGTCGGCTCCCGGCCAGCCGACCGGTCGTGCTCGCCGCTTGTGTACCTGGACGGGGAACCAGGCATGCCCGTCGTCGACCGCGACCTGCACGTTGCCGAACATCTCGTGCACCGCCCCGGCGAAGGCGGGATGAAAGTACGGGCTGTCGAGCGCCGGATTGCTGTCGCGAACGTCCGACCACGCCTGTCGTTGATCCGCCTCGAGCTCCGCGAAACTCGTCAGTGTCCACCCCATGGAAGTCAACCTACATCGGAGAGCAGCGACCGGGACCGCTGTTCCCGCATCCGCGCTCACCGGATGGGTTGCCGTCGTTCGTAATCCACGTCATGTGCGCGGAACGGGTGGATCGACGGGACGGGACGATGCGTGCCATCGCCGGATCTCTACGCGGCTATCCGTGCTGGCGTTGTCGTAGAACTGCTCGACTGTCACGAACGGAGCAGCCATATCTTTGATCTGGTGATGCGTGAACGGACCGTAGACGGTGCCGGTCGGTCCCAACACCCACGCCCGGCCCGCCGTCTTGTCGACATAAACGGCAACGTGCTGGGTTTCGGTTGTGAAGCGACGCCCGTAGGGCACGCTCGCGATCACCGTCAGAACATGGTTCTGCCACACGCCGTACTCGAAGTGATCATCCAGAAAGACGACATGCGCTGGACTGTCCGGCGTGAGTGTGTCACCGAGGTAGCCAGACGGTATCGCGGTGGCATACAGACCCAAAGCGAGTGCACCGCTGGCGGTTCCGCCAGAACCGAAGTTCCAGTCGGCATCGACGTAGGAGACCGTGTCGTCCAGTTGCGCGGTGGCGTACCCGGCTGCGCGGCCCACCCCGTTGTAGTTGATGATCGACTTTCCCCCGTGGATGGTCGGACGGGCGGAGTCGTTCGGCGTGTAGGTGAGAATCGCGGTCTGCCCGGAGTCGAACACGGCGGGGTGGCTACTGTTCGGCTCAGTGCTGTAGTCCTGGTAGAGGTCCGAGTGCGCGATTGGAGAAGCGCACGTGCACAACAGGAGACACAGAAGTGCTCCGCACGCGGTCCGCAGCGACACGCCGATGACACGCGTGCCCCATCGCAGGGCATGGTGCTCGCGCTTGTAGTCGCCGCGTGCGGCCGGCATGTCCTGGTGATCAACCGAACCGGTGGGTGATGTCAGCATCAAAGCCCTTCGGTCGGAGTGCCTCTGTGACCGTGCCCGGATTGTCACAGACACAGCAGTGGTGCCACACCGATCGTACTCCTCAGCAACGAGATCGATACCACAGTGAACCGCCTTGGTTCGCTCAGTTGCGCGGCCGATCCGTGCTGATCTGCGCGCCGAGATCCATCCTGCACCGAGAGGAACTAGTTCTTGACTAGGCATCCGGCTGCGCCAGGTAGCGCGGGATCTAGATCGATGAGTAGTCCATATAGACAATAAGATTCGAGACAAGCGGGCCGCCATCTGGGCATGTGACCACGGGTGTATGACGCAGCGATCTCCCCGGTGTCAGCCTGACGGTGTTCGGCGGCGACCAGAGATGCTCTCGTCGACTGTTGCCTGGCTGTATCGGTCACGTCTGCTTATTGACACCCGATCTGGCAAACTCCTATGCTCAGCTGCACAGCGGCATTTTTTGGGGGGGACGCCGTGAGCCAGTGCGCACCACTGCCCACCGGCCCCATGAGACTCCGGGCACTCCGCGCACGCGGTTCGGCCTACCGACGCACGATCGAGGAGGGCGGCCCGTGAGCGAGGCACCGCGTGTTCGCAAACCGGCTCCGTGGGTGACGATCCGCAAGGTCGTCGACCACCCGGAGCTCATCGGCAACCACATGTCCAAAGGCGCTCGTCACGGTTTCCTGCTGTTCCTCGTCTCGGGTATCGCGATCCAAACGTGGGCACTCATCCCGACGACGGTGCCCTCGGGCATCTACGTCGCACTTCCCGATATGACGAAAGTTCGTGTCGCTGAGAATGGTTCGCCGAAGCGAGGCGCCGACCTGACCGGTACATTCGATGTTCGCAGTGTGGCAAGTGCCGAGCCGGTGGAGTTCAAGGCGTTCGCCGGAGCGAGGGTGGGAATGGCGCCGGGTCCGCAAATGGCAGCCAATCCGCAGCTTTTCGGCACTCTGGGCGAGGCGCCGGTGAAAGCCAAGTTGCAAGCGTTGCTGATTCTCTTGACGTCCAGGTTCAAGGACAGTGACGTGTCGGCATTGATCGACAAACTGCGGGCGTTACTGGCGTTGCCCGACTCTGCGCTCGTTGCCGTGCTCGGTCTTCCTGAGATGAGGGACCTGAGTCGGCTGCTCGACGCTGCCTCCCTGGGGACGGTGGATCTTCCGAAACTAACAACGGAGATGGGCAAGATCGCGCTGACATCCGCTCCGAAAACTCCCTACCGGGTGGAGATCGCGGTCAACGGTAGGCCGACCGCCACTGTGGACATGCGTTACGTCCGCAGCGACCCTTCGGCACCCGTTGCTGCGGCAGCGCCCATGACGGCTCCCGCGGTGGTGCCTGTCGGATTCGTCAATGTCGAGCCCGGCGTTTCGATTGTCGCTGAGGCCGTCACAGTCAGTGTCCTGCGTGCGGTTGAGCCTGTGGCTGCAACGCCGATACTCGCGGCCGTTGCCACGCCTGAGGTGCTCGTGACAACGGTGGAGGCAACTCCGATACCGGAGCCGGCCCCGACGCCGACGCCTGTTGCGCCCGAGACGTTCGCACCCACGACCGCGACAGCTGTTCCCGAGACGTTCGCGCCTACCACCATGACAGCTGCCCCGGAGACGTTTGCTGCGCCGACGATGACGGCTGCGCCCGAGACCGTTGCGCCTTCGGAGACGTCGACACCGGACCCGATTGAACCGACTCGGACAACTGTCGAAGAAGAAGTGTCGGGGACAACGCCTGACCCCGATGATCTGAACTCGGGCGACAACACCGAATCCCACAGCGACGAAACGCAGGGTGGGCATGACAGTTCACCGTCGAACGGTGACCCGGAATCGACTGGAAACACAGACCATGGGGGAGCCGACGCCGACGGTGGTGGTGACGGCCCGACGGGAGGACGAGAAGCGGGTAGCGGCAATGATTCTGCAAGTCGCAGCGATGGGAGCGACGGTGGTTCGCCCAGCTCGTGACTCGAGGTTCGCGCCTCGTCACCGTGTGCGCGACAGCCTGCCGCGATCGAGGTGCAGCACGCATTAGCCTGGGCAGCATGAGTCCTCAAGAACCGCAACCCGACGACGAGGACACCGGGCCGCTGCAGATCAGTTCCCCTGTGCCGCCGTCGACGCCGGCGGATCGCCGATTCGACGCGCCGCTGTCGGTGACTCCTCGGCCGGTTCATCGCAACAACCGGCCGGTCGTGCTCGTCGCGGTCGCCACGGTCGCGGTCGTGGTCCTGGGCGTGATCGCGTGGGTGTTCTGGCCGTCCGAGGGCTCCGGCGCAACCAGCGCAGGCTCCGCAACCACCTCGCCGACGGAAAGCCCGGAGCAGGCTCAGGCACGGTTGATGGGCATGCTGCCCCAGGGATACGCCGCTGATTCGTGTGAGACAGTGGTGCCCGCTCAGGGGGCGCTGGCTCAGGTCAGCTGCGGGCAGAACACCGATCCCGGCGGTCCGCTGACCGCCACGTACACCCTGGCGACCGACAAAGCCGCCGTGAAAGATCTGTTCGACGACATCGTCAGCACGTCATCGGTGGTCGATTGCCCGGGCAACATTCAGTCACCGGGGCCGTGGCGCCGCAACGCCACGCCACAGCAAACGGCGGGGACGTTGGTCTGCGGATTCCAGCAGAGTAAACCGACCGTCGGCTGGAGCACCGACGCGGACCTGCTCGTCAGTCAGGTGCAGTCCGGGCCGACCGGCCCGAACATGGTCCAGCTCTACACCTGGTGGGCGTCTCACTCCTGAGCGCGCCCACCAGGTGTCGCGTAGCTCAGGCCGGCGGCGGGACGACGACGGTGGTCGCGGCCGGGCTCTGAGCTGGCGCCGGGGTACCGCTGCTGCCCTGCGGAAGCGGGGTGCCTGAGCTGCCCTGGGGAGCGGGGCTGACCGCCGCGGGCTGGGGCACCGGGCTGGCGGGTGCGGGGCCGGCCGGAGTCATGCCGGCAGGCATCGGGGTCTCCGCACCGCCCTCGGGGAGCGGCGTTCCGGCGCTGCCTGCCGGGAGGGGCGTTCCGGCGCTGCCCGCCGGGAGCGGGGTGCCCGAGCTGCCCGCGGGGAGCGGCGTTCCGGCGCTGCCGGCCGGGACCGGGGTGGCCGACGGTGCACCCGGGGCCGAGGCGGGAGCCGCGTCCGGAGTCGGCGTCGTCGACGTCGGGGCAGTCTCCGGAGTGGCCGTCTCGGCCGTACCGGTTCCCGTGCCCGACCCCGACGATGCCGGGGCGCGGTAGCTCCCGGTCGACGGTGCGGGTGCCGGTGGCGGCTCCACCCACAGCAGCTGCTCGTCGGGTGCGCCGTCGGAGTAGAAGACGCTGTCCGGGTTCTCGCCCGTCACGTCGAAGTAGATCTTGCCGGTGGTCTTCTCACCCTGGGCCAGGGTCGACGGGTTGACCCCCTGCGGGGTGGCCACGGTGAACAGCACGCGGTAGGTGTCGCCGTTGCGGGCCCGGGCGTTGAGGTTCGACACGATCGGCGTCACCGATCCGGCGATCGCCTCGTCGGTGGCGGTCGCTTCCCACAGCGTGCCGACGGTCCGGTAGGGGATCATGTCGCCGCT
Organism: Mycolicibacterium sp. 018/SC-01/001; assembly: GCF_007096635.1. Taxonomy (GTDB): domain Bacteria; phylum Actinomycetota; class Actinomycetes; order Mycobacteriales; family Mycobacteriaceae; genus Mycobacterium. Next base: position 75,555 of record NZ_VKAA01000005.1, read on the forward strand.
GGGCTTCAAGCCGGTGATCGTCCAGTGCTGCACGACGCTGCCGTTGACGAGCTCGCCCGGCTGACCGAGGTAACGCACCTCGGGGTCGGCGGACGCGATCGGTGCGCTTGCCACACCGAGCGCAGCCGCTGCTGCGGCGGCGATCACCACGGGCTTGATTTTCACTGGAATGTCCTCCCGACCTTCTGTGAGCGAGCAACGAAAATACACGTCACGAGCAACCTAACAGTTCCGCGTGACAGCCTGGTGCACCAATTTGTTCGTTGGACGGCTTCCGCCTTCGCGGACAGCGGATCTGACCCCTCGTATGCGTGCACGCGCAACGACCCGACACGACGCCGAGCAGCAAATATCGAGTTTCCCTCTGCGCAGCCGCTCAAAGGGACTAGTGTGCCCCGCTGACGGGGTTTTCAATCGTGAACAGGGGACAAGCTTTCATGGGCAAGCATTCCAAGACCGGCGCACGGACGATGTCGGTGCGCACCTACCTCGCAGCGGGCGTCACCGCAGGTGTCACCAGCGCAGCGATGGCCGGCATCGGCACGCTGATGCTGGACTACGACGCCGCACCGGCACCGGTGACACACCAGGTGCAGCTTGTCAACGACGAGGACGCGCTGTGGTGGCAACAGTTCGGCGGCCACGGTGACAAGAAGGTCGCCAAGAACGTCGACGCCGCCGACGCGCCCGCCAAGCCGGCGCTCCGCCCGATGATCGGCACCGGCGGCTGGCTCTACGGTGACGGCGTCGACGCCGCCGCCGACTGCACCGGCACCGCCTGCAACGGCGGCGATGCCGGCCTGCTGGGCGGCAACGGTGGTGACGGCGCCAACGGCGGTTCGGGTGGCAACGCCGGCCGGCTGTTCGGCAACGGCGGCAACGGCGGCAACGGTGTGGCCGGGGTCAACGGTGGGGCCGGCGGTGCTGGCGGTGACGGCGGCAAGTTCATGGGCAACGGTGGCAACGGCGGCAACGGCGCGAACGTCACCAACACCTCGGCCAACGTCGACGACAACCCTGCCACGACGAACACGGACGAGTCGGCGGTCAACAACGCCGTCGGCGGCAACGGCGGCGCCGGTGGTGCCGGCGGGCGTTGGAACGGAAAGGGCGGTAACGGCGGTAACGGCGGCAACGCGACCTCGATCAACGGTTCCGCGCAGGGCGGCAAGGGCGGCGCTGGCGGGGCCAGCGGCCAGGTCGGCAACGTGACCGCCGGCAATGGCGGCAACGGCGGTTCCGCCACGACCTCGGGCAGCAAGACCACGGACGGAAACGCCGAAGTGGCAGTCGGCGGCGACGGCGGTGCGGGCGGCCGCTCCGAGTACGGCACGGGCGGTACCGGTGGCACCGGTGGTGCCGCGACGTCCACGACCGGCAGCGATGCCGCCGGCTACGGCGGTGACGGTGGTTCCGGCGGCGACACCAAGAGCGGGCAGGCCGGTAAGGGCGGTGGCGGCGGCGACGCCACGACCGACAAGGGCAATGCCTTCGGCGGCGCCGGCGGTGACGGCGGTGACGCCACCACCAGCGACAGCGATTCGGCAGTCCGCAGCGCCCTGGGCGACGGCGGCGACGGCGGCAAGGGCGGCAACGGCACGTCCGTCAGCGGCAAGGGCACCGGCGGCAGCGGCGGTGGCGGTGGCCAGGGTGGCTACTTCGGCAAGTCCGGCAAGGACGGCGACAAGGGCACCAGCAGCACGCCTTCTGCCTCCGGGTAGACACCAACACGCGGACACGGGCGTCGACGTATCGTCGGCGCCCGTGTCGGCGTTTTTGTGCACGCGAAAAGGGCTGGCCATCAACGTGTTTCGGGTGAGCTATCATCGCTGTCATGTCTGACACCAAACCCGCGTGGATGGCCCCGGCCGCGCTCGTCGTCGCCGTCCTGGCCCTGGCCCTGGCCGCGTGGGGACTGTTCCGCCCAGCGCCCTCCGAGACCGCGAACTCGTCGGGCACCCCATCGAGTGGCGACGCCAAGTCCGAGATCTGTCAGGCCTTCACGACGGTGCGCAATGCGGTGTCGCTGCAGACGAACGCCGATCTGGGCACCGACAAGGTCGCTCGTCAGGCGGTGGCGGCGAATGCCCGGCTGGCGACCCTCGGAGGCGGCGAATTCCTGCTGTCTCGGCTCAACCCCGCGGTGCCCGGAGATCTCGCCAACGCCGTGCGTTCGTTCGCCAACGATCTCACCTACATCGGCATGGGTCAGCTCGCAGGCGCACCTGGCAACGATCCCACGCAGACACAACGCCAGCAGAGCGCGCAGGACACCGCAACCAAGATCGACACGCTGTGCAAATAAGAGCTCAGGCCGGGACGAATTCGACGCCGGCGAGCGCCACGGCGTCGTCGCGCTCCGGTGCGGTGACCACCGCTCGGTAGGCCCCAGCGTCCTTCCACACGCTGACTTTCAGCGTTTCGCCCGGGAACACGACACCGGCCATGCGCGCGCCGTAGGACTTGAGCGCGGCGACGTCACCGTCGAGGAGATGATCCACCAGCGTCTTGCAGGTCATGCCGTAGGTGCACAGTCCGTGCAGGATCGGCCGCGGAAAGCCTGCTGCCGCAGCGAAATCCGGGTCGGAGTGCAGCGGATTGCGGTCGCCGCACATGCGGTAAAGCAGCGCCTGCTGCGGTGATGTCGGTAACGTCAACTCGATGTCAGGCGCCCCCTCGGGCGCCGCGGACGAGCCCGATGGGCCACGGTCGCCCCCGAAGCCACCTTCGCCGCGGGCGAAGATCGAACGCTTCTGCGTCCACAGCAGGGTTCCGTCCGCGTCTTTGACCTCGGTCTCCGACCAGATCACCGCGGCCTTGCCCTTGTCCCAGATCTCGGTGAATCGGGTGATCCCGGTGGCCGTACCCGACGGCGGGATCGGCCCGGGCACGGTGACGGCTTCGCTGGCGTGCAGCACCTTCGACAGCTCGATGTCGATGCCGGGGAACTTCACCACGGGCGGTGTGGTCAGGTGGAAAGTCTGGGCGACGTTGCCGAACGTCGGCAACACCTGGGGGGTGCCATCGGTCAGGTAGCGCAACTCGCGGGGGTCCGTCGGGTCTGCGCCGGCGCCGAGTCCGAGGTGATAGAGCTGAACATCGCTACTGCTCCAAGAGAATTCGACCGGCGGTAGTTCGGCGCCGATCGCTTCGTCCAGATTGATGGGCATGACTACTCCTTGCCGGCCAGGTGCCGCGCCGCCAGGTACCCGAACGTCATCGCCGGTCCGATCGTGCCGCCCGGCCCCGGGTAGGTGTGGCCCATCACCGGTGCGCTGACGTTGCCTGCCGCGTACAGGCCGTCGATGATCGAACCATCGTCGCGCAGTGCCCGGCCGTGGACGTCGGTGACGATGCCGCCCTTGGTGCCGAGGTCACCGGGAACCATCTTGGCCGCGTAGAACGGAGCGTGGCTGATCTCGCCGAGGTTCGGGTTGGGCTTGTTGGTCGGATCGCCGTAGTAGCGGTCGTAGGCGCTCTCGCCGCGGTGGAAGTCCTGGTCCACACCGGCCTGGGCGAACCCGTTGAATCGCTCGATGGTCGCGGTCAGCGCGTCGACGGGCAACCCTGTCTTGGCGGCCAGCTCGTCGAGCGTGTCCGCTCTGACGATGACTCCGGACTCCAGCCACTTCCTCGGAATCCGTTGGCCCGGTTGCAGACCCGCGAAGATGTAGCGGTCACGGTACTGCTGGTCGAAGATCAGCCAGGCCGGGATGTTCTCTCCGGGGCCCTGTCCCTGTCCGTACTGGCCGCCGTACATGTGGTGGCATGCCTCGACATACGGCATCGACTCGTTCATGAACCGCTTGCCGTTCATGTTGACGATGATCGAACCGGGGGAGTTGCGCTCGGACAGTGCGAACCACGGCGCGCCGACCAGCGGGACCGTCGGACCCCACCACGCATCCTCCATGACATCCAGTGCGGCGCCCAGCTTTTCAGCGGCCAGAATGCCGTCACCGGTGTTGGCCACCGCGCCCACGGTCCATTCGGTGGTGATGGGTGCGCGCTGGTACTTGACCCGCATCTGCTCGTTGTGCTCGAATCCGCCGCTGCCCAGGATGACGCCGCGGCGGGCGCGGATCAGTCGCGGATCGGCGCTCTCGGGCGCAGACGTGTCCCTGACGTAGATGCCGCGCACGACCCCGTCCTCGACGTGGAGGTCGGTCATCGCGGTGTTGAGCTGCACCGGCACGCCGGCCTTCTGCAGGCCGATGCGCAGCGGCGCGATCAGCGCGCGGCCCATTCCGACGAGGTTCTTGCCGGTGGCCTGAGCCCACATCGTTCGCGCGCCGACCTTCAGGCTGCGCAGCACGCCGCGGGGATGACGCTTGAGCTGGTTGAGCCGCACATAGTCCTGCTGCATCACCACGACGTTGAGCGGCACCTTGCCGTAGGGCGGCTCGAGGCCCTTCATGTCGGCGCCCAGCTTCTTCGCGTCGAACGGCTTGGGTTCCACCGAGCGCCCGGTGGCTTTGCCGCCCGGGGTCTCGGGGTAGTAGTCGGAGTAGTTGGGCACCCAGCACAGCTTCAGCGGCGAGTGCTCGAGCACGAACGACAGCATCTCCGGGCCGCGGTCGAGGTAGGTGTCGATCTTCTCGGGTGGCACGACGTCGCCGATGATCGAGTGCAGGTAGGTGCGTGCGGCCTCGCGGGTGTCGTCGACCCCGTCCCGCTTCAGGACTTCGTTGTTCGGGATCCACACGCCGCCACCCGAGCGGGCCGTCGAACCACCGTAGTGCGGAGCCTTCTCGACGACTATCGTCGAGAGACCCTGATGAGCGGCCGTGAGGGCGGCGACCATACCCGCGGCGCCGCTGCCCACCACGACGACGTCATACTCCTGCTCGGTCATGTAGAACACGTTATAGAATTGCCCGGCCGACAGACAACTGTGCCGGTGAACGAAACGAGGGGAATTCACATGTTGCCCGCGCCCGTGCGCGAAAAGCTGGCCGCCGACCTGGCCGCAGCCGAGCGCACGCGTCAGCCCATCTCACCGCTCACCGAAGCCCATCCCGACATCGACGTCGTCGACGCCTACGAGATCCAGCTGATCAACATCCGGTCGAAGGTGGCCGACGGCGCGCGGGTGATCGGCCACAAGGTCGGGCTCTCGTCGGAAGCCATGCAGAAGATGATGAACGTCGACGAGCCGGACTACGGGCATCTGCTCGACGGCATGGAGGTGTTCGAGGATCGGCCCGTCGAGTCCGCCCGCTACCTGTACCCGCGCGTCGAGGTCGAGGTCGGCTTCATCCTCTCCGACGACCTACCCGGGGCCGGTTGCACGGAGGACGACGTGCTGGCGGCGACGGCCGCGTTCGCGCCCGCGATCGAGCTGATCGACACGCGGATCACGAACTGGCAGATCAAGCTCTGCGACACGATCGCCGACAACGCGTCCTCGGCGGGCTGGGTGCTCGGCGAGGCTCGGGTGTCGCCGAAGGATGTCGACATCAGGGCCATCGACGCGGTGCTGACCAACAACGGCGAGGTGGTCGCCGAAGGCCGCAGCGATGCGGTGCTGGGCAATCCCGTCACCGCGGTGGCATGGCTGGCGCGCAAGGTGGAGAGCTTCGGGGTGCGCCTCAAGGCCGGTGACATCGTCCTTCCCGGCTCGTGCACCCGCGCCATCGATGCGCCCCCGGGCAGCCATTTCGTCGCAGATTTTTCCGGATTGGGTTCGGTACGACTGGATTTCGAATAGGAGCCGAGTATGGCCGAAAAAGCTACCGTGGCGATCGTCGGGTCGGGCAACATCAGTACCGATCTGTTGTACAAGCTTCTGCGTTCGGAGTGGCTGGAGCCCCGCTGGATGATCGGGATCGATCCCGAGAGTGAGGGTTTGGCGCGGGCGCGCAAGCTCGGCCTGGACACCTCGCACGAGGGTGTGGAGTGGTTGCTCGCGCGGGATGAGTTGCCGGACATGGTGTTCGAGGCCACGAGTGCCTACGTGCATCGCGATGCCGCACCCCGGTACGCCGAGGCCGGCATCCGGGCGATCGATCTGACCCCGGCCGCGGTGGGGCCGGGGGTGATTCCGCCGGCGAATCTTCGGGAGCATCTGGATGCACCGAACGTGAACATGGTGACCTGCGGTGGGCAGGCGACGATCCCGATCGTCTACGCGGTGAGCCGCGTGGTCGGCGTTCCGTACGCCGAGATCGTGGCGTCGGTCTCCTCGGCGTCGGCGGGTCCGGGCACGCGGGCCAACATCGACGAGTTCACCAAGACCACCAGCGCGGGGGTGTCGACCATCGGGGGTGCGCAGCGGGGGAAGGCGATCATCATCCTGAACCCGGCGGATCCTCCGATGATCATGCGCGACACCATCTTCTGCGCCATTCCCGAGGATGCCGACCACGCCGCGATCACGGCGTCGATCAAGGACGTGGTGGCCGAGGTGCAGACCTACGTGCCCGGGTACCGGTTGCTCAACGAGCCGCAGTTCGATGAACCGTCGGTGGTCAACGGCGGCAACCACGTCGTCACCACGTTCATCGAAGTCGAGGGTGCCGGGGACTACCTGCCGCCCTATGCCGGAAATCTGGACATCATGACCGCCGCGGCCACCAAAGTGGGCGAAGAGGTTGCTCAAGAGATTCTGGCGGCTACGACAGGAGGTCACGCATGAGCGGCATCTATTTCGATCCGATGTGGGATGTGCGGATGACCGACACGTCGCTGCGTGACGGGTCCCATCACAAGCGCCACCAGTTCACCAAGGACGAAGTCGGTGCGATCGTCGCGGCCTTGGATGCGGCCGGGGTGCCGGTCATCGAGGTCACCCACGGCGACGGGCTGGGTGGGTCGAGCTTCAACTACGGGTTCTCGAAAACGCCTGAGCAGGAGCTGATAAAACTCGCCGCCGAGACCGCCAAAGAGTCGAAGATCGCGTTCCTGATGCTGCCCGGGGTGGGCACCAAAGAAGACATCAAAGAGGCGCAGAACAACGGCGGGTCGATCTGTCGGATCGCCACGCACTGCACCGAAGCTGACGTGTCGATCCAGCACTTCGGTCTGGCCCGTGAGCTCGGGTTGGAGACCGTCGGGTTCCTGATGATGAGCCACACCATCTCCCCGGACAAACTCGCCAAGCAGGCCCGCATCATGGCTGATGCCGGGTGTCAGTGCGTGTACGTCGTCGACTCCGCGGGGGCGCTGGTGCTCGAAGGGGTGCGGGACCGGGTCGCGGCATTGGTGGCCGAACTCGGTGACGACGCCCAGGTCGGATTCCATGGGCACGAGAACCTCGGCCTGGGTGTCGCGAACTCCATCGAGGCGGTGCGGGCCGGGGCCAAGCAGATCGACGGGTCCTGCCGCCGCTTCGGTGCGGGGGCGGGTAACGCGCCGGTCGAGGCGTTGATCGGGGTGTTCGACAAGATCGGCGTCAAGACCGGCATCGATTTCTTCGACATCGCCGACGCCGCCGAAGAGGTCATCGCCCCGGCGATGCCGGCCGAATGCCTGCTCGATCGCAACGCGCTGATCATGGGTTATTCGGGGGTGTACTCGAGCTTCCTCAAACATGCGATCCGCCAGTCCGAGCGCTACGGCGTACCGGCCCACAAGCTGCTGCACCGCGCCGGGCAACGCAAGCTCATCGGCGGCCAGGAAGACCAACTGATCGACATCGCCCTGGAGATCAGACGAGAGATGGACGCAGCCGCCTCGTCCTGAGGCGCACTTTCTGACGTGAATCTGCGCGGGTCTGAGCTGCGGAGATGCACGTCGATGTGAGCTGGGCCACTGCAGCGGGGGTTTGGCATCGCGGGGGACCGGCTAGCAATTGGGGTGCGACCGTTTGATCGCACAGCTTCACCAATTGTGAGGAGTGATTACCAGTGACTTCCGCTACCACCGTTCGCCGTGGACTGATCGGCATGTTCGCCGGCGGCCTGCTCGCCTTCGGCTCAGCGGCAATCATCGCCCCCGTGGCCAACGCGCAGCCCGCTCCCGGACCGGCGCAGGACTGCTCGGCCAGCAGCGTGGCCGGCACCGTCAGCACCGCGGCGGCCTCTGAGGGCGCGTACCTGACAGCGAACCCGCAGGCCAATGAGGCTCTGACGAAGATCGCGGCGGAGCCGCAGCCGCAGTCCTACCAGGCGTACATGGCGTACTTCGCCGAGAACCCACAGGTCAAGGACCAGCTGACGGCGATTCACGAGCCGGTCAGCGCGCTGCAGGATCGCTGCGGCGTGAAGCTGGCGCCGACGCCGGTGGCGCAGGCCGTGTGGAGTGCATCGCAACAGTCCCCTGAGGTGCCGGTGACCCCCGCGCCGGGTGTCGAGGCAGCGATGCCGGGGGCTCCGGAGATGCCTACCACCTGATCATTACGGTCCCCCGACACTCACCGTGCCCACGACATCGTGGGCACGGTGAGTGCATTTCGGGCTTGTCGCACACGTTCGGCACGATGGGGGCCATGGTGACCCGAGATGCCGCGCAGGCGATCCTCGAACAACTCGCCGGCCCGGCAGCGCGCCTGCGCGACGACCAATGGACGGCGATCGAGGCGCTGGTCGTGCATCGGCGTCGTGCCCTGGTCGTCCAGCGCACCGGATGGGGCAAATCAGCGGTGTACTTCATCGCGGCCACCCTGCTGCGTCGCTCCGGTCACGGCGCAACCGTCATCGTCTCTCCGCTGCTCGCCTTGATGCGCAATCAGGTCGCTGCGGCCGAGAAGGCGGGCGTGCGTGCCGCGACCATCAATTCGAGCAACATGACGGACTGGGACGGCGTTCATGCCCGCGTTCGCGACGGCGATCTCGACGTCCTGCTCGTCAGCCCGGAGCGGTTGAACAATCCCGACTTCCGCGACGCGGTGCTACCGCAACTCGCGCGCGACGCCGGCCTGGTCGTCGTCGATGAAGCCCACTGCGTCTCCGACTGGGGGCACGACTTCCGGCCCGACTATCGACGCATCCGCACCCTGCTCGCCGACCTCGGCAGCGATGTCCCGGTGCTCGCAACGACCGCGACGGCCAACGACAGGGTGGTCGCCGACGTGGCCGCGCAGCTGGGTGTCGGTGGCCGCGACACACTCGTGCTGCGGGGCGGACTCGACAGGGAGTCGCTACGCCTGTCGGTCGTGGCGGCCGGTAATCCCGCGCAGCGCGCGGCCTGGCTGGCGGGCCATCTGAACGCGCTGCCCGGGTCCGGCGTCGTCTACACGCTGACCGTGGCCCAAGCCCATGACGTCGCAGCGCTGCTGCGCGAGCGCGGTCATACGGTCGCGGCCTACACCGGGGCCACAGAGGCAGCCGAGCGGGAACAGCTCGAGGCCGATCTGCTCGGCAACCGCGTGAAAGCGCTCATCGCGACCTCGGCACTGGGCATGGGCTTCGACAAACCCGATCTCGGCTTCGTCGTGCACCTCGGTGCACCGTCCTCGCCGATCGCGTACTACCAGCAGGTCGGCCGTGCCGGGCGTGCCACCGACCGCGCCGAGGTGATCCTGCTGCCCGGCCGGGAGGACGCCGACATCTGGCGCTACTTCTCCTCGCTGGCCTTTCCGTCAGAACAGCTGGTGCGCAAGGTCATTGGCGAGCTCGATCCCGAACGTTCGCTGTCCACGGCGGCGCTGGAGCCGCTCGTCGATCTCAACCGCTCCCGTCTGGAGATGGTGCTCAAAGTCCTCGACGTCGACGGCGCGGTGCGCCGTGTCAAGGGCGGGTGGGTCGCCACCGGGGCGGCGTGGGAGTACGACGAGGCGCGTTATCGCACCCTCGACGAAGCCCGCCGACGGGAACAGCAGGCGATGCTCGACTACCAGTCCACCTCACGTTGCCGGATGGCGTTCTTGAGGGGCCAACTCGACGACCCCACGCTGGCCGCCGATGAACGCTGCGGACGGTGTGACAACTGCACCGGTGAACACGTCAGCGGCGACGTCGCGGCTGACGACGCCGAGCAGACCCGAGCCGCGCTGATGCGGCCCGGGGTCGAGCTCGCGCCGCGGAAGCAGTGGCCCACAGGTCTTTCCACGCTGGGTATCGCGCTCTCGGGACGGATCGCCGACGGACCGTCGCCAGGCCGTGTCATCGGACGGCTGACCGATCTGGGGTGGGGCGCGCGGCTGCGTGCGGTGCTCGACGGCCCCGACGCGGAGGTGCCCGACGACGTGGTGGCTGCGGCGGTGAAGGTGCTCGCGGCGTGGGACTGGGTCGCGCGGCCGACCGCGGTCATGGGGCTCGACTCGGCCACCCACCCGGTGCTGATCGCGTCGCTACGAACCCGATTGGCTGAGCTGGGTCGGCTGGCCGACCTCGGCACCCTGCGTTACGCGCCCGGGCACCGCCCCGTCAGCGCGGCCAACTCCGCGTACCGTGTCGCGGCGCTGCACGGCGCATGGTCTGCGCCCGACCCACTGCCCGACGGTCCGGTACTGCTCGTCGACGACCGCGCCGACACCGGCTGGACGCTGACGATGGCCGCCCGCGTCGTGCGAGCAGCGGGCGCCGTCGACGTCCTACCGTTCGCGCTCGCCGCTACGTCGTAACCGATCGGCCCTCAGGGGGCGCTACCGCCGAGCTGGGCCGTGACCGCGTCCGCAGTGGCGACGATCGCCCGTGCCCGTTCGCCGATCTCGCGCTCGCTCAGCGCGGTACCGATGTGCATCGAGACCACCATCACCTGCCGTTGGTGGTGGTCGAAGACCGGGGCTGAGATCACGCTGATGTCATGTCGTGTGCCGGCCGGCCGGTCCTCGCGCAAAGACACGCGCTCACCGATGTCGGAGACGAGTTCGCCCAGCAGTGCGCGCAATTCGTCGGGCAGCGTGGCCGACATGCCGGCCATCAGAGAGTAGAGCCGCCGACCGGCCGGGGTCTGCCGTTCCACGAGGAAGCCGTCCGCGCGGCACGCGGTGATGACGCGGTGCAGCCGCTGGGTGTCGGTGCGCAGCGGAATCGTCGGTTCCTTGGCCAGCCACGCCCGTGCGGCGAGGTCGTCCCACAGCACGAACATCAGGCCCACTGGCGGCGCGAACGGGTAACTCTGGCCCACCTCGACGCCCGGATGCCCGCCGGGCGGGCTCACCAGGTCGAGCACGGTGATGCGGTCGGTGACCACGGCCGACAGCGCGGCGGTCACACCGAATCGCGTCGACAGATGGCGCAGTTCCTCGCGGGCGGCGGGGCTGACCCGCATGGCCTCCTGGGCGCGGTGGCCGAGCGTGATCAGCGCCGGCCCCAGGCGATAGGTCTTGTCGACGTCGTCACGCACCAGGTACCCGGATTCGGCGAGGGCGGTGACGATGCCCAGGCAGGTGGGCTTGCTGAGGCCGAGGCGGCGCGCCAGTTCCGAGACGCCGAACCGTTCCGCGGGCCGCGCGCCGAGGAAGTCGAGGATCGCGACGACCCGGTCGGTCGGCGGCGAAAGACGGCGAGCGGTCGACGGCACGCCGCAGACGGTACACATATGGAACGCGGCGGTCGATATATTGACTACCGCTAGAACGCGTTCTAGTTTCTGTGTCGTGCACTCGCAGCCGTTGATCGACGCCATCGCCGAGGCCGAGGCGCTCGTCGCCGCCGCCCCGTTCATCGAATCCGAGGCCGACCTCCTCGAAGGTCTGCAGTACTTCGCCGGGTGCGTGGCGGCGTGCATGCACGTGGCATTCGACTACGACCGCGATCATCCGTTCCTGCACAGCGGAACCGGTCCGTTCACCAAGATGGGGCTCGATAATCCGGACACGCTGTACTTCGGCACCCGGGTGGTGCCGGGTCGTGAGTACGTCGTGACCGGTCGCCGCGGCACCACGACAGATCTCAGCTTCCAGATGCTCGGTGGCGAGTACACCGACGACAACGTCCCGGACAGCGAAACGGCGTTCGACGACCGAGAACTCGACATCGCCCCCGACGGGACCTTCGAGTGGCGGGTGACCCCGAAGTCACCCGCTCAGTTGGTGATTCGCGAGGTCTACAACGACTGGTCCGCGCAGCGCGGCACGCTGGCCATCGCCCGCACCGACACTGCGGGCACAGCGCCGCCGCCGCTCAGCGCGGAACTGATCGAGAAGCGCTTCGCGGTCGCGGGCAAGCAGCTGGTGCAGCGGGTGAAGACCTGGCTGCAGTTCCCGCAGTGGTTCTACGACACACTGCCGGTGAACACGATGGTCCCGCCACGGCTCACCCCGGGTGGGCTGGCCACCCAGTATTCGTCGGTGGGTCACTTCGACCTGGCTCCCGATCAGGCCATGGTGATCACCGTTCCGGTCTCCGATGCGCCCTACATGGGCTTCCAGCTGGGCAGCCTGTGGTACATCTCGCTGGACTACATCAACCACCAGACCTCGCTGAACGGGACACAGGCGCAGGCGGATCCGGACGGAATGATCCGCATCGTCGTCTCCGACACCAACCCCGGCGTGACGAACTGGGTCGAGACGTTGGGGCATCGGAAGGGCTATCTGCAATTCCGGTGGCAGCGGGTGTCCCGGCAGATGACCGAGGCGGACGGTCCGACGGTGGCGGTGATGGACATCGGCGACGTGCCCGACGCGCTGCCGTACCACCGCGACAACGTGATCTCCCCGGACGACTGGCGGTCGCGAATCGCACTGCGTCAGAAGCAAATCGGCTACAGGATGGTGGGCTGACATGGGTATGCTCGAGAACAAGGTCGTCCTGATCAGCGGCGTCGGCCCGGCGTTGGGTACCACGCTCGCGCGCCGATGTGCCCTGGAAGGGGCCGATCTGGTTCTGGCTGCGCGCACCGTCGAACGGCTCGAGGGCGTCGCCACCGAGATCGACCGGATCGGGCGGCGCGCGGTGTCGGTCGGCACCGACATCACCGACGAGGCGCAGGTGAGCAACCTGGTCGAGAAGTCGCTCGAAGCATACGGGCGGGTGGACGTGCTGATCAACAACGCGTTCAAGGTCCCGTCGATGAAGCCGCTGGCCAAGACCAGCTTCGACCACATCCGCGAGACGTTCGAGCTGACGGTGCTGGGGGCGCTGCGGCTGATCCAGGGGTTGACACCGACGCTTGCTGAGGTCAACGGCTCTGTGGTGAACGTGAATTCGATGGTGGTCCGGCACTCCGATCCCAAGCAGGGCGCCTACAAGATGGCCAAGTCGGCGCTGCTGGCGATGTCGCAATCATTGGCGAGTGAACTGGGTGACCAGGGAATCCGGGTCAATTCCGTGCTGCCGGGCTACATCTGGGGCGGTACCCTGCAGGGTTACTTCGAGCATCAGGCCGGCAAGTACGGTACGACCGTCGACGAGATCTACAAGGCGGCCGCGGTCAACTCCGACCTCAAGCGGCTGCCCACCGAGGACGAGGTGGCCTCAGCGATCCTGTTCATGGCCAGCGATCTGTCCAGTGGCATCACCGGTCAGGCGCTGGACGTCAACTGCGGGGAGTACAAGGCGTGAGTTCAGCCCGAACAGATGTCGGCACCGTCGAGGACCTGCATGCTTCGGCGGTGAAAGCCTGCGGCCTGGACGATTTCGGCTCCGATGACGACAACTACCGGGAAGCACTCGCGGTGCTGCTCGAGTCATACCAGCGTGACGCGGATCTGACCGAGCTGGGCAGCAAGATGCAGCGCTTCTTCGCGCGCAACGCACTCGTGGCACGACTGGTCTCCGAGGCGGCCTTCCGCCAGTATCCCGAACACGTCGACGTCGCGATCGAGCGGCCGATCTTCGTCACCGGCCTGCCGCGCACCGGCACCACGGTCGTGCACCGTCTGCTGGCCGCCGATCCGCGGCACCAGGGTCTCGAGCTGTGGCTCGCCGAATTCCCGCAACCCCGGCCGCCTCGCGAAACCTGGTCGCAGAACCCGGTTTTCCAGCAGTTGGACGCGCAGTTCAGCAAGGCGCACGCAGAAAACCCGGATTACACCGGTCTGCACTACATGACCGCCGATGAGGTGGAGGAGTGCTGGCAGCTGCTGCGGCAATCGCTGCATTCGGTGAGCTACGAGACGCTGGCCCATCTTCCGACCTACTCGCAGTGGCTGGCGCGACAGGACTGGACGAAGCCGTACCAGCGGCACCGCAAGAATTTGCAGTTGATCGGGCTGAACGATGTGGGTAAGCGGTGGGTGCTCAAGAACCCCAGCCATCTATTCGCATTGGATGCGTTGTTCGCGACCTATCCCGACGCGCTGGTGATCCAGTGTCACCGGCCGGCGGAGACGATCATGGCGTCGATGTGCTCGCTGGCCCAGCACACCACCGAGGGGTGGTCGAACAGCTTCCACGGCAGGGTCATCGGTGAGGATTCACTGGAGACGTGGTCTCGTGGACTGCGGCTGTTCAGCGCCGAGCGCGCCAAGCACGATCCCGCGCAGTTCTACGATCTGGACTACTTTGCACTGATCAAGGATCCGGTCGCCGTGGTCGAGGACATCTATCGAGCGTTCGGTATCGAGTTCACCGACGAGGCGCGCGAGGCCGTTGCGCAGACCCATGCCAAGAGCCAGGAGGGTCCGCGCGCGCCCAAGCACACCTATTCGCTGGCCGATTACGGCTTGACCGAAGAGCAGGTTCGAGAGACCTTCGCCGGCCTGTAGCGCCACCTCACCCCGCCCAAACCGACGATTGGGCGCATTCTTTCGAGAAGATCACGCCATTTCGTCGTGTTCGGTACGGGCGCACGGCCGGCCGCCGGCCAGTCGGGGTGAGGGCGATGAACCCCCATCTGCGTTGCCCAGCTCGACGTAATGGTGCGAATCACTCGCACGAACCCGCCCAAACGTTGGTTTGGGCGTAGTGGGGGGTGGGGGCAGTTAACCGTCGCCGGGGGAGGGCGCGCTCGAGTACTCCTCGAGGCACCCCTCGGCCACGGCGTGGCGGATGCTGTCGGCCAATCGCGGGCATGCCCGCTCGCGGGCGGGATCTCCTCCCGCAGCGCGGATCTCGGCGAAGTGCGCGCAGCGCTGTGTCGCCTCGGTCGTCCACTGCACCGACGTGTGCGCGGGACCCAGCTTCTTCACCCGCACCGCGACATGGCAGAAGCGGCAGTCGACGGAGGCCAGGCCTGCGTTCAGATAGCGCTCACGATCGGCCTGACTGCTCGCCCGCACAGCGGCCGCGCGGTCCGGATCCGACGCGAAATCCGGTGCCTTACCCCAGTTCTTCGAGCCGGTACCCGACACGTCGCCGTGACCGTGCTCCTCGTCGTCGTGCCCGTGCAGCAGCAACATCGACTTCGCGAGGCGATCCACATCCGGAGTGTCTGTCACGTCGACTGCTTCTCGGCGTCCCGTGCTTTCAGGTTCTCCTCGACCTCGACGTTCCACTTCTGCACCGCAGCCGTGGTGTCGACCTCCATCTCGAAGCGGTCGGTCATGTCGGGCGTGACATCGGCGACGTCGACGTAGAACTGCTGATACCAGCGGCGCATCTGGTACACGGCGCCGTCTTCCTCGACCAGCAGCGGGTTGTCGATGCGGGTCTTGTGCTTCCAGATCTCGACGTCCTGCAGGAACCCCTTGCTGACACCGTCGGTGAACGCGTCGGCCAGCTTCTCGGTGGTCTTGTCGTCCAGGCCTTTCGGCTTCTCGACGATGACACCCCACTGCAGCATGAAGGAGTCCTGGGTGACCGGGTAGTGGCAGTTGATCAGGATGGACTCGGCCTTGAAGTCCCCGTAGGTGTTGTGGAGCCAGTTGATCATGAACGACGGTCCGAAATAACTCGCCTCGGAGTCGAGCTTGGCCTCCCCGTAGGCGGTGCCCATGTCGTTGATGTCGGGCCGTCCGACGTTGTGCAGGTACTGCGACGCGATGTGACCTTCGAACACGTTCTTGAAATACGTCGGAAGGCCGAAGTGGATGTAGAAGAAGTGCGCCATGTCGGTGACGTTGTCGATGATCTCGCGGCAGTTGCTGCCCTCGATGAGCATCGAGTTCCACTTCCAGTCGGTCCACTCGCCGCTCGCCCATTCGGGGATCTCGGGGATGCGGACTTCCTCCTGCGGTGGGTTGCCCTCGTGGTCGTGCCAGACGAACAGCAGGCCGCCGCGCACGTCGGTGTGCCAGGCGCGGGTGCGGGCCAGCCGTGGCGTGCGTTTGGCGTAGGGGACGAGCTTGCACCTGCCGTCGCCGCCCCACCGCCAGTCGTGGAACGGGCACGCCACCTCGTCGCCCTTGATGGTGCCCTGGGCCAGATTGCCGCCCATGTGGCGGCAGTAGCCGTCGAGGATCTTCACCTCACCCGCGGAGTCGGCAAAGACGACCACCATGGTGCCGAAGATCTCGATGCCGTGCGGCTTGCCGTCGAGGTAGTTCTCGACCGGTCCCAGGCAGTGCCAGCCGCGCGCGAAGCGGTCGGGCAGCGTGCCGGTGTCGATCTCGCGAATGCTCGCGGTTCCCGCCGTGTCGGTGCTCACCTGGGGCCTCCCCATTCCTACTCGAATTAGAACACGTTACAGTTTTCGGCCGTCGTTCCGCAATCGACCGGCGTTCACCGGCGCACAACGTTGCGCATCTCACGTCGAACGTGCGGGAATCCCGCTGGCCAGGCGACACCCCGGCCCATATAGTGCACATCGTGTCCACTATTACTCGGCCAGCCGAACCGATTGCCCGCACCCGCCAGTGGGTGGCGGTCGCCGCGGCGGCGTTCGCGATCGCGTGGGGTGGTAACGAGTTCACGCCGCTGCTGGTCATGTACCGCTCCGCGGAGGGTTTCTCGGGGCTGACGGTCGACCTGCTGTTGTTCGCCTACGTGCTCGGAATCGTCCCCGCGCTGCTGGTCGGCGGACCGTTGTCGGATCGCTTCGGCCGCCGGCCGTTGATGATCCCCGCGCCGCTGCTCGCCGCGGCCGGCAGCCTGGTCCTGGCCGCCGGAGCCGACTCCGCCGCGATCCTGGTCGTCGGCCGGGTGCTCAGCGGTCTGGCGCTCGGCCTGGCGATGGCCGTCGGTGGCAGCTGGCTCAAAGAATTGTCCGCACCGCCCTATGGCGACGGCTCCTCCGGCGCCCGGCGCGCGGCCATGAGCCTGACGGCCGGTTTCGGGTTGGGTGCGGCCGCGGCGGGCGTGCTCGCGCAGTGGGGTCCCGCGCCGACTGCCCTCTCCTATGCCTGCAATGCGGCCTTGGCGCTGGCCGCAGCGGCCGCGCTGGTCACCGCGCCCGAGACGCGCGCGCGTCACGATGCTGCGGGCTCGTGGTGGGCTGATCTGGCCATCCCGGTGGCGGCCCGGCGCCGCTTCTTGCTCGTCGTGGTGCCGATCGCGCCGTGGGTCTTCGGGGCCGCAGGATCGGCGTATGCGGTGCTGCCCGCTCTGCTGACCGAGCGTGTCGCCCACGCACCGATCGCGTTTTCGGCGTTGCTGTGCGTCGTGGCACTCGGGGTCGGATTCGGCGTGCAGCAGGCCGGTCGGGCGCTCGGCGCGGACGGCCCGCGCGGCGTGGTGATCGCACTGCTGCTGTTGGTGGCCGGCATGGTGTGCGCCGCGTGGGCGGCCGCCGCGCTGACGGTGACGACCGCGCTGATCGCCGCGGCGGTGCTGGGTGGGGGATACGGCATGGCGCTGCTGGCGGGCCTTCAGGAGGTGCAACGGCTCGCCGGGCCCGACGACCTCGCGGGCATGACGGCGATCTTCTACAGCCTGAGCTATCTCGGCTTCGGCGTCCCCGCGGTGCTGTCAGTGCTGAATGGGGTCGGGGTGTCCTACGCCGTGATGTTCGGCGCGGGCGCGGTGCTGGCCGCCGGCTGCCTCGTCCCGGTGATGCGGGGTATCCGGCGGCCCTAGGGTTGACCCATGGCCAACCGCCGCGGACGTCCTCGCAGTGAGGCAGTGCGCGGCGCCATCCTCACTGCGGCAGCCGAACTGGCGGCCGAGGGCGGCCCGGGCGCGGCAACCATCGACGCGATCGCTCGACGTGCCGAGGTCAGCCGCACCACGATCTACAAGTGGTGGCCGTCGGCCCCGGCGATCGTGCTCGAGGGCCTGTTGGACTCCGTGCGCGAGTCGATCGTGCGACCGCCCGGCAGCAGCACGGTCGAGGCGCTGGTCCACCACGTCAGCGCGCTCAACGCGATTCTGGCCGACGCCGGCGTCGGCGCTCTGCTACGCAACGTGATCGCGGCGGCCGCAGGTGATCCCGCGATTCAAGCGGCCCTGCTGACCCAGTGGATAGAACCGCGGCGCGCCGCCGTGGTGGACGCGCTGATCGATGCCGTCGCTGCCGGCGAAATTCCTGCCGACACCGACATCGAGGTCGTGGTCGATGCGCTCGTGTCACCGCCCTACTACCGGCTGGTGTTCGGGATGCCGCCGCTCTCCGAGAGCGGAGTGCGGGCGCTGGTCGACGCGGTGTGGACGGGCTGCTCCTAGCGGTCCTGCCACCCCGAGTGGATGTAGGTGTCCGCGAAGCGCTTCAGCGAGTCCTTCTTCTGTTCGATCGGGGCGTCGAAGCCCAACCCGTCGAACACCCAGGGGATCACGATGTTGTCGGTGACGCCGGCCTCGGCGAGTTCCCGGTGCCCGTCGACGCCGAACTTGTCGATGCACACGGCCTGGTACTCGAATGGACCGTCAGCACGGTCATATTCGGCGCGCAGCGCCTCGATCTTGCCGATGGTCTCGGCTAGCTCGGCACCCGTCATCATCGCGCTGGTCCAGCCGTCCCCGACGCGTGCCGCACGTTTGAGCGCGACGTCGGTGTGGCCGCCGACGTAGAACGGCACCGGCTCGCTGGGCGCGGGGCTCATCTGCAGTCGGTCGAAGTCGTAGAACTCGCCGTGGAACTCGACCATGCCGCCGCCCAGCACCAGCTTGATGACGTCGATCATCTCGTCGACGCGCTTACCGCGCTTGGCGAAGGGCACGCCGCACCACTCGAATTCCTCAGGCGCCCAGCCGATTCCCACCCCGAATCCGAACCGGTTACCCGTCAGGTTCGCCACCGAGCCGACCTGGCGGGCCAGCAGCAGAGGGTTGCGCGAGCCCAGCTTCATCACGTTGGTGTAGAACCGCAGCGTCGACGTCACAGCGCCCAGCGTGCCCGCGAGGATCAACGGGTCGACCCAGGGCGAGTTCTCGTCGAACATCCGCTTGCCGTCGGCGGTGTAGGGATAGTCGACGGACTGCTTCTCGAAGTAGAAGATCGAGTCCGGCAGCGCGATGTTGTCGAAGCCCAGTTCCTCGGCCGTCTTCGCGATGTCGATCAGCTGGTCGAGCGGGCTGAACGCGATGCTGACCGTGTACTT
Organism: Mycolicibacterium sp. 018/SC-01/001; assembly: GCF_007096635.1. Lineage (GTDB taxonomy): Bacteria > Actinomycetota > Actinomycetes > Mycobacteriales > Mycobacteriaceae > Mycobacterium. The sequence goes on from NZ_VKAA01000005.1 coordinate 94,738, forward strand.
CATCATGCGCCCGGTTTGCCGGATGCGACCACCCACATCGAGTAGTACTGTGCCCCACCGCCATACGCGTGTCCGAGAGCCTTGCGCGCACCCGGCACCTGATGGTCTTCGCCCTTGCCCATCACCTGGATGGCGGACTCCGCAAACCGGATCATGCCGGAGGCGCCGATCGGGTTCGACGACAGCACCCCGCCCGACGGGTTGAACGGGATGCGCCCGCCGATGGCCGTCTCCCCGGCTTCGGTCAGCTTCCAGCCCTCACCCTCGGCCGCGAACCCGAGGCTCTCCAACCACATCGGCTCGTACCAGGAGAACGGGACGTACACCTCGGCGACGTCGATCTCGTCGATGGGGCTGGTGATGCCCGCGGCCTTCCACAGCGCCGCGGCCGCGTCGCGGCTGGCCTGCGGGTTGACCTGGTCACGGCCGGCGTAGGCCAGGGGCTCCGTCCGCAGCGCGGTCGCGTGTACCCAGGCGACCGGATGTCCCTCGGCGACACGGGCATCCGCGCTCGCCTCGTCGCCGATCACCATCGCGGCGGCGCCGTCCGACGACGGACACGTCTCGTCGTAGCGGATCGGATCCCACAGCATCGGCGACGACATCACCTTCTCCAGCGTGATGTCGGGCTGGTGCAGATGAGCCAGCGGGTTCTTCACCGCGTTGAGCCGATCCTTGACCGCGACCATCGCGCCGATGTGCGTCGGCGCTCCCGAACGACGGATGTAGGCGCGCACGTGCGGGGCGAAGTACCCGCCGGCGCCTGCGCCGACGGGTTTGGTGAACGGCACCGGAATGCTGAGCGCCCACATGGCATTGGACTCCGACTGCTTCTCCCACGCCATCGTCAGCACTCGCCGGTACTTGCCGGACTGCACCAGGCTCGCGGCCACGACGGCCGTCGACCCGCCCACCGAGCCCGCGGTGTGCACGCGGATCAGCGGCTTGTTCGTTGCGCCGACGGCGTCGGCCATGAACAGCTCGGGCATCATGACGCCCTCGAAGAAATCCGGCGCCTTGCCCACCACGACGGCGTCGATGTCGGCGAACGTGACGCCCGCATCGGCCAGTGCGCGGTCGATGGCCTCGCGCACCAGGCCGTTCATCGACACGTCGGTGCGCTTGGCGACGTACTTGGTCTGCCCGGTACCCAGGACCGCTGCCAGCTTCTTTGCCATGGTTACTTGCCTTCCAGGACGGCGACCAGATTCTGTTGCAGCGCAGGACCACTCGTCGCATGCGCCAGCACTCGGGACGCCTCGCCGGCGAAGATGTGGCGGGCGGCCTCACCGATGCGCTCCAGGCCCGCCGAGAACATCGGGTTGGCGGCGAGCGCACCCCCGGTGGGGTTGATCGTCGTCGAATCACCGAGTCCGATGGCTTCTTTGAGGATCAGGTGCTGATGGCTGAACGGGGCGTAGATCTCGGCGACCTCGATCGAGGAGGTGTCACCACCCGTTGCCGCCTGCGCCGAGGCCGCTGTGGACGGCGACGTGGTGAGGTCGCGTGCGCCCAGGACCGGTGTCTCGATGCGATGCTCGATGCCGGTGATCCAGGCGGGCCGCTCGCGTAGCTCCCGCGCCCGGTCGCCGGCGGCCAGCACGATCGCCGACGCGCCGTCGGTGATCGGTGCGATGTCGTGGCGACGCAACGGTTCCGCGAAGTAGGGCTGGTCGAGCAGTTCTTCGACACTGCTGCCGGACTGCAGCCGGTCGACGCGCGGCGCCGCCTGCTGGGCCTCCAGCGCCACCTGCGCCATCTGCTCGGCCGTCCACGCGCCCGCATCCAGACCGAGGCGGGCCTGCAGGCCGGCCATGCTCACCGAATCCGGCCACAGCGGCGCCACCGTGTACGGGTCGGTCTGCAGAGCCAGCACCCGACGCAGCGTGCCCGCGCTGGACTTACCGAAGCCGTACACCAGTGCCGTCTCCACCTCGCCGGTGAGGATCTTGATGTAGGCCTCGTACAGCGCCCACGCCGCATCCATCTCGACGTGCGATTCGTTGATCGGCGGTACGGCGCCGATCGAGTCGATCGCCGAGATGAACGAGAAGGCGCGGCCGGCAAGGTAATCCGAGGAACCCGAGCACCAGAAGCCGACGTCGGACTTGGTGATGCCGAGCTCGTCGTAGATCGATGCGAAACACGGCATCAGCATCTCGACGCCGTTGGTGGTGCCGTCGGTGCGGCGCACGTGCGGTGCATGTGCGAACCCGACGACTGCTACGTCTGTTGTCATGAGTGCCCCTCAGAGGTGATGCTTGTAGGAGTCGTACTCGGCGTCGGGTTCGCCGGTCGGCCGGAAGTACTCGATGTTGTCGATGCCCAGGCCCCACTGATCTTGCGGCTTCCACACCGCCTCGACGCGCATCCCCATGCGGACCTTGTCCGCCTCGATGTCCGAGACCAGGTGCAGCACGGGGATGTCGGCCCCGTCGAGCAGCACATAGGCCGCGACGTACGGCGGCTTGATGCGCTGGCCCGCGAACGGGATGTTGATGATCGCGAACGTCGTGACGGTGCCCTTGTCGGACACCTCGATGAACTGGTCGAGCGGTTGACCGGTGGCTGGATTGGCTTCCTTCGGTGGGAAATACACCTTGCCGTCGTCCCCGGACCGCGCACCGAGAAGCGTCCCTTTTTCCAGGGCGCGCAGGAACGTGCTCTCGGGAAACGATGCGGTGTGCTGGATCTCGATCGCCGACGGCGAGATCACCATCGTCACCGGATCGAGGCCCTCGGCGGGGGCCGGCGTCTCTTCGGGCTCGTCGCCGAGGTCGAAGTACGCGATGTCGGTGATCGCGCCGACGGTCTCGTCAGCCCAGTGCACGTGTACGCGAGCCCCGGTGCTCACCGCGTCGGGTCCGTCGGCGGCGACAGCGTGCAGCATCGCGGTGTCGGCGCCGTCGAGGCGGATCAGCGCCCACGCGAACGGCCGGTCCAGCGGTTGGCCCTCCAGCGGGTGGTTCTGCCACGTCCAGGAGAGCACCGTGCCGACGCTGGACACGTCGACGACCTCGGTCAGGGCCTCGGAGGTGACGGGGTCATACTCAGCGGGCGGAACGTGGACCCGGCCGTCGGAACCACGCACCCCGACAACGCGTCGCTCACGCAGAGCGGTGAAGAATTCGCCGAGGAGTGGTCCCACTGAACGGGTGTAGTCGAACGACAGCCTCAGAGGCGCGGAGAGCGGCGCCTCATGGGGATCGATCTGCACCGGACTGCTTTGGCTGGTGGTCACGGCATCGAGTAGAACAGGTTCTAAGAATGGTTTCAAGAACGGGTGTGGAGGCGACCGCATGAAGTTGGGATTGCAGCTCGGATACTGGGGCGCGCAGCCGCCGGAGAACCACGCCGAACTGGTCGCAGCCGCCGAGGACGCGGGTTTCGACACGGTGTTCACCGCCGAGGCGTGGGGCTCCGACGCGTACACGCCGCTGGCGTGGTGGGGCCGCGAAACCAGCCGGATGCGGCTCGGCACGTCGGTCATCCAGCTCTCGGCCCGCACCCCGACCGCGTGTGCGATGGCGGCGCTGACGCTGGACCACCTCTCCGGTGGCAGGCACATCCTGGGGCTGGGTGTGTCGGGGCCGCAGGTCGTCGAGGGCTGGTACGGCGCGAAGTTCCCCAAGCCGCTGGCCCGCACCCGCGAATACGTCGACATCCTGCGCCAGGTCTGGGCGAGGGAGGCGCCCGTGCACAGCGACGGTCCGCACTATCCGCTGCCGCTGACCGGCGAGGGCACCACCGGCCTGGGCAAGAACCTCAAGCCCATCACCCATCCGCTGCGCGCCGACATCCCCGTCATGCTGGGTGCCGAGGGGCCCAAGAACGTCGCGCTGGCCGCGGAGATCTGCGACGGCTGGCTGCCGATCTTCTACTCGCCGCGCATCGCGTCGATGTACAACGAGTGGCTCGACGAGGGCTTCGCGCGGCCCGGGGCGCGCCGCACCCGGGAGACGTTCGAGATCTGCGCGACGGCGCAGGTCGTCGTCACCGACGACCGGCCCGCGATCATGGAGCTGATGAAGCCGCACCTGGCGCTCTACATGGGCGGTATGGGTGCCGAGGACACCAACTTCCACGCCGACGTGTACCGCCGGATGGGCTACGCCGAGGTGGTCGACGACGTGACGAAGCTCTTCCGGAGTGACCGGAAAGACGAAGCGGCGAAGATCATTCCCGATGAGTTGGTCGACGACTCGGCGATCGTCGGCGATCTGGCCTACGTGCAGCAGCAGATCAAGGCCTGGGAGGCTGCCGGGGTGACGATGATGGTCGTCGGCGCCCGGTCGACCGAGCAGATCCGCGACCTCGCCGCGCTGGTGTAGACAGATCTTGCTGACTGTCTAGAACACGTTCTAGATTGGCGGTGTGAGCCAACACACGATCCAGGGCACCGTGCTGACGATGCCGGTGCGCGTTCGCACCGCACATCAGCACACGGCGATGTTCGTCGTCGACGCCGATGCCGCGCAGCGGATGATCGACTACAGCGGGCTGCGGGTGTGCCGTTTCCTCGGTGGTCGCGCGATGGTCGTGTTGATGCTGATGCGCTACGAGGATACAGATCTCGGGCAGTACTGGGAGTACGGCACCAACGTGATGGTGAATCCGCCGGGCTCTGATGCCACAGGTTTCGCCGCGCTGCAGTCGGCCGGCGCGTTCGTGCACCACCTCCCCGTGGACCAGTCGTTCACGTTGGAGGCGGGCCGCACGATCTGGGGATACCCGAAGGTCATGGCGGACTTCACCATTCGTGACGGCCGGCGCTACGGATTCGACGTCGCCATCGACGGTGCGCACGTGATCTCGATGGACTTCGCGCCGGGACTGCCGGTGCCCACGCGGTTCACCTCACGCCCCCAGGTGCATTCGACGTACTCCTACGCCGACGGCGTGATCCGGGAGACGCCGGGGGAGATGCGGATGACGGGCGTGCGTTACCGCCCCGGCGGCGTGCGCGTCCGGCTGGGCACCCACCCCTACGCTGCCGAACTCGCAGCACTGGGATTGCCGAAACGCGCCCTGGTGTCCAGTTCGGCTGCCAACGTGGACATGACCTTCGCCGACGCCAAGGAGATCGCGTGACTGCTATGCAGATGGGCGTTGCCCCCGCCAAGCCCGACGTCGATCTGGCCGACGGCAACTTCTACGCCGACGGCCGTGCCGCGCGCGAAGCGTACGCGTGGATGCGGGCCAACCAGCCGGTGTTCCGCGACCGCAACGGGCTGGCCGCCGCCACCACCTACCAGGCGGTGCTGGACGCGGAACGCAGCCCCGAATTGTTCTCCAGCACAGGCGGAATCCGGCCCGACCAGCCGGGCATGCCGTACATGATCGACATGGACGATCCCGCACACATTTTGCGGCGCAAGCTGGTCAATTCCGGCTTCACGCGTAAGCGCGTGATGGACAAGGTGCCCTCGATCGAGCGGCTCTGCGACACGCTCATCGATGCGGTGTGCGAGCGTGGGGAGGCGGACTTCGTCCGTGACATCGCCGCGCCGCTGCCGATGGCCGTCATCGGTGACATGCTGGGTGTGCTGCCGTCTGAGCGCGACAAGCTGCTGGAATGGTCCGACGACCTGGTGTGCGGACTGTCCTCCACGGTCGACGAGCAGACGATCCAGAAGCTGATGGACACGTTCGCCGCCTACACGGCCTTCACGATGGAGACAATCGCCGACCGCCGTGCGAACCCGTCCGACGATCTGTTCTCGGTGCTGGTGAACGCCGAGGTCGAAGGCCAGAAGATGAGCGACGACGAGATCGTCTTCGAGACATTGCTGATCCTCATCGGTGGCGACGAGACCACTCGGCACACCCTGTCCGGTGGGACCGAACAGCTGCTGCGGCACCAGGATCAGTGGCAACGGCTGACGGCGGACCTCGATTTGCTGCCGGGCGCGATCGAGGAGACGTTGCGCTGGACGTCGCCGGTGAAGAACATGTGCCGGACGCTGACCGCCGACACCGAGTTCCACGGCACGGCGCTGAGCGCCGGCGAGAAGATCATGCTGATGTTCGAATCGGCCAACTTCGACGAGTCCGTGTTCGACGATCCGCAGAACTTCCGGATCGATCGAAACCCGAACAGCCACCTGGCTTTCGGCTTCGGCACGCACTTCTGCCTGGGCAACCAGCTGGCACGCCTCGAGCTGAAGATCATGATGACCAAGGTGCTCACGCGGCTGCCGGATCTGCGGCTGGCCGACGAGGGCATGCTGCCGCTGCGGCCAGCGAACTTCGTCAGTGGGCTGGAGTCGATGCCGGTGGTGTTCACGCCGTCGGCGAAGGTGCTCTGACACCTCACCCCCGCCGCCGAGTGTGCGTCGCTATACGCCCGCCGCGGCGAGTCGCGGATGACGCGGCACACTCGCGGCCAGGGGCGGTTACTTCATCTGCCAGACTGGGGCGCGCTTCTCCTTGAACGCCCGCGGGCCCTCCTTGGCGTCCTCGGAGAGGAACACCGGGATGCCGTTGGCCGTATCGGGCTTGAACGCCTCCTCCTCGTGCATGCCCTCGGTCTCGCGGATGGTCTTCAGGATCGCCTGCACCGCGAGCGGGCCGTTGTTGTTGATCACCTCGGCGATCTCGAGCGCCTTGTCCAGCGCGCCGCCGTCGGGCACCACATGCCCGATCAAGCCGTAGGACAGGGCTTCGGCGGCGGTGATGTGGCGGCCGGTCAGCAGCAGATCGCACGCGATCGTGTACGGGATCTGGCGCACCAGTCGCACGGCCGAGCCACCCATCGGGTACAGGCTCCACTTCGCCTCGGAGATACCGAACTTCGCGCTCTCGCCGGCGACGCGGATGTCGGTGCCCTGCAGGATCTCGGTGCCGCCGGCGATCGCCGGGCCCTCGACCGCAGCGATCAACGGCTTGGTCAGACGCCGGCCCTTCAGCAGCGCAGGAATCGCGGAGGGGTCGTAGCTGCCGTCTTTGAACGAGTCACCCGGCGGCTTCTTCGACGCCGTCTTGAGGTCCATGCCCGCACAGAAGTAGCCGCCGGCGCCCGTCAGGATGCACGTCCGGATCTCCGGATCGGAGTCCACCCGGTCCCACGCCTCGACCATGATCGCCATCATCTCGCCCGAGAGCGCGTTGCGTGCCTCGGGCCGGTTCATCGTGACGATCAGCGTGTGTCCACGCTGCTCGACCAGGCAGTCGGGCTGCTCATCGGAATTCTGCGCGTCACTCACAGATCAGGCCGCCTTCCAGCGTCGTTGCCACAGACTTGTCTGGAAATGTAACACGTTCTAGTTTAGAGCCGTGGCCCTCAACATCGCCGATCTCGCCGAGCACGCCATCGACGCCGTGCCTGACCGCGTCGCCCTGATCTCGGGCGACCAGACGCTCACCTATGCCGAGCTGGAGGAGAAAGCGAACAGGCTCGCGCACTACCTGCTCGACCAGGGCGTCAAGAAGGACGACAAGGTCGGGCTGTACTGCCGCAACCGCATCGAGATCGTCATCGGCATGCTCGGCATCATCAAGGCCGGCGCGATCCTGGTCAACGTCAACTTCCGCTACGTCGAGGGCGAGCTGAAGTACCTGTTCGACAACTCCGACATGGTCGCGCTCATCCACGAGCGGCGCTATGCCGACCGCGTCGCCAACGTGCTCCCCGAGACACCGAACGTGCGCACGATCCTTGTCGTCGAAGACGGAACCGACGATGACTACCAGCGGTACGGCGGCGTCGAGTTCTACTCCGCGCTCGAGCAGGGCTCGCCGGAGCGCGGCTTCGGCCCGCGCAGCGAAGACGACATCTACCTGCTCTACACCGGAGGCACCACCGGTTTCCCCAAGGGCGTGATGTGGCGCCACGAGGACATCTACCGAGTCCTGTTCGGCGGCACCGACTTCGCCACGGGTGAGCCGATCGCCGACGAGTACGACCTGGCCAAGCAGGCCGTCGCGAACCCACCGATGGTGCGCTATCCGATCCCGCCGATGATCCACGGCGCCACGCAGTCGGCCACCTGGATGGCACTGTTCAGCGGCCAGACCACGGTGCTGGTGCCGGAGTTCGACGCCGACGCGGTGTGGCGCACGATCCACGAACACAAGGTGAATCTGCTGTTCTTCACCGGGGATGCGATGGCCCGCCCGCTGCTCGACGCGCTGCTCGCCCACCAGGACGCGGGTAACCAGTACGACCTGGACTCGCTGTTCCTGCTCGCCAGTACCGCGGCGCTCTTCTCGACCAGCCTGAAGGAGAAGTTCCTCGAGCTGCTGCCCAACCGCATCATCACCGATTCGATCGGCTCCTCGGAGACCGGTTTCGGTGGCACCAGCGTGGTGGCCAAGGGCCAGTCCCACACCGGCGGCCCGCGCGTGACGATCGACAAGAACACCAAGGTGCTCGACGAGGACGGCAACGAGGTCGAGCCGGGATCGGGTAAACGCGGCATCATCGCCAAGTGCGGGCACATCCCGGTCGGTTACTTCAAGGACGAGAAGAAGACGGCCGAGACGTTCCGTACGTATCACGGCGTGCGGTATGCGATTCCGGGCGATTACGCCGAGGTGGAGGCCGACGGCACCGTGACGATGCTGGGCCGCGGATCGGTGTCCATCAATTCCGGTGGCGAGAAGATCTACCCCGAAGAGGTGGAGGCCGCGCTCAAGGGGCACCCCGACGTGTTCGACGCCCTCGTCGTCGGTGTGCCCGACCCGCGATTCGGGCAGCACGTCGCCGCGGTGGTGCACGCCCGCGAGGGAAGCAAGCCGACGTTGGCGGATCTCGATGCGTTCGTGCGCAGCGAGATCGCCGGGTACAAGGTGCCGCGCAGCCTGTGGCTGGTCGACGAGGTGAAGCGTTCCCCGGCAGGCAAACCCGACTATCGCTGGGCCAAGGACGTGACCGAGGCGCGGCCGGCCGACGAAGTCCACTCCAAGCACGTCGCCACCAGCTCCTAGGCAGGAATGACCATGAGAACCGAACTCTGCGATCGCTTCGGCATCGACTACCCGATCTTCGTGTTCACCCCGTCGGAGAAGGTGGCCGCGGCGGTCACCAAGGCCGGCGGACTCGGCGTTCTCGGGTGCGTGCGGTTCAACGACGCCGACGACCTCGAGAACGTCCTGCAGTGGATGGACGCCAACACCGACGGCAAGCCCTACGGCGTCGACATCGTGATGCCGGCCAAGGTGCCGACCGAGGGAACGTCGGTCGACATCAACAAGCTCATCCCCGCCCAGCATCGCGAGTTCGTCGACAAGACACTCGCCGACCTCGGGGTGCCGCCACTGCCCGCTGACGAGGAACGCTCCGAAGGTGTTCTGGGATGGCTGCATTCGGTGGCCCGCAGTCACGTCGAGGTCGCCCTCAAGCATCCGATCAAACTGATCGCCAATGCGCTGGGCTCACCGCCCAAGGACGTCATCGATCAGGTGCACGAGGCCGGGGTACCGATCGCGGCACTGGCCGGCTCGGCCAAACACGCTCTGCGCCATGCCGAGAACGGTGTCGACATCGTCGTCGCCCAGGGCCACGAAGCCGGCGGACACACCGGCGAGATCGGCTCGATGGTGTTGTGGCCGGAGATCGTCGATGCCCTCGATGGCAAGACGCCCGTGCTCGCGGCCGGCGGTATCGGCACCGGCCGGCAGGTGGCCGCTGCGCTGGCCCTTGGCGCACAGGGTGTCTGGATGGGCTCGGCGTTCCTCACCTCCGCCGAATACGACCTCGGGGTGCGCCTCGACTCGGGGCGTTCGGTCATCCAGGAGGCCATGCTGAGCGCGACCTCGGCCGATACGGTGCGCCGCCGCATCTACACCGGCAAGCCGGCGCGCCTGCTCAAGAGCCGCTGGACCGACGCGTGGGACGCCGACGGCGCACCCGAACCATTGCCGATGCCGCTGCAGAACATCCTCGTCAGCGAGGCACATCAGCGGATGAGTGAATCGTCCGATCCCTCCGCGGTCGCCATGCCCGTCGGGCAGATCGTCGGCCGGATGAACGAGATCCGGCCGGTCGCGGACATCATCGCCGAACTGGTCAGCGGCTTCGACGAGGCGACGAAACGGCTGGACGGCATCCGCGAGGGCGCAGCGAGCGTATAAAGCAGGGGTGAACGGCGCGCACTCCCTGCTCACCACGCTCGTCGACGCCGGCGTGGGCGTCTGCTTCGCCAACCCCGATACGTCGGAGATGCATTTCGTCGCCGCACTCGACACCGTCGGCGGTATGCGCGGGGTGCTCACGTTGTTCGAGGGCGTGGCAACCGGCGCAGCCGACGGTTACGCCCGCATCGCGGGCACGCCCGCCGCGGTGCTCCTGCATCTGGGGCCGGGGCTGGGCAACGGTCTGGCCAACCTGCACAACGCGCGCCGTGCGCACACGCCGATGGTCGTCGTGGTCGGCGACCACGCGACGTATCACAAGAAATACGACGCCCCTCTGGAATCCGACATCGACGCGGTCGCCGGCACGGTGTCGGGCTGGGTCCACCGGACGATGCGTCCCGCCGACGTCGCCGGCGACACCCTCGCGGCGCTCGCGGCCGCACGCACGGGTGCGGTCGCCACGCTGATCCTGCCGGCCGACGTCTCATGGGGTGCGGCGACCCAGGGTGAGCGTGAGAACGCCACCGTCGGCGGTGAGCGTGACGAGCCCGTCTCCACCGGCGATGCCGCCGCGGCGCTTCGGTCCGGCGAGCCCACCGTCCTGCTGATCGGCGGCGACGCCACCCGCCGCCCCGGACTCGACGCGGCCGTGCGGATCGCTGAGGCGACGGGCGCTCGCGCGCTGTGCGAGACGTTCCCGGCCCGGCTGGAGCGCGGGGCGGGAGTGCCCGCGGTGGAGCGGCTCGCCTACTTCGCCGAGGCCGCCGCCGAGCAATTGGCCGGTGCGCGGCACCTCATCCTCGCCGGCACCGCGTCCCCGGTCTCGTTCTTCGCCTACCCGGACAAACCGAGCGAGCTGGTCCCCGACGGCTGCGCGGTGCAGCTGTTGGCTCCGCACCGCGGCGCCGCAGCGGCTCTGCAGCGCCTCGCCGATGACGTGGCGCCCGGCACCACCGCATCATTGGCGCCCGCCGCGCGGCCGGAGTTACCCAGCGGTGAGCTCACCGCCTTCACGGCTGCCGCGGTGATCGGCGCGCTTCTTCCCGATGACGCGATCGTGGTCGACGAGTCCAACACCGCGGGTGTGGGCATCGCCGCGGCGACGGCGGGTGCGCCGGCCCACGACGTGCTGACGCTGACCGGCGGCGCCATCGGTTACGGCCTGCCCGCCGCGATCGGCGCGGCGATCGCGGCGCCGCACCGTCCCGTGCTCGCCCTGCAGGCCGACGGTTCGGCGATGTACACGATCTCGGCGCTGTGGACCCACGCCCGCGAGAACCTCGACGTGACGACGGTGATCTTCGACAACGGCGCCTACGACATCCTGCGCATCGAACTGCAGCGGGTCGGCGCGACCGACGGCCTCGCGCCCGGCCCGAAGGCTCGGGAGTTGCTCGACTTGGGTTCGCCCGCCATCGATTTCGTCAAGATCGCCGAGGGGCTCGGGGTGCCGGGGAGGCGGGTGCGCACCGCCGAGGAGTTCGCGGCCGCACTGGCCGACGCATTCGCCGAGCCGGGTCCGCACCTGATCGATGCGGTGGTGCCGTCTCTGTTGGGTTAACCCGACTGCGTCTGCCCGGCAGCGCGCAGGTTCTGCTGCACTTCCTGCTGCCACAGGTCGTTGGCGTGGGTGGTGTCGACCTCCTGCTCGAAGCGGTCGGTCATGTCGGGGGTGACGTCGGAGGCGTCGACGTAGAACTGCTCGTACCAGCGCCGGTGTTGGTAGACCGGGCCGTCCTCCTCGGTCAGTAGGGGATTGTCGATGCGGGACTTGTTCTTCCAGATCTCGATGTCTTCCAGAAAACCCTCACCGAAACTGCGGTTCATCGCCCCGGCCAGCTTCGCGGCCTTGTCGGCGGGCAGCCCGGGCATCTCGGCGACCGAGACACCCCACTGCAGCATGAACGAATCGTGGGTGACGGGGTAGTGGCAGTTGATCAGAGCCACCTCGACGGTGAACCCGGGGGCGAGATCGTTGTGCAGCCAGTTGATCATGTACGCCGGCCCGAAATAGGTGGCCTCCGAACGCAGATAGGTTCCCTCCCAGAGCTTGTCCGGGTCGGACACGTAATCGGGCCGCGGTTTGGACTCCATGTACTGGCTGGCGGTGTGACCCTCGATGACGTTCTTGAAGTACGTCGGATACGCGTGGTGGATGTAGAAGAAATGCGCCATGTCGACGTTGTTGTCGACGATCTCCCGGCAGTGCGCGCCTTCGATCAGTACCGAACTCCACTGCCACGGCGACCAGCGGCCCTCGTCGTAGCCCTCGATCGTCGGCGGGGTCAGCTCGGCGGCCGGTGTCGAGCCCTCGGAGTCGTGCCACACCAGCAGCTGGCCGTTGACCTCGGTGGTGCGCCACGCCCGGGTGCGGGCCATCCGGGGCGTGCGTTTGGCGTAGGGCACCAGCGAGCACCGGCCGTCGCCGCGCCAGCGCCAGTCATGGAACGGGCACGCGATGTCGTCACCCTTGACAGCACCCTGGGCGAGATTGCCGCCCATGTGCCTGCAGTAGCCGTCGAGAACCTTCAGCTCGCCGGACGAGTCGGCGAACACCACCAGCAATGTTCCGAACGCGTTGATGCCGTGCGGCTTTCCGTCGCGAAAGTCCTCGGCGAGGCCGAGACAGTGCCAACCCCGCGCGAAGCGTTCCGGTGACGTGCCCGTGTCGATCTCGCGGATGGGCTGGTTCATGTCCTGTCTCCTGTCATGTCCAGTACGGCCAGGTGGCTGAAGACCATCGATGTGCCGATCGGGTTTCCGCCGCCGGGATAGGTGGTTCCGCTGGGCGCCGCCATGGTGTTGCCTGCCGCGTAGAGGCCGGGGATCACCGCGCCGCCCGTGTCGAGCACCCGGGCGCAGGCATCGGTGCGCAGTCCGCCCTTGGTGCCCAGGTCCGATACACCGAAGGCGGCGGCATGGAACGGTGGCCGCTCGATCGGACGCAGCGGGGACGCACCGCCGGAGAACGCGCGATCGTACGGCTCGCCACCGCGATCGAAGTCCTCGTCGACGCCGCGGCGAGCGAAGTCGTTGAAGCGCCGCACCGTGTCAGCGAGATTGTCCGGCGGAACGTCGATGGCGCGGGCAAGACCCTCGAGTGTGTCTGCGCTGCGCCACAATCCGGCGTCGACATAGCGCTCTGTCTCGACCATCGACACGTTGGGCGCTTTCACCGGCGGCACAGGCGCACCATCGGTGTCGTCGTAGACCATCCAGTACGGCAGTGTGACCTTCCCGTCGGCCATCGCAGCGAGCACGGCGCGGCCCAACCGGTCGTAGGCGGCGGACTCGTTGACGAATCGCTTCCCGTGGTCGTCGACGAAGATGCCGCCGGTGAACCACAATGCGAAAGCCGCTGTGCCGTCGGGATGTATCAAGCCCGGTGACCACCACGCCTGATCCATGAGGTCAGTGTCGGCACCGGCGGCTATCCCGGCCAGATGTGCGAGCCCCCGGTTCGACGGCGGCCCCATCGTGTCGCGCGAACGGCCGGGCACGCCGTAGCGCTCACGCATCTGGTCGTTGTGCTCGAATCCGCCCGCGGCCAGCAGCACCCCGCGCCGCGCGCGGATCCGCCGGCTGCCTCGAGCGTCGGTCACCACCGCGCCGACCACCCGACCGTCCTCGACGACCAGGTCGGTGAGCGCGGTCCCGAGGCTTGTCCGGGCGTGAGCGTAGCGGCGCAACGCGATCAGGAACCGCGCGATCAGCGCCCGGCCGCCGATGAAGTAATCGTCGGGCTGCGGATGCCCGAGCCGGTCGGTGTCGAGGGGGCCCCTGATGAGCTCACGAAGATCCGGTGCGGCAGCCACTTTCAGCGGTTTGGCGGCGATGTGGCGCATCCCGTCGGCGCGTGCCTTGGGCGCGTGACCGAAGTAGTCCGGCCAGGGCAGCAGCGAGAACTTCAGCTGATCGTCTGCTTCCAGGTACTCGATCAGGGGCGCGCCGCCGCGCACGTAGGCTTCGCGCAGCTCGGCCGGGGTGCGCTCGCCGACGACGGCGTGGTAGTACTCGAGCGCATCGTCGATCGTGTCGTCGACCCCAGCGCGCTGCAGAACGGGATTGCACGGGAACCACATTCCGCCGCCCCCGGAGTAGGCCGTGGTGCCACCGAACCTGTCGGACGCCTCGACGAGGACGACGTCGAGGCCTTCGCGGGCCGCGGTGTAGGCACCGGTGACGCCACCCGCGCCCGACCCGGCGACGACGACGTCTGTCTCGGCGTCCCAGTGCTGGAAGGTCTTCGCGCGAGCGCTCATCCCGTGCTGAATGGTCTTCGCGCGAGCGCTCATCCCGTCAAACATGGCGTTGCCTTCCGTGGGCGGTGAACTCGGCGTCGAGCGCGTCTTTGTCGGCGTCGGTCATCTGCTGGTACGCCGGCGAGCCCCGGCCGGCCCAGCGGTACACCGGCTCATGGGTGTGCCAGCGCTGCGCTTGCAACTCGCGCTTGAGGACCTTGTTCGACCCGGTCACCGGGAGATCGCCGGAGATACGCAGCAGTCGGGGCATCCCTTTGGCGCCCAGATCCGTCTGCTGGCCGAGGAACAGGGCGAACTCGGCGACGTCGAACCGGTGCGGGTCGGCGACCTCGACGGCGGCCATCACCTGATCGCCGGAGCGCGGGTCCGGCACGCCGTACACCGCCGCGGCGATGACGTCATGGTGCCGGCGCAGTACACGCTCGATGGTCAGCGCGGAGATGTTCTCACCGTCGACCCGAATCCAGTCACCGCGCCGGCCCGCGAAGTACAGGAACCCGTCGGTGTCCACGTAGCCGAGGTCACCTGACCAGTACCACCCGTTGCGGGTGCGCTCGGCCTCGGCGGCGTCGTTGCGGTAGTAGCCCTCGAAGTCGCGGGCACCACGCCTGTCCACGATCTCGCCGACCGCGTCGTCGGCGTTGAGGACGCGGCCGGAGTCATCGAGAACCGCTGCCGGACAGAGTCGTAGTGTCTCGGGGTCGATGACGACGACGTCCGGATGGGCGGGCCGGCCCAGCGCGCCGGATGGCGCGGCCGGATCGGGCGTGGCCACTGCGCCACCCTCGCTGGAGCCGTAGCCCTCGAAGAGTTCGGCCGCGAAACGTCGTCGGAACTCCTTCTGGTCCTCCGGCGAGGCTTCGGTTCCGAAACCTCGCTGCAGGGTGTTGTCGGCGTCGTCGGGTAGCTCGGGCGTCGCCAGTAGATAGGCCAGCGCCTTGCCGACGTAGGTGAAGAACGTGGCTCCGAAGAAGCGGACGTCGGGGAGGAAGCCCGACGCCGAGAACACCGGTGTCAGGCACATGGTGGCTCCGTTGGCCAGTGCCGGCGCCCACAGCGCCATCAGGGCGTTGCCGTGGAACAGTGGCATGCAGCAGTAGTCGACGTCGCCCCGGTGGTGACCGAACTTCTCTGTTGCGGTGTACGCGATACGGGCGAGCCGGCCCTGCGTGCAGCGGACCGCTTTCGACGTCCCCGTCGTGCCCGAGGTGAACAGCAGGAGCAGCAACGTCGTCGGGCACACTCCCGTGGCGGCGACCGGGGTGGCCCCGCGGTGTTCGTCGAGCTGGCGCCGGTACAGGGGATCGTCGACGTTGCAGATCAGCTCCGCGGCCACCCCGTGATCGAGGGCGCGCAACCTGTCGGCGCCGGCGGTGTCGGTCACGATGATCGCGCAGTCGGCGTGGCGGATGTCGGCGGCCAGATCCTGGTCGCCGCGGGTCGGGTTGAGGCCGACGACCGCGGCGCCCGCGAGTGCGGCGCCACCGAGCCAGAAGACGAACTCCGGCACATTGGGCAGCAGCACACCGATGTGAAACGTTGCGTCCCTGGGCTTTCGGGATCGCGCCAGGGCCGCGCGTGTCGCCGAGCACGACACCACCTCGTCCCACGTCCACGTCTGTTCCCTGGTGCGCAGTCCCGGATGGCGGTCACCGGCGCGCGCCAGCAGCATCGATGCGATGTCGGCGTGGCCGCTCACGGCCGGTCGATCTTGTGCACGTCGTCGGAACAGTCGATGCCCTCGGCCGACAGCTGGCGTTTGATCACCTTGAACGTCTCGGTACGTGGCAGCGTGGTCGCCACCCGCACATAGGTCGGCCACTGCTTGGGGCCGAGATCGTCCTGGGCGCAGAGGAACCGGGTGAACGCGTCCGGCTGGAACGCCGACGGATCGGAAACCACCAACGCCGCCATCACCCGGTCGCCGACCGCGTCGTCGGGTATCGGATAGACGACCGCCTCGGTGACACCGGGGTAGCGCATCAGGATGCGTTCGATGGGCGCGGTGCCGAGGTTCTCACCGTCGACCCGTAACCAATCGCCCAGTCGCCCGGCGAAATAAGCGAATCCGCGCTCATCCCGGTACGCGAGGTCCCCGCTGTGGTAGACACCGCCGCGCATCCGCTCGGCGTCGGCGCTGGGATCGTGGTAGTACCCGCGGAACTGCCCGGGACCCTCGGTGTTGACCAGCTCGCCGACCACGCCGGGCGGGCATTTGCGCCCCGTCTCGACGTCGACGATCGTCACGCCACCGACGAGCGGCCCCAGTGCTCCTTCGGGGGTGTCGGGCGTGCGCGCGATCGACACGCCACCCTCGCTGGAGCCGAATCCGTCGACGACCTCGACGTCGAATCGGTCTGCGAACCGGCTCAGGTCCCGCGGCGCTCCCTCGTTGCCGTAGGCCACCCGCAGCGGGTTGTCGGCGTCGTCGCTGCGCTCGGGCGTGGCGAGGATGTAGGACAGCGGCTTGCCCACGTAGTTGGCGTAGGTCGCGCCGACCTTGCGAATGTCGGGAAAGAACTGCGAGGCGGAGAACCTGCGCCGCAATGCGATCGATGCGCCGCCGGCCACGGCGGGCGCCCAGCCGGCCATGATCGCGTTGGAATGGAACAGCGGCATGGACAGATAGCACGTGTCGGCCGGCCCGAGGCCGAACCTCTGGGCCAGCATCGTGCCCGGGAACGCCACCTTCTCGTGGGTGCAGCGCACCGCCTTCGGATCTCCGCTGGTGCCCGAGGTGAAGATCAGCATGAACAGGTCGTCGGGGGCGGCGTCGCGGAACCGGACGTCCGCACCGGAATACGAGGCCAATTCCTCAGCGAATGGCCAGGATTCGACGTCGACGGTGGTGATGCCCGGTATCGCACCGTCGCGGTCGGCGAGCACCAGCTGACAGTCGGCGTGTTCGATGTCGCGCTGCAGCGCCGGGCCCCGGCGGGTCGGGTTGAGCCCGACCGGGACGATGCCCGACATCGCCGCGGCGACCAGCACGCAGGAGAAGAACGGCGTGTTACCCGCCAGGACACCGACATGCGGTGGTCGACCCGGGTCCAGGCGTGCGCGCAGCAGGGCTGCCAATGCGGCAGCGTCGCCGAGATGATCACGCCACGAGACGAAGGACACCTCGCCCGAGCCGTCGATGCCGTACACGCCCCCGTCCTCGACGCCGGCCAAAGGGGCAAGCAGGGCGGTGACGGTGGCTGCGGCGGGGGAGCCCACCGTGTCTCAGGCGGGTGTGTCGGCCAGTTCGCGGCCGATCCGCAACAACTGACCGGTGGCGCCACCGAGCGTGAACTCCGTCTGCTTGGCGGCCAGGAAGTATCGGTGCACGGGGTGGTCGGTGTCGATGCCGACGCCGCCGTGCACGTGAACAGCGGTGTGTGCCACACGGTGTCCCGCCTCGGCAGCCCAGAACGCGGCGCTGGCGACGTCGATGTCGGCGGGTAGGTCCTCTGAGGCGCGCCACGCGGCCTGGGTCACCGTCAGGCGCAGCCCCTTGATGTCGATGTAGCCATCGGCCAGCCGCGCCGACACCGCCTGGAAGCTGCCGATGGGACGGTCGAACTGTTCGCGTTCGCGGGCGTAGGTGGCTGTCATCTCCAGCGCGCGTTCGACCACGCCCAGCTGATAGGCGCTGCGGCCGAGCGCGCCCCGGGTGACGAGCCAGTCCACGACCTCGGGGCCGCCGATGCGGCGGTCGGCGGGCACGGTGACCTCGTGCAGGTCGAGTGCGCCGACGCTGCCGAGCCCCGTGGTGTCGAGTGCGGTGACCGTCAGCCCGCTGTCATTGGCGGCGATCAGGAAAACGCCGATGCCCGAATCGGTTTCGGCCGGCACGAGGAAGGCGTCGGCCTTCGGTGCGAACGGCACCAGCGTCCGCGCACCGGTGAGCGTGACCTCCGAACCCTCGGTGCGCGCCCGGACCGGCCCCTCACCCATCTCGCCGTCGAGTGCGACCGTGAGGATCTTCTCCCCGCGTACGGCCGGAGCGGCGAATTCCTGCGCGACGGCGTCGGAGCCGAACTTCGTCAAAGCTCCCGCGCCCAGCACGACGGACTCCAGGTACGGCACCGCGGCAAGCTGACGCCCGAGCGCCACCAGCACCGCCACCTCCTCGAGCACGCCGTACCCGCCGCCGCCCACCGCTTCCGGCGCGGTGGTCGACAGGATGTCGGCGTCGATCAGCTTGCGCCACAGCGCGTCATCGAAGCGACCGCCCTGCTGGGGCCCCAGCCCGTCGAGCTCCCGCTGATGCTCGGGCGTGCACACCGATTCGGTGATCGTGCGGACCAGTCCGCCGAGATCGTCACTGGCCTCTGTCGTCGAGAAATCCATGTCGAAGGTCCCCTTACCGGTTCACTCGGGGCAGCCCGAGCGCCACCATGCCGATGATGTCTCGCTGAATCTCGTTGGTGCCGCCGCCGAAAGTGAGGATCAGGCAGGATCGGTGCATCCGCTCGATCCGGCCGCGCAGCAGGGCGCCGGGAGAGTCGGCGCGCAGCGTGGCCGCGGTGCCCATCACCTCCATCAGCAACCGGTAGGCCTCGGTGGCGAGCTCGGTGCCGTAGACCTTGGCCGCCGACGCGTCGGCGGGGGAGGGCGCTGCGTCCTCAGTGGATGCCAGCTCCCAGTTGATCAGCTTGAGCACCTCGGCCTTCGCGTGCACGCGGGCCAGGTTGAGCTGCACCCATTGCGCGTCGATCAGCCGGCTGCCGTGCACGTCCTTGGTGTTCTGCGCCCATTCGCGCACCGCGCCGAGTGCGACGAAGATGGGCTGCGCCGAGACCAGCGCGACCCGCTCGTGGTTCAGCTGGTTGGTCACCAGTTTCCAGCCGGCGTTCTCCTCGCCGACGAGGCTGCTGACCGGGACGCGCACATCCTGGTAGTAGGTCGCGCTGGTGTCCACGCCGGCGACGGTGTGCACCGGCGTCCACGAGAAGCCCTCGGCCGTCGTCGGCACGATCAGCATCGAGATACCGCGGTGCTTCTTGGCCTCGGGGTTGGTGCGTGCGGCCAGCCACACGTAGTCGGCGTAGGCGATCAGCGAGGTCCACATCTTCTGCCCGTTGATCACGTACTCGTCGCCGTCGCGCACCGCGGTGGTGCGCAGCGAGGCCAAGTCGGTGCCCGCGCCCGGCTCGGAATAGCCGATCGAGAAGTGCAGCTCGCCCGCGGCGATCTTCGGCAGGAAGAAGTTCTTCTGCGCGTCGCTGCCGAAATGCATGATCGTCGGCGCAACGCTGTTGATGGTCAGGAACGGCACAGGCACGTTCGCGATCGCGGCCTCGTCGTTGAAGATCAGCCCGTCCATCGGGGGTCGCGCCTGACCGCCGTACTCTTTCGGCCACGACAGCGTCAGCCAGCCGTCCTTGCCCATCTGGGCGACGGTTTCGCGGTAGACGTTCCCGCGTCCCATCTCGCCGTCGTTGCTCGCCAGCGCCTCGGCACGCTCGGGGGTCATCAGCTTCGAGAAGTAGGCGCGCAGCTCGCGGCGCAGCTCCTCTTGCTCGGGGGTGTAGCCGATCCGCATCGCGATCCTCACTAGTCTGCGAGCCTGTACCCGGTGCCATCCCGGACGCCCGCGTGGATACCTCAGGTCTTCCCCGGTTGTAACACGTTCTAGTCTTGGGGTCCAGGCTGGTGTCACACTGGGTGCTCTGCGAATCGGCCTACAGCCCTAGACCGTCAGGAGGAAGTCATGCGAGTTGAAGTGGATCGTGACCGTTGCGAGGGCAATGCCGTGTGCGTCGGAATAGCGCCCGACCTGTTCGACCTCGATGACGAGGACTATGCGGTGGTCAAGGCCGATCCGGTGCCCGAAGGGGAGGAGGCGGTGGCCGAGCAGGCCATCATCGAATGCCCCCGGGCCGCCCTGATCCGGCACGACTAGAGGTATTCGTAAGTGACTTCTCCGAAGACTGATATCGATCTGTCCGGACGCGTTGCGGTCGTCACCGGAGCCGCCGCCGGACTGGGCCGGGCCGAGGCCGTCGGCCTGGCGCGCGCCGGGGCCACCGTGGTGGTCAACGACATCGCCCCCGCGCTCGACCGCTCCGATGTTCTCGACGAGATCGCGCAGGTCGGCGCCAAGGGAGTCGCCGTTGCCGGCGACATCAGCGAGCGCTCCACCGCCGACGAGCTCGTCGAGACCGCGGACGGCCTCGGCGGTCTCGGCATCGTGGTCAACAACGCCGGTATCACCCGCGACCGCATTCTGTTCAACATGACCGACGAGGAATGGGACGCGGTCATCAACGTGCACCTGCGCGGGCACTTCCTGCTGACGCGCAACGCCGCGACGTACTGGCGGTCGAAGGCCAAGGCCGGTGACGGCACTGTCTACGGCCGCATCGTCAACACGTCGTCGGAGGCCGGACTGTCGGGCCCTATCGGGCAGCCCAATTACGGTGCGGCGAAGGCGGGCATCACCGCGCTGACGCTGTCGGCGGCACGTGCCCTGGGACGCTTCGGCGTCCGGGCGAACGCGATCGCACCGCGGGCCCGGACGGCGATGACGGCGGGCGTGTTCGGTGACGCGCCGGAGTTGCCGGAGGGTGGAGTCGATCCGCTGTCACCCGAGCACGTGGTCAACCTCGTGCGGTTCCTCGCGTCTCCTGCCGCCGAAGCCGTCAACGGACAGCTGTTCATCGTCTATGGTCCGACGGTGACGCTCCTTGCAGCGCCGACGACAGAGAAGCAGTTCAGTGCCGACGGCGACGAATGGGACCCGTCCGCGTTGTCGACAACACTGCAGGATTACTTTGCTGATCGCGACCCGGAGAAGAGCTTCTCGGCGGCGATGGGGCTCGGCGACCGAGACTGACAGTCTCTGTTGTCACAGCCACTTTGCAGGTAGAACGTGTTCTAGAATGACCTGCGTCACACATGCTCTGAACAGCGTAAACATAACAATATGTGGGCGATTACCGGTCTTTGACACTGCGAACGTGTTCTAGTTAGTATGATCCGGCTCACGGGAGGCAGCGCTGGGTGCAGGGGTGAGACCCCGACGCAGACGGCTTCTCGGTAAGAGTTCGCCAGGCGCACATTGTCGACACCGTCGGACCGAGATCGGAGCAGAGGTTGATCGAACAGCTTGCGGCGCCCGCGCGGGCCGTGGGCGGGTTCGTCGAGATGTCCTTGGACACGTTCGCCAAGTCGTTCCGTCGCCCGTTCCAGTTCCGTGAATTCCTGGATCAGACGTGGATGATCGCGCGGGTGTCGCTGGTGCCCACACTGCTGGTGGCGATCCCGTTCACGGTGTTGGTGGCGTTCACGCTCAACATCTTGTTGCGGGAGATCGGCGCGGCGGATCTGTCGGGTGCGGGCACGGCGTTCGGCACGATCACCCAGCTGGGGCCGGTGGTGACGGTGCTGGTGGTCGCCGGTGCCGGTGCGACGGCGATCTGTGCCGATCTGGGCGCGCGCACGATCCGTGAGGAGATCGACGCGATGCGGGTGCTGGGCATCGACCCGATCCAGCGGCTCGTGGTGCCCCGCGTGCTGGCCTCGACGTTCGTGGCGTTGCTGCTCAACGGTCTGGTCTGCCTGATCGGTCTGGCGGGCGGTTACGTGTTCTCGGTGTTCCTGCAGGGGGTGAACCCGGGCGCGTTCATCAACGGGTTGACTGTGCTGACCGGGCTCGGGGAACTGGTGCTCGCGGAGATCAAGGCGCTGTTGTTCGGGGTGGTCGCCGGGTTGGTGGGCTGCTACCGCGGGTTGACCGTCAAGGGCGGCCCCAAGGGTGTGGGTAACGCGGTCAACGAGACCGTGGTCTATGCGTTCATCTGCCTGTTCGTGATCAACGTGATCATGACGGCCGTCGGGGTCCGGGTGTTGGCGCGATGAGCGTTTACGCGAAGAGCAGAGGGCTCCGATGAGCTACGACCTCACGCTGCGGTTCCGGCGCGCGTTCAGCGGTGTCCCCAAGGTCGTCGACGGTGTGGGCGAGCAGGCGCTGTTCTACGGCGAATCGGTCAAATACATCCCCAACGCACTCACCCGGTACCGCAAGGAAACGATCCGGCTGATCGCCGAGATGACCATGGGCACCGGCGCATTGGTCATGATCGGTGGCACCGTCGGGGTGGCGGCGTTCATGACCCTGGCCTCCGGCGGCGTCATCGCCGTGCAGGGCTACTCATCGCTGGGCAACATCGGCATCGAAGCGCTGACGGGCTTCCTGTCGGCGTTTCTGAACGTGCGCATCGTCGCCCCGGTGATCGCCGGGATCGCGCTCGCGGCCACGATCGGTGCCGGCGCGACGGCGCAGCTGGGCGCGATGCGGGTGGCCGAGGAGATCGACGCGGTGGAATCGATGGCCGTGCACGCGGTCTCGTATCTGGTCTCGACCCGGCTGATCGCCGGCCTGATCGCCATCGTTCCGCTGTATGCGCTGTCGGTGCTCGCGGCGTTCTTCGCCGCCCGGTTCACCACCGTCTACATCAACGGCCAATCCGCGGGTCTGTACGACCACTACTTCAACACCTTCCTGGTGCCCAGCGACCTGCTGTGGTCGTTCCTGCAAGCCATCGTCATGTCGGTGGCGGTGATGCTGGTCCACACCTACTACGGCTTCAACGCTTCCGGCGGCCCGGTCGGGGTCGGCATCGCCGTCGGCCAAGCCGTGCGTACCTCCCTGATCGTCGTCGTGACGATCGTGCTGTTCATCTCCCTGGCCGTCTACGGCGCCTCGGGCAACTTCAACCTCTCCGGATAGGACACCACGACCATGGCCAACGGTGACGCCAAGCGCAGCCACGTGAGGATCGCTGCCGCGATCCTCGCGGTGGTGGTGCTCGCCGCCGTGGTGTTCACCTACCTGTCGTACACGGCGGCCTTCACCTCCACCGACAAGGTGACGGTGCTCTCGCCCCGCGCCGGTCTGGTGATGGAGACCAAGGCCAAGGTGAAATACCGCGGTATCCAGGTCGGCGAAGTCGAATCGATCGACTACGCCGGGCAGGACGCAAAGTTGACGCTGGCCATCCGCAGCGACGACATGCGCTACATCCCGAGCAATGCGCCGGTCCGCATCGCCGGGAACACGATCTTCGGCGCCAAGTCGGTGGAGTTCCTGACCCCTGCGGATCCGGACCGTACGCCGCTGCGACCGGGCACCCAGGTGCAGGCCAAAGACGTTCAGCTCGAGGTCAACACGCTGTTCCAGACGCTGACCGATGTGCTCGGCAAGATCGACCCGGTCGACCTCAACGCGACGTTGTCGGCGCTCGCCGAAGGTCTGCGCGGGCACGGCGACGACCTCGGAGCCGGGTTGTCGGGTCTCAATTACTATCTGCAGCAGCTCAATCCGAAGCTGCCCACGCTGCAGGAGGATTTCCGCAAAGCCGGGATCGTGACCAACATCTACGGTGACGCTGCGCCCGATCTGGCGAAGATCTTCGACTACGCGCCAACGGTCAGCAACACGGTGGTCGACGAGCAGGACAACCTCAACGCGACGCTGTTGGCGGCCACCGGTCTTGGCAACAATGCCGCCGACACCCTCGAGCCCGGGGCGGACAACTTCATCGCCGCTGTCCAGCGGTTGCGGGCGCCGCTGAAGGTGGTTGGCGATTACTCGCCGGAGTTCGGCTGCGTGCTCAAGGGCATAACGGTCGCGATCAACCGGTTCGCGCCGATCATCGGTGGCATACGGCCCGGCTTGTTCGTGTCGTCGAGCTTCATCCCCGGCTCGCCGGCCTACACGTATCCGGAGAGCCTGCCGATCGTCAACGCCTCCGGTGGACCGAACTGCCGCGGCTTGCCGGATGCTCCGAGCAAGCAGTACGGCGGATCGTGGTGGCACAGCCCATTCCTGGTGACTGACAACGCCTACGTGCCCTTCCAGCCGAACACCGAGTTGCAGTTCGACGCACCCTCGACGCTGCAGTTCCTGTTCAACGGGGCCTTCGCTGAAC
The DNA here is from genome assembly GCF_007096635.1 of Mycolicibacterium sp. 018/SC-01/001. GTDB lineage: Bacteria > Actinomycetota > Actinomycetes > Mycobacteriales > Mycobacteriaceae > Mycobacterium. The sequence continues at coordinate 118,997 of NZ_VKAA01000005.1, forward strand.
GGGACGATTTCTGATGAGCGCTTGCGCGAAGAAGCGACGGCTCTGATGGCGCGCAGACTCGGTGCGCACGACCGCACCATGATCAATGTCGGGGTGTTCACCGTCGTGATGCTGCTCATCGCCGCCATGCTGGTCGTGGTATTCGGCGAGTTCCGGTTCGGCTCGGACAAGGACTACCACGCGACGTTCACCGACGCCTCGCGGCTCAAAGCCGGCCAAGACGTGCGGATCGCCGGAGTGCCGGTCGGCGCGGTCAAAGACGTCACGCTCAACGACGACAACACCGTCGATGTCGCGTTCACCCTCAACGAGCGCTACCAGCTGTACACCTCGAGCAAGGCCCAGGTCCGCTACGAGAACCTGGTGGGCGACCGGTACCTGGAGATTGCCTCCGGCCCAGGAGATCTGGTCAAGCTGCCGCCCGGCGGCACCATCACCAACACCGCACCCGCGCTCGACCTGGACGCTCTGCTCGGCGGTCTGAAGCCCGTCTTCAAAGGCCTGGACGGGCAGAAGATCAACGAGGTCAGCAACGCCATCATCGAACTGCTGCAGGGCAAAGGCGGCGCGCTGTCGCAGATGTTGTCCTCCACCAGTGCGTTCACCCAGGACCTGGCCGCGCGGGATCAGCTGATCGGGGACCTGATCACCCATCTGAACACCGTGCTGGGCACGGTCGACGAGAAGGGCGCCGAGTTCGACGCGACGGTGGACAAGCTGCAGAAGGTGATCACCGGGCTGGCGCAGGGGCGCGACCCGATCGCCGGCGCGATCGGTCCGCTCGCATCGGCCACCAACGATCTGACGGAGACCCTGGAGAAGAGCCGCCGGCCACTGCAGGGAGTGCTCGAAAACGTGCGGCCGCTGGCTCAGCGGCTCGACGAGCGCAAGGCAGACGTCAACAAGGTCATCGAGCCGCTCGCGGAGAATTACATGCGGCTCAACGCCCTCGGCGCGTACGGGTCGTTCTTCAACATCTACTACTGCTCGATCCGCATGAAGATCAACGGTCCCGCCGGGAGCGACATCCTGATCCCGTTCGGCGGCCCGCCGGATCCGTCGAAGGGGAGGTGCTCTGAGAATGGCTAGACCTGACAGCGGAAACCCGTTGCGTACCGGCATCTTCGGCATCGTCCTGGTGACCTGCCTGGTCCTGGTGTCGTTCGGCTACAGCAACCTGCCGTTCATGCCGCAGGGCAAACCGTACGAAGCGTTCTTCACCGACGCCGGTGGCATCTCGCCGGGTAACGACGTCAACGTCTCGGGAATCAACGTCGGCAATGTCAAGAGCGTGGCGCTGGCCGGCGACACCGCGAAGGTGACGTTCACCGTCGATCGCAAGATCCGCGTCGGCGACCAGTCACTGGTCGCGATCAAGACCGACACGGTGCTGGGAGAGAAGTCGCTGGCCGTGACACCCAAGGGCGCGGGGTCGGTGACCACGATCCCCGTCGGCCGCACCACGACCCCGTACACGCTCAACACCGCCCTGCAGGATCTGGGACAGAACGCCAGTGAGTTGGACAAGCCACGGTTCGAGCAGGCACTGCAGACGCTGACCGACTCACTGCGTGACGCCAAGCCCCAGCTGCGCGGTGCGCTCGACGGGGTCACGAACCTGTCGCGCAGCCTCAACAAGCGCGATGAGGCGCTCGAGCAGCTGCTGACGCACGCCAAGCGGGTCACCGATACGTTGGCTCAGCGGTCCGGCCAGGTCAATCAGCTGATCATCGACGGCAACATGTTGTTCGCCGCACTGGACGAGCGCCGCCAGGCGTTGAGTAACCTGATCACTGGCATCGACGATGTCTCACAGCAGCTTTCGGGGTTCGTCGCCGACAACAAGCGTGAGTTCGGCCCGGTGTTGGAGAAACTGAACCTGGTGATGGACAACCTGTTGGAGCGGCGCGAGCACATCGGTGAGGCGCTCAAGCGGCTGCCGCCGTACGCGACCACACTCGGGGAGGTGGTCGGCTCGGGGCCCGGCTTCCAGATCAACCTGTACGGACTCCCTCCCGCCACGATCTCCGAGGTGCTGCTCGACACCTACTTCCAGCCGGGCAAATTGCCTGACAGCCTCGCCGACTACCTGCGCGGATTGATTTCCGAGCGGCTCATCATCAGGCCTAAGTCACCATGAAACAACCAGATTCGTCCTCGTCCAAGGGTCGCGCGTTGCGTATCGCACTGGCGGCCGTACTCGTGTTCGCTCTGGTGTCCGCGGTGTACCTGGTGTGGCCGTCACGCGGCGGCAACAAGGTGGTCGCCTTCTTCTCCTCGGCGGTGGGGTTGTACTCCGGCGACGAGGTGCGCGTGATCGGCGTGCCGGTGGGCCGGATCGACTCGATCGAACCCCGCGCCAAGGACGTCAAGATCACGATGTCGATCGACGACGGGGTGAAGATCCCGGCCGATGCGCAGGCGCTGATCATCTCGCCGAACCTCGTTGCGGCGCGGTTCGTCCAGCTGGCACCGGCGTACACCGGTGGCCCGGTGATGGCAGACGGCGCCGAGATCGGACTGGACCGCACCGCCGTCCCGGTGGAGTGGGACGAGGTCAAAGAGCAGCTCACTCAACTCAGTTCACAGTTGGGGCCCCAGCAGAACTCGGTTCAGGGCCCACTGAAGGCGTTCGTCGACCAAGCCGCCGACACCCTCGACGGCAACGGTATTTCGTTCCGTCAGGCGATCCGCGAGTTGTCGCAGACCGCGGGACGGCTCGGCGACTCGCGAACCGACCTGTTCGGCACCGTGCGCAACCTGCAGGTGCTCGTCAACGCGCTGTCGAACAGCAACCAGCAGATCGTGCAGTTCACCGATCATGTGGCCTCGGTGTCGCAGGTGCTCGCCGACAGCTCAGCGGATCTGGACAACACGCTCGGCACGCTGAATCAGGCGCTGTCCGACGTGAAAGGCCTTTTAGGCGAGAACAACAAGGCGCTCATCGATCAGGTGGGCAAGCTGACGGACTTCACCAACCTGCTCACCGAACACAGTGATGACATCGAGCAGATCCTGCACATCACGCCGAACGGTCTGGCCAACTTCTACAACATCTACAACCCGGCGCAGGGCACCGTCGGCGGTCTGCTAACGCTGCCGAACTTCTCGAACCCCGTGCAGTTCATCTGCGGTGGCACCTTCGACATCGGCGCTAACCCGGACAACTACAAGCGGGCGGAGATCTGCCGCCAGCGGATGGGTCCGGTGTTCAAGCGCATCGCCATGAACTTCCCGCCGCTGCTGTTCCACCCGATCAACAGCATCACCGCCTACAAGGGTCAGATCATCTACGACACCCCCGAGACGGAAGCCAAGGCCCAGACACCGGTGCCGTACCTGCAGTGGCAGAACGCCCCGGGATCGACGCCGCCACAAATCCCCCCCGGGGGAGCGGATCTGGCCGCGCTGTTCGCACCGACCGCGCCGACGCAGGGTTCGGGACCCGCTCCTGGCCCCACTCCGGCAGCGGCGGGGGGAGGCTCATGATCCGCAAGGTCATTCGCCCCGCGCTTGCGCTCGGCACCCTGACGATCCTGGTTTCCGGGTGTGAGTTCGGTGGGCTCAATTCACTGGACATGCCGGGCACCGCCGGGCACGGCGACGGCTCCTACACCGTCACCGTCGAACTGCCCGACGTGGCGACGCTGCCCCAGAACTCACCGGTGATGGTCAACGACGTGACCGTGGGAAGCGTGTCCGGCATCGACGCCGTGCAACGTCCCGACGGGACGTTCTACGCGGCAGTCAAGCTGTCGCTGGACAAAGACGTCAACCTGCCTGCCAACGCGGTCGCCAAGGTCGCGCAGACTTCGCTGCTGGGCTCCCAGCACGTCGAATTGGCCGAACCCCCGGAGAAGCCAGTCGGCCGGTTGGAGAACGGCTCGAACATCCCGCTGGATCGCACCGGCCGGTATCCGACCACCGAGGAGGTACTGTCGTCGCTCGGTGTGGTCGTCAACAAGGGCAATCTCGGTGCGCTGCAGGACATCACCGAGGAGTTCTACAACGCCGTGGTCGGCCGGCAGGGCACCTTCACCGACCTGATCCCACGGCTGGCCGAGCTGACGTCATCGCTGGACCGGCAGACCGACGACATCATCTCTGCCGCTGAGGGTCTCGACCGCTTCGCCGGCATCCTCGCGCGCAGCAAGGACAGCCTCGGTCGCACCCTGGACACGCTGCCCGCGGCGCTGGACGTGCTGGACCGGAACCGCGCCACCATCGTCGACACGTTCGCCGCGCTGCGCAGGCTCGCGGTCGTGGGCTCGAAGGTACTCTCCGAGACGAAGGTGGACCTGGCCGCCGATCTGAAGGACCTGTTCCCGGCGGTCAAGGCGCTCAACGACAACGCCGACGATCTCATCAGGAGCCTGGAGTTTCTGCCAACGTTCCCGTTCCACTACCAGTACCTGCGCAAGGCGGTCCGCGGCGACTACCTCAACGTCTTCGTCACGTTCGACCTGACCCTGCGTCGTCTGGGCGAGACGGTGTTCACCACGTCGCTCGGGCTCGATCCGAACATGAAGCGGCTCAACGAGGTCATCAACACTCCGGACTTCCTGACCGGTGAGATGGCCAACCTGTCCGGCCAGGCGGCCGACCCCTTCAAGATCGCACCGGGCACGGCGACCCAGCACGAGGGGGCACCGTAGATGCTGGACCGGCTCTCCAAGATCCAACTGTCGATCTTCGCGGTCGTCACCGTCCTGACGGTCGGCGCGATCTCGATCTTCTACCTTCGCGTGCCCGAGGCGATCGGGTTGAACTCCTACCAGGTGACCGCCAACTTCACCGCGGCCGGAGGCCTGTACCAGAACGCCAACGTCACCTACCGCGGTGTCACCGTGGGCCAGGTGGAATCGGTCGGTCTGTCGGACAACGGCGTCATCGCGCACATGCGCCTCGACAGCGGAACACCGGTGCCTGCCAACGTCACCGCGACCGTCAAGAGCGTCTCGGCGGTCGGCGAACAGTACGTCGACCTGGTGCCACCCGACGATGCCTCGGGCGACACGTTGCGCAACGGCGCCGACATCCCGGTGAGCCGGACCGCGATCGGTCAGGACATCGCAGGTCTGCTCCAGCAGGCGGATGCATTGGTCAGCAGCGTGGGCAACAGCCGGATCAAGGATCTGCTCCGGGAAACGTTCAAGGCGTTCAACGGTTCCGGGCCCGAGCTCGCCCGGCTGATCCAGTCTGCGCGGCTGCTCGTCGACGAGGCGAACGCCAACTACGGACAGACCACACAGCTGATCGATCAGGCGGGCCCGTTCCTGGATTCGCAGATCGCCAGCGGGGACAACATCCGTTCGCTGGCCGACGGGCTGGCCCGGTTCACCGGCGAGGTCGCAGGCGCCGACCCGCAATTGCGCACACTGCTGCAGACGGCCCCGGGCGCCGCAGGCGTGGCGAGCGAGACCTTCGAGGGCATCCGGCCCGACTTCCCCATGCTGGCGGCGAATCTGGCCAACTTGGGCCGGATCGGAGTGATCTACAACAAGTCCATCGAGCAGGCCCTGGTGATCTTCCCGGCCCTGATCTCCGCGCTGACCACCGTCGCCGGCGGCGTCCCCGCCGACGAGGGCGGCAAGCTGGACTTCAAGATCCACCTCAACGATCCCCCCAGCTGTTCGGTCGGCTTCGTCCCGCCGACGCAGATCCGTTCGCCGGCCGACACGACGCTGCGTGAACTGCCCACCGATCTGTACTGCAAGACCCCGCAGAACGATCCGGCGGTGGTGCGCGGCGCCCGCAACTACCCATGCCAGGAGTTCCCCGGCAAGCGGGCGCCGACCATCCAGCTGTGCCGCGATCCGAAGGGCTACGTACCGATCGGCACCAATCCGTGGCGCGGGCCGCCGGTGCCGCTGGGCACCCCGATCGAGGACGGCCGGAACATCCTGCCGCCCAACAAGTTCCCGTTCATCCCGCCCCAGGTGGATCCGGATCCGGGCCCGCCCGTCGTCCAGCTGCCCCCGGGCGCGGTGCCCGGGCCCGGGCCGGCCCCGCACGCGCCGTTCCCGTTGCCTGTGCCGCCGAACGAGCCGGGGACCCCGCCACCGCCATGGCCCTACTTCGCGCCTCCGGACCAGGTGGTGCCGCCGTACGGCCGGACACCACCGCCGCCGGCGGCGCCGCCAGCGCCGGCCGCGCCCGCACCCGGCCCGGCCGCGCCCCCCGCCGCACCTGCGGCTCCGTCGGGCCCGCTGCTGCCCGCCGAGGCGGTACCGCAGGCGAGTGGCCCGGCGCCGCAGGCGGCGGGACCCGCGATGGCCACATACGACCAGAACGGGAAGTTCGTCGATCCCGCCGGCGGAACTGGCACGTTCGCCGGTGGAACTGACAAACTGGCGCCTGCAGAGAACTGGGTCGATCTGATGATGGCCCCGAAACAGCTATAGGCAGGACGAGTTGGTAGAAGCTAGCCCGCGTGAGGCGAGCCGACCCGCTCGGCGTCGCGCCTCCCGCGCCGCCGGGCCGGCCACCGGTACCGAACCGGAGGTCCCGCCCGCGATGGTCGTCGACACCCCCGGGACAACCAAGGTCCGTCGGCCGGTCTCGACGTCGGCGGCGCCACCGCCGCGTCGGCGGGCCAACCGTGGCCTCGTCGCGCTCGTCTCGCTGCTGACTCTGGTGGTGCTCGCGGGTGCGCTCGGGGGCGGGGTGGCGTGGATGCTGCACGAGCAGCGGGCCCAGGAGGCGCAGCTGGCGCGCGACCAACGGTTCGTCGACACGGCCTCCCAGCTGGTGGTCAACATGTTCAGCTACACGCAGGACGACATCGACGACAGCGTGAACCGCTTCGTCAACGGCACCAGTGGCCCGCTGCGCGACATGCTCAGCCAGGGCAACAACGTCGACAACCTGAAGGCCATCTTCCGCGACACCAACGCCAGTTCCGAGGCGGTGATCAACGGCGCCGCTCTCGAAAAGGTCGACCAGGTGAGCGGCAACGCCGCCGTGCTGGTGTCCGCCCGGGTCACCGTGACCGACGTCGACGGCACCAACAAGCCGTCGCAGCCCTACCGTATGCGGGTGATCGTGCACGAGGACGACAACGGACACATGACGGGCTATGACCTCAAGTACCCCGACGGCGGTAACTGATGGGCAACGGAACCGCGCGGCTGCTGGCCGCGGTCGGCGTGCTGTTGGCGCTCGGCGTGGTCGCGCTCGGCGGCGTGGGCGGCTGGCTCTACTGGGACAGGGTGCAGTTGCAGGGTGAGCAGACGACTCGCGAGGAACTCGCTCCGCTTGCGCAGCAACAGATTCCGCAGGTCTTCGGCTATGACTACCAGACGGTCGAGGGAAGCCTTGGCAAGGTCTACCCGCTGTTGACACCGAGCTATCGCCGAGAGTTCGAGGACCGCGCCACCAAGGACATCATCCCGCAGGCTCGCGATCGCCAGCTGGTCAGCCAGGCCAACGTGGTGGGCGTCGGAGTGCTGGAGGCGCAACGCAATTCGGCGTCGGTGATGGTCTACATGAACCGCACCGTGACCGACAAGTCGCGCCAGCCCATCTACGACGGCAGCCGCCTGCGTGTCGATTACCAGAAGATCGACGGCAAGTGGCTGATCAACTACATCACGCCGATCTAGAGTCGGCCAGCGCGTCGAGGAAAGCGCGGGCCCAGCGGTCCACGTCATGGGCCAGCACCTGCCGCCGCAGCGCCCGCATCCGGCGCCGGCCCTCTTCCGGGGTCTGGGTCAGCGCCGCCTCGATGGCATCCTTGACGCCCTCCAGGTGGTGCGGGTTGGTCAGGTAGGCCTGCCTCAGTTCGGCTGCGGCGCCGGTGAACTCGCTCAATACGAGGGCGCCGCCGAGGTCGCTGCGGCACGCGACGTACTCCTTGGCCACCAGGTTCATGCCATCGCGCAGCGGTGTCACCAGCATGACGTCGGCCGCGACATAGAACGCGATCAGGTCTTCGCGCGGCACCGGACGGTGCAGGTAGTGCAGCACCGGGTGTCCGACCTCTCCGTACTCGCCGTTGACGTGCCCGACCTGCCGCTCGATGTCCTCCCGCATCGCGATGTAACTCTCCACCCGCTCGCGGCTCGGCGTGGCCAACTGCACCAGCACGGTGTCCTTGGGGTCGATCCGGCCCTCGTTGAGCAGCTCGGAGAAGGCCCGCAGACGAACGTCGATGCCTTTGGTGTAATCGAGCCGGTCGACGCCGAGCAGCACCTTGCGCGGATTGCCCAGTTCCGCGCGAATCTCTCTCGCGCGCTGCCGGATTCGGCGAGTACGGGCCTGCTGATCGAGATCACCGGAGTCGATCGAGATCGGGAAGGCGCCGACCTTGACGGTGCGGAATCCGACGAACACCTCGCCGAAGCGGGACCGGACCCCGACGTTGCCGCGCGAGGTGTTGGCGCCCACCAGGCGGCGCGAGAGGATCAGGAAGTTCTGCGCACCGCCGGGCAGGTGGAAGCCGACGAGGTCGGCGCCCAGGAGTCCTTCGACGATCTCGGTGCGCCACGGCATCTGCATGAACAGTTCGACGGGCGGGAAGGGGATGTGCAGGAAGAAGCCGATGGTCAGGTCGGGCCGCAGCATGCGCAGCATCTTCGGCACCAGTTGCAGCTGGTAGTCCTGCACCCACACCGTTGCGCCCTCGGCAGCGGTGCGCGCCGTCGCCTCGGCGAAACGGCGGTTCACGTCGACGTAGCGGTCCCACCACTGCCGGTGGTAGATCGGTTTGACGATGACGTCGTGGTAGAGCGGCCACAGGGTGGCGTTGGAGAAACCCTCGTAGTACTCGGCGACGTCGTCGGCGGACAACCGCACCGGAACCAGCGTCATGCCGTCCTGCTCGATGGGTTCGTCGAAGCTGTTCGGGTCGTCGGCTTCCTCGGGAACGCCGGGCCAGCCGATCCAGGCTCCGCTGCGTTTGCGCAGGAGCGGCTCCAGCGCCGTCACCAGCCCGCCCGGGCTGCGCTTGTACTCCGTGGAACCGTCGGGCCGGCGGACGATGTCGATCGGGAGACGATTGGCGACGACGACGAAGTCGGCGGACGCCTCCGAGCCCGAGCGGACCTCTGAGCCGCCCGGATCCGGCATTAGGCGTCGAGCTTCGCCGGTCCGATACCGAGCATCGAGAGGAACACCCGGCATTCGTCGGCGTCGGTGGCGTACGCGGCGACCACGCGCCGAGCCTGGCGCTCGGTGCTGTCGGCGATGGGCTCGACGTCGCCGATCTCGGCGGGGTCAGGTTTGGCAGGCATGGGGTCAACTCTAACCAATGCCCCGCCCGGGAATCGAAGCCTGCTCGCGGCGGAAGGTCCTGCCGTATAACTAGAACACGTTCTCGTTTTTGTCAGAAAGGGTGTCACACGATGCAGCTCTCCGGTGAGATGCTGTCCGGCCGAACGGTGCTGGTCACCGGCGGCGGCAGCGGAATCGGCAAGGCAGTGGCCGCGGCCGTCGTGGCAGCCGGCGGCAACGCGATGCTGATGGGTCGCAACGCCGACAAGCTCGCAACAGCCGTCGAGGAAATCGGCGGTGCGGTGCGCTATGAGCCCGGCGACGTCACCAACGAGGACGAGGTGGCCCGCGTCGTCGACGCGGCGGCGGCCTGGACGGGCCGGCTGGACGGCGTGGTGCACTGCGCCGGCGGCAGCGACACGATCGGCCCGATCACCCAGTTGGACTCCGAGGCCTGGCGGCGGCTGGTCGACCTCAACATCAACGGCACCTTCTACGTGCTCAAACATTCGGCCCGCGCGATGGTGCGCGGGGGCGGGGGATCGTTCGTCGGGATCTCCTCGATCGCGGCGAGCAACACCCACCGCTGGTTTGGTGCCTACGGTGTGTCGAAGGCAGGTGTCGACCACCTGATGCAGTTGGCGGCCGATGAACTGGGTCCGTCGCTGGTGCGGGTCAACTGTCTGCGGCCCGGTCTCATCCGGACGGACCTGGTGGCGGCGATCTTCATGTCGCCCGAGGTCAGCGGGGACTACGCGGCAGCCACTCCGCTGCCGCGCCCCGGGGAGGCCGAGGACGTCGCCAACGCCGCGGTGTTCCTGCTCAGCGACGCCGCGAGCTACATCACCGGCCAGCTGGTCAACGTCGACGGGGGCATGATGCTGCGCCGGGGACCCGATTTCTCGGCGATGCTCGAACCGGTGTTCGGCGCCGACGGGCTGCGCGGCGTGGTGGCGGACTAGTTGCGCGGCTCGTGATGGATGCGGCCCCGCGTCTCGGTCAGCGGCCGGCCTCCACCGCCCCATCGGTTCGCGATGATCTCGGCGGCGATGGACACCGCGGTCTCCTCGGGGGTGCGGGCGCCCAGATCCAACCCGATGGGGCTGGCCAGCCGGCTGATGTCGTCGTCGGTCAGGCCCGCATCGCGCAGGCGGCGCATACGATCCTCGTGCGTTCGACGCGACCCCATCACCCCCACGTAACCGATGTGACAGCCGTTCTGCGGCAACCGCAACGCCACCTCCAGCACTGGAACGTCGAACTTCGGGTCATGTGTCAGCACGCAGATCGCCGTGCGGGCGTCGAGCTTGCCGCTGCGCGCCTCACCCGCCAGATACCGGTGTGGCCAGTCGACCACCACGTCCTCCGCGGCGGGAAACCGTGCTGCCGTGGCGAATACGGGGCGGGCGTCGCAGACGGTGACCCGGTAGCCGAGCAGGGCCGACTGGGCGGCGAGCGCGGCGGCGAAGTCGATGGCACCGAAGATGATCATCCTCGGTCGCGGTGCGTGGCTGGCGACGAAGACGTCCATCCCGACGCCCTGCCGCTCGCCGTCCGGGCCGTAGCTCAGCACACCGGAGCGGCCTGCGGCGAGCAGGCCCCTGGCGTCGTCGACGATCGCGTCGTCGGCGCGCGCGGAACCCACTGTGCCAGTGACAGAGTCGGGACCCACCACGATTCGTCGCCCCCGCCGGAGGGGGTCGGGATGATCGATGATCGTGGCGACGGCGACGGCCCGGTGCGCCGCGATGTCGTCGGCGACCGCCTGCAGTTGCGGAAACGTCTCGCGGGACACGGGTTCGGTGAAGACGTCGATCGTGCCCCCGCACGTCAACCCGACCGAGAACGCCTCGTCGTCGCTGACACCGTAGCGCTGCAACTGCGCGACACCGCTCGCGACGACCTCGCCGGCCACCTCGTAGACGGCCCCCTCGACACAGCCGCCCGAGACCGACCCCGCGACAGCGCCGTCGGGGGCCACCACCATGGCCGCCCCTGGCGGGCGAGGCGCCGACTCCATGGTGCGTACGACCGTCGACAGCGCTGCTGTGCCGCCTGCGTGCCACACAGGCAGCAACTCGTCGAGCACGTCGCGCACGTGCGCAGTCTAGGCTCGGCGCCGGCGCGCTACACCTTGGTCAGATCGGTGTGCATCAGCATCACGTTGTAGCTCGACCACAGCGAGAGGTTGAAGTACAGATCCGATCCGGTGCCGAGCGTGGACGGCGACCACGGATGCAGCATGGGTGCGTAGATGCCGCCGGACTGCTGGGTCATCAGCACCGTCGCGTCCGACCAGACGCCTTCGGGGCTGTCCGCGGTGCGCATCACGATGCTGTTGTTCTGATCGCCGTAGAGCACGATGTACTTACCCAGATAGTCGTTGTACTGCACCGACATCTCACTGACCGTGTACCCCGGCTTGGTGAAACCCAGGAAGCCGCCGGACTTCCCGATGATCGCGGTGGCCGCCGACGGGTTGCCCTTCACCCAACTCGCAGGCGAGCTGCCGAACCAACTCGTTTTGGCGGCCTTGTAGTACTCGTACTTCGAGGGATCCAGGATGTCCTCGGGTGCAACCCGCGACAGGTATGCAGCACCCTGCCGGCCGTTCGGAGTGCCGTACATGTAGATGTAGCCGTCGTCGCCCTTGACGAACGCCGATTGCTGAAAGTTCTTGTTGCCGCTCAGGAACGAGTTGGTCCGAATGCTCTTCGGGTCGATCGTGAAGTTCTCGCCGTTGTCCACCGAGTAGCCGATGGCCGAGTAGTTGGTGGTCCACCTGCCGGCCGAACCCCACTTGCTGACCGACATGTAGCTGACGTACTGGATGGTGCCGAAGGGCGTGTCCTTGGTGACCGGAACGTCGACCGAGACCCCCGCCGTCGGGATCATCGTGACCGAGTTCGGCAGCCACTTCTCCGGATTGATGATCGGGCGGGCGTTCACCGGACCGTCCAGCGGTGCGCCGCCGAAGTAGTTGCCTGTGAACCACTCTCCGTTGGGGATCGTGATGCCGTCACTCAGGTCGGTGTCGGAGCTGCGGAACAGCGTGTTGAAAATGTGCCGACCCGTCATGTTGGGTCCGCTGAAGGTGTCACCGACGGCGATCAGGACCTGATGCTCGTTCCACGGGGTGGTGGGGTCGTCGACCATGCCGTTGTCCCACATGGTGCCGACATCGGTGCCCCACACGCTGAAGCGGTCGACGGTGTTGGCCTTCAACGGGTCGCCGTAGGAGTAGCCGCCGGTGACCCAGCTGACGAAGTTCGTCGACGGGCTGACCTGGGGGTTGAGCCACGGCGAATACGGCGTCACCGCGGCGGCGGACACGGCGGCGCTCGCGGTGGCCTCGGTGGTGAGGTTCGTGGCGGCGCTGCGCGACGCGCGGGTCTGCGAGAGCGACTCCAGCTCGCGGCGGGCCACCGACATCAGTGCCCACAGGAACGGCGGCGGGGCCGTCTGACCCTGGCCGGCGTCGGCCTTCTGGTGCGCCCAGTCGACCATGCTGCGCGCCACCTCGACGACGGCCTTGACGACCGGCCGCTCGACGGGCCGCGCCGGTGGTGCGGTCTCCTGTGCGGCACGCAGCGGCGTCAGCCTCGACGGGCGGGTCGGTGCGGCCGGGTCGGGGGAGACGACCTCGGCGCGGGCGGGCCTGACCGCCGGCTCAGTACTGGTCTCGCTGGTGTCGGCGGATGAATCCGCCGCGGCGCGAGTCGTGGTTCGCGTGGTGTCCGGTTTCTTCCACGACGGTCTCTTCGAGGTGGGCTTGTCGGCCGGGGTCTCGGCATTGGACTCGGCCCCATCGGCTGTCGCCGACGTGCCGGCCTTGCCGAAGCGCCGCGGTCGCTCGGCGCGGTCGGTCCTGGCCGGGGCCGTCCGGGCTTTGGGGCCCTTCGCCGTGGTATCGCCCGCCGACGAGGACGCGGACTTCGCCGACGCCGACGTCGACGCAGTCGAGGACCCGGCGTCGTCGGCCCACGCGTGGCCGGCGAAGACGGCCGATCCGATGCCCAGGGCGACGGCGAGGGCGCCGACGCGCCCGATGTGCGCTGCGGAAGTCAACAGAAGAACCCCTCTTGAAACCGGTCTGTCGTCCCCCGACGTAGGCGCTCATTCAATCGCATCTCACAGGAGTCGGCCAGCAAAAGGGCGTTTCGATCCGGAGATCGTTTCGCGACTGTGATCCTTGATGTTTCCGGATCGGCACGCAGAGACTGCAAACCCGGCCGCCAGTGCGGCGGACCGGTGGTGGAGCCCCCTGTCAGGATTGAACTGACGACCTACGCTTTACAAGAGCGTTGCTCTACCGCTGAGCTAAGGAGGCCTGGCCGGCTCAGCTTATCGGGTCAGCGCTCACTCCTCGACATCGATCACCCGCTGCGGGGTGCCCGGCCGGGCGATGAACCGGGCGCGGGGACGCCGGCCAGGAAGCGGAATCCGGTCGGCGATGTTGCTCAGCGGGTTCACCACCTGGCTCAGCACGATCACGGCCTCGCGCAGTGCTTCGATCGTCGGCTCCAGCGCCACCAGTCCGGGAGTCAACCGGTTCAGTGTGTCGGCCACCGCGGCGAGCTGCTCCAATGGGCCGTTGCGCGCGGTGAGGGTGTCGACGACTCCGCCCTCGGCAAACAGCCGGTCAGCCACCCCGTCCTCGGCGAGCAGCCGATCCACCAGGCCGTCCTCGGCGAGGAGCTGATCGACCAGACCGCCGGGCTCGATGGCGCGCATGAGACCGCTGTCCTCCTCGGTCAGTCGCTCCAGAGCACCGCCGGGTGCGGTCAGCCGGTCGACCACCCCGCCGGGGCGCAGCAGGCGGTCCAGCGCCCCGTCGGGCGCCAGTGCCCGGCCCAGCGGCTGGTCTTCGTCCATCAGCCGCGCCAACCGGTTGGCGCGCTCGACCGCGTCCTGCACCCCGATCATCGCCGCGAACGACGTCGGCGCCTGACGAGCCCCGCTCCCGGGTTCCCCGAGCGCCTTGCGCGCCAGCCCCAGCCCGCCGCTGGCCATGCCCAGACCGGCGTCGGCGACGGCCAGGCCGACGCGGACCGGCGTCAATGCGAGATCGCTCAGGGATCTGCCCAGGTTCATGCGCTCAGTCTATGAACAGCGCAAGAATGAACTCACAGGAAGTGCACAGCGAGCGTGCAGCAGTTTTCCAATCGCGAGGAAGAACATAAGGACCATGGCCATGCCAGTGCAGGAGAACATTCCGGAAGCTCGCATCCTCGTCGTGGACGACGAGTCGAACATTGTCGAGTTGCTGTCCGTGAGCTTGAAGTTCCAGGGCTTCGAGGTGCACACCGCATCCAACGGACCGGCGGCACTCGACCTGGCCCGCGAGATCCGCCCCGACGCGATCATCCTCGACGTGATGATGCCCGGGATGGACGGTTTCGGGCTGCTGCGCCGGCTGCGCGCCGACGGGATCGACTCCCCGGCCCTGTTCCTGACCGCCCGCGATTCCCTGCAGGACAAGATCGCGGGCCTGACCCTCGGCGGCGACGACTACGTGACCAAGCCGTTCAGCCTGGAGGAAGTGGTCGCCCGCCTGCGGGTCATCCTTCGTCGCGCCGGTGGCGGTGTGCAGGAACCCCGCACGTCACGACTCAGCTTCGCCGACATCGAACTCGACGAGGACACACACGAGGTGTGGAAGGCCGGCGAGCCCGTGTCGCTGTCGCCCACCGAGTTCACCCTGCTGCGGTACTTCATCATCAACGCCGGCACCGTGTTGTCGAAGCCCAAGATCCTCGACCACGTCTGGCGGTACGACTTCGGCGGTGACGTCAACGTCGTCGAGTCCTACGTCTCGTATCTGCGCCGCAAGATCGACACCGGGGAGAAGCGTCTGCTGCACACCCTGAGGGGTGTGGGGTATGTACTACGCGAACCACGGTGACGTTTCCGGTGACAATGGGGGCGTGGGCCATATCAGACGTGGGATACCGCTTCGGGTAGGACTGGTTGCCGCCACCCTCCTGCTGGTCGGCTGCGGTCTGCTCGCCTCCGGCGTCGCGGTGACGACGATCATGCACCACACGCTGATCAACCGCGTGGACGACACGTTGCGCGACGCATCCCGCGGCTGGGCGCAGGTACCCCGCCAATCACCCGCGGACCCCGAGGACCAGGGACCCAACCCGGCCCGGCCCCCGTCTGACTACTACGTGCGGGTGATCGATCCCGGCGGCACCGCCTGGGTGGCGGTCAACGACTACGACGCCGAGCCGCAGCTGCCCGCCGACAACGACGTGGGGCCCCAGCCCATCACGGTCGGCAGCGTCGGCAACTCGGAGGTCGAATGGCGGGCGATGACCGTCCAGGGCACCGGCGGGGAGCTGACCACCGTCGCGATCGACCTGTCCGACGTCAAGTCGACGACCCGTGCGCTGATCGCTGCCCAGCTGATCATCGGTGTCGCGGTGCTCATCGTGCTCGGCATCGCCGGATATGCCGTCGTGCACCGCAGCCTGCGCCCACTCTCCGAAGTCGAGCAGACCGCCGCGGCGATCGCAGCCGGTCAGCTGGACCGCCGCGTCCCTGAACGGGACCCGCGCACGGAGGTCGGCCGGTTGTCCCTCGCTCTCAACGGCATGCTCGCCCAGATCCAGCGTGCGCTCGCGTCTTCGGAGTCGTCGGCCGATCAGGCGCGCGAGTCCGAGGACCGGATGCGTCGCTTCATCACCGACGCCAGCCACGAGCTGCGGACCCCGTTGACGACGATCCGGGGCTTCGCCGAGCTGTACCGGCAGGGCGCGGCCCGCGATGTCGAGATGCTGATGGGCCGCATCGAAAGCGAGTCGCGGCGGATGGGGCTCCTGGTGGAGGACCTGCTCCTGCTGGCCCGGCTCGATGCGCAGCGGCCGCTGGAGCAACGCCGGGTGGACCTGCTCGCGCTCGCCAGTGACGCCGTCCACGACGCACAGTCGATCGCGCCGCGCCGCCCGATTCGCATGGAGGTGTTCGACGGCCCGGGGACGCCGGAAGTCCTCGGCGACGAGGCGCGCTTGCGGCAGGTGCTGTCCAACCTGGTCGCCAACGCGCTGCAGCACACTCCGGACACCGCCGGTGTCACGGTACGGGTGGGAACCGAAGGCGACGCCGCGGTCCTGGAGGTACGCGACCAGGGGCCGGGGATGAGCGCCGAGGACGCCCAGCGGGTGTTCGAGCGCTTCTATCGCGCCGACTCGTCGCGGACCCGCGCCAGCGGAGGCACCGGGCTGGGATTGTCGATCGTCGACTCGCTGGTCTACGCCCACGGCGGCACTGTCGGTGTGACCACCGCGCCGGGCCGGGGGTGCACGTTCCGCGTGAGCCTGCCGCGCATCGCCGAGTCCTCCGAGGCCTCCGAAGCTTCTGAGGCTCGCGACGCCTCGGATGCCGAGGCGCCCGCCGACATCGACTTTCCTGTCGGCGACCTGCCCGTCAGCTGAGCTCGGCCAGCGCCGCGGTGATGCGGCGCTGCGCCTCGTCGAGTGACTCCGGTGACGGATCGTTGTCGACGTTGGCGAATCCGAAATCGGACAGATCGCGCGCCGGGAACACGTGCACGTGCAGGTGCGGCACCTCCAGGCCGGCGATGATGAGCCCCGAGCGCTCGGTGTCGAAGGCCTTGCACACCGCCTTGCCGATCAACTGGCTCACCCGCATCACGTTGGCGAACGCGGGCGCATCGACGTCCTGCCAGTTGTCGATCTCCGCGCGGGGCACCACCAGGGTGTGGCCCTGCGTCATCGGCTGGATGGTCAGGAACGCCACCACGTCGTCGTCGGTGTAGACGAATCGGCCCGGCAGCTCGCCGTTGATGATCTTGGTGAAGACGGTCGCCATGGCACCGAGCATTCCATAGCCTGGCTCCATGCTGGGTTTGATGCAGGACCGACCACTGCTGATCTCGTCCCTGATCGACTATGCCGCGACGTTCCACGGCGACACGGAGATCGTGTCACGACTGCCGGAGGGCGACATCCGACGCTCCTCGTGGCGCGCCGTCGGCGAGACGTCCAAGCAGGTCGCCAACGCGTTGGCCGAACTGGGCGTGCACGAGGGCGACCGGGTCGCGACGCTGGCGTGGAACAGCGACCGCCACCTCGCGCTCTACTTCGGTGTCTCCGGATCCGGCGCGGTGATGCACACGGTCAACCCGCGGTTGTTCAGTGAGCAGATCGCCTACATCATCAATCACGCCGAAGACCGAATCCTGTTCTTCGACATCACATTTGCTTCGCTGGTCGGCGAGCTGGCGTCCGAGTTGACCAGCGTCGAGACCTTCGTCGCGATGACCGACCGGGAACACATGCCGGAGATCCCCGGGTTGCCCGACGGTGCGCTGCTGTGCTGGGACGACGTGATCGGGCGCCAGTCCACCCACTATGACTGGCCCGAGTTCGACGAGCGCAGCGCGTCGTCGCTGTGCTACACCTCGGGCACCACTGGCAATCCCAAAGGTGTTCTGTACTCGCACCGTTCGACGATGCTGCACACGCTGATGGCCGCCGCGCGCGACGCCAACGACGTGCACAGCGGATCGGTGATCCTGCTCGTCGTGCCGATGTTCCACGCCAACGCGTGGGGTACCCCCTACACCGCGGCGCTGGTGGGCGCCAAACTGGTGCTGCCCGGTCCTCACCTCGACGGTGAATCGGTGTACGAGTTGATGAAAGCCGAAGGGGTGAACCAATCCCAGGGCGTTCCCACGGTGTGGATGATGCTGTTCTCCTATCTGGACTCCCATCCCGAGATCGACGCGCACGAGCTGGGTCTGCGCATCGCCGGCACGGGCGGGGCGGCCCTGCCGCTGTCGATGATCGAGCGCTTCGACCGTGACTTCGGGGCGCAGGCCATGCAGGGCTGGGGCATGACCGAGACGTCACCGCTGTGCGTGATCGGCCGGCTGCTGCCCAAGCACGAGCACCTCTCGCAGGCCGAGAAGAACCAGATCCTGCTCAAGCAGGGACGCGGGATCTGCGGCGTCGAGTTGAAGATCGTCGACGACGACGGCAACCGATTGCCCTGGGATGGCAAGGCTTTCGGTGAGGTGTGGCTGCGAGGGCCGTGGATCGCCAGCGGGTACTACCGGGGCGAGGGCGGCGACAAGCTCGACGCCGAGGGGTTCTTCCCCACCGGCGATGTGGCGACCATCGACCCCGACGGATATCTGCAGCTGGTCGACCGCGCCAAGGACGTCATCAAGTCCGGCGGGGAGTGGGTCAGCTCGATCGATCTGGAGAACGCCGCGCTGGGCCACCCGGCCATTACGGAGGCGGCGGTGATCGGGGTACCGCATCCGAAATGGCAGGAGCGGCCGCTGCTGGTGGCCGTCCTGCGCGAGGGCCACAGCGCAACTCGCGAGGACGTTCTCGGCTATCTCGCCGGGGAGGTGGCCAAGTGGTGGCTGCCCGACGACGTGGTGTTCGTCGACGAGCTGCCCCACACCGCGACCGGCAAGATCCTCAAACTCGAGTTGCGCCGCCGCTATCGGGAACACGAACTCCCGACCGTCAGCTCCTGACGCGTTCAAAGACCTTCTCGGAGATCTCGGCCACGGTCCACGGGGGTGCGTCGTGGTGATCGCGGTAGGCGAGGATCTCCGGCGTGGGCCGCCCGAAGCGTCCGACGAAACCGCCTGCGGCGATGAAGATCTCGCCCGTGACGTGGGCGGCGTGGTCGCTGACCAGGTAGGCGTAGGTGGGTGCGGCGTACTCCGGCGGTGCGGCGTCGAGAGCGCCGGCCATGCTGACGTCGTCGAGTAGCCCGCGCCGGTTCAACGCGGTGATGTGTGCCTCGTAGTCGGGCCCACTCGACAGCCGCGTCTTGGCGCCGGGGCACACCACGTTGGCGCGCACGCCGTGTTCGGCCAGTTCTGCGGCGATCGCCAGCGTGAGGCCGTTCACCGCGCCCTTGCCGGCCGGATACCCGGTGCCGCCGTAGTCGCCGAGAAACGCGAAGGAACCGGTGTTGACGATGGCCCCGGAACGCTGCCGGGCCATCACCGGCGCCGCGGCGCGGCAGGTCTGGAACACCGTGCCCAGGTGTGCGTCCATCAACTCCTGGAACTGCGCAGGGGTGACCGTGAGGATCGACGAGCCGGCCGGTTCCGCGGTGCCGGCGCAGTTGACCAGGATGTCGATGCGGCCGAATTCCCTGACACATTCGTTGATCACCGCGTCGGCGGTCACGGGATCGGCGGGCGAGCCGGCCAGTCCGATGGCGCCGGGAATGCTGCGTACCGCGTCGTCGACGGCGTCGGGGTCCCGACCGTTGACGACGACGGCTGCACCCAGGTCGGCGAGCAGTGCCGCGACAGCTCGCCCGATCCCGCGTGTGCCGCCGACGACGACGGCGGCACGGCCGGAGAGTTCGCTAATGCGTGCTTCCCGCTTCGGTGAACGTCATCGCGTCCATGTTCCAGTAGCCGCGCAGGTTGGTGATCAGGCCTGCGTCGTCCACCCGGTAGGTGAACACCCCGCGCACGGTCGCGACGAACCCGTTCGGGAACGTCGTCTCCAGCACCAGGATGTAGGCGATCTCGTGCGGGCTGCTGGACGGAAACGTCTCCTCGCACGTGACGCGGAGCCGGTTGGGCCCGATGTTCGTGTCGAAGAAGGCGCTCACGGCCGCTTTTCCGCGCACGCCGCTGCCGTCGGGATTGGTGACGGCCTCTCCGATCGGGTCCTCGATCACGACGTCGTCGCTCATCAGCGCCAACCAGCCCTCGCGGTCCCCGCTCTGCACGCAGCGCCACGAAGCCTGCGACGCAGCGACCACCGGCGCCAGTGCTGCTTCGGTCATCGCGGCCTACCGGTCGGCGTCGGTGTAGCGGATCACGCCGCGGATGTTCCTGCCCTCGAGCATGTCCCGGTAGCCGTCGTTGATCTGCTCCAGCTTGTACTGGCGGGTCACCATGTCGTCGAGGTTGAGCCGGCCCGCCTTGTACATCGACAGCAGCTGCGGGATGTCGAAGTGCGGGTTGCCGCCGCCGAAGATGGTGCCCTGCAGATTCTTCTGCAGCAGCGTCAGCATCGACAGGTTCAGCGTGACGTCGGAGCTGGCCATGTTGGCGACCGCGGTCACCACGCAGGTGCCGCCCTTGGCGGTGATGTTGAGGTAGTTGTCGATCTCTTCGCCCTTGAGCTCACCGGTGGTGATGATCGTCTTCGACGCCATCCGCCCCTGCGTGGTCTCGGCGACGCCCATCATCGCGGTCATGATGTCCGGGTAGGCGTGCGTGGCACCGAATTTGAGCGCCTGATCGCGCTTCCACTCGACCGGATCGATCGCGAAGATGTTGCGCGCGCCGGCGTTCAGCGCACCCTGCAGCGCGCCCATGCCGACGCCGCCGATACCGGCGATCACCACGTCGTCACCGGGGCGCACGTTGGCGCTGCGCACCGCCGAGCCGTACCCGGTGGTCACGCCGCAGCCGACGAGGCAGGCCACCTCGAACGGGATCGACGGATCGATCTTCACCACCGAGCTCTTGTGCACCACCATGTAGGGGCTGAACGTGCCCAGCAGCGTCATCGGGATGACGGGCGTGCCGTCCTTGACCGCGTGGATGCGGTGGGTGTTGTCCGAGACCGCGGTGCCCTGCAGCAGCATCGCGCCCAGATCGCAGAGGTTGCGCATTCCGGCCTGACAGGACGGGCAGGAACCGCAGGAGGGGATGAAGGACAGCACCACGTGGTCGCCCGGTTCCAGGCCCTCGACACCCGGTCCGACCTCGGTGACGATGCCGGCGCCCTCGTGGCCGCCCAGCACCGGGAAGCCCGCCATCGGAATGTCGCCGGTGACCAGGTGGTGGTCCGAGTGGCACATGCCGGACGCTTCCATCTGGATCTTGACCTCGTCCTTGACGGGGTCGCCGATCTCGATCTCCTCGATCGACCAGGGCTGGTTGAACTCCCAGATCAGAGCGCCTTTGGTCTTCATATCTCCTGCTTTCGACGAGTGCTCGTGCAATCCAGACTAGAGGCTCTAGTTAGCCACATCACACCGCCCCCAAGCAACTGCTTGGTGGTGTGCTCACCAGATCGGAACCGGGGCCTCGCCGAGCGGGTAGTAGCCGGGCAACTTCTCTCCGGCCAGCGATCGTTCGATGCGCTTCTGCATCGTCGGGGTCAGATCGCCGGAGGAGATGAGCTTCATGAACGCTTTCTGCACGTGCCCGAAGTCGAAGAAGTCCCGCTGCCACTCGATCAACAGCTGATCATTCAGTCGGAACCAGCTGCCGCCGATGCCGTAGATCTCGTCGCTGCTGCCGTCGCTCTTGTGCGCGATCTGCTTCCAGAACCCGACGATCTCGTTCTGCTTGTCGTCGATCAGCACCTTCTGGTACTCGTACACCCAGTTCTCCAGGCCCTCCATCTCCAGGCCCAGCGCCACGTCGCGGATCTCAGCCTTGTTGACGCACATGACGTCCTCTTTGGGGCCGATGTTCCAGCCGTAGGTGGCGTCGTCGGTGTAGAACTCGGCCAGCGGCTTCCAGTCGCCGGCCTTCTCGGCGGCGCGGTTGGCGTCCAGCCAGCGCTGCACCCAGTCCTCGAGTTGTTCGCGTGACGCCATTGTGGTTGCCTCTCAGTCTTTTTCGATGATGGATAGCGCCCGGGTCGGGCACATGTCGACGGCGAGCTCCACCGCGTCGCGCAGCTCGTCGGGTGGTTCGGAATCAAGAATCTCGACCGCACCGCGTTTGGGCACGCGGAAGACGTCGGGCGCCTCCAGCTCGCACATGGCGTGACCCTGGCACAGGTCCTCGTCGAGTTCGATGCGGTAGCAGCCCATGAGTGCTCAATCCTTGACGCGCTTGCGGTAGCGCACCTTCGCCGGCTGGGCCAGCTGCACGACCATCTTCGAGTGATCGTTGCGGTAGCTCTCCGGCGGCTGTGCCATCTCGAACTCGTACTCGCGCAACAGCACCGAGAAGATCGCCTTGATCTGCATCTGGGCGAACGCCGCCCCGACGCACCGGTGCTTGCCCGCGCCGAACGGGATCCAGGTCCACCTGTTGAGCAGGTCCTCCTGACGCGGCTTCACGTAGCGGTCCGGGTCGAACGTGTCCGGGTTCGGAAAGTCATCCGCGATGCGGTTCGAGATCGCGGGTGACGCCGCCACCATCTGCCCCTTGTGGATCGGATACCCTGACACCTCGAACTCGTCCTGCGCCACCCGCATCAGGATGATCAGCGGCGGATGCAGCCTCAGCGTCTCCTTGAGCGCATTGTCGAGGTTCGGAATCTGGCGCAGCGCATGGAAACTCACCTCCTGTCCGTCGGCGTACAGGTCGTCGAGCTCTTGCTGCACCTTGGCGTAGTACTCGGGGTGGCGCAGGAGGTCGATCAGCGTCCAGCTCGACGTGCCCGAGCTGGTGTGGTGCCCCGCGAACATCAGCGAGATGAACATCCCGGTGACCTCGTTGGCCGAGAACCGCGGGTTGCCGTCGTCATCTGTGATCGAGACCAGCACGTCGAGCAGGTCGCGGTCCTCTTTGCCCTTCGGCGGGTTCGCGATCCGTCCGTTCATGATCTCCTGCACCAGCGCAACGAGTTTCACACGGGACTCATCGCGGATGCGAAAGCTCTCGATCGGCAGGTACGGGTCCACATAGCAGAGCGGATCGGTACCGCGCTCCAGCTGGTGGTAGTACTCGGCGAAGCGCGAGTCCAGCTGATCACGGAACTTCAGCCCGATCAGGCAGGCCGTCGACGTGTAGATCGTCAACTCGGAGAAGAAGTCCAGCAGTTCGATCTCGCCTTCGTCGCCCCAGTTGGCGATCATCCGGCGGACTTCGTTCTCGATGGTCGCGGCGTGGCCCTTCATCTGCTCCCCGCGTAGCGCCGTGTTGTGCAGCATCTCGGCGCGGCGCTCCGGATCGGCGTCGAACACCACGCCTTCACCGAAGATCGGCGTCATGAAGGGGTAGGCCTCGGCCTGGTTGAGTTCGCTGTCACTGGAGCGGAAGAAGAACTCGTTGGCCTCGGCGCCGGAGAGCATGACGACCTGTTTGCCGGCGAGCTGGAACCAGCCGACGTCCCCGCACTCGTCGCGCAGCCGCTGCATCAGGCCGATCGGGTCCGTGCGGAACTCTTCGAGGTGGCCGTGCTCCTCCTCGCCGCCGGACACGCGGCGGACATCGGTGGTGGTGGTCACTTCTTCAGGGCCTCCTCGTCGACCTTGAGCTGTTGGCGGTCCGTGGTCGTCGCGAGTGGCGCTTCGGGCTGCAACTCCATGGTCGCGATGAAGCCGCCGCGCGGTGTCTCGGCGACGAACGTGATCGCGCGCGCGAGATCTGCGGCGCGCAGGAAGTAGTCGTGGCGGGCCTGACCCCACTTGGCCCAGTCCTCCAGCGCGGGACCGATCAGTTCGGCGGGCAGGCTCCACCCCATCGACGTCTTCGTCGGACCGGGATGCACGATCGACGCGCGCACGCCGGTCCCTTCGAGTTCCATCTGATAGTTGGTCACCATCGCGACCAGCGCAGCCTTGGCCGCGCCATAGGCCCCCATGTGCGGCCGTTGCCGCAGCGCCACATCGGATCCCACGAAGATCAGATCGCCGCGTTGGCGCTCGAGCATGCCGGGCAGGACGGCGGTGGCGATCCGGTTGGCACCGATCAGGTGGATCTGGACCTGCGACTCGAACTGCTCGGTGCTGATCGCGTCGAGCTTGCCGAAATAGGTGTCACCCGCGCCGGCGACCAGCACCTCGATGTCGCCGAGCTCGGACGTGGTCTGTTCGACACAGGCCTTCACCGAATCGGGGTCGGTGACGTCGAGGTGCACCGCGATCGCCTCGCCGCCGTCGGCGCGGATCTGCCCGACGATCTCGTCGAGTTTCTCGACCCGGCGGGCGCCGAGTGCCACGGGAAAGCCCCGCGACGCGAGCTCGACGGCGGTGGCCGCGCCGATCCCGGACGATGCGCCGGCGACCAGCGCGGGCCTGCGGTCGGGTAGGGGAGCGAAACGGGGCATCAGCGCACCTTCACGTCGATGGGCAGGTGGGCGAATCCGCGAACATTGCTCGAGTGCACGCGGACCGCGTTGTCCTCGTCCACCTCGTAGCCGCGAATCCTGGTGAACAGTTCGGTCAGCGCGACGCGGGCCTCCATGCGAGCCAGATGGGCGCCGAGACAGAAGTGTGCGCCACTGCCGAAACTCACGAGCTTGGAGCCGATCTCACGGCCGATGACGAAGTCGTCGGGCGCCTCGAAGACGCGTTCGTCGCGGTGCGCCGAGCCGGGCAGCAGCAGCACGATGTCGCCGTCCGGGATCACGGTGTCGTACAGCGTGAGCTCACCGTCGACGGTGCGCGCCAGGATCTGACTCGAGGTGTCGTAGCGCAGTGTCTCTTCCACCCAGGGGGTCACCTTGCTCAGATCTTCGTAGACGGGACTGAGCTGGTCAGGATTGCGGTGACCCCAGAACGCGGCATTGGCAAGGAGTTTCGTGGTGGTCTCGTTGCCGGCGATCACCATGAGGAACATGAATCCCAGGATCTCGTCGTCGGTCAGTCGGTCCCCGTTGATCTCAGCCTCGAGCAGTGCGGAGGTCAGATCGTCGGTGGGGGTCGTACGGCGTTCGGCCACCATGTCCTGGTAGTAGACGATCAGGTTCAGTGACGCCTCGATGGCGGCGGGCGGCACGTCGGTGACACCCTCGTCGCGGTGCATCACCCCGTCGGCCCATGCCCGCACCTGCGCACGGTCGGCTTCGGGAACGCCCATCAGCTCGGAGATCACATCCATCGGCAGCTTGCCGGCGAACTCGTCGACGTAGTCGACCGGTGCACCGTCCGAGGCCTTTTCGAGCATCGTGTCCAGGTGGCGCACCGCGATCTCGGTGACGCGGGGTTCGAGTTCGCGGATGCGGCGGGGGGTGAAGCCTTTGGAGACCAGGGTGCGCAGCCGCAGATGGTCGGGATCGTCCATGGCGAGGAACGACATGGTCTTCGACGCGTGCGGCCCGCGCGACGCCGGATCCAGTGACACCCCGAACTTGTTGGACAGCGATGTGCTGTTACGGAATCCGGTCAGCACGTCCTGGTGCCGGGACAGCGCCCAGAAGCCCAGCGCGTCGTTGCGATACAGCGGTGCCTCGTCGCGCAGTCGCCGGTAGTAGGGATACGGGTCGTCGTGGAACGCGTAATCGTACGGGTCGAGCAGGACGTCGCTCGTTGTCATGTTTCGTCTCCGACGATGAGGCCGACCACGTAGGTCAGGCGATCGGCGATCTGGTGATAGCTGAAGGCGCCGCTGCCCGCATTGACCAGCGCGCCGAAGAACGTCATCTCCAACGCCGCCAGCGTCCGGGGGTCGGCGTCGGGTCCCAGGGCGGACCGGATCCGCCGGCGGATCTCGGCGCCGATCCGGTCCCTGACCGCGCGGACCGTCGGATCCCCGCCGGACAACAGCGCCGTGGTGCAGGCGGCCGCCACCTCGGGTTCGTCGGCGACGGTCAGCGCCAGGGCGCGCAAGGTGCTCTCGACCCGCGTCGCCGTCGTGTCGTTGACGTCGGTGAAGTATTCGACCTGCCGAACGAGGTCGAGGTAGATCTCGGCGATCAGGTGGTTCTTCGACGAGAAGTACGTGTACGCGGTGGCCGGTGCCACCTGGGCGCGCGCGGCGACGGCACGCACGGTCAACTCCGCATACGACGACTCCCGCAACATCAGCAGGCCCGCGTCGAGCACCTTGCGGAACGTCTCCTCCTGTCGCCGGTTGCGACGAGACGCCCGATCGTCGTCTGTGACCGCGGTGACGGCATCACTGGACACATGTCCAACGTATCGGACAGTCGTGGCCACAGGCAAGTGGATGGTGAAATCAGCTGTCCGAAGGCCATATCGGCGGGAACATTCGGGGCGTCCTTGCCTGCCGGGGGGCGCGGCGTTAGGGTGCGACGGAGGGCAGTGTCGGACAGTTGTCCAGAATCGAGACAGGGAGTGCGGATGGGTATCTCGGCCGATCGGGAGAGCAGACTGCTCATCGACGGAGCGCTCGTCGCGGGCAGCGGCGGTGTCTTCCCGACGGTCGACCCCGCCACCGAGGAGGTGCTCGGCGTGGCCGCCGATGCCGGCGCCGGTGACATGGAGGCCGCGATCGCCGCCGCGCGGCGGGCGTTCGACGACAGCGGGTGGGCCACCGACACGGAGCTGCGCGTGCGATGCCTGCGCCAACTGCAGCAGGCGATGCGGGACCACATCGAGGAGCTGCGCGAGCTGACGATCGCCGAGGTCGGCGCACCGCGCATGCTCACCGCGGCGGCTCAGCTCGAAGGACCCGTCGAGGACCTCAGCTTCTGCATCGACACCGCCGAGTCCTACGACTGGACGACCGATCTGGGTATTGCGGCACCCATGGGCATCAAGACCAGGCGCACGATCGCCCGGGAGGCCGTCGGTGTCGTCGGCGCCATCACGCCGTGGAACTTCCCTCATCAGATCAACCTCGCCAAGGTCGGTCCGGCTCTGGCCGCGGGAAACACGTTGGTGCTCAAGCCCGCACCTGACACCCCGTGGGCCGCGGCGATCCTCGGCGAACTCGTCGCCGAGCACACCGACTTCCCCGCCGGGGTGATCAACATCGTCACCTCCAGCGACCACGCTGTCGGTGCGCTGCTGTCCACGGACCCGCGGGTGGACATGGTGTCCTTCACCGGGTCGACCGCCACCGGACGCGCAGTGATGACCGACGCCGCCGCGACCCTGAAGAAGGTGTTCCTCGAACTGGGTGGAAAATCGGCGTTCCTGGTGCTCGACGACGCCGACCTGGCGGGTGCGTGCGCGATGGCGGCGTTCACCGCGTCGATGCACGCCGGTCAGGGGTGTGCCATCACCACCCGGCTCGTGGTGCCGCGCGATCGCTACGACGAGGCGGTCGAGGCGGCGGCCGCGACGATGGGTGGTCTCACACCGGGTGATCCGCGCAAGCCCGGCACGATCTGCGGTCCGGTGATCTCCGCGCGGCAGCGCGACCGGGTACAGGGCTACCTCGATTCGGCCATCGCCGAGGGTGGCCGATTCGCCTGCGGCGGTGGGCGTCCCGCCGATCGGGACACGGGCTTCTACATCGAGCCAACGGTCATCGCCGGGCTGGACAACACCGCCACGGTGGCGCGCGAGGAGATCTTCGGCCCGGTGCTCACCGTCATCGCGCACGACGGTGACGACGATGCCGTCCGTATCGCCAACGACTCGCCCTATGGTCTGTCGGGCACCGTGTTCTCCGCCGACGAGGACCGTGCAGCCGGGATCGCCGCGCGGATGCGCGTCGGCACCGTCAACGTCAACGGCGGGGTCTGGTATTCGGCCGACATGCCGTTCGGCGGTTACAAGCAGTCCGGTGTCGGCCGGGAGATGGGGCTTGCAGGTTTCGAGGAGTACCTCGAGATCAAAGCCATTGCGACAGCCGCGAACTAAGGAGATGTGAGTGGGTCTGTACGGAGATCAGTTCCAGGAGAAGGTGGCCATCGTCACCGGTGCCGGCGGCGGCATCGGACAGGCCTACGCCGAAGCGCTGGCTCGCGAGGGAGCGGCCGTCGTGGTCGCCGACATCAACCTCGAGGGTGCGCAGAAGGTCGCCGACGGAATCCTCGGCGAGGGTGGCAACGCACTCGCGGTGCGAGTCGACGTGTCCGACCCGGACTCGGCCAAAGACATGGCGGCTCAGGCTCTCTCGGAGTTCGGTGGCATCGACTACCTGGTCAACAACGCCGCGATCTTCGGGGGCATGAAGCTGGATTTCCTGGTCACCGTGGATCCCGAGTACTACCGCAAGTTCATGAGCGTCAACCTCGACGGGGCGCTGTGGTGTACCCGGGCGGTCTACCGCAAGATGGCCAAGCGCGGCGGTGGTGCGATCGTGAACCAATCATCAACCGCCGCATGGCTGTACGCGAACTTCTACGGGCTGGCCAAGGTGGGTGTCAACGGGTTGACCCAGCAGCTGTCCCGTGAGCTGGGTGGCCAGAACATCCGTATCAACGCCATCGCGCCCGGGCCGATCGACACCGAGGCCAACCGCACCACCACCCCGCAGGAGATGGTCGCCGACATCGTCAAGAACATCCCGCTCTCGCGGATGGGGCAGCCCGACGATCTGATCGGCATGTGCCTGTTCCTGCTCTCCGACCAGGCCAAGTGGATCACCGGGCAGATCTTCAACGTCGACGGCGGACAGATCATCAGGTCATGACCGAGCACCCGAGGCTGGGGTACATCGGGTTGGGCAATCAGGGCGCCCCGATGGCGAAGCGGTTGGTCGAATGGCCCGGCGGCCTCGTCGTGTTCGACGTGCGCGCCGACGCCATGGCCCCATTGGTCGAGAAGGGCGCTGTCGCTGCCGACGACGTCCCCGCCGTGGCGCAGGCCGACGTCATCAGCGTCACGGTCCTCACCGACGCCCAGGTGCGTGACGTCGTCTCGCAACTGGCCGACCACGCCCGGCCGGGAACCGTGATCGCGATCCACTCGACCATCGAACCGGACACCGCACCGGAGCTCGCCGATCGTCTGCGCGACACGGGGATTCGCATCGTCGATGCCCCGGTCAGTGGCGGTGCCGGCGCGGCCGACAAGGGTGAGTTGGCGGTGATGGTCGGCGCCGACGACACCGCCTACGACATCGTCAAGCCCGTCTTCAAGCAGTGGGCGTCGCTGGTGGTCCGCGCCGGCGAGCCCGGGGCGGGGACCCGGATGAAGGTGGCCCGCAACATGTTGACGTTCACCGGCTTCGCGGCCGCCTGCGAGGCGCAGAAGCTCGCCGCCGCGGCGGGCATCGACCTGCAGAAGCTCGGCCGGGTGGTCCGGCACAGCGACGCCCAGAGCGGTGGACCCGGTGCGATCATGGTGCGCGACGAGCTCGGACCCCTCGCCGCCGACCACTGGCTCTACGACATGTTCGTCCACACTCGTAACCTCGCGGACAAGGATCTGCGGCTGGCGCTGGCCATGGGTGAGGCCACCGGAGTGGAACTACCGCTGGCCGAGATCGCTGTGCGCGATCTGGCCTCCGGACTGGGCGTGTCGGATCCGACGTCGACTGCGAAGGAGTGACCGGGATGGACGAGCTGCGCCGCAAAGGCCTGGAGAAGATGAACGAGGTGTACGGCTGGGAGATGCCGAACGTGGAGGGCGATCCGTTCTTCGACCTCACCGTCGACCACCTGTTCGGCACCATCTGGAGCCGGCCGGGTCTGTCGATGCGCGACAAACGCATCATGACACTGACCGCGGTCGCCGCCCTCGGCAACGACGCGCTCGCCGAGATCCAGGCGAATGCGGCCCTGGGCAACGAGGAGCTGACCGCAGACGAGCTCAAGGAGATGGCGGTCTTCTTGACCCACTATCTCGGATTCCCCCTGGGCTCCAAACTCGACGGCGCGGTCACCAAGGTGATCAAGAAGCGCAAGCGGGCCGCCGAGCGCGGCGAGGCTGAAGACAAGAAAGCCAACGTCAACGCCGCGGTCCAGATGCACTCCGGAGGTGCGGTGCATGACCAGTAGGTTCGCCGCGCTGTCGCGAGGGCAACTCGCCACGCTGGTGCCCGAGCTGCTGCTCATCGGGCAGATGATCGATCGATCCGGAATGGCCTGGTGCATCAGCAATTTCGGTCGTGAAGCGATGTTGCAGATCGCCATCGAGGAGTGGATGGGTGCGAGCCCGATCTACACCCGGCGGATGCAGAAGGCGCTGCGCTACGAGGGCACCGATGTCGTGACGATCTTCAAGGGGCTGCAGCTCGACATCGGGGCGCCGCCACAGTTCATGGATTTCCGCTACACCGTGCACGACCGCTGGCACGGCGAGTTCCACCTCGACCACTGCGGGGCGCTGCTCGACGTCGAGCCGATGGGCGAGGACTACGTGCGCGGCATGTGCCACGACATCGAGGACCCCACCTTCGACGCGACGGCGGTGGCCACCAACCGCAAGGCCCAGATCCGGCCCATCCACCGTCCGCCGCGGGTGCCCGCTGACCGGAAGCCGCACTGCGCGTGGACCGTGAGCATCGACGAGGGCAACCCGGAGGTCGCCGATCATCCTGTCCTCGAGGTCATCGCGCGCACGCGCGCCGCGCTCACAGAGCTCGATCCGATCGATCCCGACGACGAGGGTGAGAGCGACTACGCGTCAGACCTGCTGTCGGACTTCGATTTCGGTGCGTTCTCGCAGTCTGCTCTGGTGCGGATGGCAGATGAGGTGTGCCTGCAGATGCATCTGTTGAACCTCTCCTTCGTGATCGCGGTGGGGGCCCGCGCGGGTGCCGATGACGCACTGGCGACGGAGATCTGCACCAAGCAGCTGACCGGGGTGGCGGGCCTGGCGGCCGAGCGCATTCACCGCGCGCTGGAGTTACCCGACGGTGTCGACGGCGCGGTGGAGATGTTGCGGCTGCATCCGATGCTCAATCCGGCCGCCTACGTCGACGCCGAGTTCGGCCCGGACTCGGTGAGCGTGCAGCGTTCACCGGCGCACGACGACGGTGCCTGGGTGGCGCTGGTGCACCCTGGTGAGCGCCGTCCTCTGCAGGCGGCCGTCGCCGCGGTGGATCCCCACCTCGACGTGGAGCTGACGGGGACGCCCGACGACTGGACCGCGCAGCTGCGATGTCGCGACACGCCTGCCCGCGAGCTGGGTGAAGTGTCGGTGGTGAAGTTCAGCGGGGGAGCGTCTTTCGAGTTCCAGCCGAGGAGATCGCTGCCGCTGTCGGTGGTGTAGCGACCAGCGCGCCGCCCACCCACCGACGCAGGTAGTCGCGCAGCGCCGCGCCCCGTCGCGGCGGTCGTCCCGGGTCGAGAACGAACGACTGGATGACCCTGAGCAGGTGTTCGGCGAGTTCGTCGAGGTCGTCGTCGCCGTACCCGTGGGCCACCCAGTCCACGTCGAGCCGGCCGACCATGTCACGGGCGAACTGCAACCCCACGTCGGAGGTCACCGACTCGGCGTGCGAGGAGCCGCCGGGCGTCATCAGCAAGCCGATGTACTTCTCCTTCGGGAGCCACTCCAGAGCGGTGGCGACCGCCTCGGTCACTGCGGCGGCCGGGTCGGTGATCCCGGCGACGTGCACGGCCACCCGCTCCAGGAAATCGTCGACGGCGCGGACCGCGGCAGCGACCAGTAGCGCCTCGGTGCTGGGGAAGTACCGGTACACCGTCTGCCGGGTCACCCCGACCGAGCGGGCGACGTCGGAGATGGAGAAGTCGGCGCCGCGGTCCTCGATGGCCTTGCCCGCGGCGGCCAGGATGCGCCCGATGGCCTCCTCATCAGAGGCCGGTTTGGCTCCTGACCAACCGTGGGTGCGCACGAAGGCACCTTAACCGCAGTCCGGCCGGCGTCACCGGTATGCGACGCGCAGCTCCTTGACGCCGTTGATCCACCCCGACCGCAGCCGCTGCGGCTCCGCCAGCTTCGCGATGTCGGGAATCTGCTCGGCGATCTGGTCGAAGATCAGCTTGATCTCCATACGGGCCAAGTTCGCGCCGATGCAGTAATGCGCTCCGTTGCCGCCGAAGGCGAGATGCGGATTGGGGTCGCGCAGGATGTCGAAGTCGAAGGGGCGCTCGAAGACCTCCTCGTCGAAGTTCGCGGAGCTGTAGAACAGCCCCACCCGCTGACCCTCGCGAATCAGCGTGCCGCCCACCTCGACATCCCGGGTGGCGGTGCGCTGGAAGCAGTGCACCGGGGAGGCCCAGCGGATGATCTCGTCGACCGCGGTCTGCGGGCGGTCTCGCGTGAACAGCTCCCATTGATCGGGGTTCTCCAGGAACGCATTCATGCCGTGCGTCATCGCGTTGCGGGTGGTCTCGTTGCCCGCCACGGCCAGCAGGATGACGAAGAAGGCGAACTCGACGTCGGACATGCCGTCACCGTCGAGATCGGCCTGCACGAGTCGCGTGACGATGTCGTCGGCAGGGCAGCTGCGCCGATCCTCGGCCATCGCGTACGCATAGCCCATCAACTCGGCGTTGGCGGCGACGTGATCGGTCTCGAAGTCCGGGTCGTCGGTGTTCATGATCGCGTTGGTCCACTCGAACAACTTCTCCCGGTCGGCTTCGGGGACACCGATGAGGTCGGCGATCGCCTGCAACGGCAACGCCATGGCGACGTCGTGGACGAAGTCGCCACTGTCCTTCGCGGCAGCGGTGGCGACGATCTCGCGGGCCGCGGCGGCGAGCTTGTCCTCCAGCGCCGCGATCGCGCGCGGGGTGAACAGCCGGGACACGATCTTGCGCAGCCGCGTGTGTTCCGGTGCGTCGTGGTTGATCAGCAGCGCCTTCGTGAACTCCAGCTGCTCAGCGGTCACCCCGTCGGGCAGGCGCATCACCGCGCCCTTGCGGTTGGTCGACCAGGATCCGCTGTCGCGCGAGATCGCCTTGACGTCGGCGTGGCGGGTGATCACCCAGTACCCGCCGTCGTCGAACACCGACTCCTGCTGTTCGTTCCACCAGATGGGTGCCGTTGCGCGCAGCTCGGCGAACTCGCGCACCGGCATGCCGCGGACCAGGACATCCGGATCGGTGAAGTCGTACCCCTCGGGCAGGAACGGGCAGCTCGTCATGGCGGACCTCCAGGTGTGACGTACGGCACTTTGGCTGACCATACACTAGCGCCCATATCTGTATGCCCACGAGTGTGCGCCGTTGCCGGTCGGAGGGGATTAGGGTGGTCAGCTGTGCACGTCCTGGTGATCGGCTCCGGAGCCCGTGAACACGCGCTGCTTCTCGCGTTGCGCCGAGACCCCGGGGTGGACGGCTTGTCCGTCGCGCCCGGCAATGCCGGGACCGCCGCGGTCGCCGACCAGTACGACGTCGATGTGACCGCTGCCGACGACGTCGTCGCTTTGGCCCGGCGGGTGGGCGCAGACCTCGTGGTCATCGGTCCGGAGGTGCCGCTGGTCCTCGGGGTGGCCGACGCGGTGCGCGCGGCCGGGATCGCCTGCTTCGGCCCGACCCGGGACGCGGCACGCATCGAGGGCTCCAAGGCGTTCGCCAAAGACGTCATGAGCGCCGCCGGGGTGCGCACCGCCACCAGCGAGATCGTCGACAACCCCGGGCATCTCGACGCCGCGCTGGATCGCTTCGGTCCACCCGCCGGCGAGCAGGCCTGGGTGGTCAAGGACGACGGCCTGGCCGCGGGCAAAGGGGTGGTCGTGACCGGGGATCGTGATGTGGCCCGCGCCCATGCGGCGAGCCTGCTCGAGGCCGGCCATCCGGTGCTGCTCGAATCGTTCCTGGACGGCCCGGAGGTGTCACTGTTCTGCCTCGTCGACGGCGAGACGGTGGTGCCGCTGCTGCCTGCGCAGGATGCCAAGCGCGTCGGGGACGGCGACACCGGGCCGAACACCGGTGGGATGGGCGCCTACACCCCGCTCCCGTGGCTGCCTGCCGACATGACCACACGCATCGTCGACGAGATCGTCACACCCGTTGCCGCGGAGCTCGTTCGGCGCGACAGTTCGTTCTCCGGGCTGCTCTACGCAGGGCTGGCGATCACGTCGAA
The DNA here is from genome assembly GCF_007096635.1 of Mycolicibacterium sp. 018/SC-01/001. Lineage (GTDB taxonomy): Bacteria > Actinomycetota > Actinomycetes > Mycobacteriales > Mycobacteriaceae > Mycobacterium. The sequence goes on from NZ_VKAA01000005.1 coordinate 152,711, forward strand.
GGGGCCGGCAGTCGTCGAATTCAACTGCCGCTTCGGCGATCCCGAGACCCAGGCAGTACTCGCCCTGCTCGATTCCCCGCTGGCAGAGCTGCTGATGGCGGCGGCCACCGGCGGCCTCGCTGCGGCACCGCCGCCGCGCTGGCGTGACGGCGCCGCGGTCACCGTCGTCGTCGCCGCCGAGAACTACCCGGGCAGGCCCCGCGTCGGTGACGTGATCACCGGCGCCGACGCGGACGGCGTGCTGCACGCCGGCACGGCCCGCCGCGACGACGGTGCGCTGGTGTCCTCCGGTGGGCGGGTGCTCTCGGTGGTCGGCACCGGTGCCGATCTGGTAGCCGCGCGCACGGCGGCGTACGCCATCCTCGACTCTATTCGCTTGCCCGGCAGCCATTTTCGTACCGACATCGGGCTGGCTGCCGCCGAGGGCGAGATCAGCCTCTAGGCCGTCAGCAGCGGTGCCATCCAGGTCAGCTCGGAGCTGAGCTGCGACGACCAGAATGCCGCATCGTGACCGCCCGGCGAGAAACCGCCCGCCGGTGGGGTCGGTAACTGCGCGATGAACTGCCGGGTCGCGGAGGCGAACGGATCGTCGTTGCCGATGTCGATGCGGATGGGGATGCCGGCCAGACCCGGTGCGCCCCATACGCTGTTGGCCTCGTAGTCCGCGGCACCGTCGAACGCACCCGGTGCCGCCGCACCGGCAGACGTCCACAACGCTGGGCTGACCGCGCAGATCGCCGCGGTGCGCGCGGCGCCGAGGCGCGAACCGAGCAGAAGGGCACCGTAGCCGCCCATCGACCACCCGAGGAAGCCGACCCGCGACGTGTCGAGGCCCTGCCCGGCGAGCAACGGCAGGAACTCGTCGAGGACCATCGCTCCCGGGTCGTCACCGGACGCGCGCCGGTGCCAGTACCCGTTGCCGCCGTCGACCGCGGCGAGCGCGAACGGCGGCACACCCGCGGCCACCGCGTCGGCGAGGAACTGCTCGGCACCCATCGACATCACCGTCGCGGCGCTGCTGTCCTTCCCGTGCAGCAGGACCACCGGGCGCAGCGGCGCGGTCTGGCCTGGCGGACGGGCGATGGTCCAGTTGGTCGGTGCGCCGCCCCGTGCGGCGGAGGCGAACGACCCGGCCGCGTACGTCTGCGCAGCGGCGGGCGGCGCCGCCGCTGCTCGGGTCCACGCGGATGCGGCGGTGACTCCTGCTGCGGTCACGAGCCCGGCCCTGCACCCGAGTCCGAGCAGCGCCCGCCGGTTGATCGTCGGCATGCGCGCCATCATGCCATCGGCGCTCGAGCGAATTGCCGAAAGCCCGATGCCGTACCTCGGCGACTGGCACGATGCTAACCGTGACGGCAGCAGTCACTCCCAAGGGAGAACGTCGGCGGTATGCGCTGGTCAGCGCCGCTGCCGACCTGCTGTGCGAGGGCGGGTTCGACGCGGTGCGGCATCGCGCGGTGGCCCGCCGGGCCGGGCTGCCGCTAGCCTCGACGACGTACTACTTTTCTTCGCTGGATGACCTGATCGCCAACGCCGTGGAGTACGTCGGCATGCTCGAGACCAGGGATCTGCAGGACCGGGTGGCGGACCTGTCCCGGCGGCGGCGCGGAGCGGAGGCGACTGCCGACATCCTGGTCGACCTGCTCGTCGGGGACAGCCCGGAACGCGTGACCGAACAGCTGATCTCCCGCTACGAGCGGTTGATCGCCTGCGCGCGTCAACCCAATCTGCGCGACATCCAGCGCAGAATCCTCAAGCACCGCACCGATGCGGTGATCGCGGTCGTCGAGCGGTGCGGTCGCTCGGTGCACCCCGAGTTGCTGAGCGCACTGGTGTGCGCGGTCGACGGTGCCGTGGTGGCCGCACTGGTCGGGGACGGCGACGGGCCGCGCGCGACCGCACGGGCGACACTGGTCGACGTCGTCGACGTGCTGGCCCCCTACACGTAGCCGCTGCGCCGCGGCGCGAGGTGACCGAAGATGGGTGGGATCGAGCGAGAGGCAGGGAAAGCGCGATGACGGAGTCGGCGACAGGTCAACAGACCCAGCAGCCCGAACTCAAGCGGGTGATGGGACCGGGCCTGCTGCTGCTGTTCGTGGTCGGGGACATCCTCGGCACCGGCGTGTACGCGCTCGTCGGGGACGTAGCCGCCGAAGTCGGTGGTGCAGCGTGGCTTCCGTTCCTCGTCGCGTTCGGCGTCGCGACGATCACCGCGTTCAGCTACCTGGAGCTGGTGACGAAGTACCCGCAGGCTGCCGGCGCAGCGCTCTACGCGCACAAGGCGTTCGGCATCCACTTCGTCACGTTCCTGGTCGCCTTCGTCGTCATGTGCTCCGGAATCACCTCGGCCTCAACGGCTTCCAGGGCATTCGCGGCGAACTTCTTCACCGGCATCGACGTCGACGCCTCGAAACTCGGGGTGGCCCTGCTGGCCCTGGGTTTCATGGCGGCGTTGGCCGCCATCAACTTTCGCGGGGTGGGGGAGAGCGTCAAGCTCAACGTCGTCCTGACGATCGTGGAGATCACCGGCCTGGTGGTCGTGATCCTCGTGGGTCTGTGGGCGTTCACCAGCAGCGCCGACGTGGATTTCTCCCGCATCGTCGCGTTCGAGACCGCCGAGGACAAGAACACGTTCCTGGCGGTGACCGCCGCGACATCGCTTGCCTTCTTCGCCATGGTCGGTTTCGAGGATTCGGTGAACATGGCCGAGGAGACCAAGGATCCGGTCAAGACGTTCCCCAAGATCTTGCTGTCAGGGCTGTCGATCGCGGGCATCGTCTACATCCTCGTCTCGATCGTCGCTGTGGCGCTGGTGCCGATCGGTGAGTTGGAGGCCAGCGACACCCCGCTGGTCGAGGTGGTCAAGGCCGGTGCGCCGGGGTTGCCGATCGACTCGATCCTGCCGTTCATGACGATGTTCGCGGTCTCGAACACCGCGCTGATCAACATGCTCATGGCGAGCCGGTTGATCTACGGCATGGCCCGCCAGCACGTGTTGCCGCCGGTGCTGGGAACCGTGCATCCGACGCGGCGGTCGCCGTGGGTGGCGATCGTGTTCACCACGCTCATCGCCTTCGGCCTGATCCTCTACGTCAGCGCCTTCGCCAGCAGCAACGCGATCTCGGTGCTCGGCGGTACCACCAGCCTGCTGCTGCTCGCGGTGTTCGCGGTCGTCAACGTCGCGGTCCTGGTGCTGCGCCGCGACGTGCGCGAGACGGGCGGGCACTTCAAGACCCCGACGATCCTGCCGGTCATCGGATTCCTCGTATCGCTGTACCTGGTGACGCCGCTGTCCGGCCGGCCGGCGCAGCAGTACATCGTGGCCGGTGTGCTCGTCGCGCTCGGTGTCGTGCTGTTCTTCGTCACGCAGCTGATCAACCGGCAGCTGGGCATCCGCGACGCCCACATCACCGATCCGACGCACCTGGGCGCAGGCCCGGACGACTGAGTCAGACTCCTGCGAGCCGTCGCCGCGCTGCCGCCCGGTCGAGCAGATCCTGGTCGTCCTGCGCCAGCGGCGGGTGGGCCGACGAGTACACGTCCACGACCGCTCCGAAGCGCCGCATCACGGCGCCGGGAGTGATGCCGAACCAGCTGCGGCATTCCTTCTCGGGCAGCGGTCGATCGGCCGGCTGGTTCACGACGAACGCCAGGATGCGGCGGTCGTACCAGTCCAGGATCATGGCCTCACCTCAGCATTCGATGTAGTTCACGGGCACGTTCACGGCGAGCCCGCCGGTTGATGTCTCCTTGTACTTGGCGTGCATGTCGGCGCCGGTGGTGCGCATCGTCTCGATGACCTGGTCGAGGGTGACGTGGTGCGAGCCGTCGCCGCGCAGCGCCATCCGAGCGGCGTTGATCGCCTTGCCCGCGGAGATCGCATTGCGTTCGATACAGGGGATCTGGACCAGGCCGCCGATCGGGTCGCAGGTGAGACCGAGGCTGTGTTCCATCGCGATCTCGGCGGCGTTCTCCACCTGTTCCGGTGTGCCGCCGAGGATCTCGGCGAGGCCGGCAGCAGCCATCGACGCCGCGGAACCCACCTCGCCCTGGCAGCCGACCTCGGCTCCGGAGATCGACGCACGCTCTTTGTACAACGAGCCGATGGCGCCCGCGGCGAGCAGGAACCGCACCGCGGTGCCGTCCGGGTCACGCCGGCCGGGGTCGGTGTAGTGCACCGCGTAATGGAGCACGGCGGGCACGATGCCCGCGGCGCCGTTGGTCGGTGCGGTGACGATCCGCCCGCCGGACGCGTTCTCCTCGTTGACCGCGAGCGCGACGAGATTGACCCAGTCCTCGGCGAATTCGGGCCTGCGGTCGGGATCTTCGGACTCCAGGCGCTCGAACCAGTCCTTGGCGCGCCGTCGCACCCGAAGGGGGCCGGGCAGGTAACCGGACCGGCTGATGCCGCGCTTCTCGCACTCGACCATCACGTCGCGGATGTGGAGCAGCCGTCGTCGTATGTCTGCGGCCGAATGGGTTTGGCTCTCGACCGTCAGCATCAGGTCGCTGACCCCGCACGAGCGTTGGCGACAGAGCTCCATCAACTCCTTGGCCGACGCGAAGGACAGCGCCCGCCCGTCGGTGTGCTCAGACGCGGGCTCCTGACTCTCGGCTTCGGTGACGACGAATCCGCCGCCGATCGAGAAATAGGTCTGCCGATGCAGTTGGTGACCGTCGTCGTCCAGCGCGGTGAGCGTCATCGCGTTCGGGTGGAACGGCAGGACCGTCAAGGGTCGCAGCGTGAGGTCCCCTTCGGTCAGCCGGATCTCGCGGGCCCCGCCCAGCAGGATCGTGCCCGTCGCGCGCATCGCCTCGACCCGCCGTTCCATCTCCTCGGTACGGATGTCCTCGGGCTTGTGGCCCTCGAGGCCGAGCAGGACGGCGGTGAACGTGCCGTGCCCGGCGCCCGTGGCCGCCAGCGAGCCGAACAGGTCCGCGTCCACGTCGGCGACCGCGTCCACCGCACCCAGGGTGCGCAGGTCGTCGACGAACCGAGCCGCGGCCCGCATGGGTCCGACGGTGTGGGAGCTCGACGGGCCGATGCCGATGGAGAAGAGGTCGAACACGCTGATCGTCACGCCGGCACCTCCACCTGATCCACTAGTGATATATGAGTTGTGAGTCAACCGTAGGTCAGGCTGACGGGGTGGTCAAGAACAATGGATACCGCGTGACGCGAGATCGACGAAATGGTGAGTTCTACTCGCCCTTTCGCGCCCAAACGTTGGTTTGGGCGGTTACCAGGTGATGGCGAATTCCCCGGCCGCATCGATCAGCCAGTCGGCGAGGTAGCGGGCGAACGACGACCGCACGATGACTCGGTAGTCGGTACCGTCGTCGCTCATCGGCATGAGCACCACACCGGCGTGGCCGAGCATCGTCTGCGCGGCATCGCCGGGCCCGAACACCCGGGGATGCAGGTCCAGTGAGCATCCCTTCGCGAGAACCGCCCGGGCGTTGGCACCGCGCAGGCGCAGCGACGTGCGTTGAGCCGAAACATCCACCGCCGCAACGCCGTAGGTGGCCACCGCGGCGCGCAGTGCGGCCTCCAGCTCCTCACCGTCGCGGGTGGCCGAGATCGCGAGCCACTCCTGCGGGCCGAGCCAGATCACCGACGCATCGGGCCCGTCGACGACCGTCGACGGTGCCACCGGCAACGCGTCGACCCCGAGGACGTTCGCCGCCGCGCCGGCACCGGGGCCGGCCGGATCGACCCACAGGTCCACCATCGAGAAGAACGGTTCCTCGGCCACCGACGCCGAGGGCGGCAGCGCCGCCAGCCGCGACCGGTGAGAGTGCAACGGACTGCGGCGGGTCAGGGTGTCAGCCATCGCGGCGAGCTCCTTCGGGATCGACGAGGACAGAACCGGTGACCTCGACGGGCACCAGGGCACCGTCGACCGGAACGTGGAGGGTGTCCCCGATGCGGTCTCGGCCACCCTTGATCAGAGCCAGCGCGAACGGACGTCCGAGCTCTGCGCTGCGATAGCTCGACGTGACGTGCCCCAGCATCGGCACCGGCGGCGCGGGCAGCGCTCCGTCCTCGGCGAATTCGATGATCTGCGCGCCCTCGGGCAGCACCGTGTCCGCATCGGTGGGCAGCAGCCCGACGAACTGCTTGCGCAATGGGTTGAGGTTCTCCTGGCGGGTGAAGGATCGCTTGCCGATGAAGTCGGGCTTCTTCTTCGACACCGCCCATCCCATGCCGAGATCCTGCGGGGTGATCGTGCCGTCCGTGTCCTGCCCGATGATCGGGTAGCCTTTCTCGGCGCGCAGCACATGCATCGTCTCGGTGCCGTAGGGCGTGATGCCGTACCGCGCGCCGGCCTCGATCAGCCTCTCCCACAACGCCGTTGCATACCAGCCCATGACGTTGACCTCGTAGGCGAGCTCGCCGGAGAAGCTGACCCGCGCCACGCGCACATGCACACCGTCGATCGTGGTGTCCCGCCACGCCATGAACGGGAACGCGTCGTTGCTGACATCGAGATCGCCGAAGACGGTGCCGACGACGTCGCGTGACTTCGGGCCGACGACGGGGAACGTGTGCCACTGCTCGGTCACCGAGGTCAGCCGGACCCGCAGGTGCGGCCATTCGGTCTGCAGCCACTCCTCCATCCAGTCGAGGATGCGGGCCGCCCCGCCGGTGGTGGTGAACGCCATGAAGCGGTCCTCGGCCAGGCGCATCACCGTGCCGTCGTCGATGACCATGCCGTCGACGCCGCACATCACGCCGTAGCGGACCATGCCGACCTTCAACGTGCTCATCATGTTCGTGTAGAGCATGTCCAGGAACTGCCCGGCATCGGGCCCCTGCACGTCGATCTTGCCCAGGGTGGACCCATCGAGGATGCCGACTCCGGTTCGCACGGCAGCACATTCGCGCAGGACCGCAGCCTCCATGCTCTCGCCGGGCCGGGGGTAGTGGCGGGGTCGCTTCCACATGCCGACGTCTTCGAACACGGCGCCCGCCTCGACATGCCAGTCGTGTACCGCGGTCACCCGCTCGGGGTCGTAGAGGCTGCCGCGGTCGCGGCCGGCCAGTGCGGCGAACGCCACCGGCGTGTACGGCGGGCGGAACGTCGTGACACCGAGCGTCTGCACCGGGGTGCCCAGCAAGGCCGACACGATGCCCGACGCCACCACACCGGACGTCTTGCCCTGATCGTGTGCGGTGCCGATGGTCGTGTAGCGCTTGATGTGCTCCATCGAGCGCATCCCCGCGCCGACCGCACGGACCAGATCGGCGACGGTGGCATCGCGCTGGACGTCGACGAACTGGCGTGTCGCCGACGCCGGATCGGGCACGTACCACAGGACGGCCCCGGGGTCCTGCTGCTCACTCGGGTCCTGTTCGCCGTCAACGGAATTCGCCGGCGGGGTGAATCCCAGTGCATTGACGGCAGCCGCGGCGGCCTCCCGTCCGCCGCGGAGGCACCCGGGGAGGTCGAAGATCCCGTCGGCCGCGCCGGCCACGCTCATGCCGTCCAGACGCTCACCGGGCACGAAGGCGCCGAGCGTGTCGTCGTAGCGCAGCGTGCCGCGCGCCTGGCTGAACAGGTGCACCGCAGGGTTCCAGCCACCGCTGACGAGCAGCACGTCGCACGCGATGACGTCCGCATCGGCCGTTCCGCTGGAATCGCCGACGATGGCATGGGTGATCCGGGACTCTCCGCGCGTACCGGTCACCACCGCGCCGGTTCGGACCGGGATGCCCCGTGCCGCGGAGGATTCGCGCAGCCGGTCGCTGATCCCGTCGCGCGCATCGACGATCGCGGCGATGCCGACGCCGGCGCCGTGCAGGTCGAATGCCGACCGGTAGGCGCTGTCGTTGGTGGTGAACACGACGGCCCGCTCGCCGACCGTCACCCCGAATCGGTGCAGGAACGTCCGTGCGGAAGCGGCGAGCATGATGCCCGGCCGGTCGTTGTCCGCGAACACCACCGGCCGTTCGTGCGCACCCGCGGCGACGAGGACGTGTCGCGCGCGGATCCGCCACACCCGTTGTCTGCTGATCCCGGCCGGCGCCTCGGCGCCGAGGTGATCGGTGCGCCGCTGCAACGCCAGCACGAAACCGTCGTCGTAATGGCCGAACGCCGTGGTGCGCTGCAAGTGCACCACGTCCGGGTGGGTGGCGAGCTCCGCGACGGCCTCGGCGACCCAGTCCAGTGCGGGCCGGCCGGCGATGGTGTCGTCAGAACCGAGCAGTGCTCCGCCCGCCTCGCTCTGCTCGTCGATCAGTACGACGCGCGCGCCGGAGCGGGCCGCGGTCAGTGCGGCTGCAAGCCCGGCCGGACCGGCGCCGACGACGAGGACATCGGCGTGCACGTGGGTGCTGTCGTAGAGGGCGGTGTCGGGGATCTCGGCCAACCTGCCCTGGCCCGGAAGTCCGCGCGCCACAAGGCCGTCGAAGAGTTCCACGGTGGTCGCCAGCAGCATGGGCTCGGGGAAGGGGTGCTCGATCTGGACGAGGCCGCCGGTGTCCTCGGCCCAGGCTGCGGTGAAACCGCGGGGGCGACCGAGCTTGATGCTGGTGGCCACCTGATGCACGCCGTGGGCGAGTAACGCCGAGGCGAGCGTGTCACCGGGGTGCCCGGTGAGCTCCCGGTCGTTGAACGTGAAGGTGAGGGTGGTGTCGCGGTCGATGCGGCCGCCGGTGCTGGTGCGGTGAGTCATCAGATCGTCGTCTTCGGTTCGTCCAGTCGGTACGTCCGCTGGAATCGGTAGGTGGCGGTGTCACGGACGGCGTTGAACCAACGCCGGCATCCGTGGCTGTGGGACCAACGCTCGGCGAACAGTCCCTTGGGGTTGTCGCGATAGAACACGAACTGCGCCCACTGTTCGTCGGACAGCGCCTGCGGGTCCTCGGGGTAGGCGATGTGCGCCTGCCCCCCGTAGTGGAACTCGGTCTCCTCGCGAGGCCCGCACCACGGGCATTCGATGAGCTGCATGATGATTCCTTCTCGTCAGTGGGCGACGCCGGCGGCGCCGTGTTCGTCGACCAACGCGCCGGTGACGAATCGGTCGAGGTGGAACGGCGCGATGAAGTCGTGCGGCTCGCCGGTGGCCAGGGTGTCGGCCAGGCACCACCCGATACCCGGAGTGGCCTTGAAACCTCCTGTGCCCCAACCGGCGTTGAGATAGAGGTTCTCGTAGGGAGTGCGGCCCACGATGGGCGACGCGTCGGGGCAGACGTCGACGATGCCTGCCCAGGTACGCAACAGGTGGGCCCGCGCGAACACCGGGAACAGCTCGACGGCCGCGGCCATCTGACGCTCGATCACGTGGAACGCGCCGCGCTGGCCGTACCCGTTGTAGGAGTCGATGCCGGCACCCATCACGAGCTCGCCCTTGTGCGCTTGCGAGACGTAGACGTGAACCGCGTTCGACATCACGATCGTCGGGTGCACCGGCTCGAGCAGTTCGGACACCAGGGCCTGCAGGGGATGGCTCTGCAGCGGAGTGCGGATGCCGAGCATGTCGGTCAGGGTCGAGGTGTGGCCGGCCGCGCAGAGCGCGACGCGGCCCGCGCCGATGGTGCCCTGGGTGGTGCGCACCGCGGTGACCCGGTCGCCGTCGGTCTCGAAGCCGATGACCTCGCAGTTCTGGATGATGTCGATACCGGCCTGATCGGCGCGTCGGGCGAAACCCCAGGCGACGTAATCGTGTTTGGCGATGCCGGCCCGCGGCTGGTACGTCGCGCCGAGCACCGGGTAGCGGATCTCGTTGGAGATGTTGACGATCGGGCACAGCTTCTTGACCTCGTCGGGGTCCACCCACTGCGCGTCGATGCCGTTGAGTTTGTTCGCCTCGACGCGCCGGACGCTGTCGCGTACGTCCTGGAGGCTGTGTGCGAGGTTGAGCACGCCCCGCTGACTGAACAGGATCGGGTAGTCCAGATCCTCTTCGAGCGTCTCCCACAGCTTCAGGGCGTGCTCGTAGATGCGGGCGCTCTCGTCCCAGAGGTAATTGGAGCGGATCAGCGTGGTGTTGCGCGCCATGTTGCCGCCGGCCAGCCAGCCCCGTTCCAGCACGGCGACATTGGTGATGCCGTGGTTCTTGGCCAGGTAGTGCGCGGTCGCCAGGCCATGGCCGCCGCCGCCGACGATGACCACGTCGTAGTTCTTCTTCGGTTCGGGTGTCCGCCAGAGGAATTCGGGGTGATCGGGCAGGTGCGCCCCGGGCGGGGTGTGGGGTGTGGTCACAGTGCGCTCTCCGTCAGCTCGGGATACAGCGGGAAGCGGCGGGCGAGGACGTCGACCCGGCCGCGCAGGACGTCGAGGTCGGTGTCGCCGGCGTCGGGACGCAGCGCCGCGGCGATGACGTCGGCGACCTCGGTGAACGCGTCGAGGTCGAAGCCCCGGGTGGCCAGGGCCGCGGTGCCGATCCGCACGCCGGAGCTGATCATCGGCGGCCGGGGATCGAACGGAATGGCATTGCGATTGACGGTGATTCCGACCCGGTGCAACCGGTCTTCGGCCTGCTTGCCGTCGAGTTCGGAGTTGTGCAGGTCGACCAGCACCAGGTGGACATCGGTGCCGCCGGACACCACGTCGATGCCGGCGGCGCGCGAATCCTCCTGCAGGAGGCGATCGGCGAGGATTCGCGCACCGGCCAGCGTGCGCTCCAGGCGCTCACGGAACTCGGGTTGGGCGGCCAGCCGGAACGACACGGCTTTCGCGGCGATGACGTGCTCGAGGGGGCCACCCTGCTGACCCGGGAAGACAGCGGAGTTGATCTTCTTGGCCAGCGCCTCGTCGTTGGTGAGGATCACGCCGCCGCGCGGGCCGCCGAGCGTCTTGTGCGTCGTCGAGGTGACCACGTGGGCGTGCGGCACCGGGGACGGGTGCAGACCGGCGGCCACCAGGCCGGCGAAGTGCGCCATGTCGACCATCAGATAGGCGCCGACATCGTCGGCGATGCGGCGGAACTCGGCGAAGTCGAGGTGCCGCGGATAGGCCGACCATCCGGCGAGGATCAGCTTGGGTCGCCGCTCGTGGGCCAGCCGCTCGACCTCGGCCATGTCGACCCGGTGGTCGTGTTCGGAGACCTGGTAGGCGGCGACGTCGTAGAGCTTGCCGGAGAAGTTCAACTTCATGCCGTGGGTGAGATGGCCACCGTGGGCGAGCGTCAGCCCGAGGATGGTGTCCCCCGGCGTGAGCAAGGCGGCCATCACCGCCGCGTTGGCCTGGGCGCCGGAATGCGGCTGAACGTTGGCGTACGACGCCCCGAAGAGCTGCGTGAGCCGGTCGATCGCGAGCTGCTCGATGACGTCGACGTGCTCGCAGCCACCGTAGTAGCGGCGCCCGGGGTAGCCCTCGGCATATTTGTTGGTCAGCACCGAACCCTGGGCCGCCATCACGGCCAGGGGGGCGAAGTTCTCGCTGGCGATCATCTCCAGGGTGTTCTGCTGGCGTGCCAGCTCCGCCGAGATCGCTTGATGCACTTCGTGATCGAGCGTGGCGAGAGCCTCCCCGAGAACGGGATTGGCGGTTCGGGCTGCAGCGTCGACGGTCATGAACGTCCTTCGTTTGATACGTTACTGATATATCAACTGTCGGATAGGTTACGATCAGTTCGCGATCACGTCAACAGGGAACGGAAAGGGGCGGTGATGACCCTCCCGGAATTCACCTTGGTCGATGTCGAAGCCGGCACCGAGAGCACGGCCGACCGGGTCTACGAAGCGGTGCGGGAACGCCTCGTGATGCTGGACATCAGACCCGGCGAACCCATCAACGACGATCGGCTCGGCGCCGAACTCGGCGTCGGTCGCACCCCTGTCCGCGAAGCACTGAAACAGTTGGAGCGCGACCGGTTGGTGATCGCGTACCCGCGCCGTGGGACGTTCGCGACCGCGGTCGAGGTGACCGACCTGGCCGACATCTCGGAGATCCGACACCATCTCGAGCCGTTGGCGGCCGCGCGTGCCGCGCGAGTGGCGACCGCGGAGTCGCGCCGCAGGCTCGCGAGGCTGGCCGAGGGGATCGGTCGGATCGGCGACTCCGACGATCGGCGAGAGGTGCTGCGACACGATGTCCGCGTGCACCGCGAGATCTACCGTGCGTCGCAGAACCCGCACCTGGAGGTGGTGCTGACGAGCCTGGACGCGCATGCCACCAGGATCTGGTGTCTGTTCCTGGACCGATTGCCGGACGTCATCACCCATGTCCGCGAGCACATCGCGCTGTTGGACGCGATCGTCGCCGGAGACGGTGACACCGCGTCTGAGCTGACGCGGGCGCACGTCATCGGATTCGAACAGGCCATCCGCGCACTCCTGTGACGCGCGTTGCCGGCAACCGCCCGCAAACACTGATATATCATCGGCGCACCAGGGAAAGGGCGTGTCGGTGACGGTTGTCGGTGTGGAGTCGCTGGGGGAAGTCGATCTCGGCGCGATGTCGCTGGCCGATCAGGCGTACCTGATCATCCAGGACAAACTGATCATGCTGGACATTCGGCCCAACGAGGCGATCGTCGAGAGCGAGCTCGCCGCGAGTCTCGGGCTGGGCCGTACGCCGGTGCGGGAAGCCCTCAAACGCCTCGAAGCCGACCGCCTCGTCATCTCGTTCCCGCGCCGGGGCACGTTCGCCACCGGTGTGGATGTGGCTGACTTGCGGCACATTTCGCAGATCCGCGTCAATCTCGAACCGGTCGCCGCCCGCACCGCCGCCGAGAACGCGTCCGCAGCCATGCGTACACACCTGAGCGAACTGGCCGATCAGACAGAGGCCTTGGAGATCGACACCATCGATCGCCACGAACTGATGCGCTGGGATCTGCGGGTGCACCGCGCGATCTACATCGCCGCCGGCAACCCGCATCTGGAAGACGTCCTGATCCGGTACGACAACCTGGCCACCCGCATCTTCTGTCTGTTCCTCGATCGGCTGTCGGTGGTGGCCCACCATGTCGGGGAGCACACCGCACTGCTGCGGACCATCGCCGCAGGGGACGGCGACGCGGCTGCCGCGATCGCGCTGGCTCACGTCACCGGATTCGAAGAAGCGGTCCGCTCCGTCGTGTAATCGGCCGGGTCGTGTGATCGGCCGGGTCGTCTGGCTGCCGGGTGGTCTGACTCAGCGAAACACCACGGTGCGGTGACCGTGGAGCAGCACGCGGTTCTCGCAGTGCCAGCGCACCGCCCGGGACAGCGCGAGCGCCTCGGCGTCCTGGCCGACGGTCGCGAGCCGAGTCGGGTTGTGCGAGTGGTCGATTCGGATGACCTCCTGCTCGATGATCGGCCCCTCGTCGAGGTCCGGCGTCACGTAGTGAGCCGTCGCGCCGACCATCTTGACGCCCCGATCGTAGGCCTGGTGATAGGGCTTGGCGCCCTTGAAGCCGGGCAGGAACGAGTGGTGGATGTTGATCGCGCGGCCGCGCAGCGCGGTGCAGGCCTCGTCGGAAAGCACCTGCATGTATCGCGCCAGCACCACGACATCGGCGCGGAGATCCTCGACCAGGCGCAGGAGCCGGGCCTCGCCCTCCGGCTTCGTCGCCGGGGTGACCGGGATGTGCACGAACGGCAGCCCCGCAGCCTCAGCCATCGGGCGCAGCACCTCGTGGTTGGACACCACCGCGACGAGCTCACCACCGAGAGTGCCCGCTCGCCAGCGGAAGATGAGGTCGTTGAGGCAGTGGCCGAGCTTCGACACCATCACCAGCACGCGTGGCGGTTCGGTGCCGTCGATGCGGAAGTTCATGTCGAAACCTGCTGCCACCGAACCGAATTGCTCCGTCAACTGGCCGGCGTCCACGGTGTCGTCCGGGCAGCAGAAGGTGGTGCGCAGGAAGATCGACTGGCTGACGTCGTCGTCGAACTGCTGGTGTTCGACGATGTCGTAGCGGCGGGAGAACAGGAAGGAGCTGACCGCGTGCACGATGCCGGGCCGTTGCGCACAGCTCAGCGTCAGCGTGAACGTCTGTGTCATGAGCGGATCTTCGCCATCTCGGGGTCGACCAGTGGTTCGGCGACGACCGTGGCTGCCACCCTGCGGTCGAAGTACTGGATCTCCACGCCCGTGCCGACGGTCGCGCTCGCCGGCAGCCAGGCGTAGGCGATCGGCGCGCCGACCGTGTGGCCGAACGCTGCGCTGGTGACATAGCCTGCGGGTGCTCCGTCGACGAGCACCGGTTCGGAGCCCATGACGACGGACTGACCGTCGTCGATGGTCAGACACGCGAGCCGCCGCGTGACGGTGTCATCGGACACGCCGGCCAGCGCCTCGTGCCCGATGTACCCGTCTTTCTGCGCACGCACCGCGAAGCCCAGACCCGCCTCGAACGGATTGTGCTCGGTGGTCATGTCGGTGCCCCACGAGCGGTACCCCTTCTCCATCCGCAGGCTGTTGAAGGCGGCCCGGCCAGCGGCGATGACGCCGTGGCGCCGGCCCTGCGCCCACAGCGCATCCCACAGGCGCAGACCGTGTTCGGCGCTGGTGTAGAGCTCCCACCCGAGTTCGCCGACGTAGGACAGCCGCATCGCGGTCACCGGGACCCCGGCGATGCGAACCCGTTTGCAGCGGAAGTACTTGAAGCCCTCGTTGGAGAAATCGTCGCGGCTCAGCGCCGAGACCAGATCGCGTGCCCGCGGACCCCACACGCCGATGCAGCAGGTGCCGCCCGTGATGTCCCGCACGACCACGCTGTCGCCGGCCTGGCGGCGCAGGTAGTCGAGGTCGAGGTTGCCGTTGACGCCGATCTGGAAGGTGTCGGGGGAGAGCCGGGCGACGGTGATGTCGCTGCGCACTCCACCGGCCGCGTCGAGCATCAGGGTGTAGGTGACGGACCCGACGGACTTGTCCATCTTCCCGGTGGTGAGCCGCTCCAGCAGGGCCACCGCCCCCGGTCCGGAGACCTCCAGTCGTTTCAGCGGCGTCATGTCGTAGAGCGCGACGGCGGTCCTGGTGCGCCAGGCTTCCGCTGCGGCGATCGGCGAGTGGAACATGGCCGACCACGGATCACGTTGCCGTGGTTGCCATTCCGCGGGCAGCTCGGCCACGAGGTCGGCGTTGGCCTCGAACCAGTGCGGGCGCTCCCACCCGCCGGCCTCGAGGAACACGGCACCGAGTTCCTTCTGTCGCGTGTGGAACGGGCTGACACGCAGATCGCGGGGTGATTCTTTGGGCTGCAGCGGATGCAGGATGTCGTAGACCTCGACGAAGTTCTGCTGCGAGGTCTCGCTGACGTAGTCGGGATCGAGCTGCACATCTTCGAAACGATGGACGTCGCAGCCGTTCAGTGCGACCTCCGACCGGCCGTCGACCAACACCTGCGCGACGGCGCGCGCGACACCGGCAGAGTGCGTGACCCAGACCGCCTCGGCGATCCAGAAGCCGGCGACATCGGGTGACTCACCGATGAGCGGGGCACCGTCGGGTGTGAACGAGAAGATGCCGTTGAATCCCGCATCGATCGTCGCCGTCTGCAGGCACGGCAGCAGGAGCTTGCTCTGCTCCCAGGCGGGTGCGAAGTCCTCGTCGGTGAACTCCAGCATGGAAGGCATTGACTCCGAGGTGATCTCGCCACCGGGCAGCTCGCGCAGATCCACGGGCATGGGGCGGTGCGCATACGACCCGATGCCGAGGCGGTCGACGTGCTCGCGGAAATAGAGGTCCTGATCCTGATGCCGCAGTATCGGGAAACCCGCCTCCGACGCCTCGGTGTTCCGCCCGGCCAGTTCGGGGATCGGCTGGGTCTTCACGTACTGGTGCGCCAGCGGGAGCAAGGGCACGTCCATACCGACGAGCGCGCCCAGTTCCGGGCCCCAGAATCCACCGCAGGACACCACGATGTCGGCGGGCACCGTGCCCGTCGTCGTCGCGACGCCGGTGACCTTCCCTGCGCTGTGCTCGATACCCACGACCCGGGTCGAGCCCCGGAACTCGGCGCCGCGACTCTGCGCGCGGCGGGTGAGGGCGACGACGACGCGCGACGCCTTGGCGAGTCCGTCGGTCTCCACGTGCAGACCGCCCAGGACGCGGTGGGGATCGAGGAGCGGGTGCAGCTTGGCGCACTCTTGCGGATCGATCACACGCGCCGATACGCCCCACGCGGTGGCGAAACCGTGCCGGCGGTGCAGTTCGGCCAGCCGCTCTTCGGTGGTCGCGACCTCGAGGCCGCCGACCTGGTTGAAGCACCACGCACCGTCGACGTCGAGTGCGAGGAACTTCTCGACCGTGTAGGAGGCGAACTGCGTCATGGCCTTCGACGCGTTGGTCTGGAAGACCAGGCCCGGAGCGTGGGACGACGATCCGCCGGTCAGCGGGAGCGGGCCCTGGTCGAGGACCGTCACCCGGTCCCATCCGCGGGCGGTCAGTTCGTCGGCGAGGTTGGTGCCGACGATGCCGGCACCGATGATCACGACGCGAGGGGATCCCATGTGCGTGGCCGCTCCTTCCAATTGATCAACAACTGATATACCAACCTAAAGCGCTGCCCAGCCGTGGTCAACCGGTAAGGCAGCACCGGTCCACTGCACGTCGTCAGACGGATTCGTCCCGCGTTTCCTGCGATGCCGTGGGCTCGGGGCACGCCGCCGCCGGCACACCCACCCCGGTAGTGTGCCTGCGGTGAGCAACGGGAGCTCCGACTCGGGCGGGGGGGTGCAGTCGGTCGACCGGGCAGTGTCCGTGCTCGAGATCCTGGCCCGCCTGGGCGAGGTCGGCGTCACCGAACTCGCCACCGAGATCGGCGTGCACAAGTCCACGGTGTCGCGATTGCTGTCTGCCCTGGAGGACCACGAGCTGGTCGAGCAGGCACACGAGCGCGGCAAGTACCGCCTCGGCTTCGGTCTGTTGCGCCTGTCCAACGCGATTTCGGGACAGCTGGACGTCACGCAGCAGGGCCGGGAGATCTGCGAAGGTCTCGCGGCCGAGCTGGGCGAGACGGTCAACATCGCGGTGCTGCGGTCGCACTACGCCGTCAACGTCGATCAGGTGC
This sequence comes from Mycolicibacterium sp. 018/SC-01/001, assembly GCF_007096635.1. Classification (GTDB taxonomy): domain Bacteria; phylum Actinomycetota; class Actinomycetes; order Mycobacteriales; family Mycobacteriaceae; genus Mycobacterium. The sequence continues at coordinate 169,658 of NZ_VKAA01000005.1, forward strand.
GTGGTCCGCGATCGGTCGGAAGCCACAACTGGGTCGGTGAGCTGACCCCACTGCATGCGACCTCCAGTGGGAAGATCCTGTTGGCCCACATGTCGGCGGACGCACGCCGCGATGTGCTCGACGAAGCCGGCCTGACCCGCTACACCGACCGCACGGTGACCTCGCGGGACGAACTCGAAGATCAATTGGCAGTGATCGCCGCCGACGGCTACGTGGTCTCCACCGAGGAGTTGGAGCCCGGGTTGACTGCGGTCGCGGCACCGATCAGAGACCACGCGGGCATCGTCATCGCTGCCCTGAGTGTCTCGGGGCCGGTCTATCGGCTCGATGACGACCGGGCCCGGGAGATCGTCCCGGCGGTGGTGGCGGCCGCGGCGGCCGTCTCGGAACGCGTCGGCTACCGCGACTGACGGCGAAGCCGGTCGCTCGTCGCGTCCGCGCTGCATCGACCAGCGCTTTGTGGTCCGATTACCCGGAGGAAACTCACAGCGGGCGACGCCGCCCGTCAGCTTGACAGCGTGAATGAGCGGCCACACACTGTTGCGTAATACGAACCACGTTCCTTAATGCGCGTCATGCGAAGGAAACGGAAGGCACAGCATGATCGACGTCTGTCCGCTGTCCGACTTGCCGCCCGGCGAGTCGGTCCGCATCGACGCGGACCCGCCGATCGCCGTCTTCCACACCGACGACGGCGAAGTGTTCGCCATCGACGACACGTGCTCGCACCAGGACGCGTCGCTCGCCGACGGCTGGCTCGAAGGCTGCGAGGTCGAATGCCCGCTGCACGCGTCGCGCTTCAATCTGCGCACCGGCGCCGTCGACGCGCCCCCGGCGAAGCTCCCGGTCCGCACCCACACCGTCGTCATCGAGGACGACATGATCCGCGTCGAACTCAGTGCCGAGGCGCCCAACCTGCCTCCCGACGTCCGCGCCCGCCTCGCACAGGGGAAGTCATGAAGCACATCGCCGTCGTCGGGGCGTCGCTGGCAGGTTTGTCAGCCGTCAGAGCCCTGCGCGCGCAGGGGTTTTCGGGCCGCATCACGGTGATCGGCGACGAAAACCGGCGCCCCTACGATCGCCCTCCGCTGTCCAAGGACTTCCTCGCCGGCGTGATCACCGAGGACGATCTGTGCCTCGACGACGGCGATGAGCTGGCAGCCGAGTGGCTGCTCGGCTCGGCGGCGACCGCACTCGACACCGCCACCAACACCGTCGAACTCGCCGATGGTCGCCGCGTGCAGGCGGACGGCTTCGTGATCGCGACCGGTTCGCGAGCACGGCGGTGGCCCGGCAGCGAGACGCTGGCCGGCGTCCACGTCATCCGCACCATCGACGACGCCATCGCGCTTCGTGCCGAACTGAGCCATGGCGGCCAGATGGTGGTGATCGGCGCCGGCTTCATCGGCGCCGAAGTCGCTTCGACCGCACGCGGACTCGGGATGAACGTGACAATCGTCGAGGCGGCGCCGACACCGCTGCAGGTGCAACTCGGTGCGCGGCTGGGAGCGGTCGTCGCGCAGGCCCACGAGATGAACGGCACGACGTTGATCTGCGGAGTGGGTGTGGCCGGCCTGACGTCCGGCCCGGCCGACCGGGTCACCGGAGTCGAGCTGGTCGACGGCCGCCACCTGCCCGCCGACGTGGTCGTCGTCGGCATCGGCGGAGTCCCGAACATTGAGTGGCTGCGCGGCAGCGGTGTGGATCTCGGCAACGGCGTGCTCTGCGGGCCCGACGGCCGAACCAACATCGCCGGCGTCGTCGCCGTCGGTGACTGCGCAGCGTGGTTCGACCCATCGACGGGCGGCCCGCGCCGGGTCGAGCACTGGACGGGTGCCCTCGAACGGCCCTCGATCGCCGTCGCCGCGCTCCTGTCCGACGGAATCGACTGCGGGGCTCCCGCCAAGGCGCCCTACTTCTGGTCCGATCAGTACGGCTCACGAATCCAGTTCGCGGGCATCACCTTTGCCGACGACGAGATCACGATCGAGGCGGGCAGCTGCGAGAGCGGCAGCTTCCTCGCGACCTACCGGCGCGACGGCCGGCTCGTCGCGGTGCTCGGCGTCGACCAGCCCAAGCTGTTCACCCGGTGGCGGCGCCAACTCGCGCCGGCTCCGGTGAGCGTCTGACCCTCCTGTTCTCAACCCCTCTTCCAGGAGTCTCATGACCACGTTCGAAGCGGCCGCTCACCTGCCCGAGAGCCTGATCTCGACGCTGGCCGGCCACTACTACACCGACGCGGACGTCTTCTCGCTCGAGCAGCAGAAGATCTTCGAGACCATGTGGTTCTGCGTGGTGCGCTCCTCGGACCTGGGTAGACCCGGTGCCTTCAAGACCGCTCAGGTGGGCAGCGAGAGCGTCCTGGTGGCCCGGTCCCGCACCGGTGCGGTCAACGCGTTCTTCAACGTCTGCCGGCACCGTGGCGCACAGCTGTGCACCGAGGACAGCGGCGAGGTGCGGCGCGCCTTCCAATGCCCTTATCACGCATGGACCTACGACTTCGACGGCAAGCTGATCGCCGCCCCGAACCTGACCAAGATGCCCGACGTCGACAGGGTCGAGTACGGGTTGCGCAGGATCGCTGTGCGCGAGTGGCTCGGATACGTCTGGGTGTGCCTGGCCGACGAGCCGCCCTCGTTCGAGGACACCGTGATGAAGGAGATCGTCGATCGCCTCGGCGATCTCGAATCGATCGACCACTATGGAATCGCCGAGCTGAGCGTGGGCCGGCGCATCGTCTACGACGTGAAGGCCAACTGGAAGCTGATCGTCGAGAACTTCATGGAGTGCTACCACTGCGCGACCATCCACCCCGAGCTGACCGAGGTGCTGCCCGAGTTCGCCGACGGGTACGCGGCCCAGTATTACGTCGGCCACGGCGCCGAATTCGGCGACGAAATACAGGGATTCACCATCGACGGCTCGGAGGGCCTGGACCACATCCCCGGGGTCACCCACGAGCAGGATCGGCGGTACTACGCGATCACCGTGCGCCCACAGGTGTTCGTCAATCTGGTGCCCGACCACGTGATCGTGCACCGGATGTTCCCGATGGCCGCCGACCACACGATCGTCGAATGCGACTGGCTGTACATGCCGGAGGTCGTCGAATCGGGCCGGGACGTGAGCCGCTCGGTCGAACTGTTCCACCGCGTCAACACTCAGGACTTCGAGGCCGCCGAAAGATGCCAGCCGGGCATGAGTTCGCGGGTGTACCGCAACGGCGGTGTGCTGGTGCCCAGCGAGCACCACATCGGCGCCTTCCACGAGTGGGTGCGCGGCATGCTCGCCGTATGACCCTCAGGCCTGCCCGCTGAGCCGCTCGGACCTGTTCTCCAGCAGCCGGATTCGGTGGGCGTTGCCGGGTAGGTCGATGTATCGGCGGCCGTAGAGCTTCAACAGCGCATCGTCGAGACGCCGCACCGCGCCCGGCGGGAAGCGGTAGTCCATCGCCTCGTTGACCGCATCTGTGTCGACGCCCGCGAGCACCGCGTCGACCTCGTCGATCGAGTCGATGCCGAGATCAAGCAGCAGGCCCGCCATCCAGCCGTAGTGGTCCGTGCGCGACCAGCCGGCATCGGGGAAGCGGTTGGCCAGGAACGTGGCCAACACCGGCGTCGGGATGCCGGGCTCACCGGCTGTTCGGGGGCGTTCGGCGGGCGTGGTCGACCGCAGCCGCTCCCGGATCGCCGAGAACTCCCGGTCGGCGAGCTCCAGCAGACCCGCGGCGAGGGTGAACCGGCGATCCAGATCGGGGGCGTCCTCCTCGGGGATCGAGCCCTTGTAACGGACGTCGTGCTCGAACTCTGCCCACGCGTGCTGCAGGATCGTGCGCACCTGCACCGACGCCGGCTGCTGCTCACCCTCGACCGCCAGCAGCAGGTGCCGGCTGGCGTACCCCCACCGCCCTTCGCTGGCGGTCTCCACGCCCATGTCGCGGTCGTCGAGCAACTGCATCTCCTCACCGAGCAACCGGGCCACCGCGGCGACGTCGTCACGCAGGTAGGTGATCACCCGCAACCCGATCTGGTCGGTGATCTCCGAGAGCGGATCGGCGTACAGCCGGCGCCCGTCGACATGTCGGTCCGCCTTGGCGGCGAACGACGCCACCGACTTGGTCCGCGCCGTCACGGACAGATAGTCGATGCCCGCGTCGTCCAACAGCGACGTCACCACCGCCAGGTACCGCTCCATGGACGCGACCAACTGCGGGCGCCGCTGCGTGTAGGTGGCGATCGCGTCGTGCACCGCACCCGGCGTCGGCTCCGGTGGGGCGGGCACGAGGTCCGGCGGCAGCGTCGGTGTGACGATGCATCCGGTCTCGGTGTCGCCGTAGCAGGTCACCGAATCGGGCCGCTGCGCCACCAACAGCGCCACGTACGCGCACACCACCGCGTCGACAGGATCCTCGACACGGCGCAATTCGCTTTTGCGCTCGGCGCTTTCGGCTGCCTCACGCAAGCGAATCCAATCCGGCGCCTCGGCCACCCGCAGCGACGGCTCCGCGCTCGCCAAGCCCTCGATCAGATCCATCAGCCGCAGCAGCTCGGCCTGCAGCTGGGCCACCGAACGTCCCTGCTTCGCCTTGTACTTCAGCGTGCGACCGAGACGGAACAGCGCCACCGTGGCCGCGTGCGGGTAGACCTCCAGCGCGCGGCGCGACCCCGAGGAGCTCGGGTCGATGTCCAGGCCGAGCGCATCGGCCAGCCGCCCGGCGCGGGTGCCGTCGGCGAATTCCGGCTTGCCCAGATTCGACGGATGCGTACCGGCCTGGAACTTCGCGAAGTCGGCGTTGAGCGCCCGCTCCGCCGGGCGCTGGCCCGTCGGATTCCGTACGACGATCGGAGCGTCGATGCCGACCACGCAGTCGCCGTCCACGTAGGGCGCGAGCATCGAGCGGATGCTGGCGTCATCGGTGGCCGCCGCCGCCGTCACGAGCCGGCCGGCGTCGTCGACGACGGCGACCCCGGTGGGCTTGCGCTGGCCCCACGCCAGGTCCAGACCGACGAAATACATGGCCCCTACTGTGCCCGATAGGCTGTTGGGCCGTGAGCAACCGCGCGTCCGTCCCCGATGTCCTGGCCCATCGCTACGCCAGCGAAGAGATGGTCGCGATCTGGTCGCCGGAAGCCAAGATCGTCGCCGAGCGCCGGCTGTGGCTGGCGGTGCTGCGTGCGCAGGCCGAACTCGGTGTGAACGTGCCCGCCGGCGTGGTCGACGACTACGAGCGGGTGATCGACAAGGTCGACCTCGAGTCGATCGCCGCGCGGGAACGGGTGCTGCGCCATGACGTCAAGGCCCGCATCGAGGAGTTCAACGCGCTCGCCGGACACGAGCACGTGCACAAGGGCATGACCAGCCGCGATCTCACCGAGAACGTGGAACAGATGCAGATCCGTCGCTCGCTGCAGCTCGTGCACGCCCGCGGCATCGCCGTCGCCGCCCGGCTGGCCGAACGCGCGACGCTCTACCGCGACCTCGTGATGGCCGGTCGCAGCCACAACGTCGCCGCCCAGGCCACCACGCTGGGCAAGCGGTTCGCCTCCGCCGCCGAGGAGACCCTGGTCGCGCTGCGCCGGATCGAAGAGCTCATCGCCCGCTACCCACTGCGCGGGATCAAGGGGCCGATGGGCACCGCCCAGGACATGCTCGATCTGTTCGACGGCGACACTGCGCGGCTGGCCGACCTCGAGACCCGCGTCGCGCAGTTCCTCGGTTTCACCGACATCCTGACCAGCGTCGGCCAGGTCTATCCGCGGTCACTGGACCACGACGTGGTGTCCGCGCTGGTCCACCTCGGGGCGGGGCCGTCGTCATTCGCGCACACGATCCGCCTGATGGCCGGCCACGAGCTCGTCACCGAGGGCTTCGCGCCCGGCCAGGTCGGCTCGTCGGCGATGCCCCACAAGATGAACACCCGCAGCTGCGAGCGGGTCAACGGGCTGCAGGTGATCTTGCGCGGGTATGCCTCCATGACAGCGGAACTGGCGGGCGCGCAATGGAACGAAGGCGACGTCTTCTGCTCGGTGGTGCGCCGCGTGGCACTGCCGGACGCGTTCTTCGCCATCGACGGTCAGACCGAGACCTTCCTGACCGTGCTCGACGAGTTCGGTGCTTACCCGGCGGTGATCCAGCGCGAACTCGACCGGTACCTGCCGTTCCTGGCCACCACGCGCATCCTGATCGCCGCGGTGCGCGCCGGGGTGGGCCGCGAGACCGCGCACGAGGTGATCAAGCAACACGCGGTCGCGGTGGCGCTGGCGATGCGCGAGCGTGGCGCCGAACCCGATCTGCTGGACCGGCTGGCCGCCGACCCGCGGCTTCCGCTGGACCGCGCGGCCCTCGACGGCGCGCTGGCCGACAAGGAAGCCTTCACCGGTGCGGCCGGTGATCAGGTCGACCGGGTGGTGGCGGCCGTCGACGACCTCGCCGCGCGCTATCCGGGCGCGGCCGACTACACCTCGGGCGCGATTCTGTGACGGCGTCCGCGGATGTGATGGCCGGGATCGACTTCACCGATCTGGACAACTTCACCGCGGGCTTTCCGCATGACCTGTTCGCGCGGCACCGCGAGCACGCCCCGGTCTATTGGCACGCGCCGACCGAGAACACGCCCGACGGGGAAGGGTTCTGGTCGGTCGCCACGCACGCGGAAACCCTTGCGGTGCTGCGTGACCCGGAGACCTACTCGTCGGTGACCGGTGGCTCCCGATCCTTCGGCGGCACTCTGCTGCAGGATCTGCCGATCGCCGGTCAGCTGCTCAACATGATGGACGACCCGCGCCACGCAGCGGTGCGCCGCCTGGTCAGTTCCGGCCTGACGCCCAAGATGATCCGGCGCGTCGAAGACGATCTGAGAGGGCGCGCCCGCCGCCTGCTCGAGACGGTCCGGCCGGGTGAGCCGGTCGACTTCGTCACCGACATCGCCGCCGAGATCCCGATGCAGATGATCTGCATCCTGCTCGGAGTGCCGGAGTCCGAACGGCACTGGCTGTTCGAAGCCATCGAACCGAGCTTCGACTTCGGCGCATCGCGCCGGGCCACGATCTCGCGGCTCTCCGTCGAGGAGGCCGGCTCGCGAATGTTCGCCTACGGCCAGGAACTGATCGCTGCGAAGAAGGCCGCGCCCGGCGACGACATGCTGTCGGTGGTGGTCAACTCCACCGACCCCGAACTGTCCGACATGGAGAGCTATCTCTTCTTCAGCCTGCTGTTCAGCGCAGGCGCCGAGACGACCCGCAACGCGATCGCGGGCGGTCTGCTGGCACTCATCGAGAACCCGGCCGCCTACGCCGCGATGCGCGACGAACCCGAGCTGCTGCCGACGGCGATCGAGGAGATGGTCCGGTGGACATCCCCGTCCCCGTCCAAGCGGCGCACCGCCACCCGGCCGACGACTCTGGGCGGGCAGCACATCGACGCCGGGCAGAAAGTGCTCGTGTGGGAGGGCTCGGCCAACCGCGACGCGGCCGTGTTCAGCGATCCCGACCGCTTCGACATCACCCGTAAACCCAACCCGCACCTGGGTTTCGGGCAGGGTGTGCACTACTGCCTGGGCGCCAACCTGGCCCGTCTGGAACTCCGGGTCATCTTTTCCGAACTCCTGAGCCGCTTCCCGGCGACGCGGCTGGCCGCGCCGGTGGAATGGACGAGGAGCAACCGGCACACCGGACTCCGGCACATGATGGTGGAGGTGACATGAGCGAGCCACCCGACCTGCGGGTCTCCGACGCCGACCGCACTGCGGTGCGCCGATTGCTCGAACGGGCGGTCGGTCACGGCATGCTGAACCTCGATGAGTACAGCGAACGGCTCGACACGGTGTTCGCCGCCCGCACCCGCCGCGACCTCGACGCGGTCATCGCCGACCTGCCGTTCCAGCGGCAGCCGGTGGCGCCGGCGCCCGCGCCCTCGGAGGACGTGCGCAGCTGGATGTCCAGCATCACCCGCAAGGGGCCGTGGACCGTACCGCCGCGACTGCGTCTGATCACCAGAATGTGTTCGACCACACTGGATTTCACCTCTGCTGTGCTGCCCGGGCCAGTGGCCTACATCGACGTGGACGACTACTTCGGCTCCGTCGAGCTGATCCTGCCCGACGGTGCGACCGCGGACTGCAACCAGGTCAGCACGTTCGGTGGATCGACCTCGGTCCGGGTCGCGACCGGTGCGCCCTCGCAGCGATTGCACATCGTCGTGACCGGCAAGGTGCGGTTCGGGTCGCTGACCGTGCGGCACCCCTTCGGGTCGACGCTGCGCCAATTCCTGCGCTAAGTGGTGCGGCGCAGGTTCGCCGCCCTGATGCCCGTCGCCCGCAACTCGAGCGCTGCCAGCCCGCGGATCGCCGCCCGGTCCTGATTGCGCCACGCCCCCACCGGGTCGGCGTCGACGGCGGCGAGCTTGGCCAGCGGGCGATTCGCCAGCGCGCGGAGAGCCAACAACTCCTCGCCGGCCAGAGTGGACGCCAACGTCACCGCGGTCCATTTGCGCCGCGCGAACCGCACCCGCAGGAACAACCACGGCATCATCAACGCCAGGATCGGGGGAGCCGCCACCGCCAGCGCCAGCAGCCACGCCAACCAGCTCGCCGTCACGCCCAACGACTGACCCGCCCCGGCGATCTCCCGGGCGGCATCGCCCGCGGCGCTGAGCGGCCTGGCCAGCGAATCGCCGATCAGCGGCACATTGTCGGCGCTGTTGCCCGCGGAATCGAGATTGCCCGCGACGCCGTTGGCGCCGCTTTCCACCTGATATCCGAAGTCGGCGATCACCGCGACGGCCGAGTGGACCGCCAGACCGATCACGACCCAGACGGCGGTCCAACCGACGACGACGATGTCGCTGAACATCTGCCGCAGCAGCCGCGCGGGCGTCGTGGCATAGGGAACCCACCGGGTTGTCATGCGATCGATCACAGCACACGGGGCGCCGTCGGCGGACCGATAGGCTGACCCGATGCGTCCCGCTCTGTCCGACTACCAGCACCTTGCCAGCGGTAAGGTCCGTGAGCTCTATCGGGTGGACGACGGGCACCTGCTGTTCGTCGCGACCGACCGGATCTCGGCCTACGACTACATCCTCGACAGCACCATCCCCGACAAGGGCCGCATCCTCACCGCGATGAGCGTGTTCTTCTTCGACATCCTGCCGGTGCCCAACCACCTTGCCGGCCCGCCCGACGACCCGCGAATCCCCGAGGAGGTACTCGGCCGTGCGCTGCTGGTGCGCCAACTCGACATGCTGCCCGTCGAAGCCGTCGCCCGCGGGTACCTCACCGGCTCCGGCCTGATCGATTACCAGAACACCGGCCGGGTCTGCGGCATCGGCCTGCCGTCGGGGCTCGTCGAAGCCAGCCGCTTCGACGAGCCGCTGTTCACCCCCGCCGCCAAGGCCGAACTGGGCGATCACGACGTCAACATCAGCTACGACGACGTCGTCGAGATGATCGGCAGCCAGCGCGCCGAGGAGCTGCGCGACCTCACCTTGCAGACCTACCGCCGCGGAGCCGAGCATGCGCTGAGCCGGGGCATCATCGTCGCCGACACCAAGTTCGAATTCGGGGTCGACGCCGACGGGCGGCTGACGCTGGCCGACGAGGTGTTCACCCCCGACTCGTCGCGGTACTGGAACGCCGACGACTACGCTGAGGGCGCCGTGCAGAACAGCTTCGACAAGCAGTTCGTCCGCAATTGGCTGACCGGCCCGGACTCGGGCTGGGATCGTCACGGTGACCAACCGCCCCCGCCGTTGCCCGCAGGTATCGTCGCGGCGACGCGTGAGCGGTACATCGAAGCCTACGAACGCATTTCGGGTCTGAGTTTCGACGAGTGGATGGGAGCCGGGCGATGAAGCCGCCGGTGGCAAAACGTGTCGAGCATCGGCGGGAGCACCACGGTGACGTGTTCGTCGACCCCTACGAGTGGTTGCGGGAGAAGAGCAGCGCGGAGGTGATCGGCCACCTCGAAGCCGAGAACTCTTTCACCGAGCACGTCACCGCCGATCTCGCTCCGTTGCGGCAGGCCATCTTCGACGAGATCAAGGCCCGTACCAAGGAGACGGATCTCTCGGTGCCGACGCGCCGGGGCGACTGGTGGTATTACGGGCGCAGCTTCGCCGGCAAGCAGTACAGCGTGCACTGCCGCTGTCCCATCGGAGATCCCGACGACTGGACTCCGCCGCAGCTGACCGAAGACGCCGACATCCCCGGTGAGCAGATCCTGCTCGACGAGAACGTCGAAGCCGACGGGCACGACTTCTTCTCACTCGGCGCCGCCAGCGTCAGCGTCGACGGCAGCGTGCTCGCGTACTCCGTCGACGTCGTCGGCGACGAGCGATACACGCTGCGCTTCAAAGACTTACGCACCGGGGAGCGCTACGACGACGAAATCGTCGGGATCGGCGCCGGGGCCACCTGGGCCGCCGACAACAAGACCGTCTACTACACGACCGTCGACGACGCCTGGCGGCCCGACACCGTGTGGCGGCACCGGCTCGGTGCCGGCTTACCGGCCGAGAAGGTGTATCACGAACCGGACGAACGGTTCTGGGTCGCGTGCGGACGCACGCGCAGCAACCGGTACGTGCTGATCGCCGCCGGAAGCGCCATCACCTCGGAGATGCGCTACGCCGACGCCACCGACCCGGAGGCGGACTTCGCGGTCGTGTGGCCCCGCCGCGACGGGGTCGAGTACTCCGTCGAACATGCCGTCGTCGCAGGTGAAGATCGCTTCCTCATCCTGCACAACGACGGCGCGGAAAACTTCACGCTCGTCGAGGCGCCGGTCGCCGACCCGTCGGCCACCCGAACGCTGATCGAGCATCGCGACGACGTCCGGTTGGACGCCGTGGACGCGTTCGCCGGGCTGCTCGTGCTCAGCTACCGCAGTGCCGCACTGCCGCGAATTCAGCTGTGGCCGTTGACTGCAACCGGCTACGGCGAGGCCAGTGAGGTCACCTTCGACTCCGAGCTGATGTCGATCGGACTGTCCGCCAACCCGAATTGGGCCGCGCCGCGGCTGCGCATCGGCGCGACGTCGTTCGTCATCCCCGTGCGGATCTACGATCTGGACCTGGCCACCGGCGAGCGCGTGCTGCTGCGCGAACAACCGGTGCTCGGCGACTACCGCCCCGGGGACTACGTGGAGCGGCGGGAGTGGGCGATCGCCGAAGACGGTGCGCGGGTGCCGTTGTCGGTGATCCACCGGGCCGGTGTCACCTCGCCCGCGCCGCTGCTGCTCTACGGGTACGGCGCCTACGAATCGTGCGAGGACCCGCGGTTCTCCATCGCCCGGCTGTCGCTGCTCGACCGCGGCATGGTGTACGCGGTTGCCCATGTCCGCGGCGGCGGTGAACTGGGCCGGCCCTGGTACGAGCACGGCAAGCTCCTCGAGAAGCGCAACACGTTCACCGACTTCATCGCCGCGGGCCGCCACCTCGTCGACACCGGAGTGACGACTGCCGACACGATGGTCGCCTACGGCGGCAGCGCGGGAGGCCTGTTGATGGGCGCGGTGGCCAACATGGCGCCTGACCTGTTCGCCGGCATCCTCGCGGCCGTGCCCTTCGTCGACCCCCTCACCACGATCCTGGATCCGTCGCTGCCGCTGACGGTCACCGAATGGGACGAGTGGGGCAACCCGCTCGACGACGCCGACGTCTACCGCTACATGAAGTCCTACTCGCCGTACGAGAACGTCGACACCAAGCGCTATCCCGCGATCCTGGCGACGACGTCGCTCAACGACACCCGCGTGTATTACGTCGAACCGGCGAAATGGGTTGCCGCACTGCGGTATGCACAGACCGACCCCGCCGACGGTGCCCGGGTGCTGTTGAAGACCGAGATGAACGCCGGCCACGGCGGCATCAGCGGGCGCTACGAGCGGTGGAAGGAGACGGCGTTCCAGTACGCGTGGCTGCTGGATGTGGCGGGACTGAGCCGAGCCGACGTAGCCTCTGCCACATGACGATCACCGACATCGGCCTGACCACTCTCGACGGCACGCCCACCACGCTCGGCGAACTCGCCGGCGGCGCCGCGCTGGTGGTCAACGTCGCGTCCAAATGCGGCCTCACGCCGCAGTACAGCGCGCTGGAGCAGCTCGCCGAGGACTACCGCGAGCGCGGCCTGACGGTGATCGGAGTGCCCTGCAACCAGTTCATGGGGCAGGAGCCCGGGACCGCCGAGGAGATCCAGACGTTCTGTTCGACGACCTACGGCGTGACCTTTCCGCTGCTGGCCAAGACCGACGTCAACGGACCCGACCGGCATCCCCTCTTCGCGGAGCTCACCAAGGCGGCCGACGCCGGCGGCGAGGCCGGCGACGTGCAGTGGAACTTCGAGAAGTTTTTGGTCTCGGCCGACGGTGAGGTCGTCGCGCGATTCCGGCCACGCACCGCACCCGATGCGCCCGAGGTGATCGAGGCCATCGAGACCGTGCTGGGGTAGCGCGGACAGTTCAGCCACACGAGTGGTGGAGTTGTCCATCGCGACACCTGGCGTTGCGACACTGCGGCAATGGCAGGACAACTGATCGTCTCGATCTCCGGAGTCAGTGACCGCACGATCGACGACGTCGCGGCGTTCCACGGACAGCTTGCGCGCCGCGGGGTGCCGGCGTCGTTCCTGGTGGCTCCGCGGCTCAAGGGTGGATACCGGCTCGACCGCGACCCCGGCACCGTCGAGTGGCTCACGTCGCGGCGCGAGGCGGGCGACGCGATCGTGCTGCACGGTTTCGACGAGGCCGCCACGAAGGCGCGGCGCGGAGAGTTCGCGACGCTGCCCGCGCACGAGGCCAACCTACGGTTGATGGGCGCTGATCGGGTCCTCGAACACCTCGGCCTGCGCACCCGGCTGTTCGCCGCGCCGGGCTGGAACGTGTCCGACGGTGCGCTCACCGCCCTGCCGCGCAACGGGTTCCGGCTGATGGCCGGTCTGGGCGGTATCACCGATCTGGTCCGCGGATCGTCGGTCAAGGCGAGGGTCCTCGGCATCGGGGAGGGATTCCTGACCGAACCGTGGTGGTGTCGCACCGTCGTCCTCGCCGCCGAACGCACGGCGCGCCGGGACGGCATCGTGCGGGTCGCCGTCGCCGCGCGGCATCTGCGCCGGCCCGGTCCCCGGCAGGCGATGCTGGATGCCGCCGATCTGGCGTTGATGCACGGCTGCGTGCCCACCGTCTACGCCTGGCGCACCCCGGTCGCGCTGTCCGACGCCGCCTGAGGGATTCCGCTCGCTACATTGGCGGCATGGCAGATGATGCTGACGTCATCGTGGTCGGCGCCGGCCTGGCCGGACTCGTGGCGGCTTGTGAGCTGATCGAGCGGGGCCGTCGCGTGCTGATCGTCGACCAGGAGAACGCCGCCAACGTCGGTGGCCAGGCCTTCTGGTCGTTCGGCGGGCTGTTCTTCGTCGACAGCCCCGAGCAGCGCCGCCTGGGCATCCGGGACAGCCACGAGCTGGCGCTGCAGGACTGGCTGGGTACCGCCGGCTTCGACCGCCCCGACGACCACTGGCCGCAGCAGTGGGCGCACGCCTACGTCGACTTCGCCGCCGGGGAGAAACGCCGATGGCTGGGTGACCGAGGGCTGAAAGTCTTTCCACTGGTCGGCTGGGCCGAGCGTGGCGGCTACGGCGCCCGCGGGCACGGCAACTCCGTGCCGCGCTTCCACATCACCTGGGGCACCGGACCCGGCCTGGTGGAGATCTTCGCGCGCCGCCTGACCGGCCCGCTCGTGCGGTTCGCGCATCGGCACCGGGTCGACGAGGTGATCGTCGAGAACGGCGCCGTCGTCGGGGTGCGCGGCGCGGTGCTGGAGCCGTCGTCGGCGGTGCGCGGTGCGTCGTCGTCGCGAAACAGTGTCGGCGAGTTCGAATTCCGGGCCCAGGCTGTCATCGTCGCCAGCGGCGGCATCGGCGGCAATCACGATCTGGTGCGGGCGAACTGGCCGCAACGGATGGGCCGTGTGCCCGAGCAGCTGCTCAGCGGCGTGCCCGCACACGTCGACGGGCGGATGCTCGGGATCGCCGCGAAGGCCGGCGCCCACATGATCAACAGCGACCGGATGTGGCACTACACCGAGGGCATCACCAACTACGACTCGATCTGGCCGCGGCACGGCATCCGCATTCTGCCCGGACCGTCGTCGCTGTGGCTCGATGCCACCGGCCGGCGGCTGCCCGTCCCGCTCTATCCGGGCTTCGACACCCTCGGCACGCTGGAATACATCTGCCGGACAGGCCAGGACTACACCTGGTTCGTGCTGAACAAGCGGATCATCGACAAGGAGTTCGGGCTGTCCGGGCAGGAGCAGAACCCGGACCTGACCGGCCGCAGCGTGAAGCTGGTCCTCGAACGTGGCCGCAAGGGCCCCGCGCCGGTGCACGCGTTCGTCGACAAGGGCGTCGACTTCGTCACCGCCGATTCGCTGCGGGAGCTGGTCGCGAAGATGAACGCCGTGCCCGATGTGCAGCCACTGGATTTCGCCACCGTCGAGGCGGAGGTGACTGCCCGCGACCGTGAGGTGGCCAACCGATTCACCAAGGACAGCCAGATCACCGCGATCCGCGGGGCGCGCGGCTACCTCGCCGACCGCGTCAGCCGCGTCGTCGCACCGCACCGGCTCACCGATCCCAAGGCAGGTCCGCTGATCGCCGTGAAGCTGCACATCCTGACGCGAAAGTCGTTGGGCGGGTTGCAGACCGACCTCGACTCCCGAGCGTTGGGGGCCGACGGCGCTGCGGTGCCCGGACTGTACGCCGCCGGTGAGGCCGCCGGCTTCGGCGGCGGCGGGGTGCACGGCTACCGCTCGCTGGAGGGCACGTTCCTCGGCGGGTGCGTGTTCTCCGGGCGGGCCGCCGGCCGCGCCGCGGCCCGCGACGTGGGCTAGTTCCTCCGACGAGTAGACGCGAACTCGAGTGTTCCTGCGGCGTGTCGCGCGAGTTCGTGCCTGCTCGCGGTCACTGAGGCGGGGGGCTGACCTGGTACTGCTGGATGCGCCAGCCGGCCTCGGTTCGGGTCACCGCCACCCCGAGCATCAGGTCGACCTCGGTGCCATCCGGCCGGCTAAATCGCGCAGTGCCGTAGCCGAGCACCACCTGCTCGGCCGGGCGTCGCACTTCGTCGATCCGGTAGCTCACCGTCATCCCCGGGGGTTGACCGTCGTAGTAGCGGCGAACTCCGTCGCGGCCCACCGTGTAGGGCGCCAACCCCTGGAAGACGGCGTCGCCGGTGAAGACCGCGGACACCCGGTCGGGGTCGTGCGCATCGATGCCCGCCTGCCAGTCGTCGAGCACCGTGCGCAGGATCTCGCGGCCTGAATCATGCTCAGTGTCCGGCACTTTGACCTCCGTCGACGTGCAGGATCTCACCGGTGACGAATCCTGCCTTCTCCAAATACAGCACGGCGCCGACCACGTCGTCGAGCGTTCCGAGCCGGCCCACCGGTTGCAGGGCGGCCAGGAATTCGTGCGTCGACGGATCGTGCATCGGGGTGTCGATGGTGCCGAGTGCGACAGCGTTCACGCGGATGCCCTGCTCGGCGTACTCGATGGCCAGCGATCTGGTGGCCGCGTCGAGCCCGCCCTTGGTCAGCGCGGCGAGGACCGAGGGCACCTTCTTGTCAGCTTGCTCGACCAGACTGGTCGAGATGTTCACGACATGGCCGCCGTGCTCGCTCATCGCCGCGATGGCGGCGCGGGTCACCTCGAAGAATCCGCGGGTGTTGACGCCGGTGACGGCCTCGTAATCCGCATCGGTGTATTCGGTGAACGGTTTGGCGATGAAGATGCCGGCGTTGTTGACGACCGTGTCCACGCGGCCGAAGTGTGCGAGCGCGGTGGCGATGAGTTCGGACCCGACCCCGGGCCGGGCGATGTCGCCCGCCACGGTGAGGACCATCGGGTCGTCGCTGGCGGCGATGGTGCGCGAATTGGCGACCACGGCATAGCCGAGCCCACGGTATCCGGCGACGAGCGCCGCTCCGATGCCCTGGGATGCGCCGGTGATGACTGCTACTGGTGTGGTGTTCATGTCCTGCTCAACGGGGAACGCCGGCCGTCCATGTCCTCCCGGCAGGACCGGTTTCCTCGCTGCTGGGAGGACTCGCCTACTACCCTGCGGAGGGTGGAGCTGCGTCAGTTGCGCTACTTCGTCGCGGTGGCCGAGGAGCTGAACTTCGGCCGCGCGGCGCAGCGGTTGCGGATCGCGGGGCCCTCGCTGTCCCAGCAGATCAAGGCCCTCGAACGCGATCTCAAGGTCCAGCTGTTCGACCGTGATCGCCGCTCCGTCACGCTGACCCCCGCGGGGATCGCTCTGGTGGCCGACGCCCGGGCGCTGATAGATCAGGCCGACGCATTGCGCAGGCGCGCAACGGGTTTGGCAGCCACGGATCCGGTCCGCATCGGATGCGTCAACTGGTGCCCGACCGACTGGGCCGAACGCGCCGCCGGGGTCGCGCAGCTGCGGGTGGACACCTGGGAGATGCCGTCGCACACCCAGGCGGCCCGAGTGGCCGAGGGTGTACTCGACCTGGCGATCTGCTGGGTCCGAAACGATGACCTCGCCGCGCTGTCACTGCAGGCCCGGCTGATCGGGATCGACCGTCTGGGGGCGTTGTGTCCGGGCACTGACGATTCGCCGGTGCGGGCCGCCGACGTCATCGTGCTGGTGGACACCGACACCGCGAGCTGGTTGTCGTGGAACCGCTACGCCGAAGAACTCGCCACGAGCACGGGCGCGCGCGTCATGCGCACCGACGACGGCGGGGTCACCGGACCGACGTTCTTCGAACACGTACGCCGCCTGGGCCGGCCCGTGCTGGTCAACCCCCGAGGGCGGCGCGACCCCGAGCCGCGAGACCTGGTGCGCCGACCGGTGATCGAACCGACACCCCTGTGGACATGGTCACTCGTGTGGCGCGCAGACGAACGTCGGCCTGCGGTCCTTGCCGTCGTCGACGAATTCACCAGAGACGTCGCCGATCTCAGCGTCGACGAGCCGGGCACGTGGGTGCCTGCTGAGGATCCACACCACCGCGGTGGCCAGCGCAGCACCTGAGACGGTCATTGCGGACACCACGAGCGCGGGCCGATACCCGTCGACCGTCAACGGGGCCACCAGCAACGGGCCCACGATCTGCCCGACGGAATAGCCGACGGTCAACAGCGCGACCGCCGACCGGATCCCCAGCAGCCGGCCTTCGGCCACCGCGAGCGTGCTCACCCCGATGAACGTCGCGCCGAACAACAGCGCTCCCATCAGGCTCGCGGCGACGCCGCCCTGGCAGGCAAGCGCGATACCGATGGCTTGCAACGCCAGCGCGGCGGTGAGCATGGCGGGCTGACCGTGCCGGGTGCCGAGCCGCGCCCACAGCGCGGCTGACGGCACCACGGCCAGGCCGACCACGAGCCACGCGCTCGCTCCCAACGCACCGGGGGAGTGCTCGGCCACCGCCGCCACCAGGAACGTGCCGGCGATGATGTAGCCGACACCTTCCAGGGTGTAGCCGGTGAACAGCAGCAGAAATCGGGTGCCGCCCGTCCTGCGCGTGTGCGCATGTCTCACCCGCGGTTCCGGACGCGGATGCACCGACCAGCCCGCAGCGGCCAGCACCCCTGCGAGGCCGGCCGCCGTCCACCAGGCTGTGCGCCAGTCGTCCGTGGGCAGCGCGAGCACCAACGCGGCCGACAGCGCGATACCGGCGCCCACTCCGCCGAAACCCCAGCCGGCCCGTTCCGGCAGCCGCTCGAGCAGCGTGTTGATCGCGACCACGAAGACCACCGCACTGGCGACCCCCGCCAGGGCGCGCGCCGTCAGCCACACCGTCACGTGCGTCGTCACCGGCATCACGGCAAGGCTGGCCACGATCGTCACCAGCGCCGCCCGGCACGCCACCCCGGAGCGCGCGAGCCGGGGCGACAGCGTCGTCGCCACCGCGCCGACCAGATATCCCACGTAGTTCGCTGTCGCCAGGTGTCCGGCGACCGGCGCTGGGAGGCCCGCCTGCGCCGTCATCAACGGCAGGATCGGGGTGTAGACGAATCTCCCGACGCCCATGGCGGCCGCCAGCGCAGCGGCGGTGGGCAGTGCGCCACGCACGCCGGTGTGCAGATGTCGTCGCATGCTGCCCAGCGTGACCCGTGCAGGCGCCGGTCAGCCAGGACCGAAATCCTTACAGCTGAGAGATTTTCACTTCCACCCGCCGCGTGTGACGTCGCGAGCAGACACGAACTCGAGTGTTCCTGCGGCGTGTCGCTCGAGTTCGCGACTGCTCGCGGTCACAGGGCCCCACGCGGTCAGAAAGTGGTGCCCTTCTCAGGGTCGAGGACCTGGAAATCGGCCGCGGTCATCTCCTGCAGCCGTCCGTAGTAGATCGGTCGTGCCACCGGATCGATGACGGCCTGGTGGATCGGGACGGCGCGCGCCGGATTGACCGCCCGCACGAAGTCCACGGCCTCGGAGAGCTTCATCCACGGTGCGGCCGCCGGCGTGGCCAGCACGTCGACCGGCTCGTCGGGAACGAACAGCGCGTCACCGGGATGCATCAACCTCGCAGCGTGCTCACCGTCGCCGACCAGGTAGGAGATGTTGTCGATCACCGGGATCTCCGGATGGATGACCGCGTGCCGACCGCCGACCCCGCGCACCGTGAGGTGTCCGATCGAGAGTGTGTCCCCGACGTGCACGGCGCGCCACGGCTCACCGAGTTGGGCGGCGGTCTGCGGGTCGGCGTAGAGGGCGGCCTGCGGGTTGGCGTCGAGCAGGGCGGGCAGGCGCTCGGTGTCGGCGTGATCGGGGTGCTGGTGGGTGATCAGGATCGCCGACAGTCCCGTGATGCCCTCGAACCCGTGTGAGAAGTTGCCGGGATCGAACAGGATCGTGGTGTCACCACCTGGTTGGGCGCCGTCGGAAAAGCTCGCCAACAGGCAGGAATGGCCGAAATGTGTCAGCTGCATACCTATAGTCTGGCCCGCACAGGGGAGCGGGGGTAGTGCGGATGCGGTGGATGCTCACGGTGGCACTGGCGGTCACCGGGCTCGTCTTCAGCCCGGGGGCGGCGAACGCGGTGCCGGGATTCTGCCCGCCGACCTGCGACGCGATCCCGGACTCGGCTTGGGCTGAGTCGAGTTCACTGCCGATGGCGAAGGTCTATCGATGGCCGTCACTGTCCGGTCTGGCGGTCACCGCACCGGCGCCCCGCTTCGAATTCGAGTCGTGGTGCGTCACGCCCGACTCGGCGACCGATCCTCGCCGCTACGCCGTCGCCGCGCGCGCCGCGGTACCCAACCCGGACGGCCAGTGGAATCTGCAGGTGCAGGTCCTGCACTGGCGCGGCGACACCGTCACCGGTGGACAGACCGCTCTCGAGGTGCTCGACAAGGCGCGCATCGCGCTGGCGTCCTGCGCGGCAGGTGTCTCGCCGTCGCTGACCACGAACGAGAGCGACCGGGTGGGTGCGGTGATCAGTGAGACCGGCAGCCGGGTGATGCGGGTCTACCTGCTGGCCGACCCGGCGAGCAGCACGGTCGTGGAGGTCGCCCTGTGGACGACGCTGCCCACGCAGGTCGAGTGGCGTCCCGTCCCCGACACGCAGGTCTTCGACGCGATAGCAGCGCCGCTGTGCACCGCCTACCTGGGGTCGTGCCGGTAAGGCGGCCTGGCCGTCAGCGCAGGTAGAGTGTCCGCGTGGCAAAAGTGGTGGTGCATGTCATGCCCAAGACCGAGATCCTCGACCCGCAGGGCCAGGCGATCGTCGGCGCGCTCGGGCGGCTCGGATTCGACGGCATCTCAGATGTCCGGCAGGGCAAGCGTTTCGAGCTGGAAGTCGATGACGCCGTCGACGACGAGAAGCTCGCCGCTATCGCCGAATCGCTGCTCGCCAACACCGTGATCGAGGACTGGACCGTCACCCGGGAGGGCGGCGCATGACCCGAGTGGGCGTCATCACATTCCCCGGCACGCTCGACGACATCGATGCGGCCCGGGCGGTGCGCCTGGCCGGCGGTGAGCCCGTCAGCCTGTGGCACGCCGACGCCGACCTCAAGGGTGTGGACGCGGTGATCGTGCCCGGCGGCTTCTCCTACGGCGACTACCTGCGGTGCGGGGCCATCGCGCGCTTCGCGCCGGTGATGGGCGAGGTGGTGACCGCCGCGGAACGCGGAATGCCAGTGTTGGGGATCTGCAACGGTTTTCAGGTTTTGTGCGAAGCCGGGCTGCTGCCCGGCGCGCTGACACGCAACATCGGCCTGCACTTCGTGTGCCGCGACGTCTGGCTCGAGGTCGCGTCCAACACCTCGGCCTGGTCGACACGCTACGAGCAGGGCGCGGACATCCTGGTGCCGTTGAAGTCGGGCGAAGGACGGTACGTCGCCAGCGAGAAGGTGCTCGACGAACTCGAAGGAGACGGCCGGGTCGTCTTCCGGTACCGGGAGAACATCAACGGCTCCATGCGCGACATCGCCGGCATCAGCTCCGCCAACGGCCGCGTCGTCGGCCTCATGCCGCACCCCGAGCACGCGACCGAGGCGCTGACCGGGCCGTCCGACGACGGGCTCGGGCTGTTCTACTCGGCGCTGGACGCGATTTTGGTGTCCTGACCCCTCTGCGAACTGCGTTAGCGTCGACCTGTGTTGGTCGATCCTGACGTGTTGCGGGCCTTCGCGGGGCAGGTGGTGGAAGCGTCGAGCACCATCAAGG
The DNA here is from genome assembly GCF_007096635.1 of Mycolicibacterium sp. 018/SC-01/001. Taxonomy (GTDB): domain Bacteria; phylum Actinomycetota; class Actinomycetes; order Mycobacteriales; family Mycobacteriaceae; genus Mycobacterium. The sequence goes on from NZ_VKAA01000005.1 coordinate 190,354, forward strand.
GTGCCGATGTCGGGCATGCGGCGTCGACGGCTGCTGACGGGCTCCCAGGGTCGACGACGCAGTGGGCGATGCGTCTGGTGGGTGCGCACATGACGACGCTCGCGGATGAGATCGCCACCAACGTGACGAAGATGGGGGTCGCTGTCCGCGGGGCGGCCGACAAGTTCCAGGTCGAGGACACCGCGTTGGCCGGCTCCTTCGACAAAATCTTCTGAGCGATGCTGCCGTCCCGGTCCCGCCTGCAGGGCTGGCGCCCCGATCGATGAGCGCGGCCGCTGCCGCCCTGTCGAAAGCGGGGGAATCGGTGTACACGGCGATTCGCGAACTCGACGACGGCGTCGACCGCATGCCGGCTGCCGAGGCGTGGAGTGGGGCGTCGCACAAGGCGGCGGCCGCGATGTTCACCCGGGCGACCGACAAGGCTTCGACTTTCAAGAACTACGCGGATGCTGTGTCCAGGGCATTGTCCGACGGCGCAGGAACGATCGGTACGGCCCGCACCGCGCTGCTCAATCACGCAGACGAGGTAGACAGGGGAGAGTTGTCGGTCAACGACATGTGGGTCGTGCTGATAAAACCCGCGCGCGTGTCCGCAGAGAACGCGGCGGCGCTGCAGGCTCAGGCCACGACGGAACAGGCGGAGATCAACCGTCTGCTGGTGGCCGTCGGTGAGGCCGATGCGGGCACGGCCCAGAAAGTCCAATCAGCCGGTGAGCACTTCGGTTTCGCCATGCCTTGTCCCGATGACCCGCGTCGCCTCGACCCCACGTCAGGCTTTGTGGCACCCGGCGACGAGGTGCCCAACCCCTTGTCGATGACCGGGCTCATTCAGCAGGGAGTTATGCGTGACAACGACATGGCGCAGACCGTGCGGGATTACAAGGAATGGGAAACCGAAGACGGCCAGTACGGGAGAACGCTGACGATGATGGACGGCAGCCGACACGAGATCTACGAGTGGGGACACATGCTGCCCAGCGTCGAGGACGACTACTACGACAAGGACGGCAACTTCATCTCGAGTACGTACTCCCAGGACAGAAAGAACTACGACGGAACGCAATACACCTCCATCAAATTCCGGGACGGCACCGAGGTCACGATGACGAGAACCGCTGATGGCAAGACGACGGGAGGCGTGACGACGGGCGATGGTCGCCATGGTGTCCTGCCGGACGAGTTCTTCACCCACCCCGTCGTCACCATCAGCGGAGGGGCGCTCACCGGTCTCGAGAAGCAGGCCGAGCGGGGTATACCCATGCTGACGCAAGAGTCCGTCGAAAACCTCGGCAAAGCAGGCAAATACGGTGGTCCGGCGCTGGGAGTCGCGACCGCCCTCTACGACACCGTCACCGCGAAGACGTTCCAGGACGCGTGCGTGGCTGCTATTTCGGGGACGGCCGGTATCGCCGGGGGTTATGCAACAGGTGGACTTCTTGCCGCCGCGTCGGCCGAAGCGCCTGCCTTGATCCCGTGGGCTGCCGGCGCCGGAGACGCCATCGGCGGGTGGACCTTCGGTTACCTTGGCGGCATCATCGGCAATGTGGTGTGCCGCTGATGAACTCGCGAGGCGTGAAGATATTCGCGGGATTGTGGTTGGGAGGGATGGGACTTTTCATCCTCATCGTGGGAATCCACTACCTCTCACGCGGTGAAGTGCCGAGTGCTTTCGTTGCGCTGTGCGGGGCGGCATTCTGTTTCGGATTCGCGGCCCCTCAGGTGAAAGTGGTGGCGGGACGCGTGATCCCGAGAATCCAATCTGACAGCAGCGGAACGTTGTTCCGGCCAGACCGCGGAATCGAACTGCCAATGCAGGCGGCGTTGGGTGGCGGAGTGTTGGCGTGTCTCCTGATCCTGATTCTGCTACCGATGGGGCGTCTTGCCATTCCGGTTCCGCCCAACATGCGCTACTCTCTTCCGTTCATGGCCGCGGTCATCTCCGCATCAGGTCTGCCAATCCTCTGGCGAAACATCCGACGTGGCAGCGTGAGTCACTTGCGATTGACTGCCGAGGGCTTCGAGATCCTGCAGGGCTGGCGGCCGCGCTGCGCCGACTGGGATTCTGTGAAGGACATCGGGTCCGAAGTCCCGAATCGGAAAGCACAGACTCCGAGCACCATCGTGTTCATTCTTTCCGACGACTCGGTGCAGACGTTCACGGCAAGTGCCTACACGCCGGACGGTACCGCCCTGAAGGAGCTGGTGCGGTTCTACTGGCAGCACCCTGAGGCTCGCGATGAGCTCACTGATGGGCGCGCATCCCAACGACTGCTTGACAAGCTGGGCGCCGCCTGACACTCGCCGCGCCGCGAGCGCGCGTGAAATGCCAAATTTCGGCGGCGTGTTGCGTGCAGACGCGCGCGCTCGCGGAACAGGGGTCAGGGGGTGAGGGCGACGGAGGCTTCTGCGGTGTAGCAGAGGAAGGTGAGTGTTTCTTCGAGGTAGAGCTGGACGGTGTCGGCGTCGTGGGAGAGGTAGCCGATGGCGACGTCGGTGCCGAGCTGCAGGTCGAAATCGCCGCCGCGGGTGGACAACACGAACGCGCCGTCGATGGCGGGTGCCCAGATGATGTCCCCGTCGACGAGTCGGTTGATGTGCTCGAGGATCGGATAGCCGTGGGCCGTGGTCTCGGCGACGCGGGTGTACACCTCGGCCGAGAGCAGCACCGCATACGGTCCGTCGACGCCGGCCAGCCGTAGCGCACTCAGGGCGCGGGCGATCACATCGGGGATCTCGCGCGGATCCTCGGGTAGCGACAGCGCGGGATTGGAACTGCATTTGCGGATGCCGCTGATCGACGCTGCGCCGTAGCCCTCGAAGATCGCCCTGTCCTCAGCGAAGGCCAGGGTGCGGGCCGCGTCCTTGACCGGGTCCCAGTCGGAGTCCTGAGCGCCGCGTTCGACGTCGTCGATGTCGATCCGCTTGACGGTGAAGGGGACTCGCAGCCGCACCAGCGGTCGTGCCTCGCGCAGGTGCGCGATCACCCCGTCCCCGGGGGTCACCACATCGGTCAGATGCCCGGTGCTCACCGCTGCGGTCACGGGCCCGCCGGGCTCGCTGACGTCCACGACGCGACGTCCGGCGATGTGGCGGGTGAACGTCCGTGTCGCCTCGTGTTCGATCTCGGCCCACGCGGCATCGGTGATCGGAGCGAGTTCGCGGTACAGGTTGTTCATTGCGGTTGTCCTTTCAGGCTGCCGATGGCCAGCGATCCGGTGGGCCGATCCGATGACCGGACAGGCAGCGGGGGTGGATCGTCGAGAAAGTCTTGGGTGGGGGTGAAGAACATCGATCCGGTGATCGCGGTGGAGAATTCGAGGATGTGGTCGGTGGTGCCCGGCGGTGACCCGATGAACATGTTGCTCAGCATGCGTTCGGTGACCGCGGCCGAGCGGGAGTAGCCGATGAAGTAGGTGCCGAACTCGCCGCGGCCGATCTGTCCGAACGGCATGTTGTGCCGGACGATCTTCAGTTCGTTGCCCTCGTCGTCGTCGATGACGTTGAGCGCCAGGTGCGAATTCGCCGGCTTGGCCGCGTCGTCGAGCTCGATGTCGTCGAGTTTGGTGCGCCCGATCACGCGTTCCTGCTCTTCGGTCGACAGCGCATTCCACGCGGTCATGTCGTGCAGATATTTCTGCACGTGCACATAGCAGCCGCCCGCGAAATCGGGGTCCTCGACCCCGATCTGGGTGGCGCTGTCGGCCAGCGGCCCGTCGGGGTTCTCGGTGCCGTCGACGAAGCCGAGCAGATCGCGGTTGTCGAAGAACTTGAAACCGTGGGTTTCGTCGACGACGGTGACCGGGCCCATCGCCGCGACGATGCGCATCGCGAGCTCGAAACAGACGTCCATCGTCTCGGCGCAGATGTGGAACAGCAGATCCCCCGGCGTGGACGGGGCCCGGTGCCGGCCGCCGTCGAGCGCGATGAACGGATGCAGCTGCGCCGGCCGTGGGCCGCTGAACAACCGATCCCACGCCGCCGAGCCGATCGAGGTCACCACCGACAGGTGCTTGCTCGGATCGCGAAAACCGATCGCGCGCACCAGGCCCGCGATATCGCCCAACCCGTCGTGCACCGCCTGCTCTCCGCCCGGGTCGATCGTCACGACGAGAAAGATCGCCGCCGGAGTCAACGGCGCGAGCACCTGCTGCGGCAGAGGGGCGGGCACATCACGACCCTAAATCATGATCAAGTCCGGTGATCGACGAAGATGGACAACCATGGCGGCTGATGCGCAGGGTCTGTGTGAGTTCATCGACGAGTCCCCGTCGCCGTTCCACGCGTGCCGCGCCGCCGCCAAACGGCTTCTCGCCGCGGGGTTCACCGAGGTGTCCGAAGGCGATGCGTGGTCAGGCGCGGGCGATCACTTCGTCATCCGCGCCGGCTCCCTGATCGCGTGGCGGTCGGCCGGTGAATCGCACCTGCCCTTCCGGATCGTCGGTGCTCACACCGACAGCCCGAACCTGCGAGTCAAACAGCACCCGGACCGGACTGTCGCCGGCTGGCAGGTGGTGGCGCTGCAGCCCTACGGCGGTGCGTGGCTGAACTCGTGGCTCGACCGCGATCTCGGCCTCAGCGGACGGCTGTCCGTGCGTACCGGTGCCGCCGCCGAGGACGTCCTGATCCGCATCGACGATCCGATCCTGCGTGTCCCGCAGCTGGCCATCCATCTGTCCGAGGATCGCAAGGGTGTCGAGCTGAACCCGCAGCGGCACGTCAACGCGGTCTGGGGGGTCGGCGGCCCCCGCTCGTTCCTCGACCACGTCGCCGAGCGTGCCGGGGTGGACGCCGACGCGGTCCTCGGCTTCGACCTGATGACCCATGACCTGTCGCCGTCACGGCTCACCGGTGTCGACGGCGACCTGGTCAGCGCGCCCCGGCTGGACAACCAGGCGACCTGTTATGCCGGGTTGGAAGCGTTCCTGGCGGCGCACAGCTCGGCGGTGACCCCGGTCCTGGTGCTGTTCGACCATGAGGAGGTCGGCTCCCAGTCCGACCACGGTGCCCAATCCGATCTGCTGCTGACGGTGCTCGAGCGCATCACCCTGGCCGCCGGCGGCGGGCGCGAGGATTTCCTGCGCCGCTGCTCGACCTCGATGGTGGCGTCGGGCGACATGGCACACGCCACCCACCCCAACTACCCGGAACGCCACGAGCCCGGGCACCTGATCGAGGTCAACGCCGGCCCCGTGCTCAAGGTGCAGCCCAACCTGCGCTACGCCACCGACGGGCGCACCGCCGCCGCGTTCGCGCTGGCCTGCGAGCAGGCCGGGGTGCCGTTGCAGCGTTACGAGCACCGGGCCGATCTGCCGTGCGGGTCGACGATCGGCCCGATGACCGCCGCGCGCACCGGTATTCCGACCGTCGACGTCGGCGCCGCACAGCTGGCGATGCATTCGGCCCGCGAGGTGATGGGTGCTGCAGACGTCGCCGACTACTCGGCCGCGCTCGCGGCGTTCCTGTCACCGGCCTGATCTAGGGTCGGCGGCATGTCACTCGATGTCGCGATGATCACCGTCGACTGTTCGGATCCCGACGCGCTCGCGGGGTGGTGGGCCGAGGCCGTCGGCGGCGAGCTGAACGCCGTCGCGCCAGGCGATTTCGTGATGGTGACCCGGCAATCCGGTCCCACGTTGGGTTTCCAGAAGGTGCCCGACCCCACGCCCGGCAAGAACAAGGTCCACGTCGACTTCCACACCTCCGACAAGGAAGCCGAGGTGGCGCGCCTGATCGAACTGGGGGCTCGCGAGACCGGCCGGCACAGCTTCGGCCCGGACTTCGACTGGGTCGTGCTCGCCGATCCCGAAGGCAACGCGTTCTGCGTCGCCGGCGGGTAGCCGCTGGCAAGATCTCCGTGTGCTGCTCTCGCTGATCGCCTTCTCCGCGGTGTTCGCCGTGTGGGCGCTGGCCGCAGGGCAGCTGGAGAAGGCGCGGCTGACGGCGCCGATCGTGCTGATCGTCGCCGGCGTGGCTGCCGGCTTCACCACCTCCGACGCGCTCGCGGTCGCGCTGAATGCCGATGTCGCCCAGCACGGCGCCGAGATCATCCTGGCGGTGCTGCTGTTCGTCGACGCCACCGATGTGCGCGGCGGGTTGTTCGGCCGTGAGCCCCGCGCTGCGCTGCGCGTGCTGTTCCTCGCCATGCCGCTGAGTCTGGGGCTGTCGGTGCTGCTCGGAGCGTGGCTGCTGCCGGAGCTGTCGTTCGCGGTACTGCTGGTCATCGCCTGCACCGTGGTGCCGACGGATTTCGCGGGCGCTGCCACGATCCTGCGCGACCGGCGGTTGCCCGAACGGGTGCGCAACGTCCTCAACGTGGAATCCGGCTACAACGACGGCATCGTCGCACCGGTCTTCATCTTCGCGCTGGCATTGGCCGGCGGCGCCGTGGGCGCTCCGACGCCGCTGCGCGCGCTGGGCTCGGCCGTACCGCAGGCCCTGATCGCGATCCTCGTCGGAGCCGCTGTCGGAGCGCTGCTGGCCTTCGCGATCAACGCAGCCACCCGGCGCGGGTGGATGACGGGCCAGAGCGTACGGATGATCTTGGTCACCGCGCCGATGCTCGCCTACGGGCTGAGCCTCGCATTCGACGGCAACGGGTTCGTCGCCGCTTTCGTCTCGGGCATCACGTTCCACTACCTGCGGCATTCCCCGTCGTGGCACGAGGAGCTGGAGTTCGTCGACGACATCGGCTTTCTGCTCTCGGCGATCATGTGGTTCACCGTCGGCGCGGTGGCCGTCCTCGCCGTCGAACGCGGAGTGTCCTGGCAGACGGTGGTTTTCTGCGTCCTGGCGCTGACCGTGGTGCGGGTGCTCCCGGTCGCGGTGGCGATGCTGGGATCTCGGTTCGCCTGGCGGGAACGCCTGATGGTGGCCTGGTTGGGTCCGCGCGGAACCTCGACGATCGTGTTCGGTCTGCTGGCCTACAACGTGCTCGACGGCGCCGACGAACACGACGTCCTGGCCGTCATGGTGGTCGTGGTGCTGGGCAGCGTGGTGCTGCACGGTCTGATCGCCCCGTCTGCCGCGGCACGCTGGTCGCGCACCGAGAACTAGACTGTCCGGCGTGACGTCCGGGCTCACCCACGAAGTCGATACGGTCGACAACGCCGCTTCCACCCCCGATCAGCCGCAGCCGTTCCGCGAGCTCGGCCTCAAGGACGACGAGTACGCGCGCATCCGCGAGATCCTCGGTCGTCGCCCCACCGACGCCGAGCTCGCGATGTACTCGGTGATGTGGAGCGAGCACTGCTCCTACAAGTCGTCGAAGGTGCACCTGCGGTACTTCGGCGAGACGACCACCGAGAAGATGCGCGAGGCGATGCTCGCCGGTATCGGGGAGAACGCCGGCGTCGTGGACATCGGCGACGGCTGGGCGGCGACGTTCAAGGTCGAGTCCCACAACCACCCCTCCTACATCGAGCCGTACCAGGGCGCCGCCACCGGCGTCGGAGGCATCGTGCGCGACATCATGGCGATGGGCGCCCGTCCCGTCGCGGTGATGGACCAGCTGCGCTTCGGCGCCGCCGATGCCCCCGACACCCGACGCGTGCTCGACGGTGTGGTGCGCGGTGTCGGCGGCTACGGCAACTCACTGGGGCTGCCCAACATCGGCGGCGAGACCGTGTTCGACGCCAGCTACGCCGGCAACCCGTTGGTGAATGCGCTGTGCGTGGGCGTGCTGCGCACCGAGGACCTCAAGCTCGCGTTCGCCTCGGGCGCGGGCAACAAGATCATCCTGTTCGGCGCGCGCACCGGCCTCGACGGCATCGGCGGGGTGTCGGTGCTGGCGTCGGAGACGTTCGGCGGTGACGAAAGCGGCGCGGGCCGGAAGAAGTTGCCCAGCGTGCAGGTGGGCGATCCGTTCACCGAGAAGGTGCTCATCGAGTGCTGCCTCGAGCTCTACGCCGCCGACCTCGTGGTGGGTATCCAGGACCTGGGTGGCGCCGGATTGTCCTGCGCGACATCGGAATTGGCATCGGCAGGCGACGGCGGCATGCGCGTCGAGCTGGACCGGGTGCCGCTGCGCGCGACCAACATGACCCCGGCGGAGATCCTGTCCAGCGAGTCGCAGGAGCGGATGTGCGCGGTGGTGACCCCGGAGAACGTCGACGCGTTCCTCGCGGTGTGCCGCAAGTGGGATGTGCTGGCGACCGTGATCGGAGAGGTGACCGACGGCGAACGGCTCGAGATCACCTGGCACGGTGAGACCGTCGTCGACGTGCCGCCACGCACCGTTGCCCACGAGGGCCCGGTCTACCAGCGGCCCGTGCAGCGTCCCGACACCCAAGATGCGCTCAACGCCGACACCTCCGCCTCGCTGCCCCGCCCGCGCACCGGCGAGGAATTGCGCGCGACACTGCTGGCGATGGTCGGCAGCCCGCACCTGTGCAGCCGGGCGTTCATCACCGAGCAGTACGACCGCTACGTGCGGGGCAACACCGTGCTCGCCGAGAACGCCGACGGCGGCGTGCTGCGCGTCGACGAGGAGACCGGCCGGGGAATCGCGATCTCCACGGATGCCTCCGGCCGCTACACCGCACTCGATCCCTACACCGGTGCCCAGCTGGCCCTGGCCGAGGCCTACCGCAACGTCGCCGTCACCGGGGCCACGCCCGTCGCGGTGACCAACTGCCTGAACTTCGGCTCGCCCGAAGACCCGGGTGTGATGTGGCAGTTCTCCCAGGCCGTGCGCGGTCTCGCCGATGGTGCTGCGGCACTGGGCATTCCGGTCACCGGAGGCAACGTCAGCTTCTACAACCAGACCGGCACGACGCCGATCCTGCCGACGCCCGTCGTCGGCATCCTCGGCGTCATCGACGACGTGAAGCGGCGCATCCCGACCGGATTCGGCACCGAACCGGGAGAGACACTCATCCTGCTCGGCGACACCCGCGACGAGTTCGACGGCTCCATCTGGGCGCAGGTCACCGCCGACCACCTCGGCGGCGTGCCACCCCGCGTCGACCTCGACCGCGAACGGCTGCTGGCCGACGTGCTGACCGCCGCTTCCCGCGACGGCCTCGTGTCCGCCGCGCACGACCTGTCCGAGGGCGGGCTGATCCAGGCAGCCGTGGAGGGCGCGCTGACCGGTGAAACCGGTTGCCGGCTCATCCTTCCCGACGGCGCGGACCCGTTCGTGTTCCTGTTCTCCGAGTCGGCGGGCCGCGTGCTGGTGGCGGTGCCGCGGACCGAGGAGAGTCGGTTCACCGCGATGTGCGAGGCCCGCGGGTTGCCGGCCACCCGCGTCGGTGTGGTCGATCAGGGTCCCGAGGGAGGCGAACCCAGCGTCGAGGTGCAGGGTCTGTTCACGGTCACCCTGGAGGAGTTGCGGCAGACGTCGGAAGGTGTGCTGCCCGGGCTGTTCGGGTGACCTCTCGGCGATCCGCCACACATCCCCTCTATGTCTGGGCGTGGGGCCTGCTGCGGCTCGACTTCACCGGCATCGCGTTCGCCGCGCTGTTCTTCTGTCTGTCGCTGACACCCTCACTGCTGCCACGGGATTGGCTCTTCCAGGGGTTGATCGGCGGTATCAACGCGGCGATCGGTTACGGCATCGGGGTGTTCCTGGCCCGCATGGCGCGCCGATTCGTGCTGTCCGGTCGGTCGTGGTGGCCCCCGTCGCTGGCGGTGTCCTCGGCGCTGAAGACGGGCACCGTGGTGCTGTCGCTGACGGCGTGCGTACTGATGGTGGTTCCCGCCGCCGGCTGGCAGCGGCAGGTGTCGGCGCTGATGGGGCTGCCGGGCCCGAGTACGGCGAGCTATCTGCGCACACTGGTGCTCGCCGCGCTGATCGGTGGGGGATGCGTCGCGGTGGCCCGCGTCATCATCGACCTGATTCGCACATTGGCGCGCTACCTGATCCGGCGCTGGCGCATCTCCGACGAACTCGCATTGTTCATCGGGACAGCGGTCGTCGTGGTGCTGGTGCTCACCCTGGTCAACGGTGTGCTGCTGCGCGGGTTCCTCGCGGGCGCCAACAGGGTCTTCCAGCCACAGAACACCACGACGGCGGCCGGCATCGTCCAACCGCAGGTGCCGGAACGATCCGGCAGCCCTGAATCTTTCGCGCCATGGGACACGCTCGGCTACCAGGGGCGCAGCTTCGTCGCGGGTGGCCCCAGCGCCGCCGAACTGACCGCGATCAACGGCAGGCCAGCCAAGGAACCCATCCGCGTGTACGTCGGCCTGCAGACCGCTGACACGGACCAGGCCAGGATGGCCGTGTTGCTCAGCGAACTCGAACGCAGCGGCGCCTTCGAGCGGAAGGTGCTCGTGATCGCTCCCACCACGGGCACCGGGTGGATCAATCCCGTCGCGGCGCGGTCGCTGGAGATGATGTACAACGGCGACACGGCGATCGTCGGATCGCAGTACTCCTTTCTGCCGAGCTGGATCTCGTTCCTCGGCGATCAGCAGAAGTCGGTGGAGTTCGGACGTCTGATGATCGACACCATCCATGACCGGTGGGCGACGCTCCCGCCGCAGAGCCGCCCCCGCCTGCTCCTCTACGGCGAGAGCCTGGGTTCGATGGCCGGGCAGGGCGCGTTCGACTGGCTGCCGGATGTGTCGCGGATGGGGTTCTCCTCGGTGCTGTGGGTGGGCCCGCCCAACGCCAGCTCCCTGTGGCGCGCCATCACCGTGCGTCGCGATCCCGGCACCCCGGAAGTGCATCCGCGCTACGACAACGGCCGCACCGTACGGTTCTCGATGGGCAACGACGCCGCGCAGATCGCCCGCGATGCAGCCGTTCCGTGGGAGGGCACGAGAGTGCTCTTTCTGCAACACCCTTCGGACCCGATTGTCTGGTGGTCCCCGGATCTGCTGTTCAGCCGGCCCGACTGGCTGACCGAGCCGCCGGGCCGGGACCGTACCGCATCGATGCGGTGGTATCCGATCATCACGTTCTGGCAGGTCGCCGCCGACATGACGAACGCCACGTCCGTGCCCGGCGGGCACGGCCACAACTACGGCGACTTCATCCTCGACGGCTGGGCGGCAGTGGCTCCTCCGGCCGGGTGGACACCTGCCGACACCGACCGCATCAGGACGGCGCTGCAACATACGGAGTCCGAGGACGCGCAGTGAATAACGAACGCCGCCAGGCGTTTTCCATTGCTGCGCTGCTGCTGGTGTGGAGCACGCTGGCACCGCGGGTTCCGCAGCGCTGGAAACCCCTGCCGCACCTGCTCGTCGGCGCCGGTACCGTCGCGGCAACCGGCGCGCCACTCGGCCTGCGGCCGCCCGCCCTGGCCGGGGGATTGCGGTGGGGCGGCGCCGCCGCGGTGACCGTCGTTGCGGCAGTGGCGGTGTCGACGACGTCGGATCGCGTGCGGTCCGGAATGGCCGAGCGCACACCGCCCCCATCGATCGCCCGGTGGCTGCTGCTGCACATCCCCGTGGGGACGGTGTGGTCGGAGGAGGCCGGTTACCGAGCGGCGCTCGGATCCGCGGCCGCACGCGCGTTCGGAGACACCACTGGACGCTGGTTCACTGCGCTGGTGTTCGGCTTGTCCCACGTTCCCGACGCGCGGGCAGCACGGGCATCGGTGCCGGGCACCGTGCTGGTGACGGGAGCCGCCGGCTGGGTCTTCTCCTGGTTGCGGGAGCGGTCGGGCAGTCTGGCAGCGCCGATGCTGGCCCATCTCGCCTTCAACGAGGCGGGAGCCGTTGGTGCCGTGGTGTTCTCGCGACGGCTCAGGGGTTGATGGTGTACTCGCCGACCTGCCTGCCCCACACGTAGTCGGTGAGCAACGGCCGCCCCAGGTCGAGATGGTTGTACGGCGCGAGGCTGAATCCGGTGTCCATCACCAGATACGGATTCGGCCACAGGTCGCGGGTGATCTTCTGCCAACACCCGGGCCTGCCCTCGGGGCCTCCCCGCGCATTGACGCGCGGCAGATTGTCCGGATAGACGAACGGGTTACCCGCACCGGTGATCGTGCCCGCTGCGCGTAGCGAATAGCCGTTGTCGCCGCCCAGCACGCGGGTGATGTCGGGGGCCACCTCGGCGATGTTGCGGATGGTGCAGAACATCATGCCGCGATAGTCGTCGAGCAACTTCGAGGTGGGCAGCAGGTCCGCTGCGCCGCGGATCAGGTAGGGCCCGCCGCGTTCGAAGACCGACGCGGCCGGTTCGGCGAAACCGACCGCGGCCATCAGTGCGGCGTCGATGTCGCCGGCGTGCGCGGACAGGGTGCGCGCCGTGGTGACCGCCGAATCCAGGCCGTCCAGCACATCCGGTGCAGCGTCGGCGTAGACGTCGGCGAGCGCCGCCGCGGAGCGCACGTCCGAACGCCACTGCGGCATCAGGTCGTTGACGTCGTCGAGGATACGGTTGCCGTTCTCCAGCGACACACCGAAGCGGTTGCCCAGCCCGTTCAACGCCTCGGCGGTCGCGCTCAGAGTCTGGTTCAGCTTCACCGGATCGACCTGCTCGGCGATCGCGGTGACGGTCTCGAACAGCGTGTTGAACTCCGTCGTCACCGCCGCGGCCCTCAGCACATCACCATTGGAAAGCCGTTGCGGGACAGGCTTCGCCGGCGACATCAGCGAGATGTACTTGTTGCCGAACACCGTGGTCGCCCGGATCTCGGCACCGGCGTTGGCGGGGATCACGGCCATCACGTCGGGTTCGACGTCCAACGTCAGGCGGGCACCTCCCGCAGGCTCGGACACGATCTGCGCCACCCGGCCGATCTCGACGCCGTTGAACGTGACCTTGGCGCCCCGTTCGACGACCAGACCCGCCCGATCCGAGAGCAGCGTCACCGTCGAGTAGGTCGTGAAGTCGCCGCGGAACTGCAGGAAGATCACGGTGCCGACGGCGGCGATGACCACCAGCATCAACGCGCCCAGCCGCCGGTAGGGCGGTGCGTCCCGGGCTACAGACACTTTGAGAACCTAGATCATGGCCGTTCGCCGTGCTGCCGATCCGATGAAGACCCGCGCCGCCGTGGCCGTCGTGGCGCAGTGGCTCCGCGACGACAGCGCCGACACCCCGTCGCGCCCGGAGCTGGCCGAGGCAGTACGCACGACGGCGAGGACGCTGGCGTCGGTTGCGCCCGGTGCCTCCGTCGAGGTGCGGGTCCCGCCCTTCGTCGCGGTCCAGTGCGTGGCCGGGCCCCGACACACCCGCGGCACCCCGCCCAACATCGTCGAGACGGACCCGCGGACCTGGCTGCTGATCGCCACCGGACTGCGCAGCCTCGACGAGGCGGCCGCCACCGGCGCGATCCAGCTGTCCGGGTCGCGAGCCCGCGAGATCGCCGCAGCCCTGCCGCTTGTGGGGCTGCCGGACTGACGGGAATCACGGTGCGACGGCCACGGTTGTTCAGCACGGCGCGGCGAGATTCCGCGTTTGACAGCGGTTGACCGTAGACTGGCCACCGTCACCCACCGCCCCTAGGGAGCAGCGACGATCGTGACCGCCGAGCAGCCCGCGCAGCATGAGAACGAGCCTCGAGAAGAGTGCGGAGTCTTCGGAGTCTGGGCACCCGGCGAGGAAGTGGCCAAACTCACGTATTACGGGCTGTACGCCCTGCAGCACAGAGGCCAGGAAGCCGCGGGCATCGCGGTCGCCGACGGCTCGCAGGTCCTCGTCTTCAAGGATCTCGGGCTGGTCAGCCAGGTCTTCGACGAGCAGACGCTGGCGGCGATGCCCGGGCACGTCGCCGTCGGGCACTGCCGGTACTCGACCACCGGTTCGACGACCTGGGAGAACGCTCAGCCGGTGTTCCGCAACACCGCCGCCGGTACCGGTGTGGCGCTGGGCCACAACGGCAACCTGGTCAACACCGCTGAGCTCGCTGCGCGGGCGCGCGACGAAGGCCTGATGAGCAACCGCGGCGCGACCGCGGCGACCACCGATTCCGACATCCTCGGCGCACTGCTGGCGCACGGCGCGGCCGATTCGTCGCTCGAGCAGGCCGCGCTGGAACTGTTGCCGACCGTCCGCGGCGCGTTCTGCCTGACGTTCATGGACGAGAACACGCTCTACGCCGCCCGCGATCCCTACGGTGTGCGTCCGCTCTCGCTCGGCCGCCTCGACCGCGGCTGGGTCGTCGCCTCCGAAACCGCCGCTCTGGACATCGTCGGCGCCTCGTTCGTCCGCGACATCGAGCCCGGGGAGCTGCTGGCCATCGACGCCGACGGCGTCCGCTCCACGCGGTTCGCCAACCCGACACCCAAGGGCTGCGTCTTCGAATATGTCTACCTGGCCCGTCCCGACAGCACGCTCGTCGGCCGCTCCGTGCACGCCACTCGCGTCGACATCGGCCGCCGGCTCGCCCGGGAGAGCCCCGTCGACGCCGACCTCGTGATCGGTGTGCCGGAATCCGGCACACCGGCTGCCGTCGGGTACGCACAGGAATCCGGTATCCCGTACGGCCAGGGCCTGATGAAGAACGCCTACGTCGGCCGGACCTTCATCCAGCCGTCCCAGACGATCCGCCAACTCGGCATCCGCCTCAAGCTCAACCCGCTCAAGGACGTGATCCGCGGGAAGCGCCTGATCGTGGTCGACGACTCGATCGTGCGCGGCAACACCCAGCGGGCGCTGATCCGGATGCTGCGCGAAGCGGGCGCGGTCGAGGTGCACGTGCGCATCGCCTCGCCACCGGTGAGATGGCCGTGCTTCTACGGCATCGACTTCGCCACGCCCGCCGAGCTCATCGCCAACGCCGCGATATCCGACGGCGCCGGCGAAGAGATGCTCGACGCGGTGCGGCACGCGATCGGGGCTGATACCTTGGCCTACATCTCGCAGCAGGGCATGATCTCGGCCACCGAGCAGCCCGCCTCACGCCTGTGCTCGGCCTGCTTCGACGGCAACTACCCGATCGAGCTGCCGGGGGAGACCGCGCTGGGCAAGAACGTCATCGAGCACATGCTTGCGACGGCGGCCCGCACGGGCATCCCGCTGACACCAGAGAACGACAACGCCTCGGCGCTGCGGCGTCCTTGACGCCTCCGGCGTCGTGGCGTCCCTGACGCCTGATTGCCCGAAAGTTACTGCGAGACAACCTTACTGAAGCGCAGCAGATGCCTGCGCCCCGTGTTGTCCTCCTTCAACGCGGCCACTACGGAATCACGGTAGGACCTCAGCCCGGCCGGAGGCGGCGGGATCACCGCGTCGATGTCGTGTTCGTGGCAGATCGCGTCGCACTCCAATGACTCGACGAGCGGACGTGCCAAGCCCGCCTTGATCGGCGTCACCAGACCCACCCAGTGGCTGGCGATCGTCGGCGTCAGGAACGGCAGCACCACCATCACGCGCCGGCGCAGACCTGCGACGTCGGCGTAGGTCTGCATCGCCTCGCCGTACTCCATGACGTCGGGCCCGCCCACATCCCACGTGCGTGACTCCGGCACGTCCGCACTCGCAGCTTCGGCGAGGTAATACAGCGCGTCGTCGATCGAGATCGGCTGGATCTTGTTGTGCACCCACTTCGGGGTCGTCATCACCGGCAGCCGGTCGGTCAGGTGGCGCACCATCTCGAACGACGCCGAGCCCGACCCGATGACGATGCCCGCCTGCAGCACCATCGTCTCGATCGGCGAGGCCATCAAGATCTCCCCGACCTCGACGCGCGATCCGAGGTGGCGAGACAGATCGGCACCCTCGGGGTGCAGGCCGCTCAGATACACGATGCGGCGCACCCCCGCCTTCTCGGCCGCGGCGGCCACATTGCGCGCCGAACGCGCCTCTTCGGCGACGAAATCCTTCGAGGTGCCCATCGAATGGACCAGGTAGTAGACGACGTCCATGCCGTCGAATGCCGCGGCCAGCGAGTCGGGCTTGGTGAGGTCGCCCTCCGTGACCTCGACCTGGTCACGCCACGGCGCGCTGTCCAGCTTCGCCGGTTTGCGGGCCATCGCCCGCACCGCATGGCCCCGCCCGAGCAGCTCGGGCACCAACTGCCCACCGATGTACCCGGTCGCACCCGTCACCAGGCACTTGATCTGCTCAGCCGACACCTGCACTCCGATCGTCGCCGACACTCGAGAGGTCTTCGGTGCCGATACCGGGCTAGATTGCCCGCAAACGGGGGGATTAAGCAGAACCGGGCAACCTATGGGTACCGGGCATGCCACAGCACGACAATGGCGTCATGGCGTTTCACGGATGGCCGATCGAGGCGGTGGAGTTCTACGAGGGCCTCGAGGCAGACAACACCAAGGTGTACTGGCAGGAGCACCGGGGAACCTACGACCGCCACGTGAAGGCGCCGATGGAGGAACTGCTCGGCGAGCTCGCCGACGAGTTCGGACCTGCCACGATGTTCCGGCCCTACCGTGACGTCCGGTTCAGCGCCGACAAGAGCCCCTACAAGACCACCTGCGCGGCCCGCATCGGCGCCGGGTACGTGTCCTTCTCCGCCGAGGGGCTGTCCGCCGGCGGCGGCCTCTACATGCCGGATTCTGGGGTGCTGCAACGTTTTCGCGACGCCGTCGACGACCCGCACTCAGGTGCCGAACTGGCCCGCATCGTCGCCGACCTGCGCCGAGCCGGCTACCAGATCACCGCGCACGACGTGCTCAAGACCGCACCGCGCGGCTACCCCAAAGACCATCCCCGCATCGAGCTGCTACGCCACAAAGGCCTCGCGATGATGAAGAGCTGGCCCGTCGGCGCCTGGCTGGGCACCCGCAAGGCGAAGGACCGCGTGGTCACCACGCTGCGCGCGGCGGCGCCGCTGGAGCAGTGGCTGGACCGCCACGTCGGCTAGCGGCGTATCGGGCACGGTCGCCGAGCGGTAGCCTTATGGCCGATGACCGATCGCGCCGAACAACACGGCATTTCCTACGCGTCGGCAGGGGTCGACATCGAAGCAGGCGACCGCGCCGTCGAGCTGTTCAAGCCCCTCGCCAAGAAGGCCACCCGGCCCGAGGTCCGAGGCGGCCTCGGGGGATTCGCGGGGCTGTTCGCCCTGCGCAGCGGATACCGCGAACCCCTGCTGGCCTCGTCGACCGACGGCGTGGGCACCAAGCTCGCCGTCGCCCAGGCGATGGACAAACACGACACGGTCGGCATCGACCTCGTGGCGATGGTGGTCGACGACCTGGTGGTGTGCGGCGCCGAACCGCTGTTCCTCCAGGACTACATCGCCGTCGGGCGCACCGTCCCCGAACGCGTCGCAGAACTCGTCTCCGGTATCGCCGAAGGCTGTGTCGCGGCCGGTTGCGCGCTGCTCGGCGGTGAGACGGCCGAGCACCCCGGGCTGATGGCGCCCGATCACTACGACATCTCCGCGACCGGTATCGGTGTCGTGGAGGCGGACGACGTCCTGGGCCCCGATCGGGTCCGCCCCGGTGACGTCGTGATCGCGATGGCCTCCACGGGCCTGCACTCCAACGGCTACTCGCTGGCCCGGCACGTGCTGCTGGAGATCGACCACATGAACCTCGCCGGACACGTCGAGGAATTCGGCCGCACCCTCGGTGAAGAACTGCTCGAACCCACCCGCATCTACGCCAAGGACTGCCTCGCGCTGGCCGCCGAAACCCAGGTCCGCACGTTCTGCCACGTCACCGGCGGCGGACTGGCCGGCAATCTGGAACGCGTCATTCCACCCGGGCTGTGCGCCCACCTGGACCGCGGGACGTGGACCCCCGCACCCGTGTTCGGCATGATCGCCCAGCGCGGCCGCATCGAACGAGCCGAGATGGAGAAGACGTTCAACATGGGCGTCGGGATGGTGGCCGTCGTCGCGCCGGAGGACACCGATCGCGCACTGGCCATCCTGACCGCTCGTCACCTCAACTGCTGGACCCTCGGAACCATCGAGAAGGGCAGCAAGGACGGGTCACGAGCTGAACTCGTGGGCCAACACCCCCGATTCTGACCCGGGGGAGCCGGACGCACCGGCGGCTAGGGCCGCCAGTCGTCCTCGTCTGCCCAGCGATCATCCGACGGCACGTCGCCGCCGAGGCGGTCATCGTCTCCACCGGCCAGCTCGCGCTGGAGCCGCTCGAAATCGGTCTGCGGTGAGCTGTACTTGAGCTCACGAGCAACCTTGGTCTGCTTTGCCTTTGCCCGGCCGCGGCCCATGGGGGAACCCCCTCGCGCAATAACGGAGCGGCCTAATTGCTAGGCGGCTCCGATCTGAGTGTGTCTATTGTCCTGCCGACACTTTACCGTGCCGAACGCCGCGGCGCTGGCAGGCCCCGTTTTGCCTCGGTCACCGCGCCGCGCCCCGCAGCCTGTCCACCGCTACCCGGCCCGCCCCCGCGACGTCGGCGGCCGGGAGGGAGTCAGGGTCCATGGTCGCCGCCACCGCCACCTCACCGCCGGTCGTGAGCTCGGTGTCGGCCGGTAGCCCCCGTTTGAGCAGCGCCAGCGCGATCGGGCCCTCGTCGACGTGCTCCACGACAGTGCCCAACCGGCCGACGGTGCGGCCGCCGGCCAGCACCGGATCGCCGGTGGACGGCCGATCAGAAGCGCCGTCGAGGTGGAGCAGGACCAGCATGCGGGGCGGTTTGCCCAGGTTGTGCACTCGCGCCACCGTCTCCTGGCCGCGGTAGCACCCCTTGTCCAGGTGCACCGCCGAGCCGATCCATCCCACCTCGTGCGGGATGGTGCGCTCATCGGTGTCGACGCCGAGCCGCGGCCGCAGCGCCGCCACGCGGTGGGCTTCGGACGCCCACACCCCTGCCTGGCGCACTCCCGCAGCGTCCAGCCGCTGCAGATGGGAAGACACGTCGGCGCGGGGCACGACGAGGTCCACCTCGTCATGCGAGCCCGGCACGGCGCGCAGGAATCCACCGTCCGGCAACGCGACGGCCGTGCCGGGAACCGGCAGCGACGCGACGCCGAGTGCGGTCAGCACCGCCGGTTCCGACGCCCCGGGCCCCAACAGGGACAACACCGCCAGATCGGCTGGCTCCACGACGACGTCGGCCCAGAACACCATCTTGCGCAGGAATGTCAGCAGCGGCTCTCCACGCCAGGGCTCGGTGTCGAGGATCGTGACACCGTCGAGCTGGGTCTGCACCCAGTGGTCCTCGACGCGCCCCTGGCCGTCGAGGCTCAGATTCTCCGTCACCGCACCGTCGGGGAGATCGCTGACGTGCTGGCTGGAGATCGTATGCAGCCAGCTCTTACGCTCCGCGCCGGTCAGTTTCACGACCGCGCGATGCGACCGGTCCACCACGACGGCACCGCGCTGCGCTGCGCGCTGCTCGCCCAGCGGATCGCCGAAATGCCAGACCGCGCCGGAGTCGGGCCCCGTCTCGGGGGCCGGGACCGCAGAGGTGTGGGAAGACATGACTCAACTCTACGAGCCGGCCGCCGTGGGCCGCCGCTACGCTGGTGCCCCATGGCCGGACTCAGCGTGGTGGTCTCCCTCGACGGCGGGACCTGCGATCCCGCCGCTCCACTGCTTCACGCCGACGACCTCGCCGCGGTCCGCGGGGACGGGATCTTCGAGACTCTGCTCATCCGCGATGGTGCGCCCTGCCTGCTCGACGCGCACCTCGCCCGTCTCACGCATTCTGCGCAGCTGATGGACCTGCCCGCGCCGGACCTCGCGGTGTGGCGCTCGGCGATCGCGCAGGCGGTGCACCAGTGGCTGGAAGGCGGTGGAGACGAAGGCGTGCTGCGCCTGGTGTACAGCCGCGGCCGGGAGAGCGACCCGACCGGCACGGCCTACGCGACCATCGGCCCGCTCGCGCCGCGCGTGGCCGACGCGCGACGCGCGGGCGTCGCCGCACTGACACTCGATCGCGGCCTCGCCTCCGATGCCGACGAGAACCTGCCGTGGCTGGTGGCGGGCGCCAAGACGCTGTCGTACGCCGTCAACATGGCGGCCTTGCGCCACGCAGCACGTCACGGCGCCGGCGACGTCATCTTCGTCAGCACCGACGGCCACATCCTCGAAGGTCCCCGCTCCACCGTCGTCATCGCCACCACGTCCGACGACGGCCGGCCCTGCCTGCTCACCCCGCCGCCCTGGTATCCCATCCTGCGGGGGACCACTCAGCGGGCGTTGTTCGAGGCGGCCCGCACCGCCGGCTTCGACTGCGACTACCAGGCGCTGCGACCGGAGGACCTGCTGACCGCGCAGGGCGTGTGGCTGGTGTCGAGCATCACGCTGGCAGCGCGCGTGCACACTCTCAACGGTGCCGTGCTCGCGCCCGCCCCGTTGGCTGCCGACATCGCCGCGCTCGTCGACAAGGCCATCCTCAGCGATCGCTGAGAGATTAATTCCCTTGTCGCGCAGCCACAGCGCGAGTACCTTCGCCTGTACACAGGGAAGGAGGTGGTCCGACAAATTGAATGACTTATGGACATGTGAGGTGGCTGCGAGCTAGCAGCGCCGGGGAGCGCTTGACGCCTACTGCGCGCGCTGGCGAATTCCCCGCAGCCACCCGGCCCCCGAGCCCCTCGGTTGAGTCCGACCGAGGACCACGGCTCGGGGGCTGCTCCGTTTCTAGGGGTCGGTCGGCGCGTCCGGACCGGGGGCCAACGACGAACACTCCCGCATCGCGGCCTCCCACGTGGCGGGATCCACGCCGGGAGGCGGTCCGGTCATCGGGCCGGGTGCGCTCGGAACGCCGTGCTGGCCCAGACAGTAGGCGAGCGAGCCGTGACCCACACTCGGCGACACCGTCGTGGTCGGCGTCGGTTCTTGCGGCGCGGGAGAAGAGCACGACATGACCATGCTCGCCGCGCACACCATAACGGCCGTCCCGGCGCGCACTAACCGACGAACCGGGCCAGGCGGGCGGACAGATGCGGGACCAGGCCACCGTCGGCGTCGACACGCTCCTCCACGTAGGCGAGATCGCCCCCGTCGACGATCCCGTAGAGCCGTTTTGCCCCGCCGACGAGCACCCCGGACTTGCTGCGCGCCAGCGCGTCGGTGACCAGTTCCCACGACGATTGGTTGAGTGGCCTGCCATAGAACAGCTCCACATAGCCCGCCGAATGCGCCAGCAGCAATTCGATGGCCTGCGATTCGCCGGGATCGCCCGGATCGTTGACGAACCGCCAGAACCCGGTCTCGCGCAGGGTCTGGCCGTCGTAGTCACCGTCATCGGTCAGCCGCCAGGAGCGTGCTTCCCAGTTCAGATAGTCCGCGCCGTCGTGCGACACGACGATCTGCTGGCCGAACCGGTAATCGCCGTGCGCCCCGCGGCCCTCGCCTTCCCCGCGCCAGACCCCGACCAACGGCAGCAGCGCCAGCAGCCGGTCGTCGAGATCAGCCCCTTCGCGCAGGTTGGCGGTGTCGGCGGGCACGGGAAGGTCCCCGAAAGCCGGGATGTTGCGCGCGGCGGTCTGCCGGGCGCGCTCGGCAGCTGCGGCGACTGCCTCGTCGCCCGAGGTCACGACTCGTCGGTGATCAGCCGGTACAGCGCGTAGAGCGCGAACCACGTGATCACCACGACGGCCGCGACGAGCAGGAGTTCGTAGAACAACACCACGGGGGAGAGTCTAGCTCCCGTTCATCGCGGCGCTGAGGTCAGCTGACCTTGCTCTCGTACTCGGGGCAGAAGGCACCGGTGGCCGCCCCGACGAAGTAGCCGGCTTGGTAGTCCGACCAGTCGGTGACGCTGGTCAGGTCGGCGACCTCCTGTTCGAAGGAGGCGCCGTTCTCCCAGTCCTGGCAGACCGCACGGCCGGTGTCGAGCACCTGCTGGGTCTTGTCCGAGGGCCACGTGATGCCGCCCTTGCCGATCACCGTGAGAAAGTCGCCCTCGGGATCGGCAAGAGCCGCGGGCGCACTGATCAAACCGACCGTGGCGAACGCCGCGGCTGCAGCAAAGGCGATGGTGATCTTCATGGTCGGGTCCTCGGAGGTGATGGCCCACGCGGGTGCGCGGGCAATGCCTCCATCGTCGCCGACGACAGCTAATCGTGCAGCGTTTTCACAGGAAGTTCGGGATCAAGATCAACGTCGCGTGCGAGGAGTCGCGCCCCGACAGCGGGCGCGACTCCTCGGCGGCTCGTGCCTCACCGCCTTCGTCGTCACGCGCTACCTGATGGCGCGACTCCTACGTCGTCACGCGCTACCTGACGGCGCGACTCCTCGGCGGCTCGTGCCTCGCCGCCTTCGTCGTCACGCGACCTTGACGTCGACCTCGTGAATCCCCGCGCCCGCCGGCGCCACCGAAGCGTCACCGTTGCCCGCCGGGGACAGCGCCCGCAGCGTCCACGTGCCCGGCGCGGCGAAGAACCGGAAGTCACCGGTGGCCGACGCGACGACCTCGGCGGTGAACTCGTCGGAGCTGTCCAGCAGCCGCACGAACGCTCCGCCGACCGCCTGGCCGGAGCCGTCGACCACGCGACCGGTGATCACCGTCTCCTTCTCGAGGTCGACGCTCGCGGGCAACGTCAGTCCTTGTTTCGGTGCAGAGCACATATCAACTTCCCAACTCGATCGGGGCGCCCACCAGGGAGCCGTATTCCGTCCAACTGCCGTCGTAGTTCTTGACGTTCTTGTGTCCCAACAGCTCCTGCAGCACGAACCAGGTGTGCGACGAGCGCTCCCCGATGCGGCAGTAGGCGATGGTCTCCTTCTCGCCGTCCAAGCCGGCGTCGGCGTAGAGCTTGGCCAGGTCCTCGTCGGACTTGAACGTGCCGTCCTCGTTGGCGGCCTTGCTCCACGGCACGTTGATCGCCGTCGGGATGTGACCGGCGCGCTGACTCTGCTCCTGCGGCAGGTGCGCCGGCGCGAGGATCTTGCCGGAGAACTCGTCGGGCGAGCGCACGTCGACCAGGTTCTTCTCGCCGATCGCCGCGATCACCTCGTCGCGGAAGGCGCGGATGCTGGTGTCGGGCGCCTTCGCGGTGTAGCTGGTCTCGGGGCGCTTCACCGCGTCCTTGGACAGCGGCCGGGCGTCGAGTTCCCACTTCTTGCGCCCGCCGTCGAGAAGCTTGACGTTCTCGTGGCCGTACAGCTTGAAGTACCAGTAGGCGTAGGCGGCGAACCAGTTGTTGTTGCCGCCGTACAGGATCACCGTGTCGTCGTTGGCGATACCGCGCTCGGAGAGCAGCTTCGAGAACTGCTGCTCGTCGACGAAGTCGCGCTTGACGGGGTCCTGCAGATCGGTCTTCCAGTCGAGCCGGATCGCGCCCGGGATGTGCCCGGTGTCGTACGCGCTGGTGTCTTCGTCGACCTCGACGAAGACGGTTTTCGGCGCGTCGAGATTGCTCTCGGCCCAGTCTGCTGTGACCAGGACGTCGGAGCGTGCCATGGAGGAGATCCTTTCGACTACGAGTGAGTGGGTTTCAGGCGGAGGAACAACGGATAGAGCTGGCAACCCAGGCAGATGCCGAAGGCAGCGTTGAGGAAGGCGGCCGCCAGCGCGAAGCCGGTGGCCACCTGACCGAGTGTCGGCACACCGGCGACGAAGCCCGCGACACCGACCGCGGCGAACAGAAGGCCGACGGCTTGCGCGAACTTCAGCGGTGCGACCGGTTCTTTCTCGGTGACGGGACCGAGCCGCGGAGCGATCAGGTTCGCGAAGACCACACCGTAGGGGTGTCGGCGCGGACCCAGACCGGCGCCGACGGCGAACACGACGGCTTGAACAGCGAGAAGAGCACCAGCGAGCACCGTGCTGACCGGCGACACCAGCAGCACGACGACCATCACGGCAGTCGTGACCCAGGCGACGAACCGAGGACCGCGGACATCGACCTCGGCCGACGGGCGGTGCTCTGTGATGTGCGACAAATTCGTGCTCCTGCTGTCTGTGTTGTCTGGACTGACTGACGCGGCTCGCGGCGAGACCGCCGGAGTGCAGCGCCCACGACGGCGCCGCTACTCAGCAGCTACAACAACAGCAACAACCCGCGACGCGGCACAGATCGACTGCGCGGCGCTTGGTGAGCCGAAGCTCGACACGGGCTGACACGGCAGACAGCTTACCCAACGACATGGTGATCAAGCCAACAGCGGTTGCAGCGCCGACCGCAGGTCAGCGGCTGTCGGCACGCCGGACGCGCGATATCGCTGCCGTCCGTCGGCGTCGAAGACGAACGTCGTCGGCAACGACAACACGGAAAGGCGGCGGGCGGCATCGGGATTGGCGTCCAGGTCGATCTCCACGTGCGCCACCGCGGGCAGCTCGGCGCACACCTGATCGACGACGCGGCGCACCCCGGCGCACGGGCCGCACCAGACGGCCCCGAAGTGCACGACGGTCGGGCCCGTGCCCGACAACCCGAGCTCGCTGGTGTCCACGACGGGCGCATCGGGGGTCGCGGTCATCCCGCCGCCGCGCCGAGTAACCAGGCGGCCGACGACGACTGCGAGGCCCAGCGCCACTAGCAACACCACGACCACGACGATCCACGAAGAACTCATGACAACCTGAACTCGTTCAGAGGCGCCGTTACTCCCTCGGCGATGCCCTCGATGATCACGTCGGAGCCGCGCGCGCCCTCGCTGGTGGGGGCGATCCCGAACGGGAGCTTCTGGCCGGGTAGCTCGGTGGAGAAGGCGGCGAGCACGGCAGGCAACTTGTCGGCCGGGACGTCCTGGTCGGCCGTGCCGGGGCCAGTCAGCACGCCGGTCGCGGTCATCGTCAGGGTCGTCTGGGCGGGACCGGTCACCGAGAGGTCGACGGCGATGCTGACGCGCTCATCGAGGCCTGCCTGACGTGGAGTTCCGGTGAAGACGACGCCTTTGTTGCTGGAAATGCCCGACTCGGTCGTACCGCCGGTCGAATCGTTGGTCTCCCGGGTGGGCGCTTCGACCAGCAGATCGGGAATGCCCATGAAGCGGCCGACGTGGGTGGAGTCGATGATGATGCGGCTTTCCAGCTTGCCGATCGACAACGTCGCATCGGGAGCGATCAGCCAGGAATCGCCCACGTCGACCGAATGCATGGTCGCTTCGAGTGAGGCCTTGCCTACTACGGCGTGATCAACACCACTGGCCTTGATCTCCACTTCCCGGTAGTGATGGGCGGCCGCCTGCGGCAGAAAGGGGAAACCCAGAATCCCCACCGAGGGGTCCCATTGCAGGTCGGCGGCCGCTCGCAGGCTCCTGGCCAGGCGATATTCGGCATAGATCGCCGTCCCGAAGTCGACCCCGACCGCGCCGAGGATGACGACGACCACGGTCGCGAGGGCACCGATGACGAACCTGCGCACGCCGACATTGTTGCCCACCGCGGCGTCACCTCTTGTTCGGCGCGGCTTAAGAGCAGGTGGCACGCTATCGTTAGGGAGCCATCGGCTGGGTAACGGCCGTATGTCAAGCATGAATCTGGGAAGTCACCGAACGACAAAGACGTAGCGGCGAGGTCCCGGATGATCTCCGCGGCTGCTGGAGGGACAGTTGGACCTACTGCTACTGACTGTTGACCCGCACCCCGAATCAGTCCTGCCCTCGTTGTCGCTGCTCGCGCACAACGTGCGGACGGCGCCGACGGAGGTGTCGTCTTTGCTGGAAGCCGGATCGGCCGATGTGGCCATCGTCGACGCCCGTACCGACCTCGCCGCCGCACGCGGCCTGTGCCGCCTGCTCGGTACCACCGGAACCGCCGTGCCCGTCGTCGCCGTCGTCAACGAGGGCGGTCTCGTCGCCGTCAACGTGGAGTGGGGCCTCGACGAGATCCTCCTGCCCAGCACCGGCCCGGCCGAGATCGACGCCCGGCTGCGGCTGCTCGTGGGCCGTCGGGGTGGGATGGCCAATCAGGAGAACGTCGGCAAGATCAGCCTCGGGGAGCTGGTGATCGACGAGGGCACCTACACGGCCCGGCTGCGTGGCCGCCCGCTCGACCTCACCTACAAGGAATTCGAGCTGCTGAAGTACCTGGCTCAGCATGCGGGCAGGGTGTTCACCCGGGCGCAGCTGCTGCAGGAAGTGTGGGGTTACGACTTCTTCGGCGGCACCCGGACGGTCGACGTGCATGTACGACGGTTGCGCGCCAAGTTGGGCACCGAATACGAATCGCTGATCGGTACCGTGCGCAACGTCGGGTACAAGGCGGTGCGTCCCACCCGGGGCCGCCCGCCGGCCGCCGGGTCCGACCTGGACGACGAACTGGACGACGACCCCTACGACGACGTCGACGGTTCCGACGTCGAGTCGATGGGGCACGACGACGTGTCAGGAGCGCCCGCCGACGCGCTGCGCAGAACGTGACGACGATCGGCTGGCACGAGCGGCTGACAGAGCATCAACAGCACCTCATCCGCGATCTGATCGCGACGGCCACCCGGCACGACGGCGTTGCACCCGTCGGCGATCAGGTCCTGCGGGCACTTCCGCACGACCGCACCCGGCACCTGCTCGCCGAAGACGGCGACGCCGTTGTGGGTTATCTCGATCTCGCGCCGGCCGGTGCCGACGCCCCGGCGATGGCCGAACTCGTCGTGCATCCCGAGGCCCGGCGCCGCGGCATCGGCGCAGCGATGATCACCACCGGCCTGCCCGCCGGCGGCGCGGACACCCGCATCTGGGCGCACGGCAACCTCGCACCGGCCCGAGCCACCGCCGCGTCGCTGGACCTGGTCGTCGTGCGGGAACTGTGGCAGATGCGACGACCTCTGGCCGACCTGCCGCCCACTCCGCAGCCGGAGGGCGTGCGAATCGAGACCTACTCGGGGCCCGCCGAGGACGCGGAGCTGCTGCGCGTGAACAACGCCGCGTTCGCCTGGCACCCCGAACAAGGTGGCTGGACCGAGGCAGACATCGCCGAGCGTCGTGGCGAGTCGTGGTTCGATCCGGCCGGACTGTTCCTCGCGTACGACGAGAACACCGGCGGACTCCTCGGATTCCATTGGACGAAAACACATTCCGACTCGCTCGGCGAGGTGTACGTGGTCGGGGTCGACCCAGCCGCGCAGGGTCGCGGCCTCGGCGCCGCGCTGACCCTCGCCGGACTGCACCATCTCGCCGACCGCTTGGCCGGGCCGGAGCGCGCCGCCGAGGTGATGCTCTACGTCGAATCGGACAACACAGCCGCGGTGAAGACCTATCGACGGTTGGGTTTCGAGGTCGCGACGGTCGATGCGGCCTACAGCCGCCGCACCGCCGATCACCTGTGAAAGCGCTGTACCTGTTCACCTGTCGTTCACTCGTCATCCGCAGTGCGTCAACTACCGCCGCATACCTTGCCGGGTGAGTTCGGAGCCGCACCGGCCGCCGGCGTACCTGAGTGATGAAAGTGGGATCAGTGAAGCTCAAGAGCATGAGCAAGACGTTCGGCACGACGGTCTCGGTCGCGGCGGTCGCCGCGATCACCCTGGCCGGCTGCGGTAGCGACAACAACACGGCGTCCAGCGGCAGCAGCAGCTCCGCCGCGTCGGGCAGCGCCAGCTCCGCTCCCGCCGACTGCGGCGGCAAGAACGCGCTGACCGCCGAGGGCTCGACCGCCCAGCAGAACGCTGTCGCCTTGTTCAACCAGGTCTGGGGCCAGAAGTGCCAGGGCAAGAACCTGTCCTACAACCCGACCGGCTCCGGCGCCGGACGCGAGCAGTTCATCGCCAAGACCGTCGACTTCGCCGGCTCCGATTCCGCGCTCTCGGGCGACCAGGTCGCCGCGGCCGCGCAGCGCTGCGGTGGCAACCCGGCCTGGAACCTGCCGCTGGTGTTCGGCCCCATCGCGATGGCCTACAACCTCGACGGTGTCGACAAGCTGGTGCTCAACGGTGACACCCTGGCCAAGATCTTCCAGGGCCAGATCACCAAGTGGAACGACCCGGCGATCGCCGCCCTGAACAGCGGCGCCACGTTGCCCGACACCAACATCACGCCGATCTACCGCTCGGATTCGTCGGGCACCACCGACAACTTCCAGAAGTACCTGGCGGCGGCCGCGCCCCAGTCGTGGACCAAGGGGGCCGGCAGCGAGTTCAACGGCGGCGCGGGCGAGGGTGCCTCGAAGTCCGCCGGTGTCACCCAGGCCGTGCAGGCCACCCCCGGTTCGATCGGCTACGTCGAGAAGGGCTTCGCCCAGCAGGCCGGGCTGAAGTACGCCCAGATCGACACCGGCGCGGGCGCGGTCGAGCTGACCGACGAGACCGCGGGCAAGGCGATCGACGCCGCGAAGTTCGCCGCCGAGGGCAACGACCTCACACTCGACCTGAACTCGCTGTACGGGACCAAGGAAGCCGGCGCGTACCCGCTGGTGCTGGCCACCTATGAGATCGTCTGCTCGGCGGGCTACGACCCGGACACCTCGGCCGCGGTCAAGTCCTTCCTGACGGTCGCCGCCAATGACGGCCAGGGCGGGCTGTCGAGCGCCGGCTACGTGCCGCTGCCCGACACCTTCAAGGAGCGCCTGCTGACCTCCATCGAAGCGATCAAGTAACGCGACTGTTCACTGGCGCGGCGGAGAGTCTGAGGCGAGGATGGGTGCCACACACCGATGACGTTCAACGGTATCGAGAAGGGTTCTGACGGAACTTCAGTGACTATCCCCAATCCGACGGGTGCGGGGTCGGGTGAGGCGTTGGCCGCACCCCACCCCGAGCCCACGCCTATCTCCACGGACCCGTCCCGTAACGGCGTCGTACGCCTGGGCGACCGCATTTTCCGCGGTTTGGCCGAGGGCTCAGGCGTTCTCATCGTCGCGATCATCGCCGCGATCGGGATCTTCCTGCTGTGGCGGGCAATCCCGGCACTGGCCCGCAACGAGCAGAACTTCTTCCTCTACGGCGGGAACTGGATCACCACCGACACCTCGGCGATGCAGTTCGGCATCCTCGACCTGCTGCAGGTGACGGTGTTCGTGTCGGTGTTCGCGCTGCTGCTGGCGATGCCCATCGCACTGGGTATCGCGATCTACCTCACCAACTACGCGCCCAAGCGCGTGGTCGGCCCGCTGGCCTACATGGTGGACCTGCTCGCTGCGGTGCCGTCGATCATCTACGGCGTGTGGGGACTGTACGTGCTCGCGCCGGTGATCAGGCCGGTGGCGTTGTGGCTCAACGAGAATCTCGGCAGCTGGTTCTTCCTGTTCAGCACGGGCAATGCATCGGTCGCCGGTGGCGGCACGATCTTCACCGCCGGGATCGTGCTCGGGGTGATGATCCTGCCGATCATCACCGCGGTCACGCGCGAGGTGTTCGTGCAGACCCCGCGCGGACAGATCGAGGCGGCGCTGGCCCTCGGTGCGACGCGCTGGGAGGTGGTCCGCACGACGGTGCTGCCGTTCGGGATGTCCGGGTACATCAGCGGCGCGATGCTCGGTCTGGGTCGCGCGCTGGGTGAGACGATCGCTCTGCTGATCATCTTGCGCGGCACCCAGTCGGCGTTCGGGTGGACGTTGTTCGATGCCGGTTACACCTTTGCCAGCAAGATCGCCGCTGCCGCATCGGAATTCAACGACCAGTACAAGGCCGGCGCCTACATCGCCGCCGGGCTGGTGCTGTTCATCCTGACCTTCGTGGTGAACTCGCTGGCCCGCGCCGCGGTCTCCGGAAAGGACCGGTCTGCATCATGAGTTCGCCGACACTCGACCGTCCCGTCAAGACCCCGACGTTCCAGGGCGTCAGCACGAGGCGCAAGGTCACCAACAACCTGGCGACCGTCCTGGTCTCCATCTCGGTCGTCATCGCGCTGGTACCGCTGCTGTGGGTGCTCTACACCGTGGTGGCCAAGGGGATCGGCGTGATCACGTCGAGCACGTGGTGGATGAACTCGCAGGCGGGCATGACCGCCTTCGCCGCCGGTGGTGGCGCCTACCACGCCATCGTCGGCAGCCTGCTGCAGGCCGCCGTCTGCGCGGTCATATCGATCCCCATCGGTGTCTTCGTCGGCATCTACCTGGTGGAGTACGGCGGTGGCACGCGGCTGGGCAAGCTGACGACGTTCATGGTCGACATCCTCACCGGTGTGCCGTCGATCGTCGCCGCGCTGTTCATCTATGCCCTGTGGGTGGCGACGCTGGGCTTCGAGCGCTCGGGCATCGCCGTGTCATTGGCCTTGGTGCTGTTGATGATCCCGGTGATCGTGCGGTCCACCGAGGAGATGCTGCGCATCGTCCCGATGGACCTCCGCGAAGCCAGTTACGCACTGGGCGTACCGAAGTGGAAGACCATCGCCGCGATCGTCATTCCGACGGCGCTGTCGGGAATCGTGACCGGCATCCTGCTCTCGCTGGCACGCGTCATGGGTGAAACCGCCCCGCTGCTGATCCTCGTCGGCTACTCGCAGGCCATCAACTTCGACATGTTCAGCGGCTTCATGGGGTCGCTCCCCGGCATGATGTACGACCAGACCTCCGCCGGCGCGGGAGCCAACCCGGTGCCCACGGACCGGATGTGGGGCGCCGCGCTGACGTTGATCATCGTCATCGCCATCCTCAACGTCGGCGCCCGTTTCATCGCCAAATTCTTTGCGCCCAAGAAGCTTTAGGAGAACACAGTGGCCAAGCGGCTCGATCTCAAAGACGTCAACATCTACTATGGCTCGTTCCACGCCGTCGCCGACGTGTCGATGGCGGTGCCGCCGCGCAGCGTCACCGCGTTCATCGGCCCCTCGGGCTGCGGTAAGTCCACGGTGCTGCGCACCCTGAACCGGATGCACGAGGTGATCCCCGGAGCTCGCGTCGAAGGCTCGGTCCTGCTCGACGGTGAGGACATCTACGGCGCCGGCGTCGATCCGGTCGGCGTGCGCAAGACCATCGGCATGGTGTTCCAGCGCCCGAATCCGTTCCCCACCATGTCGATTCGCGACAACGTGGTCGCCGGGCTCAAGCTGCAAGGGGTGCGCAACAAGAAGACCCTCGACGAGGTCGCGGAGCGGTCCCTCAAGGGTGCGAACCTGTGGACCGAGGTGAAGGACCGGCTGGACAAGCCCGGCGGCGGCCTCTCCGGCGGGCAGCAGCAGCGGCTGTGCATCGCTCGCGCGATCGCCGTGCAGCCCGACGTGCTGCTGATGGACGAGCCGTGCTCTGCGCTGGACCCGATCTCGACGCTGGCGATCGAGGACCTGATCGCCGAGCTCAAGCAGGACTTCACGATCGTGATCGTCACGCACAACATGCAGCAGGCTGCTCGCGTCAGCGATCAGACGGCGTTCTTCAACCTCGAGGCGACCGGCAAGCCGGGCAAGCTGATCGAGATCGACGACACCGAGAAGATCTTCTCCAACCCGACGCAGAAGGCGACCGAGGACTACATCTCGGGCCGCTTCGGCTGACAGACCATCCTGGCAACAAGTGAGCCCCCCGGAGGAGATGTCCCGGGGGGCTTTCTTGATGCTCTCGTCGTCAGCGGGAGAGCGGCAGACCTTCTTCTTCAGGGGCGTGGCCCGTGACCTGGAAGATCACTCGCCGCGCGATCTCCACGGCGTGATCGGCGAACCGCTCGTAGAAGCGACCCAGCAGCGTGACGTCCACGGCCGCCGCGACGCCGTGCCGCCACTCCCGATCCATCAGCACCGAGAACAGGTGCCGATGGAGATCGTCCATCGCGTCGTCTTCCTCGCGGATCCGCGCCGCCTTCTCCGGGTCCCGGCTGATCAGGACCTCCTGCGCACTGTGGCCCAGCTCGACGGCGACGCGGCCCATCTCGGCGAAGTACCCGTTGACCTCTTCGGGCAGGGCGTGCTGCGGGTGGCGGCGGCGCGCGATCTTGGCGACATGCAGCGCCAATGCGCCCATCCGGTCGACGTCGGCGACGATCTGGATCGAGCTGACGATCGCCCGCAGATCGCCTGCGACCGGCGCCTGCAGCGCCAGCAGGACGAACGCGCTCTCCTCGGCGCGGACGCTCATCGCGGTGATCTGTTCGTGGTCGGTGATGACCTGCTCGGCCAGCGCGAGATCGGCTTGTAGCAAGGCTTGCGTGGCGCGCTCCATGGCAACGCCCGCCAGTCCGCACATCTCGCCGAGCTGGGTGCTGAGGCCTTCGAGCTGCTCGTGGTACGCGGTACGCATGACCAAAAGCCTACGTGCTACCTGCGCAGATCGTCACGAGCCGGCCGGTGAACGCCAGGTGAATGCCGATTGCTATTCGCAGGACGTGTCTGCTGCGTTGGTGACGGTGAGGTCCTCGGGGAGCGTGCTCTTGGAGCTCTTCGAGCCGCGCAGCACGTTCACCGTGACGGTCGCACCGCTGGGCGCCGGAGCGGCGACGGAGGAGAAGTCCTTGCCCAGGACCACCCGCACGACGTCGCCG
The DNA here is from genome assembly GCF_007096635.1 of Mycolicibacterium sp. 018/SC-01/001. Classification (GTDB taxonomy): domain Bacteria; phylum Actinomycetota; class Actinomycetes; order Mycobacteriales; family Mycobacteriaceae; genus Mycobacterium. The sequence goes on from NZ_VKAA01000005.1 coordinate 222,437, forward strand.
AGGCCGGTGGACCTCTCGATGGTCGGGTCGGGAAACGCCGAGGCGACGGTCGCGGCCGCTTCCTCGTTTCCGGGGGAGAAGAACACCGTGGTGTGGTCCAGCGGACCCGGGTAGTTGTCCTGATCGGTGATGCTGAAGCCGTGGCTGCGCAGTGCCTCGGCGGCGGTGGATGCCAGGCCGCTCTCGGATGTCGAGTTCGACACCTTCACGGTGACATCGCTGGGGCTGGTCGCGACGGCTTGGATGATCTCGCCGTCGGTCGGCGCCGGCGGTGACGGTGCGCCGTTGGCCGGCGATGGCGGCGCTCCGGGAACCAGGGTGTTGTCGGCGTTGCGTTCCTCGGGCAGCGGGTCGTCGTTGATGATCGCGTCGAACAGGGCGCGCATGTCGTCGGTGCGGGGGATCTCGTTGCCGTAGTCGTCGGCGTAACCGACGGTCGGCACGGTGACGAACGTGATCCGGCCCGCGTTGACGCCCTGCACCGACTGGCCGAGGTCGACGAGGTCCTTGGTGTCGACGTTGTCGACATAGCTGTCGTTGATGAACATGTTGACGACGTTGTTGAGTTTCGACAGCGAGAAGAAGGTGTCCTTGCTGATCAGCGAGCGCAGCAGCGAGGACAGGAAGCGCTGCTGGCGTTTGATGCGTCCGTAGTCGCCGTTGGATTCGGTGGTGACCTGCCGGGCTCGCACGTAGTTCAGCGCGGTGTGCCCGTCGACGATCTGCCGTCCCGCGGTGGGCAGCACGGTGCCCAGCTCGTAATCCTCGATCGGCGTCGGGCTGCACACCTCCACGCCGCCCAGGGCGTCGACCATCTTGGAGAACCCGGCGAAATCGACGGCCATGAACCGGTTGATGTGCAGGCCGGACAGCTTCTGGATCACTTTGACCAGGCATTTGGGGCCGCCGACGGCGAACGCGGAGTTCAGCTTGTATTCGGTGTAGGCCGCTTCGGGTCCCCAGGTCCCGGTCTGCTCGTCGTAGATCGGTCCGTACTGGCGGGTCTCCGGATTCCACACCTCGCACTTCATCGGTTCGATCTTCAGATCGCGGGGGAACGACACCGCGACCACGCGTTTGCGGTTGGCCGGGATGTTGACCAGCATCACCGTGTCCGAGCGGGCGCCCGCAGCGTCGTCGGTGGTGCCCGCGCCCATCTCGCTGTTCTCGCCGATGCGTGAGTCTGTGCCGGCGATCAGGAAGTTCTCGTCACCGAACTGGGCATTCGGGTCCACGATGTCGCGGGAATCGGGGTCGAGGGCAGACACGCGGTTCAGAAGGTTGTTCTTCGAGGACTGCCATTGCCAGGCGCCGCCGGTCAGGACGAGGGCCAGGACGGCCACCAGCGCCGCGACGACGCGCCCGGCGATCATGCTGCGCCGGTAGCGCGGGCGGTGTGCCGTGGACTGCTCCGGTTCCGCCGCGGTCAGGGTGGGGAGTTCCGAGGGCCCGGGGTCCAGCGCGGGCGGGATCGTCGTGTCGAAGTCGTCGGCGGGGTACGGCTCGGGCTCGGGCTCGGTTTCGTCAACCGGTCCGGCATCGGGTTCGGCATCGGGTTCGGCATCGGGTTCGGCATCGGGTTCGGCATCGGGTTCGGCATCGGGTTCGGCACGGTGGCGTGTCGGCTCGGGAATCGGTGCCTCGCCGCGGATCTTGGCGATCAGGTCGGCGACGGTGATGGGTCCGGATTCGTCGTCACCGCGGCCCGGCGGTGTGTCTGCCGATTCGATCCCGCGTTCCCACGGCGCGGCGCCTGGCGCCGGCCGGGCCGATCGGGTAAGCCATTCGTTGCGGCGGTCTGGATCGTCGGAGTGCGGGCGGCCGGGAGTGGCGTTGTCACCGTCACTCATCGTCTACCGGCCTTTCAGCTCCCATGGCTCCGCGGGATGTCGGTGGCGCCGACACGCACCCCGGTGGGCGCCATCCACAATCGATCACGCACTGGCCCGGCTCCGGATGTGAGCCGGGCGCATTTCACTGGCAGCTCATCGTACTGAGACATCCTGAGAGAGAGCCAGCCGACAGCTGTCGTGAACCGACGATCGGTATCCAGTCGAGACGCGTGTCAACCCGGCGCTCAGCCGCCGGAATGCATCACATCGGCGCCGACGGGCACTGCGCAGTCATCGGGATCGTCGAGCCAGTGCTCGGGCAGCGACACCGAGGCCGCCGAACCCTGCCGCCCGCGGGGGCCGTTGGCTGCCGCCGGGAACGGCACGTCGGGGTCGAGTTCCTCGAGCAGGTCGTCGAGCTCGGCGATGGTCTTGACCAGCGCCAACGACCGGCGCAGGTCCGCCCCGGCCGGGAAGCCGTGCAGGTACCAGGCCACGTGCTTGCGCATGTCGCGCATGCCTTTGTCCTCTCCGAAGTGCGCGGCGAGCAGCTCGCCGTGTCGACGAATGATGGACGCGACCTCGCCCAGAGTGGGCGGGGTGGCCGGCGTCTCGCCGCCGAACGCGGCGGAGAGTTCGGCGAACAGCCACGGCCGCCCCAGGCAGCCACGGCCGATCACGACGCCGTCGCAGCCCGTCGCGGCCATCATGGCCAGCGCGTCTCGAGCGTCGAAGATATCACCGTTTCCGAGCACCGGAATCCCGGTGACGTGTGCCTTCAGTGCGGCGATCTGTTCCCAGTCGGCGGTCCCGGAGTACCGCTGGGCGGCTGTGCGCGCGTGCAGTGCGACCGCGGCCGCGCCTTCCTCGGCGGCGATCCGCCCGGCGTCGAGGTGGGTGTGGTGGTCGTCGTCGATGCCGATGCGGAATTTCACGGTGACCGGGATGTCGGTGCCCTCGGTCGCGCGCACCGCGGCCGCGACGATCTGGCCGAACAACCGGCGCTTGTAGGGCAGGGCCGCACCGCCGCCGCGCCGGGTCACCTTGGGGACCGGGCAGCCGAAGTTCATGTCGATGTGGTCGGCCAGGTTCTCCTCGACGATCATCTTCGCCGCCGCGTACGTGTTGACCGGGTCGACGGTGTAGAGCTGCAGCGATCGGGGAGATTCCTCGGGCGCGAAGGTGGTCATGTGCATCGTGACCGGGTGCCGCTCGACCAGGGCTCGGGCCGTCACCATCTCGCACACGTAGAGGCCGCTGACGGTTCCGGCGCGAGTGAGCTCGAGTTCGCGGCACAGCGTCCGGAAGGCGACGTTGGTCACCCCGGCCATCGGCGCGAGGACGACGGGGCTGCGCAACGCGATCGACCCGATCTGCAATCCAGATCGGGTCGATTCGCTGCCGGGGGTTACGACGCTGATGTTCCCACCAGCTCGTTCTTGGCGGCCTTCTTCTCCGCCATCTGACGCAGCCGCTCTTCGCGCCGCTGTTTGGCGATCTCGAACTTGTCGACGGCCTCCTGCAGCTCCTCGACCAGCAGGCCGAGGTCGTCACGCATCTTGGCGCTTTCGCCGTTGAAGTCCTCGCGCTCGAAGATGCGCCACTTCTTGAGTACCGGCATCACGATGTCCTCGAGGTGGATCCGCGGGTCGTAGACACCGCCCGAGGCGATGGTGACCGCGCGACGCCGGAAGTCGGGGATCGTGTACCCGGGCATCTTGAAGTTGCGCAGCACCTTGTGCAGCGACTTCATCGCCTGGTCGGGGGCGATCTCGAAGCCCGCCTCGGAGACGTCGCGGTAGAAGATCATGTGCAGGTTCTCGTCGGCCGAGACGCGTTGCAGCAGTTGATCGGCGATGGGATCGTCGCAGGCCTTGCCGGTGTTGCGGTGCGAGACGCGGGTCGCGAGCTCCTGGAACGTCACGTAGATGACGGAGTCGAACAGGCTCTCGGCGAACAGCTCCATTCCGCCCTGCTGGTTCTGGCCGGGGGAGAAGCCGCGGGTCATCTGCTCGATACGCAGCATCTCCAGCTCGACAGGGTCGACGTTGCGGGTGACGACGAGGTAGTCGCGCAGCGCGATGCCGTGCCGGTTCTCCTCGGCGGTCCAGCGGTTGACCCAGAAGCCCCAGGGGCCGTCCATGCTGAAATTCATCGCGATCTCGCGGTGATAGGACGGCAGGTTGTCCTCGGTGAGGAGGTTGGTCAGCATCGCGACCCGTGCGACCTCCGAGAGCTTGGACTGTTCGATGTCCCAGTCCTGGCCGCCGAGCGCGTAGTAGTTCTTGCCGTCGGTCCAGGGGATGAAGTCGTGGGGGTTCCAGTCCTTCTTCATCTTCATGTGCCGGTTGACCAGGGGCTCGACGACAGGCTCCAGCTCGGTCAGCAGCTGCAGATCGGTCAGGTCCTTCGCCATGACACCTCCGGTTATCTGTACCTCGTAGTTGCAGTCAATATATCTGTGTCTGCCGGTGACATTCAAGTCGCCGCGCCGGAGCTCACAGTGTTGTCGCGCACTGCTGTTCAGCGGGTGGCGCCGTGGAGCAGCAGTTCGGCGCAGTGGTCGATGAACTGCTCGCGGCTGGCCGGCAGGCGCCCATCGAGATACGCAGTGAACAGTGCAGTGAGTGCCCCGATGAGACCGGTGGCAACCATCGCCTGCACTGCGGGGTCGGTGATGCGCGTCAGATTCTGCTGCAGCAGTTCGATGAAGTTCGGCATCCACCGAGCTCCCGAGCGCGCCAGCACCGGCTCGGCCTCGGGGGCGAGCAGGAGTACCCGGCCGCGCGCCGGGTTGTCCACCATCATCGCGACGAAACGCTCGACCGCGTCCCGCATGCTCTCCGATTTCGCCAGTGTCGCCATCGCGGCACTGCCGACCTCGTCGTAGACCGCGGCGACGTAGTCGTCACGGTCGGTGAAGCTTTCGTAGAAGTAGCGCTCGGTCAGTCCCGCGGCGCGGCACGCCGCGCGCACCGTCAGGGACGGGCCGCCGGGGCTGCCCAGCAGGTCGATCCCCGCGGCGATCAGGTCGTCGCGGCGCAGGGCCGGACGCTCCCGCACGGGCACGCCCGACCATCGGCCCCGTCGTTGACCGGATGACACAGTGCTCCTAGACTCCGTTCTGACAACGCACGTAGTCAGAATTGGGGTAGCGCGAACAGTGACTCAAGATACGTCTGCCACATGCCCGGTGACCAGCGAGTCCGGTGACGTGCCGGTGACCGGTGGGTGCCCGGTGACCGGTGGCTACGACGACGTGCCTGCCGCGTTGGGGCCGGAATCGCTGACGTGGAAATACTTCGGGCAGTGGACGGGCATGCTGCAGGGCCCGTGGGCCGGGTCGATGCAGAACATGCACCCACAACTCGGCGCTGCGGTGCAGCAGCACTCGATTTTCTTCCTGGAACGAATGCCCCGGCTGTTCCGGTCGGTCTACCCGATCGGCGGCGTGGTGTTCGACGGGGACCGGGCGCCGCGCACCGGAGCGCAGGTCCGCGATTACCACATCGGCATCAAGGGAGTCGACGACCAGGGGCGCCGATACAGCGCGCTGAACCCCGACGTCTTCTATTGGGCGCACGCGACGTTCTTCAAGTCCACGCTGCTCGCGGCCGAATGGGTCGGCGGTGGGCTCACCGAGGCGCAGAAGCGGCAGCTGTTCGACGAACACGTCACGTGGTACCGGATGTACGGCATGAGCATGCGGCCGGTGCCGGCCAGCTGGGAGGACTTCGAGCGGTACTGGGACCACATGTGCCGCAACGTGCTGGAGAACAACTGGGCCGCGCGCGAGGTGATGGATCTGTCCACGATGCCCAAACACCCGTCGCTGGACTGGCTGCCGGACTGGCTGTGGCGGCTCAACATCGAAGTGATGCAGCGGTTCTTCAACTTCGCGACCGTCGGCCTCTACGACCCGCCGGTGCGTGAGCTGATGGGCTACTCCTGGTCGCGCCGGCAGGAGCGGCTGCACGCGCTCTTCGGGCGCACGGTGTACCTGGCGACTCGCCTGATGCCTGCGCGGATGCTGATGCACCCGCGCAAACGCTCGGCATGGGACCGGGCGCACGGTCGGCAGCCCATCGACGCCCCGCTGGTGGAGACCCCGGCACGCAACCTGCCGCCGGTCGAATACCGCGACGACCCGCACTTCTACTGCCCGACGGTCTGACCGCGCGTACGTTCGTCCATGTGCTGGGCAAACTGACCGTCGCTCCGCTACTGATGCTGATGGCGACAGGTACCGCCGCCACGGCGGAGGCCGACACCTCGAGCCAGCGGATCGTGGTGAGCGCTCCGGAAGCGGATTCGGCAGTGGCCGAGCTGACGACCTACGAGCGCGTGGACGGACGCTGGCAAGTGGTGCTCGGTCCCACACCGGCCGACCTCGGCCGACTCGGGGTGGGTGCACCCGCCGACGACGTGTTCCGCACTCCGGAGGGCACGTTCCCGCTCGGGCAGGCGTTCGGGCGCAACGAGAACCCCGGCACCCGCATGCCGTATTTCGTGGCCACCGACGAGGACTGGTGGGACGAGGACGTCGACTCGCCGACGTACAACACCCACGTCCACGCCGCGGAGATCGACTCCGAGGACGCCGAGAACCTGTACGACTCGGGCGGCATCTACGACTACGCGGTGCTGATCGACCACAACCCGCAGCGGGTCCCGGGCCGATCTGCCGGCATCTTCCTACACGTCACCGATGGCGAGCCGACGTGGGGCTGCGTCGCGATCGGCCGCGATCAGATGCGCTCGGTGCTGCAGTGGCTCGATCCTGCGCAGCGTCCCGAGATCACCATCGGGGTGGGGCTGGACGGGCCACCGGCGCCATAGGCCGGGGACGGACGTACCAGTCTGCCGGGATCGGTGGGTAGCGGCCGAAGGTGCCGTGGGGATCGCCGGCCAGCGTCAGCTGATGTTCGTAGTCGGCCCGGGCCCGCAGGCCGGCATCGCGGATGGTCGCCGCGCGCTTGCGACGCCGGACCGCGACGACGACGCCCGTCGTGGTGACGAGAATCACCAACGGATACCACCCCAGCCACAGCCACCACAGCGCAACGGCCGCCGCGACCGTCGTGAGCAGCGGATGGCGCCGCCACCAGGTCCGCTGCGGTCGATCTGTGAGCATCGACGCCGATCCTACGAGGGCGTGGCGGCGGCCGCGTCACGTTTACGAAGCGGCGCCAGCGGCTAGCGTCAAAGCATGCACGCGCCAGAGGTTCTGGGCGGTCGCTACGAGCTGCGGGGCATCCTGGGGCGTGGCGGCATGGCCGAGGTGCGTGATGCCTGGGACCTGCGGCTGGGCCGCCCTGTCGCGGTCAAGCTCCTGTATAGGTCGGTGAGCGAGCACGCCGAAACCCGGCGCCGTTTCGCCACCGAGGCCCGCGCCGCGGCTGTGGCCAACCATCCGCACGTGGTAGCGGTACACGACACGGGCGTACATCGGGGCCGGCACTACATCGTGCTCGAGCGGCTGCCCGGGCGCAGCGTCGCCGACGCGCTGGCCCGCGGGGGACCGATGCCCGCGCAGCACGTCCGCGGCATCCTGCGCGACGTTCTCGACGCACTCGGCGCGGCACACGCGCGCGGCGTCCTGCACCGCGACATCAAACCCGCGAACCTTCTCTACACCTGGTTCGGCTCGGTGAAGGTCGCCGACTTCGGGGTGGCCAAGAGCGCGGAGACGCCGCAGACGCTGACCAACCGGGTCTTCGGGACGATGGCCTACATGCCGGCGGACCGGATCGCTGGACGCCCGGCGCTGCCCAGCGATGACCTCTACGCACTCGGTGTCGTGGCCTACGAGGCGCTCACCGGCCGCCGGGCCTACCCGCAGGAGACGCTGACCGGCCTGGCCGATGCGATCGCGGCGGGTGCGGTGACCCCACTCGGGGTCCTGCGCCCCGACCTCGACCCGGCGCTGCTGGCGACGGTGGAGCGCGCGATGTCGCCGGACCCGCGGTGGCGCTTCGCGACGGCCGAGCAGATGCGGGCACGTCTGGACGGTGAGGCGGTCGGGGCCAGCGGGGCGTCCGAGCGAGCTGTCGCCGTGCTCGCGGGGGCGGCGGCGATGCTGGCCGTGCTCGTGGCCGCCATCCTGATGATCGCGCTCTGAGTGTGTGCCCCCACCAGGGCTCGAACCTGGGACCTGCGGATTTTCAGTAAACCGTTTTCCGAAAAACCCCAGTAACCCCCAAAACATGCCCCGACCAGGCATTAGTGGTCCCGCTGAATCGCTGACGGGCGCGCCGGTAAACCCGCAATCTCCCGCATACCCGATGAATAAACGTTGGATTCGACCAAGCCCCACAAAATGCTCGTTCTCGCCCAGCCTGGTCCCTGGCACATGTCTCCCAGCAATGGGAATTACCATCGGACCCAATAGCCTGCCAACCCGGAAAAATACTGTTCTCGCACAAACAGGCGTGCGGTTCAACGGGATTCGCGGCAACACACCGCCGGTAGCTTGTGTTCGGTTGTGTCGCGTACTGCCACCTTGAACCCCTGGTTAATTAACAACCGATGAACCATAGTGTTTATACAGCGTTTTCACACCATGCTTTGAGGTAGCGGCGCTGGAGCGGGTGCAGCCACAAGCCTGCGCATTCACACAATCATTTTCTGCGGTGCATGGGTCAGCGCCGCCTCAGTCTGGGGAGGACTGTGTCTTCATGCCTGACGGCGTCCACATCAACAGCGACGACCACCGATACACCGTGCAGAAGCTCCGCCGAAAGATAGTTCGAGAACTCGCGTCTGTTCCCTTAAGCACCTGGGGACCCACCGAACTCGGTGCCCTGCTCTACGTCATCCGCTGTGTCCGTCAGGGTCGTCTCCGTGATGATGCGGTCGGCGTCGATGTCGGAGATGTCGTCTCCATCGCCGTCTACCGCTGACACCTCCTCGTCTTCGTTGCCTTCCGACGGTGCAGACGATTGCGTCTCAGCTTCCACGACATTGGCCTTCTCCTTGGTAGTGAATTGCGGTACTTGGGACGGAAAGTTTTCTGGGTCCGGCCGCACACCGTCCACTGGGAGTGGATTCGGGAAACCCGAATCTCTAGCTCGTTGACGAGCGAGCGGACCGACAAGTGTTGGTGTCAGCGCGCAGCTCGTCGTCCTCAATGAATCGAGCAGCTGACTTCCAGTTGCTCAGCCCGCGGTAAACCAATCAATGCGGACATGGAGGGTGCGGAACAAGCTTGTGAAGAATCGAGCAGACTGGAGGCATATCAATGTAGGTGTTCGGACGGAATGGATGAACGCCTAGAGCTATGTCAAGTGCACCCAGGACGGGAGCATTTGGAGCTGGCCGGGGTGATGCGGCAGGTCTTCAAAATCCAAGACCTCATCGAAGCCCTGTCGGGGGTGGAGGACGGCGACACCGCCGATTTCGGGACGGCGTGGGCCAACCACAGGGCCGAAGTAAGAGCCAGCGTCGACAACCTCGTCACGGGATTGTTTGGGTGGATCGGCACAGGCTTCGACAATGACGACCAGGCTCAAGCCATCCAGGATGTGGCGGCCACCATTGCTGGGTTGTCGGCTTCTGTTACCGCGCTGCAGAATTCGCGGAACAACCAGTCCGTGGGTGGGTTGGGAACTGTCGTGGACTTCACGTCCATGCCGACAGGTTCGCTACCGTCCACATTCACGCTGGGCTACACCGGGTCGGCGGGGACACTGCAGGTCGCTAACGGTGTCGGCGCGTACTGGTCTTCGTCGGGGAACAGTAACCGCACCTGCAACTTCACGTTCAATGACCTTGAGACCGCCACCGACTACCAGAAGATTTGGTTGGCGTTCGGTTCGTCACCGGAATGGCGGAACTCATCCACCTATGCGGTGAACGAGATTCATGGCCGCAAGAACGCGGCTGGTGATACGTACGTGTTTGCGTCGATGTCGAAGTACACCGCCCAAATCGGGTGTGTGGTGGGCGGCGCCAGAACAGTGTTCGTCACGAAGTCAACAGGGTTCAGTTTCAAAAGCAACGGCCTCTATGCGTTGGAGTGTGGCACGGTCGGCGGGTTGAGAACCTACCGCCTGTTGGAGGGCTCCACGGTGGTCCTCGCCCACACCGAGGCTGGTACTACGTCCCAGTTGGGTGCTGGATATCGGCTGTCGGGTGGGTCGGTGACTGCGGCCGGTATCCCGTTGGGCCAGTTGTCCCCTGGAACGATTGCGGCGTTCGCCCTCTCGGATAATCAGGCAACCACACTGGTGGGTTCGTTCGCGAGAATGTATCGGTCATCCACCACAGCGGTCGGCATCTCGAGCGGCTACAACCAGCTTCCCGCCAACTTTTTCGACAACGCCGGCGGGAACACTGAAGACCTGTCATACGACCTCGCCACCGGTGGGTGGACGGTCGCGAATGACGGAAACTATTGGGTGAAAATCCAATCCGGCATGACGGGTATCACCGCGCCTGACCAGTTGGTGTGGACCGTGTTCATCAACGGGGTGCCTTACGAGGAATGTGGAAACCCGACGCAGAGGGGCAGTTCCGAGGTTGGTGGTGTGCGTATTCCCACCTCGACGGGGGCGTCCACGGTGGTGCCTTTGCAGGCCGGCGACACCGTCACGTGGGGGTACTGGTCTAACGAAGCGTTGGTGACGTTTTTGAACGGTGAAGCGTCGGGCAAGAAAACCCACTTCTCCATTGGTTTGCTGAATAGGAGTTTGGCGTGAACACCGATGCCTATGAGGCGTATATCGCGCAAGCGAAACTTGAGATGGAGAAAGACCCTGCACTGTCGGGGGAGCAGGTGGAGGCGGCGGTGTCTGCGATGCAGAAGACGAAGCTGCTGTTCACGGGTTCCCCGGTGGGGACGATCCTCCGAAATGTTGATACGGGTGAGGTGGCGACCCGTGTCGTTGATGCGGGTATCCCTTTGTGGCGGGTCAATCAGCCTGACGGCGGCACCTACAACACCCATGATCCTGTGATGCAGCCCGAGGATAAATGGGGTTGCGTGTGGAGCCCCCAGTCATGACACTCCCTGTTTTCGCGTCGGGGACTGTGTTGTCGATGGTGGGGTTGAACTTCAACCGCTCCTGGGGTGGAATCCCCGCCGATTACATGCCGATGGCGTTGCAGGGCGTGTTCTCCGCTTCCCCGTACACGATGCAGAAAGTGTCGTATCCGGCATCGACCAACAAGAATTCGATCTCCACCGGTGTGGTGAACTTCAACCGGGCTGTCCGGTCAGTACCGGGGTTGAAGATCGGTTTCGGTCATTCACAGGGCGCCCAGGTCATGACGCACTGGATGAACCAATACAAGGACGATCCGACCGCTCCAGGCCCGTCGGAGTTGATGTTCGTGCTCATCGGTAACCCGCTGCGTTCCACGGGCGGGTTCATCATCGGTAGACCCGAAGTGGGTGGCACGACGGGTGTTCCGACACCGACGGATACGCCGTGGACGATTGTGGATTGCGCGCGCCGGTACGACGGCTGGCCGGACTGGGTGACCGACGAATCTATCGACATCGCGAAGCAGAACGCCAACTCCGGTAAAACGAAGCTTCACACCCACTACGAGAATGTGAACCTGTTCGACCCTGCTCACACGGTGTGGTCGGTTGGTAACACGACGTATGTGTTGACGCAGGAAACCCCGCCGTATTTCAAGACTTTACGCGGGGACATCACCGACGAGCTGGCTGCCGACCTGCAAGCCCAGATCGAGTCCGCCTACAACAATCGGCCTGTCACCGATGTGCCGGTTGATCCCGCTGCGGTGACCGCGATCAATCCAGCCGTTACTCCCGCTGTCGGTTGGTGGGCTCTGCTGCGTAAATTCCTTGGGATAGGGGACTAATGCCTGACATCAGTGACCTCACATACTTCACGGTGGTCCGCACCGTGTCCCCAGTACCGACGGGGGCGTTGACGGCTGATGTGACGTTCGAAGCTCAGGTGACTCGAGGCCTGGCCCTCCAGGCTGATCTATCTGACGATGTGATCGAGATTTTGGCCCGCCCGGTTCATGCCCGCATAGTGGATGGTGTCCTGATGAAGGACGGCACCCCCGGAGTGGAGTTGCTGTCCGCCGCCGAGGTCGCTATCGACGGTGGGTTCTCGTATACGGCGACGTTCAAGAACGTGCGCGTCGATGGGGTGCAGGTCGCCACCCGCGACGCGTTCAAAGACCTCACCTTCGAAGCCCTGGACGCGGCGGGCATCTTCGACTTGAAGGACGCTGCCCCGATTGTTGCGTCCACTGCGGTTCCGATGGCTCGTGGTCCTGTTGGTCCTGTCGGTGTTGATGGTGTTCAACCCTCCACAGACGGACTATCAGCAGAATTCACAAGAGGAACAGGACCGTCAAAGACTGTTGTCGGGTCGGTGCCGTTCGCACCCGCATCCGTGGATTCCCTCTTGCAGGCCACCACAGTGGGTAAAGCAGTAGCGAAAGCCGCTAATGGTGATGCAGCACTGACAGCGCAGGGTGTCACCACGGTCGGTAAGAGTGTGGCGAAAGCCGCTGATGCTGCTGCGGCCCGGTTGGCGGTGGGCCTGAATGCGGTTAACAACACCGCTGACGCCGATAAGCCGGTGTCTACCGCCCAGGCTGCCGCGTTAGCGTCTCAGGTGACGGTGAAGAAGGGCGACCCGTGGCGCAGTGTTGTGTTCGCCGCCCCGGCAGCGAATGACATCCCCACCGTCACCATCAACGCCGCTTCACAAATCAGCGGCGGCACCACCATCTCGCCGACGACGGACTACTTCGGGGACACGCATTTCCGTTACGACGGTGCACCTTCGGTGGAAACCGGGACGGGTGGTGTGCAGCCCCCGTCGTCGTCGACGAAGGGCATCGTCTATGAGCTGTCGGCGGAGACGGTGTTGTCGTCGATGTCGACGGTGGAGTTCGCGTTCTCCACTCGCCCCACGGTAACCACGTTGGCGGTGCGGGTGATTGTCGATGACGTGTGGGTGAACACCTACGCCCTCCAGTTCTCGGGGCTGACGGTGAACACCATGTACTACTTGAAGTTGACGTTCCCCACGGCGCGACCCCGCCGGGTCAAAGTTGAGGCTGCGGGCATGTACCGGTTCGGTGGTGTCATCGTCCCCTCCGGCGGGAACGCTACCCGCCCACCCGGGGAGGTTGTGAAGCGGGCGGTCATCAACTGGGATTCCTACGGTGCCGGCGCCGGCGGGAACACGACAACCGACCCAACGACGAACGGCTCCACGAAGATTGAGACTGCCCCCCACTATGTGGCGCGGATGCTGGAATGCGACTCGGTCATCAATGTGTCGGTGGGTGGTACGGGCTGGGTTAACAATGGTGGTGCGGGGAAGTCGACGTTCGGGGAACGCGTACCAGAGATTTTGGCGTGCAACCCGCACATCGTGCTGTTGGGTGGGTCTATCAACGACACCGCATCGTCGGCAACCTATGACCAGGTGTACGCGGCTGTGACAGCAGTGCTGGCACAGTTGGAAGGTGTGCCGGTGGTGGTGTTGACCGGCCCGGAGCGCGACACCGCCGCGTCTGCCACGTATGCCACCTATAACAATGCTATCCGGGACGCCGCCGCCCAGTACAAGAGAATCTTTGTTGACACTCTCGACACCATCAAAGGGTCCCTCTACAACGCTGCCGATGGTGTGCACCCCAGCGCCTACGCGCATTTCGCTGTGCTGGCCGCGAAACTGTACGACGGCATTTCCCGTGTCGCCCTGGACCAAAGGGTGGCGGCGGAAGTCGCGGCTCGAGTGTCGACCGACCTGACGTTGACGGCGTCACCCTCGTCGGTGGCGAATACGGGGGCCTCGGTGACGTTGACGGCGACGCAGAGTGTGCAGCGCGCCGGGGTGGTGGACTTCTTCGCCAACGGTGTCCTCCTCAACACCTCCACAGTCTCGTCCGGTGTGGCTGCCTACACCACGTCGTCGCTTGCTGCCGGCTCGTACACGTTGTCGGCGAGGTTCCGGCCCACCAACCCGCTGCAGGTGAAGTCGGCGTTCTCCAACACGCTGGCGTACAGCATCACGTCGAACCTCGGCTTCGTCGACCACTTCGCCGTCGACGGGGCTCTCACCTCGACGGAGAACGGCAAAGCCTACGCCGCGCTGGGGACGGTCACCGGCACCGCGAGTGGTGGTTCAGCGGGGCTCACCACATCCGGCGGCACCGCCTATCTGGTTGCGGATGCTGGCACGCCGAACGGCACGTTCTCGGTGAAGTGGGTGGGCGGCTCGAGCATCACGGCCGCGCAGATAGCGTTGCGCGCATCATCGAACTCCAACCTGCTCAGGTTGCGTATCACCGGCGGCAACCTCGTCCTACAGCAAGTCGTGTCCAACACGTCGACGGATTTGGCGTCGGTGACGGGTGGGACGTGGGCCAACGGCGACACCATCTCCGTCATCCTCAACGGGGATTTGATTACGGTGCAGAAGAACGGCACCAACATCACTGGGTTGGTGAACATCTCCTGCTCGCAGTGGAACACACTCACAAAGTTCGGTATCGGTCACGCCACCGGAACAAACATTGTTCTGTTCGACGACCTGCAGTTCGTCGCCTAACTCACAGGCGCGGGCTGTAGCGCGTTTTTGATGACAGGCGCGATACGTTCCGCCATATAGGCGTGACCCGCATCGGTCGGATGAATGCCATCTGAAGCAATGAGGTCGGGGCGGTCAACGAACCAGCGGTCCGCCAAAGGGTCAACCCATATCGCCTGATGCGCCAACGCCCCATCCCGGACGATGTCGCGGGCCTGCAATATCCCCGGTGGGGGATTGCCGTTCACCCACGGCGGCCCGATGATGATGAGCGGCACACCGGGTGCCCGTTGTACCGCCATGTCCATCGTCCGCTGCACCCAGCGTGTTAATTCGGGGGCGGGGACGTCGATGTCGTTGCGTGACCCGAAAATCACGATGGCTTTCACGTCGGGGGCGACAACGTCGGGGACTTGGTCGATGAACACGTGCCCGTTGGCGTTGCGCCGGTTGACGTAGCCCGAGCCGCCCTCGAACCCAACTCGCGGGTTGATGAGCACACCTTCACTGGCGAGGGTGCGTTGCACGTCCTCAGGCCACGACTGCGGGCCTTTCCCGCCGAGGGGGGTGCCTCCGGTGTAGGAGTCCCCGATTATCGCCACCGGGACACCAGCGTTCTCTGGTGGGGGTTCGGTGTAGTGCGACTCGTATTCCGGTATCGGGTGACTGCACCCGACCAGCGCAAATAAGCACAGCAACGCGGCGATGTAGCGCACCTTTTCACCCCCAGTAGCAAAGCCCACACGATACAGGAGACCTGGATGAAGCATGTGGTGGAACGGGTTGTCTCGTGGCTTTTCGGCTGGGTGGACGACACCTGCGTGGAGTGGTGATGGACACCAACGACTGCCTCCGCTGCGGGTCACCTATCTGCGACCACGTGCCCATGCGGTACGCGCTGCGCTGCTGGGTACGTTACGGCATCACCACCCGGTGGGAACGCTTCCTGCGCGGGTGTGAACGCACTCTTCTCGCAACAAGGTGGTTCTGATGTACCGCACGAAGGACCAGGTCGCCTCCGAGTTCATCGCCGAAGGGAAGCGCCGCGGCATCAAAGAACGCGGCATCGTCATCTGCATCGCCACCGGGTTGGTCGAATCCGGGCTGACCGTGTACGCGAACGCCAGCGTTCCCGGCTCCCTCGAGCTGCCCCACGACGCTGTCGGCTCCGACGGAAAATCCGTGGGTCCTCTGCAGCAACAGGTCATCATGGGCAACGGCTGGTGGTGGGGACCGGTAGAGGTGTGCCAAGACCCCACGAAGAGTGCGGGCCTGTTCTACGACCGCCTCGCGAAACTCAACTACGACGGCACCTCCGACGCCGCCGCGGGGGCTATCGCGCAGGCCATTCAGAAATCCGCGTACCCGGACCGCTACGCCACCCGCATGGCCGAAGCGCAACGCATCTACGACCGACTCACGTCAGGAGCCCCCGTGGCAGACCCCAAACGGCCCGACTTCAACGAAATCAACGAAATCGGGTTGGACAACGGCCGCCACGCATCGGTGCGCAGCCGCCCGCCGATGAACTTTTTCCTGCACACCCAGGAGCCGGCCGGCGACGGTATCGGACCAGAGTTCGACTCGGCCGCCACGGACCTGTCCGCCTATCTGCGGTCCACTAGCGGCCAGTCAGCCGTGTCCTACCACTACACAATCCGTCAGGCCACCGACGGCGGAGTGACCGTAGTTGATGTGGTCGACACCGACCTCTACTCCTGGTCAGTGCTGAACGCCAACGTGTTCTCCATCAACCTGTGCTTCGCCGGTTCCAAAGCATCGTGGACCCGTGACCAATGGATGACACAATCCAAGGCCATCCGCGTCGCCGCCTATCTCGCGGTACAGGACTGCAAAAAGTACAACTTCAGCACCGCGGTCATCCTACCCCCGTACGCCCCAGCGCGAGCCGGCATCTCCGACCACAAGTACGTCACCCAATGCCTGGGCATCGGCAACCACACCGACGTGGGAAACAACTTCCCGTGGGACTACTTCGTGCAGTGCGTCAATGAGTTCACCAACAACGAACCCGTTGTCACGCAGCCCGTCCCGACGACACCACCGCCTGCGGGTGTGAAGAAGTTCCCCGACGACTGGACCGACCGCGAACTGTTAGTTGAAATCCTGCGCCAGCAGCGTGGATACAACCTGACTGGCTGGGACCAGCTCGGGAAGCGGTCCCTCGTCGATGCCGTCGCCGAACTCCTGAAAAAGGACGCTGCCTGATGGCCCGCATAGACGGTGTGTACGTCGGCCTCGGTGAGGGTGACAGCTCGGATGAAATCGCCAAAATTAAGGAGCACCTGAAGCGGAAGTACACCCCCGCCCGAAACGCACTTGACGACGGCCCGCTGTTCACGCCGGAATTGACCGCTGAGGTGAAGCGGGAACAGGCGGTGTTCATCGCGAACGGCACCCTTGAGGGCGCCAAAGCAATACCGGGCATCATTAACCTTGCCTTCAAGTACGCCTGCGGCTACCTGAAGAAAGAGAAGCTGCTGCCGCTGTACTTCTCCACTGAGGGCCACATGTCAGACCCGGCGATAGGGCCGGTGGCGTATGTCGGGGATGTCCTCAGCGCCGAAGGCCGCGCCCTGCACATCCGCACCTACTATGACCGGTGGGCGCTGCCGTTCAAGAACCAGACCGGTGTCGATACCCTTGCGAACACCATTGGGAAGACAGAGTTCTGGTATGACGACGGCACCGGAGCCAAGCTCATCAAGTTCCCCCCCGGTACCCCGTGGGCGAAGGGCGCGTTCTCCCAGGGCTCCATGGTGTGGTTCGACTTCTACCACCAGTACCTGGCCCCCGGGAAGCCTCTAAACTGGCGGCTGAAGGACATTCGTGGCGCGGTGGTGTGCGGCGACCCCAACCGCGAGAAGGGTGTGTGCGTCCCCTGGATTGCCGACCCGCCCGCCGTCGACCATCAGGGCATTATGGACGTCCGGTGGGAGAACACCCCCGAGTGGATGATTGAGGTAGCCCGCCGCGGCGACCTGTACACCGACAACGAATCTGAGGGCGACGCCGGCCTGTACAAGACAGCGGTCGCCAAGATCGTCACCCAGAACTCGTGGACCGGCGGCCCGGCGGGGATGCTAGCCCGCGTCATCGACCTGCTCTCCCCGGCCGACGATTTGATCCCGCTGACCATGGCCATCATCAAAGCCATCATGTTCCTCGGAAACATGGGCCCACACGGCATCTACCCGATGGACAACGCGGTGCAGTTCCTCCGGGAACGCCTCGCCACCTAGATGCGTCGCAGAAACATTCCCGAAGTCACTAGGGCTGTCGGGTTTATCACTGTGCAGGAAAACCGAAAGGCACCCACCATGAAGCTCCCCAATGCCGCTACCCGTCAATGGCTGTACGGAATCGTTGTTGCTGTCCTCCCCCTGCTGGTGGTGCTGAAGCTCGTCAACCCTGGCGATGTGCCGCTGTGGCTGGCGCTGGCCGGCGCCGTGCTCGGAACGGGTGCTGCCGGTACCGCCCTGGTGGCGGTGACTAAGCAGCGTAAAGACGGCACCGTTGAGTGACCGCTAACGATGACGCTATCCGTATCGGCTCGTACGGGTTAGGGGCGTTCGCCCTCAGTATTGGCGTCACCCTCATCGTGCAGGAGGACACCCGGATGTCTTCCCCGGGCTGGCGGGTGGCGTTGTCGTGGATACCCCCAGAAGCGTGGGGCGCCTACCTAGCAGTGTGCGGAGTCGGAATCCTTCTCACTATCCCGTTTGGTGCGTGGAAAGTGTTGGGGGCGTTCACCGGGGCAGTGGCGGTAGCGTTCCTGCTGCGCGGCATGGCATCGTTCATCGCCCTCACCGCTCCTAACGCTTCGGGTACAGCCCCCCAGTTTTATGCGGCTGGGGCATTGTTGTATTTCGCGCATGGCATCACGATGATGCGGCGCCGATAGTGGCGTACAGGCTGCACCGCCTCAACCAACTCCGCAGGGTCATTGGCTCCCGCCTGTTCGCGGTCCTCGACTCCGAAGGCGTGGTGTTCTTCCAATCCCTGGTGTACCTCCATTTGGCTGTCGCGGGGGCGTACGGGCTCACCGTCGCTGGGGGGACACCGGAATCGTTGACTGAGGCGTTGGGTCCGCACATCGACACAGTCTGGCTGTGTCTGTGCATGGGCGGCACCATCTGCCTGTTGGGGAAAATCTTTTCCTCGAAACCGGACCGGAGACGGTACTGGGTCCACACCACCGGACTCCTACTTCAGTTCGCCGGCGACCTGTTAGCCCTCGGCGCATTCCTCGGATACGTGTTGGCCACTGTCCAGGACTCATCGTGGGGGAAAGCCCTCGTCGCGGTGTGGGTGTTCGCCTCCCTCGCGGAGTGCGCGTTCTTCCTGTGCTGGCGTGACCTGAGACGGTTCATCCAGGCCGAAAGGCGGGTGAGACGGTGAATCCCGCAGTCGCCACCGTCATCGGCGCCCTAGTGGGCGGCGGGTTCGCCGTTGTAGTGGCCATCGTCAACGCCGCAGTAGGACGGGACGGCCGCCGAGCCGACATCGCCGATAAAGTGTCTCAGGCGTGGGACCCGGTGTTCGACCAAATCAACACGCAAGTCTCGGATTTGAAGAAGGAATGCAAGGACTGCCGGTCCGAGCTGAACGCAGTCAAACGCGCCCTGCGTCTGGTGATTCGGGCAGCAATTGTTCACGCCCCCCGCGACCCGGCAGTGGATGAAGCTATCAACGCTGCTCTGGATGTGTTGAACAGCAATGACTGACTGCGTCTGCGGCCACGGTAGAGGTGAGCATGTGGACGTTCTGATGTCGGTGCCGCTGGTCAATCCCAACCCGATATACGTCCTGCCGGGGTCGGTGTTCAACAACCACATCAACAGAACCCACCCAACAGCCACCTACGACAGCCAGCAATGCCCCTGCGGATGCAACCAATACGAGGCTGACGGTGAAGCTGGGTGCTTCAAACAGACAACGTGAAGCACAAGGCTTCACCCAGTTGAAAGGGCCAATAGTGAGCCTGGACGACGAATACACCGACTACCTCACCAAACCCCGCAAATGCAGGGTGTGCGGCTGGCTAGCCGTGCAGGACAAGCAGACGCAGGACTTCTTCAACCGGCGCGGCCCGGACAACGCCGCGAAAATGACGCGGTTCTGTCAAGAGAAACTCGACATGGACATCAAGGAAACCACGGTGCGTAGGCATTTCCGCGAGAACCATGTCGCTTGAAGCTGAATTCGCCTCCTACGAGATGGCGGAGCAGGTCAGGAACCGGGTCCTCATTCTCGATGTCGAGCGGCTTCCCGGTATCACCCGCCAATTCTGGTGGGACAGAAAAGACCTCCAACGCCGCTACATCTCCTACGAGGACGTGGAACGCCATCCCCGCACGACGATTGTGTGTGCCAAGTGGTACGACCGCCCCGAAGTCATCCAGCTCGCCGAGTGGGATAAGGGAGGCCGGAAGCAGTTCCTCCGCAAGGTGCACCGTCTGCTCGAGCAGGCTGATATCGTGTGTGGCCACTTCATCAGCGAGGCTGATATACCTTGGCTCAAGGGCGATATGCACATCGAAGCAGGGTTGCCCCCGCTCCCACCTTTTAAGGTAGTCGACACGTTGAAAGTGTTGCGGCAGCAGTTCAAATCGGGTGCCCCGTTCAAGAGTTTGGATGCGTTCTGTCAAATCGCCGGCATTCCCGCGAAGACCGACAAGTACGACCGTCACGCGATGGAGCGGGCTGTCACGGACAAGTCGGTGGAGGACCGTGAACGGCTGGTGGCCTACTGCACGGGTGACGTCCTAGCGACTCAGGGTTTGTACGATTTTCTACGGCCCTATATCCCCAACCACCCTGCGCTGTTTGTGGACGGCAAGGACAAGCTGACGGTCTGTAATCGCTGTGGCCACGACACGGAACCCACGGCGAAACGGTATGTCGCCAACGTCCTCACCTATTCCATGCGTAAGTGTGTGCGCTGCGACGGCTACTCCCGGTTAAGCATCGAGCCGGAGAGAATCTCCGCAATGAGGGGCGTCGGCGCGTGAGGCATGGCCGGCGAAGAACTTCGTCCCATCCGGACTTCCAACTACGAGCGTCTTGGAACATGCACTTTCGAGGGGTGCGCCTACATCATGCGCAGCAAGCATCTGCAGCTGTGCAGTGGGCACATCTCGCAGCACTTGGCTGGTGTAGAGCTATCTCCCCTGAAGCAGCGAATCCCATGCGAAGCCCGCGACGAACACGGCAACAAATGGTGTTATGGCTGCGACACATGGAAGCCGGAGTCGGCGTTCTCAAAGGGAAGCGGCAAGAGGGATGGGTTACAGCCGAGGTGCAAAGCCTGCGCCAAGGCTCTTTACAACCACATCGCTGCCGATGTCCGCGCGGCCAATCGCAAGATCAAGTACGGGCTGAGCCCAGAGGCATTCCATGCCCTGTTGGAAAGCCAAGATGGTCGCTGCGCTATCTGCGGAACCGACAATCCAGGTAACAGGTTTTGGGCTGTCGACCATGGCCACTCTTGCTGTCCTGGCGAGTACTCCTGCGGAGACTGCGTGCGGGGAATCCTATGCAGCTATTGCAATCCCGGCCTGGGCTGGTTCAAGGACGACCCGGAGAACCTGCGGCGAGCCATCGCATACCTGGAGGGCTTTCGCTTAAAGAAGGCGGCGTGAAAGGCGTGTAGATGGAACCAGTTCGGCAAGCCTTGCAAGAAATTCTGGACCAAGCCGGAGACGGTTGGCAGCTGTCCCATTTCGTTGTCGCTGTCGGGTTGGAGCGTGTCACCACGGAGGGTGTTGTGGAGACGACGCCGTGGTGGCTGGCCCCGAAAGGACAGGCCTAATACGTCTCGGATGGGTTGCTGCTTGCTGTGGAAGAGATGCGGTCAGCGATTGAAACCGAATGAGCGCCATCAAGGGTGACCCCGACATTGAGCGCGGCATGGGTGTCATCGTCGTGGTGATTGCTGTCGGGTTCGCCCTGCTGTTCACCTATCTTGCATGTCGGGGAGCGTTCTAACCCCGGCTTATAACTCTTGATAGGTCGCCCCGTTGAACTTCGGTTCAGCGGGGCGGCTTTTTCGTGTTTCCGGGGATAGACTGGTGCGGAACCCGCCGGGGTGCAGCAACACTCCCGGCAGGCCCCTGACCCAACTCGAGTAGACCGAGAAAGGCTGAGATGAAGGATATCGCCACCCGGCCGACTGCCGAATTTGAGGCAGCCACCCCAAACCCCGGGCATTCGGCGCTCATTGACAAACTGGAAGAGATTAACCGAAACATTCTGGACGAGGCCAGCCGCATTGGCGGACGGTCCCATGGCTCACTGTTAGGCGAGGCTGCGGGGGTGCGTTTAGCCCTGTGGTTCGTCCGTGAAGCCATGGAGGCGTGTACTTGCGAGTGGAATCCGGCTTGTCCTGAGCACGGTGTCACCGGGTAGTAAGGCGGCTGATGAGTGAGCAAATGATGGGCGAGTTCAGGAAAGCCAAGTCCCGCGCCCAGAATACTCCAGAGGGCAAGCGTCCAGTGATTACGTTGGCGGCGCAGGTAACCCGCAGGGCGGAACTATCAGCCCGGCGCGGCCATGGGGATGAGGGCGACCCACGCCTCCCTGTTGCATGCAATGCGATGTATGACAGCTTCGCTGAGAAACTTCGCGGGCTAACGGATTCGGTGCGGGAGATGGAGCAGCAGTGAGCCGCATCGAGTGGGGTGACTCAACCTGGCGCATCCACGACCACATCGTGGACACCGATGGTCGACGCTGGCTGTTCTTTCGCCGGTGGGGTGTTGACCATGACTACATGGTGAGTGCTGACGTTTTCGCAGGGGAGCAGCAGCAGTGAGCGGCGAGCTGCCCTGCCACGCATACGGATGGCGACCTGACCGGCACCACATCGCTGAGCGGTTCCGTGAGGGCTTCTTCCAGGTCTACTGCTCTTGCGGCTGGGTAACGAACGCTTGGTACACCGAGCGCATAGACGCTTGGGTGGAAGCACTTGACCATCACCCACAGGCGCCGAACATGTACGAGGCGTACATCAACCACACCTACCGACCAACCGTCACTTTCTGACGGTCGTGTCAGTCGGGTTTGCTGTCGTCTAGACCATACGATGGTGTTTGTGGCCCGCGTCAGGCTGAAACTGTGCACCGGGGACGTTGCGATTTTGGTGGGCGTCGCCGCAATCGCCTGTTACGAGAAGATAGTCCGCAACGACTCCGACCTCATCTCCAACCGGGTGTCCGCCTACAGGAAACATCGGGCGGGGAGAGTGGTAGCCGACGTCGTCATCCTCGCCACCGCACTGCATTTGAGCGAGACGCTGCCCTGCGACCTGGACCCGTATCACTGGTTGATGCGTTGGGTACGGAAAACGTCGGAAGCCCTTGACTCCCCACCTGAATAAACGGTATCGTTTATTCATGACCCCAGCAGGACGCCCTGAAATAGGGCAACCCATCAACATCCGCTTGGGGAACGAATTGCTCGCCGAGGTCGACGCATTCGCCGAGACCGAGGGCATTAAGCGTGCTGAGGCCATCCGGCAATTGGTGCAACGAGGACTGCGAAGGAACAAACGATGAAGATTGCAATTGAGGTGCCCGACGACCCCAGCATGGTTTCGCGGTACTTGGCAGAGGTAGCAGAGGCGATAGCCGCCGGACGCCGTGAGGGTTACGCCGACTTCCACACGAACTGGAAAGCGGTCGATGGTTGCGAGCATCGTTCCTGCACCCCCCAACAGCCGATACCCTGATTAAAGACGCAGCAGCATAGGAGAAGCCATGACGACCCCTGAACACATCTGCGGGTGGACGCTTCCGTCCGGGCGGGCAATCCGCCCATCTGAGTGCGCGGCCTGCGTCCCGGCAAAGCCGTACGACCCGCCTATCAGTATCGTGATGGACCGGCAGGCCACGATGCACAAAGCCCATCAGGCCAACGGCTCCGTCATCGAGTTCGACCCGCCCTTTACCGCGTCTCCCGGTGAGTCCATAACGCCGTTCGGGGACCTCATCCGCGTGTACGACACCGATGGGGCTGTGCGTCTGGAGTATCAGCGTCGTGGCGACAAGTACGTGCCGGTCGGTTAGCGGCATAGAGGAGCAGAACGCGGCGAGGTCGACTCCCTCGACATCGAATACTGGCGTTCGGTCTAGCGCCTCCGCCACCAAAGCCAGACGCCGACCACTATCAGGGCTAGCGCCCCGAGCGGTATCACCAGCTCGCGTTCTTCCTTGCTCATCTCTGCCCCCACTCTGCCCCGCAGGGTGGGGGCTTCAGTCTGTTCTATCGGGTGTTTGTCGGTGCTGTCTCTAGAATCCGTGGTATGGCCGTGGGTGACCTTCATGAAACCCGGAAGGGCTGGGCGGTCGAAGCACCCAAGTTCTGCCACAACCTCCACCCACTGAAGCCGGGGAATGTGACGGTGGGTCGGGAAGCCTGCACCGCCCACACCGGAGGCCACCTGGTGTGGTTCTGCCGGCGCTGCTCGGATGTCACTTATAGTCCGCCGACGGACCCTTTATGCACGGTGGTGAACGGGCCAGCCCAAGTCAGGAACAGCTACACCGGCAGCGCGGTCACCGGAAATACCTGAATCCAGGTTCTACCCTTAGAACATGGCTGGACGACCACCTCTCCGCATCGGGCAGCACGGAAAAATCACCCGGAAGCAGATAGAACCCAACGTCTGGATAGCGCGCTGCCGGTTCCGTGACTACGACGGGGTGACCCGTCTGGTGGAGCGCCGGAGCCCGAAAGCGGACCAGCGGGGGAAGCTGGCGGAGGACGTGTTGGTGGAGGCGTTGGCGAAGCGCCGGCCGCCGGGAACGTCGGGCACCATCACGATGCTCACCCCGTTGGCGGATTTGGTGTCGCAGCATCTTGAGATGATTGAACGCTCTGCTTCCCCGGCGACGATGACGACGTACCGGAGCGCAGAAAGAAACTTGCTGAAGTACACCCAGTCGCTCCGGGTGGGGGAGGCGACCCCAGGCAGGCTGAACGCCGTCATCGTGTCCCTGCAGGACGCTCACGGCTCAAATATGGCGCGCCACGGACGCACCCTCCTGCGGGCTGCCATGCAGATAGCCGTCATGGACGACGTGCTGGACGCCAACCCCGTCAAGGAAGTGTCCAGGATTGAATCCGACGGGGAAGTCACCGGTGCCCCCGCCCTGGACTCTCAACAGATGCGAGACCTACTGACGTTGTTGAGGGCGTCGGAGATGTGCCGAAAGGCCGACTTGACCGACCCCATCATCGTGCTCATGGGAACCGGCTTCCGCCGCTCCGAATTGCTGGCCTTGCGTTGGGAGGACTACGACGACCAGACGGGGGAGATGACGACCCGCGGGAAGGTGGTGCGGGTGTCCGGGCAGGGGTTGAAGCGGTTCGACACCGGTAAGACGAAATCGTCCATCCGCACCGTCACCCTTCCGGGCTTCGCCATCGCGGCCCTTCGGGACCGGAAAGCGAACAAGTCGGACTGGCGGGGCGACTCCAAGTACATCTTCCCCGCCACCAACGGCAACCTCCGGGACCCGGACAACTTCAACAAGCAGTGGAGGAAAGTCCGCGACGCGCTCGGGGTGCCGGATGTCACCTCCCACAGCTTCCGCAAGTCCGTGGCGACCATCATCGACGACAACGGACTGTCCGCCCGCATCGGCGCCGACCAACTTGGCCACCGAAAAGTCTCCATGACTCAAGACCGGTACATGAAGCGCGGCAAAACCCACCCCATCGTGGCGGACCTGCTTGACCAGGCAGTTTCACCTCATTCATTACCGTCGAATAAATGATGGTTTGACCCTTCAATATGTGCCCCCACCAGGGCTCGAACCTGGGACCTGCGGATTAAAAGTCCGTAGCTCTACCGACTGAGCTATAGGGGCGTGGCGTGCGTGCCTGCAAAAGGATACTGCGGGGGTGGCCGTTTGAGGATTCGGGTGTCGGTACCCTAAGCTATCGAAGCTCCCAACGAACGAGGTTGTGAGTACCCCGGAGGAATTCGGACTTGGCCCCCATCGTCTAGTGGCCTAGGACGCCGCCCTTTCACGGCGGTAGCACGGGTTCGAATCCCGTTGGGGGTACGCGCAACGCGAGTTGTCGGGTTGCACAGCAAGGCCCTGTGGCGCAGTTGGTTAGCGCGCCGCCCTGTCACGGCGGAGGTCGCGGGTTCGAGTCCCGTCAGGGTCGCCATCATTGGCGAGGTTCGTCGGCGCGAGTCGATGGCCTTCCGGCCAGGTAGCTCAGTTGGTACGAGCGTCCGCCTGAAAAGCGGAAGGTCGCCGGTTCGATCCCGGCCCTGGCCACCATGAACACCCGTGGTGCAGTCGCAGCGGCCGTCACCGGTCTGGCGGTCACCCTTGTCCCCGCGCCGGTCGCGTCAGCCCAGCCCGTCCACACTCTCGCCGACCTCGTCGACGCCGCGGCGCGCCGCCTCGAGATCGCCGATCCCGTTGCGGCCAACAAGTTCCACACCCGCACCGCCGTCGTCGACCCCGCGCGCGAGCAGCAGGTGCTCGACAACGTCGGCGGTCAGGCCCGCGATTTCCAGATCGATCCCGCCTATGTGCAGACCGCGTTCCGCGATCAGCTCGATGCGACCGTCGGTATCGAGTACCAGCTGTTGGCGCAGTGGACGTTCGACCCGGCGGCCGCACCGGCCGACGCGCCCGACCTCGCCTCGTCGCGGGACATCATCGACTCGCTCAACCGCGAGATGGTGACGCTGATGGCCGAAGAGTGGGGGAAACTGCATTCCCCGCAGTGCGCAGCGGAACTCGACGCAGCGAAGGCGTCGGTGGCCACCGCTCGCGGACTCGATCCGCTGTACCGGCAGGGCTTGGACCTCGCCACCCGCAACTACTGCCGCTGACGTGAGGGATTTCCGCCAGCAGGTGTCGCAGGGCCTGCATGCCGTATCCATCGCCCTGATGGGAGACCGGGATCAGCGGGGCGCTCTGGCCTGCTCGTAGAGCGTGGGATCGTGGGAGCAGACGATGATCAGGTCGGGCTCGTTGCGGCGGTGCAGTTCGACGAGTCGAGAGTGGTTGTCCAGCACTTGCTTTCGATCCTCTGCGACGGCTTTTTCGAATGCGGACAGCGCCGGCACCCGGGGGTTCTCCTCGAGAGTCCCGAACTGGAAGAATGCGTCGCCGGCGTGCAGGATCCACCGGTCTCCAGCGTCGACGGCGACGCAGGCGTGTCCGCGGGTGTGTCCGGGCAGGGAGATCAGCACGAATCCCGGTCCGATGCCGGTGAGTTCCCGCGCGGCGGCGAAGCCGCGCCACGCCTCTCCGGTGATGTCGTACTCGACGAGGTGCGGGCCGTGTGCCCACTGCTCGGAGCGGAACCGGATCCGGTCGGGGATCTTGCGTGACCTCATGGCCTGGCGTACTTCGGCTGCGGTGACGTGGACCTGCGCGTCCGGGAAGTCGGCGAGGCCGCCGATGTGGTCGGCGTCGAAATGTGTGGTGATGATGTGCCGTACGTCGGTGCGGGCGTAGCCCAACGCCTCGACCTGGTGCAGGGCCGTCTCGGCGAGGTCGAAGGACGGCCGGAAGAAGTACGGCCGGAACCGGCCGAACCGTGCGGGTCGCCGGCAGTCCAGCGTGCCGAATCCGGTGTCGACGAGCACGAGGCCGCTGTTCGACTCGACGAGCAGGACGTGGCACACGACGGTGCCGGCACCCCAGGGCCGCATCGTGCCGCAGTTCAGATGGTGGACCTGCATCAGCCGTCGCCCCCCGCGTCGTCAGCGATGTCAATTTTTCACACTGCCGGGCACACCCTAACCCGAACGCACCATCGGGCGATGGCGGTGGTGCTGGCCAGGCCGGGGTGGGTCGCGGGTGGGGTACCTTACCGAGATGGTCCGGCCTGCCCAGACGGCGCGTAGCGAGCGCACTCGGGAGGCCCTCCGCAGGGCGGCGGCCGTCCGCTTTCTCGCCCAGGGGGTCGAGGACACGTCGGCCGAGCAGATCGCCGCCGACGCCGGCGTCTCACTGCGGACGTTCTACCGGCACTTCTCGTCCAAGCACGATCTGCTGTTCGCCGACTACGACGCCGGGCTGCACTGGTTCCGCGCAGCCCTGTCCGCGCGCCCGGCGGGCGAACCCATCATCGAATCGGTCCAGTCGGCGATCGCGGCCGCTCCGTACGACGATTCGGCTGTCACCCAGATCGCCGCGATGCGGGCCCAGGACCTCGACCCCGGCCGGATCGTGCGTCACATCCGGCAGGTCGAGGCGGACTTCGCCGAGGCCATCGAGGAGCGGATGGCGGCCAAGGATCCGCCCCCGCCCGGTACGGAGGAGCGCATGCGCATCACCGTGACGGCGCGGTGCATCGCCGCCGCCGTGTTCGGCGCGATGGAGGTGTGGATGCTGGGGGAGGACCGCTCGCTCCCCGAGTTGGACAGGCTGTGTCGGCAGGCGCTGGCGCTGTTGCAGACGGGGGTCGGAGACCCGACCTGATCGATGTTTTGTCAATATTGACAAAACAAGAGCCTGCGTGTCAGCCTCAGGCGATGACGGATTTCGACGCGATCGTCGTCGGCGCGGGTCACAACGGCTTGACCGCTGCGGCGCTGCTCCAGCGGGCCGGTCTGCGCACGCTGTGTCTGGAAGCCAAGCTCTATGCCGGCGGCATGGCCTCGACCGTGGAGCTCTTCGACGGCTTCCGCTTCGAGATCGCCGGTTCGGTGCAGGTGCCCACCTCTGCCGTGGTGAGCGAGGCGTTGGGGCTCGACGCGCTGCCCACCGTCGACCTCGACGTGATGAGCGTGCAGCTGCGCGGGATCGGCGACGATCCGGTCATCTACTACACCGATCCGATGAAACTGCTCACCCACCTCAACGAGGTGCACGGGGCGGAGGCCGTCAACGGCATGGCCGGCCTGATGGCCTGGTGCCAGGCGCCGACGCGGGCGCTGGGCCGGTTCGATGCTGCCAGCCCGCCGAAGACGCTCGATCAGATGTATGCCTGTGCGACAAGCGAATTCGAACGCCAAGCCATCAGCGACATGCTGTTCGGGTCGGTCAGCGACGTCCTCGACCGTCACCTGCCGGACCGCGAGAAGCACGGCGCGCTGCGCGGCATGCTCGCCTTCCTCGCCGTCAACACCACCTTCCGCGGCCCCGAAACACCCGGCAGCGCCGCGGCATTGGCGTTCGGCCTGGCCGTGCCCGACGAGAACGCCACACTGATCAAGAAGTTCCGGGGCGGCATGGGGGCGGTCACCGACCACCTGTTGACGATGTTCACCGAGGCGGGTGGCGAACTCCGGCTCCGCAGCAAGGTCGCCGAGATACAGACCGCCGACGGCACAGCGATCGGGGTCCGGTTGGAGGACGGTTCGACACTCACCGCTCCCGTTGTCGTCTCCACGCTCGCCCCCGACGTCACCGTCAACGATTTCCTCGATTCCGGCGCCGTCCCCGCCGACATCAGGCAGCGGTACACGCGCATCGATCACCGCGGCAGCTACCTGCAGATGCACTTCGCGCTCGACGGTCCGCTGCGCTTCGCGCCGCCCTACGAGCTGCTGAGTGACCCCGAATATCAGTCGGCCATCGGCATTTTCACCACGCCCGAAGAGCTGCAACGACAATGGGAAGACGCCAGACGCGGGATCGTGCCCGCCGACCCGGCGATCGCACTGCAGATCCCGTCAGCCAACGATCCCGGGCTCGCACCCCCGGGCAAGCACGCGGTGTCGGCGTTCTCGCTGTGGTTCCCCCTCGGCGACGAGACCGCAGGCTACGGCGATCGCAAAGCCGAGATGGGCCGCCGGGTGATCGAGAAGATCACCCGGTTGGCGCCCGATTTCGAGCAGCTCATCCTGCGTCACACCACGTTCACGCCGAAGCACATGGGCACGATGTTCGGGGCGCCCGGCGGCGACTACTGCCACGGCCTGATCCATCCCGAGCAGATGGGTCCCAACCGCCCGGGCCCGAAAGGCCATGTCGATCAACCACTCCCAGTCGACGGGCTCTACCTGGGCGGGGCGGGATGTCATGGCGGCCCCGGTATCACGTTCATCCCGGGGTACAACGCGGCGCAGGAGGCCCTCGCCCGGAGTTGACCTATGTGGCCGGGGCCGGCCCGTCGGACGTCGCGCCGCCCTCGTCGGACCAGTCGACGCGGTCGTCGTCGGCGCCTTTCGACGGATCGCTCATCACGTCGTCGTCGGCATCGTCGGCGCCGGCATCGGTGTCAGTGGTGCGGGGATCTGTGCTCACCGGCGTGGGCTACCCCGGCGTGGACATTCCATTCACTGCCGACGCGCCTGCAGCTGAGCCATCCAGTCCGCGGGGACGCGCCCGCGCGGACCGGGCACCGTCTCGTCGACGGGTCGGCTCTGTGGTGCGGCGAGTTCGGGCCCGTCGTAGTAGGACTCGGTGGCGTAGTCCCAGAACCAGTCCTCACCCGGCTCGAAGGACCGGATGATCGGGTGGCCGCTCGCGCGCCAGTGCGCCGACGCGTGCTGCTGCGGGGAGTCGTCACAGCAGCCGATGTGGCCGCACGCGGCACACCGGCGCAGGTGCACCCACCAGCCGCCCGCGGCATCGCACTCGACGCAACCGGTGCCGCTCGGCGGCGCTGCGGGGTCGATGTCACTGCTCACCTCCGCGAGCCTACGGGGCTCCTCGGGTCATCTCGATCCGAACGGCAACCCCCGTGCTCTATGGTTCCGCCATGGCAACCAAGGATTCGCGCGAGGTCGTGATCGAAGCAACGCCGGAACAGATCCTCGACGTCATCGCCGACGTCGAAGCGACCCCGACCTGGTCGCCGCAGTACGAGAAGGCCGAAGTGCTGGAACGGTTCGACGACGGCAGGCCCAAGCAGGTGAAGATGACCGTCAAAGCTGCCGGCCTGAGCGATGAGCAGGTCATCGAATACACCTGGGGTGAGCGGGAAGTCAGCTGGACACTGGTGAAGGCAGGCCAGATCAAGGCCCAGGACGCGAGTTACACGCTGACCCCGGACGGCGACAAGACGCGGGTGCGCTTCGACATCGCGCTCGACCTGTCGGTACCGCTGCCCGGCTTCATCGTCAAGCGCACGATCAAGGGCGGGGTCGAGACGGCGACCGAGGGGCTACGCAAGCAGGTGCTCAAGGTCATCAAGGGGTAGGCAGGCTGTCGAGCTCATCGGGCTCGGCGATCGTCAGTACGGCATCGACGATGGTCGGCTCGGCCTGCAGCCGGTTCTCCAGGTCCCGCAGCGTGGCGGCGATCCGCGACTCTGCGGCGTCGCCCACCAGATCGACGCTGGCCACCAGGAACAGCTGCTTGGGGCCGACGAACACCAGGCGGATGAAGCGCACCGAGGCCACCTCCGGCATGCGCTCGATCTGGGTGATCGCGGCCCGGCGCACCCGAGGGCTGGCGGATTCGCCGACCAGGAAGCGGCGGTTGCGGTCGATGAGGATCACCGCGACGACTCCGAGCAGCAGGCCGACCAGCACCGACCCGATCGCGTCCCAGATCGCGTCGCCGGTGATCTGGTGCAGGCCGATACCGACCAGGGCGATCACGATCCCGATCAGCGCGGCGGCGTCCTCGGCGAACACGGCGCGGGTGGTCGGATCGGACGTCTCGAGTACGTGCTCGAGGAGCTCCGTGTCGTACACGCTGGCCTCCGAACGCAACTGGCGGAATGCCTGTAGCAGTGACGAGCCCTCGAGGACAAACGCGACACCGAGCACGACGTAGGCCACCAGGTAGTTCTCCGGCCCGGACTCGCCGTGGATGATCTCGGTGACGCCGTGCCACACCGAGACGGTGCCACCGACGACGAAGAGCCCCACCGCGGCGAGCAACGACCAGACATAGGCCTCGCGTCCGTAGCCCAGTGGCCGCTCGCTGTCCGGTGGACGGGCGCTGCGCCGGTTGGCGACGAGCAGGAAGCCCTGGTTGGCGGTGTCGGCCCAGGAATGGGTCGCTTCCGCGGTCATCGACGCCGATCCGGAGATCGCGGCCGCGACGGTCTTGGCGACGGCGACGGCGAAGTTGGCGGCGAGCGCGATGAAGACCGTCCGCGTGCTCTCGCCACCGCCGGGCGAGTCGAGGGCCGGCGTCGAGCCGGGAGTGGCGCTCATGGCTGCGTGCCTTCCCCGCCGCCTGCCGGAACAAACCGGTCGAAGCGGGCAATCCGGTCATCACCGCCGGCCGGGCATTTAGGCTCACGGTGTGCGGTTGACGTGGCCGTTTATCGGGCGGTCGGGGGAGTTGGCATCCGTCGGTGCCGCGTTGTCGACCCCTGGTGGATCGGGTGTGCTCATCTGCGGGCAGGCGGGCGTCGGCAAGAGCCGGCTCATGCGGGAGGCGCTGACGGCTGCAGATGCCCGGGGCTGGGTGACGCGCCGGACGGCGGGTTCGTCATCGGCGCTGTCGATCCCGCTGGGGGCCTTCACCGCGTGGGCTCCGTCCGATGTCGGCGACAGCGTCAGCCTGGTGCGGGGTGTCTTGAACGCCCTGACCGCACCGAATCCCCCCGCGCCCGTGGTCATCGGCATCGACGACATCGACCTGTTCGACGACCTGTCGTCTTTCGTGGTGCACCAGATCGTGCAGCAACGGTTGGCCAAGGTGGCCATCACCGTCCGCAGCGGCGACATGGTGCCGACCGCGGTTCAGGAGATCCTCAAGGCCGGTGAGTTCGACCGGGTGACTGTGGCGCCGTTGAGCGCCGACGACTCCACAGCCCTGGTGACAGGCGCGCTCGGCGGGCGCGTGGACCCCGTCACCGTGCGCCAGCTGTGGGAGCTCACCCGAGGCAACGTGTTCTACCTGCAGCACATCGTCGAACAGGCGGTGGCCGACGGCGGGCTCGTCGTCGAGGACGGATGGTGGCGCTGGTCCGGTGAGCCCGTGGTGCCGTCGGGACTGGCCGATCTGATCGAGTCGCGGATCGGTGCGTTACCCGACGAGGTCGGCACGGTCGTCGATGTGCTCTCGGTCGCCGAGCCCCTCGAGCTGGCCGTGCTTGAGCGGATCACGGCGCCGGCCGCCGTCGAGGAGGCCGAGTCTCGGAGCCTGATCTCCCTTCAGCCGGCGGGTAGCGGGATCGAGGCGCGTATCGCCCATCCGCTGTACGGCCAGGTGCGGCAGCGGCGCGCACCGCGCAGCCGGCTACGGCGGTTACGCGGACTGGTGGCCGCGGAGTTGGCTGCCGCCGCGCCCGAGAGCGACGACGTCCGCGTCGTCGTCCGCCGCGCGACTCTGGAACTGGACTCCGACGGCGACCCCGACCCCGAGCTGCTCGTCAACGCCGCGCACGGGGCGGTGTGGTTGGGCGATCTACAGCTCGCCGATCGGATCGCCCAGGCCGCGGTGCGCGCCGGTGCCGGCGTGGAGCCGAATCTGATTCGTGGGCATGCGATGTCGTGGCTGGGCCGCGGCGAGGACGCCGAAGCGGTGCTGGCGGGCATCGACACAGTGCAGCTGTCCGATCGGAATCGTGCCCGGCTGGCGTTCCACCGAGCGAGCAACATGCTGTGGGCACTGACCGACCCTGCGCGCGCGAAGGGGATCATCGACGAGGCCTCCGACGTCACTGCGCGCGACGCGCGGCCCTACATCGATGCCTTCCTCACCGTCTACTGGTTCGCGATGGACCGCCCGGCCCAGGCGCTGACGACGGCGCAGAACCTCGAGCTGTCCGACATTCCGGTGGTGGGCGCTGAATTGGCCTGGGCGCTGGCGCAGATCAACGCCGACGCGGGCCGCACCTCGGCTGCGGTGGACGTCGCGGAGGCGGGATATGCCGTCGCGGTGCGGTCGCTGGACGCACCGCACATGATCTTCAACATCGCTGATGCCCACGTCAGCGCGCTGGTGTTCGCCGGTCGCGTCAGTAAGGCGCGGGAGGTCGCCGACCGCGCGCGCCGGCAGGCGGCCGACCTCCCCGGGGTCGCCCCTCTGCTGGGTGCAGCAGTCGCTGGCCGTGCCGCGCTGGGCGCCGGAGACCTCGGCGAGGCCTGCCGGTTGTTGCACCAGGCGGTCGAGGGTCTGTCCGGTCCTCATCCTCTCGGGTGGGGCTACCGTTATCGGCTCCCCTATGCGACCGCGCTCGCCATGCGCGGCTTGACCGACGAGGCGTCGGCTGTCATCGCCCCGTTGGCGGAGAGCCCCCGCCCGTTCCGGCTGCTGGATTTCGAGCGCACCCTCGCTGCCGCGTGGGTCTCTGCGGGGCAGGGTGCGGTCAGCGAAGCGATCGGTTCCCTCGAGGCGGTGGCGGCCCGGTGCCGCGAGGCGGGCAGATTCGCCGAGGAGGTGACGGCGCTGCAGACGGCGGCGCAGTTCGGCGATCGGACATCTGCCGAGCGTCTGGACGCGCTGACCTCGCTCGTCGAAGGACCGCGAGTGGGACTGGTGAGCCGGTTGGCAACGGCGGCGCAGGACGCGGATCCCGCCGAATTGGCAACGCTGTCACATGAATTCGAGCAGATGGGTGATCAGATCGCTGCAGTCGATGCGGCGGCACTCGGTGCACGCGCCTACCGGCGCAGCGACAAGAAGGGCTCGGCGCTCGTCTGCTCGGCTCGGGCGAGCGCTCTGGCCGACACCTGCGGCGGGCTTCGCACGGTGGCGCTGCGGCTCGGCGCCGACGAGATGCCGCTGACCGAGCGGGAGTCGGAGATCGCGATGCTGATCGGCGAGGGGCTGTCCAACCGGGCAGTCGCCGAGCGGCTGACGTTGTCGCAGCGCACCGTCGAAAGTCACATCTATCGGGCGATGTCGAAGACCGGGACGTCCAGTCGGGCGGAGCTCGCCGCACTGTTTCCTCGCCGCCGGAGGGCTCGATGATCTCGAGGATTCCGTCCTTATCAATGTCATAAAATTAGCTGCCTATTCCTCGCTCAGTGCTAGGCCCCGGCGTTAGACTTTGCCGCATGGCTGTCCGTGCTTCCAGCGAGATGGTGATCGAGGCGCCACCCGAGGCCATCCTCGACGCGTTGGCCGACATCGAATCGGTCGCGTCCTGGTCGTCTCTGCACAAGGCGGCCGAAGTGGTCGACCGGCACCCCGACGGCAGGCCCCATCACGTCAAGGCCACGGTCAAGATCATGGGCATGAGTGACAAGGAGCTGCTCGAGTACCACTGGGGTGACGACTGGGTGGTGTGGGACGCGCAGCGGACGTCCCGGCAGCGCTGCCAGCACGGCGAGTACAACCTGGTGCAGGAGGGCGAGGAGCGGACGCGTGTGCGTTTCGATCTGATCCTCGATCTGGCAGCGCCGTATCCGGCATTCCTGGTCAAGCGTGCCAAGCGGATGGTGCTCGACGTCGCGCTGGAGAACCTGCGCCAGCGCGTGATGGCCGGCGGCGGGTACCGGCAGGCCCGTTAGGGGCGCAACGCGCCCAACCGCTCGATCGCCTCGTCCAGGGTCTGCTCCCGCTTGCAGAACGCGAAACGCACGAGAGGGCTCCACTCGTCGGCGTGTGACGCGGCCGGGTCGCAGAACGCGCCCATCGGGATCGCCGCCACCCCTACGCGCTCGATCAACTCGGCGCAGAAGGCTCTGCCGTCGTCGAAGCCCAGCGGACGGGGATCGGCGGTCAGGAAGTACGTGCCGAAGCTGTCGAACACGTCGAAGCCGATGTCCCGAAGCGCCGCGGCCAGCCGGTCGCGCCGGACCTCGAACGAGCGGCGCAGCGCGTCCACCCACTCGTCACCCGCGTCGAGCGCCGCGGCCACGGCCGGCTGGAACGGCGCACCGCCGACGTAGGTCAGATACTGCTTGGCCGCCCGCACCCCCGCGATCAACTGGCCCGGACCGCACGCCCAGCCGATCTTCCAGCCGGTGGCGTTGAACATCTTGCCGGCGCTGGAGATCGTGATCGTGCGCTCGGCCATGCCGGGGTAGGCGGCCAGCGGACGGTGTCTGCGCCCGTCGAAGACCAGGTGCTCGTAGACCTCGTCGGTGATCACCAGAAGGTCGGCGGCCACCGCGATGTCGGCAAGTGCCCGCAGCTCGTCGTCGCCGGCCACAGCGCCGGTCGGGTTGTGCGGCGAATTCACGATGATGGCAGCGGTTTTCGGGGTGATCGCCGCGCGCACCGCGTCCGCGTCGATGGTGAAGCGCCCGCCGTCGCGGCACATCGGCACCGCGCGCCGCCGGCATCCGGCCATCGCGATGACAGGGGAGTAGGAGTCGTAGAACGGCTCGATCAACAGGACCTCGGAGTCCGGCTCGACGAGGCCGAGGATCGACGCGGCGATGGCTTCGGTCGCGCCGGCGGTCACCAGCACCTCGGTGTCCGGGTCATAGGCGATGCCGTAGCGGCGCAGCCGCTGGTTCGCGATCGCGTGCCGCAGCGGTGCGATGCCGAGCCCGGGCGGGTACTGGTTGACTCCGTCGGCGATGGCTTGCTGCGCCACGGCCAGCATCTCCGGTGGCCCGGGTTCGTCGGGGAAGCCCTGCCCGAGGTTGACGGCGCCGAGTTCCGCCGCGCGCGCCGACATCTCGGCGAAGATCGTCACCGCGTAGGGGCGCAGCCGTTGAACCGTCATGGTGGCGAGGTTAATCGCCGCGGCACGCGCGGCCTGTGCCGAGATGGACGAAATGGCGAGCTCGTCTCGGTCTTATTCGCCCAAGCGTCGGTTTGGGCGGGGGTGGCTCTCAGAGGTGGCGCGGCGGGGCGACCGGCTGGTCGGGCCAGTCGGCGAGGTCGGCCGCCGTGGCTGCCGTCGCGTCGAGGAAGCTGCGCAGCAGGCCGTCGGGATCGGCCGCCGTGCGGACGGTGCGGTAGGGCAGGACGAACTCGCCGAGTTCGGTGCTGAACGAGGCCCCGTCGACGCCGAGATCGGTCGTGTCGTAACCATCGGGCTGCGGGTAGGCATAGGCGTAGAACACGCCCTCCTCGGCGCCGCCCGGCCAATAGCCGGCGCTGGCCACCTCGGCGTTGTAGGCCTCGGTCATCACCCAGTCGGGGCAGTTCGGCACGCCGCCGGGATGTGGCGGTGCTTCTCTGCCGGAGAAACGGGTCACGGCCAGATCGAAGGCGCCCCAGAAGAAGTGCACCGGGCTGCTCTTACCGGTGAAATCCGCGCGGTAGTCGGTCATCACGCGGTCGGCGCTGACCAGCGAGGTGAAGAAGTCCGTCACCGCGGCCGCGTCGTAGCTGGCGTGCTCGGTGTCCTCGGCGAACGGGATGGCATGCTGCAGTTCCACAGGTGTCGGGCTGATCGGTACGTCGATCCCCAGCTCGTCGAGGTGGCCGCGGAACTCCGCGTGGAAGTCGGCCACGCTGCGGGGCTGCAGCGCCATGCTGCGCGAGCGGCCGTCGGTGACCCTGATGCGCAACTCGTGCTCGACGAAGTCGAAGCTGACGTCGAAAGCTGTTCCCTGCCAGCGCATCAGCGAGGTAGTCACACCCCGGGCATCGACGTAGAACACCGAGTTCCACCAGTGATTGACCGTCGGCGTGGCCGCCAGCTTCACCTTGCCGACGATCTGTGTCCACAGATGGACCGTGTCGCGCGTGTCCTGCCAATCCGCCACCACCAGTGCCGGCCAACCGTTCGCCTGTGTCATCAGACCATCATCGACGACAGCAGCGGGGAATGGATCCGGCTTCGGCTGCGCTGTAGAGCAGCATGACGTTCACCCTCGGCGCGGACTCGGCGCTTCGTAAGCCCATCCAGATCGGCGGCACGACGGCGCAGAATCGGATCTTCATGGCGCCGTTGACCAGATCGCGGGCAGATGCCGACGGCACACCGTCGGCGCTGGCTGCCGAGTACTACGCCCAGCGTGCGCAGGCGGGTCTCATCATCAGCGAGGCCACCGCCGTCTGCGAGCAGGCCAACGGCGCGTACCTGAACACGCCGGGCATCTACACCGACCGTCAGCAGGATCGTTGGGCCGACATTTCGTCAGCCGTTCATCGTGCCGGCGGCAAGATGTTCGTGCAGCTCTGGCACGTCGGACGGATGGCCCACCCGGAGATCAGCGGCTTCGAAGCCGTGGCGCCGTCGGCCATCGCCGCCGACATGGTGACGCACACGCCGACGGGGAAGAAGCCGCTGCCGGTGCCGCGCGCGTTGACCGTGCAGGAGATCGAGTCGATCGTCGGGCAGTTCCGCTCTGCCGCCCGCCGAGCCATCGACGCCGGCATGGACGGCGTGGAGATCCACTCCGCCAACGGGTACCTGTTGCACGAATTCCTCTCCGACGTCGTCAACCAACGCACCGACGCCTACGGCGGCTCGCCGCAGAATCGCGCCCGGTTCGCCGCCGAGGTCGTCGAGGCCGTCGCCGATGAGATCGGCGCCGACCGCGTGGGCTTGCGGATCTCTCCCGGGAACACGGCGGGTGACATGAGGGAGATCGATCAGATCAGCGCGTACGAGTTGCTGCTGTGCCGGATCAAGTCGCTGCACATCGGTTATCTCCACATCGTCAGTGAGCCGTCGTCCGAGCCGTTCGCTGCGCTGCGCACCCAGTGGGAGGGCACCCTGGTGCTCAACACGCCGCGCACCGTGGACACCGATTTCGAGACGATGGAAAACCTCGCCAAGTGGGGAGTGATCAGCGCCGCGGCCGTTGGGCGGGCGTTCCTGGCCAATCCCGACCTGCTGACTCGCCTGGAATCGGGAGCCGAGCTGAACGAGCCCGACGTGGCGACGTTCTACGCCCCCGGGCCGGCCGGGTACATCGACTACCCGACTCTGGACGAATTGGTGACGTCGACATCGGCGTAGGTGTGAATGCGCCGCCCCGGGGAAACATCCGGGGCATGGCTACCTACCGTGTGCTCAACCCCAAGGGTGACGTCGTCGACACCAAGGACATCGAGAGCGCCGACGATGCGCACGCATGGTTCGTCGACCAGAAGGCCGACAATTCGGAGCTGGGTTGGCGCATGGAGGTCGAGCACGACGGCGAGTGGTCGTTCTTCGACGACACCGAAGGCACCTCCGACTGACCCCGGTTCTTCCCGCGAGCAGACGCGAACTCGAGCTATCTGAGCCCAGATAGCTCGAGTTCGCGTCTGTTCGCCCTGTTCAGCCGGGGCCCAACCAAGCGGTTGGGCGAGGCTGCTAGCATGCCGCTAGAGGAGCAGCCTCGCCGCAGCGTCCGTCGTGGACCAGCCGCGGATTCCGATCTGAACAGGACCTGGAGACCACATGTCCGAAGAAGCCTTCATCTACGAGGCGATCCGCACGCCGCGCGGTAAGCAGCGCCATGGATCGCTCAACGAGATCAAGCCCGTCAACCTCGTCGTCGGCCTCATCGACGAGATCCGGGCGCGCTACCCCGACCTGGACGAGACGCTGATCAGCGACCTGATCCTTGGCGTCGTCTCGCCCGTCGGCGACCAGGGCGGCGACATCGCGCGCACCGCAGGCCTGGTCGCCGGTCTGCCGGAGACCACCGGTGGTTTCCAGCTGAACCGCTTCTGTGCCTCGGGTCTGGAAGCCGTCAACCTCGGCGCGCAGAAGGTGCGCTCCGGGTGGGACGACCTGGTGCTCGCCGGCGGTGTCGAGTCCATGAGCCGCGTGCCGATGGGCTCCGACGGCGGCGCCTGGGCGTCCGATCCGGAGACCAACTACCGCGTCGGCTTCGTCCCCCAGGGCATCGGCGCCGACCTCATCGCCACCATCGAGGGCTTCTCCCGCGAGGACGTCGACGCCTACGCGCTGCGCAGCCAGCAGCGGGCCGCCGCAGCGTGGTCGGGCGGCTACTTCGCCAAGTCCGTCGTGCCGGTCAAGGACCAGAACGGCCTCGTCGTTCTCGACCACGACGAGCACATGCGCCCCGACACCACCCCCGAAGGTCTGGCCAAGCTCAAGACCGCGTTCGACGGTATCGGTGCGATGGGCGGCTTCGACGACGTGGCGCTGCAGAAGTACCACTATGTCGAGAAGATCAACCACGTCCACACCGGCGGCAACAGCTCGGGCATCGTCGACGGCGCCGCGCTGGTGCTGATCGGTAGTGAAAAGGCCGGGCAGTCGCAGGGGCTGACCCCGCGCGCCCGCATCGTCGCGACCGCCACCTCGGGTGCCGACCCGGTGATCATGCTGACCGGCCCGACGCCGGCGACCAAGAAGGTGCTCGATCGCGCGGGTCTGACTGTCGATGACATCGACCTCTTCGAACTCAACGAGGCGTTCGCCTCGGTGGTGTTGAAGTTCCAGAAGGACCTGAACATCCCGGACGAGAAGCTGAACGTCAACGGTGGCGCCATCGCGATGGGCCACCCGCTGGGCGCCACCGGCGCCATGATCACCGGAACCATGGTCGACGAGCTCGAGCGGCGCGGCGCGCGGCGTGCACTGGTCACGCTGTGCATCGGCGGCGGCATGGGCGTGGCCACCATCATCGAGCGCGTCTAGGAGATATGACCATGGCAGAGAACACGATCCAGTGGGACAAGGATGCCGACGGCATCGTCACCCTGACGCTGGACGACCCCACCGGGTCGGCCAACGTGATGAACGAGCACTACAAGGAGTCCATGCACAACGCCGTCGAAAGGCTTGTGCAGGAGAAGGATTCGATCACCGGCGTGGTGATCGCCAGCGCCAAGAAGACGTTCTTCGCCGGCGGTGACCTCAAGGGCATGATGAAGGTCGGCCCGGAGAATGCCGCCGAGTCGTTCGCCGAGGTGGAGTTCATCAAGGCCGACCTGCGTGCTCTCGAGACGCTCGGCGTGCCGGTCGTCGCGGCGATCAACGGTGCCGCTCTGGGCGGTGGCCTGGAGATCGCGCTGGCGTGCCATCACCGCATCGCCGCCGACGTCAAGGGCGTCGTGATCGGCCTACCCGAGGTGACCCTGGGTCTGCTGCCCGGTGGCGGCGGAGTGGCCCGCACCGTGCGCATGTTCGGTATCCAGAAGGCGTTCATGGAGATCCTCTCGCAGGGAACGCGTTTCAAGCCGGGCAAGGCCAAGGACGTCGGCCTGGTCGACGAATTGGTCGGCAGCGTCGAGGAACTGGTTCCAGCCGCCAAGGCATGGATCAAGGCCAATCCGGAAGCGCACACTCAGCCGTGGGATCAGAAGGGCTACAAGATGCCCGGCGGCACGCCGTCGCATCCTGCGCTCGCCGCGATCCTGCCGTCGTTCCCGGCCCTTCTCAAGAAGCAGCTCAAGGGTGCGCCGATGCCGGCGCCGCGCGCGATCCTCGATGCGGCCGTCGAGGGTGCCCAGGTCGACTTCGACACGGCCACCCGCATCGAGAGCCGCTACTTCACCTCGCTGGTGACCGGGCAGACCGCCAAGAACATGATCCAGGCGTTCTTCCTCGATCTGCAGGCCATCAACGGTGGCGCCTCCCGACCGGAGGGCATCGCCAAGCAGGAGATCCGCAAGATCGGTGTGCTGGGTGCGGGAATGATGGGCGCGGGTATCGCCTACGTCTCGGCCAAGGCCGGTTACGACGTCGTGCTCAAGGACGTCTCACGGGAAGCCGCCGACAAGGGCAAGGGCTACTCCGAGAAGCTCGAAGCCAAGGCGCTCGAACGCGGCCGCACCACGCAGGAACGCTCCGACGCGCTGCTGGCCCGCATCCATCCCACGGCCGATCCGCAGGACCTCAAGGGCGTCGACTTCGTCATCGAGGCCGTCTTCGAGAACCAGGAACTCAAGCACAAGGTGTTCCAGGAGATCGAGGACATCGTCGAGCCGAATGCTCTGCTGGGGTCGAACACCTCGACGCTGCCCATCACCGGCCTGGCCACCGGGGTGAAGCGCCAGGAGGACTTCATCGGCATTCACTTCTTCTCGCCGGTGGACAAGATGCCGCTGGTGGAGATCATCAAGGGCGAGAAGACCTCTGACGAGGCGCTGGCCCGGGTGTTCGACTACACGCTCGCGATCGGCAAGACCCCGATCGTGGTCAACGACAGCCGCGGCTTCTTCACCTCGCGCGTGATCGGCACGTTCGTCAACGAGGCGCTGGCCATGCTCGGCGAGGGTGTACCCGCAGCCAGTATCGAGCAGGCGGGTTCGCAGGCCGGTTACCCAGCGGCCCCGCTGCAGCTCTCCGACGAGCTCAACCTGGAGCTGATGCAGAAGATCGCCGGGGAGACCCGCAAGGCGACCGAGGCAGCCGGGGGCACCTATGAGCCGCATCCGGCCGAGGCCGTCGTCAACACGATGATCGAGATCGGTCGTCCGTCACGGCTCAAGGGTGCCGGCTTCTACGAGTACGTCGACGGCAAGCGCGTCGGCCTGTGGGAAGGCCTGGCCGAGACGTTCGGTGGCACCAACACCGAGATGCCGCTGCAGGACATGATCGATCGCATGCT
Source organism: Mycolicibacterium sp. 018/SC-01/001 (assembly GCF_007096635.1). Taxonomy (GTDB): domain Bacteria; phylum Actinomycetota; class Actinomycetes; order Mycobacteriales; family Mycobacteriaceae; genus Mycobacterium. Next base: position 264,085 of record NZ_VKAA01000005.1, read on the forward strand.
GTTCGCCGAGGCGCTCGAGACCCAGAAGTGCTTGGACGAAGGCGTGCTGACCTCGACGGCCGACGCGAACATCGGCTCGATCATGGGCATCGGCTACCCGCCCTACACCGGTGGATCGGCTCAGTTCATCGTCGGGTACCAGGGGGCAGGCGGCGTCGGCAAGGACGCCTTCGTCGCCCGCGCGAAGGAGCTGGCCGCCAAGTACGGCGAGCGGTTCACGCCGCCGGCGTCGCTGACCAGCTAGGCATCACCTGTCGAATCCCCCGGAGCCGCAACGGTTCCGGGGGATTCTGCTGTTGTCCCCTAGAACGATCCCATGTCGGCCGACAACCAATGCTCGGGCCGCATGAAGACCGCGATGTGGTCGCCGAGGTTTTCGTGCGCGAACTGCAGGTAACGTTCGGCGGCGTCTGCGGGCAGGTAGCGGTGGGCGAGCTCGGCCATCTGCTCATCGGTACCCGGCTCGATCCTGCTGATCGCACCCTCGACGGTGACGTAGCGCGTCGTCGGCTCCGTGCGATCGACCATCAGAGAAAACCGTCCGGCCGCCTCGAGCAGCTCGGCTTTGCGTGAGTGCGTTCCGGTCAGCACCCAGACGTCGTCCCCCGGCCGGTACTGGTACCAGATCGGCACCGTCAGGGGAGCTCGGCCGTCACCGGCGGACACCGACAGAGCAGCGACGTGAGGCTCGGAGAGGAACTCTTGTCGTTCGTTTTCGGGCATGGGCATGGCCTCAGCGTAAGGACGAACCCCGACAGTTCCGGGCGGCTGAGGTGGCCGACGGGGTGACACCGTGGGCGACGCCGTGAGCGGCGTGGACACCGGCGACGAATTCTCGGATCACGACGAAGATGCGGTGGTCGGTCATGCGAGGCGGTCGTTTGTAGAACATGACCCGATCATGCGGGGGTCGCGCTCGCCCGAACAGTGGCCCTGAGGCCACTATTCGATAGGATAGTGCCATGCATACCGTGGCAATTCTGGCCTACGACGGGATGACGGGTTTCGAGACCGGGCTCGCCGCGGAGATCTTCGGCATCACCGAGCTCAACGAGAAGTTCTCGGCCGGTATCACCAGGCCCTGGTACACGGTGCAGTTGTGCGCCGAGACCCCCGAGGTGCGGCTTCTCGGCGGCGCCACCGTGCGGACGGCCTACGGTCTGGCCGAGCTCGCCGACGCCGACACCGTGTTGATCCCCAGCGTGGGTGACATAGAGGCGCCCGTCTCACCGGCGCTCGTGGAGGCGTTGCAGGCGGCCGATCGACGGGGCGCGCGCCTGGTGTCCATCTGCTCCGGAGCGTTCGCGCTGGCCGAAGCGGGAGTGCTCGACGGACGGTCGGCCACCACGCACTGGCTCTACGCCGACGCCATGGCGCGCCGGTATCCGAACATCGAGATCGATCGCGCGCCGCTGTACGTCGACAACGGCAGGGTGCTCACCAGTGCGGGCTGCGCGGCAGGCCTCGACCTCTGCCTGCACATCGTGCGGACCGACCACGGCGTCGCCGCGGCCAACGATGTCGCGCGGCGACTCGTGATCGCGCCTCACCGTGCCGGTGGTCAGGCGCAGTACATCGAGACACCCGTCCCCGAGCCTGCGGCCGACGGCCGGATCGCCGCGGGTATGGCGTGGGCGCTGGAGAACCTCGACACCCCGATCACGCTGGACGATCTGGCGGCACAGTGCGCGATGTCGCGGCGCAACTTCCTTCGCCAGTTCGCCAAGGCCACCGGTAGCACCCCGATCAAATGGCTGATCGAACAGCGTGTACTCGCCAGCCTGCCGCTACTGGAATCGTCCGCGCTCTCAGTCGAGCAGGTCAGCGCGCGCGTCGGTTTCGAGTCGCCGGTGACGTTCCGGTACCACTTCGTGCGGCAGATGCACACCACGCCGAGTGAGTACCGCAGCTGCTTCGCCGGTTCGGTCGCGCTGTAGCCCGTTGCGCCTACAGTCGGGGGATGCGCTTCGGACTGTTCATCCCGCAAGGCTGGCGACTCGACCTGGTCGGTATCGACCCCGCAGATCAGTGGCAGGTGATGCGCGATCTCGCCGACTACGCCGACAGTGGGCAGAGCTGGGATTCACTCTGGGTGTACGACCACTTCCACACGGTGCCGGTGCCGACGTCGGAGGCGACGCATGAGGCGTGGTCGCTGATGGCGGCCTATGCCGCCACCACGTCGCGGATCAAGCTCGGCCAGATGTGCACGGCGATGAGCTACCGGAACCCGGTCTACCTGGCCAAGGTCGCCGCCACGTGCGACGTCATCTCCGGTGGCCGAATCCAGATGGGCATCGGCGGCGGATGGTACGAACACGAGTGGCGCGCCTACGGCTACGGCTTCCCGTCGGCCGGGGCCCGGCTCGCACGTCTGGACGAGGGCGTGCAGATCATGGCGCAGGCGTGGCGCGAAGGAACGGTCAGCTTCACCGGCGAGCACTACCAGGTCAACGGAGCGATCGTTGCGCCGAAACCGTTGCAGCAGGAGGGAATTCCGCTGTGGATCGCCGGTGGCGGGGAGAAGGTCACGCTGCGGATCGCGGCGAAGTACGCCCAGTACACGAACTTCACCTCCGAACCGGAGGGCTTCGCACACAAATCGGAAGTGCTTGCCGCGCACTGCCGGGACGTCGGAACCGACTTCGACGCGATCGTCCGATCGGCCAACCTCAACATGATCGTCGGCGCCACCGAGGCAGAGGTCGAGGACCGGCGCACGAGGATCCGAAACCGGATCGCCGACGTGACCGGCGACGCCGCTGCCGACGCGATGGTGGGTTCGATGGGTACCCCGCAGTCCGGCAGCGGCACGCCGGGGCAGCTCGTGGACGCCCTGCAGACACTGCGCGATCTCGGCTGCGAGTACGTCATCTGCTATTTCCCCGAGGCGGCCTATGACCGCTCGGGGATCGAGCTGTTCGAGCGCGAGGTCATCCCCGCGCTCGCCTGAGTGCTACTGCGTCGGGAACAGCGGCGGCGGCGGCGGCGACACCACCGGCACGTACGGCTTCGGCGCGTTCGGGTCCGGCGGCGGAGGTGGCGGCGGCACACCCCACTCGTATCCCGGCGGCATCGGGCCGTTGACGGGGTAGTAGCCGGGCGGCAGCGCCGGGCCACCGCCCTGCGGAGCCGCGGCGGGTGTCTCGGACCCGGGTGCGTTCAGGGACTTGAACCCCGGCGGCAGGGCAGGCGCGGGGCCTGCACCCGGAGGCGGAGCGCCCGGCGGCGGCATGTTCGGCATGTCGGCCGTACCCAGGAAGTTGTAGGGATCGCGCGCCTGGTGCCACGCGTCACGCAGGAAGCCCAGCGGTCCGTCACCCGAGCCGTACTGGGCGTTCGGGATCTCGGGCACCATCGGCGGGCCCGCCGGAGGAGGCGGCGGAGCAGCGACTGCCGGATCGACCGGCACCGCCATCGGCTGTCCCGGCGGCGGAGCACCGTCTGGTCCGGGAACGGGTGTCGGGAGCGGCTGTGCAGTGGCCAGGGCGGCGGGCGCGAGCACGCCGAAGGTCACTGCGGCGGCGACGCTGACGGCGCATCGCAGAGTTCTGGCGCGGGGGTGGCGCCGATCTGTGGTCATGGGTTCCTTCGTCGTCCCTCGAGCTCATCCCGACTCGAGGAATGAGGCTAGCCGGTCCGCGGCCGCCGCGCGCCCGCTCGGGTCTAACCAACCCGGTGCGACAGCACATTCACAACGTTGCCCGCGGCGTCTTCGAAGAAGAACCGCCGCACACCCCACTCCTCGTCGCGCAGCGGGTGGACGATGCGGATGCCGCTGTCGACGGCACTCCGGTACGCCGCGTCGACGTCGTCGACCTCGATCGACACCGTCGGGTTGACGGCGGCTGTCGCGTCCTCGGTCAGCAGGCTGAGCTGGTGGCGATGCTCGCTGTCGGCGAGCGTCACGATCCAGCCGTGGTCCATCACGACGTCGAGGCCCAGCACCGCCCGGTATTGCGTGACGGCAGCGGGGAGGTCCGTCACCGTCACGATCGGAACGACGCGGCCGACGCTCATATCGCCGGACCAAGCAGGTCGTCGGCGTCCTTGATCACGTAGCCGTAGCCCTGCTCGGCCAGGAAACGCTGCCGGTGTGCTGCGTACTCGGCATCGAGGCTGTCGCGCGACACCACGGAGTAGAACACCGCACCGCCGCCGTCGGCTTTGGGCCGCAGCAACCGCCCCAGCCGCTGAGCTTCCTCCTGACGGGACCCGAAGGTGCCCGACACCTGCACGGCGACGCTGGCTTCGGGCAGGTCGATGGAGAAGTTGGCCACCTTCGACACGACCAGCGTGCGGATCTCACCGCTGCGGAACGCGTCGAACAGCTGCTCCCGCTCCGCGGTCTTGGTCGAGCCCTGGATCACCGGTGCGTCCAGCTCGGCGCCGAGCTCGTCGAGCTGGTCGAGGTAGGCGCCGATGACCAGCGTCGGCTCGTCGGGATGGCGTTCGAGGATCGACTTGACCACGTTGATCTTCGTGTGGGCGGTCGCGCACAGCTTGTAGCGCTCGTCGGGCTCGGCGGTGGCGTAGAGCATGCGCTCGTTGTCCGTCATCGTGACGCGAACCTCGATGCACTCGGCTGGGGCGATCCACCCCTGGGCCTCGATGTCCTTCCACGGCGCGTCGTAACGCTTCGGGCCGATCAGCGAGAACACGTCGCCCTCGCGCCCGTCCTCGCGGATCAGGGTCGCGGTCAGGCCGAGCCGGCGGCGGGACTGCAGGTCGGCCGTCATCCGGAACACCGGTGCGGGCAGCAGGTGCACCTCGTCGTAGACGATGAGCCCCCAGTCGCGGCTGTCGAACAGCTCGAGGTGCTTGTACTCGCCTTTGGTGCGACGCGTGATCACCTGGTAGGTCGCGATGGTGACCGGCCGGATCTCCTTCTTCTCCCCGGAGTACTCGCCGATTTCCTCTTCGGTCAGCGACGTCCGGGCGATCAACTCGCGCTTCCACTGCCGGCCGGCGACGGTGTTGGTGACCAGGATCAGCGTCGTCGCGCCGGCCTTGGCCATCGCCGCGGCACCGACCAGGGTCTTGCCCGCGCCGCACGGCAGGACGACGACGCCCGAACCGCCGTCCCAGAAGGAGTCGGCGGCCATCTGCTGGTAGTCGCGCAGCTCCCAGCCGTCCTGCTCCAGCGTGATCGGATGTGCCTCGCCGTCGACGTATCCGGCCAGATCCTCGGCCGGCCACCCGATCTTGAGCAGCATCTGCTTGACCCGGCCGCGCTCACTGTTGTGCACGATCACGGTGTCGTCGTCGATGCGGGCGCCGAGCATGGGCGCGATCTTCTTGTTGCGCAGCACCTCTTCGAGCACGGCGCGGTCGAAACTGACCAGGGTCAGGCCGTGCGCCGGATGCTTGACCAGCTGCAGGCGGCCGTAGCGGGCCATGGTGTCGACGATGTCGACCAGGAGTGGCTGTGGAACCGCATAGCGGGAGAACGACACCAGCGCGTCCACGACCTGTTCCGCGTCGTGTCCGGCGGCTCGCGCGTTCCACAGCGCGAGCGGGGTGATGCGGTAGGTGTGTACGTGCTCGGGCGCTCGCTCGAGCTCGGCGAACGGCGCGATCGCCGCCCTTGCGGCGCCGGCCTGCTCGTGGTCAACCTCGAGCAACACAGTCTTGTCCGACTGCACGATCAATGGGCCGTCGGTCATGCGCGGCCTCGCGAGAAAGTCATCCTGCCCATTATCCGCACCGCGACGACAGCATGCCGTCGTCCCGAGCTCAGCAAACAATGTCCCGCCCGGGGAAACGGGTACGGATCGTGCCGATCATCTGGCGTCTCGAGTTGCGAGACACGCCCCGCTCGGGCTGATGCGCAGGAACTCTGAGGGGAACCTCCAGGCGTGACGACATTGCTCCCGGAGGCCGATCAGCAGATCAACCCGGTCCATCGCATCGCTGAAAACCGACCTCGCGGAGAGATTCACAGAAAACTGTGTCGCACACGTCAATTGTGACTTATCTTTTGCTCGGCGGAGTGCGGGAGCGTCGTCGGCGGCCGGCACTCAGCTATGTCGTCGGGGGGCGAACAGTCACGGGGGACTGGACGCAGTGACGGAGGCCGGGCGCATGAACGCAGACAACGTCGGACATCGGAGATCGCGGAGCAGCGCCGGAGGGCAGTTCTGGGCGGCTGCCCAACTGCTCGACGACGACGAACCCCGTTCGCCGCGGCACCGAGCCGTCTCACCGCGGTCGGCGGTCCACGTCGGCCGCGTGGGTGCGTTGGCGGTGTCGCTCGGCATCGGATTCGCCGTGGCGCACGCGGCAACCGGCGTCGCTGCCGCGAGCGACGGGGACGGGGCATCATCCGAGTCGCCGGCATCCGTGTCGTCGGCGGACGGGCCCGCGCGCGAGACCGCTCGCGGCAACCGGCGCGAGGCGCCGGGCCTCGGGACGAGGCGCGCCGCGCGAGAGCGAGACGCCGACGCCGGCGCGAACGCTGGTCCGCGTCGATGGCATCTGACGCCGGACCGGCCCCGCCGAGATGACGACACCGCAGTCGAGTCGTCGGACGACGACACCACCGCCGTCGACACCGCCATCGACACCGTTGTCGACACCGACGTCGACGCACCGGTGACCGCGACGCCGAGGAAACGGATCGTCGAACGGACACCGTTGTCGCAGAGAGCCTCTCACGATGTGGCGGACCGGGCCGAGGTGGCCCTGCAGGCTCCCGATGCGCTGACGGACACCGCCCCGCTGTCGGACTCGACCACTCCTGCCTCGAACCCCGTCAACGACGGGCTCGCGGCCTATGTGCGGCGCTTGATCACCCACACTCTGTTCAACAAGTCGCCCGTGGTTCGATCGGTGACCACCGAGCAACTCGTCACCGGACAGGTCATCGTACGCATCGACGCCTATGACCCGAACGACGACCCGCTGACCTATGAGATCGAGCAACCCAGCGGCGGCCTGGTGGTACGCAACCCGCTCGACGGGACATTCCTCTACACACCCACGACGCCGGTCATCGGGAACCCGCGACCGGTCGAATTCACCGTGGTGGTCAGCGACTCGTCCGTCGACCTGCCCGGTCTGCTCGGCCTGCTGCACACCGTGGCTCGCGTCATCGGGCTGGCGCAGGCCGACACCTATCGGCAGACGGTCGCTTTCACCGTGGATCCGCTCGTCCAGTTGCCCCCTGTGCTCGTCGCGACGCCCGCGCTGCCGTACGTCGTGAAGAGCGATCCGGTCAAACTCTTGTCCGCGGCGGCGATCAGCGATCCCGATTCCTCCCGGCTGCAGAGCGTCACGGTGACGATCGTCGACGGTCAGTCCGGTGACCTGCTCAGCTATGTCGCTCCCCAGGGCAGCACGATCACCCCGGCGTTCGGCAACGGCAACACGTCGCTGACGTTGTCCGGCCTGGCCAGCCTGGCCGACTACGAAGCAGCGCTGAAGGCGATCACGTTCAGCGCCACCAAGATCGGTCTTGCCAGCCGAACGATAGCGATCACCCTCACCGACGAGCAGGGCGTCGAGAACCTGCTACCCGCAGGGGTCGTCCTGTTGCTCCTGCCCGCCCTGCAGATCCCGCCGTCGCTCCTCGCTGTCGGAGGCGGGCCGTTCCGTCTGGGCGCCGACCCGGTCAAGCTGTTCTCCGTCGCCGAGATCAGCGATCTCGACTCGTCGTCGCTCTCCTCGGTCACCGTGTCGCTCGGGGACGGCAAGCTGACGGGAGACACGCTGTCCTACACCGCGCCGCAGGGCAGTCAGATCACGGCCAGCTTCGGCGACGACAACCGCTCGGTGACCCTGACCGGGCCCGGCACGCTCGCCGACTACGAGGCCGCGCTGGAGGCGATCACGTTCAGCGCCACACAGTTCGGGCTCGGCCTGCGCGCGGTGAACATCACACTGACCGACGACGACGGTGTCGGGAACCTCGTTCCCGTCGCCGCGGTGATCGGTCTGCTCCCCGCGATCAGCGTCGAACTCCCATTGACGGTGACGCCCGTCGGCGCCCCGATCCACACCATCGGCAAGCCGCCGGTGAAACTGATCTCCTCGGTGCTCATCGCGAATGCCGACGGTGGAAATCTCACCGGCGCAACGGTCGTCATCGGCGCCGGCCGACTGTCCGGGGACAAGCTCACCTACACGGCACCCGCCGGCTCCACGATCGATGTCAGCCGTCCCAACGACTGGACCATCGAGCTCTCGGGTCTGGCCACCGTCGAGCAGTACACGGCGGCGCTCGAGGCGATCTCGTTCAGCGCGACGCAGGTTGGCCTGACCCGGTCGGTCACGATCACGGTCACCGAGCAGGACGGGGACACGAGTCCCGTTCCCGGCATCGTCTTCGCGAACACCATTGCGCCCCTGCGGCCTCTGGTCACCGTGCTGTCGTTGCCGCCCACCTACACCCTGGGCAAGGCGGGGGTGAAGGTCGCGCCGAACGTCGAGATCGGTGACCTGGATTCGACGGTGCTCAACGGCGCCACGGTGACGATCACCGGTGGCCGGGAGGTCGGTGATCTGCTGAGCTTCGCCCCGATCGACGGCAACCCGGTGTCGGCGTCGTGGAACGGCACCGACACCCTGACGCTCTCGGGCACGGCGACATTGGCTCAGTACGAGGCCGCTCTGGAAGCCGTGACGTTCACGGCGACCACTGGCGCCGGTCTCCTCGAAACCCGCACCGTCACCATCGATCTCGTCGACGACTCGGGCGTCGGCCCGCTGGTGCCCGCCACCGTGCTCGTGGGGGTGAAGACGCCGGACCGGCCGACGATCGTCACCGTCGGAGCGACGATCGTGAAGGTCAACAACACCGTCAAACCGATCACGCTGGCCACGATCGCCGACACCGACTCGACGACGCTGACCGGCGCCTCAGTGGCCGTCACCGCGGGCTTTCGCAGCGGTGACACGCTCGGCTACACGGCGATCAACGGCAATCCTGTGACGGCCGTGTACAACTCGAGCACCGGCGTGTTGACGTTGTCCGGGACGGCCACGATCGCGCAGTACAAGCAGGCTCTCGAGGCGGTCACCTTCAAGGCCACGCAACTCGGGACGCTGCCCACGCGCACGATCACCGTCAACGTCACCGACGACTCGAACCTCTCGGCGGCCGTCGCCGGACTCGTGCTGACCACGGTGTCGCTGATCTAGCCCGGAGCTGCCGACACCACCGAAGTCACCCGGTGGATGGCGAACTCGCGCACCCGTCCCGACGCCGGGTCGTACGCGGTGAGCTGTCCACCACGCACGTTGATCGGCGCTACCACCCGTTGGCTGGCGACCCCCGCTGGATCCACGTAACCGATCACCACCGACTCCTGGTGGTGCGCGGCGTGCTGGAGTTCGGAGATGGCGACCGCCGGATCGAGTCGCAGGCTCGAGCCCGGCGTCGCCGCGACCTTGCGCAGCACGGCGACGATCGCGCCCAGCGTCTGATCGGTGGGGATCGTGGCGGGCCGGAAGGTGCGGCGCCGGGCCGGCGCCGGAACGCGTGAGCCCCGGGTACGCAGGTCGACGATGGCCCCGGCGGAGTCTTCGGCCGCCGGCGCGAAGCCGGCGCGGCGCAGCGCGGCGAGCACCTCGGCGATCGGGGCCTGCGACACCGCGACCGTCGGTGCGAGAAGGCGCAACTCGACCATCTCGGTCGCGGGCGCTGCGACAGCGGTGGCCAGCAGCGCGGCGTCCTCGCAGCGCACGAACGACGCCGCCATGCCGACGCGCAGCTGTCCGTGCCGTCGCGCGACATCGTCGATCAGGTAGGTCAATGCTTGTGGCACAGGGGTTTTCGAGTGGCGGGCGAACAGCGCGTGGAGTTCGCCCGCGGTCTTGCCCGTGTCGAGTGCGCGCCGCACGGACGCCTCGTCGATGCGGTACACCATTGCCGCCCCGGCCGATTCGACATCGGCGACCGCGCCCAGTTGTTCGGCCAGCCCCCGCTCCAGCGGTCCCGGGACGATCACCGTCAGGTCGGCCTGGACCAGGAAATGGTCGATCGGCGCGGGCAGTGCCTTGCCCATCGCGGCGATGACGGCCTCGTCCTCACCGCCGGCGAGCACCGTGCGCAGCGGGCCGGCGATCGCGCCGCGGCCGACGGCGCCCACCGCGTGGGCTTCGGTCAGCAGATCGGCCACCGGGTCGGGCTGGAGGCGGGCAGACCACCGCGGCCGCTGCCACACCATCGCGCGGGACGCGCTGGCCGCGTCGACGCCGGACCCCGGTGGAAGTTCCGCCAGCATCGCGAGCAGCAGCCGACGGTCCAGCGGTGCCGCCGTCGAGAAGAGCGAATCCGACAGTGCCGCATAGGGTTTGCCGTCGGGTCCACGCACGCCCACCAGGCTGGGCCGGCCCGGCAGATCCAGCCACGCCGTCACCAGGAGATGCCACTTGACCGCTGCGGGGGATTCGATGAACCGGTCGGCGGCCACGGTGGGCGCCCAGTAGGAACCGGTGTCCGGGGGTTCGGGTTCGGGTACCCCTGCCGCGATCAGTCCCGCGGCGAGCGCCACCTCGAGAATCAGGCCGAGTCGTCGCTCGTCGATGCCCGTCGCCTTGGTCAGCCGTTTGACCTCGCGAACCCCGAGGCCACCGCTGCGGAGCTCGGGAACCGGTGCAGCGCTGAGGTTTTCGAGTACGAGGTCGACCTCGCGCAGCAGGTCGATCGCGGCGCCTGCGGCGACGGCGTCGACATCGGCGGCAGGTGTCGTCGTCACCGTCGGATCGGGCCGGGTCAGCGTCACCGGACCGGGCGCGTCCCCGCGCAGCACCTGCCCCACCAACCGCGGAAGGATCACGGTGTCGGCGTCGAGCCGGCGCAGCAGGCCCGCGCTCAGCAGCCGCTGCACAGGCCGTTCGGGCGGCGCGTCGGGCAGCGCGTCGCGCGTGCGTCCGATCGGGGAACCCTCCAGCAGCTTGTCGAGCAGGTCGCGGGCTCCGGCGTCGAGTGCGTCGAGAGCCTCGGTCACCTCGGTTGCGGAGAGGGCCTGCGTTTCGAGTGTCGCCTGGCCCGGATACCACGGCAGCGCGTTGGCCGCCTCGGCGACGACCCGCAGCGCACCCGTGCCCTCGGTGTCGCCCCACACCAGCGCGCGCTCGGCGAGGTCGCCGACGGTGGCGCGCACTGATGCGTCGTCGGTGCGCTCGCCCAGTGCGGTGGCCAACTCGTCGAACGTGACCGCGGTCGTCTCCGCGTGCAGGGTCAGCAGCGCGTCGAGCACCGTCAGGTGCAGGAAATCGAGGTCGTCGGTGGCCGCCTTCACCGACTGCCGGGCGGCGGCGCGGGCGGCCAGCGCGGAGATCGTGCCCGGTGGCGGCTGGGTGAGGTCGGGCCGCAACCGCAGAAGCGTGATCAGCGCCTCGTCGTCGCGTTCGGCCAACCACACGCCCAACGGCACTCCGGGGCTCTTGGCGCTCACCTGACCAGCGTAAAGCAGCCTCCCACGCTCGCCAGCCGGCGATCGGCCTGCCACAATGTCATCCGTGGCTGATGACAAGAAGAACCGATACGTCGATCCGGGCTGGCCCACCAGCGATGCCGACGACCACGCCGTCAGTGAGCTGGCCGCCGACCGCACCGGGGCGCTGTCGCCGTTCGGCGACGTCACGTTCCCGGTGCCCGCCGAGGATCTCCCCTTCGTCCAGTCCTCGACCGTCATCAACAAATAGCGATGGCGGACCGCCTCTCGCATCTCGACGAGACCGGCGCCGCCCACATGGTCGACGTCACCGCGAAGGACGTCACGAAGCGCGTTGCGGTGGCGACCGGCACGGTGCGCACCCGTGCCGATGTGATCGACCTGATCAGCTCCCACGGCCTGCCGAAGGGCGATGCCCTGGCCACGGCGCGCGTCGCCGGCATCCTGGCCGCCAAGCGCACCAGTGACCTCGTGCCGCTGTGCCATCCGCTGGCGATCACCGGGGTCGACATCGACTTCGACGTCTCCGGCACCGAGGTCGGCATCACCGCGACGGTGCGGACCACCGATCGCACCGGGGTCGAGATGGAAGCGCTGACGGCGGTCAGTGTCGCCGCGCTGACGGTCTACGACATGATCAAGGCCGTCGACCGTGCCGCGTCGATCGAGGGGATTCACGTGCTGCACAAGGAGGGCGGTAAGACGGGCACGTGGTCACGATGACCGCCTCGCGGTCCGGGCGGGTCGTCATCGCCTCCACCCGCGCCTACGCCGGCGTCTACACCGACCGGTGCGGTCCGGTGATCGTCGAGTGGTTGACAGCGCGCGGAGTCGCCACGCCGCCGCCCGTCGTGGTGGCCGACGGCGAACCGGTCGGTGCGGCGCTGAGAGCGGCGCTGCGGGACGGCCCGGACGTCGTCGTCACCTCCGGCGGCACCGGCATCTCACCGACGGATTCGACCCCGCAGCAGACTGCGGCGCTGCTCGACTACGAGGTGCCCGGGCTGGCCGACGCGATCCGACGGTCCGGGCTTCCGCAGGTGCCCACCTCGGTGCTGTCACGCGGGGTGTGCGGGGTCGCGGGGCGGACGTTGATCGTGAACCTGCCCGGCTCGCTCGGCGGCGTGCGCGACGGTCTGGGTGTCCTCGACGCCGTACTCGCTCACGCCCTAGACCAACTGCGGGGCGGAGATCACCAGCCGTGACCGAGATAGTGCGGGCCGAACTGACCGAGCAGCCCATCGTTGCCGCCGAGCACGAGGCACTGGTCGCCCACCATTCCGCGGGCGCCGTGGTGTCGTTCGCGGGGGTGGTGCGCGATCACGATGGCGGCCGGTCGGTGACCCGGCTGGAGTACTCGGCGCATCCGACGGCGGCCCAGGTACTGGCCGACGTTGCAGCCGAGGTCGCCGCGGAGTCCCATGGTGTGCGGGCGCTCGCCGTCAGCCATCGCGTGGGCGTCCTGCAGATCGGCGACGCGGCGCTGATCGCCGTCGTGGCGGCCGATCACCGGGGTGAGGCGTTCCAGACGTGCGCACGGCTGGTCGATCGCGTGAAAGAAGCGCTACCGGTGTGGAAGCACCAGTTCTTCGTCGACGGCACCGACCAGTGGGTCAACTCCGCGTAACTGAGCCGATCAGGACGGCGGCAGGACCGGAGCCGGCGCACCCGGTGCGACGGGCGCACCCGGGGCGGGCGGCGCCGCGGGATCGACCGGTGCACCCGGCAGCGGGGCGCCCGGGGCCACCGGCTCCAGGGCGGCCGGACCGCTGGTGAGCGGCCGCTGCGTCAGCGCGAGCAGTGCGTCCTTGCCGGAGATCTCCTGCGTCTGGATGGCGTGCCAGATGTCCTTGAGGTACGTGACATTCGGGCTCGGGTCGGCGACCGCGTTCGGATCGGCCGTGGTGCCGGGCGGGAGGTTGGTCGGGCTGGCCAGGTGCGGCATCCCGTCGGGCATCGGCAGGTCGCCGGAGATGGCCTGATTGGCGACGTCGTACGCCGGGCCCGGGATGTTGTTGAGCGGAGCCAGCGGATCCGGGGCCGGGGCGGCGATCGGAGCGGGCGCAGGGGCAGGAGCGGGCGCAGCGGCCGGAGCCGGCGCGGGGGCCGGAGCCGGCAGCGGCGCGACAGGCGCAGCCGGCGCGGGCTGCTGCGGCAGGTCGCCCGGGTGCAGCGCCCACACCTGCGGCTGATCGGCCGGGGCCGGGTTCTGGGCGGCATCCCAGTCGGCGGCGTTGACCACCGGCTGCGCCGGGGGCGGGGCCATCGGGTCGACGGCCGGCTGGATGTTCGCGACATCGACGGCCGGGGGCGGCGCGATCGGGTCGGCCGGGGGAGGCAGCGGGGCGTCCAGCGG
>NZ_VKAA01000006.1:0-112002 GCF_007096635.1 Mycolicibacterium sp. 018/SC-01/001
ACGGCCGCCACACCGCCACCTACCACACCCCCACCGGAGCCACCTACCACTCCACCGCACCACCACAACCCGGACCACTGCGCAGATACAGCGTCATCGAAGGGCGACTCAGCATCGACATCGTCGAGTTCACCCGCGCCGCCTGACCGCGACAGCTGGTGTCGCGCAGTACATTACGTGGTATGCAGAAACCCACGGTGGTGATCAACGGCGCCGGCATCGCCGGCCCCGCGCTGGCGTTCTGGTTGCACCGCGCCGGCTACCGGGTGATCGTGCTGGAGCTGGCGTCCGGCATCCGCCCGGGCGGCCAGACTGTGGACCTGCGGGGCACCGGCCGCGATGTCGTCGAACGGATGGGCTTACTCGACCAGATGCGCGCGCGAGCCCTCGACCAGAAGGGTGCTGCATGGGTGAGGGCGGACGGCAGCCGGCGGGCCGAGATGCCGGTCACGGCATTCGGCGGCAACGGGCTGGTGTCATCTCTGGAGATCCTGCGCGGCGATCTCGCGGAGGTCCTCTACGAGGCCACCCGTCATGACGTCGACTACCGGTTCGGCGCCACGATCACCGGCCTCGAGCAGATGCCCGACGGAGTCATCGCGACCCTGGGCGACGGCACCCGCACGCCCGTCGACCTCGTCGTCGGCGCCGACGGGCCGCATTCGGCGGTGCGACGCATCGGGTTCGGCCCAGAGGAGAACTACCTCCGCCCGATCGGCGGCTACCATGCGTGGTTCTCGGCCCCCGACACCGCCGGGATCGACGGCTGGTACGTGCTGTACCAGGCGCCCGGCGGCCTCTGCGCTTCGATGCGTCCGTCCCACGATCCGTCGATGACCAAGGCGGGGTTGGCTTTTCAGTCCGATCCATTGACCTTCGACCGGCACGACATCGACGAGCAACGGCGGATCCTCGTGGAACGCTTCGCCGGTGCGGGGTGGCACACCGATGCGTTGCTCTCCGCCGCCGCGACCGCCGACGACTTCTACTTCGACGCCTTCGCACAGGTGCACATGCCGACATGGTCCTCGCGGTCTGTGACGCTGGTCGGCGACGCCGGTTACTGTGCGTCACCGCTGTCGGGAATGGGCACCACCCTCGCACTCGTCGGCGCCTACGTCCTGGCCGGCGAGCTGGGGCCGGCCGAATGCGTCGATCCGGCGGGAGTCGCAGGGGCACTGGCCCGCTACGAGGCGATCATGCGTCCGTTCGTGAACCGCTGTCAGGACCTTCCGCGTGGGGTCGACGGCTATGCGCCGATGCGTGAATCCGACATCGTCATCACCGCCGCGGTGATGACGTGGTGTCAGCGGTGGCCGTTCCGGTCGCTCGCCGAGAAGAAGTGGTTCACCACCGCGGATTCGATGGCGCTGCCGGACTATCGCTAGAGGACACCGAGTTTGGCGGCGAGGTCGAGCACCGACTCGGCTCGGGCGCGGGTGGGTCCGGCGCTGCCGTCGTAGTGGCTCGTCGGCGCATCGAGGCGCGCCAAGGTCGCACGCGCAGAATCGATCTCGTCGGGCGATGGACTCAGCAGACGGTTGATCGCCGCCGCGTGTCCGCCGTCCAGGCACAGCCGACCCGTCATGCCCGCGGCCTTGGCCACCTCCGTGTCGCGGGCGAGGTCAGCTGCGTTGACGCGCAGCGTCGGGCCGTCGATCGGCGCGGGCAACCCGGCGGCACGGCTCGCGATGACCAGCCGGGCGCGTGGATACGCCAGCACCATCGGATCGGCGCACATGCCGGTGTCGCGGCGAAAATCACCGATACCGAACGCGATCCGCGCACACGAACGCGCGATCTCGAGAGCGGATTCGATCCCGAGGGCCGACTCGACCAGCGCGACGACGGGCGTTCCGGCCGGCAGGCGCTGCGCGGTCGAGACCACATCGTGTGCCGACACGCTCTTGGCCAGCATGACCCCGGCCAGACCCGGCGCGGCAGCGACTGCGTCCAGGTCCGCATGCCAGTCCGGCGTCCCGGCACTGCTGATCCGCACCCAGGCCCGACCGTCACCGTGCAGGTACTCGGCGACCGCGTGGCGACCGGCGGGCTTCTCCGCATCCGGCAACCCGTCCTCGATGTCGAGGACCACGACATCGGCCTCCGAGGACAGCGCAGAGGTGAAGCCCGGGCGCGCAGGTTCCAGCAGCCAGGTGCGCGCCAACGACCAGTGCGGCCGGTGGACGCAGTGCGTTTCGGAGAAGACCGTCACCTCTGCGATGCTCGCGCACGGCTGCGCTCGACGCCAGGTTGCGCACATTTAGTTCATCGCGGGCAGCGTGAGAATTCACTCACCGGCGCTGTCGGCACCGCCGCTGCCGGCGCGCACCGCCGCCGCAGCCGCGCGGATCTGCGGCGTCACGAGCATCACCTGACCGAGCACCCCGTTGACGAACGCGGGCGAGTCGTCGGTCGACAACCGCTTGGCCAGTTCGACCGCCTCGTCCACGGCGACCGGCTCAGGCACGTCCTCGGCGTGCAGCAACTCCCACACCGCAACACGCAGGATCGCGCGGTCCACGGCCGGCAGCCGGTCCAGCGTCCACCCCTGCAGATGGGAGGAGATCAGATCGTCGATGTGCGCCCGGTGTTCGGTGACGCCCCGCGCCACCGTCACCGTGTACGGGTTCAGCGGTGCGACGCCGTCTTCGTCGAAGTCGTCGGTCTGCTTCTCCGCCAACGCGTTTCGCGCCGCGGCGACCTCGGCCGGGGTGATGTCGCGCGCCTCTGCCTCGAACAGCAGATCCACCGCGCGTTTACGGGCCTGGTGCCGTCCCCGGTCCCCTCGGCGGTCACTCACCCATTGACCCTTCCCAGGTAACTGCCGTCCCGCGAATCCACCTTCAGCTTGTCGCCGGTGTTGATGAACAGCGGCACCTGGATCTCGGCACCGGTCTCCAGCGTCGCGGGCTTGGTGCCCGCGCTC
This sequence comes from Mycolicibacterium sp. 018/SC-01/001, assembly GCF_007096635.1. Taxonomy (GTDB): domain Bacteria; phylum Actinomycetota; class Actinomycetes; order Mycobacteriales; family Mycobacteriaceae; genus Mycobacterium. The sequence continues at coordinate 2,930 of NZ_VKAA01000006.1, forward strand.
GAGCGGTCGCCCTGCAGACCCGGCTCGGTGTGGCTCACCAGCAGCTCGACCGTCACCGGCAGCTCCAGGTACAGCGCCGTGCCGTCGTGGAACGCGATCTGCACGGGCATGCCCTCGAGCAGGAATCCGGCCAGACGGCCCACCAGAGCCTCCGGCAGCGGGTGCTGCTCGTAGTCCTCGGAGTCCATGAACACGAAGTCCGAGCCGTCGCGGTACAGATAGGTGGCGTCACGTCGGTCGACGGTCGCGGTCTCCACCTTCACTCCGGCGTTGTAGGTCTTGTCGACCACCTTGCCCGACACCACGTTCTTGAGCTTGGTGCGCACGAAGGCAGGGCCCTTGCCCGGCTTGACGTGCTGGAATTCGACGATCTGCCACAGCTGGCCATCGATTTGCAGGACGAGCCCGTTCTTGAAGTCGGCGGTCGATGCCACGGTGGGGTGTACTCCTAGCGTCTAGAGGATCATCAGGCCCTTGCCGAACCTGGTCAGTAGTTCAGGCCCCTCCGGGGTGACCGCCAGCGTGTCCTCGATGCGGACGCCGCCGCGATCGGGCAGGTAGACACCGGGCTCGACGGTCACTGCGGAGCCAGCAAGCAGTGTACCGGCGGCTGCGGAGTTGATTCCCGGCGCTTCGTGGATCTGCAGACCGACGCCGTGCCCGAGTCCGTGGCCGAAGTTCTCGGCATAGCCGGCATCGGCGATGACCTGCCGCGATGCGGCGTCGACGTCGCGCAGCACCACTCCGGGTGCCAGCGCCTCGCGGCCCGCGCGCTGCGCGTCGGCGACCAGGTCGTAGATGTCGCGCTGCCATTGCGCGACCGGCGCCAGGACGAACGTGCGCGTCATGTCCGAGTGGTAGCCGCCGACGAGCGCACCGAAGTCGATCTTGACGAAGTCGCCGGCGGCGAGCACCGCATCCGTGGGCCGGTGATGCGGGATGGCGGAGTTGGCGCCGGCGGCGACGATCGTCTCGAACGACGCCCCGTCCGCGCCGTGCTCGAGCATCAGCGCCTCCAGCTCGTTGCGCACCTGCTTCTCCGTGCGCCCGGCCCGCAAGCCACCGCGCTGCACCAGATCGTGCAGTGCTGCGTCGGCCGCGTCGCAGGCCCGGCCCAGCAGAGCGAGCTCACCGGCGTCCTTGACCTCCCGCAACGCCTCGATCATGCCGGCGGCGCGCACGAACTCGACCTTCTCGCCCGCCGCCTCGCTCAACGCGCTGAACCCGTCGACGGTCACCACGTGGCTTTCGAACCCCAGCCGGCGCGCCCCCGCCGCCGCCGCCCGTGCCGCCAGGTGCGGCCCGCAGGCGCGCTCGATGACGACGTCGGCGTCCGGCGACTGTGCGGCCGCCTGGGTGCGGTACCGCCCGTCGGTCGCGAGCACCGGCGTGTCGTCGGAAACGGACACCAGCAAGGCCGCGTTGGAGCCGGTGAAACCGGACAGGTAGCGAACGTTGACCAGGTCTGTCACCAGCATCGCGTCGAGCTCGGCGTCGGCCAGACGCTGGCGCAGCCGGTCGCGGCGGGCAGAAATCGTCACGACCGCTGACGGTACTCGCTAAGGTGAGGCCTCATGAGCAAGTGGCTGCTGCGCGGACTGGTGTTCGCCGCCCTGATGGTGATCGTCCGATTGCTGCAGGGAGCGTTGATCAACACCTGGGAAACCAAGGCCGGTCTGATCAGCGCCGTCCTCGTCGCGCTGTACGCGGTCGCCGTCTTCATCTGGGGCCACATCGACGGGCGCGCCGATGCGCGTGCCAATCCGGACCCGGATCGGCGCTCGGATCTGGCGATGACGTGGCTGCTGGCCGGCCTGTTCGCCGGCGTGGTCAGCGGCGCGGTCGCGTGGTTCATCGGGGTGTTCTACAAGAACCTCTACGTCGAGGGCCTGCTCAACGAGCTGACCACGTTCGCCGCGTTCACCGCGCTGCTGGTGTTCCTGTTCGCGGTCATCGGAGTCGCGCTGGGCCGCTGGCTGGTCGACCGGAAGACGCCGGACACACCGCGTCGCCGTGAGGGTGACGACGACCGCGCCGACACCGACGTGTTCGCCGCCGTGCGCGACGACAGGGACGACCGGGACGTGCAGGACTACGACCAGCACCATGGGGACGCCGAGACCGAGCGGCACACGTCCGCGGTCGCCGTGGCCGAGGACGACGAGACCGACAAGACGCGCCGCGAGAACTAGCCCGCGACGCTGCGCGTGGCACTGTTCGAGCCGGGCTCCGCGGAGCGGGCCGCGGCCCAGCCGCTGATCGACTGGCTCACCACGGCGCCGCCTGCGGACGTGGCGGTCGAGGTGCTGGCCGCCTTCGCGGCCGCCGGGGATGTTCCCGTCACCCGCGACAAGCTCCAGGAGTGGCTGTTCCGCGACCATCCGAAGACCTACAGCGGCGGCCTCATGACCGTGAACACCGCGGCGTCCCATCCCGTCGCCGGTCCCGTGCAGGAAGCACTGCAACTGCTCGAGCACTCGGAACTGATCATGTACGAGAGCTGGTTCGACCAGAACTATCCCCAGCTGGCCTGGCTGCTGACCCGGCTGGGTCGGGACACGCTGGCGCACGGCAAAGCTGCTGTGCGGCAGCGTATCGCCGAGCGGACCGGCCTCTAGCGCGCCACCTCGGCGTAGGCCGCCGCGAGCAGCGACGGGTCCGGCCCCTCGAGACGGCCCGGTTTGGCCAGCCCGTCGAGGACCACGAAGCGCAGCACGCCCGCGCGGGTCTTCTTGTCCCCCAGCATCGATTCCATCAACGCGGGCAGGGCATCCGCGTCGTAGGTGACGGGCAGCCCCAACGAGGTCAGTACCGCGCGGTGCCGCTCGGCCGTCGCATCATCCAATCGGCCTGCGAGGCGGCCCAGTTCGGCCGCGAAGACGAGTCCGACGGACACCGCGGCGCCGTGCCGCCACTGGTACCGCTCCCGTCGCTCGATGGCGTGCGCCAGCGTGTGGCCGTAGTTGAGGATCTCCCGCAGCGCCGATTCCTTCTCGTCGGCGGCCACCACCTCCGCCTTGACGGCGACGGCGCGGCGGATCAGCTCGGGCAGCACGTCTCCGCTCGGCTCCAGCGCGGCCTGCGGGTCGGCCTCGATCATGTCGAGGATCACCGGGTCGGCGATGAAGCCGGCCTTCACGATCTCGGCCATGCCGGCGATGATCTCGTTGCGCGGCAGGCTGTCCAGCGTCGCGAGGTCGATCAGCACGGCGGTCGGCTGATGGAACGCGCCGACGAGGTTCTTGCCGGCGTCGGTGTTGATGCCGGTCTTGCCGCCGACGGCCGCATCGACCATGCCGAGCAGCGTGGTGGGCACGTGCACGATATCGATCCCGCGCAGCCAGGTCGCCGCCGCGAACCCGGCGACATCGGTGGCGGCGCCGCCGCCGAGGCTGACGATCGCGTCCTTGCGGCCGATCCCGATGCGGCCCAGCACCTCCCAGATGAAGCCGACGACGGGCAGTTCCTTGCCGCCTTCGGCGTCGGGGATCTCGATGCGGTGCGCGTCGATTCCCTTGTCGGACAGGTGCGCTCGGATCGCCTCCGCGGTCTGGGTGAGCGTGGGCTGGTGCAGGATCGCGACCTTGTGCCTGCCGTCGAGGATGCGGCCCAGATCGCCGAGCAGCCCGGTGCCGATGATGACGGGGTAGGGCGGGTCGGTGTGCACCTCGACGGTCACCGGTTCGCTCACGGCACGTCCTTGCGTCGACACGGGGATCCTTTCCTGGCCGCCACCACAGCGGGACTCGGTGGTGCTTCGGTGGACGGCGCCGCGGTCAGCGACAGCGGGGCACGCCGCCACGACGGTCGGCGGCGGCGCCGGTCGGCTCGCGCCGACGGGTTCTCCAGCCGCGCGACGATGTGGCGCACCACCGCCGCCGGGTTGCGCCGGTTGGTGTTGACGCGCATGGTCGCGACCTGCCGGTACAGCGGGACACGTTGCGACATCAGCGATTTGAACTTCTCGGCGCGGTCGGGGCCGGCCAGCAGCGGGCGCACGGTGGAACCGCCGGTGCGACGCACCCCCTCGGACGCGCTGATCTCCAGATAGATGACGGTGTGTCCGGCCAGCGCCTCGCGGACACCGGGCGTGATGACCGCTCCCCCGCCGAGGGACAGCACGCCGTCGTGGGTGGCCAGCGCATCGCGGACGACGCTCTCCTCGATCCGCCGGAATTCCGCCTCGCCGTCGTTGCCGAAGATGTCGGCGATCGTGCGCCCGGTGGTCTTCTCGATAGCGGCGTCGGTGTCGAGCATCTCGACCTCGAGCGCCTTGGCCAGCCGACGGCCGATCGTGGACTTGCCCGAACCGGGCAGCCCGACGAGCACTGCCTTGGGCGCCATCAGCCCGACGCCCTGACCCCGTCGGCGGCGGGTTCGCGCGCGGCCACGGCGCGAAGGTAGGTCTCGATGTTGGCACGCGTCTCGGTCAGCGAGTCGCCCCCGAACTTCTCCAGGGCCGCGCGGGCGAGCACCAGCGCCACCATCGTCTCGACGACCACGCCCGCCGCGGGCACGGCACACACGTCGGAGCGCTGGTGGATCGCGACGGCTTCCTGGCCCGTGGCCATGTCGATCGTCGCAAGCGCGCGGGGCACCGTCGAGATCGGCTTCATCGCCGCGCGCACCCGGACCGGCAACCCGTTGGTCATGCCGCCCTCCAGGCCGCCGGCGCGGTTGGTGGACCGCATCACGCCGTCGGGGCCGGGGTAGATCTCGTCGTGGGCGACGCTGCCCCGCCGGCGAGCGGTCTCGAACCCGTCGCCGATCTCCACGCCCTTGATCGCCTGGATGCCCATCACCGCAGCGGCGAGTTGGCTGTCGAGCCGGTTGTCGCCGCTGGTGAACGATCCGAGGCCGACCGGAAGGTTGTGGGCCACCACCTCGACGACGCCGCCGAGGGTGTCGCCGTCCTTCTTGGCGGCTTCGATCTCGGCGATCATCGACGCCTCGGCGGCTGGGTCGTAGGCGCGGACGGGGCTCTCGTCGATCGCGTCGAGATCCGCAGGCAGCGGCGGTGGGCCGTCGTACGGGTCCGACGCGCCGATCGAGATGACGTGCGAGACGATCTCCACGCCGAGCGCCTGCCGCAGGAACGCCCGGGCGACGGTGCCCGCGGCGACCCGGGCCGCGGTCTCGCGGGCGCTGGCCCGCTCGAGCACCGGGCGGGCGTCGTCGAAGCCGTATTTGAGCATGCCCGCGTAGTCGGCGTGACCGGGCCGGGGCCTGGTCAGCGGAGCGTTGCGGGCGGCACTGTCGGCGAGTACGGCCGGATCCACCGGGTCCGCGGCCATCACGGTCTCCCACTTCGGCCACTCCGTGTTGCCGATCTCGACCGCGATCGGGCCGCCGAGTGTCACCCCGTGGCGCAGGCCGGCCAGGATCGTCACCTGATCCTGCTCGAACTTCATCCGCGCGCCGCGGCCGTAACCCAGGCGCCGACGGGCCAGTGCGGCCGTGATGTCGGCAGAGGTCACCTCGACTCCGGCGACCATCCCCTCGACCATCGCCACCAAGGCACGACCGTGGGATTCCCCTGCTGTGGTCCATCGCAACACGGGTCCCAGTTTCGCATGAGGCGGCCCGGGGCAGGAAAACGGCGATAGCCTCAGCCGGGCGCCAGGGCGGCGCGCAGCCAGGCGAGCACGGGCGGCGCCACCTGCGCGAGCGCGGACTCGGCGATGATCCAGTGCGGCAACCGGGGATGGATCTGGTGCTGGGCGCGGTAGCGCGCGGCGAGCCGTCGCGACATCCACGGGGCGACGTTGCGGTCCTGTCCGGCGCTGACGCACAGGACGGGGCAGGACACGTCGGCCGCCGGCACCCGCACGACGGGCGCGCCGAGCATCAGCTCCCGGAACACTCGTCCGGAGTCGCGGACCAGCCCCGGGATCAGCCGGTCCTGCTCTTCTGCGGGCAGCGTGGCGAGCGGCACAGCGCGCATGACGGACGGGGACGGGAGGAACGGACGGCCCGTGGCCACGCTCGCCAGCGACGGCACGAACGCGGGCAGGGTCCGGACGTGCGGCCACAGCACACCCGGCGGCACCGAGGCCAGCAACACGAGCGCACTCGGCTGCCGTGCCGCCGCGATCTTCTGGGCGAGCAGGCCGCCCAGACTGTGGCCGACGACGACCGCAGGCTCACCGATCCCGTCGTAGGCAGCCAGGGCGACGTCCACCATCTCCGCGATGCCGGTGCGGCTCAGCACGGCGTCGTCGGACGGGTCGCGGCCCGGCAGCGCCGGAACGTGGCAGGTGAACCCGGCGTCGCCGAGGACGCTCGCCCACGGTCGCATCAGGGAGGGCCGGCTGAACAGCCCGTGCAGCAGCAGTACCGGCGGGTGCGTCACGGTCCGAGTATCACGACCCGGCCGGCCACTGGCGATTACCCCGCAGGTAAGGCGCCTGCGACCGCGACTACTGCGGCGAGACACATCGACGGACCGTGCGGCACCGGCGACCGCAGTCCGCGCAGCATCCGCGCGAACCCCCATGTGCCGGTGATCAGCGACGCACCGACAGCGCACAGCGCCCACGCCTGCATCCCGAACGCTCCGGTCAACGCACCCACCCCGATCGCGAGCTTCACGTCGCCGGCCCCCAGCGCCCCGGGTGCGGCCAGGTGCACCGCGGCATAGACTGCCACGAGCAGCAGCGCGCCGAGCAGTGCCGCCACGCCTCGACCGGACAGCGCCGCGCCGACCACCACCGCGGCACCGCCCGGCAGCGTCAGCAGATTCGGCAATCGGCGGTACCGCAGGTCGTAGACGGTCAACGCGACCAGCCAGGCCGCCACCGCCCCGAATGCCATGTCCCCCACTTGTCGAGGTTAAGCGCCGGGAAGGACCGCCCTCATCGCCTCTTTGGGGGCCGGCCGTCCGGTGAACAACTCCACCTGGGCGAACGCCTGGTTCAACAGCATCTGCAGTCCGCTGATGACACGGCCACCGCGCGCGTCGACGGCCGCGGCCAGCGGTGTGGGCCACGGGTCATAGATCGCGTCGAGCACAACCGGGGCGGCAGCCAGCACACCGGCGTAGGCCTCGGCGGCGTCGGCAGGGATGGTGTTCACCAGCACCTGCGCGTCGGTGACGACGCCGGCCAGCGCAGCGCCCTGCAGATCGCAGAACGCGGCGATGACGCCGCTGCGCCGCGCCACCTCGAGCACTCCGGCGGCCCTGTCTGCGCTGCGCGCGACGACCGTCACGTGCCGCACCCCGCGGGCGGCCAGGCCCGCGACGGCGGCCGGTGCGGTGCCTCCGGATCCGACGACGACCGCACGCTCGGCGCACGGCAGGTCAGCCAGCGCGCCGACGACACCGTCGACGTCGGTGTTGTCGGCGTGCCATCCGGCCCCGGAGCGCACCAGCGTGTTCGCCGAGCCCAGCAGCCGCGCCCGGTCGGTCGCCTCGTCGGCGAACTGCAGTGCGGCGAACTTGCCCGGCATCGTCACCGACACGCCGACCCATTCCGGGCCGAACGCCGACACGACCGCGGGCAACTGCTCGCCAGTGCATTCGATGCGGTCGTAGGTCCAATCGTCGAGACCCAGCGCGCGGTAGGCGGCCAGGTGCAGCTGCGGGGATCGCGAATGCGCGACCGGCGAGCCCAGCACCGCCGCCCGACGGGCGCGGCTCACAGGCGTCAACGGGCCGAGTCGAGGACGCCGTTGCGGCGCGCCAGCTCGATGTTGGCCAGGTGCTGTTCGTACTCGCGGGTGAACAGCGTGGTGCCCTGCATGTCGATCGTCACGAAGTAGAGCCAGTCCCCCGGCGCCGGTTGCTCGGCCGCGGTCAGCGCCGGGCCGCCGGGCGAACAGATCGGCGTGGCCGGCAATCCCGGCCGCACGTAGGTGTTCCACGGCGTGGCCTGCGCGCGGTCGCCGTCGGTGGTGGCCACCTCGATGCGGTCCAGCGCGTAGTTGACCGTGGAGTCGAACTCCAGCGTGCGGTTCTCGGCCAACCGGTTGTAGATGACGCGCGCCACCTTCGCGAAATCCTCCGGTTTGGATTCGCGCTGTACCAGCGACGCGACCGTGAGGATCTGATACGGCGACATGTTCAGGCTGGCCGCGGTGGTGAGCAGGCCGCTCTGCTCGTACTGCCCGGCGCTGCCGCTGATCAGCGTCGACAGGACCTCCTGCGGGGTGGCCGACGGGTCGATGTTCCAGGTGCCGGGCGCGATGAGGCCTTCGAGACGCCGGTGGTCGGCACCCATCGCCGTCACCGGACCCACCGCCCACTGCGGTACGCCCAGCGCCGCGGGAGCCGCGGTGCCGGCGACCGCGCGCAGGTCCGCGACCGGCAGGCAGCGCCGGTTGTCGTCGAGGTCGACGCAGCTGGCCTTGGAGATCAGCGTGAAGATGCCGTCGGTGACGGCGTTGGTCTTGACGTCGGACACGTCGTCGAGCTGACGGCCCTCGGGGATCACCAGCTTGCCCACCCGGTTGGCCGGGTCCGCCAACCGGGACACGGCGCTCGACGCCGGGATCTCGGTCCGCACCTTGTAGAAGCCGGGCTGGATCGCGGCGATCGAGTTGTTGCCGTCGGCCGCATCGACGAACGCCTTGACCGTGGCGACCACTTTGTTGTCGAGCAGCGTCTTGCCGATCGCCGTCGTCGAGTCCCCGTCGTGAATCTGGATGACGACGTCGTTGACGCCGTTGCCGGTGAAGTCGGTGTCGTTGCTGCCGAACAGCGAGTTCCACATCCGCGATCCGAGGAGCACGGCGACGACCGCGACGATCACGAGCACCGACACCGCGGTGATCGCAGCCACCCGCCGCCGGCGCCGCAGCCGGTTCTCACGCGCCCGCTGCCTGCGGGTCATCCGCTGTCGCGGCGGTCCCACGGCCAGCGGTTCGGCGCGGTCACCGTGCCAATCCTCAGGCCAATCGTCAGCCATCACCGGCCTCTCCGTGTGGGGACAGCGCCACCCGCCGCTGATCCAGCCAGTTCTGCAGAATCCCCACCGCTGCAGCTTGATCGATCACCGCCCGCTGACCGCGGGCCCGGACCCCTGCCTCCCGCAGCGAGCGCTGCGCGGTCAGGGTGGTGAAGCGTTCGTCGACGAGGCGGATCGGCACCGGGGCGATCCGCCCGGCCAGTGTGTCGGCGACCTCGACGGCATCCCGCGCCGACGATCCGGCCCGGTCGGCGAGGGTGCGCGGCAGCCCCACCACGACCTCGACGGCCTGGTACTCGTCGACCAACGCGGCGAGTCGCTTGATGTGCCGGTTGCCTCGCCGGTCGCGGGGCACCGTTTCCACGGGAGTCGCGAGCATGGCGTCGGGATCGCTGACCGCGACTCCGATGCGTACTGACCCGACGTCCACCCCGAGCCGGCGCCCCCGCCCCGGGTCCGGAGCCGCGTCCGGGTCACCGGGTCGGTCCGGGACACGGTCGGCATCGACTGCGTCGTGGGGGGTGTCGGGCACTGGCGCTCAGCTCCGGCCGATCTCCGCGCGCAGCGCCGCGAGTGCGGCATCGATGCCCGCGGCACCCTTACCGGAGCCCTGCGCCAGATCCGCTTTGCCGCCGCCGCGGCCGTTCACCGCGGCGCCCAGCACGCCCACCAGGTCGTTGGCACGCAGCCCGAGGTCCTGGGCCGCCGGGTTGACGGCAACCACGAACGGCACCGTGTCGTTGTCGCTCTCGGCGATCAGCGCGACGACCGCCGGCTCGCTGCCCAGCTTGCCGCGGATGTCGCCGACGAGGGAGCGCAGGTCGCCGGCCGAGATCCCGCCGGCCATCCGCTGCGCCACGAGCCGGACCCGACCGATCTGTTCGGCCCCGGCGGCCGCGTTGACCGCGGCGGCGCGCGCAGTGGCCAGCCGCAACCGGTCGAGTTCCTTCTCGGCGGCGCGCAGCCGCTCCACCAGCGTGGCGACGCGGGCGGGCACCTCGTCCGAGGGCACTTTCAGCGACGAGGCCAACCCGGCCATCAGCGCGCGTTCCTTGGCGAGGTGCCGAAACGAGTCGAGCCCGACATAGGCCTCGACGCGGCGGACGCCGGAGCCGACCGACGATTCGCCCAGGATCGTCACCGGGCCGATCTGCGCGGACCGTCCGACGTGTGTGCCGCCGCAGAGCTCCAGCGAGAACGGACCACCGATCTCGACGACCCGGACCTCGTCGGGGTACGACTCACCGAACATCGCCATCGCGCCCATCGCCTTGGCCTTCTCCAACTTCTCGGTGAAGGTGTGCACCTCGAAGTCGGCCTGCACCGCCTCGTTGGTGACCTCCTCGACCTGGGCGCGCTGCTCGTCGCTCAGCGCGCCCTGGAAGTTGAAGTCGAACCGCAGATAACCGGGCCGGTTCAGCGAGCCGGCCTGAACGGCGCCCGGCCCCAGCACCTGTCGCAGCGCCGCGTGCACCATGTGTGTGCCCGAGTGACCTTGCGTGGCACCGCGGCGCCACTGGGGGTCGACGGCGGCGGTCACGGTGTCGCCCTCGACGAACTCGCCCGATTCGACGTTGACCCGATGTGCCCACAGCGTTTTGGCGATCTTCTGCACATCGGTGACCGCCGCCTTGGCCGTCTCCGACGATCCGGTGCCGCTGATGTGGCCCTCGTCGGCGATCTGCCCACCCGACTCGGCATAGAACGGGCTGCGGTCCAGGATCAGCTCGATCCGCTCACCGCTGCCGTCGCGGCCGGAACGCGACACCACCGGCACCCGCTTGCCGTCCACGAAGATACCGAGAATCCTTGCCTCGGTGGTCAGTTCGTCGAAACCGGTGAACTCGGTGGGACCGGCGTCGACGAGTTCGCGGTACGCGCTGAGGTCGGTGTGCGCCTGCTTGCGGGCCGCGGCGTCGGCCTTGGCACGCTGCCGCTGCTCGGCCATCAGCGCACGGAAGCCCTCTTCGTCGACCCCGAGGTCGGCCTCGGCGGCCATCTCCAGCGTCAGCTCCAGCGGGAAGCCGTAGGTGTCGTGCAATGTGAAGGCGTCGGTGCCCGACAGCAGGGTGGCACCGGATGCCTTGGTGGCGCGGGCTGCGTCCTCGAAGAGCCGCGAGCCGGAGGCCAGTGTGCGGTTGAACGCCGCCTCCTCGGCGACGGCGATGCGCGAGATGCGGTCGAAGTCGCTCACCAGCTCGGGGTACGACGGCCCGGTCGCGTCACGCACCGTAGCCATCAGGTCCGCCATGAACGCGTCCTCGACGCCGAGCAGTTTGGCCGCTCGGATGATGCGGCGCAGCAACCGGCGCAGCACGTATCCACGCCCCTCGTTGCCGGGGCTGACCCCGTCGCCGATGATGATCGCCGCGGTGCGGCTGTGGTCGGCGATGATCCGGTATCGCACGTCGTCGGCGTGGTTGCCCTGCCCGTAGCCGCGCGGCGCACGAGCGGCCATCATGTCGATCGCGGGGCGCAGCAGGTCGGTCTCGTAGACGTTGTCCACACCTTGCAGCAGGCACGCCACGCGCTCGATGCCCATGCCGGTGTCGATGTTCTGGCGCGGCAGCGGGCCGAGGATCTCGAAGTCGTCCTTGGAGGTGCCCTCGCCACGCTCGTTCTGCATGAACACGAGGTTCCAGATCTCGATGTAGCGGTCCTCGTTGGCCTCGGGGCCGCCTTCGATGCCGTACTCGGGTCCGCGGTCGTAGTAGATCTCCGACGACGGTCCGCACGGCCCGGGAATGCCCATCGACCAGTAGTTGTCGGCCATGCCGCGGCGCTGGATGCGGTCGGCGGGCAGCCCCGCCACGTCCTGCCAGTAGCCGATCGCCTCGTCGTCGTCGAGATAGACCGTGGCCCACAGTCTTTCCGGATCGAAGCCGTAGCCACCCTGCTCGACGGGATCGGTCAGCAGCGACCAGGCGAACTCGATGGCGCCCTTCTTGAAGTAGTCACCGAAGCTGAAGTTCCCGGCCATCTGGAAGAAGGTGTTGTGCCGGGTGGTGATGCCGACCTCGTCGATGTCCGGAGTGCGGATGCACTTCTGGATGCTCACGGCGCGGTCCCACGGCGGGGTCCTGGCGCCCAGGAAGTAGGGGACGAACTGCACCATGCCGGCGTTGACGAACAGCAGGTTCGGGTCGTCGAGGATCACCGATGCACTGGGCACCTCGGTGTGCCCGGCCTTCACGAAGTGATCAAGGAACCGCTTCCTGATCTCGTGTGTCTGCACTCCTGCTGCCCTTCGGGTCTGGTGGTCGTGCCTATCGGCCGCCACCTGCGATTACTCGACCGCACCACAGTACCGGGCGCCCACCGCGGCAGGCGTTCACCCCGACACGAAGCTGAGCCGGACGTTGCGCCGGGCGTTGTCCCTGTTCAGATCGACGAGCACGACGCTCTGCCAGGTGCCCAGCAGCGGCTCACCGCCGCCCACCGGGACGGTCACCGAGGGTGACACGAGGCCGGGCAAGACGTGGTCGGCGCCGTGTCCCGGCGACCCGTGCGCATGGCGGTAGCGGTCGTCGCGCGGCAGCAGCGTCTCCAGCGTCTCCACCAGGTCGTGGTCCGAGCCCGCCCCGGTCTCGATGATCGCCACCCCGGCGGTGGCGTGCGGCACGAACACGTTGCACAACCCGTCGCCCCGGGACGCGCAGAACGCGCGGACCTCGCCGGTCAGGTCGACAGTCCGGCGGCGGCTCGTGTCCACCTCGAGCACCTGTGTGTCCATGGGACCGACCCTACGGACACCGCCGGCCATTGACGCGAGCGTTTATTGCCGACCGGGCTCGGGTAGCCACCGCTCAGCCGCAATCCTTGGAGGAACCATGACCGTCACCGGCATCTTCACCGCAGTTCTCATCGGTATCGTCATCGGCGCGCTCGGCCGGCTCGTCCTACCGGGTAAGCAGCCCATCGGAATGCTGCTGACCATCCTGGTGGGCATCGTGTCCGCGTTCGTGGGTACCGCGATCGCTCGGGCGGTCGGTATTCCGACCGCCACCAACGGGATCGACTGGATGGAGCTTCTCGTCCAGGTCGTCGTCGCCGCGCTGGGCGTGGCGCTGGTGGCCTCCCTCATGGGCCGGCGGCGCAGCCGCGGCCTGCTGGGTGGTGGCCGCCGATCCGGAATCCTGCGCTGACCGCGCGAGACTCCGTTCGTGGTGATCCCGGCTGGGCCCCCGACCAGTCGGGATCACCCCCGTTGTCCTACAGGTAAATCCGTGGCCTCTGCAGGGGCCGCCCGCTAACGTGGTTTCGATGCACATCCGAGTCGAGGAGGTCGTCGGCGCTCTCGCCGACATCAGATGACCGCGCCCCGTCGCCGACCTGCGGGTCGGCGACATCGCCATGTCATCACTCCCCTCGTGCGCCGCATGCGCACCCTTCTCGGACGGATTCCTCATGCATGCCTTCACCCGTGACCACATCCTCGGCGCCTTTCGTGGAGCCACCCGCGGCGAGATCAAGAAGGTCACGTTCCCACCGGATTTCGACACGGTCGATTTCGAGTCGCTGGACTACTACGGCTGGAGCGATCCGAAGCTCCCGCGCCGCGCCTACCTCGTCGTCGAGCATCTCGACGGTCCCGTTGCGCTGCTCCTCAACCGCGCGGCGAGCAAGCCCCGGGGGCGGGCCATGTGCACGTGGTGCAACGACGTCACCCTCACCGAGGACGCTGTGCTCTACGCGGTGCGCCGCGCCGGGGCGGCGGGCCGCAAGGGTGACACCGTGGGCGCCTTGATCTGTGCAGACTTCGGATGTTCGAAAAACGTGCGACGGCTGCCGCCGGCCTTCCACAAGGGCACCGACCTCGACCTGATCCGCGCCCGTCAGGTCGACGAACTGCGCCGCAAGGTGCAGGGATTCGTCGACAGGGTGCTGGCCACGACCGACGATTAGTCGCGGGCCAGCAGCTCGTCGAGCGTGTCGTACCCCTCGGTCATGCCACCCTCCATGCCCGAGGAGAGCAATGCGTCACGCGCCTCGACCGTCGGGCAGATCGACCTCCCCCGCAGCCGGGACCGGCCGCCGCCGAGGTCGTCGAACCACAGGTACTCGAGGTTCACCATGTCGGGCGCACCGTCGAATTCGAAAGTCTGGAGGATGAATTCACTCGTACGCACGGTGTGGAAGGTGCCGTTGAAGGAGAAGGCGCCGCGCTCGTTGCGATGGGTGTAGCGGTAGCCTCCGTGATCGCGGAAATCCCATTCGGCGATCTCCATCTCCAGGTCGCGCGGCCCGAGCCATTGCTTCACCAGGTCCGGGTCCGCGTGGGCGGCGTACAACGCCGCGACCGGAGCGTCGAAGTCGCGGGTGAATTCCATGGCCAGAGTGTCCACGGGTGCGGTCAGATGCAGTGCGCTCGTCATGAGAGTCCTTTCCCTGTGAGCAGCTGGTCGAGCTGCCGGTAGTTGCGTTCGGCATCGATCCGGTAGCGGTCGATCCATGCCGTCATGGCTTCCAGCGCACCCGCGTCCAGATGCACCGGCCGCCGCTGGGCATCTCGGCTGCGAGTCACCAGACCGGCCTGCTCCAGGACCCGAATGTGTTTGGAGACGGCCTGTTTGGTGATGGGGAACGGCGCCGCCAGTTCGTTGACCGTGGCGGGGCCACGGGCCAGCCGCGCCACCAGGGCGCGCCGCACCGGATCGGCGAGCGCCAGGAAGGCACGGTCCAGGCGCTCTTCGTCGTCAGCCAGTGATCAACCTTTCCTTTGATCAACCAATAAGTGGATTAAACGACAGTAGGTCGTGACCGCGCCATGGTCAAGAGGTCTCAGCGTTTCCGACGGATGATCGCGCGCAGCTTCTCCACCCGGGTCGCGATCTCGCGCTCAGCCCCGTGGCCGGTCGGCCGGTAGTAGTCGATGCCCGTCACCTCGTCCGGCGGATACTGTTGCGACGCAACACCACCCGGCTCGTCATGGGCGTACTTGTAGCCGACCGCGTTGCCCAGCTTCTGCGCCCCCGCATAGTGCCCGTCACGCAGATGCGGCGGCACCAGACCGGCCTTGCCGGCCCGGATGTCGGCCATCGCCGCCGCGAGTGCTGTCGTCACGGCGTTCGACTTCGGCGCGGTCGCCAGGTGCACCGTGGCGTGCGCGAGCGTCAGCTGCGCCTCCGGCATGCCGATCAGCGCGACCGTCTGGGCGGCCGCCACCGCCGTCGGCAGGGCGGTCGGATCGGCCATGCCGATGTCCTCACTGGCCAGGATCATCAGCCGGCGCGCGATGAACCGCGGGTCCTCCCCCGCGACCAGCATGCGCGCCAGGTAGTGCAGCGCCGCATCGACATCGGAGCCGCGCACCGATTTGATGAACGCGCTGACCACGTCGTAGTGCTGGTCACCGTCGCGGTCGTAGCGCACCGCCGCCTTGTCCAGGGACTGCTCGATGACTTCGACCGTGATCTCCCCCGACTCCGCGGCGACCTCGAGGGCGGTCAGCGCCCGCCGGGCATCCCCGGCCGAGAGCTGGACCAGCAGATCGAGCGCCTCGTCGGTGATGGGCACCTTTCCCGCCAGGCCGCGTTCGTCGTCGAGGGCGCGGCGCAGCACCGCTGTGATGTCCTCGGGGGTCAGTGGCTGCAGCTGCAGGATCAGCGACCGGCTCAGCAGCGGCGCCACCACCGAGAACGACGGGTTCTCTGTCGTGGCCGCGACCAACAGCACCACGCGGTTCTCCACCGCCGCGAGCAGAGCGTCCTGCTGGGTCTTGGAGAACCGATGCACCTCGTCGATGAACAGCACGGTCTGCTCGCTGCGCCGCAGCAGCGCCACCCGGGCCTCTTCGATGACCGCGCGCACCTCTTTGACCCCCGCCGACAGCGCCGAGAGCGCTTCGAACCGACGGCCGGTGGCCTGTGAGATCAACGAGGCCAGCGTGGTCTTGCCGGTCCCGGGCGGGCCGTAGAGGATCACCGACGCCGCCCCCGATCCCTCGACCAGCCGGCGCAACGGCGAGTTGGCGGTGAGCAGATGCTGCTGGCCGACGACCTCGTCGAGCGATGCGGGCCGCATCCGCACGGCCAACGGCACCGCCGCCCCCACCAGCTGCGCATCAGAGGGCGCGCGCTCGCCGGGAACGTCGAACAGGCTGTCGGACACGCTCCCTGCTTACACGGGTGCGGTGACGAAGTCGATCAGCTCCTCGACACGGCCGATCAGCTCGGGCTCGAGGTCCGTCCAGTCCCGCACCCGGCCGCGGATCCTCTGCCACGCCGCCGCGATGTCGGCCTGGTCGCGATGCCGCCAGCCCAGCGCCTCGCAGACGCCGTGCTTCCAGTCCTGGCCCCTGGGCACCTTCGGCCACTGCGCGACACTGATCCGCGCGGGTTTGACGGCCTCCCAGATGTCGATGAACGGGTGGCCGACGACGAGGGTGTGCTCACCTCCGGGGCCGCGGCGCACCTGCTCGGCGATGCGCGCCTCCTTCGACCCCGCGACCAGATGGTCGACCAGGACGCCGAGGCGCCGACCCGGACCGGGCCGGAAGTCGGCGACGATCGCCGCGAGATCGTCGACCCCGCCGAGGTATTCGACGACGACGCCCTCGAGGCGCAGATCCTCTCCCCAGACCTGCTCGACGAGCTCGGCGTCGTGCCGGCCCTCGACGTAGATCCGGCTGGCGAGTGCGACTTTGGCTCTCGCTCCGGCGACGGCGACCGACCCCGACGCGGTGCGTGTCGGCGCGGCGGGCGCCGCCTTCTTGGGCGCGGTCAGGATCACGGGCTTGCCGTCGATCAGGTAGCCCGGGCCGACCGGGAACGGTTTGGTACGGCCGTGCCGGTCTTCGAGGGTCATGCGGCCGTACTCGACGCGTACCACCGCGCCGACGAACCCGCTGGCCGCGTCCTCGACGACCATGCCGATCTCGATCGGCTGCTCGGTCGAGCGGGGCTTGCGGTGCGGGTTCTGCGCCAGGATGTCGGCGCCGTAACGATCGGCCACCCGGTGATCGTAGGGACCGGTCAGGGCCACGGGGTCGAGCGTCGGGCCGCGTGTTGCCTCAGACCGCTGCGAGGTGCTGCCGCAGCCAGGTCTGCGAGTGGTCCAGCCATTGCCGGTAATGCCCCATCGCGCAGTGATCGTCGTTCGGGTAGAGCAGCAGCGTGGCGTCGGGCGCAGCGTCGGCGAGGTCGATCGTGTCCTGGGTGCTGAGCAGGGTGTCGTGCGTGCCGTTGATCGCCAGCAGCGGAATCGTGATGTCGGCGTAACGATCTCGGATCGACAGCCGACGCAACGCACGCACGAGCGCGATCGGGTTGGAGACACCCAGCGTCTGCGCCAGCGCGTGGATGATGACGTCGGGCATGCCGAAGCCGCCGTGGAAGGAGTGGTGGGTGGGCGCGCCACAGGCGACGGCGCAGGCGAGGCGAGAATCTGTCGCGGCCATGCGCGCTGCCCAGTAACCGCCGAAACTGACTCCGACCATCGCGATGCGGTCGGGGTCCAGCCGGTCGTCGGACACCAGGCGGTCGATGACGGCGCGATAGATGGCCTCGGACCCGACGCTCATGGGCTCGGTATAGGCATAGGAGCCGGGCATCTCCATCAGGAACGTCGCCAATCCGGCTCCGCGGTAGCGCAACAGCGCCACGGCGAGTTCCTGGACGGTGCCTTCCAGACCGTTGGTGGCCAGCACGACAGGGTGCGGGCCGGGGGTCGGCGGAAGGATGAGCCACCCCTGCACGGTCTGACCGTCGCCGGCGGTGACGTCGATCTGCTCGACACGGACACCGATCGACGGCGCGAGGACCTGCACCAGAACGTCGAACTGGTCGCGGGACCGGCGGTAGGCCGCCATCCGGTGCGGATCGTGCCCGGGAAACGCGCTGACCTGGTAGTAGGTGAGCGCCTTGACCCACGCGTCGATCGCGGCGAATGCCTGCGCGGCCCGTCGGTGATCGTCGCCCCCCTGTGCAGCGACGAGGTCGTCGATCGCCTGCGCACTCGGCTGCGGTCCGTGATCGGCGAACAAGACCGCTCCCGGACTGAGCGACTGTCGCAACGCCTCGATCTGCCCGTCAGTCAGTGCCTCGGCGTTGTCCAGATCGGGCATATCGATCTGGTGCAGCTCGCGCAGCAGGGTCGTACACCGCCGGAGATACTGCGCGGCAATAGGATTCCAGTGATCGCACCAGCGATCGGGTGCCAACGACCGCGCCTCGGTCACCTGGGCGGCGAACTCGGCCGGATCGAGGCCGCCCATGTTGGCGTAGCGCGACACGAACAATCTCGGCAGAAACGGTGCCGCGCCGAGCCGGCGAGCGACCAGGTTCGTCGTGCGGGTCATCGCGCACGCCGTCACCAGAGCCTTGTGCCACACAGAGACCGTGGACATGGCGATCCTCTCGACGCGCACCGGAACAGTTGTTCCGAGGCTACCATCGACGGAGTAACGGGCGGAACAATCGTTCCGGGGGATCGGAGACGAGCCGGACATGACGAGGTCTGACGTCGAGCAACGGTTGCTCGACAGCGCCGAGGCATTGTTCTCCGAACGCGGCTACTCCGGCATCAGTGTCAGGGAGATCACCGACCACGCCGGCACCAGACTCGCGGCGGTCAGTGAGCGATTCGGCGGCAAGGAGGGTCTGTTCCGCGCCGTGATCCTGCGTCGCATCCGCCCGCTGAACGACGACCGGAGATCCCGCCTCGCCGCACTGCCGCCGCGCGGTTCGCGCAATTCGCGCCTGCGCGCTCTCGTCGAGGCCTTCTGCATGCCCATGCACGAGCGGACCGGCGATCCTGGCTGGAACAACTACTTTCGTCTCATCGCGCAGTTGGCGAACTCCGGGCACCCCATTCGCGCGCTGATCTCCGAGGATTTCGATGCCATCGCCGGAGACTTCGTCGCTGCGCTACGTGATCTGTTCCCCGCCGCTACCGAACCCGCGGTCTACGACGCCTATCTCCACCTCGTCGCCGCTACGCTGCACACCTACTCCAACAACTTCAGACTCGACAGCTTGACGCAGGGCCGACTGCACACTCGCGACGTCGACGACCGCCACGACGCCCTCGTCCGGTTCGCTGTCGGCGGCATCACCAGCGTGGCAGCCCCCTAGGCCGCAGTCCGGCTAGCTCAGCTGCTGGCTCTGCTCGTCGACCGGCGCCCCGACCTCGGCGAGTTTGGCCGGGCTGGAGGTGACTTCGTCGATCACGGTGTGGATGAACCGCATCTTCTCCAGCACCGGGGCCGGGAGCACGAACGGGTAGAGATCGTCCTTGCCCATCGAGCGGTTGACCATGTTCAGCGACCACGCCAGCGGCAGCCACATCTCGATGATCGTGTCGAATGCGCTGGGCCCCAGCACCCTGCGATCGAATGTGGCTGCGGCGGGCGCCATCCCGAAGGCCGCGGCGGTGTCCAGAGTGTCGCGGATGTGCAGGTAATGGGCGAAGGTCTCCGCCCAGTCCTCGGCCGGATGCATCGTCGCGTAGGACGACACGAAGTTCGCTTCCCAGCCGACCGGCGCACCCTGGCTGTAGTGGCGGTCCAGGGCCTCCTGGTAGTCGGCGTCGGGATCGCCGAACAACTCGCGATAGCGCTGGAGGTAGTCCTCGGAGGTGCCGATCAGCCGGTACTGGTAGTAGTGGCCGATCTCGTGCCGGAAGTGTCCGAGCAGCGTGCGGTAGGGCTCGTCCATCGAGATGCGCAGCTGCTCGCGGTGCACATCGTCGCCCTCGGCAAGATCGAGGGTGATGACACCGTTGTCGTGGCCGGTGAACACCTTCTCGAACTGACTCGACAGCAGGTCGAAGGCCAGCCCGAACTGAGGATCCACGTCGCGACCGACGATCGGCAGCTTCAGCTCGTGCAGCTCGACGATCATGCGCCGCTTGGCCTTTTCCGCCGCGGCGAAGGCGGCCAGCGCGATGGTGTCGGCGTCGTTGGGCCGGGTTCGGGTCAGTGCGCACGACACGCACAGCTTCGCGATCGGCCCCTTCTCCACCAGCCAGTTGCACTCCGCGAGGTGCAGGTTGGCACACAGCTGGAAGCGGTTCTCGTCCACCGCGCCGGCGTGCTCGCTCTCGGCGGGAGGTGCGATCACCAGCAACGCCATGTCGTCCAGTGAAAAGCCCAGGGCACTACCGCAATTGAGGCAGACCGAGTTCTCGAATGCCAGCCTCTGGCCGCAGTTGGGACAGGTGAAATCACGCACGGGGCGCTCCTTCGTCGTAGGGCGCCACGTCGACGGAGACGTCGATCGTGCTGCTCTCGGAATCGGTGTAGATGATGCCGCGCAACGGCGGAACGTCGGCATAGTCGCGGCCGAACCCGACGGTGACGTAGCGCTCGTCGACCATCTGGTCGTTGGTGGGATCCAGCCCGAGCCACACGTTCTGTGGCGTCCACACCGACGCCCATGCGTGCGTCGCGTCGATCCCGACCATGCGTTCCTTTCCCGGCGGCGGATCGGTGGCCAGGTAACCCGATACGTAACTCGCCGCCAACCCGTTGGCGCGCAGGCAGGCGATCGCCAGCCGTGCGAAGTCCTGACATACCCCCTCCCGCGCCGCCAAAACCTCACCAACCTGGGTCGACACCGTGGTGGAGCCGGACCGGTAGGTGAAGTCGGCATGGATGCGTGAGGTGAGCTCCCGCAGCACGTCGATGAGCGGCCGGCCGGGGGTGAATGTCGGTGCGGCGTAGTCGCGCACCGCGTCGGTGATCTCGGGGGGTGTCAGGTCCAGCGTGAACTCGCTCGCGAGCGCTCCTTCGGAGCCGACCGGCCGGGCGATCTCCCACGGCGCGCGGGCCGAGGGACCCTGGTACATCTCCGGCGACGGCGGGGCCACCTCGACGACGGACCGGCTGGTGACGCTGAGCCGGTGGTGCGGCCGGGTGATGTGGAAGTACGAGCTGATGTTGCCCCAGCCGTCGCGGCCGGTGGAACTGTCGGCCGCCTCGGGGTCGAGGGTCAGCTCGTGGAACAGGCAGCGTTGCCGGGCGGAATCGCGCGGGGTGAGGAAGCCGCGGCCGTAGGAGCTGGTGACGACGTCGGAGTAGGTGTACACCGTGCGGTGGGTGATCGCGTACCGACGCTCTGATTCCCTCATGCCGGCACCACGCGGCGCTCGTGCGGGCCCCACAGCGGTTGCATGTCACCCGGCAGTTCGAGGTGCGTCGCGCTGATGACGTCGGAGAGCTCGCGCAGCGCGGTGTGCAGTCCGGTGAGCAACTCGTCGAGTTCCTCGCGGCTGCCGTCGGCGGCGACGTCGTCGAGATCGGCCGGCTCGGTGCGACGCAACCGCATCGCGATGTCGTCGACCAGCCGCTCGGGCCGGGACGATCCTGAGGAGCCGGGCAGCGACTTCAGATGCGCGCGCAACCGCTCGAGCTGGAACACCAGCGATCTCGGGTTCTCCGCGTCGAACAGCACCAGGTCGGCGACGCCGGCGACGCTCACGGTCCCCGGGTTGCGGCGGCGGTAGATCACCAGCGACTCGCACACCGCCAGTGTCGACTCGATGACCGTCTGCTCGGCCTCGGGCGGGCGCGCCGTGGTCAGCGTCGCCCGCAGCAGCGCAGTGAGCATCTGCGCCCGCTCGATGCGCTTACCGATGTCGAGCATGGTCCAGCCCACATCGTGCACCATCGACTCGGCGATCACCCCCGACAGCGCCAGCAGACCGGCCAACGCGACCGTGTTCGACGTCGACAGGAACGTCTCGCCCTCGCTCTGCGATTCGGGCGGGCTGTCGCCGGCCTGCAGCAGCGTCCGCTCGAGCGTCGAGAGCAGCATCCAGGTGTCGTTGGACATCTGATCGCGGACCGCGCGCGCCGCGAGCCCGAGTCGCTCGACCGACTGGGCCAGCGACCCGGGACGGTGCCGGTCGACGGTCATCGACCACAGCGTGCTCGGCGCAATCGCGACCATCTCGTGGTGATCGGCGGCTCCGGTGTCGGTACCGGTGATGTCGCCCAGCGCGGACAGCAGCACCGGCACGCACTGGCTGCCGTCCATCGCCTGACGCCGCCGGAACTCGTGGTATCGCTCCCGGGCCACGGTGAGCAGGCGGGCGGTGTGCTCCGCGCGCTCGGCGTAGCGGCCGATCCAGAACAGATCCGAGAGCACACGGGGCGAGCTGATCTCGTGGGTGGGACTGGCGGTGACCGGGGACGGCAGCACCGCGTCCTGCGACGACGGCGCCACGATGGTCTCGGCGGTGACGCGCGTCGGGGTACGCACCCAGATATCTTTGGCCGCAACGCTGTTGAGATCGTATGCCGCCGACCCGGCGGCCAGCAGATAACCCAGCCCGCCGATCATCGGTGCGTACCCACCCGGCTGGGACACGGTGAACAAGCGCATGCCGACCCGCGCCGACGACAGCCCACCCGAGAGGAAGTCCGATGGTGCACAGGAGAACTCAGGGAGTTCCTGCCCCACCCACTGCCACGGGGTCGCGGCGATGCGCGCGGCCAGGGCCTCCCGCTGCTCCGTCGAGAGGTCGGGTCCCACGATCGGCTCGCCACCGGTGACCGGCCGGATCAGCAAGGCGGACAGGTGCGTCAGCAGGTGGGACCGTTCCACGTCGATGCCGCCCCAGTACATCGGCGCGGTCGGCAGCTGCGGGGATTCACCGAGCAGCGCGTCGGCCAGCTCGGGCAGGAATCGCATGATGCCCGGACTCTCGAGCACACCACTGCCGAGCGTGTTGACCACGGTGACGGCGCCGCGGCGCAGCACCTCGACCAGCCCCACCACGCCCAACCGGGAATCGGCGCGCAGGTCGAGCGGATCGGCATAATCCGCGTCGACGCGGCGCAGCACCACGTCGACGCGTTTGAGCGTGCCCATCGATCGCATCCACAATCGGCCGTCACGCACCACCAGATCGGCGCTCTCGACGAGCGGAACACCGAGCACGCCGGCCAGATACGCCTGATCGAACGCCGTTTCGGAATGGATGCCGGGGCTGAGCACCACCACGGTGGGCTCCTCGGCCGATTCGGGTGCGGCGTCGACGAGCGCCAGGCGCAGCGACTGTGCCCACGGGGACGCCGGCCGCGGGCCGATCTGCTCGTAGAGGTCCGGGATCGCGTGGGCGATGACGCGCCGGTCGGCCAGGGCGTACCCCGCGCCCGACGGAGCCTGGGTCCAGTCGGCATTGACGACGAACTCGCCGGAGGCCGCGCGGCTGATGTCGCAGCCGTGCAGGAAGAGCTGGTGCCTGCCGGGGATCTGGATACCCTGGGCGGCGCGCACGTAGCCCTGGTGGGCGAACAGCAGTTGCGGGGGCAGGATCCCGCCGGTGATGGCGCGGCGCGCGCCGTACAGGTCGGTCAGCACCGCGTCGAGCAGACGCGAGCGCTGAATCAGGCCGGTTTCCAGCCGATTCCAGTCAGCTGCCGAGATGATCAGCGGCAGCGCGTCCAGCTGCCAGGGGCCCGGCACACCGCTGTCGTCCCCGGTCCGGATGTAGGTGATGCCGTCGTTGTCGACGAGGTTGCGCACCACCGCGCGCAACCGATCGAGCCCGGCCCTGCCCCGCTCGGTGACGCCGTCGGCCAGCTCGCGCCACTCGTCCCTGACTTGCCCTGCGGCGTCGAACAATTCGTCGTAGCCGCCCGCAGGTGCACCCAGGGCGCTGCGGACGTCGAACAGCGTCTGCTGCGCGCGCAGCGCCGCATAGGGCACCAGCGGATCGTCGCTGCTGGGTGAATCCAGTCCGGTCGGTACGGCCATCAGGACAGCACGGTACGCACTCGCCGCAGATCGAGGATCCCCGGCGCGCCCACGTCGGTCGATTGCCGGGCCTGCTTTTCCCTCAGGTCTCCCAGATCGACCTTCCCGGCGGTGAATCCGGTGGCCTCGAAGCGGCGCCCCCGCCGGGATTCGGCCTCCACCGCGTTGACGGGCGGGGTGTCGTAGGACCGTCCGCCGGGGTGGGACACGTGGTAGGTGCAGCCGCCGCGCGCCACGCCTGCGGCGGTGTCGACCAGCTCGAAACGCAGGGGCCCGTCGACGGTGATCGTGGGGTGCAGTGCGCTCGGCGGTTGCCAGGCCCGGTACCGCACCCCACCGACCTGGATGTCGGGATTGTCGGTGGCCAGCAGTGGAATCGGGTGGCCGTTGACGGTGACGACGTAGCGGTGCCGGTCTGCGCCGATGAGGCGCACCTGCAGGCGTTCCACCGAGGAATCGACGTAGCGGGCGGTGCCGCCCGCGGTGGCTTCTTCGCCGAGCACGTTCCACGGTTCGATGGCGCCGCGCAATTCGACCTCCACCCCGCCGAACACCGCGGTGCCGATGCGGGGGAAGCGGAATTCGGTGAACGGATCCAGCCAGCTGGTGTCGAACTCGATGCCGTGGTCGCGCAGGTCGGCGGCGACCTCGGCGATGTCGGTGATGATGAAGTGCGGCAACAGGTATCGGCCGTGCAGGTTGGCGCCGTGGCGAATCAGCGGTGCGCGCAGCGGGGTGCCCCAGAACCGCGCGACCAGCGACCGCACGAGCAGCGACTGCACCATCGCCATCTGGTGATGCGGCGGCATCTCGAACCCGCGCAACTCCAGCAGCCCGAGCCGGCCCCGTGGGCTGTTGGGGCTGTAGAGCTTGTCGATGCAGAACTCGGCCCGGTGGGTGTTGCCGGTGATGTCGGTGAGGAGGTGACGCAGAGCCCTGTCCGTGATCCACGGCGCTGCCTCGTCCGCCGACAGCCGGGCGATCTCGGCGAAGGCGATCTCGAGTTCGTACAGCGATTCCTGCCGGCCTTCGTCGACCCGCGGCGCCTGCGACGTCGTACCGATGAAGCGTCCGGAGAACAGGTACGACAGCGATGGGTGGCGCTGCCAGTACGTCAGCAGGGACACCAGCAGGTCGGGTCGGCGCAGCATCGGCGAGTCCGCGGGAGTGATGCCGCCGAGGGTGATGTGGTTACCCCCGCCGGTGCCGCCGTGGGTGCCGTCGACGTCGAAGGACTCGGTGGACAGCCGGGCCAGCCGCGCCTGCGCGTAGAGCGTCTCGAGCTGATCGCGCTGCTCGGCGAAGCTGGCCGCCGGCGCGACGTTGACCTCGATGACACCGGGATCGGGGGTGATCGTCATCGACTGCAGCCGCGGATCCGCCGGCGGCCCGTACCCCTCCACCACCAGCGGGCAGCCCAACGTTGCCGCTGCTGCCTCGATGCGCTCGACCAGATCGACGAAGTGGTCCAACTCCTCGGTGGGCGGCAGGAACACATACAGCACGCCGTCGCGGATCTCGGCGACCAGCGCGGTGGTCGGCACGGCGTCGGCGTCGGTGACCTCCGCGGAGTCCTGGCGACCCGGGCGCAGCGGACCTGTCTCGCGGGTGGGATCGGCCTCGGCGCGCGGCGGCGGTGGCTGCCAACTGATCGCCGACAGCGGCAACCGCAGGCCCGCGGGAGAATCGCCTTCCACCAACACGATTCGTCCCCGCCGCAGGGTCCAGTCCGCGCTGGCCCAGCCGGTGTCGTCGTCGCGGCGGTGCAACGGAAGGACGAATGCGGCGGGGTCGGTGACCGCCTCGTCGAGTTTGGCCAGCAGCTGCGCGCGGGCCCACGCGTTGTCGGCGGCCAGATCCTCGGAATCGGCGACAGGCTGCCCGGCGGGCCGGCGCACGGCCGCCGCCAGCCGGCTCAGTGGATCCTCGTACGCGGGCCGGACCTGACTGCGCGGCAGCCCGAAGTCGTCGGCGATCGCGGCCAGCAGGCGCTGCGGCGCGTCGGGCTCGACCTCGGCGGTGCTTGTCTGCTGGCCGGACCACGGATCGGCGAGCAGCTCCGGGTTGCGCCACAGCGGCTCGCCGTCGGTGCGCCACAGCAGCCCGATCTGCCAGCGCGGCAGCGGTTCTCCGGGATACCACTTGCCCTGGCTGCGCTGCACGAGGCCGTGCGGAGCCCACACCGCCTTGAGTCGCGCGGCCAGCGCCGACGCGCGTTCGCGTTTGTGCGGCCCGTCGGCGTCGGTGGTCCATTCCGGGTCGGTTTGGTTGTCGATCGATACGAACGTCGGCTCGCCGCCGACGGTGAGCCGTACATCTCCCTCGGCCAGGCGGTCGTCGACGCGGCGGCCCAGGGCGTTGATCGCAGCCCACGCCGCCTCGGTGTAGGGCAGGGTGACGCGCGGGTCCTCGTGTACCCGGGTGACGACGTTGCTGAACTCGAGTGTGGTTTCGCACGGTTCGGTGGCGCCGGTGATCGGCGCCGCCGACTCCGGGTGCGGGGTCGCCGACAGCGGGATGTGGCCCTCGCCGGCGAACAGACCCGAGGTGGGGTCCAGGCCGATCCAGCCGGCCCCCGGGATGTACACCTCGGTCCAGGCGTGCAGATCCGTGAAATCGGCGGCGGGGCCGGACGGGCCGTCCAGAGCCTCGACGTCGGAGGTGAGCTGAACGAGGTAGCCGGAGACGAAGCGCGCGGCCAGGCCCATCTGCCGCAGGATCGACACCAGCAGCCAGGCCGAGTCCCGGCACGACCCGATGCCGGTGCGCAGCGTCGTGTCGGGGGTCTGTACACCGGGTTCGAGCCGCACGCTGTAGCCGACGTCGGCGTTGACGGCGCGGTTGAGCGCCACCAGGAAGTCGATGGTGCGGGTCTGGGGAGCCACCGAGAAGTTGGCCACCCACGCCTCGACCAGGTCGCCGGGCCCGGCGCCGGTCTCCCCTTCGTCGACCGGCCGCAGGTACGGCTTGAGGTCCTCGGCCAGGCTCTTCGGATAGGTGAAGCCGACGCACTCCGCATAGTCCTCGATGAAGAAGTCGAACGGGTTGATCACCTTGAGGTCGGCGATGAGCCCGACGGTGATCGTGAGGCTGCGCGCCCGCGTGGGGAACACCAACCGGGCGAGGTAGTTGCCGAAGGCGTCCTGCTGCCAGTTGATGAAGTGGTCGTCGGGTTCGACGGTGAGCGAGTAGGCCTCGATCGGCGTGCGCGAGTGCGGGGCCGGCCGCAGCCGGACCACGTGTGGAAACACCTCCACCAGCCGATCGAACGAGTAGCTCGTGCGGTGTTCGAGGGCGACCTTGATCCCCATAGCGCTAGATCCCACCACACCGCATGCGGCAGCGCAGGTTGCGTCAGGTCTGCGCGCGGCGCGGGATGAGGTTGGTGCGCGGCCGCAGCACCAGCACCAACACGCACGCGATCACGATGCCGACGAGGTTGACCGCGAGCTGGGCGGCGGAGCGCGCGGCCACCCCCCAGTCCCCGAGGACGGCCGCCACCGCCGTGAAACCCGCCGCCGGCACCGTCGTCACCGAGATGAACACACCGACCAGGGCCGCGGATTTGGCCGACATCACCGACAGCATGCCCGCGGCCCCTGCCAGCAACGCGACCACGAACGAGATCGGCCCGACCTGGAAGATGAAGTCGACGTCGTCGACGTTGCGAATGGTTTCGAGGTCCACCCAGCCCAGGGCGTGAGCGCCGGCGGTCAGGAGTGCGGTGATGCCCATCGCCAGCGGAAACCCGGCCAGCAGGGCGATGGCGGCCCGCCGCGCCAGGTCGGCGCGGCGGCGCACGATCGCCACCGAGACGGCGGCCAGCGGACCGAATTCCGGCCCGAGCACCATGGCCCCGACGACGGTGACCATCGAGTCCGTGACCGCGCCCACGGCGGCCAGCAGGCACGCCAATGTGAGGAAGCTCAGGAACGTCAGTGACAGCGTCGACTCCTCGCGCGTGCGCGCGATCAGTTCGTCCCACACCACCGCGTCGGCGGGGTCGCCCTCGGCATCGTCCTCGGCCTTGTGCGCCCGCGTGGACAGCACCGTGTCGACCACTGTCAGCAGGATCGCCCCCCGGTGCTGGGCGTCGAGTTCCTTGAGGGATTTGACGACGTCGTTGGCGCATTCCCGGGCGATGATCGCGGTGATCTCGTCGCCGCCGGGCGGATCGTCGACTGCCGCACCGGGGTGGACCAGGATGTGCGCGGCACCGACTTGGCGGCGGAGCACGGCGACGACGTCGTCGCGCATGTCGGTGGGCACGATCACGCGCAACTCCAGCACCGGCAAAGTCAACAGGTGTTGCGGTCGTGCCGCACCGAGTTGGACGAAACTGCCGCAAATGTGGCGGATGAACAGATTGCTGTTATAGATTCACACGCAGTCGCGGTCGACCGCCTACGTCGCCGTCAAAGGGCTACCCGAACGGGGAGAACAGTCTGTGAATTTTGAACAGCCTCCGTTGGCACCGCTGGCGGTGCCCGCGTGGACGTGAAGGCGCGGCGCGACCACATCGAACAGCGGGTGCGGGCCGCCCGGGAGATGACCTATGCCGCGCTGGCGACCGAATTCGACGTGTCGGAGATGACGATCCGCCGGGACGTGGAAGCCCTCGAGGCGAGCGGTGTGGTGCGCCGGGTCGTCGGAGGAGCGATCGCGCTGCAGGGCAAGGACACCGAGCCGTCGTTCGCGACGCGGATGGCCGACGCCGCCCAGGAGAAGATCCACATCGCCGACGTCGTGGCCGACCTCATCGGCATGAACGAGACGGTGATCCTCGATTCCGGCAGCACCGCGCTGGCTGTGGCGAACTCGCTGCGCGGCCGCGGGCTGGGCCTGACGGTCGTGACGCCGAGCGTTCTGGCCGCACTGGCCCTGGTCGAGGAACCGGACACCACGGTCGTGTTGACGGGCGGCGAATTGCGTTCCGGCGAACTGAGTTTGATCGGATCCGCGGCCGAGGACACGCTGGCCAACTACAACTGCGACACCTATGTGATGGGCGTGGCCGGCATCGACGGCGAGCGGGGGATCTCCGACTATCACCAGGCCGAGAGCCGGGTCAAGAGGGCGGCCAGCCGGCGCGCCGACCGGGTGATCGTCGCGGCCGACAAATCCAAGCTGGGTCGCGTCACGTTCGTCAGCATCGCCGCGTTGTCCAGCGTTGCGGTCATCGTCAGCGACGGCCCGCCGGACCACCCCGCCCTGGTGGCCGCCCGCGATGCGGGCGTCGAGGTGATCTGCGTGAGCGCGGCGCACGACGCGTCGGCCGCGGGAGCCCCGTGACCCGCTACACCGTCGGCATCGACATCGGCACCACCGGAACCAAGACGGTGCTGCTGGACACCGAGCGCGGCATCGTCGCGACCGCCACGCGCGAGACCGCACTGCACTCCCCCGCCCCCGGCTGCGCCGAGGCCGATACCGGGCAGTGGTACCGCAACGTGGTCGAATCGGTGCGCGAAGTGCTGCAGGCCGCAGACGTCCCGGCCGAGCAGGTCGGCGCCCTGGCGACCTCCGGCATGGTGCCCGCGGTCGTTCCGGTCGACGACACCGGCCGCCCGCTGCGCCGGGCCATCCTGCAGAACGACGCCCGCGCCCACCGCGAGGTGACCGACCTCGCGACCGCGCTCGCCGACGTCGACCTGGTTGAGCTCACCGGTTCCGCTCTGACCCAGCAGTCCGTGGCGCCGACGACAGTGTGGCTGCGCGAGCACGAACCCGAGATCCACGCGCGCACCGCGCACTGGGTCGGCTCCTACGACTGGGTACTCACAGCGCTCGGCGCGCCCGCACACGTCGAAGAGAACTGGGCAATCGAATCCGGCCTGTTCACGCTGACCGGCGAGCATGCCGAGATGGTGCTCTCCGCAGCCAAACTCGACCCCGCGACTTTGCCCCCGGTGCGGCGACCCGGTACGCAGGTCGGCGAACTCAGCTCGGCCGCCGCCGAGGCCACCGGGCTGCGGACGGGCACGCCACTGGTGGTCGGCGGTGCCGATCATGTGCTGTCGGCGTTCGCGGCGGGCGTCAACGGCCCGGGCGACGCGTTGGTGAAACTCGGTGGTGCGGGCGACATCCTGGTCGCCAGCGACACACCCGTCGTCGACGAGCGCCTCTATCTCGACGCGCACCCGGTCCCCGGACACTGGCTGCCCAACGGCTGCATGGCCACCAGCGGCAGCCTGATCCGCTGGTTCCAGGCACTGGTCGGCGGCACCGCCTTGACCGATCTCGACGACGAGGCGGCACGCCGAGAACCCTCCCAAGTCCTATGCCTGCCGTACTTTCTCGGCGAGAAGAGCCCTCTGCACGATCCCGATCTGCGCGGGGTGTTCGCCGGCATGCACCTCGGGCACGGTCGCGCCGACATGTACCGCGCTGTGCTGGAGGCCATCGCCTTCGGGTTCCGCCATCACGTCGAGGTCTTCGCCGAGATCGGAATCCCGCTGCGCCGCGTGATGATCACCAACGGCGGGTCGAAATCCACGCTGTGGAAGCAGATCCACGCCGATGTCCTCGGCATGGCGATGAATCCGGTGCGCGGACACCCCGGAGCATCGCTGGGTGCTGCGGTGATCGCGGCCATCGGCGTCGGCGCCCTCGACGGCTGGTCCGATGCCGCCCGGTTCATCACGCTCGACGAACCCTACGTTCCCGATTCCGCGCGCAGTGAGCGCTACGACGCCGCCTACACCACTTGGCGCGACCTCGGCGCCGCGGTCACCCCGATTTCGCACGCACTGGCACGCACCACCCGATGAAAGGAGCACTACACATGAGAATCACGCAATGTCCACCTTCCCGGCGGCGGGGCAGGCTCATTCGCTCCGCCGCCGTCGCCCTGTTCGCCGTTCTCGCCCTGGTGCTGTCGGCGTGCGCGGGTAGCGGAGGCCCCGAACAGTCGCAGGCCACCGGTACCGGCGAGGTGGCCAAGGACACGTCCGGCACCGTGCGCATCCTGATGGAGAACGTGCCCGACACCGACATCGTCAAATCGATGGTGGCCGACTTCAACAAGAGCTTCCCCGACATCAAGGTCGACATCGAGTCGCTGACGTATGACCAGATGCGCGACAAGCTGGTGTCCTCGTTCCAGTCGTCGGCACCGAACTACGACCTGATCGTCGTCGACAACCCGTGGATGGTCGACTTCGCCAACGCGAAGTTCCTGCAGCCGCTCGACGCACGCATCGACAGCACACCCGATTACGACGCGGGAGATTTCTTCAAGCCGTTGACCGACATCACCACCGTAGACGGAGTGCGCTACGGCGTGCCGTTCTACAACTACGCGCTCGGATACCTGTACAACGCCGACGATCTCGCGGCCGCCAACCAGCAGGTGCCCACCGACCTCGATCAGCTGGTGAGTGTCAGCAAGGCACTCAAGACCCCGGAGCGCGCCGGCATCGCGATGCAGCCGCAGCGCGGCTACAAGATCTTCGAGGAGTGGGGCAACTGGCTCTTCGCCGCGGGCGGCTCCATCTACGGCTCCGACGGCAAGGTCAGCCTCAACACCCCCGAGGCCAAGCGCGCGCTCGAGGCCTACATCGACACGTACAAGACCGCGGCGCCGGCGAACAGCCTGAACTGGAGCATGGACGAAGCGCAGCGCTCGGTGTCGGCCAATCAGTCGGCGTCGATGATCAACTACAACTGGCAGCTGCCCGCGATCAACGACCCCGGCTCCGGGCCGGCCGCCGGCAAGGTCAAGCTGGCCCCCATCCCCGGCGGCAAGCAGGTCCTCGGTTCGTGGAGCTGGGCGATCCCGGCCAACTCGGCGAGCTCCGACGCGGCATGGGCGTTCGCCTCGTGGATCACCGCCAAGCCCAACGACGTCACCCGCGTCGAGAACGGCGGTGCCGCGATCCGCAAGAGCACACTCGCCGATCCGGCTGTGCTGCAGGGCAAGTACGGTGCGGACTACTACAAGACCGTCGAGCAGCTGCTCGCCAACTCGGCACCGCTGAGCCAGGGGCCCAGCGGTGAGGAGATGATCCAGGCGGTGGGCACCGAACTCAACGAGGCCGTCGCAGGCACCAAGAGCGTCGACGACGCGCTGGCCGCCGCACAAGCCGCCGCCGAGAAGATCCAGGGCTGACCCGGCCCGAGAAAGCGGACGCCGACCACCCCACGAAAGGAGCGCAGACCTGCCATGTTTTCCTCCCTGAGGTTTGAGCAGGGCATGGTCACCCCCCTCGTCGCCCTTTTCGTCGGGGTGGTCGGTTTCCCCCTCGGCTACGCCGCGTATCTGTCGGTCACCGACTACAAGCTCACCGACCGCGGCGCGCCCGGCATCGTCGGCGCCGACAACTACGCAGCCACGTTCGGCGATGCCGCCTTCTGGCACTCGTTCGGCACCACCGCCCTGTTCGTCGCAGTCGCTGTGGGCTTGGAACTGATCCTCGGCCTCGCGATCGCGCTGTCTCTCCAGAAGCAGCGCTGGGCGAAGGATCTGACGCGCTCGATGCTGCTGGCCCCGATGTTCATCACCCCCATCGCGGTGGGGCTGACGTTCCGATTCCTGCTCAACGACCAACTCGGTGCGATCCCCGAACTGCTGCGCGCACTGGGTGTCTCGTACGACTTCTTCGGGCCGGGGCGGGCGCTGTTCACGATCGCGTTCATCGACGTCTGGCAGTGGACGCCGTTCATGGTGCTGCTGCTGTTGGCCGGTCTGGAATCCATTCCGCGGGAGCCGATGGACGCCGCGCGGGTCGACGGCGCGAGTGCGTTCTACGTGCTGCGCCGGGTCACCCTGCCACTGCTCGCGCCTGTGCTCGTGGTGGCGATCCTGCTGCGCTGCCTGGATGCGATGAAAGTGTTCGAGTACGTGTTCGCGACCACGCGCGGCGGGCCGGGCACCGAAACCGAGACGCTGCAGTACTTCATCTACCAGACCGGCATCCAGTTCTTCCGGCTCGGCTCCGCGTCGTCGATGGCGTTCGTCGTGCTGGTGGTGGTGCTGGCCGTGATCGTGGTGGCGTTCCGCCGCATGGACCGCGCCCGGGAGAGGACGCAGACGTGACGAGACGTTTCTCCGTTCTCGGGGTCCTGCGGGTCGCGCTGCTGTGGGCAGCCGGTGTCAGCGTTGCGTTCCCGCTGCTGTGGATCGCGCTGGCCAGTGTGAAAACCCCTGCGCAGCTCGATGATCCGTTTCTGGTGAACTTCACCCCGACGTTGGCCAGCTGGCGCAACGTGCTGGCCTCGGACATCCTCGGTGCGGCCGGACGCAGCGCACTCGTCGCTCTGGTGACGGTCGGCATCAGTGTCGTCGTCGGCAGCATGGGCGCCTACGCGATCGCGCGATTCCGCGCCGGCGGCACCCTGACCCGGTTCGGCATGCTCGCCGCCCAGGTGCTGCCGCCCGCGGTACTGGTCTTCCCGTTCCTGACGATGGCCTACGCGCTGCGGCTGACCGACACGCTGGTGCCGGTGATCTTCGCGCACCTGAGTTTCGTTCTGCCCGTGGTGACCTGGTTTCTCATCGGGTTCTTCGAGGCCGTGCCCCGGTCACTGGAGGAGCAGGCACAGGTCGACGGCTTCACCCGCTTCGCCGCATTCCGGTTGGTGGTACTCCCCCAGGTGCTGCCCGGAATCGGCGCCTCGGCGATCTTCGGGTTCACGCTGTCGTGGAACGACCTGTTCTACGGCCTGATCCTGGCGCCGGGCAAGGCGGCGATCCTGCCGGTGGCGATCGCCGGTTTCAACACGTTCCGCGGAGTTCAGATCGGCTCGATGAGCGCGGCGATCCTGATCGCGGTCATCCCCGTCGTCGTCGCGAGCTTCTTCATCCAGCGCAGGTTGGTGCAGGGCATCAGCGGCGGCGCGGTGAAGTTCTAGGAAGGCAGTCATGGCACACGTCCGGTTCTCCGGCGTCACGAAGGCGTACGGAACCGCCTCGGTGGTCAGCGATCTCGACCTCGAGCTGCCCGACGGGTCGTTCACGGTGCTCGTCGGACCGTCCGGGTGCGGTAAGTCGACGTCGTTGCGGATGCTCGCGGGCCTGGAGACCGTCACCTCCGGCACGATCACGATCGGCGACCGCGACGTCACCCACCTGCAACCGCGCGACCGCGACATCGCGATGGTGTTCCAGAACTACGCGCTCTATCCGCACCTGAGCGTCGCGGAGAACATCGCGTTCCCGCTGCGGGCCACCCGCACACCGCGCCGCGAGGCGCTGACCCGCGCCGGCGAGATCGCCGAATCGCTGGGACTCGGAAAGCTTCTGTCCCGCAAGCCGAAAGACCTCAGCGGTGGCCAGCAGCAGCGGGTCGCGATCGGCCGGGCCATCATCCGCGAGCCGTCGGTGTTCCTGTTCGACGAGCCGCTGTCCAACCTCGATGCGAAGCTGCGCGTGGAGACCAGAACCGAACTGCTGCAGATCCAGCGCCGGCTGGGCATCACGTCGGTGTACGTGACCCACGATCAGGAAGAGGCGATGACGCTCTCGGACCGGATGGTGGTGATGCGCGACGGCCGCATCGCCCAGCAGGGTCCGCCGCAGGAGGTCTACGCCCGCCCGGCCGACACGTTCGTCGCGACATTCGTCGGGAGTCCGAAGATGAACCTGCTCGACGGCCAGTTCCGGGGCCGGGACTTCGTGCTGGACAACGGTTTCGCGCTGGCCACCGATCGTAGCGCCGACGGAACCGTCCGACTCGGCGTGCGACCCGACGATCTCCAGCTCACCCCGACCGATGCAGGGGATTCGGCGCGGGTCACCCTCATCGAGAATCTCGGCCCCCGGGCCATCGTCACGATCGACGCGCGCGGCACCGAGATCACCGCCGTCGTCGACGGTCCCGCGCTGGCGGGTATCGACGAGGGCACTCCGGTCTCCCTGTCGGTGCGCCCCGGCGCCACCCACCTGTTCGACGCCGCCTCCGGGCAGCGATCCCAGTAGCACACGAGAGGAACACAACCCCTGATGAGCAGAACCGTCGTGGTGACCGGTGCCGGTTCGGGTATCGGCCGCGCGATCGCCCGTGAACTGGCGCACCGGGATTGGCGCGTGGTCGTCAGCGATCTCGATGCCGATGCCGCCGCCGACGTGGCGAGCACGCTGCCCAACGCCGGCGCGGGACACGAGGCCGCCGCGCTCGACGTCACCGACGCAGCGGCCGCGGCAGCGCTGGCCGCCGATGTGGCCGAGCGCCTCGGGCTGCAGGCCTGGGTGAGCAACGCCGGCATCTCGTTCATGCACCGCTTCCTCGATGCCCGCGTGGAGCGCTACGAGCAGACGATGGCGGTCAACCTCAAGGGGGTGTTCGTCTGCGGTCAGGCCGCGGCGCGGGAGATGGTGCGCACCGGTGTGCCCGGGGCGATCGTCAACACCGCCTCCATGGCGGGTAAGCAGGGCCGCGTGCCCTACCTGTCGGACTACGTCGCGTCGAAATTCGGCGTCGTCGGCCTCACCCAGGCGATGG
Organism: Mycolicibacterium sp. 018/SC-01/001; assembly: GCF_007096635.1. Classification (GTDB taxonomy): domain Bacteria; phylum Actinomycetota; class Actinomycetes; order Mycobacteriales; family Mycobacteriaceae; genus Mycobacterium. The sequence goes on from NZ_VKAA01000006.1 coordinate 37,979, forward strand.
CATTCGAGCTCGGCGAGCACGGCATCACCGTCAACTGTGTGTGCCCCGGCTACGTCGAAACACCCATGCAGTCACGGGAATTGGAGTGGGAGGCGCAATTGCGCGGCACCACCCCCGACGGCGTGCGCGACATGATGGTCACCGACACCCCGCTGGGCAGACTCGAGCAACCGGAGGACGTCGCGCGAGCGGTCGCGTTCCTGCTCTCCGACGACGCCCGGTTCATCACCGGGGAGGCGCTGGCCGTCAACGGCGGCGCCTACATGGACTGAAGACCCACCTCCCCACGCTGTTCAACAGAAAGGCACTTCACGTGACCACCACCTGGCTCGACGAGGTCTTCGGCGTCACCAAGCCCGTCATCGCCATGCTGCACCTGTCCGCGCTGCCCGGGGATCCCGGCTACGACTCGGCCGGCGGTATCGCCGCGGTTCTCGAGCGAGCCCGCACCGAGCTCGACGCGCTGCAGGGCGGCGGCGTGGACGGGATCATGATCAGCAATGAATTCAGCCTGCCCTACCTGACCAAGACGGAGCCGATCACCGCGATCACGATGGCGCGCATCATCGGCGAGCTCCTGCCCGACATCACCGTGCCGTACGGCGTCAACGTGCTGTGGGACGGCCGCGCATCGATCGATCTCGCGGTGGCCACCGGGGCGTCGTTCGTCCGCGAGATCTTCACCGGCGTGTACGCCAGCGATTTCGGCCTGTGGGACACCAACGTCGGCGAGGTGGCCCGCCACCGAGCCCGCGTCGGCGGAGCCGGCGTCAAGCTGCTGTTCAACATCGTCCCGGAATCGGCGCAGTACCTCGCGGACCGGGATCTGGCCGCGATCACCCGCACCACGGTGTTCGCCACCCTGCCCGACGCGATCTGCGTCTCGGGCGCCACCGCCGGCTCCCCCACCGACACCGAGGCGCTCAAGGTGGTCAAGGACGCCGCCGGTGCCGTGCCGGTGTTCGTCAACACCGGCGTGCGGGCCGCCAACGTCGCCAGCCAACTCGCCATCGCCGACGGCGCAGTGGTGGGCACCTATTTCAAGAAGGACGGGGTCTTCGAGAACCCGGCCGAGAAGTCGCGCGTGGAGGAACTCATGGCCGCGGCCAGGGAATTCCGGCAGGGCCTGGCATGACCGCGCTGCCTCCGAACAGTGCGCTGCGCGCGGCGCGGGTCCCCGTGGAGTTGACCGAGGTGCCCGCCGATCAGAGCGTGGCAGGGCACCCGCAGACGGGCAGCGTCGAACTCGGCACGCTGGGGGCGGTCGAGGTCGGCATCTGGGAGATGACCGAGGGCATCATGACCGACGTCGAGAGCGACGAGATCTTCGTCGTGCTGTGCGGCCGCGCCACGGTCGAGTTCGCCGACGGGGCAGAGACGTTGACGCTCGCCGCGGGGGACGTCGTGCGGCTGGCGGCGGGTGCACGGACCACCTGGACCGTGACCGAGCGATTGCGCAAGGTCTACCTCACCTGAGCGCGACACCCAGCTCCTCGGGGGGCACGACATGCCCCTTGTCGCAGACGATCTCGACCCCGGCCTGCGCTCCGCACCCCAGGTGTCGCAGGCGCAGCGCCGAGTCGCCGAGGTGCTTGCGGCCCCATTCGAACATCGCCATCACCACGGGGATGAGCTCGGTTCCGGCGTCGGTGAGCACGTATTCGTCGCGCACCCGCTGCCCCGGTTCCCGGTAGGGCCGTTTCTCCAACAGACCGGCTTCGACAAGTTCGGAGAGCCGCGCGGACGTCGCGGCCTTGGTGATGCCGACCCGCCGGGCGAAGTCGTCGAACCGGGTGGTGCCGTAGAACGCCTCGCGCATGATCAGCATCGCCGACTTGGTGCCGACGAGTGCCATCGTCTTCTCGATCGGGCATTTGCCGATGGCCGACCACGAGTCGCGGTCGGCCAGCGGCCCCTGCAGCACTGTCATGCAGATCACTCCCCTGCTGGGTTGTTGTCGGTGAACTCAGGTGTTAGATCTGAGTATAGAGAGAAGTACTCAGAGTCGAGTCTCCAGGAGGACCCATGGCCGAATACTCAGACCGCGACGCCGTCATCGTCGGCGCGGTACGCACCCCTGTCGGCAAGGGTAAGGCCACCGGCGCGCTGCACGATGTGCTGCCCGCCGATCTGCTCGCTCACAGCCTGCGCGAGCTCGTCACCCGCACCGGAGTGGACCCCGTCGAGGTCGACGACGTCATTGCCGGCGCGGTCACCCAGGCCGGCGACCAGGCGCTCAACATCGCGCGAAACGCCGTGCTGGGCGCGGGCTTCCCCGAGTCGGTTCCGGGCACCACGGTCGACCGCCAGTGCGGCAGCAGCCAGCAGGCGATCAGCTTCGCCGCCCAGGGTGTCCTCGCCGGTGCCTACGACATCGTGATCGCCGCCGGCGTCGAGTCGATGAGCCGGGTGCCGATGGGCGCGGCCCTTGTGCCGGGTAGCAGCCCGTTCGGCGACGGCATGGCGCAGCGTTATCCGGACGGCCTGGTGGCCCAGGGCATCAGCGCCGAGCTGATCGCCGCGAAGTGGAATCTGTCCCGCACCGAACTCGACGAATTCTCTGCAGACAGTCACCAAAAGGCGGCCCGTGCCGCCAAAGACGGCCTGTTCGACGCCGAACTCGCACCGATCGCGGGCCTGACCCACGACGAGATCATCCGGCCCGACACGACGGTCGAGACGCTGGCCGGATTGCGGCCCGCGTTCTACAACGAAGCGATCGGGGCGCGGTTCCCGCAGATCGACTGGCGGATCACGCCCGGCAACAGCTCACCGCTGTCCGATGGCAGCGCCGCCGTGATGATCACCAGCGGAGCCGCGGCACGCCGGCTCGGACTGACCCCGTTGGCCCGGATCCACACCACCGTCGCGGTCGGCTCCGATCCGCTGTACATGCTGACCGGCGTGATCCCCGCGACCGAAAAGGTGCTGGCCCGCTCGGGTCTGTCACTCGCCGACATCGACCTGTTCGAGGTCAACGAGGCGTTCGCCCCGGTCGTGCTGGCGTGGGCCCGCGACACCGGCGCCGATCTGGCTCGGACGAACGTCAACGGCGGCGCCATCGCCATCGGGCATCCGCTGGGAGCCAGCGGTGCGCGCATCATGACGACCCTGGTCAACGCCCTGCAGCAGCGCGGCGGCCGCTACGCCCTGCAGACGATGTGCGAGGGCGGCGGGATGGCCAACGCGACGATCATCGAGCGGCTCTGACATGGCGACCGAGACCCCGTTCCAGGGAGTTCGCGTGCGCTACGACAGCGCCAAGAGTTACGACGACCTGGTCGCCGCGCTGCTCGCCGACATCGGCGAGCAGCCGGTGCCGATCAACGAGATCGGGGCGGCGGGCGGCGACTGGCAGGCGTATCGCGATCGCGTCGAACCCTACGTCGGCCCCAGCGGATTCATGCTGTTCTCTCTGCTCGACCACGGCGCCTGGATCACCAAGGCCGGCGTCGATCGCAAGGTGCTGCGGGTGATCCTCGGGAATCCGTTGATCGCGATCACGATGCTGCGGCACGACCAGAGCGCCGGGCTGTTCGTTCCGGTCGAGGTGGTGATCCTCGACGAGGACGGCGGCAGCAGCAGCCTCACCTACGTGCGACCGTCGTCGCTGATGCTCGTCGAGTCCGACGCGGAGTTGCGTGCGGCCGCCGAGGCCCTCGATGACAAGTTGGCGGCGCTGGCCGCCAAGGTCACCGCGTGAGTTCGAACAGCGGGATTATCCGCGTCGTCTTGGCCTGGTACTCGCCGAACTGCGGCGCCTTCTCGACGACGCGGGGATACAGCGCGTCGCGCTCCTCGCGGGGCAGCTCCCTGGCCCGCGCGTCGTAGGAGTCCTCGCCGATCTCGACGTGGACCTCGGGGTGGGCCCGCAGGTTGTGCACCCACGCCGGCGCTTTGGGCGCACCGCCCATCGAGCCGGCGATCAGGATGCGCCCGTCGATGTCGAAATACACCAGCGGGGACAGCCGCGGCTGCCCGGACTTCGCGCCGGTCGTCGTCAGCAGCACGATGGGCGAACCCTCGAAGGGTCCGCCGACCTTGCCGCCGTTGGCGCGGAACTCCTCGACGACCTGGCGGTTCATCGCATCCAGCGCGTCGCGGTTGGCGACCAGTTCTTCTGAGTTGAATTCGGTGTCACTCACAGAGGGTGACGACCTCGGCGACGCCGAATCTATTCCCGGAATATCGACCAAACCGGCCCGTGAGCGCCACCCGCGGCGGACCATGAGGTGGTGGCTGACAGCGGTCGGCCCGACGTCGACGTGGTCGTCGTGGGAGCGGGTTTCGCCGGGCTCTGCGCCGTACACCGTTTCCGGTGTGCGGGCTTGACCGTGCGGGTGTTCGAGGCCGGGGACGACATCGGCGGCACCTGGCATTGGAACCGCTATCCGGGCGCCCGGGTGGACATCCCCAGCGTGGACTACATGTTCACGTTCGACCCGGACTGGCAGCGCGACTGGCAGTGGTCGGAGAAGTACGCCACCCAGCCGGAGATCCTGACCTACCTCCACCATGTCGCCGACAAGTTCGACCTGCGCCGCGACATCGTGTTCGACACCCGCGTCGACGCGGCGCGCTGGGACGACGGACGCTCCGTATGGCACGTGCAGACCGGCTCGCAGATCACGACGTGCCGGTTTCTGGTGATGGCGAGCGGATGCCTGTCGATTCCCAAGGATCCCGATGTCCCCGGCCTCGACGGGTTCGGCGGACGGACCTACTCCACCAGCCGATGGCCACGGGACCCCGTCGACTTCACCGCACAGCGCGTCGCCGTCATCGGCACGGGATCATCCGGCATCCAGTGCATTCCGCACATCGCGCGACAGGCATGCGAACTCGTTGTCTTCCAACGCACCCCGAACTTCTCGCTACCCGCACACAACGGGCCACTGGCGCCGGACAAGCTGGAGCAGTTGCGCGACGAGGCCGGCTATCGTGCCGCCGGACGCCTGTCGTTCGGCGGTGTTCCCATCGAGCGCACGATGACGCCCACGTTCACCGTGTCCTTCGAGGAACGGCACCGGCGCTACGAACGAGCCTGGGAAATCGGCGAATTGCTGGAGCTGCTCAACGTCTACTCCGACGTGATGTCCGATCCGGCCGCCAATCGCGAACTCGCCGACTTCTTCCGGGCGAAGATCAGGGCGACGGTCGACGACCCGGCGACGGCGGAGGCGCTGTGCCCGACCGGGTATCCCATCGGCGCCAAACGCGTCTGCCTCGACACCGACTACCACGCGACGTTCAACCGCGACAACGTCCGGCTCGTCGACCTCCGCCGAGATCCTCTGCGTTCGGTGACCCCCACCGGAATCGAGACCGAGCAGCAGACTTTCGAGTTCGACTCCATTGTGCTGGCCACCGGCTTCGACGCCGTCACCGGCGCTGTCCTGTCCGTCGACATCGTCGGGCGTGATGGGCAGGCACTGCGCGACTCCTGGAAGGACGGGCCACGAACCTACCTGGGTCTGACCGTTGAGGGATTCCCCAACCTGTTCCTCATCACCGGCCCCGGCAGCCCGTCGGTGCTCTCGAACATGGCAGTCTCCATCGAGCAGCATGTCGATCTGTGTGCCACGCTCATCGCGGACCTGCGCAGCAACGGGTTTCACAGCATCGAGCCCACCGCGACCGCAGTGGCGGGGTGGATGCAGCACGTCGAAGACTGCGCGTCGATCACCCTGTTCCCCCAGGCGAATTCGTGGTACCGGGGCGCGAACATCCCGGGCAAACCGACGGTGTTCATGCCCTACACGGCGGGTGTGGACTTCTACCGCGCGGCGTGTGAGGAAATGGTGGCCCGGGACCTGCTCGGCTTCCGCCGTATCGGACCGTCCGGGCACAGGTGTTGCGACGGGGTGATCCGCCGATTGCAGCCCGATGTCCAGATGGTTCTCGAGCAGACGGCATTGCTGGGGATGCCACCGCTGGAGTCGATGTCGCCGGCGGACGCCCGCGCAACCTTCGGCGCGATCATCGCGATGTATCCGCCGGGTCCAGCGGTCGCCGCCGTCGTCGACGGCGTCTACCCGGGGGCAGCCGGCGACCTGGGATACCGCATGTACCGGCCGCCGTCCCCGGGCCCGCACCCGATCGTGCTCTATCTCCATGGCGGTGGGTGGGTGCTCGGCGACTCGACCTCCGACGACGGGCTGTGCCGTGATCTGTGCGTCCGCACCGGGGCGATCGTGGTGTCGGCCGACTACCGGCACGCCCCCGAACATCCGTTCCCGGCTGCCGTCGACGACGCCGTCGCCGCCGCCTCGTGGGTCGCCGACCACGCAGCGGCGCTCGGCGGCGACCCCGCACGCATCGTCGTGAGTGGATGGAGCGCAGGCGCCGGGCTTGCCGCAGTGGTGAGCCAGGTGGCACGTGACACCGGTGGACCGCGCATCGTGGCACAGGCGCTCATCGCACCGGTGACCGACACCGACACCAGTCGAGCGTCCTACGCCGAGTGCGGCTCCGGTTACGACCTCGACACGTCGTTGATGCAGTGGTTCTTCGACCAGTACTGCGACACGTCGCAGCGGAGCGACCCGCGAATCGCACCGCTGCGTGCGGCGGACCTGAACGGTCTGCCGCCCGCGGTCATCGTCACCAACGAATTCGACGTCCTCCGCGACGAGGGCGAAGCGTACTCAGCGGCACTGCGCGCGGGAGGCGTACCCGTCGAGCACATTTCGGCCCGCGGTCACACGCACTGTTCGCTGACGATGGTCGGGCTCGTGGTGTCCGGCGCACCGGTGCGGGAGCAGTTCGCCGCGGCGGTCCGCAGACTGCTGGCGCCCGCGCCGGTCTAGACCCGGACGAGCTCGAACAGCGGAATCGTCCGCGAGGTGTTCGCCTGATAGCCGGCGAACACCTCGGAGTACTCGACGACCTTCGGCCATGTCGCGTCGCGCTCCTCGGCGGGCAGTTCCCGCGCGACGACGTCCCACGTCTGCGTGCCGACCTCGATCCGGGCCTGCGGGTTGGCGCGCAGATTGTGCACCCACGCCGGGTTGTTGGGCGCCCCGGCATACGAGCCGACGATGATCACCTTGTCGTCGATCGTCAGGTAGGCCAGCGGCGACAGTCGCGGCTCACCCGACTTCGCGCCGACGGTGTGCAGCAACAGCAGCGTGCCGCCCTCGAACTCGCCACCGACGACGCCGCCGTTGGCGCGGAACTCCTCGACGATCGTGCGGTTGAAGCCGTCGAGAGCCGCCCTGTCGGAGATCAGCTTGGTCTTGTCGATATCGGTCATTCGCGCACCATATCCGGCTGCGGTCTGACCATCAGGTCAATATCATTTCAGAATCAGCCCGTTCAGAGGGGACGCGCGCAGTGACCGTTCCGTTGCTCGATATCAATGATCGCCTGGTCGGCAGGCGGCATGAGCTTGCTGAATTGCGCGCGGCCGTCGAGTCGAGCGAACTGACGGGCGGAGCGTGCGTGCTGCTGCACGGTGTTCCCGGGGTCGGGAAATCGACCCTCCTGCGGGCCTTCGGCGACGAAGTCGCTTCCAGCGACGCCATCTTCGCCTATGGCCGGTGGCGCGATGGCGTGCCCACTCCCTACTCCGCGATCGGTGAAGCGCTGAACGCCCTCGCGCGGGCGATGGAGGCGACCGCACCCCCCGAGCGCGACCGCTGGCGGAGCAGTCTGACCGACACATCGGCATCACTGGCCGGCGTGCTGGCCGAACTCGTGCCCGCGCTGACCGAGTCACTCGGTTCGCCCGCACCGCCACCGGACGTCGACGCCGCCGACGCGCGCCACCGTTTGCATCGCGCGGCCATCCAACTGGTCTCGGCCACCGTGCAGTACCGCAGCGTGGTGCTCGCCGTCGACGACCTCCAATGGGCCGACCAGGATTCGCTGCTGTTGCTCGCAGAGTTGCTTGTCGTCGCGCCGCGGAAAGTCCTCGTGCTGGGCACCTATCGGAGTGACGAGTTCGATTCTGCTGCAGCGGGATTCGCATCCGAAGAGGTGACGGAGCTCGAGTTGACCTCGATGACGCTCGACAACATCGCGGACCTGCTGGGCGCGGTCGCCGGGACCGGTGACGAGCTCGCCGCGGTCGCCGATGAATTCCACCGGCGCACCGGGGGCAATCCACTGCACATCCGGCAGCTTCTGCACCGGGCGCAACGGGCCGGCGCGCTGATACCGATCGACGGCGGCCGGCGCCTCGGCTGGGACCTGCGGGTGCTCGCGTCGATCGAGGTGTCTGCGACGGAGGCCGAATTCCTGGGCAATCACCTTCGACTGCTTCGCCCGATCGACAGGTCAGTACTCGGCACTCTGGCGTTCATCGGCGCCGAATTCGATCTCGCCGACGCCGTCGCGGCATCGGGGCGACCCGCCGATGTCGTGACGCGGGCGCTTTGGTCGGGCATGGAGCTCCATCTGATCGAGGCGCTCGACGCTCGCGGTCGACGGATCGTCAACGCGATAAGCCGGGACGCCCGGTACCGCTTCAGCCACGACCGGGTGGCAGAGACGGCGCGCGCCGGATTGTCCGACGACGACCGGCGCAGCGCTCATCTCCGCCTCGGCCGCCGACTCAGCGTGCTCGGCGAAGCCCGACTGTTCGAGGCCGCTCGCCACGTCGGCATCGGCGGGCTGAGTCTGCCCGAGAACGATCCGGAACGGCTGACGTTCGTCGACGTCCTGCGCCGCGCGGCAGCGCGAGCCCGAGCCCAGGCGTCGTTCCCGCTGGCGCTCGCGCACTGCCGCGCCGGTCTGGAGCTGCTCGGCCCCGATCGCTGGACCGCGCACCTGCCGATCGCACGCGACCTGCACCTCGGCGCCGCCGATGCCGCGCTGCTCGTTGGCGACTCCCCGACCCTGCACGCGCTGCTCGACGAGGCCGCACCACATCTGTCAGAGCCCGCCGATCAGCTGCGGTTGGCCTATCTCCGGGTCAAGAGCCTGTTCGCCGCCGACCGTCCGCAGGACGCGATGAACGCAGGACTCGACGCCCTGGCCGGTGTCGGTGAAGCCATACCAACCGACGCCGGGAAGCCCCGGATGGCCAACGCCGTGCTGCGCATGCGGTGGTCGATGAGCCGGTGGAGCAACGCGCGATTACTGGCCCTGCCGTTGTGCGAAGACCCCTTGGTCGTGGAGAAGCAGCGGATGGCGGTCACCCTCTGCCACGAGTCGTACAACGTGCGACCCAATCTGTTCCCGCTGCTGGTGCGCACCCAACTGGAACTGATGCTCACCCATGGCCACACCCGATCATCGCCGCGGACATTGGCCAATTACGGTCTCCTGCTCGTCATTCTGGGTGATTACAGCGGCGCCCAACGCTTCGGCGAGGCCGGCATGGCACTCGCGCAGCGGGCTGATTTCGCCGAGGCACTGCCCGAGACCACCTTCATCTACCACGGCTTCATCCGGCACTGGCAACATCCGGTGCGCAGCGGCCTGGGAGCTCTCCACGACGCATTCGCTACTGCCCTCGACCAAGGCAATCGCGAGAGCGCGGGCTTCCTTGCCGCAACGCTGCTCTCCCAGACCTTCTGGGTGGGCACGCCGTTGGCTGACATCGACAGACTCGCGCGGGCTGTCATTCCCGACATTCGATCCCTGCCCATCCCCCGAAAATCCTGCCAGGCGATGCAGCAGATGGCCCTGAACCTGATGGGGCGCTGCGACGATGTCTTCTTACTGGCTGGGGAGAGCGGATACGACGAGCGCGAGGTCCTCCCCGCTGCTGAAAAGGAAGGCGAGGAAGTCATCCTCAGCCTCGCCGCGATCATGAAGCAGGGGCTGCATTTCTGGTCGGGCGATCTCGCAGGCGCTTACGCGGCGACCGCGGAGGCCATGACCCACGATGTCGGCATGGTCGGCACCGCGATCTCCCCGCTCGTGCACATGATCGGCGCGTTGAGCATGATGCAGCAGGCGCCCCACGCGAGGGACACGGCGCGATTCGTCCGCAAGACGCTGGATCTGCACCGTAAGGCCGCCCGCGGCTCACCCGAGAACTACGGCGCAGCATTGTTTCTCGTCGAGGGCGCGTGGGCACGCGTCCGGGGCAAGAATGATGCGGCAGAACGCCACCTGCAGCACGCGATCCAGCTGGCCGAAGACAACAACCTTGCGATGATCAGCTCACGTGCGCACGAAGAGGCGGCCGCGGTCTACGCCGCAACCGGGCGGACCACATTTCGCGATCACATGCTGCGATCGGCGTATCGACAGTGGCTCAGCCATGGAGTAACGGTGCGGACCGAGTGGCTGGCGCGAGAGCACCCCTGGCTGTCGGGACGTGAACTGGTGCACCCCGACACGGTCGGAGTCGACCCCGTCGTGGCCCACCAGGTCCTACGGGCACTGTCCGCGGCGCGAACCGTGGACGACGTCGACCGCATCATCTTGCAGTCCGTCGCCGACAGCACCGGCGCAGACCTAGCGCTGATCCTCGCTCACACGGCAGCCGGCTTGGCGCCACGGGCGAGCTACCGCGATGGTCAGATCGGTGCCGCCGGGAATGGCGAGCCGTTCGACCGTGAGCTCGTCGCTCGCGCGGCGCGCAGCACCGACTCCCCTGCTCGCGACGCTCCCGATCGTGCACTCGCCGCACCGATTCGATTGCACGACAAACTGGTCGGGGTGATCTACGCGCGACACGAACGATCCGGGGGTCGCTTCACCGCCGGTCAACGCGAAGCGGTCGAATTCTTGTGCGCTCAGGCTGCCGCACCGCTGTCGAACCTGCAGCTGGAAGCGGAGCTCAGAGCGGCCGATGAATACCGGCAGAGCTTGATCGACGCTCAATCGCGCTTCGTTCCCAACGAACTGCTCCGGATCCTCGACATCGACGATCTGCGCCGGGTCCGCAGCGGTCATCGTGTGGAACGCGAGATGACGGTGCTGATCAGCGATATCCGCGGATACACCACCATGCTCGAGGACATGGACGTCGCCGAGGCCGGCAATCTGGCAATGGGCTTTCTGCGCGCGGTCGAGTTGCCGATCGTCGGCTGCAACGGTCTCATCCAGGACGTGCGCGGGGACGAGGTGCTGGCGATCTTCGATTCCGCCGACGATGCGGTCCGCGCCGGATTGGCCATGCAGCGTTCCCTGCGCGAACACAACGAGGAGCGGCGCGCCGTGGGGTCACAGGAGTTACACGTGGGAATCGGCGTCAACACCGGCTCAGTGGGCGTCGGGCTGGTCGGCGGTGTCAACCGCATGGTGCTCACCGTGATCGGTGACGCGGTGAATCTGGCGGCACGCCTCGAAAGCATCACCAAACGGTACGGATCGGCGTTGCTGATCTCGGACGCAACTCTGACCCGGCTGGCACGGCGGCAAGATTTCGACATCCGCAGAATGGAGCGCGTCATGGTCGTCAATCGACGCACTCCTGTGACGATTCACGAAGTCTACGACGAAGATCCCGAGGACATCCGGATTGCGAAGCGATCAGCGCAGGAGCGCTTCGACGACGCCTTCGCGGTGTTCGATGCCGGTGACGTCGAGGCGGCATGTGCGGCATTCCGACGCTGCCAGGAGTTGCTGCCCGGCGATCCCGTCGCACCCCTGCATCTGGCGCACTGCGAGGCCATGACGCGCGGCGACATGACGCCGGGCCAAGACGTCGTGTTGAGCCAGAAGTGACCTGCATCAAGGGGTTCCCAGCACCCTGCAGTTCTGCGACAATGCCAAGATCAACGAGGCCGGGGGGTCGCCGATGTATCTGAGTCCACAACAAATGGCGCTCGCCGATCAGGCAATCACGGAGACTTTCCAGAACTGCAGCATCGCCTGGCAGGCGATCCCGCACTGGGACACCGGCGATCCGGGCGCCACCAAGGTTCGTAACGACGTCGTCAACGCACCGTCGTTCATTCCGATCGCTGCCGCAGAGGAGGCCTTCCAGGTCACGCTGGTACAGACAGCCGACCCGACGTCTGACGCTCTGGTCAACGAAATCATCTCAGCGACAACAGCATTGGCTGCCGCGTTCGACGACGCTGTTCTGGATGCATTGGCGAGTGACGCAATCTCCGGAGTGTTGTTCATCGGCACCCAGCAGGGACTGCTCGACGCCCTTATCGACGCGCGCGCCCACGTCGAGGACAACGGATTCCGGGCACCGTCCTGCTTGATCACCAACACCGCCGGCCTCAAACTGCTGAGCGCTCTGACCAGTGGATACCCCATCGTCGACAGCCTCCTGGGGACCGCACATGTCAACTCGATGCACCGCACCTCGAAGTGGAACGTCGACGTGCCTGCGGTCAAGGCGGATGGGTCGGCCCCCAAGCCGCCGGTTCAATTACCCATGCCCGGGATGATCCTGCTGGGCCGGCGTCAGCTCATCCCCCACGGCGGCGCGTACGAGGCGTCGCCGGGTGAGGAACCGGTGGATCTGGCGGTGTGTGTGAAGCCCAGCCTGGAAATTCTCGGCGAGACAACGCAATCGCAGATCGAGATGTCGGTGCGCATCCGCTACGCCCTCCGGGTCAAGGATCGCGACGCGCTGGCGGTGCTGCTCGGTGCACCCGTGGTGTCGTAGCCCCGGTGCCGTGACGTCGACCCTCCCGCACACCGCCGTCGATCACGACGGGCTCGACGACTATCTCGCGCTCTGTAAGGACGCCTGCGACGGCGAGATCACCCGGCTGTACGGCGATGACGAATCATCGGGACTGCGTCAGCTCGTGCTCGACTACCCGCGTCGCGGCGGAAAGGCGCTGCGGCCGGCCTTGAGTATCGCGATGTGCCTGGGGCTCGGCGGCCACCTGGACGCCATCCTGCCCACCGCGGCGACACTCGAGCTGTACCACAACGCTTTTCTCATTCACGACGATATCGAGGACGAATCGTGGTTGCGCCGTGGCCTGCCCACGATGCACATCGATCACGGCGTCCCGATCGCCGTCAACGTCGGTGATGCCATGCTGTCGTTGTCACTGCAGCCCCTGCTCGACAATGTGGGTCGCATCGGGTTGGGCCCCGCCCTTCGCATCCTGCGCGCGGTCGCCCACATGACCCGTCAGACCGTCGAGGGCCAGGCCGTCGAGCTCGACTGGGTCCGGGCCAATACGTGGCACCTCACCGACGACGACTATCTGGCCATGGTCGAACGCAAGACCAGTTGGTACTCGTTCATCACACCGCTTCAGGCCGGCGCAATCGCCGCAGGCGTCGCGGCAGAACGTCTGGCACCGCTGGAGCGCCTCGGCCGGGATCTGGGCGCAGCCTTCCAGATCACCGACGATCTACTGAACCTGCGGTCGGACCCGCAGGCGTACGGCAAGGAGATCGGCGGCGATCTGTGGGAGGGCAAACGCACGCTGATGCTGCTGCACGCGCTGCGGTGCGCCGCGCCCGGCGACCGCGACCGCGCCCTGGCGATCCTGTCCCGACGACGGCCGATGCCGGACGCCGAGCTGGGCCTCGCCGAGCTGCTCGACTCGCTGGTGGCGCGCGGTGACCTGTCCCGACCGGGACACGCCGCCATCGCGCATCTGCTGAGCCACCACGCCGTTTCCGAGCCGAAGACCCTCGACGACGTGCGGTGGCTCTTCGACCTGATGCAGAGCGCCGGGTCGCTGCGCCACGCCCGCCGCATCGCCGCCCGCCACGCGCAGTCAGCGGCGGCGACACTCGCCGCGCTCGACTGGCTACCGGACAGCCACCATCGTGATGCCCTGGCCGGCCTCGTCGATTACGTGCACGGGCGCACATCGTGACCCCCGAGACCCTGGTCGGCATGCTGGCCGAACTCGACCGAATCCGCAGCATGACGCTCGACCTCATCGAACAGCGGGCCCCCAGGATGCTGCCTGCTCCCGATCACAGTGCCGACGGTGCCGAGCAACGCGCTCACGAGCTGCTCGTCGGACTGCGTCGCGGCGTGCTGGGCAACCCGGCCGCGGCCCGCACGCTGCACGATCTGCTCGTAGCCGAGGGCCGCCGGTACGCCGCCAGCACCGAAGGAGCCCAATTGCGCGACGCATTGGCTGCCTCGGATGCCGTGGAGAATCTGCGTCGAGTCTGGGAGACAGCGACTCTCAACGTCCTCGACGGCCCGGCCGTTCAGGACGCGGCGCCGATGGCGTGGGCCGAGTTGCTCGCCGACGTCGTGATCGGCCATGGCCTCGACGACCGGGTACTGTCACGCCTGCGACCGGACGGGTTCGCATGACGCTCAGTGACCCGCGACCTGCACTGGGACAGGACAGTTCGTTCATCGGATATCTTGTCGGAATCGTCTCGATGGCCGGCTCGGTCCGATCCCTGGCCGCCTACCGGGAGCCCGTCGACACACACCGGCCGGCCGACGATTTCGTGCACCTGCTCCTGGGAGTCTGCGCGCTCGGCGCCGCGATCGAGGACCTCACGTGAGCGCGGTCCTGGCCGGTAGCGATTTCCTCCGAGCTCCCCTCCTGGCGGCTGCACACCCCGACGGCGTCAAGGAATGGCACCATTTCGTCGTCCACGGCCGCGATCACCGCATCCTGATCAACGTCAGCGTGACCGACGAGTGCACGGCGGTCGGCGAGCACCGACTGGTACCGAGAGTGATCGTCATCGTCCACGCAGACCGCTGGAACGGAGTCATCGAGCGGTACGCGTCCGCCGAGATGGAGGTCTCTCCCGACCTCGGTGAGCTCACGCTGGGGGGCAACAGACTGACCGTCCTCGCCGACGGCTACCGCGTGTCGATCGACCTGCCACGACGCGGCGTGCGCGCTGAGCTCGAATTCATCGCTGTGACAAAGCCGTTCGTGGTCAACAACCAGCCGCTGGGCGCGGGGCGGATGAGTTGGCTCTTCGTGCCGCGTCTACGGGTCGACGGGTGGGTGCGGTGCGCGGGCATCGAACACCGTGTCGAGCACGAGCTGGCCTACCACGACCACAACTGGGGTCGCTTCTGGTGGGGTGACGACTTCGGGTGGACGTGGGGCACGGTCCTACCGACGGACCCCGGGAATCCCTGGTCGATGGTGATGCTGCAGATGACCGACCGGAGCCGGTTGCGCTACTTCTCGCAAGCGGTGTACGTCTGGCACGAGGACGAGCCCGCGGCGATCTTCCGGCACGCGGCGGTCACCGCCCGCAGGCACGGCACATTCACCCGACACGCCGACTGCACGCTCCCTCCGGCCATGCAACTCGTCCTCGACGGCGACGTCACCGGCGTCCCGGAACGACTCGAGGTGAGCGCCCAGCGTGCCGGTGACGCCGTCCACGCCACGTTCACCCCACAGTCCTTCGCCCGGGTGGCCTACCCCAGCGAGGTGACTCTGGACGGCAGCGTCGTGCTGTGCGAGACACGTGGTGATGCGCAGTTCAAGGGCGTCATCGGCGGTGAGCGCGTAGCGGCCACCGGGGCCGGGATATTCGAGTTCCTCTATGGCTGAACCGGTGTCGTCACTGCTGCGGCGTTCGATCGACCACCTCGCCACCGAGGTGCCCGCCAGCCACCGCGCGGTTGTCGACGCACTGGGCCCGCTGGTGGTGCTGCTGGCCGTCGACGATGAACGCTTCTCGCTGTCCGGCGGCGGCGACGAGCTGACCGTCGGCGAGGAGACGAGCGCGCACGTCCACATCCGGACCACGCGGACGACGATCCTCGAGGTGGTCGATGCGAACGTACTGCTGGCCGACGCGATCGAACAGGGTGCGGTCGACGTCCTCGGTGATGTCGACGACGTGGTCCGGGCCCACGACACGTTGGTGGCCTTCGTGCACGCGGCCGTTCGCGATCCCGGACAGGCCCATCTGCTCGACGGCCTTCGGGCCGGATCATGAGCGCCGGCATCACGACCCCGGCGTCGTGCACGCCCCGACCCACCGTCGCGGTTCTCGGCGCCGGCGTCGCCGGGCTGACCGCAGCACACGAACTCGCCGAGCGCGGCTTCGACGTCACCGTCTACGAGGCGCAGGACGACGAACGCAACGGCCTGGGCAGCCCGGTCGCGGACACCCACCCGCCTGTCAAACTCGGCGGCCTTGCCGCGTCGCAGTATTCGACCGTGGGCACGCATGACGGCAGTCCCGCCGAGCTCCGTCCGTTCCCCGGCCGACGCGGTTGCCCGAGTCCGCCTCCTCGGGCCGTGGCCGGCGAACACGGATTCCGCTTCTTCCCGGCCTATTACCTGCACATCTGGGACCTCTTCCAGCGCATTCCCGTGTACCAGAACGTCGGCCCGCCGGATGGCCCGCCTCGTTTCGTGCCCACCACCCGCACAGTCATGGACAATGTCCGGCGGGTCGTCACTCAGGGCACCACAGCGCCCGGCAAGCCGTCGCTCGTCTTCCCACGGGAACTGCCGCGCAGCCTGCCCGAATTCCTCAGCGTACTGGGCCAACTCGTCCAGCTCGGCTTACCTGCGGGTGACATCGCGTACTTCCAGAGTCGCCTGCTCAGATTTCTCGTCACGAGTCCCTTGCGGCGCGCCGCCGAAGTACAGTACGAGTCGTCCTACGACTTCTTCGTCGGACGCGACCACACCGGCCGGGCGCAGTACCAGTACTCGCCCACGTTCGATGCATTGCTGCGCGAAATGCCCCGCGTACTGGTCGCGTTCGACCCCAACTGGGGTGACGCACGCACCAATATCGTCAGCTACCTGCAGCTCTACCTGAACATGGATCGGCGTGACGACAAAGCCGACGGCGTCCTCAACGGGCCCACCACACAGGCGTGGCTCGACCATTGGTACCGGCATCTGATCACCTTGGGCGTGAAGTTCGTTCGCGGAGCAGCGCAAAGCCTTGAGCCGCCGCCCATTTCAACTCGACCACCACACCTGCGCCCACGCGTCCACGTGACTCTGACCGACGGCACGCGGCTGACGCCGGACTACACCGTCGTCGCCGTCGACGCACCCGGAGCCGAGTGGCTCACATCCGAACTGCGTCACGCCGGCACCGGCGGCACGGTAGCCGAGCTCGACGGATTCACCACCTCAGCCCCGCCGCCGCAGGGGCCTCTGCAGCCCCTGTCGACGCGGCCGCATGCCCGCCGGAACCCGTACCTGCTCGACGAGGTCGGCCGGGTGCCGTGGGACCGATTCCAGACGATGACAGGCATCCAGTTCTATTTCGACACCGAATTCCAGCTGCTGCGCGGCCACATGTACTACTCGGGAGCCGAGTGGGGCCTGTCGTCGATCAACCAACACGGCCTGTGGGAGGACCGGCCCACCCTCACCCGTGACGGTCACGTCTCGGTGCTGTCCGTGGACATCGCAGACTTCAACACCCCGTCGCGCCACCTGGTCGACGGCCTGGGTCGGGGCAAGACCGCGCGCGACTGCACCCCCGACGAGATCGCTGCCGAAGTCTGGCGTCAGATCGTCACCGCTCTGACGAGTGGGACGGACACTCCCGCCGACACGCTGCTGCCGTGGCCGGTGTGGTACGCCCTCGACCGTGGTCTGGTCACCGCCGGCGGAGGACAGAACAGCGGCCGCGTGGTGCGCAATGACACGCCGTACCTGGTTCCGATCGTCGGGGACTGGGAGAACCGGCCGGGTGGCGATCCGTGGAACCCGCACGAGACCTCCTGGTGTGCCATCCCCGGTGACGAGGAGTGGGCAGCAGATCTGCAGACGCGCCACGTGTGGCAGGCCCGCCACGGCGGATACCAGGTCCACCACAACTCCGTGGTCTTCGCGGGCACCTGGAACAAGACCTTCACCCGCATGACGTCGATGGAGGCCGCATGCGAGTCCGGCCGCCACGCCGTCAACGCGATCCTCGACCATTACGTGTGGGTGGCGTCCGGCGGCACCGACACCCGCGACCAGACCACGCTGCCGTGGCTTTTCCCCTACGGATTCCTCGACCAGGGCCTGTCGGGCCCGGTCAGGATGCCGACCCCGGCGGGGGACTACTGCTACATCTTCGACGTCGAGAACCGCGAACCCGCCGACACCCGTCCGCTCAGGGTGCTCGATTCGACCTACTTCCAGCACGGACTGCCCCACCCGCTGGACACTCTCACCCAACCCTTCGGAGGTGCACCATGACATCAGGGAACGATTACAGCCAGAAGCTCCAGGCGTGTGTGACAGCCTGGCAGCAACTCGTCGACGCTGTGGCGGCGCTCGCCGGGACCGTCCCGACAGCCGGCCCCGTGCCCGGGATTCCGTCGATTCCCCAGGTTCCGCCGGACTACCCGCAGCAGGTGACTGGCTACCTGCAGGCGTGGCGGCAGTATCTGGAGCAGGCCACTGGTGCCGCCGGCCCGACCCACTCCCCGCCAGCACCCCCGCAGCACGGGACCGCCACCGGGCACCGGGAACCGAACGCGGGCGAGTCCGGCTCCCGGACAACCGCGCCGGGGGCGCCACCGCCATCGGAGCCCGCCGACAGCCCGCCCTCGATGGGTGCGACGATGAAGCCCCCCGGCGAGGACTCCTCGTCGGTCGAGCCGCCCAAGTTCATGCGCGCCCCGCAATGGCAGTGGGGAGGACAGATCACCGATCTTCCGGGTCTGCAGCGCGCGGCTGGACAGGACGCGATGCGAGACAAGGGCTTTGACATGCCTCGACCGCCGCTGCTCGAATTCGGGGTCGCGCCGAACGTCAGACGAACGGCTACCCGCAACGCTGCGGTCCGACGGGTGCCGATGACGGGTCCGACCGGCTCGGTCTCGGCAGACCCCGCGGCGTCACTGTCGTCGACCTTGTACCGAGGTCTGCACGAACGCATCCAGGGGCAGATGAACGGTTAGGACCGTTCCGGCTTCGCGTCGATGCCGGATTCCTTACGCTGCTGGGCCGTGATCGGCGCCGGCGCATCCGTCAGCGGGTCCACCCCACCGCCGGACTTCGGGAACGCGATCACCTCACGGATGGACTCGACGCCCGCGAGCAGCGCGACGATCCGATCCCAGCCGAACGCGATGCCACCGTGCGGCGGCGCGCCGAAGGTGAACGCGTCCAACAGGAATCCGAACTTGTCCTGCGCTTCGTCGTGGTCGATACCCATCATCGCGAACACCCGCTCCTGGATGTCGCGGCGATGGATACGGATCGAGCCGCCGCCGATCTCGTTGCCGTTGCAGACGATGTCGTAGGCGTTGGCCAGGGCGTTGCCCGGATCGGTGTCGAACGTCGCCTCCGATTCGGGCTGCGGTGCGGTGAACGCGTGGTGCACCGCGGTCCACGCGCCCGACCCGACGGCGACATCGCCGGACGCGGTGGCCTCGTCGGCCGGCTCGAACAGCGGCCAGTCCACCACCCAGGTGAACGCCCACGCGGTCGGGTCGATCATGTCGAGCCGCTTGGCGATCTCGATGCGCGTCGCGCCCAGCAGCGCCCGCGCCGCCTTCGGCGTGCCCGCGGCGAAGAACACGCAGTCACCGGGATTCGCGCCGACGTGGGCGGCCAGGCCGGCACGCTCGTCGTCCGACAGGTTCTTGGCGACCGGACCGGCCAGCTCGCCATCCTCACCGACGAGCACATAGGCCAGCCCCTTGTGACCGCGCTGCTTGGCGAACTCCTGCCAGCCGTCGAGCGTGCGCCGCGGCTGCGAGGCGCCGCCCGGCATGACGACCGCACCGACGTAGGGCGCCTGGAACACCCGGAATGGGGTGTCGGCGAAGTACTCGGTGCACTCCACCAGCTCGACCCCGAAACGCAGGTCGGGCTTGTCGCTTCCGAAGCGGCGCATCGCCTCGGCGTAGCTGATGCGTGGCAGCGGCGTCGGCAGGTCGTAGCCGATCAACGCCCACAGCGCCCGCAGGATCTCCTCGGACACCGCCATCACATCGTCGGCCTCGACGAAGCTCATCTCCATGTCCAGCTGCGTGAACTCGGGCTGCCGGTCGGCTCGGAAATCCTCGTCGCGATAACAGCGGGCGATCTGGTAGTAACGCTCCATCCCCGCGACCATCAGCAGCTGCTTGAACAGCTGCGGGCTCTGCGGCAACGCGTAGAACGACCCCGGCTGCAGGCGGGCGGGCACCAGGAAGTCGCGCGCCCCCTCCGGAGTCGAGCGGGTCAGCGTCGGAGTCTCGATCTCGATGAAGTCGTGGTCGGCCAGCACACCACGCGCGGCGGCATTCACCTTGGAACGCAGCCGGATTGCATGCCCCGGGCCCTCTCGGCGCAGATCGAGATAGCGGTACTTCAGACGCGCTTCCTCGCCGGCGGTCTCGTCGAGCTGGAACGGCAGCGGCGCGCTCTCCCCCAGCACCGTCAACGACGTCGCGTTGACCTCGACCTCACCGGTGGCGATCTCGGCGTTGGCGTTGCCCTCGGGCCGGATCTCGACGACACCGGTCACCGCGACACAGAACTCCGAACGCAGCCGGTGCGCCTGGGCCAGCACATCGCCGTCGCGGAACACCACCTGAGAGGTCCCGGAAACATCCCGCAGGTCGATGAAGATCACGCCACCGTGATCGCGGCGACGGGCAACCCAGCCGGCCAGCGTCACCGTCTGCCCGGCGTCGGCGGCACGCAACGATCCAGCGGTGCGGCTACGCAGCACGAAATACTCCTCACAACGGCGATGATCGACGGTCCAGTCTAAAGGTGGGCCGCGGCGTCCTGACTAAGGTGCTGGCCATGCACCCCTGCGCCCGCGTCGGACTGGAGTTCCTGGACTCCGCGCCGTACCGCATCGTCAGCACCGTCGATCTCGCGATCACCCCCGAGCAGCTCTTCGATGTCCTGGCCGACGAGAGCTCGTGGCCGCACTGGGCGACGGTCATCACCAAGGTCACCTGGACCACTCCGCCACCGCGCGGGGTCGGCACCACCCGCACCGTGCAGATGCGCGGCGGTATCACCGGCAAGGAGGAGTTCCTCGCCTGGGACCCGTTCGAGCGCATGGCTTTTCGCTTCAACGAGTCCAGTACGTCGGCCATGGCCGCCTTTGCCGAGGACTATCGCGTGGTGCCGACATCGCGGGGCTGCCACCTGACCTGGATCATGGCGCTGCAGCCCGCCAACGTCGCCGGCCGTGCCGGGCTGTTCCTGGGCAGGCCGGTGATGAACCGGATGTGCCAGCGGTTCCTGGACAGGTTGCGTCGCTACACCGACGAGCGGTTCGCCACTCAGTAGATCGCAGCCCACGCGCGGCGGCGCACGCCGTCCGGATCGTCCTCGACGACATCGCGGCGCGTGGCGATCAGTCGGGTCCGGCGGTGCTCGACGTCGTAGAGCGGCCAGTTCGCCTCGTCGTGCACCCGGTCGCTGCATGCGAAGTCCAGCCACGTGCGTTGCATCCGCACCCCCACCGACGGCGGGAAACGGCGCCCCAGCGGGTGCAGCTTGCGGCCGACGAACGACGCGTAGCTGTGCTGCACGTGCACGATCTCGCTGCCGTGGGTGGCGCCGAGGCCGAGCAGTCGCAGACCGAGCCCGGCGTGGTCGAACCGGTACATGCGCGTCGGCGCGCGGGAACTGTAGGCGTCGGCGAATGCCCAGGCGGGCCCGCCGAACATCACGTCGGATCCGATGGCGATCAGCGCGCTGCGCCGGGGATAACGCGGATACGCCTGCACCACAGCATCTTTGGCCTCAGGATCGACCCGGTCGAAGTAGCTGTCCACCGTGGCACGTGTGGTGGGCAGCATCGGCGGACGGGTCCAGGCGAACATCGTCGCCTCATGGCTGTTGGTCCCGATGATCAACGGCACCCGAGCCAGTTCCCCGCTGCGTGCCGCGTCGATCGGGTGCTGCGGCAGCAGCGCGGTGCCATGCGTCAGCCCGTAGGCCAGGGTCGGTGTGTGCGCCGCGCTCGCCAGCTGCACCTTCCCGGCCGCACGCCGCAGTTGCCGCTGCGGCAGGTGCTTGACCTCGCCGGCGGGTACGCCGAGATGACCGAGGAAGTCGCGGGCCCGCGAAGCGCGCAGCTCCCGGTCGGCGATCAGCGGCAGCGCGGGGCTCTGCGCGATCGCCCGCTGGAACAGCCCAACGGCCTCGGGGCAGGCCAGCAGCGCCAGCACCGACGTCGCACCGGCCGACTCGCCGAACACCGTGACGCGATCCGGGTCACCGCCGAACGACGCGATGTGGTCACGAACCCAGCGCAGCGCTGCGAGTTGATCGCGCAGCGCCAGGTTGTCGTCGAAATCGGGTCCCAGGTCGCCGAGTTCGAAACCGCCGAACACGCCGATCCGGTAGGTCACGTTGACGACGACCACGTTGCCGTTGGCCGCCAGCCGCGACCCGTTGTACAGCTGGAACTGCCCGGCGCCGTAGACGAATGCACCACCGGGGATCCACACCATCACCGGCAGCGAGGCCGTGGTGTCCGGCGACCACACCGTCAGCGTCAGGCAGGCCTCGTCCCGCACCTTGGGGTCGTCGCGGCCACCGCCGACGAAGGACGTCGTCTGCGGCGGCAGCGGCCCGTGCTCGCGGGCATCGCGAACCCCGTCCCACGCCACCAGCGGGGCGGACGCCCGGAACCGCCGCGGACCGACCGGCTGCTGCGCATACGGCACGCCGCGCCACACGCCGATGCCGCCCTCGACGTCGCCGCGGAGCTCCCCGAGCGAGGTGCGCACGACGGTGGATGCTCCGGCGACGACTGCCACAGGCCGAATCGTAGTGTGCGATTCTTGACGAGCCCGGCATGCGGGCCCGGCGGCGAAGCGAGGTGGGGCCATGACCTTCAACGAGGGCATGCAGATCGATACCAGCACCACGTCGACCAGTGGAGGCGGGCGAGGTCCCGGCCGGGGCATCGCCGTCGGCGGTGGCCTGGGCGGCCTTCTGATCGTCGTCGTGGCGTTGTTCCTCGGGGTCGACCCCAGCTCGGTGATACCGCAGCAGCAGGCCGGCCCGCAGACGGCCGACACCCCGGGTTTCGACACGAGCCAGTGCAAGACCGGCGCCGACGCCAACGCGATCGTGCAGTGCCGGGTGATCGCCACCGGAAACTCCGTCGACGGCGTGTGGCAACAATTGCTGCCGGGCTACACCCGTCCGAAAGTGCGTCTCTTCTCCGGATCGGTCGACACCGGGTGCGGGCCGGCCACCAGCGATGTGGGCCCGTTCTACTGCCCCGTCGACCAGACGGCGTACTTCGACACCGACTTCTTCGACGTGCTGACCAACCAATTCGGTTCCAGCGGTGGACCTCTGGCGCAGGAGTATGTCGTGGCCCACGAGTTCGGGCATCACGTGCAGAACCTCGAAGGTGTCCTCGGCCGCGCCCAGCAGGGCGCGCAGGGCGCCAACGGTAACGGCGTTCGCACCGAACTGCAGGCCGACTGCTACGCGGGTGTCTGGGCACATTTCGCGGCCATCACCAAGCAGGAGAGCACCGGGGTGCCGTTCCTGAAACCGTTGACCGACCAGGACATCGCCGATGCGCTGTCGGCGGCCGCGTCGGTCGGCGACGACCGGATCCAGCAGTCCGCGACCGGCCGGGTCAACCCCGAGTCGTGGACCCACGGGTCTTCCGAGCAGCGGCAGAAGTGGTTCACCACCGGCTACCAGACCGGTGACCCCGCCCAGTGCGACACCTTCACGGCCCGCGACCTTGGGTAGGGCAGCCACGGCCGTCGACGCCGTCGCCGAACGCTATCTGGACACCTGGGCGCATCTGGACCCGTGCGGCGCGACCGAAGCCGGTATCGCCGGGTTCGACGACCAGATCACCGACTACTCCCCCGCCGGATGCTCTGCCCGCGCCGACGCCGCACGCGCGACGCTGCGGGAACTCGACGGCACCGCACCCGCCGACGACGCCGACGTGGTGACCGCCGCGGCCCTGCGGGAACGCCTGACCGTGCTTCTCGACCTGCACGACGCCGGCCTCGACGTCGGCGAACTCAACGTGATCGCCTCGCCGCTGCAGACCATGCGCGACGTGTTCGACCTGATGCCGACCGACACCGCCGACGACTGGGTGGTGATCGGCCGGCGCCTGGCGCAGGTGCCCGAGCGCGTGTCCGGTTACACCGACGCCCTGCGCGCGGCGGCCGCGGCCGGCCGCGCACCCGCCGCACGCCAGGTCCGTCGCGGCATCGCCCAGGCCGGGCAGATCCAGCACCTGTACCTCGACATGGTCGCCGAGGCGGTGCCTGACGATCTGACCCTGCACACCGAACTCCGCCGGTGCGCCGAGGATGCCGCGAACGCCTACGCCGCGCTGGTCGGAGTGTTCCGCGACGAAATCGGCCCGCAGGCCCGCGAGGTCGATGCGTGTGGACGCGACGATTACGCCGTGCTGTCCCGCTCCTTCCTCGGCGCGTCCGTCGATGTCGACGAGGCCTACGCGTGGGGCCTCGATCAGCTGGAAGAGATTGTCGCCGAACAGGATTCGATAGCTCACCGACTCTACCCCGGGTCGACGGCGAGTGAGGCGCTGCGCCGCCTGGACAGCGAGGAACGCTACCTCGTGCACGGCACCGAGGCGCTGGCGCAGTGGATGCAGGATCTCGCCGACCGCGCGGTCGACGCACTGGCCGACACCCATTTCGAGATCGCGCCGCCGCTGCGCCGACTGGAGTGCCGGATCGCGCCGACGAACACGGGCGGCATCTACTACACCGGACCGTCCGAGGACCTGACCCGTCCCGGACGGATGT
The DNA here is from genome assembly GCF_007096635.1 of Mycolicibacterium sp. 018/SC-01/001. Taxonomy (GTDB): domain Bacteria; phylum Actinomycetota; class Actinomycetes; order Mycobacteriales; family Mycobacteriaceae; genus Mycobacterium. The sequence continues at coordinate 62,505 of NZ_VKAA01000006.1, forward strand.
GGTGGTCGGTCCCTCCGGGCGTGCACACCTTTCGCACCTGGCAGGAGACGACCACCGTCTTCCACGAGGGCGTGCCCGGCCATCACCTGCAGATCGGGCGCGCCGTCGTCCTGGCCGACCAGTTGAACCGGTGGCGCCGGCTCGGCTGCTGGGTGTCCGGCCACGGTGAGGGGTGGGCGCTGTACGCCGAGCGGCTGATGGCCGAGCTCGGGTGGCTCGACGATGCCGGCAACCGGATGGGCATGCTCGACGCGCAGCGCTTCCGGGCCGCGCGGGTGGTGATCGACATCGGCGTGCACTGCGGGTTGACCGCACCCGACGGCGGCACCTGGGATGCGGCCCGAGCGTGGACGTTTCTGCAGTCGCACAGCGCGATGGCCGAGGAGAACCTGCGGTTCGAGCTGGATCGTTACCTGGGCTGGCCGGGACAGGCGCCGTCGTATGCGATCGGCCAGCGGATCTGGCAGGAGCTGCGCGACACGGTCACCGGAAACGGCGTGTCTCTGAAGGAATTTCACCGGCGAGCGCTGGATCTGGGCGGGTTGCCGCTCGACGTGCTGCGCTCGGCCCTGCTGACCTGACGGTCAGAACAGGGCAGGCTGGGCCGGTGCCGGGGCGGGCGGCTGCCGGCGCGGGCCTGTCTCCCGAAACGAACGCCCCGGCGCCAGGCCGTGTTTGGCGACCAACGGCGCGGCGCGCTGCGCGAGCATCGCCCGGTACTCGGCCGGCAGGTAGGCACCCCGTCGGTACAGGTGCCGGTACTCACCCACCAGCTCCGGATAGGTGCGGGCGAGCCAGTCCATGAACCAGCCGCGCGTGCTGCCACGCAGGTGCAGGCCGAACACCGTCACGCTCGTCGCACCGGCGGCGGCGATCCGGCCCAGCAGGTCGTCGAGATGGGCCACCGAATCGGTGAGACGCGGCAGTACCGGAGCCACCATCACGTGGCAGGGCAACCCGGCCTCGCGAATCGCCGAGATCAGCCCCAGCCTGGCCTGAGGGGTCGGAGTGCCGGGCTCGATCTGACTGTGCAACAGAGGATCTCCGACGGCAAGGGACACCGCGACGCTGACCTCGACGCGGCGCACCGACTCGGTGAGCAGCGGCAGATCCCGGCGCAGCAGCGTGCCCTTGGTCAGGATCGAGAACGGCGTCCCGGAGTCGGTCAGCGCCCCGATGATGCCCGGCATCAACGCATACCGCCCCTCCGCGCGCTGATACGGATCGGTGTTGGTGCCCAGCGCGACGGTCTCCCCCGTCCACGACGGCCGGTGCAGCTCACGACGCAACACGTCGGCCACGTTCGTCTTCACCACGACCTGGGTGTCGAAGTCCTGTCCGCTGTCGAAGTCGAGGTACTCGTGCGTCGGCCGCGCGAAGCAGTACCGGCAGGCGTGCGAACACCCGCGATAACCGTTGACGGTGTACTGGAACGGCAGCATGGACGCCGCGGGCACCTTGTTCAGCGCGGACTTGCACAGCACCTCGTGGAACGTGATGCCCTGGAACTCCGGGGTGCGCACGCTGCGAATGAAGCCCAGGCGCTGCAACCCCGGCAGCGCACCGTCGTCGACGTCGACGCTCTGACCGGACCACCGCATACCTCATGCGAACACATGTTCGATTCGGTGTCAAGCAAGTAGCGTGGCAGGCACCATGTCGCATCTTGACCACGACACCGAACTGGCCGCCGAACAGCGCTACGTCGCCACGCTCTACGACCGCCTGGACGCCGAACGCACACGGGTCGCCGACCGGTACCGCGGCGCCCTGCGCGGCACCGGCGGCACGCTCGTCGAACGCGACGCCGAAGTGCGCGCCCTGGCCGGCCAGATGGCGCGGCTCAACGTCGCCGACAGCGGTCTGTGTTTCGGCCGCCTCGACAGCGTCGACGGCGAGACGATCTACGTCGGCCGCATCGGCATCCTCGACGAGCAGCACGATTTCGCCTCGCTTCTGGTCGACTGGCGTGCGCCGGCCGCGCGGGCGTTCTACGTCGCCACCGGGGCGTCACCGGAGAACATGCGCCGCCGCCGCCAGTTCCACACGATGGGCCGGCGCGTCCTGGACTTCACCGACGAGGTCCTCGGGCGTCCCGACGGCTCCGACGAGCTCTCCGGTTCAGGCACGGGCGACGCGGCCCTGCTCGCCGCGGTCAACGCGCCGCGCGGTGACGGCATGCGGGACATCGTGGCCACCATCCAGGCCGAGCAGGACGAGATCATCCGGCTCGAGCACCCGGGCGTGCTCGTCATCGAGGGTGGGCCGGGCACCGGCAAGACCGTCGTCGCGCTGCACCGGGTCGCCTACCTGCTCTACACCCAGCGCAAGCGCATGGAGAGCCACGGGGTCCTCGTCGTCGGGCCCAATGCGGCGTTCCTCGACCATGTCGGGCGCGTGCTGCCGTCGCTGGGCGAGACCAATGTGGTGTTCATGACCAGCGGTGAGCTCTATCCGGGCCTGCGGGTCACGGCGCAGGACACCCCGGAGGTCACCCGCGTCAAAGGCGCGCTGGACATGCTGGCGGTGCTCGCGGCCGCGGTCGCCGACCGCCAGCGCGTCCCGACCGAGGCGATCCCGATCGACCTGGCCGACGTCTCGGTGCGCATCGATCCCGACATCGCGCAGTGGGCCGTCGACGAGGCCCGCGCCAGCGGCAAGACGCACAACGATGCGCGCACGGTGTTCGCCGACGTGCTGACCTGGGCGCTGACCGAACGTGCGATCGCGAAGATCGGCAGGGGCTGGCTGACCCGCGATGACCGCAACGCATGGGAGCACCTGCGGTCGGAGTTGGTCGAGGAACTCGACGAGCATCACGGCTTCGCCGCCGCACTCGATCGGCTGTGGCCGATGCTGACCCCGGAAACGCTTCTCGCCGAGCTGTATTCGTCACCCGATCGGCTGCGCGCCGCGGGCGCCGACCCGAGCCTGCTGCGTGCCGACGGACACGCGTGGACGGTGTCGGACGTGCCGCTGCTCGACGAGCTGGTCGACCTGCTGGGTCGCGACAAGAAGGCCGAAGCGGCCGCCGAGAAGGATCGGCGCGAGGAAGCCGCCTACGCGGCCGGCGTGCTTGACCTGATGATCGGCCGCGAGGACCTGATGGACGACGAGGACCAGTTGCTGGCCTCCGACGTGATCGCCGCCGAGGAACTCGCCGAACGCTTCGAGGAGCGGGACACCCGGGAACTCGCCGAACGTGCTGCGGCGGACCGGGACTGGACGTACGGGCACGTCGTGGTCGACGAGGCCCAGGAGCTCTCGGCGATGGAGTGGCGGGTGCTGATGCGTCGCTGCCCGCGCCGTTCGTTCACGATCGTCGGCGATCTCGCCCAGCGGCGCTCCGCGGCGGGCGTGACATCGTGGCAGGCGACGCTCGAGCCGTACGTGGCGAGCCGGTGGCTCTACCGACCGCTCCTGACGAACTACCGCACGCCGAGCGAGATCATGGCGGTCGCCGCCGCCGTCCTCGCCGAGTTCGCCCTGGACGTCACGCCACCGGAGTCGGTGCGGTCCTGTGGGGTGGCGCCGTGGTCACGCTGCGTCACGGCGGACGAATTGCCATCGGCCATCGATGAATTCGTGTGCGCCGAGGCGGCGCGGGAGGGCACGAGCGTGGTGATCGGGCCGCCCGGCACCCCGGGCGCGGTCGCCCCCGCGGACACCAAGGGACTGGAGTACGACGCGGTGCTCGTCGTGCATCCGGAGACGATCATGGCCGACGGCCCCCGCGGGGCCGCCGATCTGTACGTGGCCCTGACCCGGGCCACCCAGCGGCTCGGCGTGCTGCACACCGAGCCGCTGCCCGCCGCCCTGCGCGGACTGACCGAGCAGCGGGTCGGCTAACTCACCACTGGGTGCCCTGGCACAGCGGGCTGTAGGGGTGGTCGCCCTGGATGACGATCTGGCCGTCGACGGCGACCTCGCAGTGCGCGTTCGGCGCGGCCTGGCCGCCCTTGGTGGTGCTGCTCGCCCACACGTAGGCCCATTGCGGATCGGCCAGCGTGGTCTCGAACGTCCACGGCTGCCCGGGGGCGATCGTGACGGAGTCCCGCTTGATGTAGCTGTAGGCGTCGGCGTTGTAGGCCGCCTTGTTCGCCGGCTGATTCACCAGATACGTGACGTCGAACTGGTACGGACCCGCGACGCTGATCGTGTACTGGACCTTGTGGGCTTCCGGTTGAGCGCTCGCAACGGCCGGAGTGAGCGCGACTGACGCGGCCGCGACCATCAGGGACACCCCGAGCTTGGCAGTAGCTGTTCGCATGTCGATCACATCGCCCGACGGTACCCAACCGTTACCGCTGCGCGTCGGCTATGCCGCCTCTATCGGTTAACGGCAAACCAACTGCCGCGGGGGCCGCACAGGTTAACCGGGTCGTCACACACAGACACTTGACAGAAACACCGGGGCTCTAACGTCCGGATCCGACACCGATCCGTGTCGACAATCTCGCGTCCACCCGTCGTCGAATGCGCTGCCACAGCGTCCCCGCGCAGGTGAATGCCGTCGACCCTCAGAAAGGCCCTCTATGGAGAATCCTCGGCGTACGCCGTCCCGGCGCACCGCGATCGCTGCAGGAAGCATCGTCGCGACGGTCAGCTTGCTGTTGGCCGGCTGTGGAAGCAAGGCGAGTGAGTCCGATTCAGCAAATGCGCAATCGTGCGTGGACACCTCCGGGTCCACCATCAAGGTGGGATCGCTGAACTCCCTGTCGGGCACCATGGCGATCTCCGAGGTCACCGTCCGCGACTCCATCAAGCTGGCCGTCGACGAGATCAACGGCGCCGGCGGCGTCATGGGCAAACAGATCCAGCTCGTCGGCGAGGACGGCGCGTCCGAACCCACGGTGTTCGCCGAGAAGGCCGAGAAGCTGATCAGCAGCGACTGCGTGGCCGCGGTGTTCGGCGGATGGACCTCCTCGAGCCGCAAGGCCATGCTGCCCGTCTTCGAATCCGCCAACTCGCTGCTCTACTACCCCGTGCAGTACGAGGGCCTGGAATCGTCACCGAACATCTTCTACACCGGCGCCACCACCAACCAGCAGATCGTGCCCGCACTGGACTACCTCAAGGAGAAGGGCATCAAGTCGCTCTACCTGGTGGGCAGCGACTACGTGTTCCCGCAGACGGCCAACCGCATCATCAAGGCCTACGCGGGCGCCAACGGTATCGAGATCAAGGGCGAGGACTACACGCCACTGGGCTCCACCGACTTCTCGACCATCGTCAACAAGGTCCGTACCGCCGACGCCGACGCGGTGTTCAACACCCTCAACGGCGACTCGAACGTCGCGTTCTTCCGCGAGTACAAGAACGTGGGCCTGACCCCGCAGCAGATGCCGGTCGTGTCGGTGTCGATCGCCGAGGAAGAGGTCGGCGGCATCGGCGTGCAGAACATCACCGGGCAGCTGACGGCCTGGAACTACTACCAGACCATCGACACCCCGGTGAACAAGAAGTTCGTCGACGCCTACAAGAAGGCCTACGGCGCCAACAAGCCGACCTCGGACCCGATGGAAGCCGCCTACACGTCGGTGTACCTGTGGAAGAACACCGTCGAGAAGGCGAAATCGTTCGACACCAAGGCGATTCAGGACAACGCCGGCGGCGTGACATTCGACGCTCCCGAAGGCCTGGTCACGATCGACGGCGAGAACCACCACATCACCAAGACCGCGCGCATCGGCGAGATCCGGCCCGACGGCCTGATCTACACCGTGTGGCAGTCGCCCGGCCCGATCCAGCCCGATCCGTTCCTGAAGTCCTACCCGTGGGCCGCCGGCCTCTCCGGCTGACCCCATGGATGTCCTGATCGGACAGCTGGCAACAGGATTGAGCCTCGGCTCGATCCTGTTGCTGGCCGCTCTGGGCCTGTCGTTGACGTTCGGCCAGATGGGCGTCATCAACATGGCGCACGGTGAGTTCATCATGGCCGGCTGCTACACCGCCTACGTCGTGCAGCAGGTGATCTCCAGTGCCGGTGTCTCGCTGATCATCTCGCTCGTCATCGGGTTCTTCATCGGCGGCGCGATGGGCGTCGCGCTGGAGGTGGGACTCATCCAGCGCATGTACGACCGGCCGCTGGACACCCTGCTGGTCACGTTCGGCGTCGGCCTGATCCTGCAGCAGGTGGCGCGCGACATCTTCGGGGCACCCGCGGTCAACGTGGTCGCGCCGGGGTGGCTGTCGGGCGGGGTGGAGATCCTCGGCGCCGTCGTGCCGAAGACCCGCATCTTCATTCTGGTGCTGGCCGTGGCGTGCGTCGCGGTGCTGGCCACCGTGCTCAAGGTCAGCCCGATGGGGCGGCGCATCCGCGCCGTCGTGCAGAACCGCGACCTCGCCGAGACCAGCGGGATCTCCTCACGGCGCACCGACATCACCACGTTCTTCATCGGCTCCGGCCTCGCGGCCGTCGCAGGGGTGGCGCTGACGCTCATCGGTTCGACGAGTCCGACGATCGGCCAGAGCTATCTGATCGACGCGTTCCTGGTGGTCGTGGTCGGCGGGCTCGGTCAGATCAAGGGCACCGTGATCGCGGCACTGGCGCTGGGCTTCTTGAACTCGTTCATCGAATACAACACGACCGCGTCGTTGGCCAAGGTCGTCGTGTTCGTGATCATCGTGATCTTCCTGCAGGTGCGTCCGCAGGGGTTGTTCACCGTGCGGACAAGGAGTTTGGTGTGAGAACCCTCATCGGCCGCTGGCAGACCTGGGCCGGTTTCGGGGTCGCCGCGCTGGTCCTGTTCGTCATCGCCCCCGCGGTGCTGTCGGACTTCCGGCTCAGCCTGCTCGGCAAGTTCCTGTGCTTTGCGATCGTCGCCGCCGGTATCGGCCTGGCGTGGGGCCGCGGCGGCATGCTGGTACTGGGCCAGGGCGTGTTCTTCGGTCTCGGCGGTTATCTGATGGCGATGCACCTCAAGATCGCCGACGCGCAGTTGCGCGGTGATGACGTACCGGACTTCATGCAGATCCAGGGCATCCGCGAACTGCCGTCGTACTGGCAGCCATTCGCCTCTCCCGCGGTGACGCTCGTCGCGATCATCGTGCTGCCCACCGCGATCGCCGCCGCTCTCGGGTTCGGTGTGTTCAAACGCAAGGTCAAGGGCGCCTACTTCGCGATCCTGTCGCAGGCGCTCGCGGCCGCCCTGGCCATCCTGCTCGTCGGCCAGACGGGTCTCGGCGGATCGAACGGGCTCAACAGGTTTCGTACGTTCTTCGGATTCACGCTCAACGATCCGGTGAACCGCCGCATGCTCTACTTCATCGCGGCCGCGGTGCTGCTGCTGGTGGTCGCGGTGGTGCGGCAACTCATGCAGAGCCGCTACGGGGAACTGCTGGTGGCGGTGCGCGACGGTGAGGAACGGGTGCGCTTCCTCGGCTACGACCCGGCCAACATCAAGGTGGTGGCCTACACGGTCGCCGCGTTGTTCGCGAGCATCGCCGGGGCGCTGTTCGCCCCGATTGTCGGGTTCATCGCGCCGTCTCAGGTCGGCATCCTGCCCTCGATCGCGTTCCTGATCGGCGTCGCGATCGGCGGCCGCACCACGCTGCTAGGCCCGGTGCTCGGCGCGATCGGCGTGGCGTGGGCGCAAACGCTGTTCTCCGAACGGTTTCCGTCGGAATGGACCTACGCCCAGGGTCTGCTGTTCATCGTCGTCGTCGGGTTCTTCCCCGCCGGACTCGCCGGCCTCGGGGTCTTCCTGCGCCGCCGGCGGAAGAAGGCGCCGCCGCCGACCGAGGCGGAAACACCCGACGACGAGAAGGTGGGGGTGAGCTCATGACCGACGTCGACGCGAGCGCCGCGGGCAAGGAACCCGTGGTCGGCGGCAACGCCGGGATGGGCACCCAGTACCTCGAAGTCCGCGGCCTGACAGTCGATTTCGATGGCTTCAAGGCCGTCAGCGATGTCGATCTGACCCTGTTCCAGGGCGATCTGCGCTTCCTGATCGGGCCCAACGGAGCGGGCAAGACCACTGTGATCGACGCGATCACCGGACTGGTTCCCGCGACTGGATCGGTGAACAAGTCCGGCGTCGAGCTGCTCGGCAAGAAGGTGCATCAGATCGCCCGCCGCGGAGTGGGACGCACGTTCCAGACCGCGAGCGTCTTCGAACAGCTGACCGTCCTGCAGAACCTCGACATCGCCGCCGGCGCGGGTCGTTCGGTGTGGACACTGCTGCGGCGACGCTCCGGCGTGCTGCCGATCATCGAACAGACCCTGCACACCATCGGCCTGACCGAGCTCGCTGACCGACCCGCAGGTGTACTGGCCCACGGGCAGAAGCAGTGGCTGGAGATCGGCATGCTGCTGGTACAGAACGCCGACGTTCTGCTGCTCGACGAACCCGTGGCCGGGATGAGCACCGAGGAGCGTGAAGAGACCGGAAACCTGTTGCGGCGCATCGGCGCCGAACGCACCGTCGTCGTCGTCGAGCACGACATGGACTTCATGCGCGCGTTCGCCACATCGGTGACGGTGCTCGCTCGGGGCCAAGTCATCGCCGAGGGCTCCGTTGCTCAGGTGCAGGCCGACCCCAAGGTGCAAGAGGTCTACCTCGGCACCGCTGCTGCTGGCGCGGAGGGAATCTCGTGACACTCGAACTCGTCGACGTCCGCACCGGGTACGGCCGCAGCTCCGTCATCCACGGCGTGAGCCTCGAGGTGCCCTCCGACGGCGTGGCTGCGGTGATGGGGCACAACGGCGCCGGCAAGACGACACTACTGCGTGCCGCCGTCGGCCTGCTCAGATGCTCAAGCGGCACAGTGCGTTTCGACGGTGAGGACATCACCAAACTGCGGCCCAGCGCCCGCGTCGCCCGCGGGCTGGCCTACGTGCCGCAGGGTCAGCAGTCCTTCGGCCAGCTGACCACCGCCGAGAACCTGCAGGTGGTGGCCGACGGCCGCAAGAACGGCAAGGCCCTGATCGACGAGCAGCTCGACCTGTTCCCCGCACTCAAGGAGCTGCTGACCCGGCGCGCCGGCTTGCTCTCCGGCGGCCAGCGTCAACAGCTCGCGATCGCCCGCGCGCTCATCACCTCGCCGAAGTGCCTGATCCTCGACGAGCCGACGGAGGGCATCCAGCCGTCGGTGGTCGCCGAGATCGAAGCGGCCATCACCGCGCTGACCGAACGCGGCGACCTGGGCGTGCTGCTGGTGGAGCAGCACATCGGGTTCGCGCTCGAATCCTCGCAGCGCTACTACATCCTCGAAGCCGGGCGCGTGACGTCGAGCGGAACGGGCGGTTCGGCATCCGAGGCCGACGTGCGCGCCGCGATGGCCATCTGACGCTTCGACCGTGAGCGGGGATCAGAGGCGGGCCACGACGTGCTCGACGACATCCTCGATCGCGATGTCGACCTGCTCGCCCGTCGCCAACGTCTTCACCCCGACCGTGCCCGCCTCCAGGTCGCGGTCGCCCGCGACCAGCGCAATGGAGGCACCAGACCGGTCAGCACCCTTCATCGCGCCCTTGAGGCTGCGATCGCCGTAGGCCACGTCGACTCGCACGCCCGCGGCACGCAGCTGCGCCGCCAGCACGGCGAGCCGCACCTTGGCGTCGGCACCCATCGGCACCGCATACACGTCGACACGCGCGGTCTCGCCGGCCGTCTTGCCCTCGGCGCGCAGGGCGAGCAGGGTGCGGTCGACACCCAGCCCGAAGCCGATACCCGACAGGTCGCGGCCGCCCAGCTGACTCATCAACCCGTCGTAACGGCCGCCGCCGCCGATCCCGGACTGCGCACCCAGGCCGTCGTGGACGAACTCGAACGTCGTCTTCGTGTAGTAGTCCAGCCCGCGCACCATCCGCGGATTGATCACATAGGGCACGCCGAGGGCATCCAGGTGCGCCAGCACCGTGTCGAAGTGGGCCTTGGCCACCTCGGAGAGGTGATCGAGCATCAGCGGCGCGTCGGCGGTCATCTCCTTGACGTGCGGGCGCTTGTCGTCGAGCACGCGCAACGGGTTGATCTCTGCGCGTCGCCGCGTCTCCTCATCCAGATCGAGCCCGAACAGGAACTGCTGCAACAACTCTCGATACTGCGGCCGGCAGGTGTCGTCCCCGAGTGAGGTGATCTCCAGCCGGAACCCGTCGAGACCCAGCGAACGGAACCCCGCGTCGGCCACCGCGATCACCTCGGCATCGAGCGCCGGATCGTCGACGCCGATGGCCTCCACCCCGACCTGCTGCAGCTGCCGGTAGCGGCCGGCCTGCGGGCGCTCGTACCGGAAGAACGGGCCCGAGTAGCAGAGCTTCACCGGCAGCTGACCCCGGTCGAGCCCGTGCTCGATCACCGCGCGCATGACGCCGGCCGTGCCCTCAGGGCGCAGCGTCACCGAGCGCTCCCCGCGGTCGGCGAACGTGTACATCTCCTTGGAGACCACGTCGGTGGACTCCCCCACCCCGCGGGCGAACAGAGCGGTGTCCTCGAAGATCGGCAGCTCGATGTCGCCGTACCCGGCGCGGCGAGCGGCGCCGAGCAGCGCCGCACGCACCGCGACGAACTCGGCCGAGTCGGGCGGGAAGTAATCGGGGACGCCCTTGGGCGCCTTGAAGTCGGTCACGTCGTCAAACCTTCGAGGAACGGGTTGGTGCGGCGCTCGGCGCCGATGGTGCTGCGCTCGCCGTGGCCCGGTAATACCAGCGTGTCGTCGTCGAGCACGAGCAGTTTTGTCACGATCGAGGTCAGCAGATCACGGCCGCTGCCGCCGGGCAGATCCGTACGCCCCACCGACTGCTTGAACAGCGTGTCGCCGGTGAAGGCGAGCTGGTCGGGTCCCTCGTCGACGCGGAAGACCACCGATCCCTGGGTGTGACCGGGCGTGTGGTCGACGGCCACGGTGATGCCGCCGAGGTCGAGCTTGTCGCCGTCGCGGTCGAGCTCGACGACCTGCCGGGGCTCGCGGAAGAACGCCCCGACGGCGAACGACGCCAACCCGAGCGCGAACCCCTCTCCGAGGGCCTTCACCGGGTCTTTCAACATGTACCGATCCGCCGGGTGGATGTAGGTGGGGCAGCCGTAGGTGTCGGCCACCTTCTGCGCCGACCACATGTGGTCGATGTGCCCGTGGGTGAGCAGCACGGCCGCCGGGGTCAGCCGGTTCTCGTCGAGGATGCGCTGCAACGGCCCCATCGCACGCTGGCCGGGGTCGACGACGATCGCGTCGGCGCCCTGCCCGGGCGCCAGCACGTAGCAGTTGCACGCCAGCACCCCGGCGGGGAATCCGGTGATCAACACGCCGTAAAGCTTCCCATGCCGAGCTCACTGCGCAGTTCACGAGGGGTCACAGCGGTTGTCTCAGCTCGTCCTGGCACACTCGGTGCCGACCTGATCGACCCCTAGGAGGACCTGGCCCGTGCCGACGAACGAACAACGGCGAGCCACCGCCAAGCGGAAACTCGAGCGTCAACTCGAACGGCGCGCCGAACGGGACCGCAAGCGCCGGACATACACGATCATCGGCTCGGCGGTGGCGGCGGTCGTCGTGATCGCGGCCGTCATCGCGACCGTCGTCCTGACCAACCGCGACAGCGGCACGCCGACCGCGTCCACGCCGACCAGCTCGTCGACCACCGAGCCGGCCTCACCGCTGGATGCGCCGGAACCCGGCAAGCCCGGGCCGCTGCCCGCTTTCGCCGCGCCCGCGGACCTGGGCAGCAACTGCCAGTACCCGAAGTCCGCCGAAGCGGCCAGCAAACCCGTCGAGCCGCCGCGCTCGGGCAAGGTGCCGACGGACCCGGCCGAGGTCAGCGCCAGCATGGAGACCAATCAGGGCAACATCGGCCTGCAGCTCGACAACGCGAAGTCGCCGTGCACGGTGAACAGCTTCGCCAGCCTCGCCAACAAGGGCTTCTTCGACAACACCCCCTGCCACCGGCTCACCACCGGCGGGGGCCTGGCGGTGCTGCAGTGCGGCGACCCGACCGGTCAGGGCACCGGCGGGCCGGGCTACCAGTTCGCCAACGAGTACCCGACCGATCAGTACCAGCCCGACGATCCGAAGCTGCAGCAGCCGGTGATCTATCCGCGCGGCACGCTCGCGATGGCCAACGCCGGCCCGGGCACCAACGGCAGCCAGTTCTTCCTGGTCTACAAGGATTCGACGCTGCCCCCGGGTTACACCGTGTTCGGCACGATCGATCAGACGGGCCTGGCCACGCTGGACAAGATCGCCGCGGAAGGCACCAAGGACGGCGGCGAGGACGGCGCGCCGAAGAACGACGTGATCATCAAGAAACTCCAGCTGGACTGAGGCCCGGCTCAGAGACCGCGAGGGGACCCCACGAAGTAGAGGACAGACGCGAACTCGAGCGGACACGCCGGCGACGCGCTCGAGTTCGCGTCTGCTCGCGGGGAAAACCTAGGCCGCGGACGTGACGCGGTAGACGTCGTAGACGCCCTCCACGTTGCGCACCACGTTGAGCACGTGGCCCAAGTGTTTCGGGTCGCCCATCTCGAACGTGAAGCGGCTGATCGCGACCCTGTCGTTCGACGTCGTCACCGACGCCGACAGGATGTTCACCTTCTCGTCGGCGAGCACGCGCGTGACATCGGAGAGCAATCGGTGTCGGTCGAGCGCCTCGACCTGGATCGCGACCAGGAAGACCGACGACGGCGACGGCGCCCACTGCACGTCGATGATCCGCTCGGACTGCTTCTCCAGCGAGGCCGCGTTCGTGCAATCGGTGCGGTGCACGCTGACGCCGCCGCCGCGGGTCACGAAGCCCATGATCACGTCGCCCGGCACCGGCGTGCAGCACTTGGCCAGCTTGCACAACACCCCGGGAGCGCCCGGCACCGAGACACCGACGTCATCGCTGGTGCGCTGCCGCACCGGCATGGTCGCCGGGGTGGACCGCTCGGCAAGCTCGTCGGCCGCCTCGTCGTCGCCGCCGATCTGCGCGACCAACCGCTGCACGACGTGGCGCGCCGACACATGGCCCTCGCCGACCGCCGTGTAGAGCGCGGAGACGTCGAGGTAGCGCAACTCCCGCGCCAGCGCGGCCATCGTCTCGGCATTCATCAAGCGCTGCAACGGAAGTCCGCCGCGGCGCACCTCCCGCGCGATCGCGTCCTTGCCCGATTCGAGAGCCTCTTCGCGCCGCTCCTTGGCGAACCACTGCCGGATCTTGGCCTTCGCTCGCGGTGACACCACGAACGTCTGCCAGTCCCGCGACGGCCCGGCGTTGGCGGCCTTCGATGTGAAGACCTCGACCACTTCCCCGTTCTCGAGCTTGCGCTCGAGCGCGACGAGCCGGCCGTTGACGCGGGCGCCGATGCAGCGGTGCCCCACCTCGGTGTGCACGGCATAGGCGAAGTCCACCGGCGTCGACCCAGTCGGCAACGTGATGACGTCGCCCTTCGGGGTGAACACGAAGATCTCCTGCACCGCGAGGTCGTAGCGCAGCGATTCGAGGAACTCGCCGGGGTCGGCGGCTTCCCGCTGCCAGTCGAGGAGCTGCCGCATCCAGGCCATGTCATCGATCTCGTTGGCGGTGTGGCCGGCCGGAACCCCGTTGCGCCCCTTGGATTCCTTGTAACGCCAGTGCGCGGCGATGCCGTACTCGGCCGTCTTGTGCATGTCCGTGGTGCGGATCTGCACCTCCAACGGCTTGCCCTCCGGACCGACGACCGTGGTGTGCAGAGACTGGTACACCCCGAAGCGCGGCTGGGCGATGTAGTCCTTGAACCGGCCTGCGATCGGTTGCCACAGCGAGTGCACCACCCCGACGGCGGCGTAGCAGTCGCGCACCTCATCACACAGGATCCGGACCCCGACCAGGTCGTGGATGTCGTCGAAGTCGCGGCCCTTGACGATCATCTTCTGGTAGATCGACCAGTAGTGCTTGGGCCTGCCCTCGACGACGGCGTTGATCTTCGAGGCGTTGAGCGTTGCGGTGATCTCGGCGCGCACCTTGGCCAGATAGGTGTCGCGCGACGGCGCCCGGTCGGCGACCAGCCGCACGATCTCCTCGTATTTCTTGGGATGCAGGATCGCGAACGACAGATCCTCGAGCTCCCACTTGACCGTCGCCATGCCGAGCCGATGGGCAAGGGGCGCAATGACTTCCAGCGTCTCGCGGGCCTTGCGGGCCTGCTTCTCCGGCGGTAGGAACCGCATCGTGCGCATGTTGTGCAGCCGGTCGGCGACCTTGATCACCAGCACGCGGGGATCGCGGGCCATCGCGATGATCATCTTGCGGATCGTTTCGCCTTCGGCCGCGGTGCCCAGCGCGACCTTGTCGAGCTTGGTGACCCCGTCGACGAGGTGGCCGACCTCGGTCCCGAACTCGGCGGTCAGCGCCTCGAGCGTGTAGCCGGTGTCCTCGACGGTGTCGTGCAGCAGCGCCGCGATCAGCGTCGTGGTGTCCATGCCGAGCTCGGCGAGGATGTTGGCCACCGCGAGCGGATGGGTGATGTAGGGATCGCCGGACTTGCGCAGCTGATCGGCGTGCCGTTCCTCGGCGACCTCGTAGGCCTTCTGCAGCAGGGTCAGGTCCGCTTTGGGGTAGATCTCGCGGTGGACCGAGACCAGGGGTTCCAGCACCGGGTTCACGGTGCTGCGCTGAGAGGTCATCCGGCGGGCGAGGCGAGCCCGCACCCGGCGCGACGCGCTGCTCGCCTTGGCGGCCTCGGTGCGGGCGGCGTCGGTGCGCGGCAGCTCCATCGGCTGAGTCTCGGGTCCGGCCGGCACCGGCGGGGTCTGCACAGCCTGGTTCGCGCGCGGATCTGCCTGGATCTCGTTGGCCATGCTCACCTCCGCTGATCAGCTGCTGTTCGCAGGATATCCCGTCACACGGTGTGCAGAGCCGTGACGGGCAGCGGCTCCAGGACGGACCGCCCGCCCAGTGCCGCGAGCTCCAGCATCACGATCGCTCCGCTCACCGTCGCACCTGCTGCCGTGAGCAACTGATGGGTGGCCGCCAGTGTTCCCCCGGTGGCCAGGACGTCGTCGATCACCACGATCGTGCGGCCCGAGAGCTCGACGCCGTCGGCGGGCACCTCGAGAGTGGCGGTGCCGTACTCCAGGGTGTAGGTCTCGCTGATCACCGGCGGCGGGAGCTTGCCGCCCTTACGGACCGCGAGCACGCCGATGCCCAGGGAGATCGCCACGGCACCGCCGAGCAGGAAGCCCCGCGCGTCGACGCCGGCCACCAGGTCGGCCCCGCGGGCGATGTCGGCCATCGCAGCGCTCACCTCGGCCAGACCCCGGGCGTCGGCGAGTACCGGCGTCAGATCCTTGAACAGCACGCCCGGCTCGGGGAAGTCGGGCACCTCCCGCAGCAGCGAGGAGATCACCTGGCCGACGTCACGCGTCTGACTCACTGACTCAGCTTCCATCGGTCCATGTTCCATCCCGCCCCCCAGCGCGTCGGATTGGCGCTCACCGCATACATCTTCGTCGACGCGAGCAGGGTGCGCTGCTGACGGTACAGCGGCAGCGTGGGCATGTCGCCCCACAGGATCGGACCGGCCTCGGCGAGCAACCGGGAGATCTCCTTGGGGTCCGAGGTGACCGCCAGGGTGGCGATGATGCCGTCGATGCGTTCGTTGGCGTACCGCGGCAGGTTGTTGCCGTCACCGCTGTAAAGGGTGTAGGCGTCCATCGCCGACGAGCCGGTCGAGCCGCTGCCCGTCGCCCCGCCGGTGCTCGCGATCAGCACGTCGATCACGTTGTCGCGCAATGACTGTGGGCCGACGTTCGCCCCCGCCGCGTCCTGCACCGTGATTCCGGCCGGCGCACAAGCCTTCGCCATCGCGCCGACGGCGGCGGCCAGCCGGGCGTTGGGCGACTGGTACCCGACACGCACTGTCAGCGGCTGGTTGCCCAGGGCCGCCCGCGCGGCGTCGGGATTGCTCGCCACGAAATCGTTGACCTGCGGCGTGGCCTCCGCGGCCGTGTAGGCGTCTTCGGCCGCGGCGTTGAGCCGCGAGTTGGCCGTCGGCACCCCCGCGTTGCGGGCGATGACGTCACGCGGTGTGCACGACGCGACGGCACGGCGGGCGGGCACCGCGGCCAGCGGTCCCTGCGGCGCGAAGATCACCTGTTCGATGCCCGCCGATGCCGAGTCCGAGCGGGTGTAGTCGTCGGGCAAATTCAGCGAGCCCGCGGACCCGGCGGCGATGTCGACGACGTCGTAGGCGCCCTCGTTCACCCGGTCCTGCAGGTCCGAGCGGCGCGGCCACACCGTGATCCTGCCGGTGATCGCCTTCGTGCCCCACCACTTGTCGTTGGCGACCAGCACCACTGCGCCGTCGCCGGTGACCGAGTCGATCCGGTAGGGCCCCGAGGACGGAAACCGCTTGAGGTCGAGGTCGGGGGTCAGGTTCCAGGTGCTGTTCCACGCCTGGGCGATCCGCTCGACCGTGGGCCCGTCGTTGCCGAGCAGAGCCCTGGTCACCCCGCCGTCGCCGAGACCGAGTTCGTCGGCGATGACGTGCGAGGGCATCAGCGACGTCGCCGCGAACAACTGGCCGTAATCGGTGAAGGCCCGGTCCTGCGCGAAGCTGACGCGGGCCTTCTTCTGGCCGGGCGTGCAGTCGATCGTCGCGATGTCGATGTAGCCGGCGCGGCTGGCCGCATCGAAACTCGGGAACCGGCCCGACTGCGCGGCCCACGCCAGGACCATGTCGTCGCATGTGATCGGCTTGCCGTCGGAGTAGACGGCCTCGGGCTTGATCTCGTAGTCGAGCACCAGCGGGCTGCGACCGACCACCGCGATGGTGCCGAAGTCGTGGTCGCCGACGATCTGGCCGTCGGGGCCGTGGTAGTTGAACCCGGTCAGCACGCGGGCGAACGCCTGCGGGCCACCCGAGGCGGCACCGGCGACCGTGTTGGTGTTGTACGTCGACAGCGTGCCGTCGATCGCATAGTCGATCGCGTCGGCGGCCCCCGATGAACACGACGACAGACCGAACGCGCCGAGGACGGCGAGTACAGCCGTGACGGCGGCAACGACTCGAACACGGCACGCACGGGTGCGGTGGGCCATCGGACCTACCGCTCCCTAGCGCTTTCCGGTGCTTCGCTTACCCGACGGCCGGCCTGTCCGGCTCGACGTCGGCCTGATCGGCCGGGCCCCCGGAGCGGGCTTGTCCGGCGCCGGGCCGGCCGGGGTGGTGACCACCGTGGGCTCCGGCTCGGCCGCGGAGGCCTCGGCGTCGTCCTCGAAGGTGGCGTCCCCGCTCCCGGCCTTGGCGGCGATCGTCTTGCGACGGTTGAGCACCCGGCGGGTGTGCTTGCTGACCAGATCGGTGCGCTCGCGCAGGCTGACCAGCAGCGGCGTGGCGAAGAAGATCGACGAGTAGGTGCCCACGATCACGCCGACGAGCTGCACCAGCGCCAGGTCCATCAGCGTGCCCACGCCGAGCAGCCACACCGCGATGACCATCAGCGCGATGATCGGCAGCACGGAGATGAGGCTCGTGTTGATCGACCGCATGAAGGTCTGGTTGACCGCGAGGTTGGCCTGTTCGGCGAACGTCCTGCGCGTGGTGTGCTCGAAGCCCTCGGTGTTCTCCTCGACCTTGTCGAACACGATCACCGTGTCGTAGAGCGAGAAACCGAGAATCGTCAGCAACCCGATCACCGTGGCCGGCGTGACCTCGAAGCCCACGAGCGCATACACCCCGGCGGTGACGACGAGGTCGAACACCAGCGTCAGCAACGCGGCGATCGCCATGTACCGCTCGTAGCGCACGGTGATGTAGATGGCAGCCAATACGAGGAACACGACCAGCGCAATCAACGCCTTCTGCGTGATCTGGCCGCCCCACGTCTCCGACACCGCCGAGTCGCTGATGACCTGCTTGCTCGGCTGGCCGTCGTCGCCCTTGGGTTGGAACTGGTCGAACAGCGCGGTGCGCAGCTTCTCGGTCTCGTCGTTGCTCAGTGTCTCCGACCGGATCTGGAAGGTCGCGGAGTTTCCGCTGCCGACGACGACCACCGACTCCGGCGGCTTGCCGATCGCGTTGTTGAACACCGTCTCGACCTGGGAGGTGGTGGCCTGCCCATCGCCGCGCGGGAACGACACCTTGGTGCCGCCCTCGAAGTCGATGCCGAAGGTGAAGCCGCGCAACACGATCGCTGCGACGGCGATCGCGACGATGATCCCGCTGACTGCGTACCACAGTTTGCGGCGGCCGATGACCTCGAAGGCACCGGTGCCGGTGTAGAGGCGGACGAAGAACCCGTGCTTGGGCGCGTCGGCGGCGCTGGCCTCCAGATCGGGTGCCTCCACGGCGCCCGATTCGAGCGCCTCGCCGCGACGATGCGAACTACTGCGTGCCATGCGTCATCCCCGTCCCGCCGCGGATGCGGCCGCTCGGCGTTCGCGGGCGATCTGCTGCACGGCGCCCAGGCCGTTCAGCGACGGCTTGGCCATCGCGGGCGACTTCGATGCGAAGTACAGCAGCGGCCAGGTCACCAGGAACACGACGACCACGTCGAGGATCGTCGTCAGACCCAGCGTGAACGCGAAACCCTTCACCTGCCCGACGGCGAGGAAGTACAGCACCGCCGCCGCCAGGAACGTGACCGCGTTGCCCGACATGATGGTCTTGCGGGCGCGCGTCCAGCCTCGTGGTACCGCCGACCGGAACGACCGACCCTCGCGGATCTCGTCCTTGATGCGTTCGAAGAACACGACGAACGAGTCCGCTGTCGTACCGATGCCGATGATCAGACCCGCGATACCGGCCAGGTCCAGGGTGTAACCGATGTAGCGGCCCAGCAGCACCAGGATCGCGAACACCATCGCGCCCGAGGCGACCAGCGACAGGGCCACCAGCAGCCCGAGCACCCGGTAGTAGAGCATCGAGTACAGCAGCACCGCGACCAGTCCGACCGCACCGGCGATCAGTCCCGCCCGCAGCGACGACAGGCCGAGCGTCGCCGACACCGTCTCGGCTTCTGAGGACTCGAACGACAGCGGCAGCGAGCCGTATTTGAGGACGTTGGCGAGTTCGCGTGCCGAGTCGGCGGTGAACTGGCCGGTGATCTGGGTGCGTCCGCCGGGGATCGCCTCGTTGATGACGGGCGCGCTGACCACCTTGGAGTCCAGCACGAACGCGGTCTGCGTGCCGACGTTGGCCGCGGTGAAATCGGCCCACACCTTGGCTGCGTCGCTCTTGAACTCGACGTCGACGACGTACTCGCCGCGCTGCTGATCCAGGCCCGATGTCGCGTTCGCGATGCCCTCACCGCTGATGATCGACTTGTCGAGCAGGTAGACCTCCTTGCCGTCCTGCGAGCAGGTCACCAGCGGCAGGTTCGGGTCGTCGTTGCCGGCCAGCACGTCGTCGTCACCGCAGCGGGTGGCCTGGAACTGCAGGGCGAGGATCTGGATGGCCTGCTCGGAGCTCTGGCGCAACCGCTTCTCGTCCTGGATGCGCTGCGCGAGCGGCACGTTGCGTCCGCCCGGCGCGGGCGGGGCGCCCGGCGCGGGTGAGATCGTCGGCCCCGGCGGGGCGGGGTTCGGCGCCGGAGCAGGGCTCGGGTTCGGGCTCGGCGCAGGCTGCTGCGGGAACGGACGCGGCTGAGGGGCCGGCGCGGGCGCCGGCGGCTCGAGCGGCGGCAGCCCCGGGATGTCGGCGTCGGGGGCACCGCCGGGACCGCCGGCGCCGGGCGGCAGGCCCGGAACAGCGGCACCGGGTGGCAGGCCGGGAACCGCGCCGGGCGGGGCCCCTGGCGCTCCCGGGGGCGCGCCCGCGGGACCGGCCTGTTCGGGGGGCCCTTGACCGGCCGCCGGGATCGCATGGATGACGGGGCGGATGTAGAGCCGAGCCGTCTGGCCGAGGTTGCGCGCCTCGCTGGTGTCGTTACCGGGAACCGTGATCACGAGGTTCTGACCGTCGATGATGACCTCGGACCCCGACACACCCAGGCCGTCGACGCGGGCGCTGATGATCTGCTGCGCCTGGTTGAGGGCGTCGCGCGACGGAGGCGACCCGTCCGGCGTGCGGGCGGTCAGCGTGACGCGGGTACCGCCCTGCAGGTCGATGCCGAGTTTGGGGTCGGCCTTTTTGTCACCGGTCAGGAAGACCAGCAGGTAGGCACCGATCAGTAATGCCAGGAACAGGGCCAGGTAGCGGGCAGCATGCACCCTCGTCGAAGACGATGCCACGTGTCTCCAGTCTCCTCGGGGTCAGGTCGTCAGGTCCCGCGACGGCGCGCAGTGACCCGCAAAGGGTACGTGCCGCGACTGTCGGGTCAGCTGTCAGTCTTGGTGTTGGGCCGTTCGGTCAGCTCGGTGGCACCCGATGCGGGCTCGGCCGGGAAACCGTCGTCCACAGTGTCATCGTCGGTGTCGGCCTCGTCGACGTCGTCGGTGATGCGATCGCGCACCGCGAGCTTCATCCAGGTGGTGACGACCCCCGGCGCGATCTCGAGGTCCACCTCGTCGTCGGAGATCCCCGTGATCCGCCCGCGCAGGCCCGAGGTCGTGTGCACCTCGTCGCCGACGGTCAGCGAGTTGTGCAGATCGATGGTCGCCTGCATCGCCTTCTTCTGGCGCCGGGACGCGAAGTACATGAAGGCGCCCATGATGATGAGCAGGGGCAGGAAGACGAACAGGTCCATGGCAGCAGTGTCTCTTCTGTTTCGTTGCGGTCTGTTTTCTCGGCGACCCCTGAACCCCGTCGAGGGGTCGCACACATGAAGGAATTCGTTGACCAGTGTGCCATTGCGGACGGCACGCTCGGCTTCCCCCGCCGCACCGCTGCTTTCGGCGACGGATATCGTCGCCTGAATCCGCATCAGCCACCGAATCCGGTGTTTCACCCTCCAGATCTCGACGGATCGGTAGGGGCACCGGCTAGGCTCGGAAGGTCAGCGGCCCATCATCACAGGAGGTCCTTCCAGTTGAGCGCCCTCGAACAGAGCCGCCACCTCGCCACCGCCATCCCCGGCCCGCGCTCGCAGGAGCTGATCGCGCGCAAGACGGCGGCCGTCGCGGGCGGCGTCGGTAACACCATGCCCGTCTACGCGGCGCGCGCCTTCGGCGGCATCATCGAAGACGTCGACGGCAACCGGCTCATCGACCTCGGGTCCGGCATCGCCGTCACCACGGTCGGCAACGCGTCGCCTCGCGTGGTGAGCGCGGTGCAGGAGCAGGCCGCGCAGTTCACCCACACGTGTTTTATGGTGACCCCGTACGAGGGTTACGTCGCGGTGTGCGAGGCCCTCAACCGGCTCACTCCCGGCGACGGCGACAAGCGGTCCGCGCTGTTCAACTCCGGCTCGGAAGCAGTCGAGAACGCCGTCAAGATCGCGCGCAGCTACACCGGCAAGCAGGCGGTCGTCTCGTTCGACCACGCCTATCACGGGCGCACCAATCTCACGATGGCGCTGACCGCCAAGTCGATGCCCTACAAGCACGGCTTCGGCCCGTTCGCCCCGGAGATCTACCGGGCGCCGCTGTCCTACCCGTTCCGGGATGCGGAGTTCGGCGGCAAGGAGCTCGCCACCGACGGCGAACTCGCCGCCCGAAGGGCCATCACGATGATGGACAAGCAGGTCGGTGCCGACAATCTGGCCGCGATCATCATCGAACCGATCCAGGGCGAG
The DNA here is from genome assembly GCF_007096635.1 of Mycolicibacterium sp. 018/SC-01/001. Classification (GTDB taxonomy): domain Bacteria; phylum Actinomycetota; class Actinomycetes; order Mycobacteriales; family Mycobacteriaceae; genus Mycobacterium. The sequence continues at coordinate 84,078 of NZ_VKAA01000006.1, forward strand.
GGCGGCTTCATCGTGCCCGCGGAGGGATTCCTGCCGACGCTGCTGCAGTGGTGCCGGGACAACGGTGTGGTGTTCATCGCCGACGAGGTGCAGACGGGCTTCGCCCGCACCGGAGCCATGTTCGCCTGCGAGCACGAGGGCATCGTGCCGGACCTGATCGTGACCGCCAAGGGCATCGCGGGCGGCATGCCCCTGTCGGCCGTGACGGGCCGCACCGAGATCATGGACGCGCCGCATGTCGGCGGCCTCGGCGGTACCTACGGCGGCAATCCGGTCGCGTGCGCGGCCGCATTGGCCACCATCGCGACGATCGAGGACGACGGCCTCGCGGCTCGCGCCGCGCAGATCGAAACGGTGATGAAGGAGCGCCTGGGCCGGCTGCAGGCCGAGGACGACCGCATCGGCGACGTCCGTGGCCGCGGCGCCATGATCGCCGTCGAACTGGTGAAGTCGGGGACCATCGAACCCGACGCCGAACTGACCAAGAAACTGAGCACGGCCGCGCATCAGGCCGGTGTCGTCGTGCTGACATGCGGCACGTTCGGCAACGTGCTGCGTTTCCTGCCGCCTCTGACGATCAGCGACGAACTCCTCGACGAGGGGCTCGACGTCCTGGAATTGCTGCTGCGCGACCTGTGAGCCACGTCACCGGCAAACGCTGCGGCCGCGACGAGCTGTGATGCAAATCAAGTTTCAACTGCGGCGGAGTAGCCGGGATGGCGCCCCGCGGCAATTCACAGCAACCTGACAGCTCCCCCGGGCCGATCTTCGGAATACGCTTAGTTTTACTAACGTAGTTTTCTGGTGGACGCGCGATTGCGCCCCCACTGACAACGTGTTCCGAAGGATTTTCTGATGCCGACTGATACCCGAGAAGAACGACTCGCCCGCCGCATCGACGACCTGCAGGCCACCGATCCTCAGTTCGCCGCGGCATTGCCCGACGAGGCGATCGCCGAGGCCATCGACGACCCCGGCAAGCGGCTGCCCGACATCATCGCCACTGCCCTCGACGGCTATGCCGACCGGCCGGCCCTCGGCCAGCGCGCGGTGCGTCTGGTCACCGACCCGCAGACCGGGCGCACCGAGGCCGAGCTGCTCCCCCATTACGAGACCATCACCTACGCCGAACTGTCCGATCGCATCCACCACCTGCTCAATGCCCTGACCGATGTGCAGCCCGGTGACCGCGCCGCGATCCTGGGGTTCACGAGCGTGGACTACACCGTCATCGACACGACGCTCGCGCTGGCGGGCGCGGTGTCGGTGCCGCTGCAGACCAGCGCGCCGGTCGACACCCTGCGGCCGATCGTCGCCGAGACCGAGCCGACGGTGTTCTTCGCATCCGTGGACTACCTGTCTGACGCGGTCGACCTCGTGCGCGACGCCGAGTCGATCGGCCGCCTGGTCGTGTTCGACCACCGCCCCGAGATCGACGACCACCGCGACGGCGTCGCCGAGGCGACGGCCCGGCTGACCGACATCGGCCGTCAGGTCGAGGTCGTCACGCTCGCCGAGGTTCTCGCCCACGGCGCGACACTGCCCGCGGCAGAGTTCTTCACCTCGCCCGAGGACGATCCGCTGCTGCTGCTGATCTACACCTCCGGCAGCACGGGCGCCCCCAAGGGCGCGATGTACCCGGAGCGTCTGATCACCAACGCGTGGCGCCGTTCGGGGCGCTCGATGTGGGGCGGTGAGCAGAAGACGCCCTCGATCACGCTGAACTTCATGCCGATGAGCCACATGATGGGCCGCGGCCTGCTCTACGGCACCCTCGGCGCCGGCGGAACCGCGTATTTCGCTGCGCGCAGCGACCTTTCGACGTTCCTCGACGACCTGGCAATGGTGCGCCCCACGCAGCTGACGTTCGTGCCGCGAATCTGGGACACCATCGCCGCCGAAGTGGCCAAGGAAGTCGACCGCCGGCCCGACGATCTGGCCGACGTGTACGCCGATCTTCGACAGAGCTTGATCGGCGGCCGCTACGTGATGGCGATGACGGGCTCGGCACCGCTGTCGCCCGAGATGCGGACCTTCGTCGAGACCTTCCTCGACCTGCACCTCACCGATGGCTACGGCTCCACCGAAGCCGGCGCGGTGTTCGTCGACGGGCAGATCCAGCGTCCGCCGGTGATCGACTACAAGCTCGTCGACGTTCCCGATCTCGGGTACTTCACCACCGACCGCCCGCATCCGCGGGGCGAACTGCTCGTCAAATCGGAGACCCTGTTCCCCGGTTACTACAAGCGCCCCGAGATCACCGCCGAGATGTTCGATCCCGACGGCTACTACCGCACGGGCGACGTGGTCGCCGAAGTCGGTCCCGACCAGGTGGTCTACCTTGATCGGCGCAACAACGTGCAGAAGCTCTCGCAGGGCGAGTTCGTCGCGGTGTCCAAGCTCGAGGCGGTGTTCGGCGACAGCCCGCTGATCCGGCAGATCTACGTGTACGGCAACAGCGCCCGGTCCTACCTGCTGGCCGTCGTCGTCCCGACCGACGAGGTGCTGGCCCGCGACGACGCCAAGGCGTTGATCGCCGAATCGCTGCAGGACGTCGCCCGCGCCGCCGGTCTGCAGTCCTACGAGATCCCGCGTGACTTCCTGATCGAGTCGACGCCGTTCACGCTCGAGAACGGGTTGCTCACCGGCATCCGCAAGCTGGCCCGCCCGCGACTGAAGGAGCATTACGGCGAGCAGCTCGAGGCCCTCTACGCCGAACTGGCCGACGGTCAGGCCGAGGAGTTGCGTGCGCTGCGTCAGGACGGGGCGAACCGTCCCGTGCTCGAGACTGTCGGCCGGGCCGCGGCGGCCCTGCTCGGCACCGCCGCCTCGGACGTCGCGCCCGACGCCCACTTCACCGATCTGGGCGGAGATTCGTTGTCGGCGTTGACATTCGGCAACCTGTTGCGCGACATCTTCGACGTCGAGGTGCCGGTCGGCGTGATCGTCAGCCCCGCGACCGACCTGGCGTCGCTGGCCGCCTACATCGAGGTCCAGCGGCAGCCCGGCGCGAAGCGTCCGACCTTCGCCGCGGTGCATGGTGCAGGCGCGACCGAGGCGCACTCGGCCGATCTCACGCTGGACAAGTTCATCGACGCCGAGACGCTGGCGGGTGCGAAGTTCCTGCCCGCTCCGAGCGCCGAAGTCCGCACGGTGCTGCTGACCGGCGCGACCGGATTCCTGGGCCGCTACCTGGCCCTGGAATGGCTCGAGCGGATGGACCTCGTCGACGGCAAGGTCATCTGCCTCGTGCGCGCCAAGGACGATGACGCCGCGCGGGCGCGCCTCGACGCGACCTTCGACAGCGGCGACGAGACGCTGCTGGCTCACTACCGGGAGTTGGCGGCCGATCACCTCGAGGTGCTCGCCGGCGACAAGGGTGAGGCCGATCTCGGACTCGACCCGCAGGTCTGGCAGCGCCTGGCCGACACCGTCGACCTGATCGTCGACCCCGCCGCGCTGGTCAACCACGTCCTGCCCTACAGCGAGCTGTTCGGTCCGAACGCGGTCGGCACCGCCGAACTGATCCGCCTCGCACTGACGACGCGACAGAAGCCGTTCGCCTACGTCTCCACGATCGGCGTGGGCGCCGGCATCGAGCCCGGCAGGTTCGTCGAGGACGGGGACATCCGGCAGATCAGCGCGACGCGCACGGTCGACGACAGCTACGCCAACGGCTACTCCAACAGCAAGTGGGCCGGCGAGGTGCTGCTGCGCGAGGCCCACGATCTGTGCGGGTTGCCGGTCTCGGTGTTCCGCTGCGACATGATCCTGGCCGACACCACCTACGCCGGGCAGCTGAACCTGCCGGACATGTTCACCCGGTTGATGTTCAGCCTGGTCGCGACCGGCGTGGCGCCGGAGTCGTTCTACCAGCTCGACGCCGACGGGCAGCGGCCGCGTGCTCACTACGACGGCCTGCCGGTCGAGTTCATCGCCGAGGCGATCTCGACGCTGGGCGCCGCGGTGGCCAGCGAGTCGGACAGCGGGTTCGAGACGTACCACGTGATGAACCCGTACGACGACGGCATCGGTCTCGACGAGTTCGTCGACTGGCTGATCGAGGCGGGGTACCCGGTGCGTCGAGTCGGTGACTACGCCACCTGGCTGGCCCGGTTCACCGCGGCGATCAACGGCCTGCCCGAGCGCAAGCGCCAGGCGTCACTGCTGCCGCTGCTGCACAACTACCAGAAGCCGGAGATCCCGATCCGGGGCTCCATCGCACCGACCGACCGGTTCCGGACGGCGGTGCAGGAGGCCAAGATCGGGCCCGACAAGGACATCCCGCACGTCACTCCCGCGGTGATCGTCAAGTACATCACCGATCTGGAGCTGCTCGGTCTGCTCTGAGGTCAGTGATTCACCAGGTTGCGGTCGCGCCGGCCGCCGAAGAGGCGGCTGCGCAGACCGCGCCGGGGTGTCTCGTCCTGCGTGTCGATCACCCCGGTGGGCTGAGTGCCCGCCGGGGCGGTCGTCATCCGGTCGGTCACCGGCACCGGACCGGTGTGGGTCGGGGCGTCGACGACGGCGGGGCGGCTGGCGTATTCGACATCGCGCACGCTTCGCACCGAGACCCGGCCCAGCGCCAGGGCGCCGAGGAAGATGATCACCGCGCCGAGACCGTAGAAATAGCTCAGGTCGAGCCAGACGCGTTTGGTCTCGGTGTCGGCGACAGGGGCACCCGCGTCACCGAGGCCCAACGGCCCGGCCAGGGCGCGGCCGATCACGAACCAGGCGCCACCGGCGACGCTGAGCCAGCTGCCCAGGACCGCGGTGGCACGATTGCGCGAGGTCAGCAGGATCAGTCCGCCGATCACGGTCACCACACCGGGCAGGACTTCGAGCCAGCCGCGACCCATGGTCCACGTCCAGGCCTGGTCGGGCGTGAACGCGAAATCGAAGTTGGGACCGATGAACGGGACGAGTGCGCCCCACAGGCCGAGCAGGATGAGCAGGAAACCGCTGGCGGCGCCGCGGCTGCGCGGAATGGTCATCCGTCCCCCGCGGGGACGGTCTGGGTGCTGGGTTCCGATCATGATGCCTCCTTGTGACGTGCCCGACGTGCGCACAGGAGTACCCCCGCCTCACCAGCGGTAACCGGGGCGGGATTCGATCGTTACAGGGTCGAGGCCAGCAGCAGGAGCACGATCGCGACCAACGGCAGCGTCCCCTGCATGACCGCCGCGCGGGCCTTGTCCCGCGCGGAGGCGACGAGCACGACCGCAGCGGCCAGCATCGACCCGAGGCCGGCACTCAGCAGCGCCACACCGACCGCGTCGGACCCCATCGCGGTCGCCGCGATTCCGGCAGCGGTCACGATCGCGAGGAACAGGTTGTAGTAGCCCTGGTTCAACGCGAGCAGGCGCGTGGTCTGCGCCTCCTCCTCGCTCATCCCGAACACGGCCCGCGTGCGCGGCGACGTCCAGGTCACCGACTCCATCACGAAGATGTAGACGTGCAGGATCGCGGCGAGCGCCGCGACGACAAGGGCTGCGGCGATCACTCGAACAATCCCGGCTGGCCGAGCGCCCCCGCCCCGCTGGGCGGGGTCATGCCCAGGTGGGTCCACGCCAACCGGGTGGCGACGCGACCGCGCGGGGTGCGCGCGATCATGCCGGCGCGCACCAGGAACGGCTCACACACTTCTTCCACGGTGGTAGCTTCCTCCCCCACCGCCACCGCGAGAGTCGACACGCCGACGGGCCCGCCCCCGAAGCTGCGGGTCAGGGCCGACAGCACGGCGCGGTCGAGCCGGTCCAGCCCGAGCTCGTCGACGTCGTAGACCTCCAGCGCGTACTTGGCGATGTCCCGGGTGATCACCCCGTCGGCGCGGACCTCGGCGTAGTCGCGGACCCGGCGCAGCAGCCGGTTCGCGATGCGCGGCGTTCCGCGCGATCTCCGGGCGATCTCCGCCCCGGCCTCGGCTCCCAGTTCGATGCCGAGGATGCCGGCCGAGCGGGCCAGCACCCGCTCCAGTTCCGCGGGCTCGTAGAAGTCCATGTGCGCGGTGAAGCCGAACCGGTCTCGCAGCGGTCCCGTCAGCGCACCGGAACGGGTGGTGGCGCCGACGAGCGTGAAGGGTGCCACCTCCAACGGAATCGACGTCGCACCCGGGCCCTTGCCGACGACGACGTCGACGCGGAAGTCCTCCATCGCGAGGTAGAGCATCTCCTCGGCGGGGCGCGCGATGCGATGGATCTCGTCGATGAACAACACGTCGTGCTCGACGAGGTTCGACAGCATCGCGGCCAGATCCCCCGCGCGTTCCAGGGCGGGACCCGATGTGAGGCGCAGCGACGAGCCGAGCTCGGCCGCGATGATCATCGCCAGCGACGTCTTGCCCAACCCCGGCGGCCCGGACAGCAGGATGTGGTCGGGCGTGCCGCCGCGATTCTTCGCGCCCTCGAGGACCAGCTGCAGCTGCTCGCGCACGCGGGGCTGGCCGATGAACTCGCCGAGCGAGCGCGGTCGCAGACTCGCGTCGATGTCGCCCTCGCCGACGGTCAGCGCCGGGGACACCTCGCGCTCGTCGGCTTCCCTGTCATCGGGGTCGCCCGAGAACCGGCCCGTCACTTCTTGCCCAGCATCGACAGCGCCGCTCGCAGGGCAGCGGACGTGGTGGCCTCGGGGTCGTTGGCGAGCACCTTGTCGGTGGCCTCCTCCGCCTGCTTCTGCGCGAAGCCGAGCCCGACGAGCGCCTCCACGACGGGCCCGCGGATACCGTGCCCGCCCGCGGCAGAGAGTCCGGCCGAGGACGCGGCGCCTACCTTGTCGCGCAGCGTCAGCACCAGTAGCTCCGCAGTCTTCTTGCCCACCTTGGGGATTCGTGTCAGCGCGGGCAGGTCGCCGTCGCCGATGGCGACGCGCAGCGTCGGACCGTCGTACATGGCCAGCGCACCCAGCGCGATGCTCGGCCCGATCCCGGAGACGCCGAGCAGTGTCAGGAACAGATCGCGGGCGTCGGAGTCGACGAAGCCGTAGAGCGTCTGGGAGTCCTCGCGCACGATCATCGCGGTGATCAGACGCGCCTCGGTGCCGCGCCGCAACGTCGCCAGTGTCGACGGGGTGGCCATCACCTTGTAGCCCACACCGCCGGCCTCGATCACCACGTGATCGAGCGCGATGTCGACGACCTCGCCGCGGACCGAGGCAATCATCGCGCGCTCCTGGACATCTTGGCCGCCTTGAGCGTGGCCTGGTATTTGCGGCGTTGTTCGGCCGCCATCGCCTCCGCCTCGGCCATCCGGGAGATCATCGGAGCCCGCCAGCAGTGGCAGATCGCCAGCGCCAATGCATCGGCCGCGTCAGCCGGGGTCGGCTTCTGTTGCAGCGCAAGGATTCTCGTCACCATTTCGGTGACCTGAGCCTTGTCCGCCCGTCCGTTGCCGGTGACGGCGGCCTTGACCTCACTCGGCGTGTGGAAGTGGACGTCGATGTCACGGCGGGCGGCGGCCAGGGCGACCACCCCGCCCGCCTGCGCGGTGCCCATCGCGGTGTTGGCGTTCTGATTGGAGAACACGCGCTCGATCGCGATCACGTCCGGGGCGTGGGTGTCCAGCCAGTGTTCGACCGCGTCGCTGATGGCCAGCAGTCGGTGCGCGAGTGGATGATCGGCCGGGGTGCGCACGACGTCGACATCGAGCGCGATGACCTGGCGGCCGCGGCCGCTCTCGATCACCGACAACCCGCACCGGGTCAGCCCGGGGTCGACACCCATCACCCGCACGCCAGCCTCCTACAGAACATTTGTTCGAGAGCTTAGCGGTGGACACCGACCCTCGGCGGGAGGGACACGCGCGGTCTCGCGAGGGCGATACCACGGTACTGCGGGGCCAACACCCGGCCGGCGGCGAGCAGCGGCTCGGTCGAGCGCAGGGTGCGGGCCAGCACGAACGCTCCCTCGAGCGCACCGATCAGCGCGATCGTGACATCGCGGGCCCGCCCCTGGTCCAGGCCGCGACCCTCGAAATAGGCGGCGCCACCGTCGATCCAGCCGGCGAAGATGTCCTCGGTGGCGTGCCGGAGCGACTCGACGGTGTCGGCGACCTCGGCCGCGACGCTCGCGACAGGGCACATGTTCGCGAACCCGGTGGCCGCCATGTCCTCGGCGGCCTGCCGGAACACGCCGTCGACCGCGTCACCCAGGTCGGTGTAGTCGTCGACGACCGTCGGGATCAGCAGGCCGTAGGCCGCACCGGCATTGAGCAACGCTTCGCGCGCGATCTGCGCTTTGCCGTCGCGGAAGTGGTGGTACAGCGATCCGATCGGCGCCCCGGAGGCCTCGGCGATGTCCTTCATCGCGACCCCGGCGTACCCGCGATGGCGCATCAGTTCCGCCGCTGCGGTGAGGATCGCTTCCCTGGTGGACCTTGCCATGATGACCTCCCGCTGCCATGCTAGAGCAATCATTCTAGAACGAACATTCTAATGGAGGCGCGATGCGCACCGTCGATACTCACGCGGGTCCCGTACAAGTCCGGGAGGAGGGCGATCCGGAGGGCCCACCCGTCGTCCTCCTGCACGGCCTGCTGATGAACGACACGCAGTGGGACCTCGTCCTGCCCCATCTCCCGGGCCACTGCCGCTACCTGTTGCCGGTCCTGCCGATGGGCGGGCACCGGATTCCGATGCGCGCCGAAGCGGACCTGACCCTGCCCGGCATGGTCGACATCGTCGCCGACGTTCTCGACGCGCTCGACCTGACTGACGTCACGCTCGTCGTCAGCGACTGGGGCGGCCCGCTGCACCTCACGGCCGCCGGCCGCGACGAGCGGATCGGCCGACTGGTCGTCTGCCCGTCAGAGGCGTTCGACAACTTTCCGCCGGGATGGCCGGGCAGGGTGGCCTGGTTGGCCAGCCGGACCACCGGCACGGTCGCGCTGGCGTTGCGTCAGCTGCGCGTCGAATGGTTTCGCCGGCAGTACCTGGTGTTCGGGATGATGGCCAAACGTCCTGTGCCGCAGCCGATTTTCACCGACTGGACAGCGCACGCCCTGTCGGACAAGGACATTCGGCGAGATCTGGTCAAGTACTGCCGCACCCGGTTCGACAAACAGCAGTTGATCGCAGCGACGAAGCAACTGGCCGCCTTCGACCGGCCGGCGTTGATCCTGTGGTCGGACAACCCGGTGATGCCGGTCGACCATGCCCGGCGCTTGGCCGAGCTCCTGCCCGCCGGGCGGCTGGAGATGATCGACGACGCCTACGTGCTGGTCATGCTCGATCAGCCCGAGCGGACCGCGGCAGCGCTCGCGAGGTTCCTGTCAGCTGAGGGACGCCCGCGGCGCGCCGATGCCGGGATCGATCCGAACCGGCCCGCCCGCTGACGGCGCGACGGGGAAGTCGAAGATCGCGGTCGGGATGTAGACGGTGGCACAGGCGTTGGGGATGTCGACCACGCCCGACAGCCGGCCCTCGATCGGGGCAGCCCCGAGCAACAGGTACGCCTGCTCGGGGCTGTAGCCGAACTTCGTCAGGTAGTCGATGGCGTGCAGACACGCTCGCTGATACGCCAGATGCGAATCCAGATACCGCTGTTCACCGTCCAGGGTCACCGAGGTCCCCGAGAAGGCCAACCACTCCGAGTACTGCGGATCGGTGTTGCCGGGCATGAAGATCGCGTTCTCGCTGACGCCGTAGGTCTCCATGCCGCCGGGGATCACGTCGACACGCAGGTCGATGAATCCACCCATCTCGATCGCACCGCAGAACGTGATCTCACCGTCGCCCTGCGAGAAATGCAGATCCCCCACCGAGAGGTTGGCCCCGTCGACGAACACGGGATAGAAGATCCGGCTGCCCTTGGTCAGGTTCTTGATGTCCTGGTTGCCGCCGTTCTCGCGGGGCGGCGCGGTGCGTGCCGCTTCAGCGGCCGCCTTCGTGAACGCGTCCCCGGAGAGGCTGCCGAGGATCGCGTCGTTCGGCTCGGGCGGCAACGCGAGCGGGGGTACGCGATCGGGATCGGTGGCGATCAGCGCGGCCTCGCGAGTGTTCCACGACGACAGCAACTGCGCCGACGGGGCGGTGCCCATCAGACCGGGATGGACGATGCCGGTGAATTCCACTCCCGGCACGTGGCGCGATGTCGCCTTCTGCCCGCTGAAGTCCCAGATCGCCTTGTAGGCGTCGGGGAACTGCTCGGTGAGGAAGCCGCCGCCGTTGCGGGTCGCGAAGATACCGGTGTAGCCCCACCCCTGGCCCGCCAGCGGCCCCGAATCCTCCTGAGGGATGGGCCCGACGTCGAGGATGTCGACGATCAGCAGATCGCCGGGCTTGGCTCCCTCGACGGCAATCGGGCCGGACAGCGTGTGCACCGTCGTCAGCGGGGCATTGAGGATGTCCTCCGCTGAGTCGTCGTTGTGGATCGCGCCATCGAACCATTCGCGGCAGTGCACCCGGAACGAGTCGCCTCGTTTCACCGTGACCGCGGCGGGAATGTCGGGATGCCAACGGTTGTGGCCGATCTTCTCCTGATCGGTGAACTTCTTGGTGGAGTCGAGCGGGAAGACGACGTCGGGCACGGTGGCTCTCCTCTAGGGTCGCGGCAGCTTCTGGTGGAGGGGGTTCGTCGAGATCGGGCGCCCGGACGGCGGCGGCGTCGGGGAGGACACCACGGCGGGACGGTCGGCGGTGGCGCGGGTCGCGTCGTGCAACGCCATCGCGGCGCCGGCGGAACGCCCGAGATGAGGCGCGGCCATCAAGCGACGCGCGGGACCCTGGCACGCCGGGCAGTCGATCTCGTCAGGGCGGCTGTCCATCGAATACATCTGCTGCGTGGTGCCGCACCCGGTTTCGCAGCGGAAGGCGTACAGGATCATGGCGCTCCCTGAGGTCGGGTGCACGCCACCCTACTCACCGATGGCGCAGCTCGCAGCGATTGACCGGTAGCGGTTGCGGAAGATGTTGCTACACAGTTGATTCGAGGCCGAGCGAGTGGGCCAGCGTGCCCGCCTTCGCCTGTTCGGCCACCGCGGCGATCCGGTCGTCAGAGGCGCGCCATCCCGTCATGCGCTCGCGGGCGACCTCGTGGCCGTCCCGCTCGATCCGAATCGACCAGAAGATCGCATCCAGGGTGTCGAACCCCGTCTGCCATGGGACCGTGTTCCACCACCACCGGCGGATGCGCCAGGTGACGCCGTCAGGGTCGACCACCTTCTGCATGAGGCGGGACTCTCTGGTCAGCCCTCGTCGAGAGCGGCTGCGACATCGTCGGGGATGTCGACGTTGGTGTAGACGTCCTGCACGTCGTCGCTGTCCTCCAGGGCGTCGACGAGCTTGAGCACCTTGCGGGCGCCCTCGAGGTCCACCGGCACGCTCACCGAGGGCTGGAACGTGGCCTCGGCGGACTCGTAGTCGATGCCGGCGTCCTGCAGCGCGGTGCGTACCGCGACCAGATCCGTGGGCTCGGAGACGACCTCGAAGCTGTCCCCCAGGTCGTTGACATCTTCGGCGCCGGCGTCGAGTACCGCGGCCAACACGTCGTCTTCGGTCAGCTCGTTCTTGTCCAGTGTCACCACACCCTTGCGGGTGAACAGGTAGGACACCGAGCCCGGGTCGGCCATGCTTCCGCCGTTGCGCGTCATCGCGACGCGGACCTCGCCCGCGGCCCTGTTGCGGTTGTCGGTCAGGCACTCGACCAGCACTGCGACGCCGTTGGGCCCGTAGCCCTCGTAGGTGATGGTCTGCCAGTCGGCGCCGCCGGCTTCCTCACCCGCGCCGCGCTTACGGGCACGCTCGATGTTGTCGTTGGGCACCGAGTTCTTCTTGGCCTTCTGGATGGCGTCGTAGAGCGTCGGGTTGCCGGCCGGATCGCCGCCGCCGGTCCGCGCCGCGACCTCGATGTTCTTGATCAGCTTGGCGAAGTTCTTACCGCGACGCGCATCGATCACGGCCTTTTTGTGCTTTGTGGTGGCCCACTTGGAATGGCCGCTCATCTACTCGCTACCTCTTTCACACCGACTACCTCGAAGTCCGATCGACCAGTCTACGTGCCCGTCACCCCAGGTCCTGCTCGATGTGCCCCCGATGTGACACTGCACGGGCACCAGCGCCCGCCGCGCCCGGGGTCCGGCCGAAATGCCGACTCTCGGTCGGCGTGCTCGTGTTAGCTGAAACACAGTCTCTGGTTGCCGTTCTTACTCCGGAGTAAGGTTCTGTTGCATGACGTTCTCCCTGGAGTTGTCCTCCGACCTGCTGGACGTGCAGAAGTGGGTCCATGAGTTTGCCGCCGATGTCGTCCGCCCCGCCGCCGCGGAGTGGGACGAGCGCGAAGAAACGCCGTGGCCGATCATCCAGGAGGCCGCCAAGGTCGGCCTCTACTCCATGGAGTTCTTCGCCGAGCAGGCCGCCGAACCCAGCGGCCTCGGCATGATCGTCGCGTTCGAGGAGATGTTCTGGGGTGACGCCGGCATCGCGCTGGCCATTCTCGGCACCGGCCTGGCTGCGGCGTCGGTCGCCGCGACCGGAACCCCCGAACAGGTCGGCGAATGGGTGCCGCAGATGTTCGGCAGCGTCGACGATCCCAAGGTCGCGGCATTCTGTTCGTCGGAGCCCAACGCCGGCTCCGACGTCGGGTCCATCCTGACCCGAGCCCGCTACGACGAAGCCACCGACGAGTGGGTGCTCAACGGCACCAAGACATGGGCCACCAACGGCGGCATCGCCAACGTCCACGTCGTCGTCGCCTCGGTCCACCCCGAACTGGGCACCCGCGGCCAGGCGTCGTTCATCATCCCGCCCGGCACCAAGGGCCTCAGTCAGGGGCAGAAGTTCCTCAAGCACGGCATCCGCGCCTCGCACACCGCTGAGGTCGTGTTGGACGACGTGCGCATCCCCGGCCGCCTGATCGTGGGCGGCAAGGAGAAGTTCGACGCGCGCATCGCGAAGGTGCGCGAGGGCAAGAAGGCCGCCGGGCAGGCCGCGATGGCGACCTTCGAGCGCACCCGCCCCACAGTCGGCGCGATGGCCGTCGGCGTCGCGCGCGCCGCGTACGAGTACGCCCGGGACTACGCCACCGAACGGGAACAGTTCGGCCGCAAGATCGGCGAGTTCCAGGCTGTCGCCTTCAAGCTGGCCGACATGAAGGCGCGTATCGACGCCGCACGGCTGCTCGTGTACCGCGCCGGCTGGATGGCCCGCAACGGCAAGAGCTTCGATTCCGCCGAGGGGTCGATGGCCAAGCTGGTGGCCAGCGAAACCGCCGTCTACGTCACCGACGAAGCGATCCAGATTCTCGGTGGCAACGGCTACACCCGCGAATACCCGGTGGAGCGCATGCACCGCGACGCCAAGATCTTCACGATCTTCGAGGGCACCAGCGAGATCCAGCGCCTGGTGATGGCCCGCGCGATCACGGGGCTGGCAATTCGCTGAAAGCCCTAGCGCTTACACGTCCGCAACGTCGCCGAAACAGCGCGGTCCTAGCTTTGGCGAATGACCCAGGAAATCGGCGATGACGTGCGCGCCGCGGCACCGGAGGCGGACCTCGACCGCCTGACTGCCACCAAGGAAACGCTCGAGGACTACACACTGCGGTTCGCTCCGCGCAGCTACCGCAAGTGGTCGACCGGCGTTGTCGGCATCTCCGCTCTCGGCGGCATCGCTTATCTCGCGGACTTCGCGATCGGCGCGAACATCGGCATTTCGTACGGCACCACCAATGCCCTGTGGGGCATTCTGATCTTCGCGGTCGTCATCTTCCTGACCGGTTTCCCGCTCGCCTACTACGCCGCGCGGTACAACATGGATCTCGACTTGATCACACGCGGAAGCGGATTCGGCTACTACGGCTCCGTCGTCACCAACGTCATCATGGCGACGTTCACGTTCATCTTCTTCGCTCTCGAAGGCTCGATCATGGCCCAGGGTCTGCAACTGGGCCTGGGCATCCCGCTGTGGATCGGGTACGCGGCCTCGACGCTGATCATCTTCCCGCTCGTCATCTACGGCATGAAAGTGCTGTCCACACTGCAGGTCTGGACGACACCGCTGTGGCTGATCCTGATGGTCGCACCGTTCGTCTACCTCGTGGTGAGCCATCCCGAATCCGTCAGCCAGTTCTTCGCCTACCAGGGCGAGCAGGGTCAGGGCGGCTTCAACCTGGGCTACACGTTGCTGGCCGCGGGCGTCTGCCTGTCCCTGATTGCGCAGATCGCCGAGCAGATCGACTACCTGCGCTTCATGCCGCCGAAAACGCCGGAGAACAAGCGCAGCTGGTGGACGTGGATGATCCTCGCCGGCCCCGGATGGGTGTTCTTCGGCGCCATCAAGCAGGTCGTCGGCCTGTTCCTGGCCGTGTACCTGATCGCCAACGTCGCCGACAGCGCTGGCGTGGCCAATCAGCCGGTGCACCAGTTCCTGGAGATCTACGAGAACTTCCTGCCGGGCTGGCTGGCGATGACGCTGGCCGTGGTCCTCGTCGTGATCAGCCAGATCAAGATCAACGTGACCAATGCCTACTCGGGATCGCTGGCGTGGACCAACTCGTTCACCCGTGTCACCAAGCGCTACCCCGGCCGGCTGGTGTTCCTCGGCTTCAACCTGCTGATCGCGCTGATCCTGATGGAAGCCAACATGTTCGACTTCCTCAACACGATCCTCGGGTTCTACGCCAACTGCGGTATGGCCTGGGTCGTCGTGGTGGCCTCGGACATCGTGATCAACAAGTATCTGTTGAAGATCTCACCGCAGGCGCCCGAGTTCCGGCGAGGCATGCTGTACGCCATCAACCCGGTCGGGTTCGGCTCGATGCTGATCGCAGCGGGCGTGTCGATCCTGGCGTTCTTCGGCGGTCTGGGCGAAGCGATCCGGCCCTACTCCCCCCTGGTGGCGATCGGCCTGGGCCTCGTGCTGCCCCCGATCATCGCCGTGGCGACGCGCGGCAAGTACTACCTGCGGCGCACCGACGACGGTATCGATCTGCCGATGTACGACGAGTTGGGCAATCCGTCCGGCGAGCACCTCAAATGCCATGTCTGCCATCACGATTTCGAGCGGCCGGACATGGCCAAGTGCGAGACCCACGACGCGTTCGTGTGCTCGCTGTGCCTGTCCACCGACAAGGTCGCCGACCACGTGCTGCCCGCCCAAGCGTGATTTCGGCGTGATTGTCGTCGCTGAGCGACGACAATCACGCCGAAATCGCTAGGTGAGGGAGTCGACGAAGAGTTTGTGGACGCGACGGTCACCGGTGACCTCCGGATGGAAAGCCGTCGCGAGTGTCCGGCCCTGACGCACAGCGACCGGATGACCAGCCGCCGTGGCGAGCACCTCGACCCCGGCGCCGACTCGCTCCACCCAGGGCGCCCTGATGAACACCGCGTGCACCGTGCCGTCCAGCCCCGAGAACACGATGTCTTCTTCGAACGAATCGACCTGACGGCCGAAAGCGTTGCGCCGCACGGTCATGTCGATTCCGTGCAGCGGCAGCGCCTCGCGGCCCGGCACCCCGGCGTCGGCGATCTCGGTGGCCAGCAGGATCATGCCGGCACAGGACCCGTAGGCCGGCATCCCGTCGGCGAGACGCGCGCGCACCGGCTCGAGCAGGTCGAACTCACGCAGCAGATGACTCATCGCCGTCGACTCGCCGCCGGGGATCACCAGTCCGTCGACGCGGGCCAGCTCGTCGGCCCGGCGCACCGTGCAGGCATCGGCCCCGGCCTCACGCAGCGCGGCGAGGTGTTCTCTCGTGTCCCCCTGCAGCGCCAGCACCCCGACCCGGGGGGCGCTCACGTCGCCGGTCGAGTGAACTCGCGGGAGTAGCGGGTCAGGCCCTCCTGCATGACCGCAGCGACCATCTCGCCGTACTGATTGAAGATCTTGCCCTGCGTCAGCGATCGTCCGCCGCACGCCGACGGTGAGGACTGGTCGTAGAGCAGCCACTCGTCCGCCCGGAAGGGACGCATGAACCACATGGCGTGGTCGAGCGAGGCGACCTGCAGATGCGGGCGTTCGTTGGGATAGTTGACCTGCGCCGAGCCCAGCAGCGTGAGGTCGCTCATGTAGGCGAGCGCGCAGATGTGCAGCACCGGATCGTCGGGCAACGGGTCGCGATGCCGGAAGTACACCTGCTGCTGGGACGCCTTGCCGGGCAACAACTTCAGCTGGTCGCGCGGGACGATACGCACGTCCCACTCGTCGAACTGGCGGAAGCTCGCGTCGTCGAAGACCTTGCTCGCCGATTTGAAGTCGGGGATGTTGTCCGGCGGCGGAGCGATCGGCATCGCGTCCTGGTGCTCGATCCCGCTCTGGTCGGTCTGGAAGGACGCCGACATCGAGAAGATCGTCTCGCCGTGCTGGATCGCGTTCACCCGACGGGTGCAGAACGAGCCGCCGTCACGCAGCCTCTCCACCGTGTACACCGTGGGTGAGCGGGCGTCCCCCGCACGCAGGAAGTAGCCGTGCAGGGAGTGCACCTGGAACTTGGGGTCGACCGTGCGCACCGCCGAGACCAGCGACTGGCCCGCGACGTGCCCGCCGAACGTGCGCTGCAGGAATCCCGACTCGGGGCTGAACACACCACCGCGGTAGATGTTGACCTCGATCTTCTCCAGGTCGAGGATTTCTTCGATCGCCACAGTGCGTGTGCTCACCAGCCTCGCTCGGCGAGCCGGTGGGGCACCGGGATGTCGTCGACGTTGATGCCGACCATCGCCTCACCCAAGCCGCGCGACACCTTGGCCAGCACGTCGGGGTCGTCGTAGAACGTGGTGGCCTTGACGATCGCGGCCGCCCTCTCGGCAGGGTTGCCGGACTTGAAGATCCCCGAGCCGACGAACACGCCTTCGGCGCCGAGCTGCATCATCATCGCCGCATCGGCGGGCGTCGCGATACCGCCGGCGGTGAAAAGCGTGACCGGCAACTTGCCGTTCTGGGCTACCTCGACGACCAGATCGTAGGGTGCCTGCAATTCCTTTGCCGCAACGTACAACTCGTCTTCCGACAGCGACGTCAGGCGGCGTATCTCACCACCGATCTTGCGCATGTGGGTGGTGGCGTTGGACACGTCTCCGGTGCCGGCCTCACCTTTGGACCGGATCATCGCCGCGCCCTCGGTGATCCGCCGCAGTGCCTCACCGAGGTTGGTGGCACCGCACACGAAGGGGACCGTGAACTTCCACTTGTCGATGTGGTTGGCGTAGTCGGCCGGGGTCAGCACCTCCGACTCGTCGACGTAGTCCACGCCGAGTGACTGCAGGATCTGCGCCTCGACGAAATGCCCGATACGGGCCTTGGCCATGACCGGGATGGTGACCGCGGAGATGATGCCCTCGATCATGTCGGGGTCGCTCATCCGCGACACCCCGCCCTGGGCGCGGATGTCAGCGGGCACGCGCTCGAGGGCCATCACCGCGACGGCGCCGGCCCCCTCTGCGATGCGGGCCTGCTCGGGAGTGACGACGTCCATGATCACGCCGCCCTTGAGCATTTCGGCCATACCGCGCTTCACCCGGGCCGTGCCGCGGGCCTGACCGCCGAGGGCTTCGGTTTCCACTGTCAACTCCTTCAATCGCTGCCGATTCAGTGTAAATGCGGCAACAAACCAATTCGATCCGCAGGTCAGCGGATGGCTCGCACCGGCCGCTGAGTCACCGTGCCGGGCTGATCGGCCACCGCGTTGGCCTCGTCGAGCAACTCGGCGAGCTGACGCGGATAGACCGCCTGTCCATCGGTGATCAGCTCGGCGATGATTGTCGCATCGCACCACCTGTGCCCATGGATGTAGGTCCGCTCCAACCGCGACCGACCACCGTCCGACGGTTCGAACCGCGCGGTGCGGTGGACGAAGTACATCTCCTCGCTGCGGAACACGCCGCCGTTGAACTCGATGGTCGCGTCGCGGCGCCACACCGGTCCGATCAAGTCGTCAGGGCGCACCCGCAGACCGGTCTCCTCCTCGAGCTCGCGGGCGGCGGTCTGCGCCAGCGTCTCCCCCGCCTGCGCTGCCCCGCCGATCGTGAACCACCAGCGCGGCGCGGGCTCGGTCGTGCTCTGCGGGTCCGAACCGCACAGCAGCAGGACCGCGCCCTCGGTGTCGAGCAGCACGATCCGCGCCGACGTGCGCGGCACCGGCGGGGCGGCTTCACGCGTCGACACCTCTCCACCCTCGGAGATCTCGAAATAGCCGGGCATCGCCGCGGTGCCGCCCAGCCGCAACGCGCGCACCGCGGGGCGCTCGCGCAGGGCCAAGGTGTCGCGGACCGCGTCGTTGTGGAACCGTCGTGCCAGCAGCACCCGCGCCTCGGCGTCAGCCAACTCGGCGACCAAGGCGCGCGGCAACGAGGCGGGATCGACGCGCGCCAACGCAGCCGACAGCTCGTTCTCGGCGGCTTCGCGGGCCGGGCGCGGGGCCCGTTCGGCGGCGTCGGCCAGCGCGGCGAGCCGTTTGCCGTCAGGTCCCACCCCGTAGGCGTCGACAGCGACCGCGCGGGCCACGACCGCTCGACGCGCCAGTGCCCCGTCGAGCGCCTGCCAGGACAGGTCGTACCGCACGTGGAGACGGTCCAGCCGGTGCGCGGTCTGATAGGCCCACAGCGCGATGACTGCCACCGCGGCGACCAGCAGAGCGATCACCACGGCGGTCACCCACGGAATCACCCTGCGGCCCGCACTTTCACGCCCGCACCGGCCACGGTCTCGTACACCCGCATGATCTGCTGCGCCACCACCGACCAGTCGTAGCGCGCGACGAGGTGGGTCGCGCACTCGATGTGTGCGGCGCGGCGGGCGTCGTCGGTGAGCATCTCGATGAGTCCGGCGGCCAGGTCGTCGGGATCGTCGACAGCCACCAACCGGCCGCCGCGTCCGTCGTCGAGCACCCGCCGGAAGGCATCGAGATCGCTGGCCACCACCGCTGTCCCCGCGGCCATCGCCTCGACCAGCACGATGCCGAAACTCTCGCCGCCGGTGTTGGGGGCGCAGTACACGTCGGCGCTGCGCATCGCCGACGCCTTCTGCGCATCGTCGACCTGCCCGAGGAACCGAAGGTGCCCGGCCAGTGGACCCGCCGTTTCGCGCAGCTGCGCCTGATCGCCGCGGCCCACCACGAGCACCTCGACGTCGGCGAACCTCTCGACGACCGCGGGCAGCGCGCCCATCAACACCGACATGCCCTTGCGCGGTTCGTCGAAGCGCCCGAGGAACAGGATCGAGCGGCCCGGGCGCGGATAGCCCTCGAGCATCGGTGCGGTGGCGAACGAAGCGACGTCGACGCCGTTCGGGATCTCGACCGCGTCGCTACCCAGCGCTTCCATCTGCCAGCGGCGGGCCAGGTCCGAGACCGCGATCCGGCCGACGATCTTCTCGTGCATCGGACGCAGGATCGGCTCGAACACCGTCAGCGTCAGCGACTTCGTCGTCGACGTGTGAAACGTCGCGACGATCGGCCCTTCGGCGATGTTGAGAGCCAGCATCGACAGGCTGGGGGCGTTGGGCTCGTGCAGATGCAACACGTCGAAATCGCCCTGCTGCAACCATTTCTTGACCTTGCGGTGCGTCGCCGGCCCGAAGCGCAGCCTCGCGACCGACCCGTTGTACGGAATGGGCACGGCCTTGCCGCCGGAGACCACGTAGTCGGGCAGCGTGGTCTCCGCGTCGGGCGAGGCGGGAGCGAGCACGCTGACCTCATGACCGGCCGCGTGCATCACCTCTGCGAGCTGCAGGACGTGCGACTGCACGCCGCCCGGCACGTCGAAGCTGTACGGGCAGACCATCCCGATGCGCATCAGCGTGCCTCCAACCTGGCCCTACGCTCCTCGGACAGGTCGGCCACCCATTGCGGCTGCATCATGTGCCAGTCGGCGGGATGGGTGGCGATGTTGTCGGCGAACCGGTCGGCCAGCGCCTGGGTGATGACGGTGACATCGCCGGACGAGGTGTCGATCTCGGGATAGATCTTGGTCCCCCACCCGTCGCCGTCGAACCAGCAGTGCGCCGGGAACAGGGCGGCTCCGGTGGTGAGCGCGAGTTTCGCCGGCCCGGCGGGCAGCCGTGTCGGCTCACCGAAGAAGTCCACCTCCACCCCGCGCCGACTGAGGTCGCGATCGGACATCAGACAAACGATGCCGTTGTCGTTCAGCCAGTCCGACAGCACGTCGAACGGTGGACGCTCCCCGCCCGAGGACGGAATCACGGTGAAGCCCAGACTTTCCCGGTAGGCCAAGAAGCGGTTGTAGAGCGACTCGGGCTTGAGGCGCTCGGCAACGGTGGCGAAGGTGCCGAAGTTCTGCGCCAGCCACACGCCCGCCATGTCCCAGTTGCCACTGTGCGGCAACGCCAGAATGGCGCCGCGACCCCTCTGGTCCAGCGCGTCGAATGCCATGCCGATGTCGAGGACGTCCAGCTGGCGCCCCAGCTCGTCGAGATCCATCGACGGCAGCCGGAACGCCTCTCGCCAGTACCGCGCGTACGACGCGAGCGAGGCGTGCATCAAGTCGTCGGGCACGTCGCGCGGGGCGGTGCCGATCACCCGCGCCAGGTTCCTGCGCAGCTGATCGGGTCCGCCGCCGCGGGCGGCATACCAAGCACCTGCACCAAAGGCGTTGCGCGCCACAACTTCCGGCGCTGCCCGGACCAGTCGCCAACCCGCCGCGTAGCCGAGGTCACTGAGGCGGTCACTGTAGGGGATCTTCATGGGTCGGTGGGCTCGGGCTTCTCGGCGGTGGCGCCGGGCAGGGGGTCCATCGCCCCCGGCGACACGCGCACACTGTGCAGGCGCTGCCCGACGGTCAGCACGCTCGTCACGGCGAGCACCCACATCGCCACCGGCAGCAGCCAGTGCAGCGGCAGGAACGACACCCCCGACAGGCCCGCGCCGGTCAACACGATCACCAGCCGCTCGGGCCGCTCGATCAGTCCCCCGTCGCCGGCGAGACCACTGGCCTCCGCCCTGGCCTTGATGTAGGAGATCACCTGGGAGGACACCAGACAGATCATGGTCGCGACGACGAGCCCGGTGCTGCGCATCCCGAATGCCGCCCACCAGAGGAGCCCGCAGAAGATGGCGCCGTCGCTGATGCGGTCACAGGTCGCATCGAGTACCGCCCCGAAGCGGCTGCCACCGCCGCTCTCCCGGGCCATCGCCCCGTCGAGCATGTCGGCGAGCACGAACACGAACACCGTGAACGCGCCCCACCACAGCTGGCCCATCGGGAACAGCGTCAACGCCGCGAGCACCGATCCTGCGGTCCCCAGGATGGTCACGCTGTCCGGGGTGAGCCCCAGGCGCAGGGCCCCTTTGGCCGCAGGCCGGGAAAGCTTGGCATACGCCGCCCGGGTCATCAGGTAGAAATCGCTCACTGCTGGCGATCCCACTCTTGCGCCAACAGCTGGCGGGTGTCGCGCAGCAACTGCGGGATGATCTTGGAGTCCCCGATGACAGTGATGAAGTTCGCGTCACCGCCCCAGCGGGGCACCACGTGCATGTGCAGATGCTCCGAGAGCGAGCCGCCCGCCGACGTGCCGAGGTTGAGCCCGACGTTGAAGCCGTGCGGGCGCGACACCGCCTTCATCACGCGAATCGCTTTCTGCGTGAACGCCATCAGCTCGGCGCTCTCGTCGACGGTCAGGTTCTCCAATTCCGCGACCCGCCGATAGGGCACGACCATCAGATGGCCCGGGTTGTACGGATAGAGGTTGAGCACCGCGTAGACCAGCTCGCCGCGCGCGACCACCAGGCCGTCTTCGTCGGACATGTTGGGGATGTCGGTGAACGGCTCGGACGACGCTGCCGAGCCCGGCTTCACAGCGTCGACGATGTAGTTCATCCGGTGCGGCGTCCACAACCGCTGCAGACGGTCCGGCTCACCGACCCCGCGGTCAACGATCGTGTCGTCCGAATCCACGTCAGCCCTCGCCTGCCTGCATCCCGACGTTGACGAGATCTGCTGTGGGAGTGCAGTTTTCGCGCCGCTTCACCCAGTCGACGATGGTCTGCACCGCCGCATCACGCCCGACCCCGTTGATCTGCGTGCGATCGCCGAACCGGAAGCTCACCGCACCGGCTTCGACATCGCGGTCACCCGCGAGCAGCATGAACGGCACCCGCTGGTTGGTGTGGTTCACGATCTTCTTGGCCATCCGGTCGTCGCTGGTGTCGACCTCGGCCCGGATGCCGCGCTTCTTCAACTCGGCCGCCACCTCGAGCAGATAGTCGACGTGCCCCTCGGCGACCGGGATGCCCACCACCTGTACCGGCGCCAGCCAGGCCGGAAACGCCCCGGCGTAGTGCTCGGTGAGGATGCCGAAGAAACGCTCGATCGAGCCGAACAGCGCGCGGTGGATCAGCACCGGACGTTTGCGAGTGCCGTCGGCCGCGGTGTACTCGAGCTCGAAACGGTCCGGCATGTTGAAGTCGAGCTGAATCGTCGACATCTGCCAGCTGCGGCCCAATGCGTCGCGCACCTGCACCGAGATCTTCGGGCCGTAGAACGCGGCGCCACCGGGATCGGGAACCAGTTCCAGCCCTGAGGATTCCGCCACCTCGCGCAGCGTCTCGGTGGCCTCCTCCCAGATCTCGTCGGAGCCGACGAACTTGTCCGGGTCCTTGGTCGACAGCTCCAGGTAGAAGTCGTCGAGGCCGTAGTCGCCGAGCAGGTCCAGGACGAACTGCAGCAGCCGCGACAGCTCGTCGCGCATCTCCTCCCGGGTGCAGTAGATGTGCGCATCGTCCTGTGTCATCCCCCGCACACGGGTCAGCCCGTGGATCACGCCGGACTTCTCGTAGCGGTAGACACTGCCGAATTCGAAGAGTCGCAACGGAAGTTCCCGATAGGACCGCCCTCGCGACCGATAGATCAGGTGGTGCATCGGGCAGTTCATCGGCTTGAGGTAGTAGTCCTGCCCCGGCTTGCGGACCGACCCGTCCTCGTTGAACTCCGCGTCGATGTGCATCGGCGGGAACATGCCGTCGGCGTACCACTCGAGGTGCCCCGAGGTGATGTAGAGCTGCTCTTTGGTGATGTGCGGGGTGTTGACGAACTCGTAGCCGGCCTCGATGTGCTTGCGGCGCGAGTACTCCTCGAGTTCGCGCCGCACGATGCCACCTTTGGGATGGAAAACCGGGAGACCGGAACCCAATTCGTCGGGAAAGCTGAACAGGTCCAGCTCGACACCGAGCTTGCGGTGGTCACGACGCTGGGCCTCCTCGATCAGCTCGAGGTGGCGATCGAGCGCCTCCTGCGACTCCCACGCGGTGCCGTAGATGCGCTGCAGGCTGGCATTGGCCTGGTCGCCGCGCCAGTACGCCGCCGAGCTGCGGGTCAGTTTGAACGCCGGGATGTAGCGGGTGGTCGGGATGTGGGGTCCGCGGCACAGGTCGCCCCAAACACGCTCGCGGGTACGGGGATTGAGGTTGTCGTAGGCGGTCAGCTCGTCACCGCCGACCTCCATGACCTCGGGGTCGTCGGCACCGGACTTGTCGTCGATGAGCTCGAGCTTGTACGGCTCACCGGCCAGCTCCGCGCGGGCCTGCTCCTTGGACTCGTAGACGCGACGCTCGAAGAGCTGACCGTCCTTGACGATCTTGCGCATCTTCTTCTCGAGCGCGTCCAGGTCTTCGGGGGTGAACGGCTCGGCCACGTCGAAGTCGTAGTAGAAGCCGTCCGTGATCGGCGGACCGATGCCCAGCTTGGCGTTGGGGAACATGTCCTGGACCGCCTGGGCGAGCACGTGCGCGGCCGAGTGGCGGATGACGCTGCGCCCGTCCTCGGTGTCGGCGGCCACCGGGACGACGTCGGCGTCGGTGTCGGGTATCCAGGAGAGGTCACGCAGCCGGCCGTCGGCGTCACGGACGACGACGATCGCGTCGGGCGCACCCCGGGACGGCAGTCCGGCCTCACGCACCGCCGCGGCGGCGGTCGTCCCGGCAGCGACCCGGATCGGGGCTGCTGGTGCGGGGCGAGCGGGCGCGGTCATGAGGGGTTCTCCCAACGTTGGTGCCGTTCGGCGACGCCGACGGGCTCGGCGACCGCGACCATGCTATCGGTGCGGGCCCTCAGGACCCGATACCAATAGGGCTCTTCAGCCAGGGCCAGTCGAGATCGAACAATCGAGCCGCGAAGTTCAACGCCCCGAACAGCCATAGTGTGACGACGACGACGGCGGCGGTGAAGACGACACCCAGGATCTTCACCCACAGGCCCTGTCGTGCGAACCAGTCCATCACCTTGTCGTAACGCTCACGCACCCAGGCGAGCAGGCGGCGCGCCCAGTCGAACTCGGTGGCCAGGATGCCGAGTCCGATGAACACGATCGCCCAGCCGGGCCCCGGATACGGGATCGCGACGATGCCGGCGGCGAAGACGACGGTGCCGACCACTCCGACGGCGATCCGGTACACCAGGTCGGCCACCGGGCGTTCGCGCAGGCGGTCGCGCCAGCGGGCCCAGCTGCGCGACAGGGCGTTGCGTTTCCCGTCGGTCATGGCTGTCCCGGCCTGAGCTTGACGAACAGCGAGTGGGCTTCGGCGAGCACCTGGTCACCGTCGAGCAGCCGACCGGAGACGAAGATCTTGCGATCGACGATCTCGTCGATGCCCGCATCGACCTGCAACACCGTCTCGACCGGCACGATTTTGCGGTAGTCCACGTGGAGGAAGGCCGTGCGTTGCGCCCGGCTCTGCCCCAGCTTGGCGGCGGTGAAACCGAGCATCGAGTCGAACAGGTGGGCGATGGTGCCGCCGTGCGCAGCGCGGTTACGGCCGAGGTGGTAGCGGCGGAACCGGGCGGTGCCGCCGATGCGGTTGTCGTCGGTGACGTGCAGGTCGACCGGAATGTTGAGGACGTTTCCCCGATTGGGCAGGTCCATCCGCCGCCCCGACGGCGATGACCACTCATCGGCGTCGAACGGCGCCAGCAGTTCCGATGCCCGCTCGATGAGTTCAGCGGCGGCGGTGATGACGCCGTCGGGGGCGTCGGCGGCACGCGCATGGTCCTGCAAGGTGCGGACAGCCTCGACGAAGCGCCCGTAGTCGGGCCCGCCGCGCGTGGTGGGTTCCGGCGGATTGAAGCCGCCGCCCGAATGGACGTCGGCGGATTCGGTGGCGCTCACCCGCTCACCGTATTGGGTATCTCAGCTCTGAGCGGCACCGGCTTTGCTCAGCGTTTCGAACTCGTCGTCGCTGAGCTCGATCTGGCCCGCTGCCACGTTCTCCTCGAGGTGGGCCACCTTCGACGTCCCGGGGATGGGCAGCATCACCGATGACCGCTTGAGCAGCCATGCAAGCGCCAGCTGCGAGGCGGTCGAGCCGTGCTCGGCGGCGATGCGTTGCAGCGGACCGTCGGCAGCCGCGAGTGGACCGGCCGCCAACGGGAACCACGGGATGAACGCGACGCCCTGGGATTCGCAGGCGTCGACGAGGGCTTCAGCATCGCGGGTGGTGAGGTTGTACATGTTCTGTACCGACACGATCGGCGCCACCTTCTGCGCGGCCTCGAGCTGTTCGACGCTGATCTCCGACAGCCCGATGTGGCGGATCTTTCCCTCCTGCTGCAGCTTCAGCAGTTCGCCGACCTGGTCGTCGGCCGGAAATTTGTCGTCGATGCGGTGCAGCTGGAAGAGGTCGATGGTGTCGACGCCGAGGCGCCGCAGACTCATCTCGCACTCCTGACGCAGATATGGGGGGTATCCCAGAACCGGCCACTCATTGGGACCGGTCCGCAGCAGCCCCGCCTTGGTGGCGATGACCACGCCGTCGTAGGGATGCAGGGCCTCCCGGATCAGCTCCTCGGAGACGTAAGGGCCGTACGAGTTTGCGGTGTCGATGAAGTCGACGCCGAGTTCCACGGCCCGCCGCAGCACGCGCAGACATTCCTCGCGATCGGCGGGCGGCCCCCACACACCGTCGCCGGTCAGGCGCATCGCCCCGAACGCGAGGCGGTTGACGGTCAGATCGTTGCCCAGGGTGAGCGTCGTCGTGGTCACCGCACCGACGCTACGCCCGCGATGGGAAGCTCGACAGGTGAAACTGGGCGATCTCGCGAGTCTGCAACTGACGTACGCCGAGGTCGGCGCGACTGCCGGGACGCCACCGGCGGGATACCGCTTTCTCCGCAGAACGGCCGTCATCGGTTGCGGCCGCGAGCGTTTCGACAAGGCAGCGGCGGCAGGTATGCGCTTCGGCATGCTGCGAGGAGCCGGGTTGCGCATCGAGGCGACCACGGCCGAAGCCCAGGTCGGTACCGACGTATTGGGACGTCTGGGACCGGTGGCCGCCCCGTGCCGGGTGGTCTACGTCGTCGACGAACCGGACCGGCGCGGCTTCGCCTACGGCACGCTGCCCGGGCACGCCGTGCGCGGCGAAGAGCTGTTCCTGGTGCGCTACGACTCCTCGACGGACCAGGTCATCGCTGAGGTCGCCGCGTTCTCCCAGCCCGCGACGTGGTGGAGCAAGCTGGGGACCCCGGTGACCTCGCTCATGCAGAAAGTCATCGCCAACCGGTACCTCGAAGCGCTCTGAGGCGACCGTGACAGATCGTCACGGAAGTAGCAGCGACATGCCCAGGTGATTCCCCGTGGTCAGCGGTAGATTGATGTGCCGAATTGACGCGAGAGTTTGGACGGTGGCGGTGGAAGCTGAGACTGACGTGGATGCGACGCATCTGCGCGTTGCGGAAGTGGTGCGTGGTCTGCACAACAGACCGGACGCCGACGCCGACACGGTTGTCGCCGAACTGGCAGAACATGCGGCCGCCGAGATCCCGGGGGCGCAGTACGCAGGGATCACGCTGACCCGCAATGCGCGACAGATCGAAACGCCCGCGGCGACGTCACACTGGCCGCTCCTGCTCGATAAGATCCAGCAGCGCTACCAGGAGGGGCCGTGCCTGACGGCGGCCTGGGACGAGCAGACCGTCCACGTGCCCGACCTCGAAACCGAGAAGCGCTTCCCGAACTATCGGCGGGATGCGCTGGCAGAAACTCCGATTCGGTCGATCATGGCGTTTCAGCTGTTCATCGCCGGCGAGACCCTCGGAGCGCTGAACGTCTACTCCGAACAGCCGAACGTGTTCACTGCTGAATCACGCACCATGGGCATGATCTTCGCGGCCCACTCGTCGGTGGCCTGGAACTCGGCGCGGCGGGAGGAGCAGTTCAAGCGTGCGCTGTCGAGCAGGGACATGATCGGTCAGGCCAAAGGCATGATCATGGAGCGCTACCGCGTCGACGCGGTGCAGGCCTTCGAGGTGTTGCGCAAGCTCTCCCAGGACTCCAACGTGCCCCTCATCCAGGTCGCGAGCGATCTCGTTGCCGGTGCGCAGGCCGAGAACGAGGCGAAAGACCGCTAGCCACCCGGCTGAGCGACGGCCCAGCCGGGCAAGCAACGGGTTACCGACCTTCCCAGCGATCGCGGCGTTCAGCGCCGACGACGGGCGTCCGCGCGACATCGGCATCGGCGACGGGGACTCCGACGGCGTCGCCTCCCTGAGACGCCGACCAGTCCGTGCCGGCACACAGCAGATCGGACGGGACCGGGATCTCGTTGGGCAGCGGCACCGGAAGGCCCGGGATCGACGGGAGATTCAGCGGAGAGGGCGCAATCAGGTTGGACACGCCTGTCGCCAGCAGTGGTGTCACCGGGTTCGACAGCCCGGGCGTGCTCACCGAGACGGCTGCAGGCGCGCCGGGCGCGGGCGCGGGCGGCGGCGGCAGCGCTCCGGCCACCGACGACGCGGCGTCCTGCACGGTGCGCAGCACCCCCGGCGGAGTCAGCAGATCCCGGACCGTCAGCGAGCTCCCCGGGCCACCGGGGATCGGCGACGAGGGCCCACCGTTGGTGACGCCCACGGACGCGGGCGGGGTCGGCGGCACCGGCGGCGTTGCTGCAGCAACAGGAACGGTCACACCACCACCCGGACCACCCGGAACCGGCGGCACCACACCACCAGCAGGAACCGTCACACCACCACCCGGACCACCCGGAACCGGCGGC
>NZ_VKAA01000006.1:112012-112605 GCF_007096635.1 Mycolicibacterium sp. 018/SC-01/001
GACCACCCGGAACCGGCGGCACCACACCACCAGCAGGAACCGTCACACCACCACCCGGACCACCCGGAACCGGCGGCACCACACCACCAGCAGGAACCGTCACACCACCACCCGGACCACCCGGAACCGGCGGCGTCACCAAACCAGCCTCACCCACCACCGGAGCACCCGGCACACCCGGAACCGGCGGCGTCGCAACCTCTACCGACGAACCCGCCGGAACCGCAGGCACACCCGGAACCGGCGGCGTCACCACACCAGCCTCACCCACCACCGGAGCACCCGGCACACCCGGAACCGGCGGCGTCACTGCTCCTGCGTCACCGACGATCGCAGCACCGGGAACGCCAGGACCACCCGGTCCCACCGTGCCGGCCGTGGCGGCGACAGGAGCACCGGGAACGCCAGGTCCACCGGGAACCCCTGCCCCTCTAGCCCCACCAGCCGGGACACCCGGACCACCGGGAGCGGGCGGCGTCACCAAACCAGCCTCACCCACCACCGGAGCACCCGGCACACCCGGAACCGGCGGCGTCGCAACCTCTACCGACGAACCCGCCGGAACCGCAGGCACACCCGGAACCGGCGGCGTC
>NZ_VKAA01000006.1:112615-273492 GCF_007096635.1 Mycolicibacterium sp. 018/SC-01/001
CACCCGGAACCGGCGGCGTCGCAACCTCTACCGACGAACCCGCCGGAACCGCAGGCACACCCGGAACCGGCGGCGTCGCAACCTCTACCGACGAACCGGCCGGAACCGCAGGCACACCCGGCGCCGGCGGCGTCACCACACCAGCCTCACCCACCACCGGAGCGCCCGGCGCACCCGGAACCGGCGGCGCCGCAACCTCCACCGACGAACCCGCCGGAACCGCAGGCACACCCGGCGCCGGCGGCGTCGCCACACCAGCCTCACCCACCACCGGAGCGCCCGGCACACCAGGCGCCGGCGGCGCGAAAGCGCCTGCGGCAGCATCGATCGGCGCGCCCGGAACACCGCCCGCACCCGGCGCCACCACACCACCGGCGCCCTCAACCGGCGCACCAACACCCGGCAACCCGGCCGGCGTCGCCACGCCGGCGTCACCAACGATCGGGGCACCCGGCACACCCGGCGCCGGCGGCGCGAAAGCGCCTGCGGCAGCATCGATCGGCGCGCCCGGAACACCACCCGCACCCGGCGCCACCACACCACCCGCGCCCTCAACCGGCGCACCAACACCCGGCAATCCGGCCGGCGTCACCACGCCGGCGTCACCAACGATCGGGGCACCCGGCACACCGGGTGCCGGCGGACCGCCCGCACCCACGGGCACACTCACCGGAGCACCGGGCAGTCCCGGTGCCGGCGGACCACCCGCACCGACCGGCACACCCAGCGGGGCACCCGGCGCACCCGGAATCGGCGGAAGAGCCGACCCGGAATCACCGACGATCGGAGCGCCGGGAAGCGGCGGCAGCGGCGGACCTGCATTGACGAAAGGTGTTGCCACGGGTCCTCCCGGCACCGGTGGCAGCGGCGGCGTCGCACCGCCGGCCGGCGTCACCGCCGCACCCGGCGGTACCGGCGGCGCGGGCGGCGTTGCCCGCCCGCCGGGTGCCGTGGTCGGCACACCCGGGGTTCCCGGCGACGGCGGCGTCGCACCCAACGTGGAGGTGGACGCAGAAGCCGGGGGCCGCGGCGGCGTCGGTGGTAGGCCGGCCGACGAAGAACTGGCCGGCGGTACGACGACAGGCGGAGCGGGCTGGCCAGGACCGGCCGTGAACGACGACGCGGCATTGTGCAACGCCTGAGGGATGTCCGCCGGGTGGTTCACGATTTGCTGGAGGATGTCCACGCACGGCACGCCGCCCCGGTTGGGGCTCGCGGCGGCCAGCGGCGTCAACAGCGGCGCGCTCAAGAACATCCCAGCGCTGCCCATCATGACAACGACGATGCCCTTCTTGGTCCGTGACATGCGCTCCCAGTCTTTCTGCGTCGTCCTGCAATTCGAATCAGTTACCGGGCTTACTGAACCGACAATTTGGAAAATTGCCGACGCGACAAAAGCTGCGTTACGCAACCGTTGCCAAGGAGAAGCAATTTTGTTGCGGTCATACCGCTCTGAACTGGGACTATCCGTTTGCGATCGTTACGTGAATGCCAACCTCTGAAGGCGCTGTGAGTCCTGATGTGGCGCCGAGCACACCCTCGCAAGCCCGTCATGCGATGGGACGTGGCGCGTACCGCAAACCCGTCTGCCACGCTTGTGCCAATGCATCCCCGGCTCGTGTGAACGGCTGAGCCGAGACCCGGACCCGACGTTGCCGGCGACTGCGGTCCGCCCGGGTGCGTCGGCCGCCGGCAGGAGTCCGACCCTCGCATGCGCGTTGCTGACGGATCGTCACGCTCGTCACATCGCGAAAGGACCATTGGCCCTGTACCCGTCGCTCCTACACCGCGCACTCTGGCAGCAGACGAAGGGAAGGTGCGATGCCCACGCCTCACATCGGGAGCGAGCTGATCGATGACGTGCTGCAGGTGGCGTGCCGGGCCCCGTCACTTCACAACACCCAACCGTGGACCTGGACGCTGAGCCGGAACACGGTCGACCTGTATCTCGATCCCTCCCGACTGGCCGAGACTGCCGATGACAGCGGGCGGCAGGCATTGCTGAGCTGCGGCGCCGTGCTGGACCACTTCCGTGTCGCGCTCGCGGGCGCAGGATGGCATGGCGCCGTGACGCGCTTCCCCGACCCTACGAATTGCCATCACCTCGCCCGCGTCACGCTCAGCCCGGCACCCACGGTCACACCCGACCAGCGGCGTCGCGTCGACGCGATCATGGCGCGTCGCACGGACCGCCTCGCTCTCCTCGAACCCCCTGCACCCACCGACGGGCTGATCGATGCCGCGAACGCCTCCGAACACTCCGCGATGGTCCATGTCGATGTCCTCGGCGCTGACCAACACTCGGCGGTGGCTGAGCTGTCCCACCTGACCGACGCAATCCGAATGTTCGATACCGACTATCACGCCGAATTGGCATGGTGGACAGATGGTTTGGCTTGCGATGTGGGCGTTCCGGCTTCTGCGCTGATCTCGGCTCCGGAAAGCGACCGTGTCGATGTCGGCCGGAACTTCCCCGTCACCAACGCCGTGGAGCGCCGAACTGACATCGCTGAAGACCGCGCACGTATCCTGGTCTTTTCCACTCTCGACGATCGTCCTGAGAGCGTATTGCGTTGCGGGGAAGTACTTTCCACAGTCCTGCTCGAGGCGACGCTGGACGGCTTGGCGACGTGCACAGTGACGCACGTGACCGAACTGGCCACGGGTCGCGACGTCGTCGCATCGTTGATCGGTAGCGCCACGATTCCCCAGGCGTTGGTCCGTGTCGGCTGGGCACCCGCCCTCGACTCGATACCGCCGCCGACACCGCGACGGGCTGTGTGCGACGTGCTTCGCATCCGCCGGGATGCGCTGTGAACGCAGCGTCCGGGCGGGCCGTGGTGGTGGGCATCGACGGCTCCGCCGCGTCTCGTGAGGCTGCCGTGTGGGCGATCGACGAGGCCGAATCGCGCGACGCGACACTACGTCCGATCGTCATCGTCGACTCGTCGGACATGCGCGATCGAGGTGGCGCAGCGCACCGCATGGCGTCCGCGCAGGAGGCCATGCGCCATGCGGTGAGCTCCATCGAAGCGACCGGGCGGCCCGTCCGGATCGAAGGCGCCATCATGCACGGACGTCCGGTGCAGACCTTGCTCCGGGAATCGCAGACGGCGGTCTTGTTGTGCGTCGGAGCACGCGGACTGCGGCACGCTACCGAGGGGCGTATCGGCTCGACCGCGGCGGCACTGTCCGCGGGCGCCCGGTGCCCGGTCGCCATCGTGCGCTCCCGCCGCGCTCATCAGCGTCGACCGCGCTGCGTCGTGGTGGAACTCGCCGATCGCAGCGTCGCGGACGCGTTGCTCGATTGCGGACTCGAGGAGGCACAGCGTCACGGCAGCAACCTCCGCGTGCTCGCCCCGTCCTCCGGCGCCACCACCCTGAAGGCACACTGGCAGCGCCGTGTCGATGACGCCCGCCGCCGCTTCCCCCACCTCGACATCGCCTCAGTCACTGGGGATTCCGACGCGCTCGCCTACCTTGCAGCCAACGCGGCCGACGTCGAGGTGATGGTGACCAGCCGCAACCGCCGAGGTGGGCTGGCCGACCTGGTCAGCGCCCCCGGCAATGCCGCCCTCCGCGACACGGACTGTTCGATCCTGATCTGCGGCCCGCAGACCGCACTGTGACCCGCAGGACCGATCGCTGAAGGAGGATGCGATGAGCAAGGTGACCGTGTTCCTGGTCGACGACCACGAGGTGGTCCGTCGTGGCCTGATCGAACTTCTCGGCGCCGACGACGATCTCGATGTGGTCGGTGAGGCGGGATCGGTCGCGGAGGCGATGACGCGGATTCCGGCCCAGCTGCCCGACGTGGCGGTCCTCGACGTGCGACTGCCCGACGGCAACGGCATCGAGCTGTGCCGCGACCTGTTGTCGCGCATGCCGGATCTGCGCTGTCTCATGCTGACCTCCTACACCTCCGACGAAGCGATGCTCGACGCGATCCTCGCCGGCGCCAGCGGCTACGTGGTCAAGGACATCAAGGGCATGGAGCTCGCCCGAGCCATCAAAGAGGTGGGCGCGGGACGATCGCTGCTCGACAACCGCGCTGCCGCGGCACTGATGGCGACCGTCCGTGGCGGAGGACGCGCGGACGACCCCCTCTCGGAGCTCACCGACCAGGAGCGTGTGCTACTCGACCTTCTCGGCGAGGGGCTGACCAACCGCCAGATCGCCGCACGAATGTTCCTGGCAGAGAAGACGATCAAGAACTACGTGTCACGATTGCTGGCCAAGCTCGGCATGGAGCGCCGCACGCAAGCGGCCGTGTTCATCTCCAAACTCGATCAGCAGCGAACCCGCCCGAGCACGGACCCGTCTCGGTAGAGCCGTCAGGGGGTGCGAAGCCAGACGGCGACGTCGGGGGGCAGCACCGTCTCGACGCCGGGCACAGAGGCCAGCGCCACCGACGCGGTGTCAGGCAACCGCACGTCGCTGTCACCGGTGTTGACCCAGCACTGGGCGGCGCCGCGCTCGAACGCGACGACCCCGGCGGGCGTGGTCAACCACTTGAGGTCCCCGGAATCGCACCACATGGCCGTCCGCATACCGAGCGCGCGGCGGTAGAGGTTCAGCGTGGAGTCGGGGTCGCTGTCCTGCGCTTCGACGCTGTGTTGGGCCCAATGGCCGGGCTGGGGCAGCCAGGTGGTCGCGCCGGGATCAGCGGCGAACCCGTAGGGGGCATCAGTCGCGTTCCAGGGCAACGGGATTCGACACCCGTCGCGGCCCACGTCGGTGAAACCGGACTGCACCCACGTCGGATCCTGTCGCACCTCGTCGGGGAGATCCTCCACCTCCTCGAGCGCCAGCTCCTCCCCCTGGTAGATGTAGGCGGTTCCGGGGAGGGCGAGTTGAATCAACGCTGCGGCGCGTGCGCGGCGCCGTCCGATGTCGTGGTCAGGGTCCTCGTCGGCCCATCTGCCTCGCTCCCAATCGGTCTCGATCAGATGACCGGGTTGGGAGCGGGAAAAGCGCGTGACAGTCCGGGTGACGTCGTGATTGGAGAGCACCCACGTGGGCGGCGCGCCGACCGTGGCGGCAGCGCCGATGGCGTCGTCGACGACCGTCCGCAGCACATCGGCGCGCCACGGGGCGCGCAGGAAGTCGAATTGGAACGCCGTGTGCAGCTCGTCGGGCCGCAGGTAGCGGGCCAGCCGTTCATTGCTCGGCACCCAGGCCTCGGCGATGAAGATGCGCTCGGGCGTGTACCGCTGCGCCACCGATCGCCAGCCGCGGTAGATATCGTGCACGCCGTCCTGATCCCACGCGGGATGCCCGGCGCGGGATTGCACCAAACTCTGCGCCGCATCATCGGGATCCGCGGTGTCGGGCAGGCCGTCGGCCTTGATCATGCCGTGCGCCACGTCGATGCGGAAACCGTCCACCCCACGGTCGAACCAGAAGGCCAGTATGTCTTCGAACTCGGTTCGCACCTCGTCGTTGTCCCAGTTGAGATCTGGCTGGCCCGGTGCGAACAGGTGCAGATACCACTGGCCATCGGGGAGCCGTGTCCAGGCCGGCCCGCCGAACACGCTCTGCCAATTGTTCGGCGGCGCATCGCCGTCAGGCCCGCGGCCGGACCGAAAGTGGTAGCGCTGCCGCGCCCCCGGTTCGTCGGCCATCGCGGCCTGGAACCACGCATGCTGATCGGAGGTGTGGTTGGGCACGATGTCGAGCAGCACTCGGATGCCGACCTCGTGCGCCTCGGCGATCAAAGCCTGCGCCTCGGCCAGGGTGCCGTAGGCGGGTTCGATGTCGCGGTAGTCCGCCACGTCGTAGCCGGCATCGGCCATCGGCGAGGGATACCAGGGGTTGATCCAGATCGCGTCGACACCGAGCTGCGCAAGGTAGGGCAGGCGGCTCCGAAGGCCTGCTATGTCACCGACGCCGTCGCCGTTGCCGTCGGCGAAACTGCGGATGTAGACCTGGTAGACGACGGCGGTCTGCCACCACGAGGATTCGGCGCGGGCCACGGCACTCCTTCGGTACTCGACGAACGTGAGTCCACGGTAGTGAACATCGACGGTGTCGCGACCGCTGAGACACTTTCGCAGCGCAGAACTGGCGGTGCCGCGCCGAAACGGCACCGCAGCGCCGGACTTCCTGTGAACTGTGACACACTCGTCGCTGTACCGAACGTGCTGGTCGTGGCCCTCGTGCGCAGGATCTCGGGAACCGCGACGTCATAGACGAGGACGAGATGAAACGAATTCAGTTCGCCCGCGGGCGACGACGTCGGGCAATCGCGCTGGCGAGCGCACCTCTGCTCGCCGCCACGTTGTTGTCCGGATGCGGCAGCGACGGCGGGCCGCCGACGCTGACGTGGTACATCCTTCCCGACAACGGCGGATCAGCTGCGCGGGCCCAGGAGTGCGAGGCCGCTTCGGGCGGCGCCTACCGGGTGCGCATCGAATCGCTGCCCTCGACGGCCACCGCGCAGCGGGAGCAGATGGTGCGCCGGCTCGCCGCGGGAGACTCGTCGATCGACCTGGTCAGCATGGACGTCGTGTTCACCGCGGAATTCGCGAACGCGGGTTTCCTGCGGCCCTACAGCGCCGAGGAAACACAGCGGCTGACCGCCGGCATGCTGCCCGCCCCTCTGAAGACCGGGATGTGGGACGACAAGCTCTACGGCGCACCGTACAAATCGAACGCCCAGCTTCTCTGGTATCGCAAGTCTGCGGCGGCCGCGGCCGGTGTCGACCCGACCAGTCCCACGTTCACCTGGGACGAGATGATCAAAGCCGCTGTCGGTCAACAGAAGAAGGTTGCCGTCCAGGCGCAGCGCTACGAGGGCTACACGGTGTGGATCAACGCACTGGTGCTTTCCGGTGGCGGCGCCTTGCTCGACGACGTCGAGGCGGGCCGCAACGCCAAGCCGGCGCTGGCCAGCCCGGCCGGGGAGAAGGCGGCCGAGATCGTCGGCACGCTCGGCCGCTCCCCTGCCGCTCCGACGGATCTATCCAACGCCTCGGAAGAACAGGCCCGCACCAACTTCCAGTCCGACCAGGGCATGTTCATGGTGAACTGGCCCTACGTGCTCGCCGCCGCGCGCAGCGGTGTCAAGGAGGGCACGCTCGCGCAGTCCGTCGTCGACGACATCGGCTGGGCGCGCTACCCCCGGGTGTCCGCAGACCGTCCCAGCGCGCCGCCGCTGGGTGGCGCCAATCTCGGTATCGGCGCCTACAGCAAGCATCCCGATCAGGCGGTCGCCCTCGTCGAGTGCATCAACGCCGAGCCGAAGGCGACCCAATACATGCTCGACGAGAGCGAACCATCGCCCTACGCCGCGTCCTACGACGATCCGAAGATCCGCGAGGAATACGCGAACGCCGATCTGATCCGCGAATCGATCGGCGACGGCGGCCCCCGGCCACCGACGCCCTTCTACACCGACATCTCGGGCGCGATCCAGCAGACCTGGCATCCGCCGGCCTCGGTGAACAGCGACACCCCGGAAAGGACAGACCAATTCATGGCTGACGTGCTGGCGGGCAGGCGCCTGCTGTGACGACGCTGCAAGATCCGCCGCTGCAAAAGGAGCCGGGACAACCGTCGGTCAGCGAGCGCGCCAAAGGCGAACGCCGGCTCGGTCTCTACCTGACGCTGCCGTCGTACGTCGTCATGCTCCTGGTGACCGCCTACCCGCTCGGGTATGCCCTGGTGCTGTCTCTGTACAACTTCCGGCTCACCGACCCGGCGGGGCGCAGCTTCGTCGGGCTACGCAACTACGGGGTGATCCTCACCGACCCGGTGTGGTGGAACGACTTCGTCACGACGCTGGCGATCACCGTCGTCACGGTCGCGGTCGAACTCGTGCTCGGGTTCTGGTTCGCGTTCGTGATGCTGCGCATCGTGCGGGGGCGCGGACCGCTGCGCACGGCGATCCTGATCCCGTACGGAATCGTCACCGTGGTCTCGGCGTTCATCTGGCGCTACGCCTTCGCCATCGACTCCGGGTTCGTCAACCAGTGGCTGAACCTGACCGATTTCGACTGGTTCGGTGATCGTTGGTCGGCGATCTTCGTGATCTGCCTGTCGGAGATCTGGAAGACGACGCCGTTCATCTCGCTGCTGTTGCTCGCCGGGCTGGTGCAGGTGCCCGAGGACATGCAGGAGGCCGCGAAGGTCGACGGTGCGACAGCGTGGCAGCGGCTGTGGAAGGTGACGCTGCCCAACATGAAGGCCGCGATCATGGTGGCGTTGCTGTTCCGAACGCTGGATGCCTGGCGCATCTTCGACAACCCGTACGTGATGACCGCGGGCGCCAACAACACCGAGACCATCTCGTTCCTGGCCTACCGGCAGAACGTGACGCTGGTGAATCTCGGTATGGGGTCGGCGGTGTCGGTGCTGCTGTTCCTGTCGGTCGTGGCGATCGCGTGGATCTTCATCAAGGTCTTCAAAACCGACCTGTCGCAAGTCAGGGGTGACCAGTGACCAAGAGCACCAAGTGGTGGACGATCGCCGGCATCGTCATCGTGATCTACAGCTTCGTGCCGATGCTGTGGATGATCAGCCTGGCGTTCAAACCGCCGTCGGACATCGTCTCGGGCAATCCGTCGTTTCTGCCGAGTTCGTTCACGCTGGACAACTTCACGCAGATCTTCAGCAACGAGCTGTTCACGAGGGCGCTGATCAACTCGATCGGCATCGCGATCATTGCGACGATCATCTCGGTGATCATCGCGATGTTCGCCGCGTATGCCATTGCGCGACTGGAGTTCCCGGGCAAGAAGCTGCTGCTGTCGCTGGCCCTGGGCATCGCGATGTTCCCGCAGGCCGCGCTCGTCGGCCCGCTGTTCGACATGTGGCGCGGGCTGGGCATCTACGACACCTGGCTGGGCCTGATCATCCCCTACCTGACGTTCGCCCTGCCGCTGTCGATCTGGACGATGTCGGCGTTCTTCCGCCAGATCCCGTGGGAGATGGAGCACGCCGCACAGGTCGACGGAGCCACCCAGTGGCAGGCGTTCCGCAAGGTGATCGTGCCGCTGGCCGCGCCGGGTGTGTTCACCACCGCGATCCTGACGTTCTTCTTCTGCTGGAACGACTTCCTGTTCGCGATCTCGCTGACGTCCACCGACAGCGCCCGCACGGTGCCCGCGGCGCTGGCGTTCTTCCAGGGCGCCTCGTATTTCGAGTCGCCGGTGCCCTACATCATGGCCGCGTCGGTGATCGTCACGATCCCCGTCGTCATCCTCGTTCTCATCTTCCAGCGGCGCATCGTCGCCGGCCTGACTTCCGGAGCAGTGAAGGGATAACCCCATGGCAGCAATCACCATGCGCAACATCGTCAAGAAGTACGGCGACGGATATCCGGCCGTCAACGACGTCAGCCTCGACATCGCCGACGGCGAGTTCATGATCCTGGTGGGCCCCTCGGGGTGCGGAAAGTCCACGCTGTTGCGGATGATCGTCGGCCTCGAGGACATCTCGTCGGGCGACATGATGATCGGCGACAAGCGGGTCAACGACAAGGCGCCGCGCGACCGCAACCTGTCGATGGTGTTCCAGAACTACGCGCTCTACCCGCACCTGACCGTGTTCGAGAACATCGCGTTCCCACTTCGGTTGTCGGGCAAGCTGTCTGACGACGAGATCCGCAAGCGGGTCACAGAGGCCGCCAAGACGCTGGAGCTGGGCGAGCATCTCGAGCGCAAGCCGGCCAACCTGTCCGGCGGCCAACGGCAGCGCGTGGCGATGGGCCGGGCGATCGTCCGGGAGGCCGATGCGTTCCTGTTCGACGAGCCGCTGTCGAACCTGGACGCGAAGTTGCGCGGCCAGATGCGCACCGAGATCCTGCGACTGCAGCGCAAACTCGGTGTCACCACCGTCTACGTCACCCACGACCAGACCGAGGCCATGACGCTCGGCGACAGGGTGGCCGTGCTGAAAAAGGGTGTGCTGCAACAGGTGGCCAGCCCGCGAGAGCTCTACGACCAGCCGGTCAACCTCTTCGTCGCCGGGTTCATCGGCTCTCCCCCGATGAACTTCGTGCCGGCGCGGGTGCGCGGCGATCAGCTCGAGCTGCCCTTCGTGACGATCCCGCTGCGCGACGAGTGGCGCGGCGCGGTGTCCGACGGCACGCTCTACATCGCCGGTATCCGGCCGGGTGCCTTCGAGGACGCCGAGTTCGTCGACGACGACAAGCGCTCGCGCGGTGTCACCTTCGACGTGACCGTCGACATGGTCGAGTGGCTGGGTAACGAGCAGTACGCCTTCGTGCCGTTCGAGGCGACACCGGAGATCAAGGACCAGCTCGCGGAGCTGGCCAACGAGCTCGACAGCGAGCAGCTGCGCACACAGCTGTGTGTGGAGCTCGACCCGCTGAGCCGGGTGCGGCCCGGCGACACGGCCACGCTGTGGCTGGATGCCGAACGGATGCACCTGTTCGATCCGCAGAGTGGTGAAAACCTGACGCGGACAAGCCAAACGACCGGCCGGCACGCAGCCCCCGCCGGCTGAGCAGACGGGCGATCCCGCAGATGGCCGCTCCGCAGCTGCGGTTGCGTGCTCCGCGCCCACAGGTGCTCGCATTGCCGTGGGAGCGGCCGCTGGCCGAGTGGGCCGCACCGGAGATCCCGCTGCGTGATCTGCCGGTCGGGCCGAGCCGGCACCTGGTGCGGTTCGTCGAGTGCGACGGCGAACTGTGGGCGCTCAAGGAATTGCCACCACGGATAGCGAACCGCGAGTTCGACGTGCTGCGCCGACTCGAGGACATGGCCCTCAATGCTGTCCGACCGGCCGGGCTGGTCTTCCAACCCGATTTCGACACCGCGATCCTGCTGACCCGCTACCTCACCGGCTCGTGGCAGTACCGCCGGATGTTCATGCGTCTGCCCCCTGACGCGCCCAAACACCGGGCCCGCCTTTTCGATGCGATGGCCACGTTGCTGGTGGAACTCCATCGCCACGGCGTGTTCTGGGGCGATTGCTCCCTGGCGAACACGTTGTTCTCGCG
The DNA here is from genome assembly GCF_007096635.1 of Mycolicibacterium sp. 018/SC-01/001. Taxonomy (GTDB): domain Bacteria; phylum Actinomycetota; class Actinomycetes; order Mycobacteriales; family Mycobacteriaceae; genus Mycobacterium. The sequence goes on from NZ_VKAA01000006.1 coordinate 123,582, forward strand.
CGACGGGCAGGTGCTGCAGGCGTTCCTGGTCGACGCCGAGACCAGCGAGGTGCATCCGAGCCTGTCGAACGGCCAACGCGCCCAGGACATCGACATCACGGTCGAGAACGTCGCCGCGGGTCTGCTGGACGTCGCCGCGCGGCTGCAGCGGCCGGAACTGGAGTCCGATTTCATCGCCGAGGCGCTGGCGATCAGGGACCGATACGAGCAGCTGTGGGACCTGCTGCACGCGAAGCCGACCTTCGGTTTCGCCGACAGGTACCGGGTAGAGGGCACCATCCGAAAGTTGAACGACCTCGGCTTCGCGGTGGACGAAGTGTCCCTGCAGCCGATCTCCTCCGGCGCCGACGAGCTGCGCCTGCACGTCGCCGTCGGTGATCGCCGCTTTCACGCCGCACAACTGCAACGGCTCACAGGCCTCGACGTCGGGGAAGGGCAGGCCCGCATCCTGCTCGGCGATCTACACGCCTATCAGGGGCAGCTGTGCCGGGAGGCCGGCCACGACGTCGACGAGCGAACAGCAGGACAGCTCTGGGTGATGGAGGTGGCGACGCCCACCATGCACCGCGCACACATGGCCGTAGGACGGACCGGCACTCCGATCCAGGCCTACTGCGATCTGCTCGAGGTGCGGTGGTTGCTCTCCGAGCGGGCCGGTCATGACGTGGGAACCGAACGGGCGCTACAGGCCCTTGCACGCAGGGTGGTTCCGTCGGAGTCGGCGGCACAGCTGGCCGTCGTCGAGGTGCCCACCGAACCGTTTTCGGTACTCGACGACGAGTAGGTCCTGCGGCGGCCCAGCCGTCCTGCATCCGCAGATGTGGTTCAATCTGATTATTGTTTCCGCATCTGCGAAAGGCTATCTCCATGCCGGCGATCCGCATCAGAGACGCCGCGACCCTGCTCGGAGTCAGTGACGACACGGTCCGCCGGTGGGTCGATGGCGGCTCGCTGGTGGCGACCACCGACGACGCCGGTCGCAAGGTGATCGAGGGTGCCGATCTGGCTGCTTTCGCCGTCCGCAATGCCGCGCCGCCGCCGGACCCGGTCGGAGTGGCCAGCTCGGCGCGCAACCGCTTCGTCGGTCTGGTGACCGCGGTGACGTCCGACCGGGTGATGAGCGAGGTCCAAATGCAGTGCGGGCCGTTCACCGTGGTCTCCCTGATGAGCACGGAGTCGGTCCGGCAGCTGGGGCTCGAGCCGGGGGTCGTCGCCGTCGCGGCGGTGAAGGCCACCACGGTGGTCGTCGAGACGGCGGGCGAACGGTGAACAGAACTCTGACGGCTCTGCTGGCCACGGTGGCGATGATCGTTGTCGGATGCTCCTCGCCACAGACGACGAACGGGATCACCGTCTTCGCAGCGGCCTCCCTCAAGACGGTGTTCACCGATCTGGGGGCGGAGTTCGAGAAGGACCACCCCGGCACGACCGTGACGTTCAGCTTCGCCGGGTCGTCAGATCTGGTGACGCAACTGACCCAGGGGGCGGCGGCCGACGTCTTCGCCTCGGCCGACACCGCCACGATGGACAAGGCGGTGTCAGCGGGCCTGGTGTCCGGCGCGCCGGTGAACTTCGCGACCAATCGACTGACCATCGTGACCCCACCCGGAAATCCCTCGCGCGTCGGCTCTTTCGCCGACCTCGCCCGGCCCGGAACACAGGTCGTGGTGTGCGCGCCACAGGTGCCCTGCGGTGCGGCGACCGAGCGGCTGGAGAAGATCACCGGCGTGACACTGAGGCCCGTGAGCGAGGAATCGTCGGTCACCGACGTCCTCGGCAAGATCACCTCGGGACAGGCCGACGCCGGCTTGGTGTACACCACCGACGCGCGGTCGGCGGGAACCGGAGTCGACACGATCGCCATCGCCGAATCGGCCCGGGCTGTCAACACCTATCCGATTGCCCTGCTGGACAAGGCCACCGACACCACGCTGGCACGACAGTTCGTGGACCTGATCACCGGCCCCCGCGGTCGCGACACGCTGGCCGCTGCAGGTTTCTCGCCGCCGTGACCGGGCGGCGGCGGGCGGGCGGCGCGGTCACGATCGGCCTTCCCGGCTGGATCTACCTCCCCGCCCTGCTCGGCGCAGGATTTCTGATCGTTCCGCTGCTGGCGATCATCGCCCGGGTCGACTGGGCCCACTTCGTTCCGCTCGTCACCTCCGAATCTGCCCGCACCGCACTGCTGTTGAGCATCAAGACCGCAACGGCGAGCACGCTGCTGTGCGTTGCACTGGGCACCCCGATGGCACTCGCGCTGGCGCGCAGCCACTTACCGGGCCGCTCGGTGGTGCGCGCGCTGATCCTGTTGCCGCTGGTCCTGCCGCCGGTGGTGGGCGGGCTCGCGCTCCTCTACACATTCGGCCGCCAGGGCCTGCTGGGCCACCAGCTCGACGTGCTCGGAGTGCGGGTGGCGTTCTCCACGACCGCCGTGGTGTTGGCGCAGACCTTCGTGTCGCTGCCCTTCCTCGTCCTCAGCCTGGAGGGTGCGCTACGCACCGCGGCACGGGGATACGAGCAGGTGGCAGCGACCCTGGGCGCCGGGCCCACCACGGTGCTGCGCACCGTCACCTTGCCGCTGGTGTGGCCCGGCCTGATCTCGGGCGCTGTCCTGGCGTTCGCCCGGTCGCTCGGGGAATTCGGGGCGACCCTGACGTTCGCGGGCTCTCTGCAGGGCGTCACCAGGACCCTGCCGCTGGAGATCTATCTCCAGCGGGAGTCCGATGCCGATGCGGCCGTTGCGCTTTCGCTGCTGCTCATCGCTGTGGCCGCGGTGATCGTGGTGGCCACCGCGGGCCGCCGATCAACCGGGGCTCTGCCATGAGCGGTGTCGACGCCCGCATCGCGCTGGCCCGGCGCGGGATCGATCTCCACCTCACCGTCGCCGACGGTGAGGTGGTGGCTGTGCTCGGCCCGAACGGCGTCGGAAAATCGACTGTGCTGCAGACGATCGCGGGCCTGGTGCGCCCTGACAGCGGTCATGTGCGAATCGGCGACGAGGTGGTCACCGACGTGGCGGCGGGTGTGTTCGTGCCCGCGCACCGACGCGGGGTCGCCCTGCTGGCTCAACGCCCGCTGCTGTTCCCCCACTTGAGCGTGGCCGCCAACGTCGCCTACGGACCCCGGTGCAGCGGCCTGTCCCGCCGAGCCGCGAACGAGCGTTCCCGGCGGTGGCTCGACGCCGTGGATGCCGGCACCCTCGCCGAGCGCCGGCCCGCGCGCCTGTCCGGCGGGCAGGCTCAACGCGTCGCGCTGGCGCGGGCCCTGGCCGCCGAGCCGCGGCTCCTGCTGCTCGACGAGCCGTTCGCGGCACTGGACGTCGGTGCGGCAGCGGCGCTGCGGCGCACAGTGCGCGACCTGCTGCGTCAGGACACGCGCAGCGCGGTGATCGTCACCCACGACGTGCTCGACGCGCTGGCCATCGCGGACACCGCGGTCGTCATCGAGGACGGCCGGATCGTCGAACAGGGACCCGTCAGGTCGGTGTTGACCGCTCCGCGCAGCGATTTCGCCGCGGGCATCGCCGGGATGAACCTGGTGTCGGGCGTCGCCGGCGCGCAGACGCTACGAACGCCCTGGGGTCTCGAGCTCGCCGGAACGGGTGACGTGGAACCCGGCGCTGCCGCTGTCGCGCTGTTCCAGCCGGCCGCAGTCGCCGTTCACACGGAGGCGCCGCGAGCCAGCCCCCGCAACGTCGTACCGGTCACCATCGCCGATGTGGTGCTGCGCGGCAACGCGGTGCGCATCCGGGGCGGCGACTGGCCGGACGGGAGCCCGGGGCCGGCTGCCGATGTCACGCCCGCAGCGGTCGTGGATCTGGGGCTGGAACCCGGTCGGCAGGTCTTCTTCGTCGTCAAGGCGCAGGAGGTCGGGCTGCATCCGGCACCGCACCGTGCGGTGCCGCGAGCCCGCCCCGACCGCTCCGCCGACGTGCGCTAGCGTCTGTTCCGCGTTCGGCAGGCCCTGATTTGCTGACAAAGCGCGAGCGGGCACGAGATAGTAGGCGGTATGGGAGCGTTGTGGACATCGGCCGGTTTCCCCGGGGCGTAATCGCGCTGGTGCTGGCACCGCTGGCGGGGGTTCTCGTCCTCGCAGCGCTGCTCGTCGTGGCCGGGGACGATCCGTCGGTCCGGATCGCTGACGACCTCATCAACCTCGCGATCCTGGCCTTCGCAACGACATGCGCGGCGTTGGCCGCCCGGCCCGCCTCGGGCCGCCCGCGCCGGGCGTGGATTCTGCTGGCAGTCGCCCTGGCGTCGTGGACCCTCGGGGACGCACTGTGGTTCGTCTACGAGGCGGTCCTGCACGAGGAGGTGCCCGTCCCCTCCCCCGCGGACGCCTTCTACCTCGTGTTCACCGCGTTGGCCGCCCTGGCGATGACGCAGTTCGTCGTCGAACCGATCCGTGAATCGCGCCTACGCGTCGTGCTCGACGCCGTCATCGTCGCGCTGTGTCTGTTCCTGCTGGCGTGGATCATCGTGTTGCACGACGTCTACCAGGCCTACAGCGAGGACCGGATGGCCGTGGTCGTCGCCTTCCTGTATCCCGCTGCCGACATCGTCATGTTGACCATCGCCGTCGTCACGCTGCTGCGCACCACCGGGGGCCAGCGGGTGACGCTGAGCCTGCTCACGCTGGCCGTCAGCGTGATGGGAATCGCCGACAGCGCCTATGCCGGGCTGGTGGCCCACGACCGCTATCAGAGCGGCGACCTGATCGACGTCGCGTGGGCGGCTGCCGCAGCGCTGTTCGCGGCCGCGGCGCTGCTCAGCCGTACAACGCCCCAACCCCGCCCGCCCGGCCTCCCCTCGCCGTCGAAGACGTCGCTGTGGCTGCCCTACATCCCGCTTCTGCTGGCGGGAACGGTCGGCCCGGCGATCATCATGTCCGGCGCCGAGAGGTACCTGGTGCCGGCGATCGTCGTCGCAGTGTGTCTGCGTCAGTCCGTGACGGCCTGGGAGAATCGCCGCCTGGTTCACGCGATCGTCGACCACGCGCTGCACGATCCGCTGACCGGACTTGCCAACGTGACATTGTTCCGCGAGCGGTTGGCCCACGCGATGATGCTGCGGGCCCGCATCGACCGCTCGGTCGCCGTGCTCGCCCTGGATCTCGACGATTTCCGGCTGATCAACGACAAACTCGGCCACGACCGAGCCGACAGGTTGCTGATCGAGGTCGGGCAGCGGCTCTCGACCAGTGTGCGGCCCGGGGACACCGTGGCCCGCATCGCGGGCGACGAGTTCGCGATCCTGATGGAAAGCCCCTACGACGCGTCGGCCACGGTGGCCGAAAAGGTCAGTGCTGCGTTCGACGTTCCGTTCACCGTGGACGGCCAGGACATCCTCCTACGCCCCAGCATCGGCGTCACGGTGGTGTCGATGGCCGAGACCGATCTGGGGCCTGACATCGTGCACCGGCGGGCCGTCATCGCGATGCAGGCAGCGAAGCGGACACGCTCGCGTGAGGTGCACATGTTCACCTCCGACATGGCGGTCGACGACGCCGATGTCGCTGAACAGCTGATTCGGGAGCGCGCCGGTGCCGCCGAGGTGCAGCTGCTCGGTGAACTGCGCCACGCCATCGACCACGACGGGCTCGGCGTCGTCTACCAGCCCAAGTTCTCGCTGACGACGGGCGAGATGGTCGGGGTGGAAGCGCTGTTGCGCTGGCCGCATCCCCGGTTGGGAATGCTCCTTCCGGACACGTTCATCGGACTGGTTCGCGAGCGCGGCCTGATCCAGCGGGTGACCCGCATCGTCGTCGACAAGGCGCTCGACGACGCGGCACGCTGGCACGCGGCCGGCCTACGCATGCCCGTCGCAGTCAACCTCTTCGCGCCGTGTCTGCACGAGGCAGATCTTCCCGAACTGTTCTCGGCGGCGCTGGAGAGCCGGGGGCTCGCGGCCGATCTGTTGACCGTCGAGATCACCGAGGACGTCGTGCTCAGTGACATGACAACGGTGACTGCGGTACTGGGGCAGCTGCGGGCCTACGGTATGCGCGTCGCGATCGACGATTTCGGCAGCGGCTACTCGTCGCTGTCCTATCTGCGCGATCTCCCGATCGACGAGGTCAAACTCGATCGCCATTTCGTCGCGCCGGTGACGACCGATCCTCGGGCGGCCGCCGTCGTCCGCGCGGTGATCGATCTGACGCATGACCTGGGGCTCGTCGTGGTCGCCGAGGGAATCGAGGACGAACAGACGGCGCAGTGGCTGCGTGAGCGCTCGTGCGATGTCGGCCAGGGGTACCTGTTCGGCCGGCCGGTGGGCGTCGCGGACATCGCCGAGCGAGCCACCACGGGTACGCATGCCTGACTCCTGAGCGGGTATGACAGATTCGTGACCACTTGCGAAGGCACCGGACGGTACATTCCGGACGACGAACCCTCCGCACAAGCAGTGCAGTGTCCCGTCTGCGGTCGAGAGACCCCGGTGGAACCCGAGGAGACCAGCGAAGGCCTCGCATTCACTGTTGCGCCTCACGAGGCGGTCGGGTGAGGCATGGTCCCGCCGACCGACCACAGCGTTGACTTGTCGCCCGATCGGCGAAAGTTCTACGAACTGCTGCATCAGATCGACGACGTGCAGCGCGAGGCGACCGACGACGTGGAATCCGCGCTGTACGGCATCAATGTGGTCACGGTGGCCGAGGTGCCGGGCGCGCACAGCGCCGGCCTGTCCCTGGTGGACAGCGAGCGCCGTGTCACCACGTTGGCCCCCACCGACGACTGGGCTTCGATGCTCGACGAGATCCAGAACGAGCACCGCGAGGGACCATCGAGGCCGGCGTAGGGCGGGACTGAGCCGCAAATCGGCGCCCGAACTGCACTGTCACTTCTCTGGCAGACATTCTCAGGCCAATGCGCTTGCACATATTCAGGCGGGCCGTATTGTCGTACGTACGTGCTAAACGTGTGATGTCACCGCAAGAAAGACGATGAGTCGGCAGCCAGCCGAATCGCAGTGACATACCTACCGCAGTAAGCGCATGTCGAGAATCCGGCGTGACCTCGTTGGTCCGATGCCAATCGCTTACCGGCGGTTCCGAAAGACCTGACGCCCGTGCGTCGCGGCCAGCTCACTGAGAAAACAGCGAGCCAATTCTTAGTCTGCCGACACCGGACGCGTCCCGTCATGACCTGAAAGTCGTGATCTGTCATGCACCTTCTCGACAAGCCGAAAGTCACCACGAACAGAACGTCACACGGCGGCTATGCCGACGTGGCGGACATGTTCCGCGAACTCGCCCTCCTCGACGGGGAGTCTGTCGACTACCAACGCCACCGCGAGGCGATCATCGAACGCTGCCTGCCGTTGGCCGACCACATAGCCCGCCGCTTCCGCGGTCGCGGGGAGACCCACGACGATCTTGTTCAGGTCGCGCGTGTCGGACTGCTCAACGCGGTCAACCGGTTCGACGTGGAGACCGCCGACGATTTCCTGGCCTTCGCCGTGCCCACGATGATGGGCGAAGTGCGTCGCTATTTCCGCGATCACGGGTGGGCTCTGAAGGTTCCCCGCCGCCTCAAAGAACTGAACATCCGGCTCAAGAACGCCCGGGCCGAGTTGACTCAGCAACTCAACCGCGCGCCGTCACCGAGTGAGTTGGCCGAATACCTCGACCTCGACCGCGAACAGGTGATCGAAGGGTTGATCGCCGCCGACGCCTACTCGACCCGCTCGACAGAGCAGGAGATCACCTCCGACGGTGACGGTTTGACGATGATCGAGACGCTCGGTGGGCCAGATCCCAACCTGCAGAAGGTCGTCGACATCAACACCGTTCGTCCGCTCATCGCGGGACTGCCGGAACGCGATCGCCTCGTGCTGAAGATGCGGTTCTTCGACAACAAAACGCAATCGCAGATCGCCGACGAGATCGGCGTCTCCCAGATGCACGTATCGCGTCTGCTCGCACGGGCGTTGGCGACCATTCGCGAAAAAGCCAGCTGACAGATCGGTGGGCTGCCGTGATGGCGGCAGCCCACCGGTGTCACAGCGAATACGGCTGTCCGACAACGACTTCGACGCGCACCTTCACCGCCTCGCGGCGTCGAACGCATCCTCGAGCGTGGGATGCAGCGCGAAGATCTCGGCCAGGCCGATCATCCGCATCGGCCTGGCGGTGGCCGGCCCGTCGGCGACCACTATGAATTGCGTTGCGTCACTGCACCTATCGTGCGCTTCCACGAGCAGACCCATCCCGACCGAGGCCAGGAAGTCGACGGCACTGAGATCGATGATCATCGCGGTGGGCTTCTTGGTGAACGCCGTGTCGATCTGACGGTCGAGCGCGCCGACGGTGAGCATGTCGAGGTCACCGACGCAGCGGATCACGACCAGCGAATCGTGCCAGGAATCGGTGACGATGCAGGGAGACGGCGTCTCCGCTGGGTCCGGTACGGACGGAATGGTCGACATGGCAACTCCCGATCGCTGGTGCTTGAGCGCTGCGTCTTACGGGCTGCTGAGTCTGAACCAGAACGATGGGGCGCGTCATGATCAGTCTATACGCGTTTGCGCGTTCCGGGTGCAGCCTCACCCTGAGCTGAGCGTTTTGAGCGCGAAGGTGCGTACCCGGCCGGCGACCGTGGCCCGACACATCGAGATCAACGGCTCCGACAGGTGCTCGGTCAGCACCACATCGACGGGACCGGACGCTGCGTCGAGCACGACGCGGATCGTGTCGTCCTGGTGGTCGATCGACAGCGGCGACAATGCGCGGATCCGATCCTCGCCGAGAGCGTCCCGGGCGAAGTACTGCGCGGCCTGCACCGCGTGCGGCAGGGAGGTGCGGCCCCTGAGCAAGCTGTTGTCGAGGGTACCGGCGAAGTACCGGTCGATGAGGCCGGCGGCGTCGGTGCTGTCGACACGGCCGTAGCACAGCCCCTCGGGCAGCACCAGCATCGTTGCGGCGAACCGGTCTCCCCCGAGGTGTGAACACTCCCAGGTGATGTCGGGATGGCGGGCAGCGATGGCGGCGACGGCCGCGCGGCCGCGCACCGCGCAGCACTGATCGTGACGGCCGTGCGCGCACACGGCGACGACCGGTGCGGCGCACCGTGTCCCGTCGCTCCCGTCGAGCGCCAGGTCGAGGTAGCCGCTGGGATCGGACACCTCGCCCTGGTAGAGCGCCTCGGCCCCCTCGTCGGAGAACGCCAAAAACCAGCGCCATCGCGGCGGTGTGGCACGGCGCCCCGGTTTCCGGATCGCCGCGACGCGCATACCGGCCGTCTCGAAGCGGCGGGCGACCGCGCGGCCGAGTTCGGGATCGATGATCGACGGCGAGTTCAGGAACGCCGACGGTCCCCAGCCGCCGCCGAGTTCCAGCAGAGCCCACGCATGTCCGGCACCGGCCGTGCCGTACATGGGGTCGCCGCGCACGACGGACTGATCGCTGCACGGCACACGCTTGGCAGAGGCCATAGCTCAGCCACTGACGACGACGGCCTCGCGCAGGAGTCTGCGCACCAGGACCGTGCCGTCGTGATCGTCGAGCCCGGGCAGCGTCCCCGCGTCGAGCACACCCCCCGACAGCAGCGCTTCCAGCGCCGGCCGGCAGAACGCGGGGAGAGAGATGGTGCGATCGAGCAGCCGCAACCGCACACGCCCTTCAGTTTCTTCGAGCGTCGCCCACAGCCCGTGCCGCCAGCGCACCGGGGTGGTGTCCGCGGCGGCCGCGGCGTCGAGCGTGGCCAGCGGAGCGACCGGGACGGGCCGGGTGCGGTCGGCGTGCCGGCGGGCGAGGCGCGCAGCGATGCCGTCGGCGAGATCGTCGGCGCGCTCACCGACGGTGGCCGCCATCGCGGCCAGCAGCTTGGTTGCCAACGCGGCGGTTTCGGCGGAGTCCGTGGGATCGACACCCATCGGCAGCGACGCGCGGAACTCCGGCGTGGTGGCCAGAGTGTCGACCAGCGCGCGAAGCACGTCCACACCCGTCATCGTCGACACACCGATCGTGAGGTGGATCGACGTCGCGTCTTCGGACACCGCGGAGTGCAGCCACCCCCTGGGCAGATAGAGGGCATCGCCTGCGGTGAGCGTCGTGTCGATCACCGGGGCGTCTACGACGCGCGCCGCGATCGCGACGCGGTGGTCGGTCCACGGTTGGCTCGGCAGCGGATCAGGGTGCACCGGCTCGTGGACGATCCAGCGTTTTGCGCCGCTGACCTGCAGGACGAACACGTCGTGCACGTCGTAGTGGGCGTCGAAGCCGCGGTTACCGGGCGGTGTGATGTAGGCATTGGCCTGCACGGGGTGCCCGAGGTCGTCGACGGCGTCGCGAACGAAGTCGATCAGCGGAGGCCACAGGCGATGCAGTCCCTGCAGGACGAGGGTGGCGCCGTCCGCCAGCTGAGCCAGTACGCGCGCCGAGTCGACCTGATCGGGCATCTCGGCGCCGAATCCGGCGGCATCGACGTAGCACTCCCGGGCGAGCAGGGAGCCCTCTTTGGCCATCCGAAGGAACGGCGCGCGTACCCCGCGACTGGTGATGAGCTCGTCGACCGCTGCCGGAGACAGCAGGTCGGTGAAGTCACGGGGCAGCGCGTCGGACCTACTCAGAAGGGGTCGTCGACCCCAGTACTGCGCCGCGAAGACGTCGGTGTCGACTGCCACGCAGCGACTCAGCACGTGAACTTCCTAGGCGGTGCCGTCCGCGCCGCCGTCGTGGCCGCCCGGGTTGGAGCCGCCGTCAGCCGGACCCTCGCCGCCCGCGGTACCGTCTGCGCCGCCGTCATGGCCGCCCGGGTTCGAACCGCCGTCAGCCGGACCCTCGCCGCCCGCGGTGCCATCGGCGCCGCCGTCATGGCCACCGGGGTTCGAACCGCCGTCAGCTGGGCCTTCGCCACCGGATTCTGTGGTGATGTCGTCGTCATCGAGTGCCATTGTCGTCACCTTTCCGCGCCGCTGCGATGAGCCGCAGCCTACCGCGCGAGGCAGAGGTGCCCGCCCTGATCGCTGCCCAAACTTGGACCCCGGCCACCGGAGATCACAGAGCGCGCCACACGGGGTAACGATCGGGGTGCACTGCGCGCAAAGCGCCGACGGCCCAGTAAGATCGGGCCATCGATCCGACGCTGGATCGCCTGGCCATCCGCCGATAACCATGGAGAACGCTTGAGGTCTGATCGTCGTGCCCGCATCGCCTGCCTGGCCACCCTGCTCGCGGTGGTTGCCGCGTTCGGCATCGTCTCCTCGAGCTCGCAGCGATGCAGTCACGGGTGTCAGGCTCTGGCCGCCGGCAGCACCTCCGCGTTCGCCCCGCCCGCTCCCCCGTCGCCGACCGAGCCGGCGCGCCTCATCGTGACCCCGGGCGCCGGGGCCGACGACGTCAAACCCGACGCCCGCGTGCTCGTGGCGGCTGTCAGCGGAACGCTCGAGAGCGTCACGATGGTCAACGACGCGGACAAAGACATTCCCGGAGTGCTGACCCCGGACGCGAAGGCGTGGAAGCCGACGGTGCAGCTGGGCTACGGCCGCACCTACACGATGACGATCACCGGACACGGTCCCGGCGGCATGCCGACCCGGCAGACGTCGAGCTTCACCACGGTGGCGCCCAGCGAGCAGACGGCGGTGTACCTGAACACCGTCGGTTACGCCCCGATCCAGGACGGCGGCACCTACGGCGTGGGCATGGTGATCGTGGCCCACTTCGACGAGACGGTGGACAAGGCCGCCGCCGAGCGGCAGCTGCACGTGCGGACCGATCCTCCGGTGCAGGGCAGCTGGTACTGGGTCGACGACCAGACGGCGCACTGGCGGCCGCAGCGCTACTACGCGCCCGGGACCAAGGTCAGCGTCGAGGCGAGCATCTACGGCGACGAGCTCGGCGACGATCTCTACGGCGCCGAGGACGAGAAGGTGAGCTTCGTGATCGGCGATGCGCACGTGTCGATCGCCGACGACACCACCAAGCAGGTGAGCGTGTACGACAACGGCAAACTGGTGCGCACGATGCCGACGTCGATGGGAATGGGCGGCACGGAGACAATCGGTGGCAACACGCTGTCGTTCTGGACGCCGCCGGGGGTCTACACCGTGATCGACAAGGCCAACCCGGTGATCATGGACAGCTCGACGTTCGGGCTGCCGGTCAACAGCCGGCTGGGATATCGCGAGACGATCCCGTGGGCGACGAAGATCAGCTCCGACGGGATCTACCTCCATCAGCTGAACTCGACGGTGTGGGCGCAGGGCAACACCGACACCAGCCACGGCTGCCTGAACCTCAACAGTGACAACGCGCAGTGGTTCTACTCGTTCTCCCGGCCTGGCGACGTCGTCGAGGTGCGCAACACCGGCGGCCCACCGCTGCGGCTGGATCAAAACGGCGACTGGACGCTGCCGTGGGCCGAGTGGGTGAAGGGCAGCGCGCGCGAGCAGTAGGACCTGCTGCGGCACAAACTCTTTGACATTCCGAGTGATGCGTCACCCGATGGCATCGCGCGGCAGTGACGAATTCGTTGTGGTGGTCCCGGCTGGGTTCGAACCAGCGACCTTCCGCGTGTGAGGCGGACGCTCTCCCACTGAGCTACGAGACCGGGAATCCGACGTATCGGACGAGGCAGAAGACTAACACGGGCGCCGCACCGCCCGAGAATCCGCTGTTCCTCGGCCGACGTGGCGACCTCACAGCGTCCCCACAGGACAGTTCTCGCCTAACGTCGCGCCTGCCACCGCCGCGCTCCCCTGCTGCCGGATCCAATTCCGCGCTGGGTTGACGTGGTGCAGCGGAATAACCTTCTCGCGTCAGGGATACATGCTGTTCTGACGGATGACGCACCTGGAACGGGAGGGGATTTGTGTACGCCCAACTGCGTGGACTATCGTCGTGCATCGCAACGGGCGACGAACTCGACCGTGGCGCGCGGATGTAGCGCAGTTGGTAGCGCATCACCTTGCCAAGGTGAGGGTCGCGGGTTCGAATCCCGTCATCCGCTCGAAGGTGCACTGGCATCAAAGCCCAGCGGTGGAGTGGCCGAGTGGTGAGGCAACGGCCTGCAAAGCCGTGCACACGGGTTCGATTCCCGTCTCCACCTCCGAGATGTTCCCGGCGCGATTAGCTCAGCGGGAGAGCGCTTCCCTGACACGGAAGAGGTCACTGGTTCAATCCCAGTATCGCGCACCACGTTTGACACCTGTTCACATCGCGGCGCGCCCGAGTGAATCTCGACCGTTCCGTCGAATCTTTCGTCACCCACGCATTACCTGCGCACCGCGCACGAACGGCGCTTCGTTGCTGCCGCGCACGTCCGCGGCCCATGCCAGCGATTTCTGACACCCCGCTGTGAACTTCCCAAAGCCCATTTCGGCGATCAGTGGATCGGCAGGTAATCCGGGTGGTTTTTCGCATGTTGCCCCCACATCATCGACGGCACACCTGCTGGGACCGAACCCGGCTGACACCATCGACCAGGAGATATCCATGCCGAACCGACTCATCGCCGCGACCGCCGGTCTGCTCACCGGAGCAGCCATGCTCGCCGCCTCGCTGGGCGGAGCCGCCATCTCCCAGGCCTCCTCCAACGGCGTCGATCAGACGGGCACCTACCCCAAGCCGGGCAGCTACGACGGCGTCCAGGGCGGTGTAGCGCTGTGCTCCAAGAACGGCATCAAGATGCCGTGCGGCCCGAACTTCACGCCGGGCATGACGAAGGCGGTCGTCGAGGGATAACACCCCTTCTGCAGACCCGGTGATCGAACATATGATCGAACAGTGGGTCTGCAACAGATCGGCCACGGCGGGCAGCCCCTGCGGACGGTGTTCCGCAGGGTGCACCCGCCGATTGCCGTCTTGATAGACCTCGTCGCGATGTTCCCCCGCGAGCCGCACAGCGCCGGGCGCTACCACCCGCACGGGCTGCAGATGGACACGATCGTCGAGGGCCGGCTGTCCTGCTGGGGCCTCGGCGAGCAAGGCGGGTGGTGGGGGTTGGTCACCTACGCCGTCAGCTTCGGCGGAGACAAGCAGACCGTGACGCACTGGGCGCCCTCGTGGGTGCTGAAAACCAAGTAGCCGTTTGACGTTCACCACACCGCAACCCCGTTGTGCCTGCACGCCCACGAGTCCGCCTGCCGGCCGATTGACCGCCCGCTATCCGCTGTACGAAGCTGGCGCGGTGATCGAGTTGAGTGAACAGCAGATCATCGACCAGGTGGCCCGACGCCTGGCCGATGCCCACACCTCCGTGGCTCCCGACCGCGTGGCCGCGGTGGTCTACGAGCAGCACGCCCGGTTCACGGGTCGCCCCATCCGCGACTTCGTTCCGCTCTTCGTCGAGCGCAATGCCAAGGCGGAACTTGGCCGCCTCAATTCCTGACTGACACCCTGTTCGTTACCGTTTTTGTAGCGAAGATCTATCCAGCTATTAGCCCCCTCTCAGATTGGGCCTCTACCGTCAGTGACAGCACGATCGAGAGAACATCCCCCGAAACGCTCGGCCCGCCACCAACCCCCCTCAGGTGGCGGGCCGAGATCGTGTGTCGGTACCACGCGAAACCCCGCGTCGCCGCGGCGCAACCCGATAGGGTGACGGCTCCAGCACCGAACCGGCGACCAGAGGGTGGGACATGATTCGCGAGACGGCCGCGTCGATCCTGATCGGCCTCGCCGCATTGGGCGCGGCACCTGTGGCCATAGCAGATCCGGGCCCCATCTACTTCGACGAACCGGGCCACTACGCCAACGACGTGCCCGGAATGCTGTACGACGCCCACCTCACCGCGCCGTGCACCAACATGGAGCGATTCACCTTCGGTCGCGGCCCCGGCGGCGAGGCACTGCAGTGCCGATGGATTCCGAATCAGTGGCCGCCCGTGTACACCGGCTTCTGGCAGATCACCTACGACCTCAAGGGCGTCCAGGACATCGGCTCACCGTGCCCGAACCCGCAATCGGCCGCGCAAGCTCCCGACGGTCGGCCGCTGGTGTGCATGGGGCAACAGGGCTGGCAGGCCGGCGTCTACAACCGCGAGGGCTTCACACCCATCGCCTGAGCCAGTTCACGAGCTGCGGAGCGTCCGGCTCGGCTCGGTCCCGAAAATCTGCTTGTACGCACTGCTGAATCGGCCGGGATGGGTGAATCCGCAGCGCCCGGCGATGGACGTCACCGTGTCCCGTGTCGGATCCGCCGATTTCAGTTCACGATGGGCCCGCTCCAGCCGAACGCGGCGCAGGTATTCCAGCGGCGTGGTGCCCACATGCTCACGAAACGCGTATTGGATCGCGCGCGGGGTGACGTCGGCGGCCGCGGAGATGTCGCGGATCGTGATGTCGTACTGCGCGTTGTCGTGGATGAAGTCCAGCGCACGGCGCAGCATTCTGGGGTGCTGTGTCTTGATCTTCTCGTCAGGGCGCATAGTCATCACTGACTTCCCGGACTTCCGTTCAAACGAAACTTTTCCGTGATTCACGCCACTCGTGACACGATCGGTCCATGACGGATCGCATCGAAGTGTCACGCACCATCGCCGCAGCTCCCGCCGCTATTTTCGCCGTTCTGTGCGACCCCCAGGGCCACGTCGCCATCGACGCCACCGGGATGCTGCAGGACGCCGACGGCGAACCCGTGCGCGCCGCCGGCGACAGCTTCGTGGTGCACATGGACCGGGAGGCGCTCAACGATTTCCCCATGGGTCGCTACGACGTCACCGTCGAGATCACCGACTTCGAGCAGGACGCCCTGATCGCCTGGACCATCCTCGGTCAGATCCGTCCCCAGATCGGCCACGTCTACGGATACCGGCTGGAGCCAGCCGCCGACGGCACGCTGGTCACGTCGTTCTACGACTGGTCGGCGGTCGACCAGCAGTGGCGGGAGGCCGGCATCTTCCCGGTCGTCTCGGAACTGGCATTGCGCGGGACGCTGGGCATCCTCGACCGCACGGTCCGACGCGGGTACCCGCGGTCAACCCAGGGTTGACGACGGCGCGTTCGTCAACCTACGGTTGACGCATGTCCCACCCATCCGACGCGCAGATCCGCCACCCCGTCCGCCTCGACGACCTCATCGGCGCGATCACCCGCGTCCACGATCGACCACTCGATCAGCTGACCGACGCGGTGCTGGCCGCCGAGGCGCTCGGCGAGGTCGCCGACCACCTGATCGGCCACTTCGTCGACCAGGCCCGCCGCTCAGGTGCGTCCTGGACCGAGATCGGCAAATGCATGGGCGTCACCAAACAGGCCGCCCAGAAGCGCTTCGTCCCCAAGACCCCAACGGACGCCGCAGCCATGGACCCCGACGCCGGCTTCCAGCGGTTCACCCCCCGCGCCCGCGCCGTCGTCGTCGAAGCCCAGAACAGCGCCCACGCCGCGCGCAACGCCGAGATCAGCCCGGCACACCTCATCCTCGGCCTCACCGCCGACCCCACAGGGATCGCATCCCGTCTGCTCGCCGATCAGGGAGTCGACGCCGAAGCCGTGCGCGCGGCGGTCACCCTGCCCGCAGCCGTCGACACCGTGCCTGCGCTGATCCCGTTCGACCGCCGCGCCAGGAAGGCTCTCGAACTCACGTTCCGCCAGGCACTGCGGCTCGGCCACAACTACATCGGCACCGAACACATTCTTCTCGCGCTCTACGACGAGGAGGGCGATGACGGCGTGCTGCACCGCCTCGGCATCGACATCGAGCGGTTCGAACGCGACCTGCGGGCGGCCCTGGAAACCTTCACCCAGCCGTGAGTGGCGTATGCCGCCGGCGCCCTCTGCGGGTGTGCGATCATGCCAGGACGCCTACGAGGGGACCGGACATGCGACGCTGGCTCGTCATCGTGCTCGCCGCCACCATGGCCTGGGCGGGAGGCGTCCTCGCCCCTTCCGCCGGCGCCGCCGTCATCCCGATCGGGCGTCTCGGTGAGACGCTGCGCGTCGAATTCAAGGGCCTCGTCGCCGATGTCGCGGTCGTGGCCATCAATCCCTCCCCGGTGCCGCCCGGTTTCGGTTATCCCCCGCGCGCCCCGCGCTATCAGGTGTACCGGGCCGACGTCACGATCACTCCGGTGCAGCTGCCCACCCCGTACGCGATGGGCATCACCTACGGGTTCCGCGGCGTGACCCCGACGGGCGACGCGTACGAACCCCGCAACAGCGACGCCCCCGACGCGTTGCAATACGGCATGCAGAACGCCCAGGTCGGCCGCACGTTCACTGGCGGCGTGTGGTGGGACTGCTACCGCGACCTGGTCTCCAACGTCGTGTTGATCGACCGGATCACCGGCGTCCGCCTGGCCCAGTGGAACGTCACCTGAGTCTGCAGGTCACGCCGGCCGACCCCGCCCGCATCGACGAACTCGCCGACGTGGCGGCGCACACCTTCCCGCTGGCCTGTCCCCCGTCGTGCACAGCCGATGACGTCGCCGCGTTCATCGCCGAGAACCTCACGCGCGACCGCTTCGCCGACTATCTGCGCGATCCCGACCGCACCGTGCTGACGGCCACCGACGGCGACCGGATCGTCGGGTACGCCATGCTGATCGGCGGCGCGCCAGGCGATCCCGACGTGGCCGCTGCGGTGACTGCCCGCCCGACCGTGGAACTGTCGAAAATGTACGTGCTGCCCGAGGCGCACGGGGCGGGCGCGTCCGCCGCTCTGATGTCGGCGGCGCTGCAGCACGCCAGTGCGGTGGCCGCGGCGTCGGTGTGGCTCGGTGTGAATCAGAAAAACGTTCGCGCCCAACGCTTTTACCGTAAGCACGGCTTCGAGGTCACCGGCACCAAATCGTTCCTGGTCGGCGAACACCTCGAACAGGACTACGTGATGGTGCGTCCCGTCTGACCGGCGGCGGTCAAGGCGAGCAGCCGCGACGTCGCCCGCAGATACTTCTTGCGGAACCCGCCGGCCAGCATCTCCTCGCTGAACACCGTGTCCAGTTTGGCCCCCGATGCCACCACCGGGATGCCGGCGTCGTAGAGGCGGTCGGTCAGCGACACCAGGCGCAGGGCGACGTTCTGGTCGTCGAGCGGGTGCACGCCGGTCAGGAACACCTCGGTGACGCCCTCGATCAGAGTCAGGTAGCGCGAGGGATGCATCGTCGCCAGGTGCGCGCACAGCCCGTCGAAGTCGTCGAGCGTCGCACCCGGTACCTGCGCGGCACGCTCGGTCACCTCGGCGTCACTGGGGGGCTCGGGAGCGGGCGGCAGATCGCGATGCCGGTAATCGGGGCCCTCGATGCGCACGGTCGTGAACATCGCTGCGAGCGTGTTGATCTCACGCAGGAAGTCCTGCGCCGCGAACCGGCCCTCGCCGAGCTGCTCGGGCAGCGTGTTCGACGTCGCCGCGACCGACACCCCCTTCTCGACGAGCGCGGAGAGCAGCCGGGAGATCAGCGTCGTGTTGCCCGGATCGTCGAGCTCGAACTCGTCGATGCAGAGCACCGTGTAGTCGGCGAGCAGGTCGATGCACTCGACGAAGCCGAAAACACCTGCCAGCTGGGTCAACTCGCCGAACGTCGCGAACGCCTTCTGCCCCTCCACCGCGTAGTACGACGACGCCAGCAGGTGCGTCTTGCCGACACCGAAACCGCCGTCGAGGTACACGCCGACACCCGGCAACACCTCCCGCTTGCCGAACAGCTTCTTCTTCCCGGCGCGGCGCTGCACCGCCTGCTCGCAGAACCGGCGGCACTCCTGCACCGCGGCGGCCTGCGAGGGCTCTGCGGGATCAGGCCGATAGGTGTCGAAGCTGACGTCGGCGAACGTCGGCGGCGGGACCAGCTGAGCGACCAACCTCTCCGGGGTGACGCTGGGATGCCGATCGGTGAGGTGCGCGACCTCACCGGAGGTGATGCTGGACCCGTGCATGCAGGCACCCTATCGGCGTGCTGTGATTCTGCGTATGAGCGATCACGCGGACGGGACGCAGTTCACAGTGCTCGGCTCCGTCGACAGGCTCGACCGCGCCGCGGTGATCGACCGGTATGCCTACCCCGGTGAGCGTTGGGTGCGGGCCAACATGATCGCCTCGACCGACGGCGGAGCGACCAGCGACGGGACGTCCGGCGGTCTGGGCGGCGAGGGCGACAAGGCCCTGTTCTCGGTGCTGCGCGAACTGGCCGACGTCGTCCTCGTCGGCGCAGCGACGGTCCGCGCCGAGGACTACTCCGGGGCGGCGCCCACCGCAGAGCAGCGCGCGGCCCGCGAAGCCCGCGGACAGGCCGCCGTGCCCCCGATCGCCCTGCTCACCCGGTCCGGCTCCGTCGACCCCGACGCAGCGGTGTTCCAGCGGACCGAGGTGCCACCGATCGTCTTCACCAGCGCAGCCGCCGCTCCCGAGACGCGGCGCACGCTCGGAGATCTCGCCGAGGTCGTCGACGTGTCCGGAACCGACCCCGAGTCGCTGGACCTGGGGCGGGCCGTGGACGTGCTGGCCGAGCGCGGCCTGGGCCGCATCCTCGCCGAAGGCGGGCCCGGCATCCTCGGCAGGCTGATCGCCGACGGCCTGCTCGACGAACTGTGCCTGACCGTCGCACCCGTGCTCGTCGGCGGCGCGGCCGGTCGCATCGTCACCGGCGACGCCGACGACCGCACCCGGCTGCACCTACAGCAGGTGCTGCGCGACGACGACGGTTACCTGTTCCTGCGCTACACCCGCGTCACCGAGAACCCGTGAAACACATCAGTACTGTGGTCGGCATGCGTCGATCGGTGCCGGCAGTCCTTGCGGTGACGGTGTCGTTGCTGACAGCGTGCTCCCCCGGTCTGGCCGCCAACCCGCGCTACGCCACCGACTCCGGCGCACGCCCGCAGGGCGCCGTGACGACCAGCGAGAAACCGTCGGGGCCGCCGGCCATCGAGGCGCCGAAGAACGATCTGTCGTGGCGCGACTGCACATCGCGGGTGTTCGGCGCCGCCGCCATCACACCGCCGGACGGTGTGACGCTGGACTGCGCGAGCTACGACGCCGACCTCGACCCGATCGCCGGGGCGACCGGATCGGTCAGCATCGGCGTCGTGCGCGCCCGCTCCGCGCAGACCCCGGCCGACGCGGGTCCGCTCGTGATGACGACGGGCTCGGACCTGCCGTCGTCGGTGCAGCTGCCGGCGTGGCTCGCCGGCGGGGGCACCGACGTGTTGGCAAAACATCCGATCGTCGCCGTGGATCGGCGCGGCATCGGCATGTCGGGCGCACTGGACTGCCGGGATGTGTTCGACCGCCAGGAGATGTTCGAGCAGGCCCAGTTCCAATCGGGCGACGATCCGGTGGCCAACCTCGGCGCCATCACGCAGACCGCGACCACGAGTTGTACCGACACCATCGCCCCCGGCGACTCGGCCTACGACAACGCCCACGCCGCCGAGGACCTCGAACGTCTGCGCACCACCTGGGACGTGCCTGCGCTCGCGCTGCTCGGCGTCGGCAACGGTGCGCAGGTCGCACTCGCCTACGCAGGTTCGCACCCCAACAAGGTCGCCCGCCTGGTGCTCGACTCGCCACTGCCGCTGGAGATCTCGGCCGAAGCCGCGACCGAGCAGCGGGTCAAGGGCGAGCAGGCCGCACTCGACGCGTGGGCCGCCCAGTGCGCGGCAGCCAACTGCCCCCTAACCGACCCGAAGGGTGCCGTCGACACGCTGCTGACCGCGGCACGCGCCGGTAACGGGCCCGGTGGGGCGTCCGTCGCCGCTGTCGCCGATGCGATCTCGACAGCGCTGGCATTCCCGCAAGGCAACCGGGCCGACGCCGGCCGCGAGCTCGCCCAGGCGATCGCCGACGCCAACGGCGGTGACACCAACCGGATCAACAACCTGATCAACACGGCCGAGACCCTGCGCCAGACCGACGGACAGTTCGTCAACTCCTGCAGCGACGCGCTGAACCGGCCCACCCCCGACCGGGTGCGGGAGCTCGTCGTCGAGTGGGGCAAACGCTATCCGCAGTTCGGCAGCGTCGGAGCCCTGGACATGGTGAAGTGCCTGAACTGGCCGAGCGGCACCGCGCCCAAGGAACCCCAGGGCCTGACCACGCCGACACTGCTGCTCGGCGTGCAGAACGATCCGATCGTCGGCAACGAAGGCGTGGCGGCCGTCGCGGCGACCGCGATCAACGCCGGGTCGACGAACAAGCGGGTGATGTGGCAGGGCATCGGCCACGGCGCGACGATCTACTCCGCGTGCGCGCTGCCGCCGGTGCTCGGCTACCTCGAGACCGGGGCCCTGCCGCCCACGGACACGTACTGCCCGGCCTGACGGCTGGGGGTCCCGCCGCTGCGGTACGGTGCCTGACGTGCGTGATCTTGTTGTGAATGCGTTCAGGCCCCGCACGTCCCCGCCCACCACCGCCGCGGTTCTGCGCTCCGTTCTGTGGCCCCTGGCGATCCTGTCGGTCATCCACCGCAGCTACGTGCTGGTGTTCAACCGCTACATCACCGACGACTTCGCGCCCGTCTACCGCGCGGTCATCAACTTCAAGTTCGGCTGGGACATCTACAACGAGCATTTCGACTACGTCGATCCGCACTACCTGTATCCGCCGGGCGGCACGCTCATCATGGCGCCGTTCGGCTATCTGCCCGAAGTGGCGTCGCGCAACTGGTTCATCTTCTTCAACACCGTCGCGATCATCCTGGCCGGCTACTTCCTGCTGCGGCTGTTCGGATACACGCTGAGCTCGGTGGCCGCACCTGCCCTGCTGTTGGCGATGTTCTTCACCGAATCGGTCACCAACACCTTGGTGTTCGGGAACATCAACGGCGTCATGCTGCTGCTCGAGGTGCTGTTCTTCCGCTGGCTGCTGGACGGCAACCGAAACCATCAATGGTGGGCCGGGGTCAGCATCGGGCTGACGCTGGTGGTCAAGCCACTGCTGGCGCCACTGCTGCTGCTGCCGCTGCTCAACCGCCAGTGGCGCGTGCTGGTCACCGCGATCCTCGTACCCGTCGCGTTCAATCTCGCGGCCTGGCCGCTCATTTCGGATCCGATGAGCTTCGTCACCCGCACCGTGCCCTACATCTTCTCCACCCGCGACTACTTCAACAGCTCGATTCTGGGGAATGGTCTCTACTTCGGCCTGCCCACGTGGCTGATCCTCGCGTTGCGCATCGTGTTCGCCGCTCTCGGCGCCGCGGCACTGTGGCTGCTCTACCGGTACTACCGCACCCGCGACCAATTCTTCTGGATGCTGACGTCATCAGGCGTCCTGCTGGTCACCTCGTGGCTGGTGCTCTCGCTCGGCCAGGGCTACTACTCGATTGCGCTGTTCCCGTTCCTGATGACGGTCGTGCTACCGAATTCGGTACTGCGCAACTGGGTCGCGTGGCTGGCCACCTACGGCTTCCTCACCATGGATCGCTGGCTCCTGTGGCAGCTGCCGCAGACCGGCCGGGCACTCGAGTACCTCAAGATCACCTACGGCTGGTCCCTGATGGTGATCGTGGTGTTCTGCGTGCTGCTGTTCCGCTACCTCGACGCCCGGCGCGAGGGCAGGCTTTCCGACGGCATCGACCCGCCCTGGCTGACTCACAGCACCCGGCCCGGCACCGCTGCTGCCGAGTAACCTGGCGACATGACAGGTCCCAAGCTGCAGCTGACCGACGACCAGTGGCGCGAGCGGCTGAGCCCCCAGGAGTTCGCCGTGCTGCGCCGCGCCGGCACCGAGCGTCCGTTCACCGGCGAGTACACCGACACCACGACCGAGGGCGTCTACGAATGCCGCGCCTGCGGGGCCGAACTGTTCCGCAGCACCGAGAAGTTCGAATCCCACTGCGGCTGGCCGTCTTTCTTCGACCCGGCGGATTCCGACGCGGTGATCCTGAAGTCCGACGACTCGCTGGGTATGCACCGGGTCGAGGTGCTGTGCGCGAATTGCCACAGCCACCTCGGCCACGTGTTCGAGGGCGAGGGCTACCCCACGCCGACCGATCAGCGGTACTGCATCAACTCGATCTCCCTGCGGCTGGTGCCGGCAGGTCAGTGATGGCCCGGCGCCAGCACGCGTTCGCGGCGCTGCGCCTCCAGTAGGGCCAGCACCTCCGCTCCCGGCACCGGCCTGCTGAAGTAGAAGCCCTGCGCCACCCGGCAGCCGTACTCCCGCAGCCGGGCGGCGGTCTGAGCGCTCTCCACCCCTTCTGCCACCGGGGTGAGCCCCAGCGCGTGGGTCATCTCGATCACCGCGCGCACGATGGTGGCCGACGGCCCGTGCGTCAGGATCGGCGCGATGAACTCCCGATCCAGCTTCACCTGGTCCACGGGGAAATCGCGCAGATACCACAGCGCGGAGTAACCGCTGCCGAAATCGTCGAGCGCCACCTGGATGCCACTGACCCGGAGGTGATCGAGCGCCGACCGCGTGCCCGGCATGTCGGCGAGCAACCTGTCCTCGGTGATCTCCACGGTCAGCGCCTTCGGCGCAAGCCCGTGCCGCCGCAGCGCGTCGTCGATACCGATGCTGAGCGCAGGGTCACTAACGGTGGGCGCGAACACGTTCACCGCGACGGGAATCGGGAAGCCACTCGCGTGCCACACGGCGGCATCGGCGAGTGCCAGATCGACCACCGCGGTGGTCAGCTTGGTCATCAGCGTGCGCTGATTGACCAGCGGCAGGAACTGGTCGGGGTTGAGCAGCCCCCGACGCGGATGCGGCCAGCGGACCAGCGCCTCGACGCCGATGATGTCCTCGGTGAAGAGGTCGTACTGCGGCTGGTAGACCAGCCGCAGATCGCCGTGCTCGACGGCGTGCTCCAGTTCGGTCAAGATCGGCGGTGTGCCGGCGTCGGCCCTGCTCGCGGCGATATCGGCACGCAGCCGGCGGTTCTCCCCGATCAGCACGACCTGTCGAACGGTCACCGCGAAGACGATGACGGCCACCGCGACGAACACCGGCCCCATTCCGTCGACGAGGACCGGAGTGCACAGCACCGCAGACAGCAGCACAGGCACGTACGGCAGCCAGCCGGACACCGCCGGGGACTGCGCCCCCGCACCCTGGGCGCCGACTCTCTTGGCCTGCACCGCCGCGGCGGCGATCAGCAGGAAACCCATCGCCCAGCCGACCGCCAGCGTTCGATTGCCGCGGTAACTGTCGGTCGCCGAGATGTAGGCGAACGCCACGTCCGAGACACCGACGCCGACCAGCCCGGCGAACAGCAAGCTCAACTGGTCACGCCGCGCCCCGGGCGCGCGCAGCACCATCAGTCCCGCGACGGTCACCAACGCGATGTCGGTCACCGGGTAGACCAGGTTCACGGCCACCGAGAGGACATCGGAGTGCCGCGCGACATAGACCGTCCGCAACCAGATCACCCACACGGCGGCGAAGATGGCCGCCGCGACGATGAGCCCGTCGATCACCACCCGCAGTTGCGTCGTGGGCGGTGCCGCGGTGAGCTGGACGATCAGACACATCCCCGCGCCGACCAGGAACAACACATAGCCTGCGTCCGCCCAGGACGGCGAGGGTGCGTCACCGACGACGAGGTCGTAGTAGGACCAGATCACCTCACCCGCGGTCCAGCCGACCAGGCCGGCCGCCATGAACACCCAAGCCACGCGGTCGGGGCCGCGCAAAGACAGTGCCGCCCACGCGACACAGCAGGCCGCAACCAACGCGAAGACGGCCAAGCCGACATCGTCGACGACGCGGGTCAGCGCCGGGCCGCCCCAGCCGAACCACAACCAGGCGCCGTACCCGGCGCCGGCGATGAGAGCGGCCGCCGCCACCCCCCAGGTTCTCGGCATGAGGGGATATTAGCAATCATGAGGCTTTGGCAAAACCGATTGCCACGAGTAAGACGTCATTTGCCAGGGCGACTATTTTCGGGTTCACAAGGGTCCGAAGGCCCTATGACGTCGATCTACGGCACTGTCAATAATTTGCAGTGCCGGGAAAAACGCGCACAAACAATTGTTGTCAGCAAAAACTTATGGCAACGCGTTGACGAGTCGCTCGACCGACACCCGCGGTCCGGTGTAGAAGGGCGTCTCCTCGCGGACGTGGCGACGGGCATCGGTGGCGCGCAGGTCCCGCATCAGGTCGACGATGCGGTGCAGCTCGGGTGCTTCGAAGGCCAGCAGCCACTCGTAGTCGCCGAGCGCGAAGGCGGGCACCGTGTTGGCGCGCACGTCCTTGTAGCCCCGCGCGGCCATCCCGTGTTCGGCGAGCATCCGCCGGCGTTCGTCGTCGGGCAACAGGTACCACTCCAGTGACCGGACGAACGGGTAGACACAGATGTAGGCCCCCGGTTCCTCCCCCGCGAGAAAGGCCGGGACATGACTCTTGTTGAACTCGGCGGGCCGGTGCAGCGCGACATTGCTCCACACCGGCGTCGACGCGCGACCCAGTGTCGTGGTGCGCCGGAAGTCCGCGTAGGTGGCCTGCAGCGCTTCGACGGTTTCCGCGTGCGTCCACATCATGAAATCGGCGTCGGCCCGCATTCCGGCGACGTCATAGATGCCCCGCACCACGACACCGTTGTCCTCCTGCTGCTTGAGAAACGCCTCGGTCTCGTCGACGACCGCCGCGCGCGCCTCGTCGCCGTCGGCCAACACCCCGGGCCTGACGGCGTAGACGGAAAACATCAGGTAGCGGATGGTGGAGTTGATCGCGTCGAAGTCGAGCTTGGCCATCGTTCTATCGTGCCACGTGGCCCTGTCGCATCACGATGGCCGCCACCGCCCTGGTGGCGGCCGCCACGCACGCCGGCACCCCGATGCCGTCGAGATAGGCACCGGCCACCGCGAGTCCGGGTGGCAGTCCGGCCCGCAGCTCGGCGACGAGATCGGCGTGCCGCGGACCGTACTGCGGCAATGCGTCCAGCCACCGCACCACCCGGCTGTCCTCCGGTGGCACCGAGACGCCGAACAGCGTCGCCAGATCCTGCTCGGCCCACGTGAGCAGTTCGTCATCGCCCGCGCGCCGGGCCACGTCGTCACCCATCCGGCCGAACGAGAGCCGGACCAGTTCGGTGCCGCCGCGCCGCCCCCACTTGCGCGACGACAGCGTGACCGCCTTCGCGTGGACCCGGCCACGCCCGGCGACCAGCACCCCCGACTGCTCCGGCAACGGAGTACCTCCGGGCAGCGCCAGCGCGACCACCGCCGCCGACGCCACCGCGATGCGCCGGACGGCCGCGCACGTGCGCGGTGCGAGATCGCCGAGCAGACCCGCCAACCGCGGCGCGGGCACCGCGAGCACGACCGCATCGGCCGGCCAGCGCGCACCCTCGTCGTCGAGCACATCCCAGCCGTGGGCCGCGGGACGGACGCTGCGCACCGAAACCTGGGCCCAGGTGAGCCGCGACCGACGCACCAGCTCGTCGATCAGCACCGTGTAGCCGCCGTCGATGGCGCCGAACACCGACCCCGATTGGGGCGGCGGCAGCGCCGTCGTGACGGCCTCGGTGAGGCTGCGTGCACCCCGGTCGAGTGCGGTCGCGACGGTGGGGGCGGCCGCGCGCAACCCGATCGTCGCCGCCGAGCCCGCGTACACCCCGGCCAGCAGCGGGTCGATCGACCGGACGACCACCTGCTCGCCGAAGCGATCACCGACGAGCTCGGCGACCGTGGGGTCCGCACCGGGGGTCCACGACAGTGGACGGCGCGGCTCGTCGAGCATCCAGCGGATCGTGGCGTCGTCGACCAGCCCGGTCAGCGACGCGGGCCGCGTCGGAATGCCGTTGACGGTCTGCTGCGGCAGCGGGTGGAGCCGCCCGTCGCTGTAGATCAGGGGACGGGTGCCCGTGGTGGTGAGCTGCTTGCCGGACAGCCCCAGCTCCCCCAGCAGCGCGGGCACCTCAGGCCGGCGCGTGACGAACGCTTCGGCGCCGACGTCGACCGGCTGGCCGCCGATGCGCTCGGTACGCAGCACACCACCGAGCCGGTCCGCCGGGTCCAGCACCGTGATCGACGCGTCGGGACCGGCAGCGATCCGCAGCCGGTACGCGGCGACCAGCCCCGAAATACCGCCGCCGACAATGCAATACGCGGTCACAGCTGATGCACCAGCGCCGCCGCCTCGGTGATGACGTCGGGATCGGTGGCAGGCAGCACCCCGTGACCGAGGTTGAAGACATGTCCGGCGGCGCCGGCGTCGACTGCGCGCCGGCCGTCGTCGACGACGGCTCGCACCGCCCGCTCGACCACCGGACGGCCGGCCAACAGCACCACCGGGTCGAGGTTGCCCTGCAGGGCGACTCCACGCTGCACCCGCGCGGCCGCGTCGGTCAGCGAGGTCCGCCAGTCCACCCCGACGACCGCGGGCACCCCGTGCCCGGTGACCGCGTCGGACATGGCGCCGAGCAGCTCCGCGGTGCCGACTCCGAAGTGCGTCATCGGCACCCCGTACCCGGCCAGCGCGGTGAACACGCGAGCACTGTGAGGCAGCACGTAGGTGCGATAGTCGACCAGCGACAGGGTGCCCGCCCACGAATCGAAGACCTGGATCGCGTCCACGCCCGCCTCGATCTGGGTGCGCAGGAACGCGATCGTGACATCGGTGAGAGCGTCCATCAGCGCATGCCAGGTGTCGGTCTCGCCGAGCATCATCGCCTTGGTGTGCTCGTGGTTGCGGCTCGGACCACCCTCCACCAGATAGGACGCCAGCGTGAACGGCGCGCCCGCGAACCCGATCAGTGGCACCTCCCCCAGCTCACGAGTCAGCCCACTCACCGCCGCCGCCACCGGCGCCACCTGATCGGCATCCAGCGCGGTGATCGTCGCGACATCGGCTCGGGTGCGAATCGGATGGTCGATGACCGGCCCCACGTCGGGGACGATGTCGAGCGCCACACCCGCCGCGCGCAGCGGGACCACGATGTCGGAGAACAGGATCGCGGCGTCGACGTCGTGGCGGCGCACCGGTTGCAGGGTGATCTCGGTGATCAGGTCGGCGTCGAAGCACGCCTGCATCATCGTGGTCTTGGCCCGCAACGCCCGGTACTCGGGCAGAGACCGACCGGCCTGCCGCATCATCCACACCGGCGTGCGATGGGGTTTGCGGCCGGCAACGGCAGCCAGGTAGGGCGATTCGGGCAGCTCGCGGCGCGTGTTCATCGCTGCCCATGCTGCCATGCCCGGTGCGTACCGAATCGGCGCGCCATGAGCACAGACCTGTGAAAATGGACTAGCGTCGATCGGCGTGACCTCCGCCGAACCGGCTCAATTCCGTGAAGCGGTGGCGGCGATGAACGCCACCACCGTGCGGCCGGAGATCGAGCTGGGCCCGATCCGGCCGCCGCAGCGTCTCGCGCCGTTCAGCTACGCGCTGGGCGCCGAGGTCAAGCACGCCGAGACCGCGGTCATCCCGGAGCGCTCCGACGGTGACGCGTTCGGGCGGCTGATCCTGCTGCACGATCCCGAGGGCGCCGACGCATGGGACGGCACCATGCGGCTGGTCGCCTACATCCAGGCCGACCTGGATTCGACCGAGGCCGTCGATCCGCTGCTGCCCGAAGTGGCCTGGAGCTGGTTGGTCGACGCGCTCGCCGAGCGAGCCGAGGAGCACACCGCGCTCGGCGGCACCGTCACCGCCACCACATCGGTGCGCTACGGCGACATCTCCGGTCCGCCACGCGCGCATCAGCTGGAGCTGCGCGCCTCCTGGACCGCCACCACGCTGGACCTGGGCCCGCACGTCGAGGCGTTCTGCGAGGTGCTCGAACACGCGGCCGGCCTGCCACCTGCCGGGGTGACCGACCTGGGTTCGCGCAGCCGCGCCTGATCCGATGGCCGAACCCGACACCGGCGGCGCCCCGCCGGACGCCGAACAGTCTGACGACACCGAGAACGCGACGCCCCTGCTCGCGCCCCGAGACGGCGTCCCGAACGTGTCGGCGAGCCGCAGCGAAATCGCGCGCGCCGCAGACCTTCTCGCGTCCGGGTCGGGTGCGTTCGCCGTCGACGCCGAACGTGCCTCGGGGTTCCGGTACTCCAACCGCGCCTACCTGGTGCAGATTCGACGGGCAGGCGCCGGCACCGTGCTGATCGATCCGGTCAGCCACGGCGGGGACTCCGTCGAGGTGCTCGCCCCGGTGGCGCGGGTGCTCTCCGAGGACGAGTGGATTCTGCACGCCGCCGATCAGGACCTGCCCTGCCTGGCCGAGATCGGCATGCGTCCGCCGTCGCTCTACGACACCGAACTCGCCGGGCGGCTGGCCAACCTCGACCGGGTGAACCTCGCGTCGATGGTGCAGCAGCTGCTCGGTCTCGCGCTGACCAAGGGCCACGGCGCCGCGGACTGGTCGAAGCGGCCACTGCCCGACGACTGGCTGAACTACGCGGCTCTCGATGTCGAGGTGTTGATCGAACTGCGCGACGCGATCGACGAACGTCTGGTCGCCGAGGGCAAAGACGGTTGGGCCCGAGAGGAATTCGAGTATCTGCGCACGGTCGAGAGCACCCCGACCCGTCGGGACCGCTGGCGGCGAACCTCGGGGATCCACAAGGTCCGCGACCCGCGGGCTCTGGCCGCGGTGCGGGAGCTCTGGCTGACCCGCGACCAGATCGCCCGCCGCCGCGACATCGCACCGGGCCGCATCCTGCCCGACAGCGCGATCGTCAACGCGGCCACCGCCGACCCCGACACGGTCGAGAAGCTCACGGCGCTCCCGATTTTCGGTGGCGCTCGGCAGCGCCGCACCGCAGGCGTGTGGCTGGACGCACTGGCGCGGGCACGGACCGCGGAGCCTCCGTCGGCGCAGGAACCGTCCAGCGGTCCCCCGCCCGCGTCTCGCTGGGCCAGGCGCAAACCCGAGGCTGCCGCCCGCCTGGAGGCGGCTCGGTCAGCGATCAGCGAACTGGCGCAACAGGTTTCGGTGCCGCCCGAGAATCTGCTGGCGCCGGACATCGTGCGGAGACTGTGCTGGGACTGGGTTCCCCCGGACACCGGCGACACACGCTCCGCGGTGGAGGCGTTCCTGGCGACGACGCCGGCGCGGCGCTGGCAACGTGAGTTGACCGCCCCGGTGTTGACGGCGGCGCTGGAGTCGGCGCCCAGCGGATAGTGCGTGCAGGTCAGTCGAACTGCTGGCTGACTTCCTTCTCCGCCACCCGGGTGCCGAGCGCGGCGACCCAGCCGGTGATCTGCCGGGCCAGGTTCTGCTCGGTCAGGCCGACGTCCGCGAGCACCTCACCGCGGGAGGCATGGGCGAAGAATTCCTGCGGCAGCGCGGCATCGCGGCACGGCACGTCGATTTCTGCGCGCCGCAACGACGTCGAGACCGCCGAACCGACGCCACCGTGCACGCCGTTGTCCTCGAGGGTGACGACGAGCTTGTGCCGAGCCGCCATCGGAGCGAGCACCTCAGGTACCGGCAGCACCCAGCGGGGGTCGACGACGGTGACGCCGATGCCTTGGCCACGGAGCCGCTCGGCGACTGCCAGCGCCATCGTCGCGAACGGTCCGACCGCGATGACCAGCACATCGTCGGAGAGACCGTCGGCGGGCACGGCGAGCACGTCCACCCCGTCACGCCGCTCGATTTCCGGAATGTCTTGTCCGACATCCCCTTTGGGGAATCGGATCGCGGTCGGGCCGTCGTTGACGTCGAGGGCCTCGGCGAGTTCCTCGCGCAGCCGTGCGCCGTCGCGCGGCGCCGCCACCCGCATGCCGGGGACCACACCCAGGATCGACAGGTCCCACATGCCGTTGTGGCTGGCCCCGTCGGGCCCAGTGACGCCGGAGCGGTCGAGCACGATGGTCACGGGCAGCTTGTGCAGCGCCACGTCCATCATCACCTGATCGAACGCCCGGTTCAGGAACGTCGAGTACACCGCGACGACGGGATGCATGCCACCCATCGCCAGGCCCGCAGCCGAGGTGATGGCGTGCTGCTCGGCGATGCCGACGTCGAAGAACCGGTCCGGATAGCGCTGCCGGAACGCGCTGAGGCCCGTCGGACCCGGCATCGCGGCCGTGATCGCCACGACGTCGCGGCGCTTGCCGGCCAGCGAAATCAGGGAGTCCGAGAACGCCGACGTCCAGCCGGGACCCGGGATCGTCGTCGCCAGGCCCGTCTCGGGGTCTATCACGCCGCACGCGTGCATCTGATCGTCTTCGTCGTTCTCCGCCGGCGCGTACCCCATGCCCTTGCGGGTCACGACGTGCACCACCACCGGCGCGTTGAACGCGCGAGCATGCCGCAGCGCACTCTCCACCGCATGCTCGTCGTGACCGTCGATGGGACCGACGTACTTGAGGCCCAGGTCGGTGAACATGACCTGCGGGGACAGTGCGTCCTTGATGCCGGCCTTGATGCTGTGCATGCACTGGTAGCAGAACTCGCCGATCATCGGCACGCCCCGCACCGCCTTGCGGCCCTCTTCGA
This sequence comes from Mycolicibacterium sp. 018/SC-01/001, assembly GCF_007096635.1. GTDB lineage: Bacteria > Actinomycetota > Actinomycetes > Mycobacteriales > Mycobacteriaceae > Mycobacterium. The sequence goes on from NZ_VKAA01000006.1 coordinate 154,844, forward strand.
GCACGCGCTCATAGCCCGGCTGCAGACGCAGGCGGGCCAGATGCTCGGCGAAGCCGCCGATCGTGGGCGCATAGCTGCGGCCGTTGTCGTTCACCACGATCACCACCGGGCGCTTGGACGCCGCGATGTTGTTGATCGCCTCCCAGCACATGCCGCCGGTCAGGGCGCCGTCACCGACGACGGCGACGACGTGGCGGTTGCGGTGACCGCTCAGCTCGAACGCCTTGGCCAGGCCGTCGGCGTAGGACAGGGCGGAACTGGCGTGGCTGGACTCGACCCAGTCGTGGACGCTCTCCTCGCGGGACGGATAGCCCGACAGGCCGTCCTTCTTGCGCAGCGTCTCGAAGTCCTGGGAACGGCCCGTCAGCATCTTGTGCACGTAGGCCTGGTGCCCGGTGTCGAACAGGATGGGGTCGTGGGGCGAATCGAAGACGCGATGCAACGCCAGCGTCAGCTCGACCACGCCGAGGTTGGGTCCCAGATGACCGCCGGTGGCCGCGACCTTGTGGATCAGGAAGTGGCGGATTTCCCCGGCCAACGCATCCACCTGCGCCTGCGACAGGTGCTGCAGATCAGCGGGACCGCGGATCTGTTCAAGCATTCGGCCAGTCTACGCACCGGTAACCAGATCAGTCGTTGCGACGCTGGTACACATCGGGCACGCCGTCGAGGTCGTCGTCGACCGACTCTTCCCGGCATATGCGCCGGTACGCGGCGTTCCTGGTCAGCAGGACCACTGCGGCCAGCGACGCGGCCAGCAGTGATCCACACAACACTCCGATCTTCACGAATTCGTCACGCTCGGACCCCATGCCGTAGGCGAGGTCGCCGATCAGCAGCGACACGGTGAAGCCGATGCCGGCCAGTAGCGATATGCCGACCACGTCGACCCAGCGCAGCGACGGGTCGAGGCTGGCGCGCGTCACCTTCGACAGCACACTTGTCGTCAGCAGGATGCCGATCGGCTTGCCCAACACCAGACCGGCGATGATGCCCAGCGTGATCGGGTCGGTCAGTGCCCGGCTCAAACCGCTCAACCCGCCGATGCTGACGCCGGCCGCGAAGAAGGCGAACACCGGGATCGCGAAGCCGGCCGAGACGGGGCGCAACTGGTGCTCGAAATGCTCGGCGAGGCCTGGGCCTGCCTCGGGGCCGCCGGCCGCCTCACTGCGCAGGACCGGCACCATGAACCCGAGCAGCACGCCGGCGACGGTCGCGTGCACACCCGATTCGTGCATCAGTACCCACGTGATGACCGCCAGCGGGATCAGCACCCACCACGACCGGATGCGGCGCTGGACGCACAGCGCGAACAGCCCGAGCGGGATCAGTGTCGCCGCCAGGGCGATCAGGTTGATCTTCTCGGTGTAGAACACGGCGATCACCGTGATCGCCAGCAGGTCGTCGACGACCGCCAGCGTCAGCAAAAACGTGCGCAGCGCCGCAGGCAGATGGGTGGCGATGACGGCCAGCACCGCCACCGCGAACGCGATGTCGGTGGCCGTCGGGATCGCCCAGCCTTTCAGCGCGCCATCCCCGGTACCCAGGCTGATGACGACGAAGATCAGCGCCGGCACCACCATGCCGCCCACGGCGGCGGCGATCGGCAGTGCGGCCCGGCTCGGATCGCGCAGGTCACCCGCGACGAACTCCCGCTTCAGTTCCAGGCCGACGACGAAGAAGAAGACCGCCAGCAGTCCGTCGGCCGCCCACGCCCCCAGCGTCAAGTTCAGGTGCAGGCCCAGCCAGTCGCCGCCGACCTCCATGTCGCGCAGCGCGAAGTAGCCGGCCGACCACGGCGAATTGGCCCAGATCAGGGCCGCTGCTGCGGCGACGAGGAGAACCATCCCGCCGACGGTTTCCTTGCGGAGGATCTCGGTGACGCGGCTGGTCTCCGACCAGGAGCCGCGAGAGAAGAGCCGCCGCCGCAGCGACGGGGCCGGGTTGGCTGCCATCGGATTCCTCCTCGGTCGTCGAATCGACGCCGACCAGACTTCCCGGCACACCCTGCCGCAGACCTTACTACCGGGTGAGCGCCGCCACACACTCGACGTGGTGGGTGAGCGGGAACGAATCGAACACGCGCAGGCCCTCCACCTGATACCCGGCTTCCCGGTAGAGGCCGATGTCGCGCGCGAAAGATGCTGCCTCACAACCGATGTGCACGATTCGGGGCACCCCGGCCGCGGCGAGCGCGGAGATGACCTCGCGCCCCGCCCCGGTGCGCGGCGGGTCGAGCACCGCGACGTCGGCGCGGACGGTCTGGGCGGCGACCGCGCGGCGCACCGAATCGGTGACCACACTGACCTGGCCGAGATCGCCGAGGGCCGCGCGGGCGGCGCGCGCCGCACCGCGAGAGGTGTCGACGGTGACCACCCGGCCGGCGTCTCCGACAGCGGCCGCCATGGCCGCCGCGAACACTCCCGCACCGCCGTACAGATCCCAGGCGGTCATGCCCGGCGCCAGCTGCGCCCACTCCGACACCAGCGCGCTGTAGAGCGCAGGCGCATCCCGATGCGCCTGCCAGAACGCGGTCACCGGCACCCGCCAGGTCCGCCCGGCGACCCGCTGCATCGCCTCGTAATCCCCTTCTCGCACTTCGGTTTTGCGACCTTTCGCCGCCACCACGACGTGTCGGCGCCCGTCGTCGTCGAGGGCCACGTGCACAGCCGACCCGGGCGGCCACCTCTGCTCGGCCAGGCCTGCCGCCATCGTGGCGGGTACCTGTGCGCAGTCGAGCCGGTGCACCAGCTCGGCACTGTGGTAGCGGTGATATCCGGCTCGGCCGTCGTCGGACACGTCCAGCCGCACGCGGGTGCGCCACCCGGTGTGCCCGGTCTCCCCCACCTGCTCCGCGGTCGCCTCGTCCTCGGCGCACCAGTGGTAGTTCCCCAGCCGGGCAAGCTGATTGGCGACCACCGCCCCCTTGAGCCGACGCGCCGCAACGGGTTCGGCGAACGCCAGATCGCAGCATCCCGATCTGTCGACTCCCGCGATCGGACACCAGGATTCGACGCGATCCGGGGAGGACTGCAGCACCTCGACGGCGTCGGCGGTCCAGAACGTGCTCTTCGTCTTCGACCCCGACCGGTGCACGCGCACCCGCACGGTCTCCCCGGGTAATGCGTAGCGCACGAACACCACCCGCCCGTCGTGGCGGGCGACGACACTGCCACCGTTGGCCGGCCGGCCGGTGGTCAGGACCAGTTCCTCCGGCGGCTCACCGCTCAATCGAGAAACCCTTTACGCGCGTCACCCGGTGCCGACTGCGGCGCGAGCTTCTTGAGCCGCTCCGACGACGACAGCTGCCACGGCACCGACGTCACCATCACGTTGGGTTCGAACAGCAGCCGGCCCTTGAGACGCAACGCACTCTGGTTGTGCAGCACCTGTTCCCACCAGTGTCCGACCACGTACTCGGGGATGAACACGGTCACCACGGTGCGGGGCGACTCGCGACTGACCCGCTTGACGTAATCGAGGACAGGACGGGTGATCTCGCGGTACGGCGAGGCGATGACCTTCAGCGGGACGCTGATGTCGCTGGACTCCCACTTGTGCACGAGTTCGCGGGTTTCCGCGTCGTCGACGCTGACGGTGATGGCCTCCAGCACGTCCGGCCGGGTGGCGCGGGCGTAGGCCAGGGCGCGCAGCGTCGGCAGGTGCACATTGGACACCAGCACGATCGCGTGGTTGCGGCTGGGCAGCACGATGTCCTCCACCTCGGCGGCGCGGGCCGCCAGCTCACGGCTCACCGAGGCGTAGTGCTTGTGGATCAGCTTCATGATGAAGAACAGCGCGGCCATCGCGAGGATCGCGATCCACGCCCCCACCAGGAACTTGGTGAGCACGACGATGATCAGCACGGTCCCGGTGCACAGGAAACCGATCGTGTTGATCACCCGTGATCGCATCATCCGCGCCCGGGCACCCGAGTCGGTCTCGGTGCGCAATAGCCGGGTCCAGTGCCGCACCATGCCGATCTGGCTGAGCGTGAACGACACGAACACCCCGACGATGTAGAGCTGGATCAGCGCGGTCACCTGCGCCTGGAACGCCACGATGAACGCGATCGCGCCGAACGCGAGGAACAGGATGCCGTTGGAGAACGCCAGCCGGTCTCCGCGAGTGTGCAGCTGGCGAGGCAGGAAGCGGTCCTGGGCCAGAATGGATCCCAGCACCGGGAAGCCGTTGAACGCGGTGTTCGCCGCGAGCACCAGGATCAGCGCGGTCACACCGGCGATCAGGTAGAGCCCGATCGGGAAGTCGTGGAACACCGCATCGGCCAACTGCGCGATCAGCGTCTTCTGCTGATAGTCCGGCGGGGCCCCGCCGAGCTGCTCCAGTGGCCGCTCGGCGATCTGCGCCCCCGTGGCGCGGGCCAGCATGATGATGCCCATGAACAGCGTGATCGCGATGCCACCGAGCAGCAGCAGTGTGGTCGCGGCGTTGCGGGACTTGGGTTTCTGGAACGCCGGCACCCCGTTGCTGATGGCCTCGACACCGGTCAGGGCCGCGCTGCCCGAGGAGAAAGCGCGCGCGATCAGGAACACCAGCGCGAAACCCAGGACGTCGCCGTGCTCGGAGTGCATCTCGAAACCGGCCGATTCGGCGCGCAATTGGTGACCCAGCACGTAGATCTGGAAGAAACCCCAGCCCAGCATCACGTACATGCCGATCATGAAGGCGTAGGTGGGAATCGCGAAGGCCGTGCCCGATTCCCGGATACCGCGCAGGTTCAGCGAGGCCAGCACGAGGATCGCGATGATCGCGAACCACACCTTGTGATGGTCGACGAACGGTATCGCCGATCCGATGTTCGACATCGCCGACGACATCGACACCGCGACGGTGAGCACGTAGTCGACGAGCAGCGCGCTGGCGACGGTCAGGCCGGCGGTGGGTCCGAGGTTGGTGGTCACCACCTCGTAGTCGCCGCCGCCGGACGGGTAGGCGTGCACGTTCTGGCGGTAGCTGGCGATCACGATCAGCATGACCGCGGCGACCACCAATCCGATCCACGGCGCCAGTGAGTACGCCGACAGCCCCGCGACCGACAGCACCAGGAAGATCTCCTCGGGTGCGTACGCGACGGAGGACAGCGCGTCGGAGGCGAAGACCGGCAGCGCGATCCGTTTCGGCAGCAGCGTGTGGGCGAGCTTATCGCTGCGAAACGGTCGGCCCAGTACGAGCCGCCTCGCGGCCGTCGAAAGCTTGGACACGACTGCCAAGAGTAAAGCCCGTCGGCCGCCAGGCGTGACAAAGCGGTAGCGTTCCTCACTGCAAAGGTGCTAACAGCTCTCGAACGGCCATGTTCGGCTCCGCCGGAAAGGACCCGCAGTGCGTGTAGTGGTGATGGGATGCGGCCGTGTCGGCGCCTCCCTGTCCGACAGCCTGGCCAGGATCGGCCACGACGTCGCGGTCATCGACCGCGACGGCACGGCGTTTCACCGGTTGTCGCCCTCGTTCCCCGGGCAGCGGGTGCTCGGGATGGGATTCGACCGCGACGTGCTGATCCGGGCGGGCATCGAGAACGCGGCGGCGTTCGCGGCGGTGTCCTCCGGCGACAACTCGAACATCATTTCCGCGCGCGTCGCCCGTGAGACGTTCGGCGTGCAGCGGGTGGTGGCCCGCATCTACGACGCCAAGCGTGCCGCGGTCTACGAACGGCTGGGAATCCCGACCGTGGCGACCGTCCCGTGGACCACCGATCGGCTCCTCAACGTGCTGACCCGCGAAACAGAGACGACGAAGTGGCGCGACCCCAGCGGCAACGTCGGCGTCACCGAGCTGGCCCTGCACGAGAGTTGGGCCGGCCGCCGCCTGACCGATCTGGAGACCGCGACGTCGGGCCGCGTCGCCTTCATCATCCGCTTCGGCGCCGGCATGCTGCCCGACCCCAAGACCGTGATCCAGGCGGGTGATCAGGTGTACCTGGCAGCGATCTCCGGTCATGTCGCCGAAGCGCTGGCCATCGCGGCGCTGCCGCCGAGTGAAGACGCGGAGGGCTGACGCCGTGAAGACCGCCGGCGACGATTGTGAGGAGCGGCGCAGATGAAGGTAGCCATCGCCGGTGCGGGCGCGGTCGGTCGGTCCATCGCCCGCGAGCTGGTCGAGGATCACGACGTCACACTGCTCGAACGCGATCCTGATCACATCGACGTCGAGGCCATCCCGGCGGCGCACTGGCGCCTCGGCGACGCCTGCGAGCTGAGCCTGCTCGAATCGGTGAAGCTCGAAGAATTCGACGTCGTGATCGCGGCGACCGGCGACGACAAGGCCAACGTCGTGCTCAGCCTGCTGTCCAAGACCGAGTTCGCGGTACCCCGGGTGGTGGCGCGCGTCAACGATCCCCGCAACGAGTGGCTGTTCGACGAGTCGTGGGGAATCGACGTGGCGGTGTCGACCCCGCGAATGCTGGCCTCGCTGGTGGAGGAGGCCGTCTCCGTCGGTGATCTGGTGCGGCTGATGGAGTTTCGCAAGGGCCAGGCGAATCTGGTGGAGATCACCCTGCCCGATGACACGCCGTGGGGCGGCAAGCCGGTCAAGCGCCTCGAGTTGCCGCGCGACGCGACGCTGGTGACGATCCTGCGCGGACCGAGGGTGATCGTGCCGGAGCGCGACGAACCCCTCGAAGGCGGCGACGAACTGCTGTTCGTTGCCGTGGCAGCGGTCGAGCACGAATTGCGCGAACTGCTGCTGCGGCCGGGAGGGCAGCCGGGAGCGCGCTAAACCTCAGCGCTGCTCGGTCACCGAATCGCCGCTGTCGGCCACGGTGTCGCCACGGCCGGTGTCGGGGTCCTGCTCACGCACCGCCCGTTGCGCCGCGCGGATGGCGCCGTAGGTGACGAGCGCTGCCACGGCGGTCAGCGGCCATCCCATCGCGATGCGCGCCACGCCCAGCCAGCCCGTCTGATCCGCGTCGTAGAGGTGCTGCTGGACGAGGTAGCGGGACGCGAACACCGCGACCCACACCACGGTGGCGACGTCGAAGGCGTACACCGCGCGCCGCACGTCGCGCCAGCCGCGGTCCTGGGTGTGCACCCACCCCCAGATGTAGCCGACGATCGGCCGGCGGATCAGCACCGACGCCGCGAAGACGACCGCCCAGAGCAGTGACGTCCAGATGCCGAGCAGGAAGTATCCCTTGGATGCCCCCACCACCCAGGCGATGAGTGCGCTGATACCGACGCCGAAGAATCCGGAGATGGCCGGCTGTATCGAGTCGCGGCGCACCAGCCGCCAGATCAGGATCAGCGTCGCGACACCCAGCGCCGCGCCGATGGCGGGCAGCAGGCCGAATGCGGTGGACACCGGGACGAAGACGAGGACCGGCAGCGAGGAGTAGATGAGGCCGCTGATGCCGCCCATCTGTTCCAGGACGGCCGCGCCGCGTGCCGGAGGAGTGGCTGGTGTGCCTTCGGTGCCCGGATCGTCGCCGGGTTCGCTCACTTCTGGATCTCGTAGTGGGGGTTGTAGATCGCCTTGGCGCCGTTGTCGAGCTTGCCGACGCGACCGTGCACCTTCAGGGTGCGGCCCTGTTCGATACCGGGGATGCGGCGCTGACCCAGCCAGACCAGCACCACCGAATCGGTGCCGTCGAACAACTCGGCCTTCACTCCGCCGGAACATCCTTTGCCGTTGCACTCGACGCTGCGAAGCGTCCCGATCATGGTCACCTCTTGACCGCGCTGGCAGTCGATCGCCTTCTGCGCCCCGGTGCTCTCCACGTCGTCGCTGAGTTCCTCGACGTCGAGTTGCTCGGGGTCTTCGGTCAACCGACGGGTGAGCCGTCGCAGGTAACCCTCGGCCGTGGCCATGGCTTCTCCTGACCTCTAACACGTCTTGCTGTGCGTACTACATGCGAACGCCACGGTAGACCTGTTGGTTCCCAGAAGCGAACGCCGCGGCGGGTCGCGGCACGGGTGTTTTCCACCACCAGGCACGATCGAAACATGACCGTCGATCTGAGTGGTGTCACAGCCGTACTGCTGCCCGGCACCGGGTCCGACGAGGACTTCGTCTACCGGGCGTTTTCGCCGGTCCTGCACGATCTCGGGGCGGTCGTGGTGACCCCGGCACCGCAACCGCACCGGCTCATCGACGGCTACCTCGACGCGATGGACGACGCGGCCCGCTCGTCGGCGGGCCCGATCGCCGTCGGCGGCGTGTCGATCGGAGCAGCAGTCGCGGCGGCGTGGGCACTCTCACACCCGCAGGACGTGGTCGCGGTCCTCGCCGCCCTGCCGGCGTGGACAGGCGAGCCCGACATCGCACCGGCCGCCCAGGCCGCCAAGGCGTCGGCGGCCATGATGCGCCGCGACGGCCTGGTGTCGGCGACCGCGACGATGCAGGCCTCGAGCCCGGCCTGGCTGGCCGAGGAGCTGACGCGGTCGTGGGCCGGGCAGTGGCCCGCCCTGCCCGATGCGATGGACGCCGCCGCCCGGTACGTCGCGCCGACGGTCGGCGAATTCGAGGCACTCGCCGCGCCGATGGGGGTGGTGTCGGCTGCCGATGACGCCGTCCATCCACTCGAGGTCGGTCTGGAGTGGGTGGCGGCCGCACCGCGGGCCGCGCTGCGCACCGTGACACTGGCCGACATCGGCTCCGACCCCGCCGTGCTGGGCGCGGCCTGTGTCGCCGCGTTGGCAGCGGCGCGCGCTGACTAACCCCCGGTGATGGTGCGCAGCTGCTGCATCGCCGAACCCTGCGCGGCGCGCCGGGCCGCGGGGTCCGTGGGCGGCTGCGGCGGCTCCGGCTGCTGCTCCGCTGCGGCCTGGGCCTGCTGGGCGGCAGCCTGCTCGGTGGCGGCCTGCAGCTGAGCGGCCATCTGCTCGGGCAGGGCGACCGGCAGCGGCGTGCGCACCGGCAGTGGCGTGTCACCACGGCGAACCACGGTGTCGGCGAGCGCCTCTCGAGCCTGATCGGCCAACGCGCGGATGCTCTCCTCCGGGCCGTTGACCACGCAGCGGATCATCCAGCGGTATCCGTCGACGCCGATGAAGCGCACCACGGCGGGACCGCCCGAGCCGACCACTTCCCTGCCCCACGGGCCGTCCTCGATGCTGACCTTCGGCACGTCCTTGCGCAGCGACTCGGCCAACTCCGAGGCGACCTCACGCCACAGCCCGGTCGATTTCGGGGCAGCGTAGGCCGCGATGGTGAATCGGCCATGCTGGGTCACCACCCAGACGGCGCTGGGGACTCCGGTCTCGTTGATCTCGACCTGCACCTGACCAGCTTCGGGCATCGGGATCAGCACCGATCCCAGATCCAGCCGTGCGATGGCCGCCTGTTCCGGGTCGTCGAAATCGTCGATGTCGAACGGGCCTTCGAGTTCCTCGTCGGCTTCCACTGCTACCACCTCAGTCTGTCGGTACGTCTGTTGCGGCCATCGTCACAGACTGGCATGCCCACCGGAAGATCCGTGGCCACCGGACCCGCGGGTCGTGTCAGCCAGTCCCGCCTCGTCGAACGACGTGACCTCCACCAGCTCCGGCAGCTCGACCCTCTGCACCAGCAGCTGGGCGATGCGATCTCCGCGGTGGATCACGATCGGCGTCTGCGGGTCGGTGTTGATCAACGACACCTTGATCTCGCCGCGGTACCCGGCATCGATCGTCCCGGGACTGTTGACTATCGAAAGGCCAACGCGTGCAGCCAATCCCGATCGGGGGTGGATCAGGCCGACCATGCCGTGCGGAATCGCGACGGCGATTCCGGTGCCGACCAGTGCCCGTTGACCCGGGGCCAGCTCGACGTCGACTGCGCTGAACAGATCCACCCCGGCGTCCCCGTCGTGGGCCCGTTCGGGCATCGGCAGATCCGGATCGAGACGGACGACCGGCAGGGAGGTGGGCACGGCGTCAGAGATTACTCTTGGCCGCGTGTCCGACACGCACACCACCGCCCGCAGCGTTCGCTACCGCGAGCGGTTGTGGGTGCCGTGGTGGTGGTGGCTGCCCGGGTTGGGCCTGGCGGCCCTGGTCTCGCTGGAGGTCAACCAGGGCGTCCCGGCGCTGCCCGTCTGGGTGCCGTACGCGGTGCTGCTACCGGTCGCGGCGGTCGCCCTGCTGTGGCTGGGCCGGGTGGAGATCTCCGTCGTGGACCCCGGGACCGGGACCGCCGAGCTGTGGGTGGGCCCCGCGCATCTGCCGGCGTCGGTGGTCTCCCGCTCGGCAGCCATTCCCAAATCGGCGAAATCGGCGGCGCTGGGCCGGCAACTGGACCCCGCCGCCTACGTCGTCCACCGAGCGTGGGTCGGCCCGCTGGTGTTGCTCGTCCTCGACGATCCCGACGATCCGACGCCGTACTGGCTCGTCAGTGCGCGGCGTCCCGACCGGGTGCTGGCCGCGCTGAACTCCTAGGCCTTATCAGGCCGCATGTTCTGGCCCGACTCCTCATCGCGGCTCGTCCCTCGCCGCTAGATCGTCGTCAGGCCGCATCTTCTGGCCCGACTCCTCATCGCGGCTCGTCCCTCGCCGCTAGATCGTCGTCAGGCCGCGCAGTCCGAGCAGATCATCACGCCGTTCTTCTCACTCGCCAGCCGGCTGCGGTGATGGACGAGGAAGCAGCTCGAGCAGGTGAACTCGTCGGCCTGCTTGGGAATCACCCGCACAGAGAGTTCCTCACCCGACAGATCGGCACCGGGCAGCTCGAACGATTCGGCGGTCTCGGATTCGTCGACGTCGACGACAGCTGACTGAGCTTCGTTGCGGCGTGCCTTCAGTTCCTCGAGGGAGTCCTCGGAAACGTCATCGGTCTCTGTGCGCCGTGGGGCGTCGTAATCGGTAGCCATGGCCTGTCCCCTCCGAGAAGCTCGTTGCAGCGTTGGTTTTGTACCAGCGTCGAACGCTTCCACCAAATGATTCGTGCCCGTATTGACCTCGGATCCATTGTGATTTGCATCACATGACGGCGCACGGTGGTGTCGGTGCCGGTAGGAGGCTCGGCGCCCCGCGCACCGCCGCGGCCTCTAGAGTCTGTGCCGTGGTCGCGCAAATCACCCAGGGCACCGCGTTCGACAAGCACGGGCGCCCGTTCCGCCGGCGGAACTTCCTGCCGGGGGCCCTGATGTTCGCCGCGCTCGCCGTGGCGGCGCTGCTGGTCTGGATGATCGCGCTGTCGCAGCCGCCCGATGTGCGGGAGATCGCCGTGTGCAACCGCCCACCGGCCCCCGCGGACCCGAACGCGCCGACGCCGACCCTCGGCGAGCAGATGTCCCGCTCGGCGATGACCGACGTCACCCCGGCCAAGCTCGCCGACACGAAGATCCGGGTGCTCAACGCCAGCGGGCAGGGCGGACAGGCCGGCGAAGTGGCCGGCGAGCTGCGCGACCTCGGTTTCAACGACCCCCAAGCGGCCAACGATCCCGTCTACGCGAACGGCCGCCTGCAGTGCCAGGGCCAGATCCGATTCGGCCCTGCGGGCCGCGCGGCCGCGGCGGCGCTGTGGCTGGTGGCACCGTGCACGGAGTTGTTCCAGGATCAGCGCCCCGACGACACCGTCGACCTCGCGATCGGTACCGATTTCACGGAGCTGGCCCACAGTGACGACATCGACGCGGTCCTGGCCAGCCTGATGCCTGATGCCACCGCTCCGGCCGATCCGTCGCTGCTGTCCAAGATCCACACGCAGACCTGCTGACCTCAGCGCTCCCCGACCCCGTCACGATCGATGCCGAGGTCCACCCCGCACCGCCGAAGGACATCGTCGAAAGCAGTGGCCACGCCCGGCGCGGCCGCCACCATGAGTCCGGCTCCCGCGCTGCCCGGTGCGCGCACCACCGCGCCCGCCTCCGCGGCGATCAGTCCGCCGGCCGCCCAGTCCCACACGTGCACGCCGTCTTCGAAATAGGCGTCCAGCCGCCCGGCGGCCACCATGCACAGGTCCAGGGCGCAGGACCCGATGCGCCGCAGATCCCTGATCTCGGGCAGCAGCTGAGCCACCACGGCGCCCTGCCGCCGCCGATCGTCGGGCTGATACGAGAACCCGGTACCCACCAGCGCCATCGGCAACGACGACGCGGCACTGCACCGCAACCGGGTGCTCGCGCCGTCCCCGACCATCCAGGCCCCGTGGCCCGCCGCGGCGGCGTACACGACACCGTGCGCGACGTCGGCGACCGCGCCGGCGATCGACACGCCGCCTCGCTGCACCCCGATGGACACCGCGAAGGCTTCGATGCCGTAGACGAAGTTGACCGTGCCGTCGATCGGGTCGAGCACCCAGGTGAGCCGCTCGTCGTCGTCCCCGCCGTCCGGTCCGCCCTCCTCCTCACCGAGGATCGGCTCGTCCGGCCGCAGCTGCGCCAGCCGCTCCCGTAGCAGACGCTCGGTCTCGGTGTCGACGACGGTGACGGGGTCGGTGGGGGTGCTCTTGGACCGGATCGCGGCGTCGGCGTCCGCCTGGCTCCCGTCGTCGAATACTTCCGCGCGGCGCCGCCTGACGAACGCCGCCGCCTCGGCGGCGAGCTGCTGGGCCACCCTCGCGACGGCCAGTGGCTCGGTGTCGATCTCGCTCACACCGACCATCGCAGCACATGCGCGCCCGGCGCGGCGGCGCGGGATGGCCCCGGGTTGGCAGACTGCCGCCCCGCCCGATCAGCGAGCCGATAGGGTGGGCACGACCGGGGCCGCCCACCTGCGCAGAGGAGCCTGTATGACTGCCACCGACTCGCCTGCCACCACATCCGAAAACGGGTCGCAGCGGCGCGGTTTCGGCATCGACGTCGGCGGCAGCGGCGTCAAGGGCGGCATCGTCGACCTCGACACCGGCACGCTGATCGGTGAGCGCTACAAGCTGCTGACGCCGCAACCGGCCACCCCGGACGCCGTCGCCGCCACCATCGCCGAAGTGGTCAAGCACTTCGGCTGGGAGGGACCGCTGGGCGTCACCTACCCCGGCGTCGTCTCCGACGGGATCGTGCAGACCGCGGCCAACGTCGACAAGTCGTGGATCGGCGCCAACGCACGTGAGGTCATCAGCGCGGCGCTGGGCGGCCAGCAGGTCACCGTGCTCAACGACGCCGACGCGGCCGGCCTGGCCGAGGAGAAGTTCGGGGCGGGCCGCGGCCACAGCGGGGTCATCGTGCTCCTGACGTTCGGCACCGGCATCGGTTCGGCAGTGATCCACAACGGCGCGCTGCTGCCCAACACCGAGTTCGGCCACATCGAGGTCGACGGCAAAGAAGCCGAGCACCGCGCCGCGAGCTCGGTCAAGGAGCGCAAGGACTGGAGCTACGAGCGCTGGACCAAGGAGGTCACCAAGGTGCTGGTGGCCATCGAGAACGCGATCTGGCCGGACCTGTTCATCGCCGGCGGCGGCATCAGCCGCAAGGCGGACAAGTGGATTCCGCTGCTGGAGAACCGCACCCCGGTCGTCGCCGCAGCCCTGCAGAACAGCGCGGGAATCGTGGGCGCAGCGATGGCCGCTGCCCTCGACGTCACCGCTACTCACAAGTAACCGACGCGCCGCGGCCGTCAAATTTGCCGCTCGGCACGGCGCGCACCCACACTGTCGTTACAATGGTCGACGGCGGCCGCCTACAACCCAGAGCGGCGGAGCATCCTCACTAGAGATCGTCGCCGACATTCGAGATAGCCGACACTTTTCGGCGGCGCATGTGTGCGCACCGGAACCCGCACGATTGGAAGGGTGTACGTGGCAGCGACAAAGGCAAGCCCGGCAACCGAAGAGCCGGTGAAGCACACCGCAGCCAAGACTCCCGCGAAGAAGGCGCCCGCGAAGCGCGCGGCCAAGGCCGCGCCCGCCAAAGCCGCCAAGCGCACGGCCAAGTCCGCCGATGCCCCCGTGGGCCGCGGCCGGGCCAAGAAGGCAGGGGCGCCCGACGCCGCCGACACCGACCTGACCGGTGACGACGTCGACACCACCGACGACCTCGAGGTCGAACCGGGCGAGGACATCGACGTCGAAGACGGTGACCTCGAACTCGACGAGATCGAGGTCGACAGCGACGACGACAGCGCCACCGACGACGACGCCGACAGCGACGACAGCGACGACAGCGATGATGAGGTCGTCGCCGACGAGACGGCCGATGCACCGGCGGCGGCCGGCAAGGCTGCCGGCAAGGACAGTGCCGACGACGACATCGCCGAGCCCTCCGAGAAGGACAAGGCATCCGGTGACTTCGTCTGGGACGAAGAGGAATCCGAGGCGCTGCGGCAGGCCCGCAAGGATGCCGAGCTCACCGCATCGGCCGACTCGGTGCGTGCGTACCTCAAGCAGATCGGCAAGGTCGCGCTGCTCAACGCCGAGGAAGAGGTCGAGCTCGCCAAGCGCATCGAGGCCGGCCTGTACGCCACGCAGCTGATGGCGGAGCTGGCCGAGAAGGGCGAGAAGCTGCCCGCTGCGCAGCGTCGCGACATGCAGTGGATCTGCCGTGACGGCGACCGTGCGAAGAACCATCTGTTGGAGGCCAACCTGCGTCTGGTGGTGTCGCTGGCCAAGCGTTACACCGGCCGCGGCATGGCGTTCCTGGATCTCATCCAGGAGGGCAACCTGGGTCTGATCCGCGCGGTCGAGAAGTTCGACTACACCAAGGGCTACAAGTTCTCCACCTACGCCACCTGGTGGATCCGGCAGGCGATCACCCGCGCGATGGCCGATCAGGCGCGCACCATCCGCATTCCGGTGCACATGGTCGAGGTCATCAACAAGCTGGGCCGTATCCAGCGCGAGCTGCTCCAGGACCTGGGCCGCGAGCCCACCCCTGAGGAGCTCGCCAAGGAGATGGACATCACGCCGGAGAAGGTGCTGGAGATCCAGCAGTACGCGCGTGAGCCGATCTCGCTCGACCAGACCATCGGCGACGAGGGCGATTCGCAGCTCGGCGACTTCATCGAGGACTCCGAGGCCGTGGTGGCCGTCGACGCCGTGTCGTTCACGCTGCTGCAGGATCAGTTGCAGTCGGTCCTCGAGACGCTGTCCGAACGCGAGGCAGGCGTGGTGCGTCTGCGCTTCGGGCTCACCGACGGTCAGCCGCGTACCCTCGACGAGATCGGTCAGGTCTACGGCGTGACCCGCGAGCGCATCCGGCAGATCGAGAGCAAGACGATGAGCAAGCTGCGCCACCCCAGCCGGTCTCAGGTCCTGCGGGACTACCTGGACTAGGGCCGCGCCAAGCGCCGTCCAAGAATTGTTCAAGGCGCTTCACCTACCGTCACCGCCATGGGACGAGCACTTCCGCCGGTCGCGGCGATCAGGGCAGTCGACAAGGTGCGCGCGGCACTGGCGCACGCGCATCGACGCACCGCCCCCGGCAACGTCGCACTACTCGAATTGGCCACCGGAGCGTGGACCACGCAGGTGCTCTACGTCGCCGCCAAGCTGGGCATCGCCGAACAGTTGGCCGGCGGACCCCGCCATGCGGCCGACGTCGCTGCGGCCGTAGGAGCGCATCCCGATGCGGTGCGTCGGCTCATGCGCGCGCTGACCAGCCGCGGCGCGCTGCGGGAACGCCGCGACGGACGCTTCATGCTGACCGCCGTCGGTCAGGCGCTGCGCGCCGACACCCCGGGCTCGATGCGCGACATGGTGTTGTTCATCGGACACCCGGCGCGGTGGGCGGACTGGGGCAACCTGGACTACTCGGTGCGCACTGGTGAGCCCGCCGCCGACATGCTGCGCGGGATGCCCTTCTTCGACTACCTCGACACCGATCCGGAGTTCGCACAGGCGTTCAACAACGCCATGACCGCGGCCAGCGGATTGTCGAATGACATTGCGCTGCAAGCCTATGACTTCAGCGGCTGTCGGCTCGCCGTGGATGTGGGCGGCGGCCACGGGGCCGTGCTGGCGGCCATCTTGCAGAAGGCGCCGCAGGCCCGCGGAGTGCTGTTCGACCTCCCCGCCGTCGTCGAGGGGGCCGGGCCGGTCTTCACCGCCGCCGGCGTCTCGGCGCGCGCGACGGTGGAGGGCGGATCGTTCCTGGAATCGGTGCCGACCGGCGCCGACCTGTACGTGATGAAGAACGTCATCCACGACTGGGACGACGAGCACGCGGTCACGATCCTGCGCAACATCCGTACCGGCATCGACGCCGACGGCACGCTCGTGCTGCTCGAGATGGTGCTCCCCGACCGCGCGACGTCGTTCATCGGCCACATGCTGGACCTGGAGATGCTGCTGATGCTGCACGGCCGGGAACGCACCCGGGGCGAGCACGCGGATCTGTTGCGCAGAGCGGGTTTTCGCTTGACGAGGGTAATTCCCACGGTCAGCCCGCTGTCGGTGCTCGAGGCGGTGCCGGTCTAGGTGCCCGTCGGGGCGTGCGGATCAGTCCGCCCGGTTACCGCTGCCGCCCGCGCCTCCGCCGCCACCGGACCCGCCGGTCGTTCCGCTACCTGCACTTCCGGCGGTACCTGCCGAACCTGCCGCGCCCGCGTCGCTGCCACGGGAACCGCCCCGGCCGCCGGAACCTCCGACACCGCCGCGACCGCCGCCACCCGTGGCTCCGCTCGTGCCGTCGCGGCCCGCCGAGCCCGTCTCCTCACTGCCCGCGCCGCCGCGTCCACCGGCGCCGCCCGTACCGCCGTCGCCCCCGGTGCCCCCGCGACCGCCCGAGCCGCCGTCACCGCCGTCGCCCGCGGTCACCGTGCCGCGCACCGGATCGGACACGTCGATCCCGCCGTCACCGCCGTCTCCGCCCGTCCCGCCGGTCGCGCCGGTGCCGCCCGTTCCACCCGCGCCACCGGCTCCGCCCGCGCCGCCGGTTCCGGTGAGCCGGCCCGCGCGGCCGCCGGCCCCGCCGGCGCCTCCGGACGCGCCGGTGCCGCCCGTGGCGCCGGTACCCCCGGCTCCCCCGGTGCCGCCCGCGCCGCCGAAGCCCACCGTGGACCCGATGTCGACGTTTCCGCCGTCGCCGCCGTCACCACCGCGGGCCCCTGTGCCGCCGACGCCCCCGTTGCCGCCGCGCCCGCCGAATGCCGCTGCGCCGGGCGAACTCTGCTGGGCCAGACCGGCATTCCCGCCGTCGCCGCCCATACCGCCTCCGGCACCGTTGCCGCCGTCGCCACCGTTCCCGCTGATCGTGAACAGATGCGATCGGGAGAGAAATCCGTTGGCGCCCTGGCCGGTGCCGCCCTGCCCGCCTGACTGGTTGCTGCCCGGTGCTCCGTCGGCACCGCGGCCGCCGTTGGCGCCGGTGATCGCGCCGTCGACGGCGGTGACGGCCGACGGCAACCCGGAAGTGCCCAGATAACTGGGGTTGCCCGTGGCACCGCGTCCGACCGGCGCAGGGTTCTCTCCGTCGAGTCCGACTCCGCCGGCACCGCCCTGACCGCCGTTACCGCCGTTGCCGTGGAGCCTTCCTGCCGACCCGCCGGCGCCACCGGCGCCACCCGCCATGCCCGGTGCGCCGGCGGCGCCGTTTCCGCCGTCACCGCCGTTGCCGGTGTCTGCGAACCGTCCGGCGTTGCCGCCGGCACCTCCGGCCTGACCCGGATAGCTACCGTCTCCCCCGCGGCCGCCATTACCGCCAAGAAGTCCGCCGTTGCCACCTTTGCCACCATTGGCACCGTCGCCGCCGTCGCCCCACAGCAGACCGCCATTGCGGCCGTTGCAGGCCGCGCCCGTGCAGTCGGCCGGCGCATCGGCGCCGTCACCGATCAGCCAGCCGCCGGTGCCGATCATCCGGACGCGCGGAGCGGCGGCGGGGGCGTCGCCTCGTGCCGGAGCACTGTCGCCGTGCACGGATCCGGACCGACCGAACAACCAAATGTCCTCGGCGGCAGAGCCGTTCGCCGGCAGGACCGTTTCGGTCGAGGTCAGGGCGACGTCCAGCCGGATCGGCTGGCCCGCACCGGGTTGCAGAGCCATCACGACTCCCACGCCGACCATCGCCGCCCCACCGGTACCCGCGGCGAGCCATTGCACCACGGTCATCCGCTTACGGTCGGCAGCTGCATTGCGCCCGACTCTGGACATGTTCGATCCCCCCGCAACTGAGTCCATGAATTGCCAGAATCTAACCGGCAAATCATGAGCTCAGTCAATAGGCGCGCCGTACCGGCGTGCCTTTCCGCAGCTCGTGCCCGACCCGTCCGGCGATAGGTTGGCGGTGTGCATCACCGCGTCAACGTCTCGTCCGGCTCGCCCTTCGAAGATCGGGTCGGCTATTCGCGCGCCGTTCGGGTCGGGCCGTTCATCGCGGTCGCAGGCACCACCGCGCCAGGCCCCGATCCCGCCCACCAGACGCGAGAAGTGTTGCAGCGCATCGCCACTGCGCTCGGCGAGGTCGGCGCCGGCTTGTCCGACGTGATACGCACCCGCATCTTCGTCACCGACATCGGGTGCTGGCCCGAGGTGGGCGCCGTGCACGCGGAGATCTTCGGGGCCATCCGTCCCGTGACGACCATGGTGGAGGTGGCGGCCCTGATCGCCCCGGACCTGTACGTCGAGATCGAGGCCGACGCCTATCTCGGGGGCGGCGAGGACGTCAGCGGAGCGAACAACCCGTCGCCACCAGGAACATAGGGAGTGACGCGGATCACACTCTCGACGGGCAGTTCTCCATACAAATGTGGGAACACCATGCCATCTGGATCGGTCGGAACTCCCGGCTCCCAGCGAACAGGAGAGTCCAACCGTGCCCCGTCGATGTGGAGCAGCACCAGGTCCGTGCGACCGGCGTAGAGCCGGTTGGCCGGCAGGTGCACCTGCTGCGGCGTCGACAAGTGCACGAACCCGACCTCGGTCAGCGACGGGGGCCGGTGCGCGCCGCTGCCCTGCGCGCAGGCCCATTCTCGTGTGGTGCACAAATGCACGAAGTCCCCGGTCGCGTCACGTCGCGTCATATCAGCCGCCTCTCCCTGTCGCAGTCTGGCCGGTCGTGAGACACGACACACCCGTAAACCCCCGGGGAACAAGGCCGAAACCCCAAGCGTCTGAGACAGTAGAACTACGTCGCTACCACCCAATGGAGGTGCCATGACCGCAACGCTCACCAGCCCGGAACTGACCAGGGCTGACCGCTGCGACCGGTGCGGAGCGGCGGCCAAGGTACGTGCCAAGCTCCCCTCAGGTGCCGAGCTGCTGTTCTGCCAGCATCACGCGAACGAACACGAGGCCAAGCTCGTCGAACTCGCGGCAGTGCTCGAAGTGAGCCCGGTGGAGTCGTAGCCCGAAATCAGCCATGCTGGGCTGGTCATGACTGACCAGTCTTCGCGCTCGGGTGATCGTCCGCTCCGCCCGGCCCCGTCCCGTCACCACATCCGGAAAGTCTCGCTGAGGACGCTGTCCAAGAGTTGGGACGATTCGATCTTCTCCGAATCGGCTCAGGCCGCGTTCTGGTGCGCGTTGTCGCTGCCACCGCTGCTCCTCGGCATGCTGGGGTCGTTGGCCTACATCGCGCCGCTGTTCGGGCCCGACACGTTGCCCGCCATCGAAAGCCAGCTGATCAGCACCGCAGGGCGGTTCTTCTCGCCCAACGTGGTCAGCGAGATCATCGAGCCGACGGTGCGCGACATCGTCCGCGGGGCGCGCGGCGAGGTCGTCTCGATCGGATTCGTGATCTCGCTGTGGGCGGGCTCATCGGCGATCTCGGCGTTCGTCGACTCGATCACCGAGGCCCACGATCAGACGCCGCTGCGGCACCCGGTGCGGCAGCGCTTCTATGCGCTCGGGCTCTACGTGGTCATGCTGGTCGGCGCGATCATCACCGCGCCGTTCCTCGCGCTCGGGCCCCGCAAGATCGCCGAGTTCATCCCGGACAGCTGGGACAACGTGCTGCGTTTCGGCTACTACCCGGTGCTTTTCGTGGCGATCACCGTCGCTGTGAACGTGCTCTACCGGGTGTCACTGCCGAGGCCGCTGCCCACGCATCGGCTGCTGTGGGGTTCGGTGCTCGCGACGACGGTGTTCCTGATCGCCACCTGGGGGCTGCGTCTGTACCTGACGTGGATCACCAGTACCGGCTACACCTACGGCGCGCTGGCGACGCCGATAGCGTTCCTGCTGTTCGCGTTCTTCCTGGGCTTCGCGATCATGATCGGCGCCGAACTGAACGCGGCGATCGAAGAGGAGTGGCCCGCGCCGGCGACTCACGTCAATCGCATGCGGGAGTGGCTCGAGACCCGCTCGGACCCGGCGAGCCCCAACGGGTCAGCGCCCGGCGGCGCCGTGACCGCGCCACATGTGACCGACTCCGACGCCGCTACTTCTTGAGCTGGTCGTAGATGCGCTTGCAGTCTGGGCAGACCGGCGATCCCGGCTTGGCGGAACGGGTGACGGGAAACACCTCGCCGCACAACGCCACCACGTGAGTGCCCATGACCGCGCTCTCGGCGATCTTGTCCTTCTTCACGTAGTGGAAGACCTTCGGGGTGTCGTCATCGGTTCCGTCGTCGACGCGTTCGTCGGTGTCGGTGCGCTCGATCGTCTGGGTTTGCATGAGCCCATTCTGCCTGGGGACGAAACGGTAATAAATGCAGCAGGCATGGCCTGCTCCGGATGTGGAACAGTGGAGACATGAAACAAGGCCAAGAGCTGAGTTTCGACGACGAGGGTCGGCCGGTACTCATCACCAGAGCCGCCCCCGCCTACGAGGAACAGCACCGTGCGCGGGTGCGGAAATACCTGGCGTTGATGTCTTTCCGTATCCCTTCGCTCATTCTTGCCGCCGTCGCCTACGGCATCTGGCACAACGGCCTGATCTCGCTGGCGATCATCGTGGTGGCGATCCCCCTGCCGTGGATGGCTGTCCTGATCGCCAACGACAGGCCACCGCGACGGGCGGAGGAGCCGCGGCGTTACCAGAATCAGCAACGCATCCCGCTGTTCCCCACCGCGGAGCGGCCGGCTATCGACGTCGCGCGTCCCCGGACACCGCAACCTGATTCGCACGATTTCGACGGCGACGTGCGCAGCTGAGCGCGTTCTTGCTCATTTCTCAGCACATTCTCAGGTCGTCATCGAATAACCGCTGATCAGAAGGTGTGAAGCGGATACTTGGCGGGAACTCTGAGCGGGTCTGGGGCGTTGAAGCTCTTGAAAGTTCCACCCGATCAGGAGGCCGTCATGGCAAATGCCACCACCAGCCGCATGGACCAAGACCTCGACGCTCAGTCCCCCGCCGCAGACCTCGTGCGGGTGTATCTGAACGGGATCGGAAAGACGGCTCTGCTCAACGCCGCCGACGAGGTCGAGCTGGCCAAGCGGATCGAGGCGGGGCTCTACGCGCAGCACCTTCTCGCCACGCGCAAGCGGTTGGGCGAGACCCGCAAGCGCGACCTGGCGGCGGTGGTCCGCGACGGCGAAGCCGCGCGTCGTCATCTGCTCGAGGCGAACCTTCGTCTGGTGGTCTCGCTGGCCAAGCGCTACACCGGCCGCGGCATGCCGCTGCTCGATCTCATCCAGGAGGGCAACCTCGGCCTGATCCGGGCCATGGAGAAGTTCGACTACAGCAAGGGCTTCAAGTTCTCGACATACGCCACCTGGTGGATCCGGCAGGCGATCACGCGCGGCATGGCCGACCAGAGCCGCACGATCAGACTTCCCGTCCACCTGGTCGAGCAGGTCAACAAGCTGGCGCGTATCAAGCGTGAGATGCATCAGAACCTCGGCCGTGAGGCCACGGACGAGGAGTTGGCCGCCGAATCGGGCATTCCGGTGGAGAAGATCACCGATCTGCTGGAGCACAGCCGCGATCCGGTGAGCCTGGACATGCCGGTCGGCAGCGACGAGGAGGCACCGCTGGGCGACTTCATCGAAGACGCCGAAGCCATGTCGGCCGAGAACGCCGTCATCTCCGAACTCCTCCACACCGACATCCGCTACGTGCTCGCGACCCTCGACGAGCGCGAACAGCAGGTCATCCGCCTGCGCTTCGGCCTCGACGATGGGCAGCCGCGCACGCTCGACCAGATCGGTAAGCTCTTCGGCCTCTCGCGTGAGCGGGTGCGCCAGATCGAACGCGAAGTCATGGCAAAGCTTCGCAACGGCGAACGAGCCGACCGGCTCCGCTCGTACGCCAGCTGACATCACCTGCCGCAGGCCCGCCGGGATCACCGGCGGGCCTGCGGTGTCTTTCGGCCCCATGTGACTGGCGCCGCTGCGTGGAGGCCCGTATTCGGCGTGGTGGCCGGTAGAATCGCCCCGGACGGAGGGTGTGCAATGAACGATCTTGTCGATACCACCGAGATGTACCTGCGAACGATCTACGACCTCGAGGAAGAGGGCGTGGTGCCGTTGCGCGCGCGCATCGCGGAGCGTCTCGAGCAGAGTGGTCCCACCGTCAGCCAGACCGTGTCCCGAATGGAGCGTGACGGGCTGCTGCGCGTCGCAGGCGATCGGCATCTCGAACTGACCGACAAGGGCCGGGCGCTGGCCGTGGCCGTGATGCGCAAGCACCGCCTGGCCGAACGCCTGCTGGTCGACGTCATCGGTCTGCCCTGGGAGGAAGTGCACGCCGAGGCATGCCGGTGGGAGCACGTGATGAGCGTGGACGTCGAACGCCGACTCGTGGCTGTACTCGACAACCCGACGACATCGCCGTTCGGCAACCCGATCCCCGGCCTCGCCGAGCTCGGGGTGAACAGCCGTGGCGACGACGCGAACAATCTGACGCGCCTGACCGAGCTTCCGTCGGGTATGCCCGTCGCGGTGGTGGTGCGCCAGCTCACCGAGCACGTCCAGGGTGACGTCGAACTGATCGCCCGACTCAAAGACGCCGGCGTGGTGCCCAACGCGCGTGTGACCGTCGAAGTCAACGACTACGGCGGCGTGATGATCGTGATCCCGGGACACGAGCAGGTCGAACTGCCCCATGAGATGGCCCACGCCGTGAAGGTCGAAAAGGTCTGACCTCCTGGGGTCCGCCTCAACCGGCGCGCCTGCCATACGCCTGACGGGGCGGCAGCGTGACCCCGAGTTGCGCGGCGAGGCGGTAGCCGGTTCGGGCCAGCTCCCGGATCTGCTCCGGCCGCAGCCCCGACTGCAACGCCTGATCGAGCATCCCCGCCATCCGGTGCAGCGGCTGACACCGCAGCGCCGCGTCCAACGAGATCCCGGCCAGCGGGCCGTCGCCGCGCGCGTACGCCGAAAACGCCAGCAGGACAAGGGCTTCCACGCGCCACGGCGCGGGGAGGCGGCGCGACAGGTCCGCCCAGAGGGCCTCGGCCATGCCCGCACGGTCGCCGACGGCGAGCGCGTAGAGCGTGTCACGCACCCGCGGATCGGTCAGCGACAGCGCCAGGCGGCCGGCCTGCTGGTTATCCACCACCACACCAGCCGCGAGCTGTTCTGCACATTCCACGGCGTGCTCGATGTCGCTGCGCGCGGCCGAGGCGCCGCGATCACGCTCGAGAGGGCCGGCCGCCTCGATGATCTCGGCGAGCACGGCGGTATGAGCCGGATCGGCGACGGCGACGACGTCGAGCAGCTCGTCGCGGCGGGCGTACAGACGCCGGCCGTCGAGCACCGCGGCTGCCGCGACGGGCGAGGCGCCGGGGTCCTCGACCGTGCCGACGGCGCCACACCCGTCGGCGCAGCTCCACCGCCCGCCCGCAGCGACCACATCCACCACGTGCGCGGCAAGCAGGTCGATCCCCCACCGCGCCACCTCCACCGCGAGATCCCGCGCCCAGTCCCGGTAGAGATCCGCGCACATCGGGCAGCTGGCTCCTTCGGCATCGACGATCACCGCGATCACCTCATCAGCACGTGACGCGGCCGCCAGCTCGGCCAGATGTGGTACGCACGTCTCCTTCGGCTGCGACAGATCGGCACGCATCACCGCGCCCATCTCGCCGTCGGCGACGGTCACGAGCACGATCGATTTCTCGGGTACGAAACCCAGCACGGCGGGCAGGGCCGCGATCAAGGCGCCGGGCCGGTCGAGGGGTGTGTCGGAATGTGGTGTCGAGGGCATACCGACAACCTCGCAACAGTCACCGACACCGAGGCGCGCTCGCCGTCGCGGCCCCATCGAACTGGGGATGAAATCGGCTTTGGGGACAACCCGGGCAGTGTTCACGAGAAGTTGACCTCCGCCGGCATGCGTAGCTGCCCTACACGCGCAAGTCTGTCTTCATGGCTTCGATGCTGGAATACGACCTGGTCGTCATCGGCTCCGGCCCGGGAGGGCAGAAGGCCGCGATCGCCGCTGCCAAACTGGGCAAGTCCGTGGCGGTCGTGGAACGCGGACGCATGCTCGGCGGAGTGTGCGTCAACACCGGGACCATCCCGTCGAAGACCCTGCGTGAAGCCGTCGTCTACCTGACCGGGATGAGCCAGCGCGAACTCTACGGGGCCAGTTACCGCGTCAAGGAGAAGATCACCCCCGCCGACCTGCTGGCCAGGACCACTCACGTCATCAGCAAGGAACAGGACGTGGTCCGTTCCCAGCTGATGCGCAACCGCATCGACCTGATCTCGGGACACGGCCGGTTCGTCGACGCACACACGGTGCTGGTGGAAGATCCCGAACGCAGGGAGCACACCACGGTCACCGGCAAGTTCATCGTCCTGGCCACCGGAACGAAACCGGCACGCCCGCCCGGGGTGGAGTTCGACGACGAGCGCGTGCTCGACTCCGACGGCATCCTCGACCTGAAGATGCTGCCGACATCGATGGTCGTCGTCGGTGCGGGGGTGATCGGCATCGAGTACGCGTCGATGTTCGCCGCGCTGGGCACCAAGGTGACCGTCGTCGAGAAGCGCGACAACATGCTCGACTTCTGCGACCCCGAGATCATCGAATCGTTGAAATTCCATCTCCGGGACCTGGCCGTCACGTTCCGGTTCGGCGAGGAGGTCACCGCCGTCGACGTCGGACCCAGCGGCACGGTCACGACGCTGGCCAGCGGCAAGAAGATTCCCGCCGAAACCGTCATGTACTCGGCGGGCCGCCAGGGCCAGACCGAGCATCTCGACCTCGCCAACGCCGGCCTCGAGGCCGACAGTCGCGGCCGCATCTTCGTCGACGACAACTTCTGCACCAAGGTCGATCACATCTATGCCGTCGGCGATGTCATCGGTTTCCCCGCACTCGCGGCCACGTCGATGGATCAGGGGCGGTTGGCCGCCTACCACGCCTTCGGCGAACCGTGCCACGGCATGACCGAGCTGCAGCCCATCGGTATCTACTCCATTCCCGAGGTGTCCTACGTCGGGGCGACCGAAGTCCAGCTGACCAAGGACGCGGTGCCGTACGAGGTGGGCGTGTCGCGGTACCGGGAGCTCGCACGGGGTCAGATCGCCGGCGATTCCTACGGCATGCTCAAGCTGCTGGTGTCCACCGAGGACCTGACGGTGCTCGGGGTGCACATCTTCGGCACCAGCGCCACCGAGTTGGTACACATCGGGCAGGCGGTGATGGGCTGCGGCGGGACCATCGACTATCTCGTCGACGCGGTGTTCAACTATCCGACGTTCTCCGAGGCCTACAAGGTCGCTGCGCTCGACGTGATGAACAAGCTGCGCGCCCTCAAGCAGTTCCGGGTGTGACGTCTCACCCGCAACCGTCGTCGAAGTCTGTCGGCGGGTCGTCAGCCGGCCCGCCCGCCTCCGCGCGCGCCACGAGCGTGTGCACCGCGGCACCGAACGCCGGGGTGTAGGACACCTCGTCGCGGCACCCTCCGCCGTCGAGTCCGCCGATCACCCCGACCACCGTCGACCCCGCCACCCAGGGCGCGCCGGAGAAACCGGCCACGATGCCGCCGCACCGCACCACCGGGAACCCGTCGCGCGGGGCAGCGGTCGGCGCCGAACAGGCCGTCGGTCCTCCCCCAGTGCCGTAGCCGTAGCCCACGACCGTGACGGGTGTGCCGGGCACGGGCGTGACACCCACGGTGAAGCCCCCGCCTGCCAGCGCGCGCAGCGAGTCACCGTCGTCGCGACTGACCCGGGCGACGGCGATGTCCGCGGAGGGATCCTGGTTCGCCATCCACCGGGGGTCCAGGTAGATGGCGTCCAGATGCCACTCGGTGCCGGGGGCCATCGCGTCGGAGAACTGGGGAACGAACGTGGTGTCCGTTCCGTCGGTGACGCAGTGCGCGGCGGTGAGGATCAGGTCGGCGACGGCGGAGCTGATCACCGAGGCGGTGCAGAAGTGCAGGTTGTCGGTGCCATAGAACAGCGCCCCGATCCGAGGATCCGGCGGCACCGGATGCGCCGCGGCCAGGGATTCCTCCTCGGCGGCGGTCGGCTCCGGTTGCCCCGCCGGCGGCGGTGCCGGGTACGCGGTCCCGCACGCACTCAGCACGACCGTGCCGAGCACGGCGAGCAGGTGCCGAACGGGGACAATCGGGCGCATACCGACCGATGATCCTCCATGTGGAGTTTTCGTGACGACCGACGAGGGTAAAACGGTCCGGCACCGCGGAATGTCACATCGGTGGACCAGCGTTCGATCACATGGGTGGGGGTCAGGATCGGCGGTGAGGGACAATCGGCGGTACGGCCGACAGTGAGAGGAGGCGAGGGACATGGCTGACGAGGCAGACTCCGGTCAGCACTACCAGCCCGAGCAGACAGGCATGTACGAGCTCGAGTTTCCCGCGCCCTCGCTGTCCTCTCCAGACGGTCGCGGGCCCGTCCTGATCCACGCACTCGAAGGCTTCTCGGATGCGGGCCGGGCGATCAAGCTGGCTGCCGACCATCTCAAGAAGACCCTCGACACCGAACTGGTGGCCTCGTTCGCAATCGACGAGCTGCTCGACTACCGGTCGCGGCGCCCGCTGATGACGTTCAAGACCGACCATTTCACGAGCTACGAGGAGCCCGAGCTCAATCTGTACGCCGTTCGCGACAGCGCCGGGACGCCGTTTCTGCTGCTGGCCGGGCTGGAGCCCGATCTGCGCTGGGAACGCTTCATCACCGCCGTGCGGCTGCTGTCCGAGCGCCTGGCGGTGCGGCGCGTGATCGGTCTGGGCGCGATCCCGATGGCCGTACCGCACACCCGGCCGATCACGCTGACTGCGCACGCGAACGACAAGGAGCTCATCGCCGAGCACCAACCGTGGGTGGGCGAAGTCGCGGTGCCGGGCAGCGTCTCCAACCTGCTGGAGTTCCGGATGGCTCAGCACGGACACGAGGTCGTCGGTTTCACCGTCCACGTGCCGCACTATCTGGCCCAGACCGAGTACCCGGCCGCGGCGGAAACGCTGTTGGCCGAGGTGGCACGCAGCGGATCGCTGGACATACCGACCGCCGACCTGAGCCGGGCTGCAGCGGAAGTGGCCGAAAAGGTCGACGAGCAGGTGGCGGCCAGTGCGGAGGTCGCCCAAGTGGTGGACGCCCTGGAGAGGCAATACGATGCGTTCGTTGCCGCACAGGAGAACCGGTCCCTTCTGGCGCGCGACGAGGAACTGCCCAGCGGCGACGAGCTCGGCGCCGAGTTCGAGCGGTTCCTGGCTCAGCAGGCCGGCGAGTACACCAAGGACAAAGACAAGGACGATCCTCGGGACGGCTCGTAGTCGTTCCCAGTGTCGTCCACCCGGGGTCCCGACGACGAAGTGGGCGACATGAACTGTGACGGCGGGCGATGACGGATCGCAAACCGAAGCTGCGTACGGTGCGGGAGCTGACCCCGACGCTGCAGTACCGCACGATTCACGGCTACCGGCGGGCGTACCGCATCGCCGGGTCCGGGCCCGCCATCCTGCTGATCCACGGGATCGGGGACAACTCCACGACGTGGAGCACGGTGCAGACCGCGCTCGCTCAGCGCTTCACCGTCATCGCACCCGATCTGCTCGGCCACGGGAAGTCGGACAAGCCGCGGGCCGACTACTCGGTGGCCGCCTATGCCAACGGCATGCGGGATCTTCTGAGCGTGCTCGGCATCGACAGCGTGACCGTGATCGGACATTCGCTCGGTGGCGGCGTGGCGATGCAGTTCGCCTACCAGTTCCCGCAGTTGGTGGAGCGGTTGATCCTCGTCGGCGCCGGCGGAGTGACCAAGGACGTGAACATCGCGCTGCGGTTGGCATCACTGCCGATGGGCACCGAAGCGCTGGCGTTGCTGCGGCTGCCGATGGTGCTGCCTGCGCTGCAACTCGTAGGGCGGCTCGGTGGCGCGCTGTTCGGTTCGACAGGTGCCGGCCGCGACATCCCGGACATGCTGCGGATTCTGGCCGATCTGCCGGAGCCGACGGCGTCGTCGGCGTTCGCCCGCACGTTGCGAGCGGTCGTCGATTGGCGCGGTCAGGTCGTCACGATGCTCGACCGCTGTTATCTGACCCAATCCGTGCCGGTGCAACTGATCTGGGGCAGTGCGGATTCGGTGATCCCGGTCAGCCACGCGGAGATGGCACACGCCGCGATGCCCGGGTCTGAACTCGAGATCTTCGCCGGCTCCGGGCATTTCCCGTTCCACGATGATCCCGACCGCTTCGTGGAGGTGGTCGAGAAGTTCATCGACGCAACCCAACCCGCGGTGTACGACCAGGAGTACCTGCGCACGCTGCTGCGCACCGGGATCGAAGAGAGCGCACTGTCGGGTTCGATCGACACCCGCGTGGCCGTGCTCGACGCGATGGGCGCCGACGAGCGCAGCGCCACCTAGCCGACACCTAGCCGGCCAGGCACCGACGTACCATCGCTGCATGGCCATCGACGTGACCGTGCTGCGAGTCTTCACCGACGAGAACGGCGGGTTCGGAAATCCTCTCGGCGTTGTCGAGTCGGATATCGTCCCGCCCGCGGACCGGCAGCGGATCGCGACCGAATTGGGTTACAGCGAAACCATTTTCGTCACCGATCCGGAACCGGGGACCCGCACCGCACACGCTCATATCCACACTCCGACCACTGAGTTGGCGTTCGCCGGGCACCCCACCGTCGGTGCAGCATGGTGGCTCAAGAACCGGGGCACGCCGATCCGGACGCTTCAGGTGCCTGCGGGTCTCGTTCAAGTCGACTACTCCGAGGACCTGACGTCGGTGAGCGCCCGTGCCGAGTGGGCGCCCGAGTTCGCGATCTACGACATCGACACCATCGAGACGTTGGCCGCAGCCGACCCCGACGACTACGGCGATGACAGCGACGAGCATTACCTGTGGACGTGGCGCGACCGCGACGCCGGCGAGATCCAGTCGCGAATGTTCGCTCCTGCGCTCGGTATTCGTGAGGACGAAGCGACGGGCGCCGCTGCGGTCCGGATCACCGAGTACCTCAGCCGAGACCTCGTGATCATCCAGGGTCGCGGTTCGGTCATCCACACCGAATGGAGTCCGCAGGGTTGGGTGCGGATCGCAGGACGCGTGGTCGAGGACAGCCACCGCGCCATCGACTGACCCTCAGCCGCCTGCGGACACCTCGCGATGCGCGCGCAGCGCCTGGATCTCCCGCTCGAAGTCCTCAGCCGACGAGAACGACCGGTACACCGAGGCGAAACGCAGGTAGGCCACTTCGTCCAGTTCGCGCAGCGGCCCCAGGATCGCCAATCCCACTTCGTTGCTCGGCACTTCCGGAGACCCGGTGGCGCGCACCGCGTCTTCGACCTGCTGAGCGAGCAGCATGAGTGCGTCGTCGTCGACCTGCCGCCCCTGACACGCCCGCCGCACGCCCTTGATCACCTTCTCGCGGCTGAACGGTTCGGTGACGCCACTGCGTTTCACCACCGCCAGCACTGCGGTCTCCACGGTCGTGAACCGGCGGCCGCACTCGGGACAGGAGCGCCGCCGACGAATGGCCTGACCCTCGTCGGTCTCGCGGGAGTCGACCACCCGTGAGTCGGGGTGACGGCAGAACGGACAGTGCACGACTGCTCCTTCACCGCACCGACGGACCGCTTCGAACGCCTTCGAGCGTACCTGCGGAGGGTGCGCGCAGCTCAGCACCGGGGGCATCGGCGCGCTCCACACCGAGACGTCCACGATCGTGAGCTCGCTACCTGCCGACGTATTGCCTGCCGCCGGTCAGGCGACCGGTGCGATCAACGTCTGACCCGCGGTCAGCGCGACGGTCTCGAGCTGGTTGAGTTCACGAATCCGAGCCACCACGTCCGTCACCGGTGCGTGCGGAGCGACGCGTTGGGCGACCTGCTGCAACGACTCGCCCGTGTGCACCTGGACCACAGCCAGCCGGCCGGGGATCTCGGTCTGCGGACCCACCACCCCGCCCGACTGCGCCACCAGACCGAGCCACAGCGTGATGGCCGCGGCCACGAGTGCGAGCAGGACCGTGGCAGCAGGGGTGATGGGACGGCGGCGATGAGACGCGCGCGACACCATCACGCCGCTACCGCGGTACTGCAGCGGGGTACCGCCAGGGCGCTGCCGGCGGCCGGGCCGTGGCGCCCTGCCGGTCCGTCCGGACGGGGCCCCCGGGGTGGCCGGATCGATCCGCACAGGGCGCGCGGTGCGGCCGGCGTACTGGCGGACATCGGGGGTGTGGAGAACGGTCATCTGACTGCCTTTCGCTCCGAGGTGCTCTGTGGATTCGCTCTTGTGTTCGAACAGTACTCGATCATGTGTTCGATGAATAGAACACGTGATCGAACTGTTGCGAACGCTAACGGAGGGGTCTGACACGTCGACGACGAGCGGAACCGGACACCGGGACCGCGGACAGATCGGCACGACACGCCTCGAACACATGTTTGATTCCGGCGGCGCCGCACGTTACATTCGTGGTCATGAGCGACGACAGCAGGGACACCACGGCCGGTCCGGACTCCGCCAACCGACGTGACCGCGGGTCGGGTCTGACCGAACGTCAACGCACCATTCTCGAGGTCATCCGCACCTCGGTGACCAGCCGCGGTTATCCGCCCAGCATCCGGGAGATCGGCGACGCGGTCGGTCTCACGTCCACCTCGTCGGTGGCACACCAGCTGCGCACCCTGGAACGCAAGGGCTATCTGCGCCGCGATCCGAACCGGCCCAGGGCCGTGGACGTCCGCGGCATCGACGACGCCGGCGCGCCCCCGGTCGTGTCGACCGACGTCGCCGGCTCCGACTCGCTCCCGGAGCCCACGTTCGTGCCGGTGCTGGGGCGCATCGCTGCCGGCGGCCCGATCCTCGCCGAGGAGGCCGTCGAGGACGTGTTTCCCCTACCCCGTGAGCTCGTCGGGGAGGGCTCGCTCTTCCTGCTGAAGGTCGTCGGCGAGTCGATGGTCGACGCGGCGATCTGCGACGGCGACTGGGTGGTCGTGCGACAGCAGAACGTCGCCGACAACGGAGACATCGTCGCGGCGATGATCGACGGCGAGGCCACGGTCAAGACCTTCAAACGCAC
Source organism: Mycolicibacterium sp. 018/SC-01/001 (assembly GCF_007096635.1). Classification (GTDB taxonomy): domain Bacteria; phylum Actinomycetota; class Actinomycetes; order Mycobacteriales; family Mycobacteriaceae; genus Mycobacterium. Next base: position 186,047 of record NZ_VKAA01000006.1, read on the forward strand.
GAAGGGTCAGGTCTGGCTGATGCCGCACAATCCGGCGTTCGATCCGATTCCCGGCAACGACGCCGCGGTGCTCGGCAAGGTCGTGACGGTCATCCGCAAGATCTGACCGCCACCGGCGGGGTGTCAGCTCCCGCGGACGAACCCGTTGGTGCGCGCGATTTCCTCAGTGGCGAACCAGATCTCGGCCCGAGCCTCGTCGTAATCGGCGCTGTCGGGACTCCAGTACAGTCCCGACCTGGTGTCGGCCTTGATCGGATACCCGTCGGGAATCTCCTCCGGATCGTCCAACGGAAGGTGCAGTGCCGTTCCCATCGGGGCGATCTCGTCGTCGTCGATCCGCGCGTGCCGGCCGGTGTCGTGCAGCGCATCACGGTCGAAGCCGTGATCGATGTCGGTCGCGGCCACCGGGGCAGCTCCCAGCGCCGACGCAGCGACCGCGTGATCGGAAGCACCGTCAGTCCCGTCGAACCCGTCGTCGGCGCCGTCGAACTCGTGATGCTCCTCGCCGTCGGACTCCTCGCCCGCCCATTCCCGGGCGGTATCGGGTTGCGGCGCATCGTGGTCGGCCGCGGACGGAATCCGGGTCGGGGCGGTGTCCACGGAGTCCGGGTCGTCCTGCTCGTCGAACGGCGCCTCGCCGGACCTGCTGGAGTCAGTGACGCCCCAGAGGCCCAGACCGCTCGGATCGTGGCCCTCGGGCGGTGTCCCCCGCCCGTCGGCCGGCGCCACCGAGCCGAGACCCTCACGCGCATATCGGTCGCCGAACAGCGCGTCCTCCCCCACATCGTCCGGCTGATCGTCGTAGTCGTCGTGGGCATCGTGTTCGTAGGAAGGCACCGCGAACGAGTCGTCGTCGTGCCCACCCCGCCGGCGCCGGGCGACGGCCACGCCCACGACGGCGAGGATCAACAGCACCGGGATGATCGCGAGCAGCCACCACCAGGCCCACCGCACACCCGAGCCCGAACCCGAGTCGCCGCCCTGCGCTGACGGCGCCGCCTGTGTCTCCTGCTGCCCCGGCACCTGCAGGCCGGCCAGCTGGGAGGCGAGATTCGCCGGTTCGGTGCTGAACCGTTTGGCTGCGGTGTCGTAGGTGATCGCGCCGCCGCTGAACTTCTGGGTGATCGCGTCGCCGCTCTGGGTCTGGTCGTCGACCGGAGCACCCAGCGCGCCGGTCGCGCCGCCGAGCTTCTCCCAGGCCGCGGCCATCGCACCGCGCACGATCACCGCGCCGTAGTCGGGCGTCCAGAAGATCACCGGCTTGTCCGCGGCGGCGAAGCTGCTCATCCGGCTCGCCGGGGCGATACCGCCGTCGACCTCGCCGCTGACCGGGAACCCCAGGTCACCTTCGGGGCCGCCCACGCTCTCGTACTTTGCGAGCACCTGCCCGGTGACGACGTTGGCGCCGGTGGCCGGGCTGTAGAAGATCTTGCCGTTGACGAAGTCCTGGCCCATCCCGTCGGAGCCGATCTTGTAGGGCTCTCCTTCGCTCGCCCCCAGCGGACCGAGTTGGCCGCCGGCCGCGCGACGGGCGGCGTTGATCGCGGCGATCGGATCGTCGGGCACGGACACATCGCTGAGCTGTCCGGCCAGATCGGTCGGATCGGTGGTGAACTTCTTGGCCCGTGCGTCATAGGAGATCTGGCCACCGGTGAATTTCTGCGACACCACCGGGCCGTCGTAGGTCTCGTCCTCGGCGGGCACACCCAGCACGCCCGAGGAACCGCCGAGCTTGTCCCATGCCGCATTGATGGGTCCGCGGACCACGTGCGCACCGGTGTCGGGAGTCCAGAAGATCACCGGGTTGTCCGACGCGCTGAACGTGCTGTTGCGGCTGTCGGGCGCGCGCCCGGGCCCCTCATCGATGGTCGGGAAACCGAGATCGCTGTCGGCAGGCCCACCGAGGGACTCGTACTTATCCAGGATCGCGCCCTGCATGACGTGGGCGCCGGTGGCGGGGGTGAAGAACACCTTGCCCGAGGCGAAGTCCTGCGCGAATCCCGCGCCGATCGGATAGACGCCGCCGGCCGGTGACCCGAGCGGACCCGTGTCACCCCCGGTGGCCTGCCACGTGGCGGTGATGGCGTTACCGGCGTCGACGTCGGGTTGGGCGGCGGCGACAGGCGAGAGCAGGAGTGCCGCAGCGACCCCCAATAGTCCGATGGCCCATCGACTCGACCCCCGTCGGCGCAGCATGGGCTGCCGGGTCATTCATCCTCCCCGCGGTCGGCGACTGAAGTAACTCCATCACGGTTCAGCGAAAATTACCGCGTGCGTTCACTCTGCGTCAGTGGACTCCGTTTACCAAGTCACCTCGCCGACAGCGCGCAAAATGCCACCGACTGGCTACACGCCGAGGCTGCGCCCGATGATCTCCTTCATGATCTCGGTGGTGCCGCCGTAGATGGTCTGCACGCGGGCGTCGAGGTATGCCCGGGCGACGTCGTATTCACGCATGTAGCCGTAGCCGCCGTGTAGCTGCAGGCACCGATCGATGAGATGGACCTGCTTCTCGGTCGAATACCACTTGGCCATCGCGGCCTGCTCGACGGTGAGCTTGTCCTCGAGGTGCAGCCGGATGAACTCGTCGACCATCATCCGCACGACGGTGGCCTCGGTCGAGAGCTCTGCCAACAGGAAGCGGCTGTTCTGCTGGCTTCCGATCGGCTTGCCGAATGCCTTGCGCTCCTTCGTGTACTGGAGCGTGCCGGCCAGCACGGCCTCCATCGCCGCGGCGGCCATGATCGCGATGCTGATGCGTTCCTGCGGCAGGTTCTGCATCAGATAGATGAACCCCTGGCCTTCCTCGCCGAGCAGGTTCTCCACCGGCACCTTCACGTCGGTGAACGACAGTTCGGCGGTGTCCTGCGCGTCCAGGCCCACCTTGTCGAGCTTGCGGCCCCGCTCGAAGCCCTCCATCCCACGCTCGACGACCAGCAGGGAGAAACCCAGCGCGCCCTTGTCGGGATCGGTCTGCGCGACGACGATCACCAGGTCGGACAGGATGCCGTTGGTGATGAACGTCTTCGACCCGTTGAGGATGTAGTGGTCACCGTCGCGCACCGCGCGGGTCTTGATGCCCTGCAGATCGCTGCCGGTGCCGGGCTCGGTCATCGCGATCGCGCTGATGTACTCGCCGCTGCAGAACTTCGGCAGCCAGCGCTGCTTCTGCTCCTCGGTGGCCAGCCGGATGAAATACGGCGCGACCACGTCGTTGTGCAGGCTGAACCCCAGCCCGCTGTAGCGGCCCGCGGTGACCTCCTCGGTGATGACGGTGTTGTAGCGGAAGTCGGTCACCCCGCCGCCGCCGTACTCCTCGGGCACGGCCATGCCGAGGAAGCCCTGCTTTCCGGCTTCCACCCACACACTGCGGTCGACCAGCTTGTCGGCTTCCCACTGATCGTGGAAGGGCGCGACGTGGCGCTCGAGGAAGGTGCGGAACGAGTCGCGGAACATCTCGTGCTCCGGTTCGAACAGCGTGCGCTCGTAGGCGATGACGGATTTTTCGGCTGCAGAGCCCATGGAGATTCCTCGCGTCGGTGATCGGCTGTGCCGCCACCGTACCCCACCCAACCGGATGGTTGGGAGATCCGACGACACCGTCACCCTAGACTCAGGGCCCATGGGCACCAGCCTCACCCACTGGGGTGCCTTCCGCGCCACGATCACCGGCGGCGACATCGCCTCGGTCGCCCCGATCGCCGCTGACGTCGATCCGTCTCCGGCGCTGGGGAACCTGCCGGGTTCGGTGCGCCACACGTCGCGCATCACCGGTCCCGCGGTGCGGCGCGGCTGGCTCGATCACGGTCCGGGACCGAGCAGCCGCCGCGGCGCCGACGATTTCGTCGCCGTGAGCTGGGACGAGCTCACCGACCTGCTCGCCGCAGAGCTGCGGCGCGTCATCGACCGGCACGGTAACGAGGCCGTCTACGGGGGCTCGTACGGCTGGGCGAGCGCCGGTCGGTTCCACCACGCGCAGAGCCAGGTGCATCGTTTCCTGAACGCCATTGGCGGATACACCTTTTCGCGGCATTCCTACAGCCTGGGCGCGACCGGGGTGATCATGCCGCAGGTGGTGGGCACGCACGACGACCTGTTCAAGCGGTCCACCGCGTGGGACGTGATCGTCGAGAACACCGAACTGCTGGTGTGTTTCGGTGGGTTGGCGCTGAAGAACACCGGAGTCAACCACGGCGGTACGACGGCCCATCCGGCTCGCGACGCGCTGCACCGCTTCCGGGAGCGTGGCGGCAGGATCGTGTCGTTCTCGCCCCTGCGCGACGACGTGGACGGTCCATGCGAGTGGTTCGCCCCGGTCCCCGGTACCGACGTGGCGATCATGCTGGCGCTGGCGTACGTGCTGGCCACCGAATCGCTGGCCGACCGCTATTTCCTGGCCACGTACTGCACCGGTTACGAGCGGTTCGAGCGCTACCTGCTCGGTGTCGACGACGGGGTGCCCAAATCGCCGCAGTGGGCGGCCTCGCTCTGCGGGCTGGACGCCGCTGACCTGTCCACGCTGGCCCGCCAGATGGCAGCACACCGCACGATCGTGACGGTCAGCTGGTCGTTGCAGCGCACCCGATTCGGCGAGCAGGCCCCGTGGATGGGGCTGACACTGGCCGCGATGCTCGGCCAGATCGGCCTGCCCGGCGGCGGATTCGGCCATGGGTACGGGTCGATGAACGAGCCGGGGTTGCCCCCGCTGCGGTGCTCGCTCCCCCGCCTGCCGCAGGGCCTCAACCCCGTCACGTCGTTCATCCCCGTCGCAGCGGTCAGCGACATGCTGCTGCATCCGGGTGAACCGTTCGACTACAACGGGTTACGCCTGACCTATCCCGACATCCGGCTGGTGTACTGGGCCGGCGGCAACCCGTTCCACCACCATCAGAACATCGCGCGGTTGCGTCGCGCGCTGGGCCGAGTGGACACGGTGGTGGTGCACGACCCGTACTGGACGGCCATGGCCAGGCACGCCGACATCGTCGTGCCGTCGACGACGTTCGCCGAGCGCGACGACTTCTCCGGGTCCCGCAACGACCCGATGTTGATGGCGATGCCGCGGCTGACCGAGCCCCACGCCGATTCCCGCGACGACTACGACACGTTCGCCGCGCTCGCGTCCGCCCTCGGGGTCGGCCCCGAGTTCACCGAGGACCGGACCTCGGCGCAGTGGCTGCGGCACCTCTACGACACCTGGTCTGCGACACTGGACTTCGCGGTGCCGCCCTTCGACGAGTTCTGGTCGGCGGGCGGGGTGCGGCTTCCCGTCGAGGACGGCCTGACCCTGCTGGCCGACTTCCGCGCGGATCCGGTGGCGCACCGGCTGGGCACCCCCAGCGGACTGATCGAGATATTCTCCGCCGACATCGACGGATTCGGATACGACGACTGCGTGGGGCATCCGGCGTGGTTCGAACCGACCGAGTGGCTGGGCGGCCCCCGCGCGCAGCGCTTTCCGCTGCACCTGCTCGCCAACCAGCCGGCAACTCGGCTGCACAGTCAGCTCGACGGGGGCAGGACCAGCCAGGACTCCAAGGTGGCTGGGCGCGAACCGATTCGGATGCATCCGCAGGACGCATCGGCGCGCGACCTGCGCACCGGCGACGTGGTGCGGGTGTTCAACGATCGCGGCGCATGCCTGGCCGGGGTGCTCGTGGACGATCGGGTGCGGCCGCGCGTGGTCCAGCTGTCGACCGGGGCGTGGTATGACCCCGTGGATCCCGCCGATCCCGACGCACTGTGCGTGCACGGCAATCCCAACGTGCTCACCGACGATGTCGGCACGTCGTCGCTGGCCCGCGGCTGCACCGGGGCGCACGTCCTCGTCGAGGTCGAAAAGTACACGGCGACAGCACCTCCGGTGCGCGCGCACCAACCGCCGCGGATCGTCAGAAGGTAGCGAACTCTCCCAGACCGGCCGCGAGCGCCACGGGCACCCGCGCCTTGATCCTCGTTCCCGCCTCGATGTGTTCGGTGGCGTCGACGCGGCCTTCGGCATGGACGCGCGCGACCAGATCTCCCCTGTCGTAGGGGATCGTCACATCGACCGCCGTGTCGGTGGGCACGACGAGTTCGGTCATCCGGGCGCGCAGCCGGTCCAGCCCGTCGCCGGTGTGGGCCGAGACGAACACCGCCTCGGGCAGGGCGCGGCGCAGGGTGGCCAGCATCAGCCCGCTCGCCGCGTCGGTCTTGTTGACCACCAACAGTTCTCGTGGCGCGGCGATGCCGTAGTCGGCGACGACATCGTTGATCACCGCCCGCACGGCGTTGATCTGGGCCAGCGGGTTCACGTCGGAGCCGTCGACCACGTGTACCAGCAGGTCGGCGTCGACGACCTCTTCCAACGTCGAGCGGAACGCTTCGACGAGCTGTGTGGGCAGGTGCCGCACGAAGCCGACCGTGTCGGTGAGCACGAACGGCCGCCCGTCGTCGAAGGTCCCACGGCGCGTTGTGGGTTCGAGCGTGGCGAACAGCGCGTTCTCGACGAGCACACCGGCACCGGTGAGCGCGTTGAGCAGGCTGGACTTGCCGGCGTTGGTGTAGCCGACGATCGCGACCGACGGCACCTCGCTGCGCTTGCGCCCGCTGCGCTGGGTGTCGCGGATCTTCTTCATGTCCTTGATCTCGCGGCGAAGCTTGGCCATCCGCTCGCGGATGCGCCGCCGGTCGGTCTCGATCTTCGTCTCACCGGGACCACGGGTGCCCACGCCGCCGCCTGCGCCGCCGGCGCGACCGCCCGCCTGGCGGGACATCGACTCGCCCCAGCCACGCAGCCGGGGCAGCATGTACTCCATCTGCGCCAGCGAGACCTGCGCTTTGCCCTCGCGACTGGTGGCGTGCTGGGCGAAGATGTCGAGGATCAGCGCGGTGCGGTCGATGACCTTGACCTTCACCACTTTCTCCAGCGCATTGAGCTGAGCGGGGCTCAGCTCACCGTCGCAGATCACGGTGTCGGCGCCGGTCGCGACGACGACCTCGCGCAGTTCGGCGGCCTTCCCGGACCCGATGTAGGTGGCCGGATCGGGCTTGTCGCGGCGCTGGATCACGCCTTCGAGGACCTCCGAGCCTGCCGTTTCGGCCAGGGCGGCCAGTTCGGCGAGGCTGGCGTCGGCATCGGCGGCCGAGCCCTCGGTCCAGACCCCGACCAGGACCACGCGTTCGAGGCGCAGCTGGCGGTATTCGACCTCGGAGACGTCGGCCAGTTCGGTGGAGAGCCCGGCGACACGGCGCAGGGCCGTGCGCTCTTCGAGGGCGAGCTCACCCACGCTGGGGGTGTCGTTGCGGGATTCGGGATACGTCATAGGCGAATCAAGGTTCGCACGGAAAACACTGTTCATGCACCCGCTTTAACGCCCATGCGCAGCCCACCATTCCTCGGCGAGCTCTCCGTGGGCGACCAGTTCCGAGGGTCCGCGCAGGTAAGAGGTGGCGTCGGTGACCGCGACGGTGACCGTGCCGCCGGGGATGTGCACGCTCACCTCGCCGGTCTGGGCGCCCCGCTGGGCGAGCGCGGCGACAGCGGCGGCAACCGTCCCGGTGCCGCAGGACCGGGTCTCCCCCACGCCCCGCTCGTGCACCCGCATCGTGACCGAGCGGTCGGCGTCCATCGCCGTCAGCACCTCGACGTTGACGCCGTCGGGGAACAGTTCGTGGTCGAAGGTGACCGGCGCGGCGACGTCCAGACCGGCCAGCACCTCCTGGGTCAGGGCCGGATCCACGCAGGCGAGGTGCGGATTGCCGACGTCCACGGCGAGCCCGTCGAATGCCCGGCCGCCCACCGTCGCCGTGGACGAGCCCAGCACGTTGGCCTTGCCCATCTCGACGGTGACGTCGGCACGCACCGGGTCCGCGGCGTGCAGGACCACCGGCCGCGGCCCGGCGAGGGAGCCGATGACGAACTCGTCGCGGGTCTCGAGCCCACTGGCCCGCAGGTAGTGCGCGAACACCCGCACGCCGTTGCCGCACATCTGGGCGATCGAGCCGTCGGCGTTGCGGTAGTCCATGTACCAGTCCTCGGCGGCCAGGCCCTCCGGGAGCCGGTCGAACACCCCGGCCGCGCGCGCCGCGCCCGCGGTGGTCACCCGCAGCACGCCGTCGGCGCCCAGTCCCTGCCTGCGGTCGCACAGCGCGGCGACCGCAGCGGGGGCGAGCGTCAGCGCGGCCTGCAGGTCGGGCAGGACGACGAAGTCGTTCTGCGTCCCGTGGCCTTTGGCGAACTTCACCAGGTCAGGATACGTCTCGCCAGATGCGCACGGCGCTGTCGGCGAGTGCTGCGGTGTCGGCGGTGGCGCCGTCGAGCCAGGTGACGCGGTGATCGCGACGGAACCACGACCGCTGCCTGCGGACGTAGCGACGGGTCCCGACGAATGTGGGTTCCCGGGCGGCGGTGCCGTCACCGCCGGCGTCGAGGTCGGCCAGCACCTGCGCGTAACCCAGCGCCCGGGCCGCGGTCACGCCGTCGCGCAGTCCCCGCTCGGCGAGCGCTCGCACTTCGTCGATCAATCCGGACGCGAACATCGCGTCGGTGCGCTGCGCCAGCCGCTGATCGAGAAGCTCGGTGGGCCAGTCCACTCCGATGATCGCGGTGTCCCACCGCGGTGTGCCGATCGTGGGTGCCGACGCGGCGAACGGCCGGCCCGTCAGCTCGACGACCTCCAGGGCGCGCACGATGCGCCGGCCGTCGGTGGGCAGGATCGACGCCGCCGCGGCCGGATCGACGCCGGCGAGCTCGCGGTGCAGGCTTCGGGCACCGACCTCGGCCAGCCGCGCCTCGTAACGGCCCCGCACCGCGGGGTCGGTGGCGGGAAACGACCACTCGTCGAGCAGCGACTGGATGTAGAGCATCGAGCCGCCGACGATCACCGGCACCGCGCCGCGCGCGAGGATCGCGTCCACGTCGGCCGCGGCGCTGTGCTGGTAGCGGGCGACCGTGGCGGTCTCGGTCACGTCCAGCACGTCGAGCTGATGGTGCGGGACACCGCCCCGCTCGTCGGGAGTGAGCTTGGCGGTGCCGATGTCCATCCCGCGGTAGAGCTGCATTGCGTCGGCGTTGACCACCTCGACCGGGTGGCCGATCCGCTCGGCGAGCGCCAGCGCGAGCGCGGACTTGCCGGTGCCGGTGGGGCCGACGACGGCCAGCGGCCGCGTCACGGCGTCCAGGAAGCGACGGTGTAGCCGACACCGAAGGGCGCGCCACGGTAGAGCAGCTCGGCGGCAGTCGGTCCCGGATCAGCCAGGCCGGCCAGCACCTGGTAGGCGACCCGACCGACAATGCCGGCGGGCAGCGCCGCCAGCGCGGCGCAGTCACCGGCGGCGAGCGCGTCGCTGAGAGCAGCCTGGACGGGCACGGAGTCGGGGTCGTGTCCGCCGGGGGCGGCGGGGGTCAGCGTGTTCGCACCGTCGGCGACGACGAGCACCCCCACGGGCTCCTGGCCGGTGTCGAGTTCGCGGCGCAGCGCGCGCCCGGCTGTCAGGGCGTCCGCCGGCACCGTGTCCCCGGCGTAGGTGCGCACCTCGACCGCGGCATCGGTCGCGGCGAGCCCGCGCAGCCAGCCGGCGATCAGCGCGCACAACGGCAGGGGTTCGGGTGGACCGGCAGCGGTGTCGGACAGCCGGACCGGCACGTCCACCCCGTATCCGGCGAAGGTGCCGACGGATTCCGGCCCGAACACGGCGTCGGTGGCGTCCACGCCCACGGTGACCCACCGTCCCGCCAGGCGTCCCGCTGCCGTCACAGCCGCGGTGCGCAGGTCGGCGACCTCGGCGGCCGCCGCTCCGGCCAGCTCGGGGACCATGACCGGTGGCGACGGGACGATCGCGATCGCGGTCAGCACGGACACCAACCTAGTCGTCCCACGTCAGCCGGGTTCTCGAGTGGCCGCCTCGCCGCGGGCCAGCGCCGCGGTCGCGACGATCATCACGCCCACCGCCACCACCAGCACGACGACTCCGGTCTCCCCCGGGCGCAGCGTCTCGCCGAGCACGACGACGCCCAGCACACTGGCCACCACCGGTTCGGCGACCGTCATCGTGGGCAGCGACGCCGTCAGCGCCCCGGACCGGAACGAAGCCTGTTGCATCGCCGTGCCCGCGATGGCGACCGCCGCCCAGACGTACAGTTCGGGTGTCCTCAGCAGAGTCTCGACACCGGCCCAGCTGCTCACGTCGAGCCGCGCCACCACGGCCTTGGTCAGCACCGCGAACAGCCCCCACAGCGCGCCGGAGACGACGGCCAGCAGGACAGCGCTGCCCGCAGGCGGCGCGACCTGAGCGGCGAGCAGGCACAGCGCCAGCGCCGGCCCCAGCACGGCGGCCACCCAGACCCACGTGTGCAGCGACGCGCGTGACGCGCCCTCGGTCGGGTTTCCCACCGTCACGATCACCGCCACCGCGGCGGCCAGCAGCGCCGCCCACAACCACTGCCAGTTCGTCACCCGCCGACCCGACAGCCGGGCGCTGATCGGCAGCGCGAACAGCAGCGAGGTCACCAGCAACGCCTGCACCAGCAGTACCGAGCCCAGGCCCAGCGCAGCGGCCTGCAGCGCGAAACCGACGGCCGCCACGCCGCTGCCCAGCCACCACGTCCCGTCCCGCAGCAGACGGCCGAACAACTCGACGTGGCCGACGGGCTGGTCGGTGACGTCGTGGGCGCTGCGCTGGTGGATGACGTCGCCGATCGCGATGAACAGGGCGGCGCCCAACGCGAGTATCGCGGCGATCTCCGCCCTGGCCATCGGCCACCTCCCCGCACCCTCGATCCGATTTCGCACCGAGCCTAGAGACCGCGGGGGCGAAGCCGTGGGCGCAGCGCCGGACGACCTGTTTGAATAGCGGTCACACCATCTTCAGGCGCCGCGCTGCGCGGCAGGTGCGCGGAACCCGCGCGGAGACACGAGGTAGTTGACATGACGATGACCGGACCGGGCGATTCCGCAGACACCGGCGTGACCGAGACGGGCTCCGCGCCGGCAGCGCCACCGCGCCCCGGACCGTCAGGCGCGCGACCCAAACCCGGCCCGGCACGCCCGGGTCCGCGTCCGGCCGCCCCGGTGGCCCCCCCGGTCGTCGGGACGGTGCCGGCCAGCGATCCGCATCGTTTCGGCCGCGTCGACCCGGACGGCACGGTGTGGCTGATCACTGCCGCCGGCGAGCGCCAGATCGGGTCGTGGCAGGCCGGTGAGACCGAGGCCGCGTACGCGCACTTCGGGCGCCGATTCGACGATCTGCACACCGAGGTGGTCTTGCTCGAGCACCGGCTGGCATCGGGTTCGGGCGATGCCCGCAAGATCCGCACCGCCGCGACGGCGCTGGTCGAGAGCCTGGCCGACGCGCACGTTCTCGGCGACGTCGATTCGCTGGCGCAGCGGCTGGCAGCGATCGTCAGCCAGGCCGACAGCGCGTCGCAGGAGGAGAAGGCCAAGCGGGAGGAGTTCCGCGCCCAGCAGACGGCCCGCAAGGAGGCCCTCGCGGCCGAAGCCGAGGAACTGGCCACCACCGCCACGCAGTGGAAAGCCGCCGGTGACCGATTGCGCGCCATCCTCGACGAATGGAAGACGATCAACGGCGTCGATCGCAAGACCGACGATGCGCTGTGGAAGCGGTACTCCGCGGCACGCGAGACGTTCAACCGGCGCCGTGGCTCACACTTCGCCGAGCTCGACCGTGAACGCGCCGGCGCCCGGCAGGCCAAGGAGGCGCTGTGTGTGCGCGCCGAGGCGCTGCGCGACTCCACCGATTGGGGCGCCACAGCGGCGACGTTCCGGGATCTGCTGACCGAGTGGAAAGCGGCGGGCCGGGCGGCCAAGGACGTCGACGACGCGCTGTGGCAGCGGTTCAAAGGGGCCCAGGACACGTTCTTCGCAGCCCGCAACGCCGCGACCGCCGAGCGCGACGCCGAGTTCACGGCCAATGCCGAAGCCAAGGAGGCGCTGCTGGCCGAGGCCGAGCGTCTTGATCCCTCCGACCGCGACGCGGCACGCGCCGCGTTGCGTGTGATCGGCGACAAGTGGGACGCGATCGGCAAGGTGCCGCGGGACCGGGCTCCGGAGCTGGAGCGGCGCATGCGGGCGGTCGAGAAGAAGATCCGCGACGCCCCGACCGGCGGCGTCGACCCCGAAGCCCAGGCCCGCGCGGACCAGTTCCGGGAACGGGCCGAGCAGTTCGAACGCCAAGCCGAGAAGGCTGAGGCGGCGGGCCGTACCAAGGATGCCGAGCAGGCCCGCGCCAGCGCGCAGCAGTGGCGGCAGTGGGCCGAGGCGGCGGCCGAGGCGCTCGAGAAGAGACGCTAGCTACTGGGGCGCCGGCTTGTCGTCGTCGCCGCGCGCGTCGCCGAATGTGTCGAGCAGGCCTTTGCTCTCGCGTTCGGCCATGAGCCGCCGGCGGTGCTCCTCGGTGGCCAGCTGCAGCGCGCTGCGCGCCGCGACCACCCGGGCCCAGTGGTAGGCCAGCAGGATCACGGCGAGCCACGCGATCAGCAGCCCGATGCCCGGCCCCGGGTACGGCGCGGCCGCGGTCTGGCGGGACCACACCGCGAGCAGTCCGAGGAACGACGCCACGGTGGAGCCCGCCAGCGCGATCCACGCCAGCGCCCACCGTCGCGTCAGCAGGGCCAAGATCGAGAACCCTGCCCCGAAGACCAGCGCGAGCCATGCGAACACCTTGTGCGGCAGGGCGATTCGGCTGGCATGGGCGACGTCGGAGTTCGCCAGCACGTCCAGTCCGCGGGCGTCCCCGGCATGCGGCAGCGCCAGGGTGGCCAACAGCGCGAACACGAAGATCGCGATGGCCAGCGCGCGCGGGCCCGGGTCGATCTCCCGGGCGATGCGACGCTCGGCTTCTTCGAGGTCTTCCTTGAGATGGTCGAAATCGTCGGGCCGCCCGGTCATCGGGCGCATCCCGCCGCGACGGGTTGGGCGGGTGCACCGACCCCCGGCATGCCGAGACCGACTCCGGTGCGGGGCCGTTGACCGCTGTCGTGGGCGTCCCCGGCGCGGGTGCGCCGGTGCGAGATCAGGTCGGCATCGGCGATCAGGTGGTGCGGCGCCGCACCGGTGACGGTGGTGATGACGACGTCGCCGGGGCGGATGGCCGCGGCGTCGGCGCCGGGCGCGAAGTGCACGAGCCGGCCGTCGCGCGCGCGACCGGACATCCGCGCGGTGGCGGTGTCCTTGCGCCCCTCCCCCGTCGCGACGAGAAGTTCGACGGTTCGACCGATCTGCGCGGCGTTCTCCTTGAGGGAGATCGTCTCCTGCAGCTCGATCAGACGCTGATAGCGCTGTGAGACAACGTCTTTGGCGATCTGATCAGGCAGCTCGGCAGCCGGTGTGCCCGGCCGTTTGCTGTACTGGAACGTGAAGGCGCTGGAGAACCGCGCGGCCGCCACCACGTCCAGGGTGGCCTGGAAGTCCTCCTCGGTCTCCCCGGGGAAGCCGACGATGATGTCGGTGGTGATCGCCGCGTGCGGGATCGCCGCGCGCACGCGGTCGATGATGCCCAGGTATTTGTCGGCCCGGTAGGAGCGCCGCATCGCCTTGAGCATCCGGTCGGAGCCGGATTGCAGCGGCATGTGCAGCGTGGGGCACACGTTGGGCGTCTCGGCCATCGCCTCGATGACGTCGTCGGTGAACTCCGCCGGGTGCGGCGAGGTGAAGCGCACCCGCTCCAACCCGTCGACCCGTCCGCAGGCGCGCAGCAGCTTGGCGAACGCGCCGCGGTCGCGCGGTTGCTCGGGGTCGACGAAGGACACCCCGTAGGCGTTGACGTTCTGGCCGAGCAGCGTGATCTCCAGCACGCCCTGGTCGACCAGCGACTGCACCTCGGCCAGCACATCACCGGGTCTGCGATCGACCTCCTTGCCGCGCAGCGACGGCACGATGCAGAACGTGCACGTGTTGTTGCAGCCGACAGAGATCGACACCCAAGCGGCATAGGCGGATTCGCGGCGCGCGGGCAACGACGACGGGAATTCGCGCAGCGCTTCGGCGATCTCGACCTGGGCGGTGCGGTTGTGCCGGGCCCGGTCCAGCAGCGCCGGCAGCGAGCCGATGTTGTGCGTGCCGAACACGACATCGACATACGGCGCCTTGCGCAGCACGGTGTCGCGGTCCTTCTGCGCCAGGCAGCCACCGACGGCGATCTGCATGTCGGGATCGGCCTGCTTGCGCGGCGCGAGGTGGCTGAGGTTGCCGTAGAGCTTGTTGTCGGCGTTCTCGCGCACTGCGCAGGTGTTGAACACCACGATGTCGGCGTCCGCACCATCGTCGGCGCGCTGGTAACCGGCCCCCTCGAGCAGGCCGGCGAGGCGCTCGGAATCGTGCACGTTCATCTGGCAGCCATAGGTGCGGACCTGGAACGTTCGCGCTGGACGTGCGGCCGCCGCCGCCTCGCCTTCCCTGGTCACCACCGAAGTCACGGCGACCATCCTACGGCGGCGAGCTGGGCGTCCCACCTTCCGGCAGATTGCACCAGTTGCGGGGCCATCTGTACGTTCCCTGGGTAAGGTCACCTCCCATGGAGAGCCCCAGGGAGTCCCCTGACGTGCCGATGATCTCGATGAAGGCGGTCAACAAGCACTTCGGCTCCCTGCACGTCCTGCAAGACATCGACCTCGATGTCGGCAAGGGTGAGGTCATCGTCGTGATCGGGCCCTCAGGTTCCGGCAAATCGACGTTGTGCCGCACGATCAATCGGCTCGAGACCATCGATTCGGGCACGATCACGATCGACGGCCAGACCCTGCCCGCGGAGGGCCGCAAGCTCGCCCAGTTGCGCAGCGATGTCGGCATGGTGTTCCAGTCGTTCAACCTGTTCGCGCACAAGACGATCGTCGAGAACGTCATGCTCGCACCGGTCAAAGTGCGCAAGAAGGGCAAGGCCGACGCGCGGGCCGCGGCGATGACGCTGCTCGAGCGCGTCGGCGTGGCCAACCAGGCCGACAAGTATCCCGCGCAACTCTCCGGCGGTCAGCAGCAGCGGGTGGCGATCGCGCGGTCGCTGGCGATGAGCCCCAAGGTCATGCTCTTCGACGAGCCGACCAGCGCCCTCGATCCGGAGATGATCAACGAGGTGCTCTCCGTCATGACCGACCTGGCGGCCGACGGGATGACGATGCTCGTCGTCACCCACGAGATGGGCTTCGCGCGCCGCGCCGCACACCGCGTGGTGTTCATGGCCGACGGGGCGATCGTCGAGGACGCCGAACCCGCGCAGTTCTTCGACAACCCGACGTCTGACCGCGCCAAGGACTTCCTCGGCAAAATCCTGCATCACTGACCGCGAAAGGAACCTTTGACATGGCTTTCTCCCCACGCGCGGTGGCCGCTCTCGCGCTGGCCGTCGCCCTCCCGTTCGCCGCGACAGCGTGCGGCGGTGGCGGCACCAGCGGAGGCGGTGGCGGCGGTGGCGACACCATCGTCATCGGCACCAAGTTCGACCAGCCCGGCCTGGGCATGAAGAACCCCGACGGCACGATGAGCGGCTTCGACGTCGACGTCGCAACCTACGTCGCGGGTGAACTCGGCTACGCCCCGGACAAGATCGAGTGGAAGGAATCCCCGTCGTCGCAGCGGGAGAACCTGATCCAGAACGATCAGGTGAAGTTCATCGCCGCGACGTACTCGATCACCGACGCCCGCAAAGAAAAGGTGTCGTTCGCCGGCCCGTACCTGATCACCGGCCAGAGCCTGCTGGTGCGCGCCGACAACAACGACATCACCGGCAAGGCCTCGCTGGAGGGCAAGATCCTGTGCTCGGTCTCGGGGTCGACGCCGGCGCAGAAGATCAAGGACGAGTACCCGAAGGTGCAGCTGCAGCAGTTCGACACCTACTCGGCGTGCATCGAGTCGATCAAGAACGGCGCGGTCGACGCCGTCACCACCGACGAGGTCATCCTCGCCGGCTACGCCGCGCAGAGCCCGGGCACGTTCAAGATCGTCGGCCAGCCGTTCTCCGAGGAGCGTTACGGCATCGGTCTGAAGAAGGACGACAACGAACTCAAGACCAAGATCAACGACGCGCTGAAGAAGATGGAGGACAGCGGGGCCTGGAAGGCGGCGTTCGACAAGAACCTCGGCCCCGCCGGCATCACGGCGCCCGCGCCGCCGCCGCTCGACAAGTAACCAGGGGTCCGGCTCCCCCGTGGACATCTTCACCGAGTACCAATCCGAGATCTTCGCGGCGTTCTGGACGACGATCCAGCTGACGGCGTTCTCGGCGATCGGCGCGCTGGTGCTGGGCACGGTGCTGGCCGCGATGCGGCTGGCGCCGGTCCCGATGCTGAACTGGCTCGGAACGGCGTATGTGAACGTCGTGCGCAACACGCCTCTGACGCTGATCGTGCTGTTCTGCTCGTTCGGGCTGGCGCAGACGCTCGGCATCACGCTGGCGAGCCGGACCTCGCCGACGTTCATCGCCGACAGCGGATTCCGGCTGGCGGTCCTCGGATTCATCGTCTACACAGCGTCTTTCGTGTGCGAGACCGTGCGCTCGGGCGTCAACACCGTCCCCCTCGGTCAGGCCGAGGCGGCCCGCTCGCTGGGCTTGACCTTCGGCCAGAACCTGCGGATCATCCTGCTACCGCAGGCGTTTCGCGCGGTGATCGCCCCACTGGGGTCGGTGTTGATCGCACTGACGAAGAACACCACGATCGCCTCGGCGATCGGCGTGGCCGAGGCGGCGCTGCTGATGAAGGAGATGATCGAGAACACCGCGGCGGTGCTGGTGGTGGGGTCGATCTTCGCGCTGGGCTTCGTGATCCTGACCCTGCCGCTGGGCCTGCTGTTCGGCTGGCTGGGCCGGCGTCTGGCGGTGGCGAGGTGACCGTTTCTTTCCGCGAGCAGACACGAACTCGCGCGACACGCCGCCAGAACACTCGAGTTCGCGTCTGCTCGCCGATGGGTGGTGAGCTCTCGTGACCGGGTCGTCGGTGCTCTTCGATGCGCCGGGGCCGCGGGCGCGGGTCCGCAACCGGCTGATCTCCGCCGTCACCGTGGTCGTGGTTGTGGCGATCGCGTGGGTGGTCTACACCCGGCTGGACGAGAAGGGTCAGCTGACGGCCGCCAAGTGGGAGCCGTTCCTGACCGGCAATCTGTGGCGCACCTACATCCTGCCGGGCATCGAGGGCACACTGACCGCCGCGGCGGTGTCGATCGTCCTGGCGCTGATGCTGGGCTTCGTGCTGGGCGTCGGCCGACTGTCGACGCACCGCGGGATCCGCTGGGTGTCCTCGGTCATCGTGGAGTTCTTCCGCGCGGTGCCGGTCCTGATCATGATGATCTTCGCGTACTTCCTGTACGCCAACTACGACGTCTTCGCGTCGAAGTATCTGGCGCTGGCAGGTGTCATCACGGGTCTGACGCTGTACAACGGCGCCGTGATCGCCGAGATCGTCCGTGCGGGTGTCCATGCCCTGCCGCGGGGGCAGGCCGAAGCGGCCTCGGCGCTCGGACTGACCTCCGGTCAGACGATGCGGTCGATCCTGCTGCCCCAGGCCGTCACATCGATGCTGCCGGTGCTGGTGTCCCAGGTCGTGGTCGTCCTGAAGGACACCGCGCTGGGGTACCAGATCACGTTCGTCGAGCTGGTGCGCCAAGGCACCAATGTCGGGTCGTCGTACGGCAACTACATCCCGGCACTGATCGTCATCGCGCTGCTGATGATCTGCCTGAACTTCACGCTGTCGTGGCTGGCCACCCGGCTCGAGGCGCGCCTGCGACGCTCCCGCAAGGGGCCGGCGCCGATGGAGGCCGAGCCGCTGGAGTTGCAGGGCGACCGCAGCCGCGGCGTATGACCCACACCCTCGCGGCCTGGGAGATCTTGCCCGATTCCGCGCTGCGCACCCTGGTCGACACGATGGTGCGACTGATCGAAGCGTGCGGCGCGGTCGTGATCATGATCGGCGCGCTGGTGGCGATCGTGAAATTCGTTGCCGCGCTTGGTCGCCGCGATATCAACCAATTCTCGTCGGTGCGCCTGTCGCTGGCCCGGTTCCTGGTGCTCGGTCTGGAGTTCCAGCTCGCCGCCGACGTGCTGCGCACCGCGATCTCCCCGTCGTTCGCCGAGATCGGCAAACTCGCGGCGATCGCGGCGATCAGGACGCTGCTCAACTACTTCCTCAACCGCGAGATCGCCCAGGAACAGCGGGAGATCGACGCACAGAAGCAACCGCGCCCCGCGCCGCCGCCGTGACCCCGCAATGATCACTGTCGCGTCCTTCGCCGTCGCGGCGTCGTGGTTGCTGGCCATCGCCGGTATCGCGATCGGCATGGCGGCCCTGATCGTGTTCCGGCAGCCGGTCCTCGCGCTGCGGGTGATGATCGAGTTGTTCACCGCCGCCGGGCTGCTGCGCTTGAGCGTCGACCTGTCCTGGACGGCCATTCTCGGCGTCGTCACGCTGATCGCGGTGCGCCGGGTCGTCACCCGGAGCCTCACCGCCGATCTGAGCGCGGTGCGCTAGACCCGGCGCCGCTCCCGTTCGTTGGCCAGTTCGGCGGTCACGACGTCCAGTGCCATCGACTGGCTGTAACCCCGCCGAGCCAGCATTCCGACCAGCCGCCGCGCCACTTTGTTCTCGACGTCCCGGTCCCCCGGATCACCGAGCTTCTCCCGCCGCAATCGGTCCCGGACCAATTGCTCGGCCCGAGTTCGTTCCGCGCCGGCGTCGATCCCAGAGAGGGCAGCGCTGATCACCTCGCTGTCCACGCCCTTGTTGCGAAGCTCGGCGGCCAACGCGCGCTTGCCTTTTCCCGCATGCAGCCGGCGGGACCGCACCCACTGCTCGGCGAAGTCCTCGTCGTCGATCAACCCGGCCTTGGTGAGCCGGTCGAGCACCGCGGCGGTGACGTCCTCGGGATAGCCGCGCTTGGCCAGCTGCGTCTCCAATTCGGCGCGGGTGCGCGCCCGCGCGGTGAGCAGGCGCAGGCACACGGCCCGCGCCTGCTCGGCGCGATCAGAAGTCGACGGGAGCGGGGAGGACATCGTCATCCGTCACGACGGCGCCGATACCGAGCTTCTCCTTGATCTTCTTCTCGATCTCATTGGCGACGTCGACGTTCTCGAGCAGGAAGTTACGCGCGTTCTCCTTGCCCTGCCCCAACTGCTCCCCCTCGTAGGTGAACCAGGAGCCGGACTTGCGGATGAAGCCGTGCTCGACACCCATGTCGATGAGCGAACCCTCCCGGCTGATGCCCTTGCCGTAGAGGATGTCGAACTCGGCCTGCTTGAACGGCGGCGACACCTTGTTCTTCACGACCTTGACCCGGGTGCGGTTGCCGACCGCGTCGGTGCCGTCCTTGAGCGTCTCGATCCGGCGCACATCCAAGCGCACCGAGGCGTAGAACTTCAACGCCTTACCGCCGGTGGTGGTCTCGGGCGAACCGAACATGACGCCGATCTTCTCGCGCAGCTGGTTGATGAAGATCGCGGTGGTGCCCGAATTGTTCAGTGCACCGGTCATCTTGCGCAGCGCCTGGCTCATCAGGCGGGCCTGCAGGCCGACGTGGCTGTCGCCCATCTCGCCCTCGATCTCGGCGCGGGGCACCAGGGCGGCCACCGAGTCGATGACCAGGATGTCGAGTGCACCGGAGCGCACCAGCATGTCGGCGATCTCGAGCGCCTGCTCACCGGTGTCGGGCTGGGAGACCAACAGCGCGTCGGTGTCCACGCCGAGCTTCTTGGCGTACTCCGGATCCAGCGCGTGCTCGGCGTCGATGAAGGCGGCGATCCCGCCGGCTGCCTGCGCGTTGGCCACGGCGTGCAGGGCGACCGTGGTCTTACCGGAGGACTCCGGGCCGTAGATCTCGATGACGCGGCCCCGCGGCAGACCGCCGATGCCGAGGGCGACGTCCAGGGAGATGGAGCCGGTCGGGATGACAGAGATCGGCTGGCGGACCTCTTCGCCCAGCCGCATCACCGAACCCTTGCCGAAGTTCTTGTCGATCTGCGCGAGCGCCAGTTCCAGGGCCTTCTCGCGATCGGGGGCTTGCTGCGCCATGATGTACCTCTCCGGGTAGTCGTTGTCGACCGGTTCTCGATCGGTTGGCCGTGACGCTAGGCGAGGCCACCGACAAGTCCCGGGGTCGAACTCCACCCACAGTAGACGAACACGTGTTCGATTCAAGCGGACACGCCGGTCGGCTAGCGTTTCCGACCATGACCACGCCTGAGGACATCCGCATCCCGGCCGGGGCCGAGCAGATCGCGGCCTACGTGTACACCCCGGACGCCGGCCCCGGCGAGCGGAAACCCTGCGTCGTGATGGCACACGGCCTGTCGGGCACCCGGGACGACGCCCTGCCCGGATACGCCGAGGCGTTCTGCGACGCGGGCTATGCCGTGGTGTTGTTCGACTACCGGCACTTCGGCGCCTCCACCGGGGAACCCCGGCAGCTGATCGACATCGGCCGCCAGCAGCAGGACTACCGCACCGTCATCGCGTGGGCGCGCGCCCTGCCCGGCGTCGACCCCGACCGCATCGTGGCCTGGGGGTCGTCCTACAGCGGTGGCCACGTCCTGTCGGTCGCCGCCGGCGACCCCCGCCTCGCCGCGGTGATCGCCCAGGCGCCGTTCACCGATGCCGTCGCCTCGATGCTCGCGGTACCCACCCGCATCGTGCCCGCCGTCATGGTGGCCGCCGTCCGCGACCAGCTGCGCGCCTGGCGCGGCGCGCAGCCGGTGATGCTGCCCGCGGTGGGCGATCCCGGTGAGGTCGCCGCGATGACGTCACCCGACGCGAAACCGGGGCTCGACGCGATACGCGGCCCGAATTCGTTGTGGCGCAACGAGTTGGCGGCCCGCTTGATGCTGCGGTTCCCGTTCTACCGGCCCGGCGCCAGGACCAAGCGCCTGGCGATGCCGGTGCTGATCTGCGTCTGCGACGACGACAAGGTCACCCCGCCCGGCCCGACCGTCACAGCCGCCCAGCAGGCCCCGCGCGGGGAACTGTTGCACTATCCCTACGGCCATTTCGACATCTATCACGACCCGAAGGTCAAGGCCGACCAGGTCGCGTTCCTGCAGCGCGTGTTCGCCGACGCCCCGGTGTAGCAGGCACGGTGTAGCTACCACTGGTCGCGCGGCACGTCGAAATCCGCGCACAGCGCGCGCCACACGTCGCGGGGTTCGACGCCATCCTCGATGGCCTGGGCGGCGGTACGCCCGCCCATCGTCGTCAGGACGTGGTCGACCAGCATCGACGACGCCCGCACCGCGCCGAACTGCCGCTCGACGAGTTCGTGGAATTCCGTCAGCCGCACAGGCCCAACCTACGCGGGGGCCCGCAGTGCGGCGTGACACACCTCGACGGGGTCGGCGACCTCGCCGGCAGTGGCACCGGCGCGGCGCGCGGCGTCCCGGTAGCGCGGCGAGCCGAGCACCTCCGTGGTCGCCGCGCCGAGCGTGTCGGGGTCCAGCGGCCGGACCAGCTGCGCACTGCCCTGGCGCACAAGGCGATTGGCGATCTCCCACTGGTCGCCACCGCCGGGGACCACCACCATCGGCACACCGGCGAGCAGCGCTTTGGACACGATGCCGTGGCCGGCTCCGCACACCAGCAGATCCGCTCGGGACAGCAACTCGTCCTGACGACCGAGGCCGACCACGGCCCATGGCGGGACCTCCCCGTCGGGCGGGTGCAGCTGCGACACGGCGACGCGCGCACCGGAGGGCAGCAGCCGGCCGGGGACGAGGGTCCGCAGTGCGAGGTCGGCGAGGGCGACGGCACCGGTGCTCGCCGTCGACGGGGCCACCATCACCACCGGTCCGTCCCCGTCGGGCAGGTCCAGCACCGCCGTCGTCGGCTCGTAGTGCAGGGGGCCGACCACGACGGCTTCGGCCGGCCAATCGGGTCGCGGCACCTCCATCGCGGGCAGCGTCGCGATCAGCCGGCGCAGCGGGCCGGGGTCGTCGGCGGGCAGTCCGATCTGGACCCGCACCGCGGCGCGCTGGCGCAACCCCGCCCGCCAGGACCGCGCACTGAGTGCCCGCAGGACGGTGTCGCGCGCCCGGCCGCGCAGCCCGACGCCCGGGGCCAGGCCACTGCCCAGCGGCGGCAACCCTTTCGACGGCCGGTACAGCGGGTGGGTGTTCAGCTCGATCCACGGCACACCGATCAGGTCGGCGACCAGTCCCCCGCAGGTGGTGATCGAATCCGACACCACCACATCGGGTTTCATCGACTCGATGCGCGCCTTGTTGAGCACCGCCATCCGAGCGGCGCGCTCGTGGATCTTCGCGCCCGCGTCGGCGTCGTCGTCCCCGGTCATCACGCGCAGTCCGCCGAGCTCGACAGCGTCGAACCCCTCACCGCGGGCGGTGTCCAGCCATCGGGTGCCGGTCAGCAGTGTCGGTTCGTCGCCGGCGGCGAGAAACCGGCGGCACAAGGCGATCGCGGGAAATGCGTGACCGGGATCAGGTCCGGCGACGACCGCGACACGCATGCGGGCTACCCTGCCACAGCACCGGGCGTTAGGGTCGGTCGGTATGACCGACGACGCATCGACCACGCTGCTGCCGACCGCCGACGGTGCCGCGCTGGTGCAGAAGTTCCTGAACGCGCTCGCCGACGAGGATTTCGACACCGTCGAGTCGCTGGCGGCGCCGGACCTGGTGTGGCAGAACGTGGGATTGCCGTCGATCCGGGGACGGTCGCGGATCATGGGGCTGCTGCGCCGAGGCGAGGGGAAGGTGGGCTTCGCGGTGGCGTTCCACCGCGTGGCCGGCGAGGGCGACACGGTGCTGACCGAACGCACCGACGCGATCATCCTCGGACCACTGCGCCTGCAGTTCTGGGTGTGCGGCGTCTTCGAGCTGCGCGACGGGACGATCACGCTGTGGCGGGACTACTTCGACATCGTCGACGTCATGGTGAAGGCGCCGCTGAAAGCGTTGGCGGGATTGGTCGTGCCGGCGCTGCGGCCCCGGTTCTAGCCGTAGTCAGGCCCGCAACCGGCCCAGCTCGTCGAACGCCTGCGCCCATCCGGTGAGGCGATCGGTGGCCGAGGTCAGCTCGTCGCGGTAGCGCCTCTGCACCATTGGCGAGCTCGACATCGAGCCCGAGTTGGCCGCTGACACCAATTGCGCTGCGGCCGAAACCATGTCGCTGTACTGCCGCGCGCCGCGGTCGAGCTGGGCGCAGAACGCCGCGATCGTGGGCGCCAGATGCGGGCGGGCCTGCGGAGTCGAGCTGACCGTCCGCTCCATCGACACCACTTCGGCGGCGGTCGCCGACATCGTGGCCGCCGTCCGCTCGGCGGCGGCCCGCAGGTCGCGCAGTTCCTCGTCGGGCAGCAGACGCCCGCGTTCCATGACCCCGAGCAGCGACGCGAACCCGCGTTCGGACGATGCCAGCGCGGCCATCGGCGCCCGGGCTGCCGAGCCCCACGGCGGCATGCGGCGCCCGGCACCGCTGCGCGCCGGCGGCAACGGCTCACCGCGCAGCCAGCGGTAGCGCAGCAACGCCAGCGTGGCGAGGAACGCCGCACCGACCGCGATCGGCGACGGGATGAACAACGCCCAGACCGGGGTGTTCCAGGACGCGAGCAGTGCGGTCACACCCACCCAGAACACCGAGGACAGCCCGAAGAACACGCCCAGACGCAGCGCCCAGCGACGTTTGCGCAGCAGCTTGGCGCGCGGGTCGGCGGCGGCGTTGAGCTTGTCCGCGAGCGTGCCCGACCACTCCGCGGCGGTGTCGATGCCGCGCTGGGCCAGCGTCCGCCACGCGTCGGGTCGTCGGGTGCTCACATCCTGCCTTTCGGTGAAAGTTACTGTGAGAGCGGGTTTTCCGGGGTCGGATTCGCAGCCGGGGTGGCCGGGGTCTGCGGCGTGGGGGTCGCCGGGGCCTGTGCCGAACCGGCGGGCAGCTGCTCACCGCGCATGGAGGCACGGATCTGCTCGAGGCGTGAGTGGCCTGCCATCTGGACGCTGGCCTGCTGGACTTCCATCATGCGGCCCTGCACCGAGTTCTGCGCCAGCTCGGCGGCGCCCATCGCATTGGCGTAGCGACGCTCGATCTTGTCGCGGACCTCGTCGAGGCTGGGGGTGCTGCCGGGCGCGGCGATCTCGCTCATCGAGCGCAGCGAGGCACTGACCTGCTCCTGCATCTTGGCCTGCTCGAGCTGGCTGAGCAGCTTGGTGCGCTCGGCGATCTTCTGCTGCAGCACCATCGCGTTCTGCTCGACGGCCTTCTTGGCCTGCCCGGCCGCCTGCAGGGCCTGATCGTGCAGGCCCTTGAGGTCCTCGACGCTCTGCTCGGCGGTCACCAGCTGCGCGGCGAAGGCCTCGGCCGCGTTGTTGTACTCGGTGGCCTTGGCGGCATCCCCGGAGGCGACGGCCTGGTCCGCCAGCGTCAGGGCCTGGCGAACGTTGACCTGCAGCTTCTCGATGTCGGCCAGCTGGCGGTTGAGCCGCATCTCCAGTTGGCGCTGGTTGCCGATGACCTGGGCCGCCTGCTGGGTCAGCGCCTGGTGCTGACGCTGGGCCTCTTCGATGGCCTGCTGTATCTGCACCTTGGGATCGGCGTACTCGTCGACCTTGGAGCTGAACAGCGCCATCAGGTACTTCCACGCCTTGCTGAACGGGTTGGCCATGAGAACGTTTCCGCCTTCTCGAAGTCTCGGGTCAGTGGAACAGGGTCACCAGCGCGGGTCGCCTGTCATCGCAGGTACCCAACTTATCGGTTCTGTATGACTCGCCACACCCCTGTGGGGATCAGGCGACCGCCATCGAAACGACCGAGGACACGGCCTGCGGGATGACGACCTTGGTGCCGGCGTCGATACGCGGGGTGCTGACCTCGGCGCGTGACTCTTCGATCGCCATGTCGTCACCTGCTTCGGACAGCACGCGGGAGAGCGGGACGTCGAGCGCACCGCAGATGGCGCTGAGCAGCTCACTGGAGGCTTCCTTGCGGCCGCGCTCCACTTCGGACAGGTAGCCGAGGCTGACCCGCGCGGTGTCGGACACTTCGCGCAGGGTCCGGCCCTGCTCGACCCGC
This sequence comes from Mycolicibacterium sp. 018/SC-01/001, assembly GCF_007096635.1. GTDB lineage: Bacteria > Actinomycetota > Actinomycetes > Mycobacteriales > Mycobacteriaceae > Mycobacterium. The sequence goes on from NZ_VKAA01000006.1 coordinate 211,038, forward strand.
ACACGCCGCAACACGTCGCCGATCACTTCGCGCAGCAGTGTCGTCATCGCGCTCTCCTTCGTCAGCTCCGGCCGCACCGCCATCTGGCGTGCTTATCCGACCCAACGCACGGGCGGCCCCGGATGGTTCCCGTTCACTGGTTCTCGACGAGAGTGCGCAGCCGGTGCAGCGCCGCGTGCACCGCGGCGAGCCGGATCTGCCAGCGGCTGCCGGCCCCATCTGCGCTGAGGCGCAGCGCCAGCACCTCGGTGTCGACGGGCCCGGCGAGGCCGACGAACACCGTGCCAACCGGGTGCCCGCCGTGCGGTTCCGGGCCGGCGACCCCGGTCAGGCCGACGCCCCAGGTGGCGCCGCAGCGCTGCTGGGCGCCGACGGCCATGGCGCGCGCGGTGGGTTCGGCCACCGGCCCGACGTCGGCCAGCAGTTCGGGGGCCACCCCGGCCAGCTCGATCTTGGTCTCGACGGTGTAGGTGATGAGTCCGCCCCGCAGGACGGCGCTCGCACCGGGCACGCCGGCGAGCGTGGCCGCGACGAGTCCTGCGGTCAGCGACTCCGCCGTCGCCACGGTCTGCCGGCGCACCGTCAGGTCGGCGACGAGGGCGCGCGCGTCCTCGTCGACGAGAGGATCACTGACGTGCGGGTCGGCCACGCGAATCCCTCACCGCCGAGACGAAGTAGTCGGCCCCGGTCAGGACAGTGAGCACCACGGCGGCGAGCATGACGATCCATGCCCCGGTGAGCCAGGCGCCGCTCAGGGGCAGGATGAACAGCCCGATCGCCACGGCCTGAACCAGGGTCTTGAGCTTGCCGCCGCGGCTGGCCGGGATCACGCCGTGCCGCAGCACCACCAGACGCAGCAGCGTCACCCCGAGTTCGCGGCCGAGGATCACCACGGTCACCCACCACGGCAGGTCGCCGAGCATGGAGAGCCCGATCAGCGCCGCACCGATGAGCGCCTTGTCGGCGAGCGGGTCGATGAACGTGCCGAATTCGGTCACCATCCCGTAGCTGCGAGCCAGCGCGCCATCGAGGCGGTCGGTGATGACGGCCACCGTGAACACGGTGAATGCCATGGCGCGCCAGAAGGATTCGTGCCCGTCGCCGACGAACAGGAACGCCAGGAACACCGGTACGAGGATCAGCCGGACACCGGTCAGGGCATTGGCGAGGTTCGCCACCCGCGCGCGCGGGACCACCGGATCGGTCTGTGGTTGGCCCGGCACCGACACAGAATACTGGTTGCCCGAGCGGATACCCTTCCCCGTGTGAGCTCTGATCCGGGTGATTCCGCGAGCGAGGTGGTCGTCCGTCGGGCCAGGACATCCGACGTGCCGGCCATCAAGGCTCTCGTCGACGTCTATGCCGGCCGCATCCTGCTCGAGAAGAACCTGGTGACGCTGTACGAGTCGGTGCAGGAGTTCTGGGTGGCCGAAGCCGAGGGTGAGGTGATCGGGTGCGGCGCGCTGCACGTGCTGTGGTCCGATCTGGGTGAGGTGCGTACGGTCGCGGTGCATCCGAAGGTGCGGGGCCGCGGCGTGGGTCACGCGATCGTCGATCGATTGCTGGCCGTCGCGCGGGAATTGCAACTGAGCCGGATCTTCGTGCTGACGTTCGAGGTGGAGTTCTTCGGCCGCCACGGTTTCCGCGAGATCGAGGGCACGCCCGTGACGGCGGAGGTGTACGAGGAGATGTGCCGGTCCTACGACACGGGTGTGGCCGAGTTCCTGGACCTGAGCTACGTCAAGCCCAACATCCTCGGCAACACCCGAATGCTCCTCACCCTCTGACGCCCAAACCAACGTTTGGGCGCGAAAGTGCGAGAGCGACGCGCCTTTTCGTCGATCTCGGCGCTGGCTAGCTAGCGGGCGCTAGAAGTCCGGCTCGTCATCATCGTCGGTGTCGCCGCCGACCGCGTCGCTGCCCCCGCGGATCAACGCCAGCGTGCCGGCGAGCTCCTCGGGCTTGACCAGGACCTCGCGCGCCTTCGATCCCTCCGACGGCCCGACAATGCCGCGCGTCTCCATCAGGTCCATCAGCCGGCCCGCCTTCGCGAAGCCCACGCGCAGCTTGCGCTGCAGCATCGAGGTCGAGCCGAACTGCGACGAGACGACCAGTTCGACGGCCTGCAGGAAGACGTCCATGTCGTCGCCGATGTCGGGGTCGACGTCCTTGCGCTCCCCGGCCTTGACCGCGGTGACGCCTTCGACGAACTCCGGTTCGGCCTGGTCCTTGGTGGCGGTGACGACGGCGGAGATCTCCTCGTCGGTGATGAACGCGCCCTGCAGACGGATCGGCTTGTTGGCGCCCATCGGCAGGAAGAGCCCGTCGCCCATACCGATCAGCTTCTCGGCGCCGGGCTGGTCCAAGATGACGCGGCTGTCGGTCAGCGACGATGTCGCGAACGCGAGCCGGGACGGCACGTTGGTCTTGATCAGGCCGGTGACGACGTCGACCGACGGCCGCTGGGTGGCCAGCACCAGGTGGATGCCGGCCGCGCGGGCCTTCTGCGTGATCCGCACGATCGCGTCCTCGACGTCGCGGGGCGCGGTCATCATCAGGTCGGCGAGCTCGTCGACGATCGCCAGGATGTAGGGGTAGGGCTTGTATTCGCGGTTGCTGCCCAGAGGCGCCGTGATCTCCCCCGAACGCACCTTGTCGTTGAAGACGTCGATGTGGCGCACCCGTGAGGCCTGCATGTCCTGGTAGCGCTGCTCCATCTCCTCGACCAGCCAGGCCAGCGCGGCGGCGGCCTTCTTGGGTTCGGTGATGATCGGCGTAATGAGGTGCGGAATACCCTCATACGGCGTCAGTTCCACCATCTTGGGGTCGATCAGGATCATCCTGACCTCGTCCGGTGTGGCGCGCGCCAGCAGGGACACCAGCATCGAGTTGACGAAGCTGGACTTGCCGGAACCGGTGGAGCCGGCGACCAGCAGGTGCGGCATCTTGGCCAGGTTCGCCGAGATCATCTCGCCCTCGATGTCCTTGCCGAGTCCGATCACCAGCGGGTGGTGATCGGAGCGGACCACCGGATCGGTGAGCACGTCGGCCAGCCGCACCATCTCGCGGTCGGTGTTGGGCACCTCGATGCCCACGGCCGACTTACCGGGGATCGGTGCGAGCATGCGCACGCTCTCGGTGGCCACGGCGTAGGCGATGTTGCGGTGCAGCGCGGTGATCTTCTCGACCTTGACGCCTGGGCCGAGTTCGACCTCGTAGCGCGTGACGGTCGGACCGCGCGTGCAGCCGGTGACCGCCGCGTCGACCTTGAACTGCTCGAGCACCGAGGTGATGGCATCGGTCATGTGCTGATTGGCCGCGGTGAGCCGCTTCGGCGGATCGCCGGCGATCAGCAGATCCAGCGGCGGCAGCGCGTACGGGCCGTCGACGACCCGGTCGAGGTTCATCGCCGGCTCTTTGCGCGGCTTCTTTCGGGTCTTGGCCGGAGCCGGGACGGCCACGTCCTCACCGGCGTCCACGGGGTAGTTGTCCATCGGAGTGCCCGACGGCTTGTCCAGCGGCACGGTGGGCTGGTTCGACACAGATGATGTGGGCCAGGCGGAGTCGTCTCCGACGGACACGTCGGAGTCGTAGTACCCGTCGGAGAAGTCGTCCGCTCCGCGACCCGACTCGAGTTCGGCGGCGTCGTCGAACCACTCGTCATCGTCGTAGTCGTCATCGTCACCACGCCAGCGGGTGGCGAACATGTCCCGCAGCGTCTCGGGCACCTCACGGATCGTGGTGCCGGTGATCAGCAGGACGCCGAACAGGGCGCCGATCACGAGCAGGGGCGCGGCGATCCAGGCAGTCAGCCCGTCGGACAGCGGGCCGCCGATCGCGAAGCCGATGAAACCGGCCGCGTGCTGGCGCGCCACCGGATCCTGTGGCGCCCCGGACCACAGGTGCAGCAGGCCGAGCGCCGGCAGCGCGATCATGGCCGAACCGAGGATGAAGCGCGGCCGCGCGTCGGGATCGGGCTCCGAGCGCATCAGCGTCACGCCGACGACCGCGAGGACGAGGGGTACCAGCACCACGGCGTCGCCGACGAGGACGCGCAGGAAGGTGTCGATCCACTCGCCCACCGGCCGGGCCGCGTCGAACCAGGAGCTGGCGGCGACGACGACTGCGAGCGCCAGCAGGCCCAGCGCGATGCCGTCGCGGCGGTGTCCGGGGTCCAGATCGCGGGCGCGGCCGACCGACCGGGCGGTACTTCCGGCACCTTTGGCCAGCATCAACCATCCCGCGCGGGCGCCGCGGCCGACCGCGGTCCCGGCGGCAGCGACCGGCGACGGGCCGCGCCGGGCCGGCTTGCGCCGGGGTGCCGCAGGCCGCGAAGACCGCGCAAAACCCCGGGTAGTGGGCTTTGACCTGCTCGAACGGGCGCCGGAGCGGGACGCGGTCTTACTCGCCATGCCTCTCAGCCTAGTCGCAGATGCACCAGATGCACCATCTGCCACACAGGTCACAGATGGGTCTCGATGGCCGCGACGAACTGAACGGGTGTGGCCCGCCGACACCGTCGGCGCAAGACAGTACGGTGAGGCCTGTTCAGTCCTGCTCGAAGAGGAGCCCTCCATGCCTTCCACTAAGCCTGTTGTCGTCGTCGCGACCATGACCGCCAAGCCCGAGTCCGTGGACGTCGTCCGCGACGCCTGCACGACGGCGATCGAGGCGGTGCACGACGAGCCCGGGTGCGAGCTCTACGCACTGCACGAGGCCGACGGCACGTTCGTCTTCGTCGAACAGTGGGCCGATGCGGACGCGCTCAAGGCGCACGGCTCCGCGCCGGCGGTCGGCACGATGTTCGGCACCATCGCCGAGCACCTCGACGGCGCGCCCGACATCAAGATGCTCTCGCCCGTGGTCGCCGGCGACCCGGCCAAGGGTCAGCTGCGGCCCTGACGGGCCCCGACCACGTGACGATGGGCGAACTCACCGGCAAGGTCGCGCTGATCACCGGCGCTGCTCGCGGGCAGGGCCGGGCGCACGCGGTGAAGCTCGCCTCCGCCGGCGCCGACATCATCGCCATCGACCTGTGTGCGCAGATCGATTCGGTGCCCTACCCGCTGGCGACACCCGATGACATGGCGCAGACGGTGGCCCTCGTCGAGAAGACGGGCGCGCGGATCGTGGCCTCGGAGGCCGACGTACGGGATCGCGACGCGCTCAAGGCGGCCGTACGCACGGGCACCGAGCGTCTCGGCGAGCGCCTCGACATCGTGATCGCCAACGCCGGCATCGCGCCGATGACCGCGCCGCAAGCCTGGCAGGACGTCATCGACGTCAACCTGACCGGTGCGTACCACACGATCGACGTCGCGATGAAGCCGATGATCAAGTACGGCAACGGTGGCGCGATCGTGCTCACCAGCTCGGTCAACGGGCTGGTCGGTCTCGGCGCCCCCGTCGCCGGCGCGGTCGGCTACACCGCCGCCAAGCACGGCATGGTCGGCTTGATGCGGGCCTACGCCAATTTCCTTGCCCCGTACAGCATTCGGGTCAACTCGATCCACCCCGCCGGGGTGAACACCCCGATGATCGACAACGAGTTCACCCGATCCTGGCTCGATGGCATCGCTGCCGAGAACGGTCCGGACATGAGCAACGCGCTGCCGGTGCGCGCGCTGGACGCCGACGACATCGCCAACGCGGTGTACTGGCTGGTCTCGGATGCCGCGCGCTACGTCACCGGTGTCGCCCTGCCCGTCGACGCCGGGTTCGTCAACAAGCGATGACGGCCCGCGACCCCGCGGCGCAGACCGCGTTCGGACCGATGGTGCTCTCGGCGATCGAGCACAACGAGGCACCACAGCGCCGCCTCGTCGACGACGACCTGGCCGAGGCGTTCCTGCCGGCGCGGCTGCGCGCGCTGGTGGCGGCGACGCGCGTGCCGACCGTGCGCCGCGCGGTGGTGGGGGTCGCACAGCGCAGCGCGCCGGGGCTGTGGGCGAGCATCGCGTGCCGGAAACGACTCATCGACGAGCGGCTCTCCGACCCCCTCAACGAGACCGACGCCGTCGTCGTGGTGGGCGCGGGCCTGGACACCCGCGGCTGCCGGATCGCCCGCCACAGTGAGATGCCCGTGTTCGAGGTCGATCAAGCGGTCAACATCGAGCGCAAAACCGCGACGCTGCAGCGGGTACTGGGCGGCACGCCCCCGTCGGTGCGTCTGGTCGCCGCCGACCTGGAGAGCGACGACGTCCTCATCGCACTGCGCTCGGCGGGTTACGACCCGTCGTGGCGGACGTTCTTCATCGTGGAGGGCGTGACGCAGTACCTCTCCCCCGAGGCCGTGCGCACGACACTGGCCGCGCTCGGCACAGCGGGCTCCGGCAGCCGGCTGGTGTTCAGCTACATCCGCGAGGACTTCCTCGACGGGACGAACATGTACGGCGCGGCGTCGCTGCACCGCAGGTTCCGGGGGCGACGCCCGGTGTGGCACACCGGCCTGGTGCCCGAGCAGCTGCACGAGTGGCTCGCCGAGCTGGGTTGGCAGTTGATCGAGCAGGCCGGTCCCAGCTACTACCGCGACCTCTACATCCGCCCCACCGGTCGCACACTGGCGGCCTCACCGATCGAGTGGACCGCGGTCGCTGCGCGGTGAGATCGACCGAGCGCTGAACCGCCTGGCTAGACCTCGATGACGGTCGGCACGATCATCGGCTGCCGCCGGTAGGTCTCACCCACCCATTTGCCCACCGTCCGGCGCACCGCCTGGGCGATGCGGGCCGGGTCGGTCGTGTTCTGGGCGGCCAGGTTCTCCAGCTCGGCGTCGACGCGTCGCGCCACCGGCTCGAGCGCCTTGGGGTCCTCGGAGAAGCCGCGCGAGGACAGGTGAGCGGGCGCCACCGTGTGGCACGTCCCCCGGCGCACGACGACGGTCACCGCGACGAAGCCGGACGACAGGATGAGCCGTTCGCCCAGCGTCGCGTCGCCGACGTCACCGGTGACCAGTCCGTCGACGAACATCTTGCCGACGGCCACCGCCCCGGCGATCCCGACGCGCCCGGCCACCAGGTCCACGCTGACGCCGTTCTCGGCGATCACGATGTTCTCCTCGTCGACGCCGGTGCTCGCGGCCAGGGCGGCGTTGGCGCGCAGCATTCGCCACGTGCCGTGCACGGGCATCACGTTGCGCGGGCGCACCCCGTTGTAGAGGAACAAGAGCTCGCCGGCATAGGCGTGCCCCGAAACATGCACACGCGCTTGACGATTGGTGACCACACGAGCCCCGATCTTGGCCAGCGCGTCGATCACCCCGTAGACCGCCTCCTCGTTGCCGGGGATCAGCGACGAGGACAGGATCACCAGATCGCCGGCGGTCAGCGTGATGCTGCGGTGCTCACCGCGCGACATGCGCGACAGTGCCGCCATCGGCTCACCCTGCGTGCCGGTGGTGATCAGTACGACGCGGTCGGCCGGCATCATCTCGGCGGCGCCGATGTCGAGGACGTCGTCGTCGGCGACGGTGAGGTAGCCGAGTTCGCGGGCGATGCCCATGTTGCGCACCATCGACCGGCCGACGAACGACACCTTGCGGCCGAGCGACACCGTAGCGTCGATGATCTGTTGGACCCGGTCGACGTTCGAGGCGAAGCACGCGACGATGACGCGCCCTTCCGCGCCTCTGATGAGGCGGTGCAGCGCCGGGCCGATCTCGCTCTCCGACGGGCCCACTCCGGGGATTTCCGCGTTCGTCGAGTCGCACAGGAACAGGTCGACTCCTGCGTCGCCGAGGCGCGACATGCCGGGCAGGTCGGTCGGGCGGCCGTCGGGTGGCAGCTGGTCGAGTTTGATGTCACCGGTATGCAGGACCGTGCCCGCCCCGGTGTGGATCGCGATGGCCAGGCACCCGGGTACGGAGTGGTTGACGGCGAAGTACTGGCACTCGAACACCCCGTGGGTGGAGCGTTGCCCTTCGGCGACCTCCACGAGCTTCGGCGAGAGCCGGTGCTCGCGACATTTCTCGGCGACCAGCGCGAGCGTGAACTTCGAGCCGACGATAGGGATGTCGGCGCGCATCTTGAGCAGGTACGGAATCGCCCCGATGTGGTCCTCGTGGGCGTGGGTGACCACGAGCGCCTCCACGTCGTCGAGCCTGCCCTGGACCAGCCTCAGATCGGGCAGGATCAGGTCGACACCCGGTTCGTCATGGGTGGGGAACAGCACGCCGCAGTCCACGATCAACAGGCGGCCCAGATGCTCGAACGTGGTCATGTTGCGACCGATTTCGTTGATGCCGCCCAGGGCGGTCACCCGCAGGGCACCGGCGGCCAGCGGGCCCGGCGCGACGAGTTCGGATTCCACCGGCTGCCCCGCTACCGCAGCACCGCGGCGGCCCTCAGGTCCGCGGCCAGCGCCTCGAGTTGGTCGTCGGTGGCGGGAACCTGCGGCAGCCGCGGGTCACCCACTTCGAAGCCCTGCAGTCGCAGAGCCGCCTTGGACAGCGTCACCCCGCCCAGCCGGGATTGTGCCTCCGACAGCGGCGCCAGCGACACGTTGATCTTGCGCGCGGTCGCGACATCGCCGGAAGCGAAGGCGGACAGCATGTCTCGCAGTTGTCCCGCGGCCACGTGACCCCAGACGCTGATGAACCCGACGGCGCCCATGGCCAGCCACGGCAGGTTCAGCGCATCGTCGCCGGAGTAGTAGGCGAGCCCCGTCTCGGCGATGATCTGACCGCCCCCGGGCAGATCACCCTTCGCATCCTTGATCGCGACGATGTTCGGATGCTCGGCCAGGGCGCGGATGGTCTCCCACTCGATCGGCACGACCGAGCGCGGCGGGATGTCGTAGAGGATGTTCGGCAGGTCCGTCGCATCGGCGACGGTGCGGAAGTGCGCGCGCAGACCTTCCTGCGGGGGCCGGGAGTAGTACGGGGTGACGACGAGCAGACCGTGCGCACCCTCGGCGGCGGCCGCCCGGGCCAGCCACACGCTGTGCGCGGTGTCGTAGGTGCCTGCGCCGGCGATGACGCGCGCCCGGTCGCCGACGGCGTCCAGCACGGCCCGCAGCAACGCGATCTTCTCGGCGTCGGTCGTCGTCGGCGATTCGCCGGTGGTGCCCGACACCACCAGGCCGTCGCAGCCGGCGTCGACCAGATGGCACGCCAGGCGCGCCGCGGTGTCGGTGTCCAGCGTGCCGTCGGGCTTGAACGGGGTGACCATGGCCGTCAACAGGGTGCCCACTCGGGCGGTGACGTCGAAGCCGCTGGTACTCACGGGCACCAAGATTACCCGGTGACCCTCAGCCTTCCGTGGCCAACGGGCTGGTCGCGACCTCACTGCCGTCGGCGAGCACGGTGATCTCGAAGTCGGCGAACACCGCGGGCGCCGTCGCGGCGAGCTGGCGCAGGCACTCCACGGCCAGTCGCCGGATCTCGACGTCGGCGTGCTCACTGGCCCGCATCGCGATGAAATGCCGCCAGGCCCGGTAGTTGCCGGTGACGACGATGCGGGTCTCGGTGGCGTTGGGCAGCACCGCGCGGGCGGCCTGCCGGGCCTGCTTGCGCCGCAACGTGGCGTTGGGCACGTCGGCGAAGCGCTCTTCGAGCCGGGCGAGCAGTTCGACGTAGGCGGCGCGACTGGCATCGGCCGCCTCGGTGACGATTCGGGTCAGCTCGGGGTCGCCGTCCACTCCCGGGGGTGCGACGACTGCGACGCCGTCGTCGGGCACGTAACGCTGCGAGAGCTGCGAGTAGGAGAAGTGCCGGTGGCGGATCAGTTCGTGGGTGCACGAGCGGGAGATCCCGGTGACGTAGAAGGACACCGAAGCGTGTTCGAGCACCGAGAAATGCCCGACGTCGATGATGTGCTGCAGGTAGGCGGCGTTCGTGGCGGTCTTGGGGTTGGGTTTGGACCAGCTCTGGTAGCAGGCCCGGCCGGCGAACTCGACGAGTGCCGGCCCGCCGTCGGCGTCGGTGCTCCAGTCGACGTCGGGCGGCGCGGTGAATTCGGTCTTGGCGATCAGCTGCACGCGCAGCGGCGCGATCTCGGCCACCGGCGCAGCCTAACCGCTGTCATTCCGCGGGCACGCCGGCGCGGCGCATCGCCGTCACGATGTGGCCGAAGTCGATCGTGCCGTGTGCGCGGGCCAGCGCGTCGGCGTCGTCGGCGCGGCCGTCGGCGATCGCCGCGACGATGAGTTCGTGCTCGCGCAGCGCGCGCTGCTCGACGGCGCGCATCGTCTCCGGTTCGCCCCACAGGTGGGCGGGCGCTCCGATGCTCACCCGGGCCTTGACGTCGTTGAGGACGCCGGCGAGCACATCGTTGTGCGCCGCATCGGAGATGGCCGCGTGCAGTCTGCTGTCCGCCTGCTGGGCACTCAGCCCGGTTTCGGCGGTGCGGTATTCCTCGAGTCGTCGCCGCAGCACCGCGATGTCGGTGTCGGTGCGGGCTTCGGCCGCAGCCCGGCACACCGCACCCTGCAGCCGACAGACCGCGTCGCAATGCACGCGCAACTCGTCGAGCCGGCCCGCCAGGGTGCGCCGGACGGCTTCGGTCGAGGAGTCGGGCCATTGCTGCCGGACGAACGAACCGCCGCCCCGGCCGCGGCGCGTCTCGAGGAGCCCGCGGCCGACCAGTCGCGCGAGAGCCGCGCGCACGGTCATGCGACCGGCACCGAGGGAGGCCGCGAGATCGCGCTCGCCGGGCAGCCGTGCACCCGGCAGATATTCACCGATCGCGATCGCGGTCACCAATCGATCGGTCACCTCGTCGACGCGCGACGACGAGTCGAGTTGTCGGTACAGCAGACCGGACGGCGCCTCACCCGCGGGTGATCCGTTGTGCCCCATCAGCGCCAGTCCCCTTCTCGTCACCGGTATGTTAATTCGTTTGATTGGTCTTGCAAGGAGACCTTTAGAAGTTCATGCTGATGCGATGCAGCGCGAGACCCGTCTGGTGCCCTTCCGGGACTATCAGACCTGGGTGCAGATCACCACGCCGGACTCGGCGACGCCGGGAGCCCTGCCCCTGTTCGTCCTACACGGCGGACCCGGCATGGCGCACAACTACGTGGCCAACATCGCCGAGCTCGCCGACGAGACGGGCCGGGTGGTGATCCACTACGACCAGGTGGGATGCGGCCAGTCCACCCACCTGCCCGATGCGCCCGCCGACTTCTGGACACCGGCGCTGTTCGTCGACGAATTCCACACGGTGCGAACCGCTTTGGGTATGGATAGCTACCATCTGCTCGGGCAGTCGTGGGGCGGCATGCTCGGCGCCGAGATCGCGGTGCGGCGCCCCGCGGGCCTGGCCTCGCTGTCGATCTGCAATTCACCGGCCTCGATGGAACTCTGGGTGCAGGGCGCTGCCGAGCTGCGCGCGCAGCTGCCGCCGCAGACCCGGGCTGCACTCGACCGCCACGAGGCGGCGGGCACCGTCACCGACCCGGAGTACCTGGCCGCGACGATGGAGTTCTACCGCCGCCACGTCTGCCGTACCGAGCCGATGCCTCAGGACTTCCTCGACAGCGAAGCCCAGATGGAGGCCGAACCCACGGTCTATCACACGATGAACGGCCCCAACGAGTTCCACGTCGTCGGCACGCTGCGGGACTGGACGATCATCGACCGTCTACCCGACGTCGCCGCGCCCACCCTGGTGGTCGCCGGGGAGTTCGACGAGGCCACGCCCGCGACCTGGCATCCCTACGTCGACCGAATCCCCGGCGCGCGCAGTCACGTCTTCCCCGCGTCGAGCCATTGCAGCCATCTGGAGAAACCCGAGGAATTCCGCGCCGTGATCGCGGCGTTCCTCTCCGAGCACGAGGACACCCCATGACCCAGCCCGAACCCGCCGCGCAGCGCACGCTCGAATCATTCGGCTACAAGCAGGAATTGCACCGTTCGGTGTCGACGTTCGACCTGCTGGTCTACGGCCTGGTCTTCATGGTGCCGATCGCGCCGTGGACGATCTTCGGCACCGTCTACAACAGTGCGTCGGGCATGGTGCCGCTGGTCTACGCCATCGGCCTGGTCGCGATGGTCTTCACCGCGCTCGCGTATGCGCAGATGGCCAAGGCGTTTCCGCTCGCCGGCTCGGTGTTCTCCTATGTCGGTCGCGGAATCCATCCTGGTGCAGGGTTTTTCGCGGGTTGGGTGATGCTGCTCGACTACCTGCTGATCCCCACACTGCTCTACGTCTTCGCCGCCGAGTCGATGGTCGGCCTGTTCCCCGGCACGCCGCGATGGCTGTGGGCGATCCTGTTCGTGCTGGTCAACACCGGGATCAACCTGCTGGGCGTGGACTCGCTGAAGATGGCCAACCGCGCGTTCCTGGCCATCGAGCTGGTGTTCGTGGTGGTGTTCATCGTCATCGCGGTGCGCGCGATCAGCGGCGGCAGCCTGCCCGACGTGGCATGGAGCACCACGCCGATCTGGAACTCCGAGGTGGTCAGCGCACCCCTGCTGGCCGGCGCGCTGTCGATCGCGGTCCTGAGCTTCCTCGGTTTCGACGGCATCTCCACGCTGGCCGAGGAATCGACCGGGAAGCGCAATCCCGCAGGCAAGGCGATGATCGGTGCGCTGTTCATCGTCGCGTTCCTGTTCATCGTGCAGACGTGGCTGGCGAGCCTGCTGGCCGGCGGCCGCGAGGCCTTCGGCGACGACGAGGTGGGCAACGCGTTCTTCACGCTGGTGCAAGAAGCGTCGTCGACGGGCTGGATGGATGCGTTCTTCGTCGTCAACGTCATCGCGGTCGGCTTCGCCAACGCGATGGCCGCCCAAGCTGCCACCAGCCGGCTGTTGTTCTCGATGAGCCGCGACCGTCAGCTGCCGCACTTCCTGTCGAGGATCAGTTCACGGCAGGTGCCGATCGTCGCCATCCTGACCGTCAGCGCGCTGTCCATCGTGCTGGTGCTGTTCTTCGTCGGCCAGATCGGCCTGATCTCCTCGCTGGTGAATTTCGGTGCGCTGACCGCGTTCTGCCTGCTGCACATCTCGGTGGCCTGGTACTACCTGGGCCGGCAGAAGTCCAAGAACTACTTTCTGCACCTCGTGGTGCCGGCGCTGGGCTTCGTGATCATCGCCTACGTGCTGATCAACGCCGACTCGCTGGCCAAGATCGGCGGCATCGTGTGGTTGGTGATCGGACTCGTGGTCTTCGTGGTGAACCGGGTGCGGGGTGTCGGCTTCGGACCGTCGGCGGATCACGCGGCCGAGACACCCGAGACGACTACGCCGGCGCGCTGAGGTCAGTCGTGCCCGCCCGGTCGTCGGCCGGGTGCGGTCAGGCTCCGCCGTTCGACGCGATCACCCCCGGCCCGTTTGGCCCGGTACATGGCGGCATCGGCGGCGGCGATCATCCGGTCCACGAAATCGGTGTCCGGGGGCTCGTGATCCTCGAGGTGACCCTCCAGCAGCGCGGTGCAGGTGCCCAGGCTGGCGGTGATGTCGAACGGCAGCGCTGCGATGCTCGCGCGCACCGCATCGGCGGTTTCGGCATGATCGGTCGGCGGGTGCACGTCGGCGACGACGAACTCCTCGCCGCCCAGGCGGCCCAGAACCGCTGTGTCGCTGCACATGCGGCGCAGCACCTCACCCACGTCGGCGAGCGCCCGGTCCCCGGTCGCGTGGCCGTGGGAATCGTTGAGCCGCTTGAAGTCGTCGAGGTCGATCATCGTGACGTTGACCGCGGCGCCGCTGCGCTGGCGCGTGATCAGTTCCCGCAGAGCCCGATAGAACGACCGCCGGTTCAGCAGGCCGGTGAGTGAATCGCGGCCCGATTCCTCGAGGTCGCTGTGCAGGGAGTGCACCAGCGAGTAGATGCCGAACGGCACGCCGACGTTGAGGGCCAGCACGGTCACCGTGGCGGACACCGTCACCGCGACGTCACCGGTCTCCAGGACCAGCCGGGTCGCCATGATCCCCGCGCAGACCGCGGCGATCCCGGCGTTGACCAGCACATCGGCGAGCCGGTGGAAGTAGGCCAGGAATCCGCCGAGCACCGCGAACATCACGCAGCCCATCAGACCCGCGTAGGCATACGACATCGACAGCGAGCCCGCGGCGATGCACGCACAGCACACCATGTTGTAGACCAGGGATCGCGTGTGGCTCGGCCAACCGGGCAGCCACACCGTCGACACGGCGATCGCACTGATGCCCGCGGCGATCGCCACGGTCCGCGCGACGGGGGTCGACGGGCCGACCGGGCTCGCGAGCAGGATCAACGGCAGTGCACCCAGCACGCAGGTGAACAGGAAAATGGCGAATCGCCAGACCCTTTCGAGTCCTCGATCGCGCAGGTAGTAGCTGACGGCGTCGAATCGACCGGCTCGGAGCCATCCAGACATGCACGCGTCCCGTCGTGATCTGTATCGTGCACCGCTCATTCTGCCTGCTCCCGAGCATGCCGCGCGCACCAGTTGCTGACTGGCACCGAGCGAACCCGTCGCCACGACGTTAGGGTCTTTCATGCCTGACAGCACGGCCACCACGATCGCGTCGCGTCTCCTCGAGGTCATCGACTCCGACATCCTCGCGCTGACCGAACGCGGAGTCGGCGCGGGCAACAAGGTCTTCGGAGCCGCCGTGCTCAGAAAATCGGATCTGTCCCTGGTGATCGCGGGCACCAACGACGAGACCCGCAACCCGTTGTGGCACGGCGAGATCAACACACTGCGGCAGTTCTACGAACTCCCCGACCGGCCCTCGACGAAGGACCTGATCTTCCTGACCACCCATGAACCGTGCACGCTGTGCATGTCGGCGATCACGTGGGCGGGCTTCGACAACTACTACTACTTCTACAGCCACGAGGATTCCCGGGACAGTTTCGCGATTCCCCACGACCTCGTGATCCTCAAGGAACTGTTCGGCCTGGATCCCGGCGGGTACCGCCGTACCAACGCGTTCTGGACCGCGTACGCCATCGCCGATCTGATCGACACCGAACCCGAGCCGCTGCGCTCGGAGCTGCTGGCCCGGCGCGACGCCATACGCGCCCGCTACGACTCGCTGTCGACGCAGTACCAGAAGACGAAGGGCGACAACGACATTCCGCTGAGCTGACCCGGCGCGACGCGCCGACGTCAATCGCGCAGCGCCGTGCGCAGATGCGCGACCAGATCGCCCCGCTCCCCCACGACGACGTCGCCGAGGCCCAGCCAGCCGGCCATCGTCGTCAGTTCCGCCGCCAGCGGGGGCGCCACCCGCGCCGGGTCCTCGTCGGGCTCGCAGAACGCTCCGACCACGTGCAGCACTCCGGCGACCCGATCTGCCTTCAGGTCGACCCGCCCGACGAGCCGGCCGTCCACGAGGAACGGCCACACGTAGTAACCGAACTGCCGCTTGGGCGCCGGCGTGTAGATCTCGATGCGGTAGTGGAAGCCGAAGATCCGCTCGACGCGCGGCCGGAAGAAGATCAGCGGGTCGAACGGGCACAGCAGGGCGGTGCCGCGGTCGCGCCGCGGAATGATCTGGCCGGCACGCAGATAGGCCGGCGCCTGCCAGCTGTCGACCTCGACCGGCTCGAGTTCCCCGTCGGCGACCAACGCGGCGATCGCGGGTTTGACCTGTCTGGCGCCGAGCCGGAAGTAGTCGCGGATGTCGGCCTCGGTCGCGATGCCCAGCGCGGTGGCCGCGCGCAGTGTGAGCTCGCGGATCGCGTCGGCCTCCTCGACCTGGCGGGCCACCACATCGGGCGGGAGCACCCGCTCGGTGAGGTCGTAGTGCCGTGCGAACCCGATACGGGTCGCGGTGGTCAGCACCCCGGACGCCCACAGTGCTTCGGCCACCCATTTGGTGTCGCTGCGGTCCCACCACGGGCCTTTGCGGCCCCGCGGTTCGGATTCCAGGTGCGCCTCGATCTGCCCCGCGGTGGCCGGCCCGAGCTCGGTGACGGCGGCGACGACGTCCTCGGCGAGCTTGGCGTTGCGTTTGACGATCTCCACGCCCCACCGCCCGTGCGCGTATTCGGCCATCCGCCAACGCATCAGCGGCCAGTCATCGACGGCCATCAACGCGGCCTCGTGGGCCCAGTACTCGACGAGCAGCCGGGGCGAGCGCGCCGAATGACTCCAGGCAGCACGGTCCAGCATGTCGCGGTCATAGGGCCCCAGCCGGCTGAACACCGGCGCGTAGTGGGCGCGCACCGCCACCGACACCGAATCCAGCTGGAGCACCTGGATGCGGGCGATCAGCCGTTTGAGGTGGGCGCGGGTGACCGCGCCCGATGGCCTGGCCTCGCCGAAGCCCTGCGCCGCGACGGCGACCCTGCGCGCCTGCGCGGCGGTGATCATGCCCGCAGGTAGGTGGCGAACCGGTAGCGCAGTCCCGACGAACTGTCCTGCCAGCTGCCCACCGTGCCGACCCACCGTTCGTCGAGCACCGGGGCGAGCGCGTCGTCGTCCTCACGCCGCAGGTCGAGGTCGACCTCGGTGACCTCGCAGCGCGTCGCCAGCGGCAGCGTCAACCCGTAGATCTCGGACCCACCGATCACCCAGGCGTCCTCGAGAGGGATGCCGTCGAGGCTCGTCACCGTCTCCGCGTCATCGGCCACGTAGTCAGCATGCCGGGTGAGTACGACATTTCGGCGCCCCGGCAACGGCCGGAACCTCGCCGGCAGGGACTCCCATGTCCTGCGTCCCATGATCACGGTGTGACCCATGGTGAGCTCCTTGAACCGGGCCATGTCCTCGGGCACCTGCCACGGGATGCCGTTGTCGCGGCCGATCACCCCGGACGACGACTGCGCCCAGATCAGGCTGAGGCCCACTAGACCGCCACCGGCGCCTTGATCGCCGGGTGCGGGTCGTAGTTCGTGACGACGACGTCCTCATACGTGTAGTCGAAGATCGAATCACGATGCGCCAGAACGAGTTCCGGATACGGTCGCGGATCGCGGGACAGCTGCTCGATCACCTGCTCGACGTGGTTGTCGTAGATGTGGCAATCCCCGCCGGTCCAGATGAAGTCGCCGACACCCAGGCCGGCTTGGGCGGCCATCATGTGCGTCAGCAGCGCATAGCTGGCGATGTTGAACGGCACACCGAGGAACAGATCGGCGCTGCGCTGGTAGAGCTGGCAGCTCAGCCGGCCGTCGGCAACATAGAACTGGAAGAACGCGTGGCACGGCGGGAGTGCCATCTGCGGGATCTCCCCGACGTTCCACGCCGAGACGATGTTGCGACGGCTGTCCGGATCGCGTCTGAGCAACTCCAGGGCCGCACTGATCTGGTCGATGTGCTCGCCCGACGGCGTCGGCCAGGACCGCCACTGCACGCCATAGACGGGTCCGAGATCGCCTGTCGGCGAGGCCCATTCGTCCCAGATGGTGACACCGTGGTCCTGCAGCCAGCGCACGTTGGAATCCCCGCGCAAGAACCACAGCAGTTCGTAGACGATCGACTTCGTGTGCACCTTCTTGGTGGTGATCAGCGGGAACCCGGCGGCCAGGTCGTACCGGAGCTGATGGCCGAACACGCTGCGGGTTCCGGTGCCGGTGCGGTCCGCTTTCGCGGTCCCGTGCTCGAGCACCAGACGCAGGAGGTCCTCGTACGGCGTGGGAATCGGCACGGGCCATAGCTTACGGGCAGCGAGGCGGAGTAGAACGGAACCCATGCCGAGGATCACCGACACTGTCACCACCGCTGACGGCTCCTGCCCGGTCAGCCTGCACACGCCCGATGGCGACGGCCCCTGGCCGGGCATCGTCATGTATCCCGACGCCGGTGGCGCCCGGCCCACGTTCCGGGCGATGGCCGACAAGCTGGCAGAACTCGGCTACGCGGTGCTGGTGCCAGACGTCTACTACCGCGACGGCGACTGGGCGCCGTTCGACATGACGACGGTCTTCGACAACGAGGCCGAACGCACGCGACTGTTCTCGATGATGGGCAAGATCACCCCGGAGGTGATGGCCTCCGATGCCGGAGCGCTTTTCGACTATCTGTCCGCCCAGCCGCAGGTCAGCGGTGACAGTTTCGGAACCACGGGCTACTGCATGGGCGGGCGGACGTCGGTGACGGTAGCCGGTCTGGTGCCCGAGCGGGTGGCGGCGGCGATGTCCTTCCACGGGGGCGGGCTGGTCACCGACGAGCCGAACAGCCCCCATCTGAGCGCCGACCGGATGCGGGCCGCGGTGTACGTGGGCGCGGCCAAGAACGACCGGTCCTTCACCGTCTCCGACGGCGAGACCCTGGACAAGGCGCTGACCGCCGCGGGCGTCGAGCACACCGTCGAGTTCTACGACGCGTTCCACGGCTTCGCCGTCCCCGACAACGCCCCCTACGATGAGCCCGCTGCGCGACGACACTGGGAGGCGATGCGGTCGTTTTTCGGCTCTCACCTAGGGTGAGCGGCGTGTATGACCAGACCTTCAGCGAATCGGCGTTCGGCGAACACGGCACCCGGATCGATCCGGTGCTGGCGCGCAGCTGGCTGCTCGTCAACGGTGCGCAGTACGACCGGTTCACACCCGCCGAGCAATCGCGGGCCGACATCGTGGTGCTCGACATCGAGGACGCGGTCGCCCCGAAGGACAAGGTCCGGGCGCGCGACAACGTGATCCGCTGGCTGGCCGACGGCCACGACGACTGGGTGCGGGTCAACGGTTTCGGCACCGAATGGTGGGCCGGTGATCTCGACATGCTGGCGGGCACCTCGGTGGGCGGGGTGATGCTCGCGATGGTGGAATCGGTCGATCACGTCACCGAGACCGCCAAGCGGTTGCCGAACGTGCCGATCGTCGCGCTCGTCGAAACGGCTCGCGGGCTGGAGCGCATCACCGAGATCGCCTCGGCGAAAGGCACGTTCCGGCTCGCGTTCGGCATCGGAGACTTCCGCCGCGACACCGGATTCGGCGACAATCCGACCACACTGGCCTACGCCCGGTCACGCTTCACGATCGCCGCCAAGGCGGCACATCTCCCGGGCGCGATCGACGGACCGACCGTGGGTTCTTCTGCGTTGCGGTTGAGCGAGGCCACGGCAGTGTCCGCAGAGTTCGGCATGACCGGCAAGATCTGTCTGACGCCGGATCAGTGCCCGACCGTCAACGAGGGGCTGTCTCCGTCGTTGGAGGAGATCAGCTGGGCCAAGGAGTTTCTCGTCGAGTTCGAGCGCGACGGCGGTGAGATCCGCAACGGCTCCGATCTGCCGAGAATGGCCCGGGCGAACAAGATCCTCGATCTGGCACGTGCGTACGGCATCGAGCCCTCGGCGTTCGACGACGTCGACGACCCGGTCCACATCCCGGCTCCGTCGGACACCTACCACTACTGAGACTGCCTGCGCTCCTTGAGGAATGTGGCGATGCCCCGCAGGATGCCGCGGCCGGCGTAGACGGCGGCGAGGATCGACAGCGCGATCAGCACGACGAACATCACCAGCCAGTTGGTGCGGCTGTGCTCGACGTTCCACCACACGATCGTGAACAGCACGGCGCACAGGAACACGACGATGTCGCGCCAGTTCCCTTCGTAGGACGCGGCGAGCTGGCGCAGTTCTCGGTTCTTGTCCACGGCGCCGATCAGGTCGTCGATACGTAGGTCGATCACACGCTGCAACTCCGCTCGCCGCTCGACCTGGTCGGCGGGTATGCGCTCCAGCAGGTCCATGTCCTTGGCGATCAGGCCGCGGACGTCGGGTGGCCGGAGATTGCCCGCGGCGATGCCGAGCAGAGCACCGCCGGCGATCGGAGCGCCGGCGAGGGCGATTTCGGCGAGACCGGGCACGACGCTCCTTCGTCAGTCCATCAACGTGGCAGCAAGTGTGCCGCCCAGCTCGTGCGCGCGCTCGCGAACGGTGCGATCGATCGGTCCGGCGACCGTCAGCGGGGCGGCGACCGACTGCAGCTCCAAACCGGCAGCCACCTTCTCCACAGAGGCGACCGCGCCCGCCGTGTCGTCGTTGCCGTGTACCCAGAGTCCCCAGGGGCGGTCCGCGACGTGATCGAGGGCCGGGTAGTAGACGGTGTCGAAGAAATGCTTCAGTGCGCCCGCCATGTAGCCGAAGTTGGCGGTGGTGCCGAACAGGTACCCGTCGGCGGCGAGCATGTCCGGGAGCGAGGCGGCCAGCGCGGGCTTGACCGAGACCTCGACTCCGTCGATGTCGGGATCGCGCGCGCCGGCCAGCACCGCCTCGAGGAGCTCGCGCGTTGCGGGCGAGGGGGTGTGGTGCACGACGAGGAGCGTCTTGGTCATCGGTCGGTCACCGCGACGCCTCCTCCATCTGCACCGCCTTCTTCATCGTCTCGCGGGCCCGGCTGCGGTCACCGGCGTAGTCGTAGGCGCGGGCCAATCGGTACCAGCGCCGCCAGTCGTCGGGCTGCGCCTCGACTTCTTCTCGGACAGAGGCGAACAGCGCGTCGGCGGCATCACGTCGGATGCGGCCCGACGGCCGGCGGGGCAGGTCGCTGATGTCGAGTTCCACACCCTGTTCGCGGGCGAGCCGGGCGAGGCGTTGGTGGGCGAGACCGGCTCGTAGCGTGGCGATCAGCGCCCAGGCTCCGACGACGGGGAGGATCAGGATCGCGACACCGAGTCCGATGGGGGCCGCTTCACCCGACTGGATCAGGATGACGGCGGCGCGTCCGAGCAGCACGAAATACACCACGAGCGCGACACTCATGAAGCCGATCAGCAGCTGGGTGCGCAGTGCGCGTCGGCCCTCGTTCATGAAAGGTCGAGCAACGGTTCCAGACCGACGGTCAGGCCGGGATGATCGCGAATGGTGCGGACGGCCAGCAGAACGCCGGGGACGAACGAGGTGCGGTCGATGCTGTCGTGCCGGATGGTGAGTGTCTCCCCCATCGTGCCGAAGAGGACTTCCTGGTGGGCGACGAGTCCGGCGAGCCGGACCGAGTGCACGGGAATGCCGTCGACGTCGGCGCCGCGGGCCCCGTCGAGACCCGTGCTGGTGGCGTCGGGGTTGGGCGGCATGCCTTTTCGCGCCTCGGCGATGAGTTGGGCGGTGCGCGCCGCGGTGCCCGACGGCGCATCGGCCTTCTGGGGGTGGTGCAGTTCGATGACTTCGACGGACTCGAAGTACTTCGCGGCCTGCTGGGCGAAATGCATCGACAGCACGGCGCCGATGGCGAAGTTCGGGGCGATGAGCACCGACGCGCCGGGCTTGGCGTCGAGCCAGGCACGCACCTGATCGAGGCGCTCCTCGGCGAACCCGGTGGTGCCGACAACGGCGTGAATCCTGTTGTCGATCAAGAACTTCAGGTTGTCCATGACGACGCTGGGGTGGGTGAAGTCGATGACGACCTCGGTGTCGGTGTCGACGAGGGACGACAGGTCGTCTCCCGCATCGACGCCCGTGGTGAACGTCAGGTCTTCGGCGGCCTCCACGCCCGCCACCATGGTCGCGCCGACCTTGCCCTTGGCGCCCAGCACTCCGACTCGCATGGGCCCGAGCCTAACGTGTCGCTGCTGGGGCTCTCACGAAACCCGTTGGCCCCGTTCGTACCGTTGACCCCTACAGTCACAACGACGTTCGATTTTGTCGATGGTTCGAACTAGTGTTCGAGTCATGGATGTTGTCGCGGATGCGGTCGCGGGGTTGCGGGCTCAGCTGGCGATCCTGTCCGAAGCCTGCGACACCCTGTCCCATCGCGAGCTGGTGGCTGCGATGGCGGAGGTCACGTCAGTGATCCTCTCTGCGCCTGCGCTCGAGCATCAGATCCTCGCGCGGCTGACGACGGAGACCGAACCGCGTCGCCTCGGGGAAGCGTCATGGAAGAAGGTACTGACCACCGCGCTGCGGGTCTCGGATCGGGAGGCGAAACGCCGCCTGGCTGACGCGGCCGCGTTGGGGCCGCGGCAGGCTCTGACCGGGGACCCGTTGCCGCCGGTCTGGGAGGCCACTGCCGCCGCGCAAGCCGCCGGCGCGCTGGATGCCGAGCATGTCGCGGTGATCGCGACGTTCCACAAGAACCTGCCCGGGTGGGTGGATGTCGACACCCGCGCCGCCGCTGATCGACAGTTGGCCTCCTTGGGCGCGGGGCTCACGCCCGAGGATCTGAAGAAATCGGCGGATCGGTTGGCGGCGATGATCGACCAGGACGGCCCCGAACCCACCGATGTCGACCGCGCCCGCCGACGCGGCATCAAGCTCGGCGAGCAACAGGCCGACGGCATGAGCCGACTGACCGGCTGGGTCACCCCCGAATTCCGCGCCCACTACGAAGCCATCGAGGCCAAGCTGGCCGCCCCGGGGATGTGCAACCCCGACGACCACACGCCATGCGTGGACGCCTAGCCCGACCCGGAGCAGGTGCGTTCCGATACGCGGAGCGCGGCGCAGCGCAATCACGACGCGTGGCTGGCCGTCGGCCGGATGGCGCTCTCCTCTCGAGAACTCGGCTCCCACAACGGGTTACCGGTGACCGTGATCGTCTCGACCACGCTGCAGGAGTTGGAAAAGGGGTCGGGTGTGGCCGTCACTGGCGGCGGCTCCCTGCTGCCGATGGGTGATCTGATCCGGCTCGCTTCCCACGCTCACCATTATTTGGCGGTGTTCGATCAGCACACCAGCGAGCCGCTGTATCTGGGCCGCACCAAGAGATTGGCGAGCCCGGCGCAGCGGATCGTGCTGCACTCCTCCGCGCGAGGGTGCACCAGACCCGGCTGCACGGTGCCCGGCTACTGGACCCAGGTCCATCACGTCACCGACTGGAAGGACGGCGGGGCCACCGACATCACCAACCTGACGCTGTCGTGTGGGCCGGACAATCGAATGGTCGAGAAGACCGGCTGGACCACGAAGATCAACGACTGGGGCCGCACCGAATGGGTGCCACCACCCGAGTTGGATACCGGCCAGCGCCGAATCAACGGCTACCACCATCCCGAGCGCCACCTCCTGCCCGAAGACGGCCATGAACCGTAGCGGCGGGGCTTACTGTCGACCGTATGAAGGTCGACCCCGTTGTCGGAACCGCTGCCGCCGGACTCGTTGCCGTGGGGTGCGTCCTGGCGGCGCCCGCGAACGCCGCGCCCAGCTACGGCAGCAACGGTGTCTTCGGCGTGACGACCCAGCCACGCGACGGCTGGTCGACGTCGTTCATCCCGCCCGGCCGCTATCGGGTCGACCAGTCACCGAGCATGCAGCCGTACCAGAGCCCGCCCGGATACTGGTTCCGCTGCCGCGACTTCCCCTGCATCGGCGGCAACATCATCGCCACCGGCGATGCGCTCCGCACCGAGCCGACGTTCGTCGACATCCTGCCCACCGACGTCGCGGTGTCGCTGCACAACGTCACTCTCACCCCCGCCTGAGGCAGTCAGAGCGGCGACGCGCCCCGCAGGTGCTCGAAGATCAGCGACGTCTGCGTTCCTGCGACGTCCGCGTCGGCGTTGAGGTTCTCCACCACGAACTTGCGCAGGTCGTCGGTGTCACGGGCGGCGACGTGCAGCAGGAAGTCGTCGGCGCCGGCGAGGAAGTACACATCCATCACCTGCGGCTTGCGCCGGATCTGCCCGATGAAGTTGCGGATCTTGCCGCGGGCGTTGGCCTGCAGACTCACCGAGATCATCGCCTGCAGCGTCAGCCCGATGGCGGCAGGATCGATGTCGGCGTAGAAGCCGCGGATGACACCGAGTTCGGTCAGCCGACGCACGCGTCCATGACAGGTCGACGGCGCGATTCCCACCAGATCCGCCAGCGCGCTGTTGGGCAGCCGGGCGTCCGCGTGCAGCGCGGTCAGGATGCGCCGGTCGACGTCGTCGAGAACCGGCCGAACATCCTTCGGAGACGTCCGGGGAGACACCGGGGTTGCTGTCAATTCTTCTGCCACTTGAGAACCCTATCGAATTTTCGTCATAAATATTGTGCCTTCATCGCGCTTTCTTCACACTTGAGACGACGTTCCCGCAGTTCCCCGATATCAGGAGTGACAAATGCGCGTCGGTGTGCCGACCGAGATCAAGAACAACGAGTACCGCGTCGCGATCACGCCCGCGGGCGTGGCCGAACTGGCCCACCGCGGCCACGAGGTGCTGATCCAGTCCGGGGCCGGCGACGGATCGGCGATCACCGACACCGACTTCAAAGCCGCAGGCGCACAGATCGTTTCGACGGCAGACGAAGTCTGGGCCGAAGCCGAGCTGCTGCTCAAGGTCAAGGAGCCCATCGAGCCCGAGTACGCGAAGATGCGCTCCGGCCAGACCTTGTTCACCTATCTGCATCTGGCCGCCTCCAAACCCTGCACCGACGCGCTCCTCGCATCCGGCACCACGTCGATCGCGTACGAGACCGTGCAGACCGCCGACGGTGCCCTGCCACTGCTCGCCCCGATGAGCGAGGTCGCCGGCCGGCTCGCCGCCCAGGTCGGCGCCTACCACCTGATGCGCACCCAGGGCGGCCGCGGCGTGCTGATGGGTGGCGTCCCGGGTGTGGCCCCGGCCAAGGTCGTCGTGATCGGCGGCGGTATGGCCGGCGACAACGCCGCTGCCGTGGCCTGGGGCATGGGTGCGCACGTCACCGTCTTCGACCTGAACATCAACACGCTCCGCAAGATCGACGCCGAATACGGCGGCGCGATCGAGACCCGATACTCCTCGCGGCTGGATCTCGAAGCCGCCGTCACCGAAGCCGACCTCGTGATCGGCGCCGTGCTGATCCCGGGCGCCAAGGCCCCCAAGCTCGTCACCAATTCGACTGTGGCGGCGATGAAGTCGGGTGCCGTGCTCGTCGACATCGCCATCGACCAGGGTGGTTGCTTCGAGGACTCGCGTCCCACCACGCACGACGATCCGACCTTCGCGGTGCACGACACCGTGTTCTACTGCGTGGCCAACATGCCTGGCGCAGTCCCACGCACGTCGACCTATGCGCTCACCAACGCGACCATGCCGTACGTGCTCAAGCTGGCCGGCAAGGGCTGGCGCGAGGCGTGCCGCTCCGATGCCGCGCTGGCCAAGGGCCTGTCCACCCACGATGGGGCGCTGCTTTCCGAGCAGGTGGCCAGCGACCTCGACCTGCCGTTCACCGATCCGGCCGGCCTGCTGGCCTGACCCCTCAGGACACTTCTCCGTCGACGTAGAACCAGCGACGGGCGCGAACAGCGAACCGGGACCGCTCATGCAGCGTCCCGGTTCGTTGGCCGTCGCGGTAGGTGGCACGGAACTCCACGGTGTCATGGTTGACGCCGCTGTCGGTGTCGAGGATCTCGAGTCCGGTCCACTGCACTGCCGGGTCGATCGTCACCCGCTCCGGGCGGGTACGCGGGTGCCACGTGCGCCACAGGTAGTCGGCGTCGCCGACGGCGAACGCGGTGTAGCGCGACCGCATCAGCGCCTCGGCCGTGTTCGCCTGCCGTTCGCCTCTCAGCAGCGGCTGACAGCACTCCTCCGGGGCCACCCCGCTACCGCACGGGCAAGCGGCATCGGACATGCAGACAGTCTGCCCTACTTGACGGGTGTCAAGTACACTACCGGCATGTCTGTTCTGACCGACGTCCTGCCGAGCGCCCCGACGACCACGGCTGACGCGCTGGCGCTCTTCGACTCCCTGCCCGCCGTCGAGACCGAGTTCATGCTCGGCACCTGGCACGGCGCCGAGGTCCCCACCGGCCACCCCCTCGACGGCATGCTCGAGGCGAGCGGCTGGTGGGGCAAGCAGTACACCGACAGCGAGACGGTGCACCCGCTGCTGTTCCCCAGCCGAGACAGCTCCGGGCTCTGGCCGCTGAACCCACTGCCCGCGTTCGCCGGGCTCGGCATCGCCACCAAGATCCCGGCTCTCAAGCAGCGCAACCTGTCCGGTGTCATCGCCGCGCTGCGGCCGGTGCTCGCCGCGCGCGGCCCCAAGGCGCGACTGCGCACCACGCGCTACCGCGGCGTCGACACCGCGACGATGATCTACGACCAGCTGCCCATCAACGACGTGTTCCGCCGGCTCGGCGAGGAAACGGTGCTCGGCGCGATGGATCTGCGCGGAATCCGCAAGCCGTACTTCTTCGTCCTGCACCGCGACAATTCACGCCGGCTGGGATAGGTCCGGCGCCACGGCCGCGGCGATCTCGCCGATCAACGTTCGCAGACTCTCGGCGTCGGGATCGTCGGTCACCGAGCGGGTCATGATCGACATGAGCCACCGCTGCCCCTGCGGGCCGTACGCGATGCCGACGTCGTTGGTGGTGCCGTAACCGCCGCTGCCGGTCTTGTCCGCGGTCACCCACCCCTGCGGGAGACCGGCGCGCATGCTCGACGTCTGGTTGGCCCGCATCCAATCCTCGAGCATCTGACGATGCACCGAGTCCAGGACGTCACCGGTCAGCACCGCCCGAAAGCCGATGCCCAGTGCGCGAGGCGTACTGGTGTCGCGCGGATCGCCGGGGATCGCGGTGTTGAGCTCGGTCTCCCAGCGGTCCAGCCGCGTCCGATCGTCGCCGACGCTGCGGGCGAAGTCGGTGATCGCCGGTGGCCCACCCAGGGTGCGCAACAGCAGATTGCCGGCGGCGTTGTCGCTCTGCTGCAGCGCCGCCTGGCACAGTTCGGCCAGCGTCATCGTCGATCCCACCCGGGGTTCGGTCACCGGTGAATGGTCACGGATATCGCTGCGCTGCACCAGAACTGCGTCAGTGAGGGCCAACCGCCCCTGCTGCGCGCGCTGCAGCACTGCCGCTGACGCGTAGGCCTTGAACGTCGAACACATGGCCAACATGTCGTCGGCGCCGACCTCGACGCTCCGATCGGACCCGAGATCGGCAGCGTACACGCCGATCCGGGCGTTGTACCGGCGCGCGAGCGCCGCGATCCGGTCGCCGAACGGCGGCAGCGGCTCCGCAGGATCGGCCTGCACCGTGGACCGCGAGCATGCGGCCAGACCGGCCAGTGCCATCCCGCCGACCAGCAGCCCGCGTCGCGAAAGACTCATCCGGGAATCGTCCTCAATGGTTGTGGCAGCGACCGCTTGCCGCGCACGGGACCCAGCACGGCCGCACCGAACGGGCGGGTGAGCAGGTGGTGCGCCACCGCGTTCACGTCCTCCAGCGTGACCTCGTCGATGCGCGCCAGCGTCTCGGCGATCGTGCGGTGCTGACCGTAGTTCAACTCGCTGCGGCCCAGCCGGTTCATCCGAGATCCCGAGTCTTCCAGGCCGAGAACGAGTCCGCCGCGCAGAGATCCCTTGGCGATCCGGCACTCGTCGGCGGTGATGCCGTCGCGTGCGACCTCGGCCAGCACGTCGGTGGTCACCCGGACCACCTCGTCGAAACGCTCCGGCAGGCAGCCGGCGTAGATCGACAGTGCACCGCTGTCGGCGAACGTGTCGACCGTCGAGTACACCGAGTACGCGAGACCACGGGTCTCCCGGATCTGTTGGAAGAGGCGAGAACTCAGCCCGCCGCCCAGCGCGGTGTTGAGCACCGACAGGGCCCAGCGCTGATCCCAGTGCCGGCCCGGCGTGCGAACTCCGAGCGACAGATGGGTCTGTTCGGCATCGCGTTTGACCACCTGCAGTGTCGGCTTGCCGGTCACGCGCCCCGCCCCCTTGCGGGGCGGAACCGGTGTGCGGCCGCGCACCAACCGGTCGCCGAAGTGTTCGCGCACCAGCGCGACGACCTCGCGGTGCTCGATGTTGCCTGCCACCGCCACGACCATGCGGTCGGGCGTGTAGCGCCGCAGATGGAACGAATGCAACTGACTCCGCGTCATCCCCGTGATCGACTCCACGCTGCCGATCACCGGACGGCCCACCGGATGGTCCCCGAACATCGCCGCAAGGAACACATCCCCGAGCGTGTCCTCGGGGTCGTCGTCGCGCATCGCGATCTCCTCGAGCACGACGTCGCGCTCGACCTCGACGTCGTCGGCGAAGCACTGCCCCCTCAGCACCACGTCGGCGACCAGGTCGACGGCCAGCGCCAGGTCGGTGTCGAGCACGTGCGCGTAATAGCAGGTGTGCTCGCGCGAGGTGAATGCGTTCAGCTCACCGCCGACGGCGTCGACGGCCTGCGCGATCTGCACCGCGGTGCGCGTCGGGGTGGCCTTGAACAGCAGGTGCTCCAGGAAGTGTGCGGCCCCGGCCACGCTGCGGCCCTCGTCGCGCGATCCGACGTTGACCCAGACCCCGACCGACGCCGAGTGCACGTGCGGAATCCGCTCGGTGACCACACGCAGGCCACCGGGCAGATCCGTGCGGCGGATCGCTGTCGACTTGTCGACCGCGTCGCCGCTGCCGCGCCCCCGGCGCAGTGCTGCCGCGCTAGCTGCTGGCGGTCGCGGCATCGGCGGGCGCCGGTGCTTCGGTGCCGGCAGCTTCGGTGGTCGCCTCGGCAGCTGCGGGGGTCTCCTCAGCGACGAGAACCAGCGAGATCTTGCCGCGGTTGTCGATGTCGGCGATCTCCACACGCAGCTTGTCGCCGACCTTGACGACGTCCTCGACCTTGTTGATGCGCTTGCCGCGGCCGAGCTTGCTGATGTGGACCAGCCCGTCACGACCCGGCAGCAGCGACACGAAGGCACCGAAATCGGTTGTCTTGACCACGGTTCCGAGGAACCGCTCGCCGATCTTGGGCAGCTGCGGGTTGGCGATGGCGTTGATCTTGTCGATCGCCGCCTGCGCGGCCTCGCCGTTGGACGCGCCCACGAACACCGTGCCGTCGTCCTCGATCGAGATCGACGCACCGGTCTCCTCGGTGATCGAGTTGATCATCTTGCCCTTGGGTCCGATGACCTCGCCGATCTTGTCGACCGGCACCTTGATCGTGGTGATGCGCGGTGCGTAGGGGCTCATCTCGTCGGGGGCGTCGATGGCCTCGGCCATCACCTCGAGGATCGTGATGCGGGCGTCCTTGGCCTGCGCCAGCGCGCCGGCCAGCACCTGCGACGGAATGCCGTCGAGCTTGGTGTCGAGCTGCAGCGCGGTGACGAAGTCCTTGGTGCCCGCGCACTTGAAGTCCATGTCACCGAACGCATCTTCGGCGCCGAGGATGTCGGTCAGCGTGACGAAGCGGCGCTCCGTCTTGCCGTCCACCTCGACATCGTCGGAGACCAGACCCATCGCGATACCCGCGACCGGCGCCTTCAGCGGCACACCGGCGTTGAGCAGCGACAGCGTCGACGCACACACCGAGCCCATCGACGTGGACCCGTTGGAGCCCAACGCTTCCGAGACCTGACGGATCGCGTACGGGAACTCCTCGACGCTCGGCAGTACCGGCACCAGAGCACGCTCGGCGAGCGCACCGTGGCCGATCTCGCGACGCTTCGGTGAGCCGACGCGGCCCGTCTCACCGGTCGAGAACGGCGGGAAGTTGTAGTGGTGCATGTAGCGCTTGGAGGTCTCGGGCCCCAGCGAGTCGATCTGCTGGGCCATCTTCACCATGTCCAGGGTGGTGACTCCCATGATCTGGGTCTCGCCACGCTCGAACAGCGCGCTGCCGTGCGCTCGCGGGATCACCGCGACCTCGGCCGACAGGGCGCGGATGTCGGTGACACCGCGGCCGTCGATGCGGAAGTGGTCGGTCAGGATGCGCTGGCGCACAAGCTTTTTGGTCAGCGAACGGAATGCAGCGCCGATCTCTTTCTCGCGACCGGCGTACTGCTCGCCGAGCCGCTGCAGGACCTCGACCTTGATCTCGTCGGTGCGGTCGTTGCGCTCGTTCTTGCCGGCGATGGTCAGCGCCTCGGAAAGCGCGTCGGTGGCGACCGAGGCGACCGAGTAGTACACGTCGTCGCCGTACTCGGGGAACAGCGGGTACTCGGCGGTCTCCTTGCCGGCGGAGCTGGCCAGCTCGGCCTGCGCGTCGCACAGCACCGCGATGAACGGCTTGGCCGCTTCGAGGCCCTCGGCGACCACGGTCTCGGTCGGCGCGCCTGCGCCGCCGTCGATCAGGGAGATGACGTTCTCGGTCGCTTCGGCCTCGACCATCATGATCGCGACGTCGTCTTTTCCGGCGGTCTCTACTTTACGGCCGGCGACCACCATGTCGAAGACGGCCCGCTCGAGCTGCTCCACCGTCGGGAACGCGACCCACTGGCCGTCGATCAGGGCGACGCGCACGCCGCCGACCGGGCCGGAGAACGGCAGACCGGAGATCTGCGTGGACGCCGACGCGGCGTTGATCGCGAGGACGTCGTAGAGGTCCTTCGGATCGAGCGAGAGCACGGTGACGACGACCTGGATCTCGTTGCGCAGGCCGCTGACGAACGACGGGCGCAGCGGCCGGTCGATCAGGCGGCAGGTCAGGATCGCGTCGGTGGAGGGGCGGCCCTCGCGGCGGAAGAACGAGCCGGGGATGCGGCCCGCGGCGTACATCCGCTCCTCGACGTCGATGGTGAGCGGGAAGAAGTCGAAGTGCTCCTTGGGCGCCTTGCTGGCGGTGGTGGCACTGAGCAGCATCGTCTCGTCGTCGAGGTAGGCGACGACGGCGCCGGCGGCCTGCTGGGCGAGCCGGCCGGTCTCGAACCGGATGGTGCGGGTGCCGAAGCTCCCGTTGTCGATGGTGGCGGTGGATTCGAACACACCGTCTTCGATTTCAACTACAGACATGGACGTCCGTACGGCCTCTCTGGATCTATTCGCTGTTTTGCGTCGTCACAGCGCGTCAACCACCGCTTTCGATGCGGCTACGGCCATCGATCGAAGCTGCCGGCATTCGTATCCGGCAGCCACTACCGAAGACCGCGCGATCGAGCGGGTCGGCGATGCGACGTGCGGGAACGGCACTCGCGGGTCTGCGATGACCGCACCCAGGTGTTCGACACGGACAATCCGGGGCCGAACCAGGCCATCGTACTCTGCGGCCGGTGCCGGACGAAAAACAGCGCATCTAGGCGTGCCGACCCCAACCGCCGACGATCGTCGGCATCGTCCACACGGCGCCGGCCTCCTCGACCGCCGCCGCCAGACGCGCATCGAGCGTCGCGATGTCCAACTCGGCGGCGGACACGACGCCGGAGGCGACGATCGCGTCCTCGAGCGCCCGCACGACACCGACCACGTAGCCCGCCGCCTGCCGCGCCTGCGGCGGGAAGTACACCTGCAGGCCCAGTGTGCCGACGTCGGCATAACCGGCCTGCTCGAACAGGATCGGAAACCGCATCCCGACGGTGGCGTCGGCGCGCGCATGCTCGAAACCGGCACGTATCCACGTGCCGACGCGAGTGAAGAGGTCGACCTCCGGCAACGACCGGGCGCCCGTCATGTCGTAGTCGACCGCGACGAATACGCCATCGGGACGCAGGTTGCGCCGGTGATGGGCCAACACGTCGACGGCGTCGGGCAGGTGCATCAGCAGCAGCCGGCAGACCACCGCGTCGAACGGTGCGTCGCCGACGAAGGTGCGGGCGTCGCCGTGGGCGAACGAGACGTTGTGCAGGCCGAGCTGCTCGCGGCGCCGTTCGGCGACGGCGAGCTGCGCCGGGTCCTGTTCGAGGCCGAGCACCGAACCGTCCTCGCCGACGATGCCGGCGACGAGGAACGACACGTCGCCCGGGCCGCTGCCGAGATCCAGAACGCGCATGCCCGCGCGCAGTCCGCCACGGCGGAACAGCACGTCGGTCGGTTCGGCGATGATCGCGGCCTGCCCCTGCAGGCGTTCTATTTCGGCGTCGTCGCTGCCGAGGACGTAGTCGGGTGTCGCCACCCGAGTGACGTTAGCGCGTCAGCGGCGCAGGCCGAGACGCTCGATCAGCGAGCGGTAGCGCGCGACGTCGACCTGGGCGACGTACTTGAGCAGACGGCGGCGGCGGCCGACGAGCAGCAGCAGGCCGCGGCGCGAATGGTGATCGTGCTTGTGCTGCTTGAGGTGCTCGGTGAGATCGGAAATGCGCTTGGTCAGCAGCGCGACCTGGGCTTCCGGCGACCCCGTGTCGGTGTCGTGCAGGCCGTACTGGCCCAGGATTTCTTTCTTCTGTTCGGCAGTGAGCGCCACGAAAACAACTCCATCGATTCGGTCCGCGAGTGAGAATCAAGGGCGCGGCCACCGCGAACTGCAGCGCGCGCCGGGTCGGCGAGGAGTCTAGCAGCGCCGGCTGTGCAGTCCCAATTCGCTCAGCGGGCCGACAGGATCGTGCGGGCGCGATCGGTGTCGGCGTTCATCGCGGTGATCAGCTCGTCGACTGAGTCGAACTTCTCCTGACCCCGCAGCCGGGCGACGAAGTCGACAGCGACGTGCTGGCCGTACAGATCCGCGCTGGTGTCGAGCACGAAGGCCTCGACCGTGCGGGTGCGCCCGGAGAACGTGGGATTGGTGCCCACCGACACCGCCGCCTGGTAACGCTCACCCGGCGTCACGGTGCCGACGACCGGTCCGTGTCCCAGCACGGTGAACCACGCCGCGTAGACACCGTCGGCGGGGATGGCCGAATACATCGGCGGCGCCACGTTGGCGGTCGGGAACCCGAGGTCCCGGCCGCGACCGTCACCGCGGACCACGACGCCTTCCACCCGGTGCGGCCGGCCCAGCGCCTCGGCCGCGGCCACCATGTCGCCGGCGTCCACGCAGGACCGGATGTAGGTCGAGGAGAACGTGACGGTCTCGTCGCGGTGATGCTCGGCGACCAGGCTCAGCGAATCCACCGCGAACCCGAATCGCTCACCGGCCTTGCGCAGCAGCTCGACGTTGCCTGCGGCCTTCTTGCCGAACGTGAAGTTCTCCCCCACGACGACCTCGACCACGTGGAGGCGCTCGACGAGCAATTCGTGGATGTAGCGCTCGGGCGTGAGCTTCATGAAGTCGGCGGTGAACGGAACGACGAGGAACACGTCGATACCCATTTCCTCGACCAGTTCGGCACGCCGCGTCAACGTCGTCAGCTGGGCGGGATGGCTGCCCGGGAAGACGACCTCCATCGGATGCGGATCGAACGTCATCAGGACCGTCGGCACACCACGGGCACGGCCGGCCTTGACCGCACCGCTGATCAACTCCTGGTGACCCCGGTGGACGCCGTCGAACACCCCGATGGTGACGACGCATCGACCCCAATCGGTGGGGATGTCGTCTTGACCCCGCCAGCGCAACACGCCGCAAGCCTACGGCGTACCGGTGTCACAGGCGCCAACAGTCGTCGAGCGACATCCACGGATCGAGTGATGTTTGCCTAAACTCTTGGACTTATGAGTCCTGACGCCACGCCGCCGGAATTGACCACGGTGGCCCAGGACTATCTGAAGGTCATCTGGACCGCCCAGGAATGGTCCCCCGAGAAGGTGAGCACCAAGCTGCTCGCCGAGCGGATCGGAGTCTCGGCCAGCACCGCGTCGGAATCCATCCGCAAGCTCGCCGACCAGGGACTCGTCGATCACGAGAAGTACGGTGCCGTGACGCTCACCGATGCCGGGCGCCGCGCCGCGCTGGCGATGGTGCGCCGGCACCGTTTGATGGAGACGTTCCTGGTGCGGGAACTCGGCTACGGGTGGGACGAGGTGCACGACGAGGCCGAGGTGCTCGAACACGCGGTGTCCGACCGGATGCTCGACCGCATCGACGCGAAACTCGGGTTCCCGACGCGGGACCCGCACGGTGACCCGATCCCGGCGGCCGACGGGCAGGTGCCGACTCCACCGGCCCGTCAGCTCTCCGCGTGCCAGGACGGTGACACCGGGGCCGTGGCCAGGATCTCGGACGCCGATCCGGAGATGTTGCGGTACTTCGACTCCGTCGGCATCAGCCTCGATTCGCACGTGCGGGTGGTGGCGCGCCGCGATTTCGCCGGGATGATCTCGGTCGCCGTGCACAATCCACAGGACGGAGACGGCTCGCAGGAGACCACCGTCGACCTGGGAAGCCCGGCCGCGGACGCGATCTGGGTCACTGCAGTCACCGCATAGGAGCGCTCACGAGATGGCCAAACTGGAACTGTCCCGTTCGTTGCCGATGTCGGCCGCGGATGCCTGGGAGCACGTGTCGGACCTGTCCTCGCTCGGGGACTGGATGGTGATGCATCAGGGCTGGCGGTCGGACCTGCCCGACGAACTCGCCGTCGGTACGGAGATCGTGGGAGTGGCCGGCGCCAAGGGGATGCGCAACCGGGTGACGTGGACGATCCGCGAATTCGACCCGCCGAACAAGATCGCGATCAGCGGTGAGGGCGTGGGCGGTACGCGCTACAAGCTGGCGATGAGCGTGGCCGACACCAACAACGGCTGCGCATTCACCCTGCGGATGGACCTCGGGGGCGCGCCGCTGTTCGGGCCCATCGGCGCCGCCGCCTCCCGTGCGGTGAAGGGTGACCTCGACGCGTCGATCAGAAAATTCGAAAAGCTCTACGCCTGAATATTTTTGAGTACCTCGAGGACCCGGGCGACCATCGGTGTCGGACCGGGACGGCGGTACGCCGCGACGAGATCGATGAACGCCGGATCGGTCATCGGGCGGTAGCACACCCCTGCCACCTCGAGCCCGGCTGTCGGCGCGGGCACGATCGCCACACCCAAGCCGGCGGCGACGAGCGTGACCAGTGTGGAGGTCTCGTCGGCCTCGTGACGGATCGTCGGCACGAAACCCGCAGCGGCGCTCAGCGCCGCGAGTTCGGTGCCCATCCGCGAGCGACCCCCACCCGCGTGGCTGATGAAGTCCTCCCCTGCGCACTCGGCGAGGTCGAGCGATGCGCGTCCGGCGAGAGGATGGTCGGCGGGCAACGCCACGAGCAGCTCGTCGCGGCGCAGTGTCTCGACGGCGATTTCGGCATCGCCCACCGGCGGTCGAAGCAGCCCCAGATCGATCTCCCCTGACCGCAGGGCAGCGACCTGTGCCGGCGCCAGCATCTCGCCCTGAACGTGCACATCGATGTCGGGAAGTGACTGCCGCAGCGCCCGCACCAGCGAGGGCAACAGTGAGTACGTGGCCGACCCGACACACCCGATCGCCAGCCGCCCCTCGGTGCCCCGCTCGATCCGCCGGGCCTGCTCGGCCGCCGCGTCGACGGCGGCGAGGATGTCGATCACCCGGGCCAGGTACGCCCGGCCCGCGTCGGTCAGCTCGACGCTGCGGGTGGAACGCGTCAGCAGCGTCACGCCGAGCTCGCGCTCCAGCGCGCGGATCTGCTGGGACAGTGGCGGCTGGGCGATGTGCAGCCGCTCCGCGGCGCGCCCGAAGTGCAGCTCCTCGGCGACGGCCCGGAAATAGCGCAGGTGTCGCAGCTCCATCGCCGCCCTCCTATAAAGATGTTGTAGATATCAATAAACGATCAATGTGTATTTCAGAATATCGTTCGGTCGTCCTAGCGTGGTGTCATGGACTCGAGGGACGTGGTGATCTGCCACCCGGTACGCACCCCGGTCGGCCGTATGGGCGGCGCCCTGTCGGCGCTGACCGCCGCCGACCTGGCCACGGCCACGCTGCGCGCGCTGGTCGACCGGACCGGACTCGGCGAGGGCGACGTCGACGACGTGGTCCTCGGTCACGGCTATCCCAGTGGGGAGGCGCCGGCGATCGGACGCATCGCCGCGCTGGATGCGGGCCTCGGCACCGGGGTGCCCGGCGTGCAGATCGACCGGCGCTGCGGCTCCGGCCTGCAGGCCGTGCTCTACGCCGCGGGACAGATCGCGACGGGCGCAGCGCGTCTCGTGATCGCCGGGGGCGCCGAATCGATGTCGACCGTCGAGCACTACGCGCTCGGTCTGCGCACCGGAGTCCGTCAGGGCGGTATCGCACTCGTCGACCGCCTCGACCGGGCCCGCGAAACAGCAGGCGGCGCAACGCATCCGATCAGCGGCGGCATGATCGAGACAGCCGAGAACCTGCGTCGCCTGTTTCGGCTGACTCGCCGGGAGCAGGACGAGGTGGCGGCACGGTCGCATCAGCGGGCGGTCGCCGCCCACGAGGCCGGCCGCTTCGCCGAGGAACTCGTGCCCGTCACCGTGCCCGGTCGGCGCGGCGCCCCCGACGTCGTCGTCGATCGTGACGAGCACCCGCGCGCTGACGTCGACGCCGCCTCCCTCGCCGAATTGCGTCCCGTCCGTGGTCGACTCGACGCCGAGTCGACGGTGACCGCCGGCAACGCGTCGGGACAGAACGACGGGGCCGCCATGTGCGTGGTGACCACCCGCGCCGAGGCAGAGCGCCGCGGGCTCGATCCGCTCCTGGCGCTGCGGTCGTGGGCCGTGACCGGCTGTGCGCCCGAGACGATGGGACTCGGTCCCGTCGCGGCCAGCGCGGCCGCTCTCGAGCGGGCCGGTCTCGCGCTCGACGACGTCGACCTCATCGAACTCAACGAGGCGTTCGCCGCGCAGGTGCTCGCCGTGCTCGCCGAATGGAAGGTCGATCCGCTCGACGAGCGGCTGAACCCGAACGGATCCGGCATCTCGCTGGGCCATCCGGTCGGTGCCACCGGGGCGCGCATCCTCGCCACTGCGGCGTACGAGGCCCGCCGGCGCGGCGCCCGCACCGTGCTGGAGACGATGTGCATCGGCGGCGGCCAGGGGCTCGCAGCCGTGTTCGAGGCAGTGTCGTGACCGCCGTCGCGGTGCACGCGGTCGTGACCGGCGTATCCGAGGCGCCCGCCGTCGTGCTGTCCAACTCGCTGGGCTCGACACACCGCATGTGGGATGCACAGATGCCGTTGCTGGACAGGCACTTCCGGGTCATCCGTTACGACACCCGAGGCCACGGAGACTCCCCCGTCCCCGCCGGCCCGTACTCGATCGACGACATCGCCGATGATCTGGTGGCGCTGCTCGACCGCCTCGATGTCGCGCGCGCACATCTGGTCGGGCTGTCACTGGGCGGGATGACGGTGATGCGCGTCGCGCAGCGCACTCCCGACCGCGTCGGCCGACTGGCACTGCTGTGCACGGGCGCCCAACTGCCCCCGGCGTCGGGATGGACCGAGCGTGCGGCGACCGTGCGCTCCGGCGGCAGCGGTGCCGTGGCCGCGGCGGTGGTCGAACGCTGGTTCACGCCCGACTTCCTGGCCGCGCACCCCGACGCCCGTGCGTTCTACGAAGAGATGGTCGCCTCGACGCCCGCGGAGGGGTACGCGGGCTGCTGCGAAGCAATCGCGGCACTCGATCTGCGCGGCGGCCTGTCCGGTATCACCGCGCCGACGCTGGCGATCGCCGGCGCCGACGACCCGGCAACCCCGCCCGCGTTCCTCGAAGAGATCGTCGCCGGAATCCCCCGAGCCCGCCTGCTGGTCGTCGACCGCGCCGCTCACCTGGCCAACGCCGAACAACCCGAGGCGGTCACCGCCGCCCTGATCGAACACCTGGAGCAACAGTGACTGTGCACAAGCTGGTGGAATCCCCGGCCGCCGCCGTCGCGGACATCGCCGACGGTTCGAGCATCGCCGTCGGCGGTTTCGGTCTGGCGGGTATCCCCTGGTTCCTCATCGACGCGCTGCTGGATCAGGGCGCGGGCGATCTCACGATCGTCAGCAACAACTGCGGCGTCGACGGCGGCGGGCTCGGCCTCCTCCTCGAGGCGCACCGCATCTCGCGGGTGATCGCCTCCTACGTCGGCGAGAACAAGGAGTTCGCTCGGCAATACCTGGCGGGCGAACTGACCGTGGAGCTCACGCCGCAGGGCACGCTGGCCGAACGCCTGCGCGCCGGCGGGAGCGGCATCGGCGCGTTCTTCACCCCGACCGGAGTCGGCACGCTCGTCGCCGACGGCGGCCTGCCGTGGCGCTATCACCCCGACGGCAGTGTGGCCCTGGCATCACCCCCCAAGGAGATCCGCACCTTCGGTGGGCGCCAGATGCTGCTGGAGGAGTCGATCACGACGGACTATGCACTCATCCGCGCAGCGGTCGCCGACACCGCGGGCAACTGCGTGTTCCACGCCGCAGCACGGAATTTCAACCCACCCGCGGCGATGGCCGGCCGGCTCACGGTCGTCGAAGCGGAGAAGGTCGTCGAGGTGGGCGAGCTGCATCCCGATGACGTCCGCCTGCCCGGCATCTTCGTCCAGCGCGTCGTCGCCCTGACACCGGAACAGGCGGCGCGCAAGGGAATCGAGAAGCGCACCACCCGGCCCCGGCCCGAACAGGAGGTCTCCGCATGAGTTGGTCTCGCGACGAGATGGCGGCGCGCGCGGCGCGCGAGCTGAGCGACGGTGACTACGTCAACCTCGGCATCGGGCTGCCCACCCTGATTCCCGATCACCTGCCCGCGGATTCCACTGTCACGCTGCACGCCGAGAACGGCATCCTCGGCGTCGGACCGTTTCCTTACGACGACGAGGTGGACCCGGATCTGGTCAACGCCGGCAAGCAGACCGTGTCGGTACTCGCAGGCGCGTCGTTCTTCGATTCGGCGACCAGCTTCGCGATGATCCGCGGCGGACACGTGGATGTCGCGGTGCTGGGCGGCATGCAGGTCGCCGCGAACGGGGATCTGGCGAACTGGATGGTGCCGGGCTCGATGGTCAAGGGCATGGGTGGCGCGATGGACCTCGTCAGTGGCGCCGAGCGCGTGATCGTGCTGATGGACCACGTGTCGAAGTCCGGCGCCCCCAAACTGGTTGTCAGCTGCGATCTTCCGCTCACCGGTAAGGCCGTCGTCAGCCGCGTCATCACCGACCTGGGAGTGTTCGACGTGACCGGGACCGGTTTCGACATCGTCGAGCTGGCCCCCGGAGTCAGCGCCGATGACGTGGCCGCCCAGACCGGGGCACCGGTCACTCAGCGGCGCGATGCGGCGAGTTCGGCCCGGGAGCGCACACCGAGCTTGGCGTAGACCCGGGTCAGGTGGTACTGGACCGTCTTGGTGGAGACGAACAACTCCGCGGCCACCTCCCGGTTCGACAGCCCCTGGGCCACCAACGCCGTGACCGCCTCCTCCTGCGGCGTCAGCTCGACGCCGTCGCCACGCTGGAGATGCAGGCCGCCGGCTTTGAGCTCACGGTCGCACCGCGCGACATAGGTGTGTGCCCCCAACGCCAGGTAGATCTCCCGTGCGGTGCCGATCACCTCGTCAGCCTGCCGTCGTTTACCGGCGCGCCGCAGCGTCTGACCGTAGGCGAAGTTGACTCGCGCGGTGTCGTAGCGCAGCGGCAAGCCGCTCAGCAGATCCAGTGACCGATCGAACGACCTTGTCGCAGCGTGGATGTCGCCGAGCGCACCGTGCCAGCGGCCGCGTGCGTACCCGAGGCGGGCCTGCGCCGACCGGTGCCCGCGCGCACGGGCCCGCTGCTCGTGCGGGACGAGAAAGCGGTCGGCCTCCTCGGGGCGTCCGGCGAGGACGAGGGCGTTGGCGACCAGGTCGGGCCACGGCCAGTACCCGGGCTCCTGCAGCGACGTGCCGGGGGCCATCGCGATCAGGGCCTGCGTGTGCTGCAGGACCTTGGCGTAGTCGGCCTCCGCCTCGGCGATCTGGGCCCGCGCCAACGCGGCGGGAATCAGCATCATCTCGTAGTCGGCCGTCACCGTCGACGCACGACGCGATGCCTGCGCCGCGGCCGCCCAGTCGCCGCGCAGCCCAGCGATCTGCGCAGCAGTCCACTCCAGAAGCGGTGTGGCGATCACGATTCCGCTGATCGCGGCCAGCTCCCGCCCGCGCGCCACCGAATCCATCGCGCGGTCCCACTCCCCCGTCGCGAACTGCACCCGCGCCAGCCAGGCCAGCGACCACAGCGTGATCCGCCGCGACCCGCCCAGTCCAGCCAGGGCCACCGCGCTCTCCAGACTCGCCCGCGCACCGCCCATGTCGTCGCGAACCAGCTGCACCCAGCCGCGCCCCATGACCACGCGCTGCCCCTGGGGGCCATGCCGGACCCGCGCGCTGAGGGTGTCATAGGCGGCGGCGGCTCGCCGCGGGTGTCCGGCGGCCAGCAGACCGAGGCCGCGGATGGCAGCCGACTCGATGCCCGCCGGTGAGTCGCTGTCTGCGAGGTCGAGTGCACGATCTGCCCACGCGACGAGTTCCTCACCGCGGCAACGGACGAGAGCGTGCAAGACATGCCGCTGAGCCACCAGTGCCGCGGTGTCGGGTTCGCGCACGGGGTTGACGATGTCGGCGGCCCGCGCCAGCCGGACCTCGGCTTCGGCCGCCCGGCCGCGCAGAATCGCAAGATAGGCCAGAACAGCGTTGCGCAAGGGGGTTTCGCGCAGACTCTCGACCGTCGGCACGTGCGCGGCGGCCGCCACGCAATCACCGGCCGCCACCAGGGCGTCGACGGAGCGCGTGATCCGCTCGTCGTGGCGTAACGGATCCGCGGTCAGCCGCGCCGCGTCCCGGTAGAGCCGTGCCGCCTGCGCCCATGCCCCCTCGCCCGCGTGTTCGTCCGCGTGCTGCGCGACCTCGTCGGCGAGGGCGTCATCGGGAGTGGGCGTGGCCGCGACGAGATGCCCGAGTCGGTCAGCGGAATCGGTGACGATCTCCGCCGCGCGCCGATGCGCTGCGGCCGCACCGGCCACGCCCATCGTCTCGATGACGGCGGCGCGGACGAGGCGGTCGGCCAGCCGAGGTTCGAAGGGTGCGGGCGCCACGACCAGACCGGCCGACAGTGCGCTGTCCAGAGCCGGCAGCGGGTCGGCGAGGTCGGCCAGCGCCGCGGCGTCCGCCAGTGTCGCCCGGTCGCCGAGGACGGCCAGCGCCTCGATGAACGCCCGAGCGCCGGCACCGCAGGCGGACAACAGCTCCCGCGTGCGGGTGACGACGCGACGCGGTGCGGGAAGCTGCGCATCCGGCAGCGCCCACGTGGCGTCGGGCACCTCGTCGAGTAGAGCGAGGACGTCGCCGGGGTTGCCGGCGGTGTGATCAGCCAGGTTCGCCAGCA
Source organism: Mycolicibacterium sp. 018/SC-01/001 (assembly GCF_007096635.1). GTDB lineage: Bacteria > Actinomycetota > Actinomycetes > Mycobacteriales > Mycobacteriaceae > Mycobacterium. Next base: position 251,660 of record NZ_VKAA01000006.1, read on the forward strand.
TCGCCGGATGCAGAGCCCTGCCGCGGGCAGCCACCAGTTGCGCGATAGCGTGCTGCGCCAGCCCGGGCAGCGGCACGGTGTCTGCGCCCAGTTCCGGGAGCCACGGCGGCGACGTGGCCACCGCCATGACGACCAGCACCGCGATGCCGCGGTGGTGGCGCAGCAGGGTCGACAGCGCCTGCACGGACTCGATGTCGGCGTATTCGGCGTCGTCGATGACGATCAGCGCCGGCCCGACGCCGATGCCTTCGCGCAGATGCGTTGCCGCCTGGACCGGATCGCCGGGTGTCGCGCCCTGCAGGAGTTGTTCCACGATGCCGAACGGCATTCCGGATTCCCATGCGGCGCCGCGCGCCCACAGTGCCTCGGGGTGGCGAGCCGTCAGCGCGCGCAACAGTGCGGTCTTCCCGGCCCCGGGCCCGGCGCAGATCGCGACCGAGGCGGCACCGTCGGTGACGGTGCCGCGCAGGCGATCGGCGAGGTCGGCGAGTTCGCTGTCCCGCCCGACGCAATCGGTCGTGCGCACCGCCTCATCGTAAAGGGGGTTCGGCCGTTCCCGGTTCAGCCGCCGTCGCCGGAGGCGACAATTCAGCCACCGTCGCCGGAGGCGACAATTCAGCCACAGTCGCCCCCGGCGACCGGTAACACCGTGCCGGTGATGTAGCTGGCTTCGTCGGAGGCCAGGAAGCACAGCGCCGCCGCCTGTTCGTCGAGCGTGCCGTAGCGCTTCATCAGCGATGAGCCGAGGGTCTGGTCGATGTGGGCGTCGAACCACGCCTGCTCGGTGTCGTTGCGCGGCTGGGGAGTTCCGCGGGAGATCCGCCGCGGCGGTGCCGCTGTGCCGCCCGGCGCGGTGGCGACCACGCGGATGCCGTCGTCGGCGTATTCCATCGCCAGCGACGCCGTCAGCGCGTTGATCGCGCCCTTGGCAGCGGAATAAGGAATCCGGTGGATGCCCCGGGTCGCCGCGGACGACACGTTGACGATCACGCCGCGGCCTCGCTCGACCATCGAGGGCAGGGCCGCGCGACAGGCATACAGCGTCGTCATCAGCGACCTGTCGATCTCGGCGCGGATCTCGTCATCGCTGAACTCGGTGAACGGCTTGAAGTTGATCGCGCCGCCGACGTTGTTGATCAGGACGTCGATGCGGCTGAAGTGTTCCACGGCGTCGGCGATCATCGACTCCGCGCCGCCCCAGGTCTCCAGGTCCGCGAGAACCGGTAGCGCCGTGCCACCGCGCGCAGTCAGGTCGTCCGCGATCTCGGTGACCAACTCGGCGCGGTCGACCAGCACGACGGTGCCGCCTTCGGCACTGATGCGCCGCGCGGTGCGCTCGCCGATGCCCTGCGCCGCACCGGTGATCACGACGACCTTGCCGGCGAACCGGCCCGGGGTGACGAATGCAGGCGTCTGATCTGCCGTCGCGTCCGACATCGCCCGGCGCATGGTCTGTTTCGAGCGTTCGGCGTGCGCGACGATCAGCGACCGCGCGGTGTCGCGATCACCGGCCTCGAACGCGTCGACGATCTCGACGTGGTCGGTGGCGCACCGCGGATGGCACCACGTGGCGTTGCGCAGCACCTCACTCATCCGTCCCTTGACGCCGAGGGCCTGGTACGCCTGCAGCAGATGGTCGTTGCCGGTGAGCGTGAACAGGTAGTCGTGGAACGCGGCGTTGGTCGCGGTGTACTGGGCGGCGTCGACGAAGCGGTCACCGTCGACGTAGGGCAGGGTCGCTTCGGCCAGCAGTCGGTACCCGGCGAGCTGACCGGTGGTGAGGCGTCCCAGGGTCAATTCCACGGCTCCGAGTTCGAGCGCCTGCCTGGCTTCGAACAGTGCATCGGAGGCGTGCACCTCCGGATGTTCCTCGCCGATCTCGTACCCGTCCTCGGCGATCACGGCGGCCGGCGCCTGGGCGCGGGTGAACACCGCCTGGCCGGCGATGTCGCGGGACGCACCGGCGATCAATGCCCCGCTGTCAAGATCGAGCGGATCGTTGTGGTGCATCGGGCCTCCGCCGAGCACCGAGATCGGCTGCGCCGCAAGCATGTTCTGGCCCGCGACCCCGCGGGCGTCGGGGCTGCACAGCAGTGGTGGTAGATCGGCCGGTTTCGCCGCTGCGGGGGACGAGACCGGCGCCGTGCTGCGACCGCCGTGGGCCAGGGCGAACTTCTCGTAGTAGAAGCCGGTGGGTTCGATGCCCATGCCGGCGAGATGGGTGCGAACCGCCTCGACCATCGGCGGCGGTCCGCAGAGGTAGACCGCGACGTCGCCGCCGTGAAGGTGGCGCTCGTCGATCAGTGCGGTCACGTAGCCCCTGTTGCGGGCTCGCGACGTCGGGTCCGAGACGCAGTGGTCCCAGGTGAATGCGGGCAGAGCCTGCTCGAGGGTGACGATCTCGTCGAGGGCCACCAGATCCTCGTCCGAACTGACCCCGTAGATCAGGTGCACGGCGCGGGTGCTGCCGGCATCGCACAGCGTACGCAGCATCGACAGGATCGGCGCCAGACCGGTACCGCCGGCCAACAGCAGCACGGGACGATCGCTCTCGCGCAGGAAGAACGAGCCGTTGGGCCCGCTGAACGTGACCGTGTCACCGACGGCGGCCCGCGAGCTCAGGTAGTCCGACATGGCTCCACCCGGTGTCAGCTTCACCAGGAAAGTGAGTAGCTCTTCGTGGGGGGCGTTCGAGAACGAGTAGGAGCGAACCTGATCGGTGCCTGGCACCGCGATGTTCACGTATTGCCCTGGCAGGAAGGCCAATTCGGCGCGGTTGGGGATGTGCAACCCGACCGACATCGTCGTCGCGGACAGCCGGTCGAGTCGGGCCACCGTGGCGGTATATGTCGCGGCCTGGGTTTTGGCGACGTCGGACGTGCTGGCGATCTGCAACACGAGATCCGACCGGGGCCTCATGCTGCAGGGCAGCACATAACCGGCCGCGGCCTCGTCGGCCGACAGCGCGTCGTCGATGTAGGTGCCGCCGTCGTAGCGTCCCGATTCGCACAGCGCCTTGCAGGTGCCGCAGGCGCCGTCGCGGCAGTCCAGCGGGATGTTGATGCGCTGGCGGTAGGACGCGTCGGCGACGGTCTGATCGTCACGGCAGGTGATGAAGCGGGTCACCCCGTCTTCGAAACTCAACGCGACGGAGTGGGTTCGCGTCTCGGTCTGGACGGTCATCAGATCCTCCTAGACGTGGTAGACGTCCACCACGTGGTGGATGTAGTCGTTTTTCAAGACCACGGTCTTGCGGCGGATGAGCGGCTGCGGACCGCTGAAGTCGATCGTGTAGAACGAGGTGCCGTAGTACGGGTCGACTGTCTTGTAGCGGAAATACATGGTGTGCCAGTTGAATCGGACATCGACGAGATCACCGCGCCGTTCGATGACCTCGACGTTGCTGATGTTGTGACTGGTGCGCGGCTCGGGTAGCGACGTCGCCGACGAGCGCTCGGTGCGGATGCGGAACACCCGATCCTCCAGCCCGCCCTTGTTGGCGTAGTAGATCAGCGAGATGTCGCGTTGCGGGTCCTCGACCAGTCGGTCGTCGTCGTCCCACGCAGGCATCCAGTAGACGACGTCCTCGGCGTAGCAGTCGAGCCACTTCTCGAACTCTCGGTCGTCGAGGTAGCGGACCTCGCGGTAGAGAAACTGCTCGATCATGTTCTGTGTGATGAGAGTGCCTGTCGCACTTCCATTCTCGATGGTCGTCATGTCAGTTCTCCTCACCGTTGTCGCGGGCCACTGCCGCGCGCATCGTGTCCAGCCAGTACCCGTGCTGCACGGGGTAGACGCCCTCGTCCTCGTTCTTGACCCCCGACGACAACACGCCGGTCATGCCCAGCGAGCGGGCGACGTCGTCGGGCCCGCTGAGCCAGTGCTCCGCGCCGCGGCTCATGTCGTTCCACGGAGCGGCCTGCGCCCGGAATGTGAGCTGGCAGGAGCGGAACTCCTCGAGATCGTCCGGGGTCGCCATGCCGGAGGCATTGAAGAAGTCCTCGTACTGCCGGATCCGGTGCGCCCGGGCGGCATCGCTTTCGCCTTTGGGCGCGATGCAATAGATCGTCACTTCGGTCTTGTCGGGGGCGATCGGCCGGAAGTGCCGGATCTGCGTCGAGAACTGGTCCATCACATAGACATTCGGGTAGATGCACAGGTTGCGCGATCCCTTCACCATGAAATCGCCCTTGGCCTCGCCGAACGTCTCCTTCAGCTCGTCGAGCTTGTCCCACAGCGGCCGGTCCTGTGGATTGGCCGCCCAGGTCCACAGGCACAGGTGACCGTTCGGGAACGACCAGTAGCCGCCACCGGATTTGCCCCAGCTGCCGGCGTCGAGAGCTTTGGTGACGTTCGCCGATTCACCGGTGTTGCGCCGGCTGGTGGTGGCGGCGTAGTTCCAGTGCGTGGCCGTCACGTGGTAACCGTCAGCGCCGTTCTCGGCCTGCACCTTCCAGTTGCCGTCGTAGGTGTAGGTCGACGAGCCACGCAGCACCTCCAGCCCGTCCGGGGACTGGTCGACCAGCATGTCGATGACGGTCGTGGCGTCACCGAGGTGTTCGCGCAGGGGAACGACGTCGGGGTTGAGGCTGCCGAACAGGAAGCCACGGTAGCTGTCGAAGCGGGCGACCTTCGTCATGTTGTGGCTTCCGTCGACGTCGAATGACGCGGGATAGCCGGCGCCGTCGGGGTCTTTCACCTTCAACAGGGTCCCGTCGTTGCGGAACGTCCAGCCGTGGAACGGGCAGGTCAGCGTCATGCGGTTGTCGGTCTTGCGCCGGCAGATCATCGCGCCGCGGTGCGCGCAGGCGTTGATCAGCAGGTGGAGGTCTCCACCCTTGTCGCGGGTGATCACCACCGGCTGCCTGCCGATGGAGGTGGTGAAGTAGGCACCGGGCTCTTCGACCTGGCTCTCGTGGGCGAGGTACACCCAGTTGCCTTCGAAAATGTGCTTCATCTCCAACTCGAAGATGTCCTCGTCGGTGAAAATGCGGCGGTTGGTGCGGTAGATGCCCGCCTGCGGGTCGTCGACGACCGCGTTGGCGAGGATCTCGTCGACCCGGCTCTGCCCGTGATCGGTGGTCGATGCGCTCATGTGTGCCTCCAGGAAAGTGATGCCTATCAGCACTGTCGCAGTCAGTGGCGGCGGTCACACTAGGCATTTCCCTAGTCCTGACCACGCGCGTCATTCATCGACAGAAGTCATCAATAAGTCGAAACTATGTCTTTGTCATCTATGGGTCGGCGGGCTTACCGTCGGACGTGTCGGTCGTCACACACGACCCCGGAACGGACAGGAAGCACATGGAGCTGCGACATCTGCGCTACTTCGCCGCCGTGGCCGAGACCTGCCATTTCGGCCAGGCGGCCGACATGCTGCACATCGCGCAGCCCGCTCTGTCGTATTCGATACGCCAGTTGGAAGACGAACTCGGCGTCAGCCTCTTCACCCGCACCACCCGCCAGGTGTCGCTGACCGCGGCCGGCGAATTCCTGAAAACCGAAGCTGTCCGGCTGCTGGCCGGCGTCGATGATGCCGAACGAGGGGTGCGCAGGATCGCCGCGGGCCGCAGCGGGCTGCTTCGGGTGGGGCTGACGGGAACGGCGGCGTTCTCCCACCTGCCGCGCCTGGCGCGGGTGCTGCGCCAGGAGCTTCCCGGGGTGGTCTTGGAGATCAACGCCGACGCGCTCACCCCTGCTCAGTGTGACCAGTTGCGCTCCGGCGCCATGGACATCGGGGTGCTACGTCCGCCCGCGGTCGGCGATGACATCGCCCTGCACACCATCGACACCGAAGACCTGGTGCTCGTCGTCCCGGCCGATCATCGCCTCGCCGCCGAGCCCGTGGTCTCGATGGCAGACCTGCGCAGCGAAGCGTTCATCGAGTACGCCAGCCGCGAATCGGCTGTCAACGACGCAGTGCTGCGCAGCTGCAAGCGCGCAGGGTTCGTCCCCCACCGCGAGCACGCCGCGCCCGGTACGGCGGTGTTGCTCGCCCTCGTCGCCGCCGGTCTCGGCGTCGCGGTGTTGCCGTCCTCGGTGCGCGCGCTGCCGTTGCAGGGCCTCGTCTTTCGCGATCTGGTCGACGGCGGCACCATCGACCTGGCGCTGGCGTGGCGCCGCAGCGCTGACAATCCCGTGGTCGACGCCGTCATAGCCGTCCTGTCCTCGCACTTCCAGACCCGTGTGGAGTCATCGTGAAAATCACTGCTGTCGAGGCGATTCCCTTCGTCATTCCCTACACCAAGCCGCTGCGGTTCGCCTCCGGCGAGGTGCACCGCGCCGAGCACGTCCTGGTGCGGGTTCACACCGACGACGGGATCGTCGGGATCGCCGAGGCTCCTCCGCGGCCCTTCACCTACGGCGAGACTCAGACCGGGATCATCGCTGTCATCGAGCAGCTGTTCGCCCCCGCGCTGGTGGGCCTCACGCTCACCGAGCGGGAAGTGGTCCGCGCGCGGATGGCTCGGACCGTGGGGAATCCGACTGCCAAAGCCGCCGTGGACATGGCGATCTGGGACGCCCTGGGGCGCACCCTGCAGGTGCCCGTGACGAGTCTGCTCGGCGGTTTCACCGATCGGATGCGCGTCAGCCACATGCTCGGCTTCGCCGATCCCGCGGCGATGGTGGCCGAGGCGGAGAAGATGACGGACCTGTACGGCATCACGGTGTTCAAGGTCAAGGTGGGACGCAGGCCTGTCACCTTGGACACTGCGGTCGTCCGCGCGCTGCGGGAGCGCTTCGGCGACACGGTCGAGCTCTACGTCGACGCCAACCGCGGCTGGACGGCGACGGAGGCGCAGCGCGCCATGGCCGAGATGTCCGACCTCGGGCTGACTTTCGCCGAAGAACTGTGCCCGGCCGACGACGTCCTGGGCCGCCGCTGGCTCGTCGAGCGTCTCGACGTGCCCTTCATCGCCGACGAGTCGGTGCCGACGCCGGCCGACGTGACCCGCGAGGTGTTGGGCCGCTCGGCCACCGCGATCAGCATCAAGACCGCCCGCACCGGCTTCACCGACTCCCAGCGGGTGCACCACCTCGCCGAGGGCCTCGGGCTGGAAGTCGTGATGGGAAATCAGATCGACGGCCAGCTCGGCAGCGCGTGCAGCGTCGCCTTCGGTGCCGCCTTCGAGCTGACGTCCCGGCGGGCCGGTGAGCTGTCGAACTTCCTCGACATGGCCGACGACCTGCTGACCGAACCGCTGCGCATCCGCGACGGCCTGCTGCCCGTGCCCCCCGGCGCCGGACTCGGAGTCGACATCGACACCGACAAGCTCGAGCGCTACCGCACCGATCGCTAGATCCAGCCGTGTACAGCCCACACGGTACGAGAACAGAAGTCACGAAGGAGAATTGACGATGACCACCATCGAACAACCCGCCGCCAGCGCGGCTGCGTCCGGCGCCTCGGCCACCGAGCGCTTCCACGCCGACAAGTCGCCGTACGAGGCCGTCAAGGACACCCCCCGCGAGCGGGTCGACCTCCTGGCGCGCGAAGTCCTCGGCGCCGTCCACGACACGATCCGCCGCCACCGCGTGACCTACGACGAGTACAACGCCCTGAAGGCGTGGCTCATCGACGTGGGCCGTGACGGCGAATGGCCCCTGTTCCTCGACGTGTGGGTCGAGCACGTCGTCGAGGACGTCGCCACCGACCACCGCAGCGGAAACAAGGGCAGCATCGAGGGCCCCTACTACGTGCCGGGCTCCCCGAACCTGGGTGCCACGGGCACCGTACCGATGCGCGACGACGAGAAAGGCACCCCGCTGGTGTGGCGCGGGCGGATCACCGACACGTCCGGAACCCCGCTGCAGGGCACGGTCGAACTCTGGCACGCCGACGACGACGGGTACTACTCCCAGTTCGCGCCCGGACTCCCCGAGTGGAATCTGCGCGGGACGTTCACCACCGGACCCGACGGCGCCTTCGAGATCACCACGATCCGCCCTGCGCCCTACCAGATCCCGACCGACGGTTCGTGCGGCAAGCTGATCGCCGCCGCCGGCTGGCACGCGTGGCGGCCGGCGCACCTGCACGTCAAGGTCTCCGCCCCTGGCCACGAATTGCTCACCGCGCAGCTGTATTTCCCGGGTGACGCGCACAACGACGACGACATCGCCAGCGCCGTCAAACCGGAGCTGATCCTCGACCCGCGCGTCGACGCCGACGGCTCCCAGTCGGTCGAGTACAGCTTCGCCCTCGACCCAGTGCGGAGCTGACGTGCTCTATCACGTACACATGGAGGTCTCCCTCCCGGCCGACATGCCCGCCGAGACCCGAGCGGACCTGATCGGCCGGGAGAAGGCCTACTCGCAGGACCTGCAGCGCCGCGGCAAGTGGCCGCACATCTGGCGCATCGTCGGCGAATACGCCAACTTCTCGATCTTCGACGTCGACAGCCATGACGAACTGCACCAGATTCTCAGCGGTCTTCCCCTGTTCGGATACATGAGGATTCGCGTCACGCCGCTGGCCGTGCATCCGTCAGACATCAACGCCTGACAGTCAGGCAACCCCACCCACCGCGACGCGCGGTCTGTTCGTCGTGCGCACAGTCAGAAAGGCACCCATGTCCGCCACCCCTTCGATCCGCGTCCAGGCGGTGATCGACGACACCCCGATGAACCTGAAACGGTGGGCGGTCGTCGCCCTGTGCTTCACCATTGCGCTGCTCGACGGCTTCGACACCCAGTCGATCGCGTTCATCAGCTCCTCCATCGCCGAGGAGTTCTCGATGTCGACCGCGGCGATGACGGCGGTCATCACGGCCAGCACGGTGGGCATGGCGCTGGGCGCGATCAGCTTGGGCTCGATCGGCGACCGTATCGGCCGCAAGCGGGCAATCCTGCTGGCGCTGAGCATCTTCGGCGCCTTCTCCCTGCTCGGCGCGTTCGCGCAGGCCCCGTGGCAGATCGTCGCACTGCGGTTCCTGATCGGGTTGGGCATGGGTGGCGCGACCCCGTCGCTGTTGGCGCTGGCTGCCGAGTACAGCCCTGCGGCCACCCGGAAGCTGTCGATGACCCTGGTGCTGCTCGGCCTGCCCGGCGGCGCGATGCTCGGCGGCGTCATCGCCGCCGCGTGGCTCCCCGTACTGGGCTGGCGCGGCATCTTTCTCCTCGGCGGCGTCCTGCCGCTGGTGCTCATCGCGGCGGTCACGTTCCTGCCGGAGTCGCCGAGTTACCTGGCCACTCGCGCCGATGCCGCCAGTCACCACAGAGCGCGAAAGCTGCTGCGCCGCATGACCGGAGCTGAGATCGCCGACGACGCGGTCCTGCTCACCGAGCGCGACACGGCGGCGGCGGGGTCGATCGCGGCGCTGTTCGGCAGCGACTACCGCCGCTCGACGGTGACGATCTGTGCGATCTATCTGGCCAACTGGGTCGCCTGGTTCCTCCTCCTGCAGTGGACCCCCACGGCGCTGCACCAGGCCGGACTGACCAAGGAGCAGGCGGCCGCGGGGACCATCGTCGTCAACGGCTCCTTCATCGTGTTCTCGTTTCTCGTCACCGCAGCGCTGACGCGTGTGGCGGTCAAACCGCTGCTGCTCTGTATGTTCGGACTCGGCATCGCGGTGGCGCTGGGCCTGTCGGTCGCCGGCTCGCAGTGGACGCTGGTCTTCGCGCTGATAGCGCTTGCGGGCGTCGGGATCGGCGGCCAGCAATTGGTGCTCAACTACCTGATCGCCGAGACCTACCCGACGCAGTTGCGCGGCACCGCAACGGGTTTCTCCATCGGCGTGGGACGCACCGGCTCGATCATTGGCTCGGCGCTCGGCGGTGCTCTGCTCGCCGATGTCGGCGTCGGCGGCTACTTCGGCTTCATCGCACTACCGCTGGTCGTCGCGGCCCTCGCGACGCTGACCCTGCGGACGCGCCGACCTCAGCCCGCGGCCGAGGGCCACGACGCGGCGCGCCGAGTGCACGCATCCTGATCTCCCGCGCGAGCGGACCTGTCAGAAGGCGTACATTCGGCGCCGCACTACAGAGTCGCGGGCCTCACCACGACGACCGAGCGGGTGCGCGCGCCGGCATCCTCCAGCAGCGCCATCACCCGGCCGTCAGGCGCGGTCGCCGCGTAGATGCCCTCGATCCCGGCCGCGGCCAACGGACGGCCGTGCCCGGTGTCGACGGTCTCGTCCTCGGTGAGATCGCGGCGAGGGAACGCCTGCAGGCACGCCTCGTCGAGCGTGTAGCTGAGCGCGGCGTCGTCGGCGAGCTGCTCGAGCGTGCGCGCGTGGTCGAGACCGAAGCGCCCCACCCGGGTGCGCCGCAACGCGGTCAGGTGGCCGCCCACCCCCAGCGCAACACCGACGTCACGGGCGAGCGCCCGGATGTAGGTGCCGCTCGAGCAGTCCACGGCCACATCGACATCGACGACGTCCACGAGGTCCCCGAGGCGACGTACCGACAGGACGTCGAAGCGGTCGATGCGCACCGGACGGGCCGGCAACTCGACAGTCTCCCCGTCGCGCACCATCTGATAGGCCCGCTTGCCCGCGACCTTGATCGCGCTGACCGCCGACGGGATCTGCTCGATGTCGCCCCGCAGCGGCGCGATCGCCGCCTCGATCTGCTGATCGGTCACCGCCGCCGCCGAAACCGTCTGCAGGACCTCGCCTTCGGCGTCCTCGGTGGTCGTCGTCTGCCCGAGCCGGATCGTGGCGTCGTAGGACTTGTCGGTCGCGGTGAGCAGACCGAGGATCTTGGTGGCCCGATCGATGCCGACGACCAGAACGCCGGTCGCCATCGGGTCGAGCGTCCCGGCATGCCCCACCTTGCGGGTACCGAACAACCGGCGGCACCGGCCGACGACGTCGTGGCTCGTCATCCCGGCAGGTTTGTCGACGATGACCAGACCGGGCGCGCTCACAACACGATCGCGGTCAGCGTGATGCCGTTACGCACCGCCCACCGACCGGTCAGCGACGTCAGCGGCGGACCGGACAACGCCTCGGGATCGATCAGGATCGTCGAGGTGAACGTGCCCGCCTCCCCCGTCCCGTCGACGTCGAAGGTGATGTGCGCGTCCTCGAACCCCAGCCACCGCTGTGTCAGTGGAAACCAGGCCTTGTACGTCGCCTCCTTGGCGCAGAACAGGACTCGATCCCAGTGCACGCCGGCGGGCAGAGCCTCGAGCTCCGAACGCTCGGCGGGAATGCTGATCGCGTCGAAGACACCGTCGGGCAGCACCCCGACCGGCTCGGCGTCGATACCCACCGAGCGGACCTGATCCCGGCGCCCGACCGCCGCACCGCGGAAACCTTCGCAGTGGGTGAGGCTGCCGACGAACCCGTCGGGCCAGCGCGGCTCGCCCTTGTCCCCCTTCAGGATCGGGGCAGGGTCGGCGCCGAGTTCGACCAAGGCCTGGCGGGCGCAGTAGCGCGCGCTGATGAACTCGCGGCGGCGCTTGGGCACCGACTTGGCGATCAGCGGCTCCTCCTCGGGTAGGGGCGCCAATTCCTGTGGGTCGGAATACAATTCGGCTGCCGCCAGGCCGTCGAGATTCCCGGGCAGCACCCCGGCGAGCAGATTCGCAGCGATCATGCCCGATCCTTGATGCGCTGCTGCATCTTCTGCGCGTGATCCCGCATCTCCTGCGTGATCTGGAAGTGGCCGCCGAACTCGTTGAGGTAGCCGGGGCTGTACTGCGGATCGGGCAGGATCTGGCGCAGCCACCGGTACGGCCGGCGGCGCCGCCACTCGCGCGGGTAGCCGACCGACACCTCCTCGAACCGCACGCCGTCATACCAGGTGGTGCGCGGGATGTGCAGGTGCCCGTAGACCGAGCACACCGCGTTGTAGCGGGTGTGCCAATCGGCGGTCGCGGTGGTGCCGCACCACATCGCGAACTCGGGGTAGAACAGCGCGTCGCAGGGCTCGCGCACCATCGGGAAGTGGTTGACCTGCACGGTCTGGTCCATCCAGTCCAGGTCCTCGAGCCGCTTGCGCGTGTAGGCGACCCGTTCCCGGCACCAGGCGTCGCGCGTGGAGTAGGGCTCGGCCGAGAGCAGGTATTCGTCGGTGGCCACGACGTTGCGGTCCTTGGCGATCGCCAGGCCCTCGGCCTTGGTGGCCGCGCCCTGCGGCAGGAACGAGTAGTCGTAGAGCAGGAACATCGGCACGATCGTCGCCGGGCCGCCCTCGTCGGTCCACACCGGGAAAGGATGCTCAGGCGTGATCACGCCCATCTCGTCGCACATCGTGACCAGGTAGTCGTAGCGGGACTTGCCGAAGATCTGCATCGGGTCGCGGGTCGTGGTCCACAGCTCGTGGTTGCCCGGCACCCAGATCACCTTCGCGAACCGCTTACGCAGCAGGTCCAGCGCCCACCGGATCTCATCGGTGCGTTCGGCCACGTCGCCGGCGACGATCAGCCAGTCATCCGGCGAGGCGGGGTGCAGGGACTCGGTGACCGGCTTGTTGCCGGTGTGGCCGGTGTGAAGATCGCTGACCGCCCACAGCGTCGGGCGGCGATCCTCGGAGTTCACAACCCGTCAGCCTACTGGTGCCCGTCGGGGGGCCGCCGCGCGGCGACTAGAACAGGTTCTAGAGTCTTGCCGTGCGGCCGCCGACCGGCCGTTACACTCCGGGCAGGGACGGGGCCGACAACGACAAGGGGTGCGATGCTCGCGAAGGCGCGACTGCTGTCGGCACTGTGCGCGCTCGTCGCCGCCGTCGTGGTGGTGTGGCAGGCGCAGCCCGACACCCTCACCGCGGGGAGTGCGGTGCAGCTGCGTTCCACCGACATCCCGATGACGACGATCAAGTCGCCGGTGATCGAGACCGTGGACCCGGACCCTTTCGACCCGTGCCGCGACATCCCGCTCGACGTGATCCAGCGCATCGGGCTCGCCTACACCCCGCCGGCTCCCGAGGACGCTCTCCGCTGCCACTACGACGCCGGCAACTACCAGATGGCGGTCGAGGCGTTCGTCTGGCGCACCTACGAGCAGACGCTGCCACCCGATGCGGTCGAGCTGGACGTCGACGGCCACCGCGCGGCGCAGTACTGGATCATGAAGCCCACCGACTGGAACAACCGGTGGTGGGTGACCTGCATGGTCGCGTTCAAGACCAGCTACGGCGTGATCCAGCAGTCACTGTTCTACTCGCCGATCTACTCCAATCCCGCCCCGGACTGCATGCAGACCAACCTGCAGCGCGCCCACGAGCTGGCACCGTTCTACAAATACTGAGCACTCCGTAACCTGGCGCGGGTGAGCCTCAAGCATGCCGTGACGAGCCGGCTCTCCAGCCTGCTGCACCTGCCCCCGCCGAGCACCGAGGTCGACGTCGACCGCGGGCTGCGGGTGCCGATGCGCGACGGGGTCGACCTCGTCGCCGACCACCACCGACCACGGACCGGAACTCCTGCGGGCACCCTGCTGGTGCGCGGACCGTACGGCCGGGCCTGGCCGTTCGCCGCGCTGTACGCGCAGGTCTACGCCGCGCGCGGTTACCACGTGCTGCTGCAGAGCGTGCGCGGCACGTTCGGATCCGGTGGTGAGTTCGACCCGTTCGTCCATGAGGTCGACGACGGTGCCGACACGGTCGCCTGGCTGCGTGAGCAGCCGTGGTTCACCGGCACGTTCGGCACGATCGGGTTGTCCTACCTGGGATGGACGCAGTGGGCGCTGCTGGCTGATCCGCCGCCCGAACTGAAAGCCGCCGTCATCACCGTCGGTCCCCACGACGTGACCGGGCCACGTTGGGGCACCGGCTCGTTCGCGCTCAACGACTTCCTGGGGTGGAGCGATCTGGTCGGCCGCCAGGAAGACGGGCACCGACTGCTGCAGCTTCTGCGGCAGGCCCGCGCGCAGCGACAGGTCACCGCCGCATCGCTGGGCGTCCCGCTCGGCGAGTCCAGCAGGGCGCTGCTCGGCGACGGGGCGCGCTGGTTCGAGTCCTGGCTCGATCATCCCGAGAGCACCGACCCGTTCTGGACGCGACTGCGTCTCGACCAGGCGCTGGACCACAGCGAGGTCCCGGTGTTGCTGTTGTCCGGATGGCAGGACCTGTTCCTCGAGCAGACGCTCGAGCAGTACCGGCGGCTGAGGTCCCGCGGCGTGCCGACGGCTCTGACCGTGGGCCCGTGGACCCACTCGCACATGATGAACAGCGCCGCGCCGACCGCGCTGCGCGAATCTCTGGACTGGCTCGGCGCCCACCTGGGCGGAGCCCGGCTGCAGCGCCCCGCTCCGGTGCGCATCCACGTCGCGGGCGCCGGGCAGGCATCGGGCTGGCGTGATCTGCCGGACTGGCCGCCGGCGGCGACCGAGCGGGCTCTGTACCTGCACCCGTCACACCACCTCGCCGGTGAACCACCGGCGGCGGGCGAGGAAGCCACGTTCGTCTACAACCCCGCGGACCCGACGCCGACCATCGGCGGACGGCTGCTCTCCCCCGCCGCCGGCTACCGCGACGACAATGCGCTCGCTCGCCGAGCCGACGTGCTCACGTTCACGACCGCTCCCCTTGCGGCGGATCTGGCCGCCATCGGCGCGCCGTTCGTCGAGCTGGCCCATACGTGCACGAACCCGCACAACGATCTGTTCGTCCGGGTCAGCGAGGTCGACGCACAGGGCCGCTCCCGCAACGTCAGCGACGGGTACCTGGCGTCGGTCCCCGACTCGGACAGTGTGCGCATCGACCTCGATGCAACGGCTCACGTGTTCCCGGCCGGTTCGCGCGTGCGGGTCCTGATTGCCGGCGGGTCCCATCCCCGATTCGTCCGCAACCTCGGGGCCGGCGAAACCCTCTCCACCGCAACGACATTGGCGACGGCCAGACACACGGTGACGCTGGGCTCCCGGTCGCGGCTGATGCTCCCGTCAGCCGACTGAACGGCGCACGCGCGCGGCGATCTCCCGTAGCGTCGCGTCGTCGTGCACCGGCCGACCCCACTGTGGCGTCACAGGCAGGCTGACCCAGCTGGTGCAACCGCGATAGTCGGGGACGCGCTCGAGTGTCACCGGCTCGACCAGCGGGGCGGCCGACACCACCAGCACCGTGAGCCGGCGTTTGGGCCGGAAGTCCAGCCGGTCCTCGCGCACCGACGCGGATGTCCAGATGTGTTCAGCTGCAATGTCGTCGATGTTCTCGGGCTGCGCGACCTCGATCGCGTCGATCACGCGGGCACCGGCACGCACCACGATCTGGTCGTCGGTGCTGTCGGTCGCGGCGGGACCGAGGAGGTCGCGGTGCTCGGGACGTACCCGCTCGAGGTGGCTGTGCGCGACGGTGGGGAACAGCAGAAATCGCGGTGCTGCAACCGCGAAACGCTTCTCGTGAATGCCGCCCTTGCGTAGCAGCACCGTCTGCCTGCCGTCGAGCAGCGCATGCACCGCAGCGCTCCACTCCTTGAGCGCGGGACTGGTCAGCGTCGTGGTCACGTTCGGCTCAACCGGGCCTGGACTTCCGGACGGCGCAGCGGCGGAACGGTTTTCGGCGGCTGGCGGCGGGGCGCCAGCCCGGCCAGCAGACGCTGGGTGGTGGCCGTCACCTCGGCCACCGCGGTCTCGAAAGCCTCGACGTTCGGCCCGGACGGCCGGGTGATACCGCTGACCTTGCGGACGTACTGCCGTGCGGCCGCCTCGATCTCCTCGTCGGTGGCCGCCGGTTGCAAACCGCGCAGTTCGGTGATGTTTCGGCACATGCCCTCCACGATAGGCCCGGGTGGGGCTGCCGCTACGGTGAGCGAATGACCGACCCCTCGGATGTCCTGCTGGTCGACACACGTGACCGGATCCGCACGCTGACGCTCCATCGCCCTGCCGCCCGCAACGCCCTGTCGGCGGCGCTGCGCAGCGCGCTGTTCGGCGCACTGCGGGACGCGGAGGCCGATGACGCCGTGGACGTCGTCGTCCTCACCGGCGCCGACCCGGTGTTCTGCGCGGGGCTGGACCTCAAGGAACTCGGCGACACCACCGACCTGCCCGACATCTCGCCGAAGTGGCCGCCGATGTCCAAGCCGGTGATCGGGGCGATCAACGGCGCAGCCGTCACGGGGGGCCTCGAGATCGCGCTCTACTGCGACTTCCTGATCGCCTCCGAGCACGCACGCTTCGCCGACACGCACGCCCGCGTGGGACTGTTGCCGACGTGGGGTCTGTCGGTGCGGCTGCCGCAGAAGGTGGGCGTCGGGATGGCGCGCCGGATGAGCATGACCGGGGACTACCTGTCGGCCGACGAGGCGCTGCGCGCCGGCCTGGTCACGCAGGTCGTCCCGCATGAGCAGTTGATGGAGACCGCAAGGCAGGTGGCGACGTCGATCGTCGGCAACAACCAGAAGGCGGTGCGCGCGCTGCTGACGTCGTATCACCAGATCGACGACACCCAGACCAGCGGGCCGCTGTGGCTGGAGGCGGCGTCGGCGCGGGAGTGGATGAAGAGCGCGTCCGGCGACGACGTCGCGGCGAGCCGCGCCACCGTGATCGAGCGCGGCCGCAGCCAGGTGCGCTGACGGTCGTTCGGCGAGCGCGCGCGTTTGTACACCTGCACCCCGCGTGTCGCGTGCGGCAGCGCGCGCTCGGTGGCGACGACCGCACGCGAATGTGCGCAGCTGGCGGCGCGCCGCGGTACAAACGCGCGCGCTCGCCGATGGACAGATCAGCCGGGAACGAGCCAGCGGCCCGAGAGCGTGCGCCAGCCGACGAACGCCAGCCGCAGCACCATGAACGTGCTCAACCCCGCCCAGATGCCGAGCAGGCCCCAGCCGAACACCAGCGACAGCCAGATCAGCGGCAGGAACCCGACCACGGCGCTGATCAGCGTCGCCGTGCGCATGAACGTCGCATCCCCAGCGCCGAGCAGCACGCCGTCGAGGGCGAACACGACCCCGGCCACGGGCAGCTGGGCGACCAGGAACCACCACGGCACCCCGATCGCATCGAGCACCTCGCGGTCGGTGGTGAACACGCGCGGCAGCGCTGTCGAGCCCAGCGCGAACAGCGCCGCCAGGACCCCGGCCGCCACGGTGGAGAACACCGTCACCCGCCACGCCACCGACTGGGCATGCCGCAGCCGGCCCGCACCCAGCTCGGCACCGACCAGCGACTGCGCGGCGATCGCCAGCGAATCCAGCACCAGCGCAAGGAAACTCCACAGCTGCAACACCACCTGGTGGGCAGCCACCGCCGCGGCGCCGAACCGGGCGGCCACGGCACCCGCAGAGATGAAACACGCCTGGAACGCCATGGTCCGGATCACCAGGTCGCGCCCCATCACCAGTTGCGCGCGCAGCACCGCCGGGCGCGGGCGGATCGGCACCTGCTCGACCCGCAGCGCCCGCAGGAACAGCAGCGCCGCGAGCCACTGCCCGACGACGTTGGCCACCGCCGAACCGGCGAGCCCCAGCGCGGGCGCACCGAACCAGCCGTACACCAGCGTCGGGCACAGCACCGCGGCGACGGCGAACCCGATCACCACGTAGCGCAACGGCCGGGCCGTGTCCTGCACACCGCGCATCCAACCGTTGCCAGCGGCGGCCACCAGGATCGCCGGCACCGCCAGGCTCGCGATACGGACCCATGGCAACGCTGCAGCGGCGATGTCCCCACCGGCCGCCAACGCCGTCACCAACGGGACCGCGAAGATCTGCACGGCGACCACGACCACCGCGCCGATCACCGCCGCCAACCAGGTCGCCTGCACGCCCTCGGCAACAGCGGCCGCGCGGTCACCGCGGCCGTAGCACCGGGCCGCCCGCGCCGTCGTGCCGTAGGACAGGAACGTCAGCTGCGAGCTCAGCACACCCATGATCAGTGCGCCGATCGCGAGACCGGCCAGACTCAGCGCCCCCAGGCGGCCGACCACGGCGAGGTCGAACAGCAGATAGAGAGGTTCGGCGGCGAGCACACCGAGCGCCGGAAAGGCCAGGGCCGCGATGCGTCTGCTGGTTGCGGGCGCCAGGGCGCCGTCGGAGTCAGTCAAGAAATATCAGCTGAGAACTCTGCGCAGCCTGCTCACGACGTCCTCGGCGGTGCCCGTCGCCGAGAAGCCGGCGGCCAGTCGGTGACCGCCGCCACCGAACGTCGCGGCGACCGCGGAGACGTCGAGCGCCTTGGACCGCATCGACACCGACCACTGCGCCGGGCGGATCTCTTTGAACACCGCCGCCACCTCGGCTTCCGCAGTGGTGCGCACGATGTCGACGATGCTCTCCACCTCTTCGGGTCGGGCGTCGTCCCACTCCCGGTTCGACACCACGGCGTAGACGAAGCCGCGCCCGTCGCAGGCCTCGGCGTCCAGCTGCGCGGTGCCCAGCACCCGCGACAGCATCGGCAGCCACGCGAACGGATGGGTGTCCATCAGCGCACGGCTGACCCCTGCGTTGTCGACGCCGAGCTCGACCAGTCGCGCAGCCAACCGCAGCGCTCGGGCGCTGGCCCAGCGGAACGATCCGGTGTCGGTGGTCAGTCCCGCGTACAGACAGTGCGCGACGCCCACATCGATCTGCTGGCCCCACGCGTCGAGGAGATCGGCGACCAGCATCGTGGTCGAATCCGCCGCCTCGTCGACGAAGTTGGCGGTACCGAACAGCTGATTGCTGGCGTGGTGGTCGATGACCAGCACCGGACGGTCACCGTCGACCAGGTCGGACAGAGCGCCCAACCGGTTCACACTGGGTACGTCGACGGTGACGACGACGTCGACGTCGCGCCGCAGCTGGTCAGGTGTCACGAGCAGCCGGCCGCCGGGCAGCGAACGGAGCGAGTCGGGCAGTGCGTCCGGCTCGGCGAACGTGACCTGCACGCTGGTTCCGATCCGATCGAGGACCAGCGCCAACGCCAGGCCCGCGCCGACCGTGTCGGCGTCCGGATGGACATGACAGAGCACGCTCACCGACTCAGCCGCCGAGAGCAGCTTCGCGGCGCCTCGGGCGCCGACCCGGGCACCGGTCCTCAAAGCGTCAGTGGTCGTGTCTGTCATGGAGCGTGTCGAAGTCACCGGTGTCCTCAGCGTCCGCCTCGTCTGGCCCCCGGCCCTCGTCCTCCGCCCCAGTTACACGGTACGGGTCGACGTCGCCGGCGTGCTTGGCGCCTTCGCGAACTCTCGCCAAATCCTCATCCGCGGCACGCGCCCGCGCGAGCAGCTCCTCCATGCGGTGTGCCGCGTCGGGAACGGTGTCGCGTTCGAACGCCAGCGTCGGGGTGAACCGCACCCCGAGCGAGGCCCCGACCTTGGTGCGGAGCACTCCACGGGCACTGTCGAGCGCCGCGGCGGCACCACCGTAGTCGGGCTCCTCGTCCAGCGATCGGCCGATGACCGTGTAGTACAGCGTGGCGTCGTGCAGGTCGTTGGTGACCTTGGCATCCGTGATGGTCACCCCGGCGAGCCGGGGATCCTTGATCTCGTATTCGATCGCCGAGGCGACCACCGTGGAGATGCGTTTGGCCAACCGCTTCGCCCGTGCGGGATCAGCCATGTCAGATTGCCTTCTTCACTGCGTTCATCAGGCGGCTACGTGCGTGCCTTCTCGACCAGTTCGTAGGTCTCGATGACGTCGCCTTCCTTGATGTCGGAGTACGTCAGCGTCAGACCGCACTCGTAACCGTCGCGGACCTCGGTGACATCGTCCTTCTCCCGGCGCAGCGACGAGATCGTGAGGTTCTCGGCGACCACGACGTTGTCGCGCAGCAGCCGCGCCTTGGCGTTGCGGCGCATGATGCCCGACTGGACGAGGCAACCGGCGATGTTGCCGACCTTCGACGACCGGAAGATCGCCCGGATCTCGGCGCGGCCGAGTTCCTTCTCTTCGTAGATCGGCTTGAGCATGCCCTTGAGCGCGCTCTCGATCTCGTCGATGGCCTGGTAGATCACCGAGTAGTAGCGGATCTCCACACCTTCGCGGTTCGCCAGCTCGGTCGCCTTGCCCTCGGCGCGGACGTTGAACCCGATGATGATCGCGTCCGACGCCGACGCCAGGTTGACGTTGGTCTCGGTGACGCCACCGACGCCGCGGTCGATGACGCGCAGCTCCACCTCGTCGTCGACCTGGATGCCGAGCAGGGCCTCCTCCAGCGCCTCCACGGTGCCGGAGTTGTCGCCCTTGAGGATCAGGTTCAGCTGGCTGGTTTCCTTCAGCGCCGAATCCAGATCTTCCAGGCTGATCCGCTTGCGGGTGCGCGCGGCCATCGCGTTGCGCTTACGCGCGCTGCGCCGGTCGGCGATCTGGCGGGCGATGCGGTCCTCGTCGACGACGAGGAAGTTGTCGCCGGCGCCGGGCACCGAGGTGAAGCCGATGACCTGGACCGGACGCGACGGCAGCGCCGCCTCGACGTCCTCGCCGTGCTCGTCGACCATCCGGCGCACGCGACCGTAGGCGTCGCCGGCCACCACCGAGTCACCGACATGGAGCGTGCCGCGCTGGATCAGCACGGTCGCCACCGGACCGCGACCGCGGTCCAGATGCGCCTCGATGGCGACACCCTGGGCTTCCATGTCGGGGTTGGCCCGCAGGTCCAGCGATGCGTCCGCGGTCAGGATGACCGCCTCCAGCAGCGCCTCGATGTTGGTGCCCGCCTTGGCGGAGATGTCGACGAACATCGTGTCGCCGCCGTACTCCTCGGGCACCAGCCCGTACTCGGTCAGCTGACCGCGGATCTTGGCCGGGTCGGCGCCTTCCTTGTCGATCTTGTTGACCGCCACGACGATCGGCACGTCGGCCGCCTGCGCGTGGTTGACCGCCTCCACCGTCTGCGGCATCACGCCGTCGTCGGCCGCGACCACGAGGATCGCGATGTCGGTGGCCTTCGCACCACGGGCACGCATGGCGGTGAACGCCTCGTGACCCGGGGTGTCGATGAACGTGATCGGCCGCTCGGTGCCGTCGAGGTCGACGACCACCTGGTAGGCGCCGATGTGCTGGGTGATGCCACCGGCCTCACCCTCGCGCACGGTCGCGTTACGGATCGTGTCGAGCAGTCGCGTCTTGCCGTGGTCGACGTGGCCCATGACGGTGACCACCGGCGGCCGGACCTCGAGGTCCTCCTCGCCGCCCTCGTCCTCGCCGTAGGTCAGGTCGAAGGACTCGAGCAGCTCGCGGTCCTCGTCCTCCGGGGAGACGACCTGGACGACGTAGTTCATCTCGCTGCCGAGCAGCTCCAGCGTCTCGTCACCCACCGACTGCGTGGCCGTGACCATCTCACCGAGGTTGAACAGCGCCTGCACCAGCGAGGCCGGGTTGGCGTTGATCTTGTCGGCGAAATCGGACAGCGACGCGCCGCGGGCCAGCCGGATGGTCTCGCCGTTGCCGTGCGGCAACCGCACGCCACCGACGACCGGGGCCTGCATGTTCTCGTATTCGGCCCTCTTCGCGCGCTTGCTCTTGCGACCACGCTTGGGGGCGCCGCCGGGACGACCGAACGCACCTGCCGCGCCGCCGCGCTGGCCGGGGCGTCCACCGCCGCCACCACCACCGGGACGACCGCGGAAGCCGCCACCGGCACCGCCGCCACCGCCGGGGCCGCCGCCGCGGTAGTTACCGCCGCCGCCGCCACCGCCACCGGGGCGACCGACACCGCCGGGCGCCGGACGGGGGCCACCACCGGGACGCGGACCGCCACCGGGACGCGGACCGCCACCGGGACGGGCGCCCTGCGGACGAGGCGGCATGTTGCCCGGCGAGGCGCCGGGACGCGGACCGCCGCCGGGGCGGGGACCGCCGGCACCTGGGCCCGGGCGAGGGCCGCCGGGTCCGGCCGGGGGCCGGGGCGCGGGCCGCTCGACCGGCTGCTGTGACGAGAAGGGGTTGTTGCCGACGCGCGGCGTACGCGCGGCGGGCTTGGGGCCGCCCGGGCGGGGGCCGCCGGGTCCGGGTCGCGGACCAGGGG
>NZ_VKAA01000007.1 GCF_007096635.1 Mycolicibacterium sp. 018/SC-01/001
GCGAGCGCGACTTCGGACGCCAGCCCGCGCGCCTGTTTCGCCGCGGGCATCCCGGCCTCGGCAGCCCGGCGTTTGTCCGCCCACAGTGCGGTGGCGCGGGCCTGCACCGCGGCCGCGTGCGCCTTCAGCCGTTCACAGCGCGCCACGACCTCACGCAGCTCGGCCTCCGACGCCGACCCGTCGAAATCGAACACCTGTGCGAACATGCCTCGACGGTACAACGCCCCACCGACAAGTCGCTCCTACCGGTCGAACGCCTCATAGGTGCGCCGGACGAACTTGGGCTGTGCGCTCGCCAGCTTCGCCAGCGATGTGTTTCCTGCGACCGCCGCGGCGACGTCCGTCGACAGACTCGGCAGGTTCTGGATCAGGTAGATCAGGATCGCATCGGCCGTCGGGTCGGCCTGCCACCACGTGCCGTACGCACCCGGCCACGAGAACGTGCCCAGCCCACCCGGCCCGAACAGCTGCCGCGACTTCTCCGGGTCGGTCACCACCGACAGGTTGAGGCCAAACCCGCGGCCGATCCAGAACGGCGCGCCGAGGAAGTCGTAGCGCTTCTGCGCGTCGGTCAGTCGATCGGTGCGCATCAACCGCACCGATTCCTCGGACAGCACCCGCACGCCGTCGAGCGTCCCGCCCGCGAGCAGCATCCGCGCGAACGCCAGATAGTCGTCGACGGTCGACCACAGACCCGCGCCGCCCATGCAGAACGGCGGGTCGACGATGGGGGCGGGGCCCATCACGTCGTGACGCAACGTGTTGTCCGGCGTCAGCTGGTACATCGTCGCGGCTCGGCGCCTGCCCGTCGGGCCGACGTGAAAACCGGTGTCCGACATGCCCAATGGCTCCAGGATGCGCTCGGCGAGGACCTGGCTGAGCGGCTTGCCCGTCAGGCGGGACAGCACGATTCCCAGGACGTCGGTGGCGTGGCTGTAGGTGAGGCGCAGACCGGGCTGGTGCACCAGCGGCAGCGCGGCCAGCTCGGCGAGCCAGCGATCCTGATCCTGTCGGGCAGGCAGTTTGCGGTAGGCGTCGGCCAGCGGTCCGCGGATCGAGAACATGTACGCCAGCCCGCTGCGGTGGGTCATCAGATCTTCGATCGTGATCGGCCGCTGCGCCGGCACCGTCCGATCCAGCGGGCCGTCCGGATCGGTGAGCACCCGCATGTCGGCCAGCTCCGGCAACCACGTCGCGACCCGGTCGGACAGCGCCAGCGCGCCCTCCTCGACCAGCGTCATCGCGGCGGCCACGGTGACCGGCTTGGTCATCGACGCGATCCGGAACAGCGTGTCGCGCTGCATCGGCAGCTTCGCGTCGACGTCGCGGTGCCCCAGCTCGTTGACCTGCAGGACCTGGCCCCCGCGCCAGACCAGCGTGACGGCACCGGCGAGAAGCCCTGCGTCGATCGCCTCGAGGATCGAGGTCTGATTGCGGTCGAGGTTCATCGCGCCAGATTAGGGCAGCGGTGCCGACGCGCCCGCACAGTGATAGCCTCGACGCGATTTGACCGTCCTTTAACGACCGTCCCGTGAGGCGGAGAAGGAGGTCCGGGTTAGACGTGGCTGCCACCACTGACCGGGAACTGATGTCCGCGGCGGACGTGAGCCGAACGATCGCCCGCATCGCCCACCAGATCATCGAGAAGACCGCTCTGGACGCGCCCGACGCGCCGCGTGTCATTCTCCTCGGAATCCCCACCCGCGGCGTGACACTGGCCACCCGGCTGGCGTCCAACATCGCCGAATTCAGCGGGACCGACGTCGCACACGGAGCGCTCGACACGACCCTCTACCGCGACGACCTGATGTCCAAGCCGCCCCGGGCTCTGGCGCCGACGTCGATCCCGCCGGGAGGCGTCGACGGCGCGTTGGTGATCCTCGTCGATGACGTGCTCTACACCGGCCGGTCCGTGCGTTCCGCGCTCGACGCGCTGCGCGACCTCGGGCGGCCCCGCGCCGTCCAGCTCGCGGTGCTGGTCGACCGCGGCCACCGCGAACTACCGATCCGCGCCGACTACGTCGGCAAGAACGTGCCCACCTCGCGCAGTGAGAACGTCAAGGTGCGTCTCACCGAGGACGACGGCCACGACGGCGTCCGCATCGCACCGCAGGGAGGTCCGCAACGGTGAAACACCTTCTGAGCGCAGCAGATCTGAGCCGTGACGAGGCCACCGCGATCCTCGATGACGCCGACCGGTTCCGCGAGGCGCTGCTGGGCCGCGAGGTCAAGAAGCTGCCGACGCTGCGCGGCCGCACGATCATCACGATGTTCTACGAGAACTCCACCCGCACCCGGGTGTCGTTCGAGGTGGCCGGCAAGTGGATGAGTGCCGACGTGATCAACGTCAGCGCCTCCGGCTCGTCGGTGGCGAAGGGGGAGTCGCTGCGCGACACCGCCCTGACCTTGCGAGCGGCCGGAGCCGACGCTCTGATCATCCGTCACCCCGCATCCGGTGCCGCCCAGCAGCTCGCCGCGTGGACGCTCGACGAGGCGGGCGGGCCCTGCGTCATCAATGCCGGCGACGGCACGCACGAGCATCCCACCCAGGCGCTGCTCGACGCGCTGACCATCCGCCAGCGGCTCGGCTCCGTCGACGGCAAGCGTGTGGTGATCGTCGGCGACGTCCTACACAGCCGCGTCGCCCGGTCGAATGTCGCGCTGCTGCACACCCTCGGCGCCGAGGTCGTGCTCGTCGCGCCGCCCACACTGCTGCCCGTCGGTGTCTCCGGCTGGCCGGTCACCGTCTCTCACGATCTCGACGCCGAACTGCCCCTCGCCGACGCCGTGCTGATGCTGCGGGTGCAGGCGGAGCGGATGAACGGTGGGTTCTTCCCGTCGTCGCGGGAGTACTCGGTGCGCTACGGACTGTCGGAGAAGCGGCAGGCGCAGTTGGCCGAGCACGCCGTCGTCCTGCATCCCGGCCCGATGCTGCGCGGCATGGAGATCGCGCACTCGGTTGCCGACTCGTCGCAATCGGCTGTGCTGCAACAGGTGTCCAACGGTGTGCACGTGCGCATGGCGGTGCTGTTCCACCTGCTCGTCGGAACGGAAGTGGAGGCGATCAGCGCATGAGTGTCGTGCTCAAAGGTGTGCTCCTCTACGGCGAGGGTGACCCGGTCGACGTGCTCGTCGACGACGGCCAGATCGCCGAGATCGGCTCCGGTCTCACCGCCGACACCGACGCGACCGTCATCGACGCGCCCGGCCAGATCCTGCTGCCCGGCTTCGTCGACCTGCACACGCATCTGCGCGAACCCGGCCGCGAATACGCCGAGGACATCGAAACCGGCTCGGCCGCAGCCGCATTGGGCGGATACACCGCGGTGTTCGCGATGGCCAACACCGATCCGGTCGCCGACTCCGCCGTCGTCACCGACCACGTGTGGCACCGCGGCCAGCAGGTCGGCCTCGTCGACGTGCACCCGGTCGGCGCGGTCACCGTCGGGCTGAAGGGCACGCAGCTCACCGAGATGGGGCTGATGGCCGCCGGGGTGGGGCGCGTCCGGATGTTCTCCGACGACGGGGTGTGCGTCGACGATCCGCTGGTGATGCGCCGGGCGCTCGAATACGCCTCCGGCCTGGGCGTGCTGATCGCCCAGCACGCCGAGGAACCACGGCTGACCGTCGGCGCGATCGCGCACGAAGGCCCCACCGCCGCACTACTCGGCCTGGCCGGGTGGCCGCGTGCCGCCGAGGAATCCATCGTCGCCCGGGATGCGCTGCTGGCCCGCGACGCCGGCGCCCGCGTGCACATCTGCCACGCGTCGACGGCCGGCACCGTCGAGTTGGTCCGCTGGGCCAAGGAGCAGGGCATCGCGATCACCGCGGAAGTCACCCCGCACCACCTGCTGCTCGACGACAGCCGCCTCGCCGACTACGACGGTCGCAACCGCGTCAACCCGCCGCTGCGCGAGGCCGCCGACGCGGTCGCACTGCGGCAGGCGCTGGCCGACGGTGTGATCGATTGCGTCGCAACCGATCACGCGCCCCACGCCGAACACGAGAAGATGTGCGAATTCGCCCACGCCCGCCCCGGCATGCTCGGATTGCAGACCGCGCTGTCGGTGGTCGTCGAGACGATGGTGCGGCCCGGCCTGCTGACATGGCGCGACGTCGCCCGGGTGATGAGCGAGGCACCTGCCAGCATCGTCGGCCTGCCGGACCAGGGCCGCCCGCTGGA
Organism: Mycolicibacterium sp. 018/SC-01/001; assembly: GCF_007096635.1. GTDB lineage: Bacteria > Actinomycetota > Actinomycetes > Mycobacteriales > Mycobacteriaceae > Mycobacterium. The sequence goes on from NZ_VKAA01000007.1 coordinate 4,184, forward strand.
GGTGGGGGAGCCGGCGAACCTGACCGTGGTCGACCCGGATGCGCAGTGGACGGTCAGCGGTGCAGCGCTGGCCAGCCGCTCGGACAACACGCCCTACGAGGCCATGGAGCTACCCGCCGTCGTGACGGCGACGCTGCTGCGCGGCACGGTCACCGCCCGCGACGGAAAGGCGGGCGCGTGAACACCGCGACGCTGGTGGCCTCGCTGATCATGGCCGCGATCCTGGCCCTGGCGATCGCGGTGCTGATCGGCCTGATGCTGCGCGGCTGGCGGCGCCGCGCCGAGCGTCAGGCGCGGTTGCTCGGTTCACTGCCGCAGCTGCCCGACACAGTGGGCCCGGCGATCGTCGCACCGACCCGGGGTCTGTACGTCGGCTCCACGTTGGTCCCGAACTGGAACGACCGGGTCGCCGCCGCCGATCTCGGCTTCCGCGCCAAGGCCGTGCTGACCCGGTATCCCGAGGGAATCATGATGCAGCGCACCGGCGCCGGGCCGATCTGGATTCCCGACGAGATGATCACAGACATCCGTGCGGAGAAGAGCCTCGCGGGCAAGGCGCTGACCCACGAGGGCATCCTGGCGATCCGCTGGCGGCTGCCCACCGGGGTGGAGATCGACACCGGCTTCCGCGCAGACAACCGGCGCGACTATTCCAAATGGCTTCCCGAGGAGGTGGCATGACGGCGAACGTGGCCGTACTCGTGCTCGAAGACGGCCGGGTGTTCACCGGCACACCGTTCGGCGCGGAGGGGCAGACGCTCGGTGAGGCGGTGTTCTCCACCGGCATGTCGGGCTACCAGGAGACCCTGACCGACCCGAGCTACCACCGCCAGATCGTGGTCGCCACCGCGCCGCAGATCGGCAATACCGGCTGGAACGACGAGGACGGCGAAAGCCGCGGCGACAAGATCTGGGTCGCCGGATACGCCGTCCGCGATCCGTCGCCGCGCGCCTCGAACTGGCGGGCCACCGGCACCCTCGACGACGAACTGCGCCGCCAGGGGATCGTGGGCATTGCCGGCATCGACACCCGCGCGGTGGTGCGCCACCTGCGCAGCCGCGGTTCCATGAAGGCCGGGGTGTTCTCTGGAGCCGCACTGGCGGACACCGAGGAGCTGCTGGCCCGGGTGCGCGGCCAGGACGCCATGCTCGGCGCCGACCTGGCCGGGGAGGTCAGCACCACCGATCGCTACGTCGTGGAACCCGCAGGCGCACAACGCTTCACCGTGGTCGCGCTGGACCTGGGCATCAAGACCAACACCCCCCGCAACTTCTCCCAACGCGGCATCCGCACGCACGTGCTGCCGTCGTCGGCCGCTTTCGCCGAGATCGCCGACCTGCAACCCGACGGGGTGTTCCTGTCCAACGGCCCGGGTGACCCGGCCACCGCCGACCACGTGGTGGAGGTCACCAAGGCTGTGATCGACGCCGGCACGCCGCTGTTCGGCATCTGCTTCGGTAACCAGATCCTCGGCCGCGCACTGGGCAGGGGCACCTACAAGATGACGTTCGGGCATCGCGGCATCAACATCCCGGTGATGGACCACGCCACCGGCCGCGTGTCGATCACCGCGCAGAACCACGGCTTCGCCCTCGAGGGGGAGGCCGGCGAAGAGTTCGACACTCCGTTCGGCGCCGCGGTGGTCACCCACACGTGCGCGAATGACGGTGTGGTCGAAGGGGTCGCGCTGGCCAACGGCCGAGCGTTCTCCGTGCAGTACCACCCGGAGGCCGCCGCGGGCCCCCGCGATGCCAACTACCTGTTCGACCAGTTCATCGACCTGATGGCGGGAGAGAAATAGATGCCGCGCCGTACCGACCTCAACCACATCCTGGTCATCGGGTCCGGGCCGATCCTGATCGGGCAGGCCGCCGAGTTCGACTACTCCGGCACGCAGGCATGCCGTGTGCTGCGCTCCGAGGGGCTGCAGGTCACGCTGATCAACTCCAATCCGGCGACGATCATGACCGACCCGGAGTACGCCGACCACACCTATGTCGAGCCCATCACCGCCGAGTTCGTCGAGAAGGTGATCGCCCAGCAGGCCCAGCGCGGCAACAAGATCGACGCTCTGCTGGCCACCCTCGGTGGGCAGACCGCGCTCAACACCGCCGTCAAGCTCTACGAGAACGGCATCCTCGAGCGCTACGGCGTGGAGATGATCGGTGCGGACTTCGAGGCGATCCAGCGCGGCGAGGACCGGCAGAAGTTCAAGGACATCGTCGCCAAAGTCGGTGGTGAATCAGCCCGCAGCCGTGTCTGTTTCACGATGGACGAGGTGCGCGACACCGTCGCCGACCTCGGGCTGCCGGTGGTGGTTCGCCCCTCGTTCACGATGGGTGGGCTGGGCTCGGGGATGGCGTACTCGGCCGAGGACGTGGAGCGGATGGCCGGCGACGGGCTCGCGGCGTCGCCGAGCGCGAACGTGCTGATCGAGGAATCGATCTACGGCTGGAAGGAATACGAGCTCGAGCTGATGCGCGACCATCACGACAACGTCGTGGTGGTGTGCTCGATCGAGAACTTCGACCCGATGGGTGTGCACACCGGCGATTCGGTGACCGTGGCGCCGGCGATGACGCTGACCGATCGCGAGTACCAGACCATGCGCACTCTCGGCATCGAGATCCTGCGCGAGGTCGGCGTCGACACCGGCGGCTGCAACATCCAGTTCGCGGTGAACCCGAAGGACGGCCGGCTCATCGTCATCGAGATGAACCCGCGGGTCTCCCGGTCGAGTGCGCTGGCATCGAAGGCCACCGGCTTCCCGATCGCCAAGATCGCCGCCAAGCTCGCCATCGGTTACACGCTCGACGAGATCGTCAACGACATCACCAAGGAGACACCGGCCTGCTTCGAACCGACCCTGGACTACGTCGTGGTCAAGGCGCCCCGGTTCGCGTTCGAGAAGTTCCCCGGCGCCGACGGCACGCTGACCACCACGATGAAGTCGGTCGGCGAGGCGATGTCGCTGGGCCGCAACTTCGTCGAGGCCCTGGGCAAGGTGATGCGCTCCCTGGAGACCACCAAGCTCGGCTTCTGGACCGGTCCTGACGATGACGCCGACGTCGATGAGGTGCTCGACCGCCTGCGCACGCCCACCGACGGCCGGCTCTACGACATCGAGTACGCGCTGCGGCTCGGCGCCAGCGTCGAGGAGGTCGCCGAAGCCTCTGGCGTCGATCCCTGGTTCGTCGACCAGATCAGCGGGTTGGTCGAGTTGCGGGCCGAGATCATCGATGCGCCGGTGCTCGGCGAGGAGCTCCTGCGCCGCAGCAAGCACTACGGGCTCTCGGATCGTCAGATCGCCGCGCTACGACCGGAATTGGCCGGGGAGGTGGGGGTGCGCGCGCTGCGCCGCCGCCTGGGCATCCACCCGGTGTACAAGACCGTCGACACGTGCGCCGCGGAATTCGAGGCCAAGACGCCGTACCACTACAGCAGCTACGAGCTCGACCCTGCCGCCGAGACCGAGGTGGCGCCGCAGGCCGAGAAACCCAAGGTGCTGATCCTGGGCTCCGGCCCCAACCGCATCGGGCAGGGCATCGAATTCGACTACAGCTGCGTGCACGCGGCGACGACGCTGAGCCAGGCCGGGTTCGAGACCGTCATGGTCAACTGCAATCCCGAGACGGTGTCGACCGACTACGACACGGCCGACCGGCTCTACTTCGAGCCGCTGACGTTCGAGGACGTCCTCGAGGTCTACTTCGCCGAGCAGTACTCGGGGCGCGGCGGCCCCGGCGTCGTCGGCGTCATCGTGCAACTCGGCGGGCAGACGCCGCTGGGACTGGCCGAACGCCTGGAGAAGGCCGGCGTCCCGATCGTCGGCACCCTGCCCGAGGCGATCGACCTCGCCGAGGATCGCGGCCGTTTCGGTGAGGTCCTCACCAACGCCGGCCTGCCCGCGCCCCGCTTCGGCATGGCCACCAGCTTCGAGCAGGCCCGCCGCATCGCCGGCGAGATCGGCTACCCGGTGCTGGTGCGGCCGTCGTACGTGCTCGGCGGACGCGGTATGGAGATCGTCTACGACGAGGACACCCTCGAGGGCTACATCACCCGGGCCACGCAGCTCTCACCCGAGCATCCGGTGCTGGTGGACCGCTTCCTCGAGGACGCGATCGAGATCGATGTCGACGCGCTGTGCGACGGCACCGAGGTCTACATCGGCGGAATCATGGAGCACATCGAGGAAGCCGGCATCCACTCCGGTGATTCCGCGTGTGCGCTGCCGCCGGTGACGTTGGGCCGCAGCGACATCGAGGCCGTGCGCCGCGCCACAGAAGCGATCGCGTTCGGGATCGGCGTGGTCGGGTTGCTCAACGTGCAGTACGCGCTCAAGGACGACGTGCTCTACGTGCTGGAAGCCAACCCGCGCGCCAGCCGGACCGTGCCCTTCGTCTCGAAGGCGACCGCGGTGCCGCTGGCGAAGGCCTGCGCGCGGATCATGCTGGGCGCCACGATCGCGGGCCTGCGCGAGGAGGGTCTGCTGGTCGCCGACGGTGACGGTGCCGCTGTGCCCCGCAATGCGCCGGTGGCGGTGAAGGAAGCCGTGCTGCCGTTCCATCGCTTCCGCAAGCACGACGGCAGCCAGATCGACTCGCTGCTCGGGCCCGAGATGAAGTCCACCGGCGAGGTGATGGGTATCGCCCACGACTTCGGCAGCTCCTTCGCCAAGAGCCAGACCGCCGCCTACGGCTCGCTCCCCAAGAGCGGCACCGTGTTCGTGTCGGTCGCCAACCGCGACAAGCGGTCGCTGGTGTTCCCGGTGAAGCGGCTCGCCGATCTCGGCTTCCACATCCTCGCCACGGAAGGTACCGCAGAGATGTTGCGGCGCAACGGTATTCCGTGTGACGAGGTGCGCAAGCACTTCGAGGAACCCAGCCCGGACCGGCCCGCCGTGTCGGCGGTGGACGCGATCCGGGCCGGCGACGTGCAGATGGTGATCAACACCCCGTACGGCAACTCCGGACCCCGCATCGACGGCTACGAAATCCGCTCGGCCGCGGTGGCGATGAACATCCCGTGCGTGACGACGGTGCAGGGAGCGTCTGCGGCCGTGCAGGGAATCGAGGCGAGCCTGCGCGGCGACATCGGCGTGATGTCGCTGCAGGAACTGCACAGCGCACTGGGGTCCTGATCGTGGGCGGGTTCGGTGAGCGCCTCTCCGATGCGATGGCCCGCCGCGGCCCGCTGTGTCCGGGCATCGACCCGCACCCCGAACTGCTGCGGGCCTGGGGGTTGAGCGCCGACGCCGACGGGCTGGCACGGTTCAGCGACACCTGCGTGGCGGCGTTCGCCGGTTTCGCGGTGGTCAAGCCGCAGGTGGCGTTCTTCGAGGCGTACGGGTCCGCGGGCTTCGCGGTTCTCGAGCGGACGATCGCGGCGCTGCGGGCCGAGGGCGTGCTGGTGCTCGCCGATGCCAAGCGGGGCGACATCGGATCGACGATGGCTGCCTACGCCGCGGCCTGGGCGGGGGAGTCGCCGCTGGCCGCCGACGCTGTGACGGCCTCGCCCTACCTCGGCTTCGGCTCGCTGCAGCCGCTCCTCGACACCGCCTTCGCCCGCGGCCGGGGTGTCTTCGTCCTCGCCGCGACGTCCAACCCCGAGGGGGCGTCGGTCCAGCGCGCCGACGCGGGCGGGCGCACGGTCGCCCAGTCCGTCGTCGACGCCGCCGCCGCCGTCAACGCCGAGAAGGGGACGGGGTCCGTCGGCGTGGTCGTCGGCGCCACGCTGACCGACCCGCCCGATGTGAGCGCGCTGGACGGCCCCGTGCTGGTGCCCGGCGTCGGCGCCCAGGGAGGCCGCCCCGAGGCGCTGGCGGGCCTGGGAGGCGCCCGGCCGGGCCAACTGCTGCCCGCGGTGTCCCGCGAGGTGCTGCGGGCCGGCCCGGACTGCGCGGCGGTCCGCGCGGCCGCCGAACGGATGCGCGACGCGGTCGCCCACCTGCAGGGCTGAGACGCGCTGTCGCGACACGCCCGACAGCGACTGACCAGGGAAAATTTCTCGGCACACCCTCCTGTGGCGGGTGTGACCACGGTTGACGAAACGGTCAGCCACGGCCGTCATGCCGGACTCGCGAAAAAACCCGCCATGAGCAGGGGTTTCCGCCGGGCCGGTCGATTCCGGCAAGCATCCGCCCCCGCACCGCGCCGAGTCCATCGCGCACCCCGTCTGCGCCCTACACGCTGGGCTTTTGGTCGCAGAACTCGGGGGTGGGGTTAGCTTTCGTCAGTCTGCGTGGGTACGGTCGTCCACGCTGGCTGGTTCGCGATCCACCACGACCGGCCGAGAGAAAAACAGATGGTGACGATACGGAGGAACCCGTGGCCCTTCCCCAGTTGACCGACGAACAGCGCGCGGCAGCGTTGGAGAAGGCTGCTGCCGCACGTCGAGCGCGTGCCGAACTCAAGGATCGGCTCAAGCGCGGCGGCACCAACCTCAAGCAGGTTCTCAAGGACGCCGAGACCGACGAGGTCTTGGGCAAGATGAAGGTCTCCGCTCTGCTGGAGGCACTGCCCAAGGTCGGCAAGGTCAAGGCGCAGGAGATCATGACCGAGCTCGAGATCGCCCCGACCCGCCGCCTGCGCGGCCTGGGTGATCGCCAGCGCAAGGCTCTGCTGGAAAAGTTCGACTTCTCGTAAGGGAGGTCGGTGAGCGAAGGCGGAGGGCCGGACACCCGCCAACGGGCCCCGGTCCTGGTGTTGTCCGGCCCGTCTGCCGTCGGGAAATCGACCGTCGTGCGGTGCGTCCGAGAACGCGTCGCCGACCTGTACTTCAGCGTCTCGGTCACCACCCGGGCGCCCCGTCCGGGTGAGATCGACGGCGTCGACTATTCGTTCGTGTCGACCGAGCGGTTTCAAGAGCTCATCGACGACGGTGAGCTCTTGGAGTGGGCTGAGATCCACGGCGGCCTGCACCGCTCGGGGACGCCGGCCGCTCCGGTTCGTGCGGCCACCACCGAGGGACGTCCGGTCCTGATCGAGGTCGACCTCGCCGGGGCGCGCGCGGTGAAAGCCGCCATGCCGGAGGCTCTCAGCGTGTTCCTCGCCCCGCCCGACTGGGCGACGCTCGAACGGCGGCTGACCGGCCGCGGCACCGAATCACCCGAGGTGATGGCCCGCCGACTGGCGACCGCCCGCACCGAACTGGCCGCGCAGGGAGACTTCGACGAGGTCGTCGTCAACAGTGAATTGGAATCGGCCTGCGCTGCGTTGGTATCCTTGCTGGTGGCCCGCACGCCGGTGCGGCCCGATCATTCTTGAAATCTTTATCCGAATCGCCAGGAGACCTTTTTCGTGAGCACCCCGCACGCCGACACGCGGCTGGCCGCCGTGGACCTCGAACCGTCCGCAGCCAGCGCCTACGACACGCCGTTGGGCATCACCAACCCGCCCATCGACGAGTTGCTGGACCGCGCGTCGAGCAAGTACGCCCTGGTGATCTACGCCGCCAAGCGAGCACGTCAGATCAACGACTACTACAACCAGCTCGGCGACGGGATTCTCGAATACGTCGGCCCGCTCGTCGAGCCGGGTCTGCAGGAGAAGCCTCTGTCGATCGCCATGCGCGAGATCCACGAGGACCTGCTCGAGCACACCGAGGGCGAGTAGAAGCGGCTGCGGCCCGTCATGGCCGATCGCAAGCGGATCATCGTCGGCGTCGCCGGCGGCATCGCCGCCTACAAGGCGGCGACCGTGGTCCGTCAGCTCACCGAGGCCGGCCATTCCGTACGGGTGGTGCCCACCGAATCGGCGCTCAGGTTCGTCGGGGCCGCCACCTTCGAGGCGCTGTCCGGTAACCCCGTGCACACCGGCGTCTTCGCCGACGTCCACGAAGTGCCCCATGTCCGGATCGGGCAGACGGCCGACCTCGTCGTCGTCGCGCCGGCCACCGCCGATCTGCTCGCCCGCGCCACCATCGGCCGCGCGGACGACCTGCTGACGGCCACACTGCTGACCGCACGATGTCCGGTGCTGTACGCGCCCGCCATGCACACCGAGATGTGGTTCCATCCGGCGACCGTCGAGAACGTCGCGACCCTGCGCCGCCGCGGTTCGGTCGTGATGGAGCCTGCGTCGGGCCGGCTCACCGGCGCCGACACCGGTCCGGGTCGCCTGCCCGAGGCCGAAGAGATCAGCACCCTCGCCCAGCTGCTGCTGGCGCGCGGCGACGCGCTGCCCTACGACATGGCCGGCGTGAAGGTGCTGGTGACCGCCGGGGGCACCCGCGAACCCATCGATCCCGTCCGCTTCATCGGCAACCGCAGCTCCGGCAAGCAGGGCTACGCGCTGGCCCGGGTGATGGCCCAGCGTGGCGCCGACGTCACGCTGATCGCCGGCCACACCGTCGGGCTCATCGATCCCGCCGGTGTGCACGTCGAACACGTCGGCTCGGCCACGCAACTGCGCGACGCGGTGTCCAAACACGCGGCTGAGGCCAACGTGCTGGTGATGGCTGCCGCGGTCGCCGACTTCCGGCCCGCCCACCCGGTCACCACCAAGATCAAGAAGGGCCCCGCCGGCGAGGGCGAGCCGACGATCGAACTGGTCCGCAACGACGACGTGCTGGCCGGCGCGGTCCGCGCCCGCGCCGACGGTCAGCTGCCCAACATGCGGGCCATCGTCGGGTTCGCCGCCGAGACCGGCGACGCGAACGGAGACGTGCTGTTCCATGCACGCGCCAAGCTCGCGCGAAAAGGATGCGATCTGCTCGTCGTCAACGCCGTCGGTGAGAACAGGGCCTTCGAGGTCGACAACAACGACGGCTGGCTGCTGTCCGCCGACGGCTCCGAGGTGGCGTTGGAGCACGGTTCGAAGACCGTGATGTCGAGCCGTATTGTGGACGCGATCGTCGGCTTCCTGCAGAGCAGGTGAGTGGCGAGCAGACAGACAGGGCGTGCGCGTAAGGGTTGCGCGCCACCGGGGGACACGCTTGGGTGCTAGAGGCGCCGCCGTGTGCCGCCACAGACAGTGGAAGTGAAAGGGATCGCACGTGAGTGAAGCTCGGCTGTTTACCAGTGAGTCGGTGACCGAGGGGCACCCGGACAAGATCTGCGACGCGATCAGCGATTCGGTGCTCGACGCGCTGCTGGCCGGCGATCCGAAATCACGCGTCGCCGTCGAGACCCTGGTGACGACCGGCCAGGTGCACGTGGTGGGCGAGGTGACGACCTCGGCCAAGGAGGCCTTCGCCGACATCACCAACACCGTGCGGGCCCGGATCCTCGACATCGGCTACGACCATTCCGACAAGGGCTTCGACGGCTTGACCTGCGGCGTGAACATCGGCATCGGCGCGCAGTCGCCCGACATCGCCCAGGGCGTGGACACCGCGCACGAGACCCGCGTCGAGGGCGCCGCCGACCCGCTGGATTCGCAGGGCGCGGGCGATCAGGGCCTGATGTTCGGCTACGCCATCGCCGACACCCCGGAGCTGATGCCGCTGCCGATCGCGCTCGCGCACCGCCTCTCCCGCAAGCTGACCGAGGTCCGCAAAAACGGCACGCTCGACTACCTACGTCCCGACGGCAAGACACAGGTCACCGTCCAGTACGACGGCACCACCCCGGTGCGCCTGGACACCGTCGTGCTGTCCACCCAGCACGCCGACGGCATCGACCTGGACAGCCAGCTGGCGCCCGAAATCAAGCAGTACGTCATCGACGCGGTGCTCACCGAGCTCGGCCACGACACCCTCGACACGTCGAACCCGCGCATCCTGGTGAACCCGACCGGCAAGTTCGTGCTCGGCGGCCCGATGGGCGACGCCGGCCTGACCGGCCGCAAGATCATCGTCGACACCTACGGCGGCTGGGCCCGCCACGGCGGCGGCGCCTTCTCCGGGAAGGACCCGTCGAAGGTGGACCGCTCGGCCGCGTACGCGATGCGCTGGGTCGCCAAGAACGTCGTCGCCGCCGGGCTCGCCCAGCGCGTCGAGGTCCAGATCGCCTACGCGATCGGCAAGGCCGCTCCCGTGGGCCTGTTCGTGGAGACGTTCGGCTCCGAGACCGTCGACCCGGTGAAGATCGAGAAGGCCATCGGTGAGGTGTTCGACCTGCGCCCCGGCGCGATCGTCCGCGACCTCGACCTGCTGCGGCCGATCTACGCGCCGACCGCCGCGTACGGCCACTTCGGCCGGACCGACATCGACCTGCCGTGGGAGCAGCTGAACAAGGTCGACGACCTCAAGAACGCCGTATAGCGGCCTGTTCAGCGCTGCACCGATCCCGGCGGTAGGTCGACCCCGATCTCGTCGCAGATCGGCGGGATGATGATCAGCGACCCGCGCGGGCTGCAGAACGGAGTTCCCGGCGGCAGCGGTGGCGGAGGCGGTGGCGGAGCCACCGGCGGGGGTGGCGCCACCTGCTGCGGCGGTCCCGACCACGGGTACAGGACGCTGGGGTTCACGTCGACGATGCCGTAGGAGTTCCAGTACCAGTCGTGGCAGACGTTCCAGTCCCAGCTGAGTACCTGGCTGGCGGGGATGGCCGGATCGCCCGGGCACCAGTGCGTGCACGTCTGCCCCTGCGGGCAGTTGCCCCCTTGGTAGCTGGGACCCTGGGCGGCTGCTGAGCCGGTACCCAGCGTGGCCCCGGTGAACGCGAGCGCGCCGGAGACCAGAACCGTTGCGGTGAGTCGCCTCATCACGCGTCCCCACTCACGGGCACATGAAGGCGAACGGCGGGCACGGGTTGGGAGCCAGCCCTTCGACCACGTGGTACAGCGACGGCGGGTTCTCCCGCGCACTCTGGTAGTGCCACAGGTGGCAGGTGTTCATGTCCCAGGACAGCGGCGCATCGGACTCGGGGATCGGATCGCCGGGGCACCATTCGTAGTTGCTCCATGGGTCGATCGCACCCTCACCGGCACCGCCTGCGAACGCGGTGCCCGCGCCGAGACCGAGCGCAGCGGCCGCACCGAATCCGGTGATGAGGCCGGCGGTGACCACCCGCGCCAGTCGTGAATTGTTGACCATGGTTGCCCTCTTTTCGTTCGTGGGACCACCTCTGTGGCGCCCGTTGCGGAGAAATTAGCGACCGGTCGCGGCTACCGATCCCAACAACTGCAGCACGGCGCTGACACAGGCACGAGCGCCGGGGCGGACTCTGTTGCGCTATAGTCCAGGAAATCATTTACGTGCTCGTGCAGCGTCGTGAGCAGTGAGATCGGTTGGGGAATGACTACCGAGCAAATTCTGGAAAACCGCCAGTCGGAGAGGGCGCACCGCGGGACGTGGGCGCCAGCGGTGGCCATCGGCACGCCGACCCTGCTCGTCGGCCTGCACGCACTGGTCTACGGCCGCTGGATCATCGACGACGCCGCGATCACCTTCGCGTATGTGCGCTCGTTCGCCGCAGGTCTCGGACCGGTACTGCAGCCCGGTGCCGCACCGGTCGAGGGGTACTCGAACCCCGCATGGCTGGCGCTGTTGCTGCTCGGCGACAAGGTCCGACTGTTCGACCACGGCACGCTTTTCGGGGTGCCCGATCAGGTGCTCTTCCCGAAGCTGCTGGCGCTGGCATGCTGTGCGGCCCTCTATGCGTCCTTATACCGGGTGGCATCGATCCTGACCAGGTTCCCGGTGGCGGTGACGATCGTCGCGGGGGCGATCACCGCCGCGATCCCGTCGTTCGTGATCTGGTGTTTCTCGGGTCTGGAGAACTCCTTGCTGGCCGCCGCGGTGGGGTGGCTGGCCGCAATGATCGCCACTGCGGCCGCCCGCGGTCGCCTGGCCACCACGAGAACAGCACTGATCTGCGGGCTGCTGGCGGCCCTGGCCGGGCTGACCCGTCCTGACGGCGTGATCTACCTCCTGGCCTATCCGCTCGCGGTGCTCCTGCTGGGAGGCGTCGCGCGACGCGATGCGCTGCGATGTGCAGCCGTCGGCACTGCGGCCTTCGCAGTACCGATCGGCGCGCTGCTGACGTGGCGATTCCTGACGTTCGGTGAGCTGGTGCCGAACACCGCGATCGCGAAATCGCAGGGCCTCCCCGGGCTCATCGGGCTGGCTCGGCCGTTCGAGCTGGTCCTGTTCACCGGAGTCGCGCCGGGTCTACTCGGGGCCGTGCTCGTCGTGCTCGTCCTGCGGGACGGTCGTACCCGCGGCGACGGGCAGAGGTCCGGGCTGCTGGGTCTACTGCTGGTGTTCGGTCTGGCCGCACTCGCGTTCGCCATCCTCGAGGGGGACTGGATGGGGCAGCGCCGCTTCGCCACCCCCATCTGGGCGACCGGTGCGCTCATCATCGCTGTCGCCGGGGCGCAGCTGGCCGCCGACGCCGACGCGCGCGGCCGACGGCGGGTGCTGGGGGCCGGGGTCGCCGCCGCGCTGATCGCGGCGCCCGTGCTCGCCCACTCCGCAGTGACCTTCCGATCGAATCCGACGGTGCCGATGTGCGCGGTCGCGAGCTACGCCGGCTGGACCCCCGAGAAGTACGCCCAGGTGCTGGGTCTCACCGACGCCGCGGTGGCCACGCCCGACATCGGCGGCACCGCGCTGGTGAGTGATCTGCGCATCATCGATCTCGGCGGGCTGGCGGATGCGCAGCTCGCGCGGCGCTGGTCGTCCGACGACGTGGCGGGGCTGCGCGACGATGTCTTCGCGGCGCGTCCGGAGTTCATCGAGATCCATCACGAGTGGTCCGACACGACGGGCCTGATCGAGGATCCGCGACTGGCTGCCGAGTACGTCGAGGTGACCCGCACCTCGCGCACCGACGGCATGTGGGTGCGACGCGACGTCGCCGCGCGGCTGACCGACGCCGGGCCGCTACCGGTCGCACAGAACGCAGTGCCGTTGCGGTCCGACGACCCGTACCAGCTCGTCGACCCGTTGGCCTCGTGCGGGGAGCTGTCAGTGCAGCGCTGAGCGCAAGGCGGCCAGGCCCCGGTCGGTGGCTTCGGTGGCTGCCGGCACCACGCCGGCATAGCCGAGATAACCGTGCACGAGTGTCTCGGCGTTGTGCACCTCAACGGGAACGTCTGCGGCAGTGAGTAATTCGGCATAGCGCAGGCCGTCGTCGCGCAGCGGATCATGACCTGCCACCGCGATGTAAGCCGGGGCCAATCCCGACAGGTCGCCCCGCGCCGGGATCAGGGTCGGAGGCGCCGTGGAGACGTCGAGGTCTCCGACGTACCAGCGGCTGAACCCCTTGCACGCCGCGAGGTCCAGGATCGGTGCATGCGCGTTCTCGGTGAACGACGGGAGCGAGGTGTCGAACGTGGTCGACGGGTACCAGAGCAGCTGAAAGCGCAGCGGGATCCCGGCGTCGCGGGCGGACTGCGCGGTGGCGGCGGCCAGGTTGCCGCCCGCCGAATCGCCGGCCACCGCGAGTCGCTCGGGGTCCACGCCGATCTCGGCGGCATGGTCGTGCACCCATGTGGTCGCTGCCCAGACATCGTCGACCGCGGCGGGGAAGGGATGCTCGGGCGCCAGTCGGTAGTGCACCGACACCACCACCGCGTCCCCGCCGGCGGCGTGCATGCGCGCCGTGCCGTCGTAGGTGTCGAGATCACCGACCGTCCATCCGCCGCCGTGGATGAAGATCACCCCGGGCAGCGTCGATTCTCCGGTCGGCGGCCGGTAGATGCGCAGCGCCACCGGGCCCGCCGGTCCGTCGATGCTGCGATCCGCCGCGCTGACCTCGGGGAGGATCGGACTGCGCGGCAGATCACGGAAACGCTCCCGCGCGGACTCCGGCCCGTCGTCAGCGGACAGGCGGAACGGGACGATCTCGAGCACCTTCTGCAGGACGGGATCGATCGCAGACATGCCCACACCGTACGCATCCGCGCTGTGCGGACCGAACGACCGCGGCCGGTCACCGGAGCCGTCGGCAGCGATGTCGGTTGCCCGCTGCAGACGGTGACGTTCCCCAACCAGCCCGTTCACGGCCTCCGGCGTTGCTGGAATTGCATGTCAGGGGAAATCCTGCGGCAGCTGCCCGTTGCCGCAACCGTGCCGTCACCGAGTGGCGACTCGGGGATCAGTGACCTGCCGCCACCGCTCAATGGCCAGGTCATGGCAGGCAGCGACGCGTCAAAGTGCGAAAACGGGGTATAGGGAGTGGTTCCGGGCAGTGGCGGCTGGAACCAGTGACGCACGTTTCGGCTGTGCCCAGCGATCGTCCGGGGAGGAGCCAGCGACGCCGTGTGACGACGCTCACGAGGCGGACGCGAATCTGACAAACTTTGCCGAATTCGCTAGAGTCGGACGAGTTGCGGCGGAGCCCAGCGTGCTGCCACCACGACCGGACGTACTCGGACTGATCCACACAGCAACGACACGAGGAGGGCCGTCATGCGCAGGCCGCAGAGCATGCTGGCGAGTTCCCGGGTCACCGCCTGGGCTTCCCTGTCGACTCTGATCTTCTTCGCCGCGGAGTGGATCGTGTCCTCGAGCTGGCGCGGTCAGTACGCCTACCGTGAGGATCTGCTGGGCCCGCTCGGCGTCGCGTACTGCGGTCCGGCCGGCGAGTGGCCGTGCAGCCGCATCTACCCGGCGATGAACGTCGGGCTGATCATCACCGGCCTGGCCGTCACCGTCGTCGCGGCCGGCTGGCTCGTCCAGCGGGTCACCGACCGGGGTCACGCGGTTCTGCTCGGGGTCGCGGGTCTCGGACTCGCGGCGTCCGGTGCGGTCACCAACCAGATCGACTACCAGTGGAACTTCACCGCGATCATCGCGTTCATGACGCTGGGCTCGGTCAGCATCCTGTTCATCGCCATGGGGTCGACGACCGTCATGACCGTGGAGCGCCGCATCGTCGCCGTCGCGGCCGGTGTGGTCAGCGTCATCGGGTTCCTCTGCTTCGTGGGTGGTCACAGTCTCGTCGGACCCGGGGGAGCGCAACGCATGGCCGTCTACGGAGTGCTGGTGGGTGTCATCGCGCTCGGCACCGCCGGCATGCGCAAGCCCTCGGATGACGATCCGGCGCTCGCCGACGGCGCTGCAGACCGCGAGTTGGCCGGGGCGCCACAGTGATTCGTCAAACTGCAAACAGACCAGCGATGATCCGTCGAACGGCGCACCGACTGGCCGCACTGGCCACCGTCCTGCTGCTCGTGGCATGCGGCGGACCCGCCTCGGTGAGCCAGGCTGAACCGCCCGGCCCCCGCGTGCTGTTCTTCGACGACTTCGACGGTCCGGCGGGGTCCCGCCCGTCACCGCAGTGGCGCTACGACACCGGCGGCGGCGGTTGGGGCAACGACGAGAAGCAGGTCTACACCGACAAGCCCGCCAACGTCAGCCTGGACGGTCAGGGGCATCTCGCGATCTCGGCTCGCACCGCGGCCGGGGGTGGCATCACATCAGCCCGCATCACCACCAAGGGCAGCATGGATTTCACCTTCGGACGCGCCGAGGCGCGCATCATGCTCCCGGCCGGCGCCGGCCTGCACCCGGCGTTCTGGATGCTGGGCAGCGACATCGACTCGGCGGGCTGGCCGGACGCAGGCGAGATCGACGTCATCGAGACCCTGAACGACGCACCGGACTTCTACACGGGGATTCATGCGCCGCAGGCCGGCACCGACCGGGGCCAGAACGTGAACAACTCGGGTCCGGCGCCCTTCCCGCTGGCCGGTCAGTTCCACGACTACTGGGTCGAACGCACCCCGGGGCGCATCGTCACCGGCATCGACAACGTCACGTTGTTCACCGCCACGCCGGCGGATCTGGCCCCCGGTGCCCGGTGGGTCTTCGACGCGCCGTTCTTCCTTCTGCTCAACGTCGCCGTCGGCGGCGACTGGCCGGGTCCGACGAACGCGACGACCCCGAACCCGGCCACCATGCTCGTCGACTGGGTGCGGGTGACGGCGCTGTGAGCCGCCCGTGACCGCGACACTCGAGCGGGTCCGCTCCGACGCTGGGCGTTCCCGCCATGCGAAGCCGGCGACCCGCCGGATGCCGGTCATGCCGGTGCGCATGCCCGACCTCGCCGCGCTCGGCGCGGCCGCGGGGTTGCTCGCCCTGACAGGACTGCCCGGCGCGGTCCGCGCTGTCGCTCTGGTCGCGTTCATCGCGATCGGACCCGGCGCGGCCATCCTGACCTGGGTGCGGATTCCCCGCCGCGCAGTGCTGTCCACGGTGCCGGTGCTCGGAATGGCGGTCGCCACCCTCGTCGCGATCGTCGCGATGTGGTCCTATCGGTGGGATCCGATCGCCATCCTCTGGCTGCAGGTGGTAGCCGTCGCCGGCAGCAGCGCGTACTGGTACTACCAGAATCGCAGCACGGTGCTCGACGCCACCCGGCGGTGGCGCATCCGCCGAATCCGGGTCGTAGCCTCCCCGCACCGGCGATTCGTTCGCAACCACCTCTCACTGCTGCTCAGCGGTCTCGCGGTCGCCATCTGGACGGCGGCCATCCCAGGGCTGCCGGGTGTGGACGCCGGGTACTACGGGCTCCTGTTCTCCGGAACCGGACCGGCGTTGGCCGTCAGCATCGTGCTCTGCGCCGCGGCGCTTCTCGTCGCGATTCGCGACCGGCGACTGCTCCCGGCCGCGGTGGCCGTGGCCGCCGCCATCGTCGTCCTGCGGGTCACCACTGTCGTCGCCACCGAGGTCCCCCTCTACGACTGGACCTACAAGCACCTCGCGGTCGTCGACTACATCGTGGCGAACGGGCGCATCGCCCCGGATGGCACCGACATCTACGCCCAGTGGGCGGCGTTCTTCACGACCTGGGCGTGGTTCTGCGACGTCACCGGCATCTCGGCGATGACGGTAGCGCACCTGTTCGCCCCCGCCGTCCACGTGCTCATCGCCCTCACCGTGTACACCACCGCGCGGGTGCTCGGACGGTCCCGGCGGACGGCGCTGACCGCCGCATTCGTGGCGGAGATCGCGAACTGGGTGGGCCAGGACTACTTCTCGCCGCAGGCGTGGGCGCTCGTGCTCACCTTCGGCATGCTCGCGCTCCTCCTGGGCTCCCGGCAGAGCCGGGCCAGCGGCGTCCTGGCCGTCCTCGTCTTCGCCGCGACAGTTCCCACCCATCAGTTGACGCCCTTCTGGGCCGTGGGGGTGGCGTTCCTGCTCTGCGTGTTCAAGCGGGCCCGGCCGTGGTGGTCCGCGCTGGCAATGGCCGTGATCGCAGGGTCCTACCTGCTGCTCAACTTCGAGGCCGTGGCGCCCTACGGGCTGTTCCAGGGCGGAAGTCCCCTGAGCAACGCCACGACCAGCGTCGTGATCTCGGGGTTGCCGGCGCAGGAGTTCACCTCGACGGTGGTCAGCGGCCTGTCGGCGGCAGTGGCACTCACGGCCGCGGCGACGGCGGCGTGGATGTGGTGGCGCAAACGGCCGGTGTTCGCGCTGGCCATCGTGTCTTTCAGCTCGTTCGGCCTGCTGCTGGGGCAGAGCTACGGCGGTGAGGCCATCTTCCGGGTCTACCTGTACTCGCTGCTCGGCTGCTCGATCCTGATCGCTTCGGCGGTGGTCGGCGCCATCGACGCGGCGGCCGGTCGCGCACGGTGGGTGAGCAGGGCCGCCGCGGTCGCCTGGGTGACCTTGGCCAGCCTCGCCGGGCTGCACGGCTACGTCGCGCTGTGGCCGATGGTCTACGAGACCAAGGAGCAGGTGGACCTGATGACCAGGTTGACCGCCGACGGCGACATCGGCTCCCGCTTCATGATGCTGCGTCTGGGTGGCATGCCCACGCGCGTCAGTGCCGAATACGCCGGCGTGACGCTCTACAACCCCTATTACGACGACCCGATCGAATACGAACTCGAGAACAGCGGCGCCGGCGATCCGGCGGAACTGAAGGCGAGATATCCCACCGACAGCGATCTGCGGGACCTCATCGATGTGGTGCCGACGGAGAACCGGGTGTCGTACATGATCTTCAGCGAGCAGTCGAACAAGGCCATGCGCTACTACGGTGACTTCCGGCCCGAGGCCGTCGACCGGGTTCAGGACGCTCTGCGTGCGTCCCCGAACTGGACGCAGATCTACGACCAGGGACAGACCAAGGTGTGGCGCAGCGTCAACAACGAGTGGCTGCCCAAGAACCCGGACGAGTGAGAACGACCGGCGATCGAGTCTCTGACCTGCTGAGTAGATTCTCCGTGTGATGACGAGTGGGCGCCGCGCCGGATTCTGGATCGCCGCGGCGATCGCGGCCGCGGCCTACGGCGTGTTCCTGATCGTCACGGCGACCCAGCTGCCCGCGGGAGCCGAGCTCACCGGCCGGTTCGTGGCGCAACCCGCGGTCAAGGCCCTCGCCGCGGTGCTGCTCGCCGTGGCCGCGACGACGCATCCGATCGCTCGGGAGCGCCGTTGGCTGGTGGGGGCGCTGCTGTTCTCCGCCGCCGGCGACTTCCTGCTGGCGATGCCCTGGTGGGAGCCGTCGTTCGTGCTGGGCCTGGCGGCGTTCCTGGTCGCGCACGTGTGCTTCCTCGTGACGCTGTGGCCTCTGGTTCGGGCCACCCCGGCGCGCGGGGTGGCGGCCGGGCTGACCGTGCTGGCGTGCGCGGGACTGCTGGTGTGGTTCTGGCCGCGACTGGTTGCCGACGGGATGGCTGTTCCGGTGACGGCATACATCGCGGTGCTGGGCGCGATGGTGTGCACGGCGCTGCTGGCCGACCTGCCGACGCCCTGGACCGCGCTGGGCGCGGTCTGTTTCGCGGTATCCGACGCGATGATCGGCATCAGCCGTTTCGTGCTGGGGGACGAGAGGCTGGGGGTCCCGATCTGGTGGGCCTATGCCGCGTCGCTGCTGCTGATCACCGCGGGTGTGCTGTTCGGCCGTTCGTCGCAGCCCTCTGCTAGACCTGCGGGGTGACCGTCGGAAGGCAGGCTGCCGAGCACGAACCCATCGCGCGGGTGCTGCCGATGCTCACGGTGCCGCACCTGGACCGGGACTTCGACTACCTCGTCGCCGCCGACATGTCCGACGACGCCCAGCCCGGGGTGCGCGTCAAGGTGCGGTTCAACGGCCGGCTGGTCGACGCGTTCGTGCTGGAACGGCGCTCGGAGACCGACCACCCGGGTCGGCTGGGCTGGCTGGACAAGGTGGTCTCGGCGCAGCCGGTGTTGACCCGCGAGGTGATGAGGCTCGTCGACGCCGTCGCCGCGCGCTACGCCGGAACCCGCGCCGACGTGCTGCGGCTGGCGATCCCGCCGCGCCACGCGACGGTCGAGAAACGACCGCCCGTGCCACTCGACCCGCTCGAGATCCCGGACGTCGACACCGCGGCGTGGTCGGCCTACAGCGGCGGTGCGCAATTCATCACCGCACTGCGCGACGGCCGCGCGGCCCGCGCGGTGTGGCAGGCGCTGCCCGGTGAGGTGTGGCAGCAGCGGCTGGCCGAAGCCGCGGCGGTCACCGTGCACGCGGGCCGGTCCGTGCTCGCCGTCGTCCCCGACCAGCGTGACGTGGACCGGCTGTCGGCGGCGTGCACCGCGCTGGTCGACGCGTCGCGGGTGGTGGCCCTGTCGGCCGGGCTGGGGCCCGCCGAGCGCTACCGCCGATGGCTCGCGGTGCTGAGGGGCGACGCCCGCGTGGTCATCGGCACGCGCAGTGCGGTGTTCGCGCCGGTCGCCGATCTCGGCCTGGTGCTGATGTGGGATGACGGCGACGACTCGCTCGCCGAACCGCGGTCCCCGTATCCGCACGCCCGCGAGGTCGCGATGCTGCGCGCCCATCAGGTGCGCTGCGCCGCGGTGATCGGCGGCCACGCGCGCACCGCGGAGGCCCAGGCGCTGGTGCGTAGCGGGTGGGCCCACGATCTGACGGCGCCGCGGCAGACGGTCCGGACCTGCGCGCCGCGCGTCGTGGCGCTGGAGGACAGCGCCTACGCCCAGGAGCGCGACCCGGCCGCGCGCACCGCGCGGTTGCCGACGGTGGCGCTCGACGCCGCCCGTGCCGCGCTGACGGCGGGTGCCCCGGTGCTGGTCCAGGTCCCGCGGCGCGGCTATGTGCCGGCGCTGTCCTGTGCCCGCTGCCGCACTGTCGCCCGCTGCCGGCACTGCACGGGACCGTTGTCGCTGACCAGCCGCGACGCGGCGGGGGCGGTCTGCCGCTGGTGCGGCCGCGAAGAACTGGCGCTGCGATGCGCCCGCTGCGGCTCGGACGCCGTCCGCGCGGTCGTGGTCGGGGCGCGGCGCACCGCCGAGGAGCTCGGCCGTGCGTTCCCCGGCGTCGCGGTGGTGACCTCCGGCGGTGACGCCGTGGTCGAGTCCGTGCCTGCCCGGTCCGCGGTGGTGGTGGCCACCCCGGGCGTGGAACCTGTCGCCGACGGCGGCTACGGGGCCGCGCTACTGCTGGACAGCTGGGCGCTGCTGGGAAGGCAGGACCTGCGCGCGGCCGAGGACACGCTGCGCCGGTGGATGGCGGCCGCGGCGCTGGTGCGGCCGCGCGGCGACGGCGGTGTGGTGGCGGTGGTGGCGGAGTCGGCGATCCCGACGGTGCAGGCCCTGATCCGCTGGGATCCGGTCGGCCACGCCGACGACGAACTCGATGCTCGCGCCGAGGTGGGGCTCCCGCCGGCGGTGCACATGGCCGCCGTCGACGGCTCCGCCGACGCCGTGCACGCGCTGCTCGATGACGCGGCCCTGCCCGCCGGCACGGATCTGCTCGGGCCGGTCGACCTGCCGGTGGGTGTGCGTCGCCCGCCCGGCGTCGCACCCGAGCACCCGGTGATCCGCATGCTGGCCCGCTCGGCCCGGTCCGATGGCCTGGCGCTGGCCGCCGCGCTGCGCAAGGCCACCGCCGTGCACAGCGCACGCCACGACCACGAGCCGGTTCGCATCCAGATCGACCCGTTGCACATAGGGTGATGCCCATGTCCGTGCGGCGGCTGGCCACAGCGTCGATCCCGCTGCTGCTCATCGCATTCGGACTGCTGTGGCCGCTGCTGTTCACCGGCGGCGGCACGGCCGGGGCGCCGCCCGACGATCCCGTTGTCATCAGCGACTTCCGGATGACCGCGACGGTCGACGCGGCCGGAGACATGACCGCGGTCGAGACGATCACCGCGCAGGTGTACACCTCCGACCGGCACGGCATCTTCCGCTACTGGGATGTGGCCAACCGCAACGACTCCCACGTGCGGCAGCCGCCGGAGATCACCTCGATCCGGCTCGACGGCGCGCCTGTCCGGTACCAGATGCTGTGGGAGGACGGCAGACGGTTCCGGGTCGCGAAGATCGGTGACCCCGACCGCTACCTGTCCGACGGCGGGCACGTGTTCGAGATCGCCTACCGCATCCGCGGTGTCCTCGATCCCGGCTCCACGGGCGCCGGCCAGCGCTTCGCGCAGACGGTCGGTGCACCGGCCGACTCGCCGTCGGTGTTCTTCTGGAACGTCATCGCCCCGTCGTGGAACAACCGCATCGACCGCGCGGAGATCTCGGTGACGCTGCCCGGCGCCGTCGGTGCGGTGCAGTGCGCCGTCGGGACCGGCGTCGGCTCGCCCTGTGACACGCTGCGCGCCACCGGTGACACAGTCGTCGCGTCGGCCTCGCAGCTGCCGCCCCGCACCCCGGTGACGCTGCGCGCCGGCGTCGACGTGGCCACCCCCGCCCGTGCGACCCTGCCGTGGCCCTACACCTGGGACCGCATCCTCGGGCAGTCGGTCACCGGCGTGCTGTCCCTGCTCGGGCTCACCATCGCCTGCGGCGCGGCCGCGGCGATCTGGCTCCGCGCCGTCACCGAACGGTCTCCGGGCTTTCCGCTGCAGTACGCGCCCCCGCCGGGCCTCGGACCGGTGCAGGTCGAGTACATCCGCACCGAGGCCGTGCCCAAGCACGGCCTGACCGCGACGCTGTTCCACTTCGCCGAGCGCAAACTCATCACCATGCAGCAGCGCGGCGACAAGGAGTGGACGCTGCGCAGCATCGCCGAACCGGGCCAGTGGTCGGGCCTCGACCCGGTGAGCCTGGCCGTTGCGTCCCGGCTGAAGCTGATGAATTCCGGCAGCGAGTTCACGGCCAAGAAAACGGTGACATCGGGCCAGAAGCTCAGCAAGGCCAAAGAGGACATGACCAAGGCCGTGCAGGCGTGGGCGACCGACTCCGGGTTGCTCGTGGCACGCAAGAAGGAGCTCTGGTTGCGAGCCGCCAACGCCGTCGCGTTCCTGTTGATGGTGTGCGGCTTCTTCCGCTGGGGATTCCCGATCACGCTGTGGGCGTTGCCCTTTGCCGTGTTCTTCCTGTTGTCCGCAGCATCGTGGCGCGACGGGGTCGGGTCGCGGCGCACCCCGGCCGGGCGCGAATTGTGGTCTCGTGCCGGAGGATTCCACCGCGTATTGGCCACCGACTCGGCGGAGACCCGCTTCGACTTCGCCGCCCGGCGCGACCTCTACACGGCGTACGTGCCGTTCGCCGTCGCCGGGGGAGTGGCCGCCGCCTGGGCCGCCAAGTACCGCGCCTATATGAACACCGCTGCACCACAACCGGATTGGTATGTCACCTCGGGCACGTCGACATCCTGGTCGGCCAGTGGCGGCTCCGGCGGTGCGAACTTCGACCGTTTCGAATCGGCGCTGTCGTCGTCGATCGGCGCCTACACCGCCTCGCAGTCGTCGTCCTCGTCGTCCTCGTCCGGCGGTGGCGGCGGCTTCAGCAGCGGTGGCGGTGGCGGCGGCGGTGGCGGCGGAGGAGGGGGATCATGGTGAGTGTCGTCCTCGCCATCGTGTTGGTGGTGGTCGTGCTGGTGCTGGTCGGATATGTCGTCGGCTGGAACAAGATCCGCTCCGCCGATGTGCGCGTGGCCGAGGCGCTGGCCGGCATCGACGTCGAACTGACCCGGCGTGCCGCGCTGATCCCCAGCCTCGTGCACACCGTGGCGACGTTCGCCGCCCACGAGAAGGACGTTCTCGACCGGGTCACCGACGCGCGGGAAGCGCTGACCTCGGCGACCGCGGGTCGCTCCGTGGCGCAACGCAGCGCAGCCGAGCGGCAGCTCGACGCCGCGCTGACCCCGCTGCTGGACCTGGGCCAGAGCACCCCGCAGCTGAGTTCGTCGGCCAACTTCCTCGACCTGCAGCGCAACCTCGCCGACACCGAGGACAAGCTGGCCTTCGCCCGCCAGTACTACAACGACTCGGTGGCCACCCTGAACCGGCTGCTCGGCACCATCCCGTGGATGTTCGTCGCCCCGCTGAGCGGGGTCAGCGAGAAGGAGTACTACCAGAGCAACCGGTAGGCGGTTCCTACACTGGCCCGGTGCGTCTCGTGTTCGCCGGCACCCCGGAGCCGGCTCTCCCGTCCCTGCGTCGGCTGTTGTCGTCCCCGCGCCACGAGGTCATCGCGGTCCTGACGCGCCCCGACACGGCGGCGGGCAGGCGCGGCACACCGACACCGTCTCCGGTCGCCCAGCTGGCCCTCGACGCCGGCATCCCGGTGCTGCGCCCCGCGCGGCCCAATGCGCCGGAGTTCGTCGCGGAGCTGGCCGAGCTGGCGCCGGAGTGCTGCGCCGTGGTGGCCTACGGCGCGCTGCTCGGCGAGGCGCTGCTCGACGTGCCCACCCACGGCTGGGTGAACCTGCACTTCTCGGTGCTGCCCGCATGGCGCGGGGCGGCTCCGGTGCAGGCCGCGATCGCCGCGGGAGACACCGTGACCGGTGCCACCACGTTCCAGATCGAGCCGAGCCTGGATTCGGGGCCGGTCTACGGCGTCGTCACCGAGACGATCACCCCTCGCGACACCGCGGGCGACCTGCTCGGGCGCCTGGCCGACTCGGGCGCCGGTCTGCTCGAAGCCACGATGGACGGCATCGCGGACGGCACACTGACGCCGGTGCCCCAGCCCGCGGAGGGCGTCAGCGTCGCACCGAAGATCACCGTCGACGACGCCCGTATCCGATGGGACCTGCCCGCCCACGTCGTGGAGCGGCGGATTCGCGCCGTCATCCCGAATCCCGGGGCGTGGACGATGGTCGGGGAGCAGCGCGTCAAGATCGGCCCCGTGACGGTGTCGGAGCGCAGCGATCTCCAGCCGGGCCGGCTCCATGTCGAGAAGAAGCGGGTGCTGGTGGGGACCGGCACCGGCGCCGTCGAACTGGGAACGGTGCAGCCACCCGGCAAGAAACCGATGAACGCGGCGGACTGGGCGCGCGGTGCGCGGCTCGACGAGATCGGTTCGTTCCAGTGACGCGGCCGTCGCGACCGCCACGCAAGTCAGGTCCTCGGCGCCCGCAGCGCCGCACCCCACTGGACCCCGCCCGCCGCGCCGCGTTCGACGTGCTGCGTGCAGTGTCGGAGCGCGACGCCTACGCCAACCTCGCGCTGCCCGCGATGCTGCGTGAGCGCGGGATCACCGGCCGCGACGCGGCCTTCGCCACCGAGCTGACGTACGGCACGTGCCGCGCACAGGGCCTGCTCGACGCGATCATCGGCGCCGCCGCGGGCCGCCCGGTCGACCGCATCGACCCCGTGCTGCTCGATCTGCTGCGCCTCGGCGCGTACCAGATCCTGCGGACCCGGGTCGAGGATCACGCCGCGGTGTCGACGACGGTGGAGCAGGCCGGTATCGAATTCGACACGGCGCGAGCAGGTTTCGTCAACGGTGTGCTACGCACCATCGCCCGCCGCGACGAGGCGTCCTGGGTGGCGGAGCTCGCGCCGCCGGTCGCTTCCGATCCGGTCGGCCACCTGGCGTTCGTGCACGCCCACCCGCGATGGGTTGCGCAGGCCTTCGCCGACGCGCTGGGTGCCCGTGCCCACGAACTGGCGGCGCTGCTGGCCAGCGACGACGCCCGGCCGGAGGTGCATCTGGTGGCGCGTCCGGGGGCGCTGACAGCTGCCGAGCTCGCCGAGGAGGTCGGCGGCGGCGTCGGCCGGTTCTCGCCGTATGCCGTCCACCTCGCCGAGGGCGACCCCGGCGCGCTGGCCGCGGTGCGGGACGGCCGGGCGCTCGTGCAGGACGAGGGCAGCCAGCTGGTCGCCCGCGCCCTGACGCTGGCCGAGCTCGACGGTGCCGACGGCGGCCGGTGGCTGGACCTGTGCGCCGGTCCCGGGGGCAAGACCGCGCTGCTCGCCGCGCTCGGCCAGTCCTCCGGCGCGCACGTCACGGCCGTCGAGCCGGCACCGCGGCGGGCCGAGCTGGTCGAGCAGAACACCCACGGCCTGCCGGTCGAGGTGCTGCGCGTCGACGGGCGTGACCCCGGACTGACCCCCGGCTTCGACCGGGTGCTCGTCGACGCCCCCTGCACCGGGCTGGGCGCCCTGCGCCGCCGACCCGAAGCGCGATGGCGCCGCCAACCGGGTGACGTGGCGGCGCTGGCGAAGCTGCAGCGCGAGCTGCTGGCCTCGGCGATCCGGCTGACCCGCCCCGGCGGCGTCGTGCTGTACGCGACCTGCTCACCGCACCTGGCCGAGACCACGGGCGTGGTGGCCGACGCACTGCGCCGCCACCCCGTCGAAGCCCTCGACACGCCAAGCCTCTTCGTCCCCGCCACCGACACCGGCGACGGTTCATCCGTGCAGCTGTGGCCCCATCGGCACGGAACCGACGCGATGTTCGCCGCCGCCCTTCGCGTCACCGGGCCCCCGATAGGCTGACCTCATGCCCGGACAGTCCGCCCGCACCGCCCCGCTGATCGCGCCGTCGATCCTGGCCGCCGATTTCGCCCGGCTCGCCGACGAGGTGGCGGCCATCGACGGTGCCGACTGGGTGCACGTCGACGTCATGGACAACCACTTCGTGCCGAATCTCACCCTCGGCCTGCCCGTGGTCCAATCGCTGCTGAAGGCCACCGACATCCCGATGGACTGCCACCTGATGATCGAGGACCCGGCCCGCTGGGCCCCGCCCTACGCCGAGGCGGGCGCGCACAATGTCACCATCCACGCCGAGGCGACCGATGATCCCCGCGCTGTCGCTCGCGACATCCGCGCCGCCGGCGCCAAGGCGGGTCTGGCGATCAAGCCCGGCACGCCCGTCGACCCCTATCTGGAGATCCTGCGCGATTTCGACACGCTGCTGGTGATGTCGGTCGAACCCGGTTTCGGCGGACAGAAATTCATCGCCGAGGTGCTGCCCAAGGTGGGTATCGTGCGCCGGCTGGTCGACTCCGGCGAACTGAAGGTGCTGGTCGAGATCGACGGCGGCATCAGCGCCGACACGATCGAGGCAGCGGCGGAGGCCGGGGTGGACTGCTTCGTCGCGGGGTCCGCGGTCTACGGCGCCGAGGATCCTGCGCGCGCTGTGTCGGCCCTACGGGCACAGGCCGCCGCGGCCGGCAGCCACTTCGCACCGTGAACCTCGACGCCGCGATGGCCGCGGCCGTCGAGCAGGCCGAAAAGGTCAAGGGCACAACGTATCCGAATCCGCCGGTGGGTGCGGTGATCCTGGACGCCGCCGGTGAGATCGCCGGGGTGGGTGCCACCGAGCCACCGGGTGGGCCGCACGCCGAGGTGCTGGCGCTGCGCCGGGCGGGGGAGCGGGCCGCCGGCGGTACCGCGGTGGTCACGCTCGAGCCGTGCAACCATGTCGGCCGTACACCGCCGTGTGTCGACGCGCTTCTCGCCGCGCAGATCGCGAATGTCGTCTTCGCCGTACCGGATCCGAATCCCGTCGCGGCGGGCGGCGCGGCGCGGCTGGCCCGTGCCGGGGTCACGGTGACCGCGGGGGTGGGCGCGGCGGCGGCATCCGGTGGGCCGCTGCGCGAGTGGCTGCACAAGCAGCGCACCGGAATGCCGCATGTGACATGGAAATTCGCGTCGAGCGTGGACGGGCGCAGTGCGGCCGCCGACGGGACGAGCCGGTGGATCACGGGAGAGGCGGCGCGCGCCGACGTTCATCGCCGACGCGCGATCGCCGATGCGATCGTCGTGGGGACCGGAACGGTGTTCGCCGACGATCCGGCGCTGACCGCACGCCGGCCCGACGGCTCGCTGACCGAGCACCAACCGCTGCGGGTCGTGGTCGGTATGCGTGAGATATCGCCCGAGGCAACGGTTCTCAACGACGACTCGCGAACGATGGTGATCCGGACCCGCGATCCGCACGAGGTGATCCAGGCATTGTCGGACCGCACCGACGTGCTGGTCGAAGGTGGCCCGACCCTGGCCGGTGCATTCCTGCGCGCCGGCGTGATCGACCGAATCCTGGCCTATGTCGCGCCGATTCTGCTCGGCGGCCCGATCACCGCACTCGACGACGTCGGTGTGACGAGCATCGGTCAGGCGCAGCGGTGGCGCTTCGACGGCGTGAATCCGGTCGGTCCGGACGTGCTGCTGAGCCTCATTCGGGCATGATCCGGACATGAACCCCGCGTGAACGGCATCGTTATCTGATCGTTACGCATTGTCCGTCAAGCACTTCCGCGAACGTCCCCCGGCGTGCTGCGCCCCCGACCGCGCGGCTGCGCCGGTAGACTGATGGGGAATATCGCGCTTTCACCGACGAGTTGCGCATGGTGAGCACGAACAAAGGACATGGAGCATGACTGCATTGCAGGACTGGCTCAGCAACAGCTTGGTCACCCCCGATTCGATCAAAGCGGTGATCCGCGACGCCTGGCGGGGGCTGACGATGGACGACACCTGCGACGACCCCGATCTCGCCGATCTCGATGACCTCGCCGACGAGCCTCAGCTGATGGGCCGCGGACTCGAGCGCTGCTGACCGACCGCCCCCGCGATTTCGGCGGGCTCGTCGGCATGGTCGTCGCGACCGCTGATCAGGAGTCCCAGCAGCGCCCCCACCACGCACACCACCGCGGTGATCGTGAAGATCTCCCCGTACTGCAGGACGTAGGCTTCGCGAACCCGCATCGCCTCGGCCGCCAGCCGCTGCGCCAGCGTGTTGCCACCGGGACCGGCGGGCAGGCTGGCCAGATGCTGGTTGAACCGGTAGAGACCCCACGCTGAGAGCGCCGCGATACCGATCAACATCCCGATCATGCGGGCCACCACCACGGCCGCCGAGGCGATGCCGTGCTGCGCGGCCGGGACGACGCGCAGCGTGGCCGAGGTCAACGGGCCGATCACGAGCCCCAGACCCACACCGGCGATCACCAGATCGGTGTCGAAGGTGGGCAGCGCTACGATGCCCAGGTCGTGATGGGCGTCGAGGACGTTCACCGTCCACTTGGAGATCAGCCAGTAGCCGGCCGCCGCGATCAGCAGCCCCACGAACACGACGATCCGATCGCCGATCTTCGTGGCGATCCACCCGCCGACCAGCGCACCCACGGGCAGCGCGCCGAGGAACCACACCAGCAGGAAGACCGCCTCCTGCTGTTCTTTGCCCAGCACGCCCTGGGCGAACAGCTCGATGTTGACCAGCGTCACCATCAGTGCAGCGCCCGCGCACAGGGACGAGCCCAGGCCGGCCAGGAACGGCCTGAACCGGACCCCGGCGGGGTCGATCAGCCGTGTGGTGGCGAACCTCTCCCAGGCGAAGAACGCGGCCGCGGCGACCGCCGCCGCGATCAGCACCGGCAGGCCGTAGCTCGGCAGCACCTGCTTACCGTCCGGGGCCTGGTTGTACATGCCGACCACCGCGAGGCCGAGTGCGATCGCGAGCAGCAGGCCGCCCACGACGTCGACCTTCTCCTTCGGCCGATCCTTGTCCGCAGCCGGCAGGCTGACCTGGATCATCACCATCGCGATCAGCGCGAGTGGCACGTTCACCCAGAACACGGCCTGCCAGTGCGTGAAGGCGGCGACCAGGGCCACGCCGTAGAGGGGGCCGAGCACGCTGCCCAGCTCCTGCGCGGCGCCGACACCCCCGAGCACGGCGGCCCGATTGCGGCTGGCCCACAGATCCGCGGCCAGCGCGAGCGTCACGGGCAGCAGAGCCCCGCTGGCGGCGCCCTGGATGGCGCGGCCGATCACCATCATCGTCAGGTCGGTCGACAGTGCGGTGACGATCGAGCCGAGGGCGAAGCCCGCGAGGCTCACCTGGAGCAGCAGCTTGCGCCCGAACCGGTCGGAGGCCCGCCCCAGCAGCGGCATCGCCGCGATGTAGCCGAGCAGGTAACCGGTGATGATCGGGGTGACGCGCTGGATCTGGTTGATGGCGATTCCGACGTCGACCATGATGTCGCGGATCACCGAGACGACGACGTAGGTGTCGAGCGCTCCGAGCATGACCGCGAGGCCGCCGGCGGCGATCGCGACGCTGCGGTTCGCGGCAGAGGCGGAGTGCCGGGATGCGTTGGGCATCACACCGCCGGTTTGTCGACCGTCACGGGCTCGCCCCACTTCGACAGCGTCATCGTCACGCTGTTCCCGGGGGTGGGTTCCAGGCGGGCCTGCATCAGCTCGTGGTTGCCGTCTTCTGCGACCCACGCGGTGCCCGGGACGGGGCCTTTCGCGGCGATCTGGGGGGCGATCTTGTTGACCGCGTCGGCCCGCACGTTTCCGGTGATGCGGATCGTCTTGACGCCTTCGATGGTCTCGCGGCCCTCGGACTTCGCGTCGGAGAAGTTGGCCAGCACGTTGGCCAGGCCGCTGTCGGGGCTCAGGATCGCGGCGACGTCGTAGATGTCGGCCGCCGGCCCGAAGTTCGACAGGCTGCCCCCGGAGGTGATCGCGGCGTACAGGTCGCCGTCGAACACCACGAACTCGACGCCCTGCAACTTCTGGCCCAGGAACACGATGTCGGCGGTGCCCTTGGCGGCCACGGCCGGCTTCTGGGTGAGGTCACCTTCGAGCGATTCGACCGGTAGTTCGGCGATCTGGCCCTGCACGGCGAGCTTCAGATGCGCGCTGGTCTGGGCTTT
Source organism: Mycolicibacterium sp. 018/SC-01/001 (assembly GCF_007096635.1). Lineage (GTDB taxonomy): Bacteria > Actinomycetota > Actinomycetes > Mycobacteriales > Mycobacteriaceae > Mycobacterium. Next base: position 33,856 of record NZ_VKAA01000007.1, read on the forward strand.
CGTGGTGTCGGCGGACTCTCTCAGCAACGTGGTGGCGTCCGGCAGGTCGGCCCCGGAATCCTGGGACGACGAGCTGGAGCACCCCGCGATGAGGGTGACGACAGCGAAAAGGGCGGCGACGAGCGCCAAGAGGCGGGTCTGCATGCCTGCATCGTAGAGGGTGCGCCGGAGGGGGACCGTCCGCCGGTGGGCCTAGGCTGGACAGGTGTTCACCGGAATCGTCGAAGAACTGGGCGAGATCGTCGGCAGGGAAAACCTCGGCGACGCTGCACGTTTGGTCATCCGCGGCCCGGTCGTGACCTCCGATGCCGGGCACGGGGATTCGATCGCCGTGAACGGGGTGTGCCTGACGGTCGTCGACGTGCTCGCCGACGGCTCGTTCTCCGCCGACGTGATGGCCGAGACCTTGAACCGCTCCAGCCTGAGCGGCGCCGACGTCGGGACCCGGGTGAACCTCGAGCGGGCGGCGGCGATCAGCAGCCGGCTGGGCGGCCACATCGTGCAGGGACACGTCGACGGCACGGGCCACATCGTGTCCCGCACGCCGTCCGACCACTGGACGGTGGTGCGTATCGGGCTGCCCGAGACGCTGTCGCGCTACATCGTGGAGAAGGGGTCGATCACCGTCGACGGCGTCTCCCTGACGGTGTCGGCGCTGGGCCCCGACTGGTTCGAGGTGTCGCTGATCCCCACCACGCTGGACCTGACGACGCTGGGCCACGCCGAGGTCGGGGCGCCGGTGAACCTCGAGGTCGACGTCATCGCCAAGTACGTCGAACGGCTGATGGGGCAGTCCCGGTGATCAGGTCCACCCATCGGCGATGCGGCGCGCGGTGTCGACGCGCTGCTGCCGCGTCGCGGCGAGCCGTTGCGTCACGCTCCCGAGGACCGCTTCCGGTGCGGTGTCCGGCGAGCCCGCGGTGAACGGCGGCTCCGGGGCGTACTGCATCGTCAGCTGCGCGGCCTGCGCCTCGTCGGCGCCGCGCAGTGTCGCGGCCACCACCAGCGCCGCGTCGACACCCGCGGTGACTCCGGCGGCGAACACATAGGTGCCGTCGGTCACCACCCGGTCGGTGCGCGCGGTGGCGCCGAGGATCGGCAGCACCTCGAGCGCGGCCCAGTGTGTCGTGGCCTGGCGGCCCCGCAGCAGCCCGGCCGCACCGAGCAGCAACGCGCCGGTACACACCGACAGCACACACCGGGCACCCGCCGCCTGGTCGCGCAGCCACTGCAGTAGGCGCTCGTCGTCCATCACCGCCTCCTGGCCGGGCCCGCCGGGCACGACGAGGACGTCGAGCCCGGGTGCGTCGTCGATCACGGCGTCCGGCAGCAGGCGCAGGCCGCGATAGTCACGCACCGGCCCGTCGCTGAGCCCGTACGTGGTGAACGTCACGTTCGGCAACGACGCGAGGACCTCATAGGGGCCGGTGAGGTCGATCTGGTCCATGTCGTCGAAGACGACTGCTCCGATCGCGAGGGCTTCGGGTGACGTCATGCCGGAAGTATCGCGTCCGACCTCGCTCAGGCGGGCAATAACGCGGGCCACCCCGTGGTTCATACTGAACGGGGAAAGACGTGGTTCCCGCACGGGAACCGGCAAGGTGGTGAAGATGACGAGGCTGGATTCGGTCGAGCGGGCGGTGGCCGACATCGCCGCGGGCAAGGCCGTGGTCGTCATCGACGACGAAGACCGGGAGAACGAAGGCGATCTGATCTTCGCCGCCGAGAAGGCCACCCCCGAACTGGTGGCGTTCATGGTGCGCTACACGTCCGGCTATCTGTGTGTCCCTCTCGACGGTGAGATCTGCGACCGGCTGGGCCTGCTGCCGATGTACGCGGTCAACCAGGACAAGCACGGCACCGCCTACACCGTCACCGTCGATGCCAAACACGGTGTGGGAACTGGTATTTCGGCTTCGGACCGGGCGACCACGATGCGGTTGCTGGCCGATCCGACCGCGGTGGCCGACGACTTCACCAAGCCCGGGCACGTCGTTCCCTTGCGCGCCAAGGACGGTGGCGTGCTGCGCCGCCCCGGCCACACCGAGGCCGCCGTCGATCTGGCCCGCCTCGCCGGTCTGCAGCCGGCCGGCACGATCTGTGAGATCGTCAGCCAGAAGGACGAGGGCGCGATGGCCCAGACCGACGAGCTGCGGATCTTCGCCGACGAACACGACCTCGCCCTGATCTCGATCGCCGATCTGATCGAGTGGCGCCGCAAGCACGAGAAGCACATCCAGCGGGTCGCCGAGGCCCGTATCCCGACCCGCCACGGCGAATTCCGCGCCGTCGGCTACACCAGCATCTACGAGGACGTCGAACACGTCGCTCTGGTCAAGGGCGATATCGCCGGGCCGCACGAGGACGGTCACGACGTGCTGGTCCGCGTGCACTCCGAATGCCTGACCGGGGATGTGTTCGGCTCCCGCCGCTGTGACTGCGGCCCCCAGCTCGACGCCGCATTGGCGATGGTGGCCCGCGAGGGCCGCGGCGTGGTGCTCTACATGCGTGGCCACGAGGGCCGGGGCATCGGGCTGATGCACAAGCTGCAGGCCTATCAGCTACAGGACGCCGGCGACGACACCGTCGATGCGAACCTCAAGCTCGGGCTGCCCGCCGACGCCCGCGATTACGGCACCGGCGCTCAGATCCTCGTAGACTTGGGCGTGCGCTCGATGCGCCTGCTGACCAACAACCCGGCCAAGCGCGTCGGGTTGGACGGCTATGGCCTGCACATCATCGAGCGGGTGCCGCTGCCCGTGCGGGCCAACTCGGAGAACATCCGCTATCTGATGACCAAGCGGGACCGGATGGGTCACGACCTCGTCGGTCTCGAGGACTACGACGAGGCGCTGCCCGGCGACATCGGCGGCACCAAATGAGTCCTGCCGCAGGCGTGCCCGACATGCCGGAGCTCGACGCGGCGGGACTGTCGCTGGCGATCGTCGCGAGTACCTGGCACGAGACCATCTGCGATGCGCTGCTCGACGGTGCTCGCCGCACCGCCGCCGAGGCCGGGATCGCCGATCCGACCGTGGTCCGGGTGCTCGGCGCCATCGAGATCCCGGTCGTCGCCCAGGCGCTGGCCAAGTCGCACGACGCCGTCGTCGCGCTCGGTGTCGTGATCCGCGGCGAGACACCGCATTTCGACTACGTGTGTGACGCCGTGACCCAGGGCCTGACCCGGGTGTCGCTCGACGAGTCCACCCCGGTCGCCAACGGCGTGCTCACCGTGAACACCGAACACCAGGCGCTCGACCGGGCCGGGTTGCCGGAGTCGGCCGAGGACAAGGGTGCGCAGGCCGCTGCTGCCGCGGTGTCCACGGCGCTGACGCTGCGCGGGCTCGCGTCGCCGTCATGAGCAATCAGGAGTGGGATGTCGAGGTCAAACCGCACCTCACTCCGAAATTCGCCTATGCGGCGGCCCTGGTGATCGTCGTCGCGCACGTCGCGGTCGGAGCGCTCCTCAAGGTGGGGACCACCGGCGTCATCTTCCGGACCTCCGACCAGATCGCGATCGCCGCGCTGGGCGTGGTGTTCGGGGCGGCGGTCTGCCTGCTCGCGCGACCGCGCCTGCGCGTCGGCGCCGCCGGTGTCGCGGTGCGAAACGTGTTGGGCTACCGCCTGTTCGACTGGAGCGTGGTGCGCGACGTGTCGTTTCATCCCGGTGCGCGGTGGGCCAGACTCGACCTGCCCGACGACGAATACGTGGCGGTGATGGCGATCCAGGCCGTCGACAAGGCCCGCGCCGTGGACGCGATGGATCGCGTCCGTGCGGCGATCGACCGCTATCAGAACGCCGACGGGATCAATCGCCGTCGCCCATGACGGCGCCCTCCCGCCGCGGGTCCGCCCCGCCCACCCAGCCGGGGTCGGCCCGCACGATCGCCGAGAGCCCGCTGGACTGATCCGCGAGATCCACGCGGTGACCCAGCGCGCGCAGACCGGTCACCAGCGGGTCGTGCCTGCCGTCGTCGGAGATGTCGATCACCGGGTGTTCGCCCCCGACGTTCGTGGTCGGTGAGTTGGCCGCCCCGAAGTCGACCATCGACACCGCCTGCTGCGGGTCCAGGCCCCAATCGAGCATCCCGACAAGAGTTTTGACGACGAACTGGACGATCGTCGAGCCGCCCGGCGAGCCGGCCACCGCGTACAGCGGGCCCCGCTGACCGCTGGCGTCGGTGTCGAAGACCAGCGTGGGCGCCATGGTGCTGCGCGGGCGTTTCCCCGGCGCCAACCGGTTGGCGACGGGCACGCCGTCCGGTCCGACCGGCTCGGCCGAGAAATCGGTGAGCTGATTGTTCAGCAGGAAGCCGTCGACCATGTGGAACGAGCCGAACGCCGACTCGACTGTCGTCGTCAGCGACGCCGCGTTGCCCTGCGCGTCGACCACGCTGATGTGACTGGTGCCGTGTTCGGGCACGGGCGGTACCGGCTCCGTCGGCGGACCGAATTCGCCCGGTTTCGCGGTTCCCATGGTGCGGTCGGGCGAGACTAGGGCCGCCCGCCCGGCGAGGTAGCCCGCCGCCAGCAGCGCGTCCGGTGAGCCGCCGGGAAGCGGGACGAAATCGGTGTCGGCGACATACCGGTCCCGGTCGGCGTAGGCCAGCCGCTCTGCTTCGGCGATCAGGTGCACGCCCTGCACGGTCGGACGACCGCCGTTGAGGTCGACATCGGTGGGGCGCAGCGGTGCCATGTCGAAATGTGCGAGCACACCGAGCGTCTCGGCCACCGCGATACCGCCCGACGACGGCGGCGGCATCCCGCAGATTTGCTTGCCGCGGTACGGCGTGCACAGCGGTTCGCGGACCTCGGCGCGGTACCCGGCCAGGTCGTCGGTGGTCATCAGGCTCGGCGTCCGCCCACCGGTGGTGTCGGTCGCGGCCCGGACGATGTCCTGCGCGATCGGGCTGGTGTAGAACGCCGCGGGATCGGTCGCGACGGCGCCCAGCGTCTTCGCATACGCCGGATTGGTCAGATGGCCGGACTTCGGGGAGCCGTCGGGCTCGAGGAAGTACTCGGCGGACGCGGGGTCCACCCGCAGTTTCGGAGCTGCATCGGCGATCGCCGCGGCCAGGCGCGGGCTGATCTCGAACCCGTCGTCGGCGAGCCGGACGGCGGGATCGAACAACTCCCGCCACGGCGTGCGGCCGTGCTGGCCGTGCACATCGGCCAGCATGCGCACGATGCCGGGCACGCCGATCGAGCGGCCCGAGGCGCGGGCATCGGGCCTCGGCGCGGTGCGGTCGGTGTCGGAGACCCAGCGCAGATAGTTCTCGGTCGCGGCGGCGGGGGCGATCTCGCGGCCGTCGAACGCCTGCACCGACTTCGCTGCCGCGTCGTAGTACACCAGGAAGCCGCCGCCGCCGAGGCCTGATGACTGCGGCTCCACCAACCCCAGGACGGCCTGTGCGGTCACCAACGCGTCGGCCGCCGTTCCACCGTCGCGCAGCACCTCGCACGCCGCCTGCGTCGCCAGCGGATTGGCCGTGGCGACGGCGTAGTGACCGGTGCGGACCGGGGTCATCCCGGTCCGGTAGCCGGTCGCGGTCTCCGGCGCCGACTCGTCGTCGCGACCCTGCTGTTTGGATTCCGGGGTGCCGTTGGTCACGATCGCGCACGGGCCCGTGGGCTGCGCCGGCGGCGGTGTGTCGGCGGTGCACCCGGCACAGACCAGCACGACAACGGTGCACAAGGCCATCAGTGTCGCCGGCAACCGGCGCGAGTTCACGGTCCCACGTTTCGGCCATGCCGCCACGATGCCCCCACCTAGTCGAACTACCCCGTCGTGGCGTCGCAGTAACCTGGGTCCGTGCCGGATCCCGCGACATACCGACCTGCGCCCGGGTCGATTCCCGTCGAACCGGGTGTCTACCGGTTCCGCGATCAGCATCGCCGGGTCATCTACGTCGGCAAGGCCAAGAGCCTGCGCAGCAGGCTCAACTCGTACTTCGCCGATCTGTCGGGTCTGGCACCGCGCACGCGGCAGATGGTGACGACCGCGGCGAGCGTCGAGTGGACGGTCGTCACCACCGAGGTCGAGGCGCTGCAGCTCGAGTACAACTGGATCAAGGAATTCGATCCGCGGTTCAACATCCGCTACCGCGACGACAAGTCCTACCCGGTCCTCGCTGTCACGCTCAACGAGGAGTACCCGCGTCTGAAGGTGTACCGCGGCCCGCGGCGCAAGGGTGTCCGGTACTTCGGGCCGTACTCCCACGCATGGGCGATCCGCGAGACCCTCGACCTGCTCACCCGCGTGTTCCCGGCCCGCACGTGCTCGAACGGAGTGTTCAAGCGGCACAGTCAGATCGGCCGACCCTGCCTGCTCGGCTACATCGACAAGTGTTCGGCGCCGTGCGTCGGACGGGTCAGCGCCGACGAGCACCGTCAGATCGTCACCGATTTCTGCGACTTCCTCGCCGGCAAGACCGACCGGCTGATCCGCGACATGGAACAGCAAATGAACGCCGCCGCCGAGGACCTGGACTTCGAGCGGGCGGCCCGGCTGCGCGACAACATCGGCGCGATGCGCCGGGCGATGGAGAAGCAGGCGGTCGTGTTCGGGGACGGCACCGACGCCGACGTGGTCGCGTTCGCCGACGACGAGCTAGAAGCGGCCGTTCAGGTGTTCCACGTGCGGGGTGGCCGGGTGCGCGGCCAACGCGGCTGGGTGATCGAGAAGTCAGGGGAGCCAGGGGAATCCACGCTCGAATACCTCGTCGAGCAGTTCCTCACCCAGTTCTACGGCGACCAGGCCGCGCTCGGCGACGCCGCCGACGAGGGTGGTGACGAGACGACCAACCCGGTGCCCAAGCAGGTGTTGGTGCCGGTGCTGCCCGAGACGGCCCCCGAGCTGGAGACCTGGTTGTGCCAGCTGCGTGGCTCGCGGGTGTCGCTGCGCGTCGCCCAGCGCGGTGACAAACGGGCGCTGGCCGAGACCGTGCAGCGCAACGCCGAGCAGGCGCTCAACCAGCACAAGCTCAAGCGCGCCGGCGACTTCAACGCCAGAAGTGCTGCGCTGCAGAGCATTCAGGACGCCCTGGGGCTGGAAGACGCGCCCCTGCGCATCGAATGCGTCGACATCAGCCATGTGCAGGGCACCGACGTGGTGGCCTCGCTGGTGGTCTTCGAAGACGGTCTGCCCCGCAAGTCGGACTACCGGCACTACGCGATCCGCGAGGCCGCCGGCGACGGCCGCTCCGATGACGTCGCGTCGATCGCCGAGGTCACCCGTCGGCGGTTCCACCGCCACCTGCGCGACACCCAGCAGCCGGGCGACTTCGTCGCAGAAGGCCGCTCTCGCCGATTCGCCTACCCGCCCAACCTGTTCGTCGTCGACGGCGGCGCGCCCCAGGTCAACGCCGCGGCGGCGGTGCTCGAGGACCTCGGCGTCACCGACGTCGCGGTGATCGGGCTGGCCAAGCGGCTCGAAGAGGTGTGGGTGCCGTCAGAGCCCGATCCGATCATCTTTCCCCGCAACAACGACGGGCTGTACCTTCTGCAACGGGTGCGCGACGAGGCGCACCGGTTCGCGATCAGCTACCACCGCAGCAAGCGGTCCAAGCGGATGACGGAGTCGGCGCTGGACTCGGTGCGAGGTCTGGGGGAACACCGGCGCAAGGCCCTGGTCACGCACTTCGGGTCGCTGGCGCGGCTTCGGCAGGCGTCGGTCGAGGAGATCACCGCCGTGCCCGGGATCGGCGTGGCCACCGCCACCGCGGTGCTGGAGGCGCTGGGGGTGACGACGGAGCATGCGCCGACAGATCCGCCGGACGCCGCCGGCGACGAGCGCGCCGAACAGGACGCGGACGCGTCGCGTATCGACGATGATCGACACACGGTGACGGGATGACAGAAGCGGGCATGGACAGCGAATCGGGCGGAATCGACGTGGTCCTGGTGACGGGTCTGTCGGGTGCCGGTCGCGGTACTGCCGCCAAGGTGCTCGAAGACCTGGGCTGGTACGTGGCCGACAACCTGCCACCGGAGCTGATCGCGCGGATGGTCGACCTCGGGTTGGCGGCGGGGTCGCGCATCACTCAGCTGGCTGTGGTGATGGACGTGCGCTCACGCGGGTTCACCGGCGACCTGGACGGCGTCCGCAGCGAACTCGCGGCGCGCGAGATCACCCCGCGGGTGGTGTTCCTCGAGGCCTCCGACGACATGCTGGTGCGCCGCTACGAGCAGAACCGGCGCAGTCACCCGCTGCAGGGCACCCAGACCCTGGCCGAGGGGATCGCCGCCGAACGGGCGCTGCTCGCTCCGGTGCGAGCGTCCGCCGACCTGGTCATCGACACGTCCTCGCTGTCGGTGCACGGCCTGCGGGAGAGCATCGAGCGGGCGTTCGCGGCCGAAACCGTGGCCAACACGAACGTCACCGTCGAGTCGTTCGGTTACAAGTACGGGTTGCCCATGGACGCCGACACGGTGATGGACGTGCGGTTCCTGCCCAACCCGCACTGGGTGGACGAGCTGCGCCCACTCACCGGGCAAGACGCCCGGGTCCGCGATTACGTCCTCGGCCAACCGGGCGCCGTGGAGTTCGTCGACTCCTACCATCACCTGTTGGACGTCGTGATCGACGGCTACCGGCGGGAGGGGAAGCGCTACATGACCGTGGCCATCGGATGCACCGGGGGGAAGCATCGCAGTGTGGCGATGGCCGAGGCGCTGGCCGACCGGCTGGTGGACACCGCGCTGACGGTGCGCGTCCTGCACCGGGATCTGGGGCGCGAATGAGTGTGCGCATCGTCGCGCTCGGCGGTGGGCACGGGCTGTACGCCACGCTGTCCGCGGCGCGGCGCCTGACCCCGCACGTCACCGCCGTCGTCACCGTCGCCGACGACGGCGGCTCCTCGGGCCGGCTGCGCAGCGAACTCGACATCGTCCCGCCGGGCGACCTGCGAATGGCGTTGGCGGCGTTGGCATCTGACAGTCCGCACGGACGGCTGTGGGCCACCATCATCCAGCACCGTTTCGGGGGCAGCGGGGCGCTGGCCGGACACCCCATCGGCAATCTGATGCTCGCCGGTCTGAACGAGGTGCTCGCCGATCCGGTGGCGGCGCTCGACGAACTGGGCCGCATCCTGGGCGTCAAGGGCCGGGTGCTGCCGATGTGCCCGATGGGGCTGGGCATCGAGGCCGACGTCGCGGGGCTGGAGTCCGATCCACGGGTGAGCCGCGCGATCCGCGGGCAGGTCGCGATCGCCACGACGGTGGGGAAGGTGCGCCGGGTGCGGCTGCTGCCGGGCGATCCGCCGGCGACCCGCCAGGCCGTCGACGCGATCATGGACGCCGACCTGGTGGTGCTCGGGCCGGGATCGTGGTTCACCAGCGTGATCCCGCACGTCCTGGTGCCGCAGCTGGTGGCCGCACTGCAGAGCACGACTGCACGGCGCGCGCTGGTGCTCAACCTCGTCGCCGAGCCCGGCGAGACGTCCGGGTTCTCCGTCGAGCGGCACATCCACGTGCTGGCTCAGCACGCGCCCGACTTCACGGTGCACGACATCATCGTGGACTCGTCCCGGGTGCCCAGCAATCGCGAACGCGACCAATTGCGCCGCACCGCGACGATGCTGTCGGCGCACGTCGAGTTCGCCGACGTGTGCCGACCTGGTACACCTTTACATGACCCGGCGAGATTGGCGGCGGCCCTCGACGGCGTGCTGCACCGGGGCGCATCAGGGGGAGCAGAAGGGGGCGCAGCAACCACCGGCACACCCCAGACGGTGCCCTCACCGACAGTGAACCGACCGAGAGGTGACGACCCGTGGCGATGACAGCCGAGGTCAAAGACGAGCTCAGCAGGCTCGTGGTGAATTCGGTCAGCGCTCGGCGCGCCGAGGTGGCCGCGCTGCTGCGCTTCGCCGGCGGGCTGCACATCGTGTCGGGACGCGTCGTGGTGGAGGCCGAGGTCGACCTGGGCATCATCGCGCGCAGGCTGCGCAAGGACATCTACGACCTGTACGGCTACCACGCCGTGGTGCACGTGCTCTCGGCCAGCGGTATCCGCAAGAGCACCCGCTACGTGGTGCGCGTGGCCAAGGACGGTGAGGCGCTGGCACGCCAGACCGGGTTGCTGGATCTGCGCGGCCGCCCGGTGCGTGGCCTGCCGGCACAGGTGGTCGGCGGCAGCGTGGCGGATGCCGAAGCTGCTTGGCGCGGAGCGTTTCTCGCCCACGGCTCGCTGACCGAACCGGGTCGTTCCTCGGCCCTGGAGGTCAGCTGCCCCGGCCCCGAGGCGGCGCTCGCGCTGGTCGGTGCCGCCCGACGGCTCGGGGTGAGCGCCAAGGCGCGCGAGGTGCGGGGCAGTGACCGCGTGGTGGTTCGCGACGGGGAGGCGATCGGTGCGCTGCTGACCCGGATGGGCGCGCAGGACACGCGGCTCATCTGGGAGGAGCGCCGGATGCGCCGCGAGGTGCGTGCGACCGCGAACCGGCTGGCCAACTTCGACGATGCGAACCTGCGCCGCTCTGCCCGAGCTGCGGTGGCCGCGGCCGCGCGCGTCGAGCGTGCGCTGGAGATCCTCGGCGACGGCGTGCCCGACCACCTGGCCGCCGCGGGCAGTCTGCGGGTCGCACACCGGCAGGCCTCCCTGGAGGAACTCGGCCGGCTGGCCGACCCGCCGATGACCAAAGATGCTGTGGCAGGCCGTATTCGGCGCCTACTGTCGATGGCCGACCGCAAGGCCAAGATCGAGGGCATTCCCGACACCGAGTCGGCGGTCACGCCGGATCTGCTCGAGGACGCCTGATCTGCGCTAGTTCCCGAGCAGGTGCTCCAGGGATGCCCGGTCGATCGCATCGAACTCGTGATCCTCGACGTGCATGTAGTGGCGCACCCGGTTGACGAAGTGGTTGATCGAGGCGTTGAACGCGTCGGTGGCCGCGTTGCGCTGATCCAGTGACAGTGCGCTGGTGATCTCCTGCGCGAACGCGGTGTAGATGACGCGCTGCGCGCTGTCGGCGATGTCACTGGGGGCGACCAGGCGCAGTTCGGTCAGCAGCGTGATGGCGCGTTTGACGTCGTCCTCGAGCACGCCGGTGGCGCGCACCACCCGGAACAGGATGGCCAGCCGGTCCATGTTCTCCGGGATCGACGGGTCTGATTCACGCGCCAACGCCAGGAACTCGCCGCGGAGACCTCGGTCATCGCGGCGACGAACCGTATCGTCGTGTCCCGCAACAGGTCGAAGCGCAGCCGTTCCTCGTCGGCCAGGCTCTGTCGTTCGTGGGTCTTCTTCGACGTCCAGTACGTGGCGAGGCCACCCACCAGGGTGCCGAGCAGGCTGGCAGAGGCGGTGATGGCCGGGATCACCCAATCGGTCATGGACGGGAGTATCGCGCTCCCCGCCCCACCGCGGCGGGCAACTGGCGACATGCGCTCCACACCAGCAGTCCCGCCTGGATGCCCAGCGCGATCGAGATCATCGAGATCAACGTGACCCCGACGGCGTCGGAGCTGTCGGTGCCGATCAGCTCGGTGACACCGATGAACCCCAGTGAGCCGGGCACCAGCAGCCAGAAACCGGGGAGCAGCAGCGTCGCCGCCGACGGAGTGTTGGGCCGGCGTGCGACGAACAGCGCGCACAGCGCCAGCGCCAGCCCGCCGCCGAAACCGCTCGCGTAGCTGCCCAGCGTCGCGTTGCCGGCCAGCTGGCCCGCATAGGAGACGAACAGGATCAGCAGCATCCAGCCCATGAAGCGCGTCGGTGGGCCGTGAAACAGGAACAGGCCCACCGCGTAGAGCGCGCACCCCAGCCACGGCGCCCACGGTCCGAACCGGTCAACCACCGCGACACTGAGTTCGCTCGCGGTCAGGCCGACCAGCTGAGCGGCGATCAGGATGCCGAAAGCCAACTGCGCCAACCGCATTGCGCCGGCGATCAGGCGGGCCGAACCCGAGATCATGTCGCGCGTGCTCAGTTCGATGACCGCCAGCGTGATCGCGGTGCCGGGCAGGAACATCACCAGCGACGGCGCCAGGGCGCGCAGGCTGCCCTCGCCGAGATGCAGCGCGCGGCCCAGCGTGAACGAACACAGCGCCACGGTGAACGCCGCGAGCACCGGCAGCAGCTGGGTCAGCGGCTCACTACGGCGGGCCAGCACGCCGGCCACGCCGACACCGAACCCGAACAGCGTGGCCGCGCCGAGCGCGATCAGGTTGGGTTGCAGGATCAGGGCGAACGCCGCGCTCTGCAACGTGTACCCGACGACGAACGCCCAGGCCCCGAAACGGGAGTCCATCGCGTCGATGCGGGCCAGTTCCGCGAGGCCCTCGGCGGGGCCGATCTCCCCGCGCCGAGCCTGCCCGACCAGCGTGGCCAGTGGGAAGGTCTGGTCGAAGCGCACCTCGTGCTCGGCGCTCGACATCTCCAGGGAGTCGCCGCCGCTCAACTGAATGTGGTTGGGCAGCACCAGCATCTGGCCCGCCACGCTGTAGCGCTCGGCGCAGGTGGCCAGCGTGCGGCGCACGTGCCCGATCGGGTATCCGGCGGCGACCATGGCCGCGCCGAGCCGGGCCAGGAACAGCGTCGGGCTGGCCTGCTGGTCTGTCGGTTCGTCTCCCACCGGGCGCACAGTAAACCTCTTACCGTGGGACCATGGGCACTTTGCGGGCGGGCCTGGTCGGGCCGTATCCACCGTTCACCTCCACCGGCAGCGGCCTGGACGCCGAACTGATCGCCGCGCTCGGTGACCGACTCGGTGACGACGTCGTCGTCGCACCCATCGTCACCGTCGCCGACGGCTGGCAGCGCCTGGTGGCCGGCGACGACGACGTCCTGCTCGGCGGGTTGCCGGCCACTGCCCAGCAAGGCGTCACGTTCCTGCCGCCCTACGTGATCACCGGGCAGGGTCTGGCGGTGAACACCCGACGGCTGCCACACGTGCATTCGCCGGCCGACCTCGGCGGCCGCACCCTGTGCAGCCCCGATCGCGACACGCTGCCGGCGGCAGTCGCCGACCTGGCATCCGGTGCCTGCGACGCGCTGCTCGAACTGGCCCCGGTGCTGGGCGAACTCGTGCGCGATGTACCCGACGTCGAGCTGGTCGCGCGGGGGCTGTCCGTGGCCGAGATCGCGATCGCCGTCGCGGCGGAGAACACCCCGCTGCTCGCGCGTCTGCAGGTGGCGCAGGCCGAGCTGGAGTCCGACGGCACCCTGCAGCGGCTGCGCCGCAGGTGGCTCGGCAATCCCTTCGTCGACCAGGCCGCGGCGGTGCGATAGAGCGGTCTCGGGGCAACTGCGCGCGGCCCGAACGTCACACACTAGGCTGGCTGGGAACACTTCAAAAGAGTGTGAGCAGTTCGACGACCGAGAACGACCGAGTAGGAGACTGACGTGACGATCCGGGTAGGCGTGAACGGTTTCGGCCGTATCGGGCGCAACTTCTTCCGCGCTCTGGACGCGCAGAAGCAGGCGGGCAAGAACACCGACATCGAGATCATCGCGGTCAACGACCTCACCGACAACGCGTCGCTGGCCCACCTGCTGAAGTTCGACTCCATTCTCGGCCGGCTGCCCTACGAGGTCGGCCTGGAGGGTGACGACACGATCGTCGTCGGTGACGTCAAGATCAAGGCACTCGAAGTCAAGGAAGGTCCCTCGGCGCTGCCGTGGGGTGACCTCGGTGTCGACGTCGTCGTGGAATCCACGGGCATCTTCACCGCCCGCGCGAAGGCGCAGGGCCACCTCGACGCCGGCGCCAAGAAGGTCATCATCTCGGCGCCCGCCAGCGACGAGGACATCACGATCGTGCTCGGCGTCAACGACGACAAGTACGACGGCAGCCAGAACATCATCTCCAACGCGTCGTGCACGACGAACTGCCTCGGGCCGCTGGCCAAGGTCCTCAACGACGAGTTCGGCATCGTCAAGGGCCTGATGACGACGGTGCACGCCTACACCCAGGACCAGAACCTGCAGGACGGCCCGCACAAGGATCTGCGCCGTGCCCGCGCGGCCGCGCTGAACATCGTGCCGACCTCGACCGGTGCCGCCAAGGCGATCGGCCTGGTGCTGCCCGAGCTCAAGGGCAAGCTCGACGGCTACGCGCTGCGCGTGCCGATCCCGACGGGGTCGTGCACCGACCTGACCGCCGAACTGTCGAAGGCGGCGTCCGCCGACGAGATCAACGCGGCGATGAAAGCCGCCGCCGACGGACCGCTCAAGGGCATCCTGAAGTACTACGACGCGCCGATCGTCTCCAGTGACATCGTCACCGATCCGCACAGCTCGATCTTCGACGCGGGGCTGACCAAGGTCATCGACAACCAGGCCAAGGTCGTCTCCTGGTACGACAACGAGTGGGGCTACTCCAACCGCCTGGTCGACCTCGTCGGCCTGGTCGGCAAGTCGCTGTAGCCCGATGGCGATCAAATCCCTCGAAGATCTGCTCGCAGAGGGAGTTTCGGGGCGGGGCGTGCTCGTGCGCTCCGACCTGAACGTCCCCCTCGACGGCGACACCATCACCGATCCCGGCCGCATCATCGCCTCGGTGCCCACGCTGAAGAAGCTCAGCGACGCCGGCGCCAAGGTCGTCGTGACCGCGCACCTGGGTCGGCCCAAAGGTGAACCGGACCCGAAGTTCTCGCTGAAGCCGGTGGCCGCGGCGCTGGCCGACAGGCTCGGCAGGCACGTGCAGCTGGCCGGCGACGTGGTCGGCAGCGACGCGTTGGCCCGCGCCGAGGGTCTGACCGACGGTGACATCCTGCTGCTGGAGAACATCCGCTTCGATGCGCGGGAGACCAGCAAGGACGACGCCGAGCGCGGGAAGCTCGCCGCGGCGCTGGTCGAGCTGGTCGGTGACGACGGCGCATTCGTCTCTGACGGGTTCGGTGTGGTGCACCGCAAGCAGGCGTCGGTGTACGACGTCGCGACGCTGCTCCCGCACTACGCCGGCACGCTGGTCGACACCGAGGTCAAGGTGCTCGCCCAGCTGACCGAGTCCACGCAGCGCCCGTATGCGGTGGTGCTCGGCGGGTCGAAGGTCTCGGACAAACTGGCCGTCATCGAGAACCTCGCGACCAAGGCCGACAGCCTCGTCATCGGTGGCGGCATGTGCTTCACATTCCTTGCCGCGCAGGGCCTTTCGGTCGGCAGCTCGTTGCTCGAGGAGAGCATGATCGACACCTGCCGCAAGCTGCTCGACGACTACGGCGACGTGCTGCACCTGCCGGTGGACATCGTCGTGGCCGAGAAGTTCGCGGCCGATTCGCCCGCCGAGACCGTCGCGGCCGACAAGATCCCCGACGACAAGATGGGCCTCGACATCGGCCCGGAATCGGTGAAGCGCTTCACCGCTCTGCTGTCGAACGCCAAGACGATCTTCTGGAACGGCCCGATGGGCGTGTTCGAGTTCCCGGCGTTCGCCGCGGGCACCAAGGGGGTGGCCGAGGCCATCATCGGGGCCACCGGCAAGGGTGCTTTCAGCGTCGTCGGCGGTGGCGACTCGGCGGCCGCTGTACGTCAACTCGGCTTGCCAGAAGACGGTTTCTCGCACATTTCCACCGGCGGCGGTGCGTCGCTGGAATACCTTGAGGGCAAGACGCTTCCCGGCATCGAAGTCTTGGAGACCTGATATGTCACGTAAGCCGCTGATCGCCGGCAACTGGAAGATGAACCTGAACCACTTCGAGGCGATCGCGCTGGTGCAGAAGATCGCATTCTCGTTGCCGGACAAGTACTTCGACCGCGTCGACGTGACGGTGATCCCGCCGTTCACCGATCTGCGCAGCGTGCAGACGCTCGTCGACGGCGACAAGCTGCGGCTCACCTACGGGGCGCAGGATGTCTCGCAGCACGATTCGGGCGCCTACACCGGCGAGATCAGCGGGGCGTTCCTGGCCAAGCTGGGGTGCAGTTTCGCCGTCGTCGGGCACTCCGAGCGGCGCACCTACCACCACGAGGACGACGCACTGGTGGCCGCCAAGGCGGCGGCCGCGCTCAAGCACGGGCTGACCCCGATCGTCTGCATCGGCGAGCCGCTCGAGGTGCGTGAGGCCGGCGATCACGTCGAGTTCAACGTGACGTCGCTACGCGGCTCGCTGGCCGGGCTCTCGGCCGAGCAGATCAGCAAGGTCGTCATCGCCTACGAACCGGTGTGGGCGATCGGCACCGGCCGGGTCGCGAGTGCCGCCGACGCGCAGGAGGTGTGCGCCGCCATCCGCAAGGAGTTGGGGGAGCTCGCCTCCGCGGAGATCGCCGCGGGCGTGCGCGTGCTCTACGGCGGCTCGGTGAACGCCAAGAACATCGGCGAGCTCATCGGGCAGGGCGATGTCGACGGCGCGCTGGTGGGCGGGGCCTCCCTGGACGGCGAGCAGTTCGCCACGCTGTCGGCGATCGCGGCCGGCGGCCCGCTGCCCTGACCTCACCTCCACTGCGCCCAAACCGACGTTTGGGCGGGTTTGTCCGAGACGGGCACGCCTTTTCGTCGAACTCGGCGCGGCCGGGGCGTGATTGGCTGTCGCGGATCAGCGCACTGTAGTCTGGCGGCCATGGAATTGGCCCTGCAGATCATCCTGGTGGTGACCAGCGTGCTGGTCGTGCTCTTGGTTCTGCTGCACCGCGCCAAGGGCGGCGGTCTGTCCAGCCTCTTCGGTGGCGGCGTCCAATCCAGCCTCTCGGGCTCCACCGTGGTCGAGAAGAACCTGGACCGGTTGACGCTGTTCATCACTGGTATCTGGGTGGTCTCGATCATCGGCATGGCGCTGCAGATCAAGTACAGCTAAGCCAGCGCGCGCAGCACTCCTTCGGCTGCGCGCCGGCCGCTGACCAGCGCCCCCTGAATCGACGCGGTGTCGCGGTGATCGCCACACACCCACAACCCCGACGGGTCCCGCACCGGCTTGCGCACGACCAGTGGTGGCGGCTGGGGCGGCAACGCGTCGGGCACCACATGCCGGATCACCGGCTCCCACCCCGCGCCGGAGACACCCAGGATCGTCGCCGCGTGGGCACGCATCTGCGCCTCCGTCGGCTCGGGGCGTCCCGGGCCCAGCAGCGCTGACGCCGCGATCAGATCCCGGCCCGCCGGCGCGTAGCTGGGTGCGGCGGCACTGATCACCGCGGCGTTCACGACGGGTCCGGTCGCGCCGGGCCTGCCGTCCACCCACAGCATCGGCGGACCGTGCCACGGCTCATCGGTGGCCCACCAATCGGTGACCACACCGTGCATCGCGGCCGGGGCTCCGCCGACCCAGACGCCGGCCTGCCTCGGATCCGTCGCGATCACCACCTCGCGGGCCGCCACCGCGTTCCCGTCGTCCGATCGCACCTGCCACGTCGGCCCGGTTCGGCCGATCTCGACCACCCGGCGCTGCAGCGCCACGCGCTCACCCAGCGGGGCGGCCAGCTGGCGCGGCAGCTCTGCCATGCCCCCGGCCGGCAGCGCGGGCACCCCGAGCGCGAACGTGCGCACCAGCAGCAGTGCGAACGCATTCGACGTCACCCCGGTGTCGTCGAGTACGACCCCGGACAGGAACCGGTCGATCACGCGGCGGACCTCGCCGGACACCCGGCTGCGATCCAACGCGGCCGCCAGCGTCGTATCGTCGCCGCGCTTGAGCTGCGCCGGCCGCAGCGCGCCGTGCGCCCACCGCGCCAGCGCCACCACATCGCGCGGTCCGACCGCCCGTCGGGTCAGCATGGCCGGCAGGCGTGCCGGCGCCCGCAGCGGATGTGCCAGCACGACATCGCCACGCTCCCGGCGCACCCCGACACCGGCGCCGAACGGCTGCAACCGCAGCGCGGCGACGTCGACGCACCGGTCGAGTTCCGGGTAGGCGGGGTTGAGGACCTGGAAGCCGCGATCGCAGCGGAAGCCGTCGACGACGTCGGTCCGGATGCGGCCACCCACGTCGTCAGCGGCCTCCCACAGCTGCACTTCGCGCCCGGCCGCGGCAAGGATCGACGCGCACCGCAAGCCGGCCAGACCCGCACCGACGACGACGACCTCAGCTTCGGTGACGCTCATCCGGCCACGCTACCGTGGCTCCTCGCCCGCGCATGCCCACGCGGATACCAACGCCCCCCGTACACGGTGCCGAGCACCTCGATGTCCTTGAGCTGCAACGGTTCCACGTCGTAGGGGTCCTCGGCGAGCACCGTGAAGTCGGCCCGCTTACCCGCCTCGATGCTGCCCAGCTCGTGTTCGAGCCGCCACGAATACGCGGCCTCGATCGTCACCGCGCGCAGCGCATCGTGCACACCGATGCACTGCTCGGGCCCCGCGACGCGACCCGACGACGTCGTCCGGGTGACGCCGCACCAGGCCAAGGTCAGCGGCGAGGCCGGCCCCATCGGCAGGTCCGAATGGAACGACAGCGGTATCCCGCGCGCCAGTACCGACGCCGCCCGCACCATCGAGTCGGCCCGCTTCGGGCCGAGCCCGTGAGCGGCATATTTGTCGGCGAAACCCACCGGGTAGTACGAGTTCGCCGACACGATCGCGCCGAGGGCGCCGATGCGGTCGATCTGCTCCTCGGTGGAATTGGCGAAGTGGACGATGACCGTGCGGTGGTCGGTGCGGGGATGGTCGGCCATGCAGGCCTCGATCGTGTCGAGGACGAGGTCCAGTGCGGCGTCGCCGTTGACGTGGATGTGCAGCTGCCAGTCCGCGTTCCAGTAGGCGCGGGCGAACGCGCGGAAGACGTCGGGCTGCATCATCCACTCGCCGTGGTGACACAGGTCCGGATGGCCGTCGTCGTCGAGGTAGGGATCGCGCATCTGCATGAGCTGGCTGATGATCGCGCCGTCGGCGAACAGCTTCACGTGGCGCGGCAGCAGCCGGCACTTGCCGGTGTCGGCCCGCGCGATCTGCCGTTCGGCATCGGCGACCGCGTCGTGCGGAGCCATCCCCGCGTCGGCCTGGCTGCGGGCGTCGACGAGGAACGTCGAGGTCATCGGGGTGTCGTCGGCGCCCAGGATCTGCTGGTAGAGCTCCCACGGTTCGAGGTCCCACAAAATGCCGGGCTCGTTGAACGCGACGACGCCGTTGCCGTGCAGGTAGTCGACCATCTGCTCCAGCCCGGCAGCGAGGCGCTCGGGGGTGAGGAAGTGCGGCGACAGCAGGGGGAGCAGCAGGTTCATGCCCATCTCCCACCAGTGCCCGGCCGCGACATCGACCATGGCATCGGCGGCCCCGTGGCCGGTCATCGACTCGGGTGTGATGCCGAGTGCGGCGATGGCCGCGGAGTTGAGGAACCACTCGTGGCAGCTGCGCTGCCACACCGCGATGGGGCGGACCGTGCTGATGCGGTCCAACGCGGCGCGGTCCAGCGGGCCGTGCCACAGCCGGTGGTAACCCCAGCTGAACAGCCACTCGCCCGGTGGGGTCGCGGATTCGGCGTCGGCCAGCCGGCTGCGGTACTCCTGCGGGGTCCGGGCCGCCGGGCAGGAGCGTCCGGGCAGGTCCCAGTCCTCGGTCGCGATGACCGCCGTGACGAGCGTCGTCGCGCCGAGAACGGGATGCAGATGTTGGTCTATCAGGCCCGGCATCAGCACGGCGTCGCCGAAGTCGACGTCATCGACCCCGGTCGGGCTGTCGCCGACCGCCGCGATGCGATCCCCGTCGACGGTGACGGACGTCGCCCGCGGCTGTGCGGGGTCCATGGTGATCACGGTGCGGGCGCGGAACACTGTCACACGTCCATCCTCACCCGCTCAGATGCCTTCGCTCTGCGGCGCGCCCGGGCGGATCGGATAATCGAACGATGTCCCACGCACCCAGCGCGCCCGACGCGGCGCTCGAACCCATCGGAGCCGTCCAGCGCACGCAGGTGGGCCGGGAGGCGACCGAGCCGATGCGCGAGGACATCCGGCTGCTGGGCGCGATCCTGGGCGACACCGTGCGGGAGCAGAACGGCGACGACACGTTCGGCCTCATCGAGCGGGCCCGGGTCGAGTCGTTCCGGGTCCGCCGGTCGGAGATCGACCGGGCGGAGCTGGCGCAACTGTTCGACGGCATCGACGCCCGCCAGGCGATTCCGGTGATCCGCGCTTTCACCCACTTCGCGCTGCTGGCCAACGTCGCCGAGGACATCCACCGCGAGCGCAGGCGCGCCGTGCACGAGGCCGCCGGTGAACCACCGCAGAACAGCACGCTGGCCGCGACGTACCTCAAGCTCGACGACGCCGACCTCGACGCCGAGGAGGTGGCGGACGCGCTCGCCGGCGCGCTGGTCGCCCCCGTGATCACCGCCCACCCGACCGAGACACGGCGCCGCACGGTGTTCGACACCCAGCACCGCATCACCGAGTTGATGCGGATGCGGCTGCGCGGGCAGACGCGCACCGACGACGGCCGCGACATCGAGCTCGAGCTCCGCCGTCACATCCTCACGCTGTGGCAGACGGCGTTGATCCGGTTGTCGCGGCTGAAGATCTCCGACGAGATCGAGACCGGTCTGCGCTACTACCCGGCCGCGTTCTTCGACGTCATCCCGCGGGTCAATGCCGAGGTGCGGGCGGCGCTGCACGCGCGGTGGCCCGACGCCGAACTGCTGGCCGAACCGATCCTGCGCCCCGGTTCGTGGATCGGCGGGGATCGCGACGGCAACCCCAACGTCACCGCCGAGATCGTCCGAATGGCCACCGGCAGTGCGGCTTACACCGCGTTCACGCACTACTTCAGCGAGCTGACCGCGCTCGAGCAGGAGCTGTCGATGTCGGTGCGGCTGGTGCACGTCAGCGACGAGGTCGCCGCGTTGGCCGACGCCTGCGCCGAACCGGCGCGCGCCGACGAACCGTACCGGCGCGCGCTGCGCGTGGTGCATGCGCGGCTGACGGCCACCGCCCGCGAGATCCTGGATCGACAGCCCGAATATCAGCTCGACCTCGGGATGACGCCGTATCAGACCCCCGCCGAGCTGTCCGCCGATCTCGACGCCGTCGATGCGTCGCTGCGCGTTAACGGCAGCGCAGTGCTCGCCGACGACCGCCTGGCCCGGTTGCGAGAAGCGGTGCGCGTCTTCGGTTTCCACCTCTCCGGCCTGGACATGCGGCAGAACTCCGACATGCACGAAGAGGTGATCGCGGAGCTGCTGGCCTGGGCCGGTGTGCACCCCGACTACGCGTCGTTGAGCGAGGAGGAGCGGGTCGAGGTGCTCGCCGCCGAGCTCGCCACCCGCCGCCCGCTGATCGGCCCGGGTGCGCAGCTGTCGGAGCTGGCCCGCAAGGAACTCGACATCGTGATCGCCGCCGCGCGCGCGGTGCAGGTCTTCGGGCCTGCAGCGGTGCCCAACTACATCATCTCGATGTGCCGGTCCGTGTCGGACATGCTCGAGGCGGCGCTGCTGCTGAAAGAGGCCGGGCTTCTGGACGCCTCCGGCGATCAGCCCTACGCACCGGTCGGCATCGTGCCGCTGTTCGAGACGATCGACGACCTGCAGCGCGGGTCGGCGATCATGCAGGCAGCGCTGGACCTTCCGCTCTACCGGGCGATCGTTTCGGCCCGGGGGGACAGCCAGGAGGTGATGCTCGGCTATTCGGACTCGAACAAGGACGGCGGGTACCTCGCCGCGAACTGGGCGTTGTACCGGGCCGAGCTCGATCTCGTCGAGATGGCTCGCGCGACGGGAATTCGGTTGCGCCTCTTCCACGGTCGCGGCGGCACCGTCGGCCGCGGCGGCGGCCCGAGTTACGACGCGATCCTGGCGCAGCCGCCGGGCGCGGTGAAGGGGTCGCTGCGCATCACCGAGCAGGGCGAGGTGATCGCGGCCAAGTACGCCGAACCCCGCCTGGCGCACCGTAATCTGGAGACGCTGCTCGCCGCCACGCTGGAAGCCACCCTGCTCGACGTCGAGGGGCTCGGCGACGATGCCGAACCGGCCTACGCCGTCCTCGACGACCTGGCTGCCCGCGCCCAGCGCGCCTACGCCGAACTGGTGCACGAGACACCGGGTTTCGTCGACTACTTCAAGGCCTCGACCCCGGTCAGTGAGATCGGTGCGCTGAACATCGGCAGCCGGCCGACCTCACGCAAACCCACCACGTCGATCTCGGACCTGCGGGCCATTCCGTGGGTGCTGGCCTGGAGCCAGTCGCGGGTCATGCTGCCCGGCTGGTACGGCACGGGCACCGCATTCGAGGACTACATCGCCGAGGACGAGGCGCGCCTCGGCGTGCTGCAGGACCTCTACCGACGGTGGCCGTTCTTCGCGACGGTGCTGTCGAACATGGCCCAGGTGCTGGCCAAATCGGATCTGGGGCTGGCGGCGCGCTACGCCGAGCTGGTCGAGGACTCCGAGCTGCGGCACCGGGTGTTCGACAAGATCGCCGACGAGCACGCACGCACGATCCGCATGCACAAGCTCATCACCGGCCAGGACGACCTGCTCGCCGACAACCCGGCGCTGGCCCGCTCGGTCTTCAACCGCTTCCCGTACCTGGAGCCGCTGAACCACCTGCAGGTCGAACTGCTGCGGCGCTACCGCTCGGGTGACGAGGACGAGCTGGTGCAGCGGGGCATCCTGCTGACGATGAGCGGGCTGGCGACCGCGCTGCGCAACTCCGGCTGAATCGTTGCTGCCGCAACTCCGGCTGAATCGTTGCTGCCGCAACTCCGGCTGAATCGTTGCTGCCGCAACAGCGGCTAGCCCTCGGCTACCCCAGGCCGGCACCGCGCCGCACCCGGTCCACCACCCCGCGGATGACCTGGTCGGTGACGGCCAGCGGCGCGACCAGCGACTCACCGATGTCGACGATGCGCTCGACGCGCGCGACGACCCCTTCCATCCGCTCCACGACGCCGAACAGCGCGGACGCCAGGTCGTTGATCTGATTGATGGTGCCGTTGAACCGTTCGAGGGTGACGTCGAGATTCGATGTCGACGTGTTGAGGTCTTCGAGGGTCTCGCTGAGGCCCTCGAGCAGCGTGTCGACCTGCTCGACGGTGACGTCGGCGTTGAGCGCCGCCTGGGCGAGTTTGCGGATGCGTTCGCCGCCGGTCCGTACGGGTCTGCCGCTTCGGTCTGCCATGACGGCAAGTATGACCCGCCCGGGCGGCACCGGTGGCCGAACCCGTCAGAGCTTCGAGGCCGCGTCCTCGTCGAGCCACCACACCGTGCCGTCGCGACCGACGGCGCCCGCGGCGGGCAGATCGACCGGAGCGGCGCCACCGAGCGCGGCGGCCACCGCGTCGGCCTTCCCGTCGCCGGACACCACCAGCCACACCTCACGGGACCGCTGAATCGCGGGCAGCGTCAGCGTGATTCGCCGCGGCGGCGGCTTGGGAGAGTCGGTCACCCCGACCACCATCCGCTCCGTCTCACGCACGGCGTCGGTGTCCGGGAACAGCGAGTTCACGTGGCCCTCGGGTCCCATACCCAACAGGTGCACGTCGAACTCGCTCTCCGGGGCGACGAACGTCTCGTCCAGGAGTTGCTCATAGCCTGCCGCGGCGGCGTCGAGGTCGTCGCCGAACTCGCCGTCGCTGGCGGCCATCGCATGCACGTTGGCGGCCGGGATGTCGATGTCGTCCAGCAGTGCCTCGCGTGCCTGCTTGTCGTTGCGTTCGTCGTCGTCGGCGGGCACGAACCGCTCGTCACCCCAGTAGATGTGCACCTTCGCCCAGTCGATCTCGCCGCTGCGCTCTTTGACCCGCTCCAGCAATCCGATGCCGGTGCCGCCGCCGGTCAGCACCACCGACGCCCGCCCGCGGGCCGCGATCGCGGCCACGATCGTGTCGACGAGGCGGTCGCCGACCGCACGCACCAGAGCGTCTTTGTCCGGGAGGCGTTCCACGGTGGGATTCACACGTACTGCACTTTCTCGATGCCCTGCAGGGCCTCGTGGTAGATCTCGTCGGCGTCGAGGCGGCGCATGTCCTCCGCCAGGCATTCGCGGGTTTCCCTGCGCGCCAACGGAACCAGTGCCTCCGGAGCCGACGTTCGGGTCAGCTTGGCGGTGACGCCCTCCTGGGGACGGCTC
Organism: Mycolicibacterium sp. 018/SC-01/001; assembly: GCF_007096635.1. GTDB lineage: Bacteria > Actinomycetota > Actinomycetes > Mycobacteriales > Mycobacteriaceae > Mycobacterium. The sequence continues at coordinate 57,785 of NZ_VKAA01000007.1, forward strand.
AACGTGATCGTCTCGCTGTCGCGCACGAGTTCGACCTTGAGCTCACCGACAGCGCGGCGGACCGGTCCGTCGATGCGGTAGGCGAGCCAGCCGGCCAGCACGTCCAACGCCGGCTCCGTCGCCAGCCCGGACACCAGCGCCGAGGTGATCGGCTCGTGCGGTGGCAGATCCACCGCCGCCGTCACCAGTGCACGCCAGTAGGTGATGCGACTCCACGCCAGGTCGGTGTCACCCGGGGTGTAGCCCTTCAGGCGGCCCTTGATCGAGGCGAGCGGATCGGTGCCGTTGGTGGCATCGGTGATGCGCCGCAGCGCGATCTTGCCCAGCGGATCGTCGGCGGGCACATCGGGAGCCACGTCCGGCCACCATGTCACGACGGGGGTGTCCGGCAGCAGGAACGGCATCACGACACTGCTGGCGTGGTTGGCCAGCGGGCCGGAGAGCCGCAGCACGACTACCTCGTTGGCGCCGGCGTCGCGGCCCACGCGCACCTGCGCGTCCAGCCGCGCCTCGTCGGCGAGGCGGTCACCGGGGGAGACCACGACGACGCGGCACGGATGTTCGCGGCTCGCCGCGTTCGCCGCCTCGATCGACTCCTCCAGCATGCTCTGCGTGGTCGGGGCGATGACCAGCGTCAGCACCCGGCCGAGCGTGATCGCGCCACCCTCCTCACGCAGCGAGATGATCTTCTTGTTGATGACATCGGTCGTGGTGTCCGGCAGATCGAGGATCACGGCCGCCTCCATTCCCTGCCGGTGCGGCGCAACATCTCGAACGCAGAATCAGGTCCCCAGCCGCCGGATTCGTACGGGTCGGGTTTGCCGTGCGAGGCCCAGTACTCCAGCGCGGGATCGAGGATGCGCCAAGCCAATTCGACCTCCTGGTTCACCGGGAACAGCGAGGGCTCACCCAACAGCACATCGAGGATGAGCCGCTCGTAGGCCTCGGGCGATTCCTCGGCGAACGCCGACCCGTAGGAGAAGTCCATGCTGACGTCGCGGACCTCCATCATGTTGCCGGGCACTTTGGAGCCGAACCGCAGCGTGATGCCCTCGTCCGGCTGGACCCTGATCACCAGTGCGTTCTGTCCGAGTTCCTCGGTCATCGTCGCGTCGAACGGCAGGTGCGGTGCGCGTTTGAACACCAGCGCGATCTCGGTGACCCTGCGCCCCAACCGTTTTCCGGTCCGGAGGTAGAACGGCACACCCGCCCACCGGCGGGTGTCGACGTCGACCGTGATCGCCGCGAACGTCTCGGTGGTGGAGTCCTTCGAGAACCCCTCCTCCTCGAGCAACCCGACCACGCGCTGACCGCCCTGCCACCCCGTGGTGTACTGCCCGCGGGAGGTGGTCTGATCCAGAGGTTCGGCGAGCCGCGTCGCCGAGAGCACCTTGATCTTCTCGGCCTGCAGCTCGGCCGGGTGGAAGCTCACCGGTTCCTCCATCGCCGTCAGCGCGAGCAGCTGCAGCAGGTGGTTCTGGATGACGTCGCGGGCGGCGCCGACACCGTCGTAATAGCCTCCGCGGCCGCCCAATCCGATGTCCTCGGCCATCGTGATCTGCACGCTGTCGACGTAATGCGCGTTCCACACCGGTTCGAACAATTCGTTCGCGAAGCGCAGCGCGAGGATGTTCTGGACGGTCTCCTTGCCCAGATAGTGGTCGATGCGGAACACCGACTCCTCGGGGAAGACGTTGTTGACGATCGCGTTGAGCTCCTCGGCGCTCTTCAGATCGTGGCCGAACGGCTTCTCGATGACGACGCGGCTCCAGCTGCCCTCGGGCTTCTTCGCCAGGCCGGTGCGGGACAGCTGTTCGAGCACCTGAGGGAACGCCTTGGGCGGAATCGACAGGTAGAACGCGTGGTTGCTGCCGGTGCCGCGTTCGGCGTCGAGCTTGGCCAGCGTCTCGGCGAGATTCTCGAACGCTTTCTCGTCGTCGAAGGTGCCCTGCACGAAGCGGACCCCCTCAGCCAGCCGATCCCACACCTCCTGGCGGAACGGGGTGCGGGCATGCTGCTTGACCGCGTCGAGGACGACCTCGCTGAAATCCTGGTCCGCCCAGTCCCGCCGGGCGAACCCGACGAGGGCGAACGACGGCGGCAGGAGTCCCCGATTGGCCAGGTCGTAGATCGCGGGCATCAGCTTCTTGCGGGCCAGATCGCCGGTCACACCGAAGATCACCACGCAGCACGGTCCCGCGATCCGGGGCATGCGCTTGTCGCGCTTGTCCCGCAGCGGGTTCTCCCACTCGGCCACGACCTGGGTCACTTCTTGTCGTCGAGCTGGCCCTGCGTGGCTTCGAGCAACTCCTGCCACGACTTCTCGAACTTCTCGACGCCCTCGTCTTCCAGCACGACGAACACGTCGGTCAGGTCGATACCGACGCCGGAGAGCTGGTCGAAGATCTCCTGCGATTCCGCGCCCTTGCCCGTCACCGTGTCGCCGGTGACGACGCCGTGGTCGGCGACCGCGTCCATCGTCTTCTCCGGCATCGTGTTCACCGTGTTCGGCGCCACCAGCTCGGTCACGTACAGGGTGTCGGAGTAGTCCGGGTTCTTCACGCCGGTCGACGCCCACAGCGGCCGCTGCACGCGCGCGCCGGCGCCCTTGAGCGCCTCGAAGCGCTCGCCGCCGAGGAACACCTCCTCGTAGGCGGCGTAGGCCAGCCGGGCATTGGCGACACCGGCCTTGCCGCGCAGCGCCAGCGCCTCATCCGAGCCGATGTCCTCGAGCCGCTTGTCGATCTCGGTGTCCACGCGGGAGACGAAGAACGATGCCACGGAATGGATTCGGGACAGATCGTGGCCCGCCTCCTTGGCCTTTTCGAGGCCCTCGAGGTAGGCGTCCATGACGAGGCGGTAGCGCTCGACGGAGAAGATCAGCGTCACGTTCACCGAGATGCCCTCGGCGAGAACGGAGGCGATCGCCGGGATGCCGGCTTCGGTGGCGGGGATCTTGATCAGCAGGTTGGGCCGGTCGACGATCTTCCACAGTTCGATCGCCTGCAGGATCGTCTTGTCCGTGTCGTGGGCCAGCCGCGGATCGACCTCGATCGACACCCGGCCATCGACCCCGTCGGACTGCTCGTAGATCTTGGCGAACACGTCGCAGGCGTTGCGGACGTCGTCGGTGGTGACGGTCCGGATGGTGGCGTCGACGTCGGCGCCACGTTCGGCCAGCTCCTTGATCTGATCGTCGTAGGCGTCACCCTTCGACAGCGCCGCCTGGAAGATCGACGGGTTGGTGGTCACGCCCACCACGGACTTGGTGTCGATGAGCGACTGCAGGTTGCCCGTCTGCAGCCGTTCGCGGGACAGGTCGTCGAGCCATACCGATACACCTGCGGCCGACAGGGCCGCCAGATTCTCGTTCTGTGTCATGTCAATTCCTCGTTGTTCGCTGGCTAGTTCGCAATGCTGCGTTCCGCGGCGGCCACCACTGCTTCTGGAGTGAACCCGAATTCGCGGAACAACGTCTTGTCGTCGGCGGATTCGCCGAAGTGCTCGATCGAGATGATCTCGCCGGTGTCACCGACGATCTTGTACCAACTCTGGGCGACCGCGGCCTCGATGGCCACGCGCGCCGAGACCTGCGGAGGCAGCACGCTGTCGCGGTACTCCTTCGGCTGGGACTCGAACCATTCGAGACACGGCATCGACACCACATAGGCGTTGATGTTCTTGTCGCGCAACGTCTTCTGAGCCTCGACGGCGATCTGCAGTTCTGAGCCCGTGGCGATCAGCATGACGTCGGCATCGTCGGCGGGGGAGCCGCCGCCGAGCACGTAGCCGCCCTTGGCGACGCCCTCGGGGTCGGTGCCCTCCAGCACGGGGATGCCCTGGCGGGTCAGGATGAAACCGACCGGGCCACTGCCGTTGCCGCGCGCGATGATGCTCTTCCAGGCGTACGCCGTCTCGTTCGGGTCACCGGGACGCACCACCGACAGGTTCGGGATGGCCCGCAGCGCCGCCAGGTGCTCGATCGGCTGGTGGGTGGGACCGTCCTCACCCAGGCCGATCGAGTCGTGGGTCCAGATGTAGATCGTGTCGATGTCCATCAGCGACGCGAGTCGCACGGCCGGCCGCATGTAGTCGGAGAACTGCAGGAACGTGCCGCCGAACGCCCGCGTCGGGCCGTGCAGCACGATGCCCGACAGGATCGAGCCCATCGCGTGCTCGCGGATGCCGAAGTGCAGCACCCGGCCGTACCAGTCGGCCTCGAAGTCCGACGTCGAGATCGACGGCGGGCCGAACGACTTCACGCCCTTGATCGTGGTGTTGTTGCTGCCCGCCAGATCGGCCGAGCCGCCCCACAATTCGGGGAGTTTCGGCGCGACGTCGTTGAGTACCTGCCCGAATGCGGCGCGGGTGGCGACGGCCTTGGAGCCCGGCTCCCAGTAGGTCACATCGGCATCCCAGCCCTCCGGCAGTTCCTGGGCGAGGAGCCGGTCGAGCAGCTTCTTGCGGTCGGGTTCGCGCTCGGCCCACGCATCGAAGCCGGTCTGCCACTTCTCGTGCGCCTCGCGGCCCCGGTCGACCAGCTTGCGGGTGTGCCCGATCACCTCGTCGGTGACCTCGAAGGTCTTGTCCGGGTCGAAGCCCAGGACCTTCTTGGTGGCGGCGATCTCGTCGTCGCCGAGCGCCGAGCCGTGCACGCCGCCGGTGTTCATCTTGTTCGGCGCCGGATAGCCGATGATCGTGCGCAACGCGATGAACGACGGCTTGTCGGTCACCTTCTTGGCCTCGGCGATGGCCTGCTCGATACCGACGACGTTCTCGCCGCCCTCGACCTCCTGCACGTGCCAGCCGTACGCCCGGTAGCGCGCCGCGACGTCCTCGGACAGCGCGATGTTGGTGTCGTGCTCGATGGAGATCTGGTTCTTGTCGTAGAACACGATCAGGTTGCCCAGCTGCTGGGTGCCGGCCAGCGAGGAGGCCTCGCTGGTCACGCCCTCTTCGATGTCGCCGTCGGAAGCGATGACATAGATGTAGTGGTCGAAGGGGCTCTCACCGGCCGGCGCGTCGGGATCGAAGAGTCCGCGCTCGTAGCGTGACGCCATCGCCATGCCGACCGCCGAGGCCAGGCCCTGCCCCAGGGGGCCGGTGGTGATCTCCACGCCCTTGGTGTGACGGAACTCGGGGTGGCCCGGCGTCTTGGACTTGAACGTCCGCAGCGCCTCGATGTCGGACAGCTCGAGCCCGAACCCACCGAGGTAGAGCTGGATGTAGAGCGTGAGGCTGGAGTGCCCGCAGGAGAGCACGAACCGGTCGCGCCCCAACCAGTGCACGTCGCTGGGGTCGTGGCGCATCTGGCGCTGGAACAGCGTGTAGGCCAGGGGCGCCAGACTCATCGCCGTCCCGGGGTGGCCGTTGCCCACCTTCTGGACGGCGTCGGCGGCCAGCACGCGGACGGTGTCCACCGCGCGCGAGTCCAGCTCGGTCCAGTCGTCAGGATGGTTCGGTCGGGTCAGCGAAGAGATCTCTTCGAGCGTGGTCACGAGGCGCACTCCTTGGACTTGGTGGGGCGTGTCGATCCGCACCAACCACCCTAGTGCTCACCGACGCCGGGACGCAGGGGTGATACCCGCCGTACCGGGAACCATCCGCAAGCACCCCGCGAATTTCGGCGACGGCCCCCCGCGGTCTACCATCGCCTGTAGTAGACGCGGCTGAAGGAGTTGGTTGGGTGAGGATCCGCGAAGGCGACCTCGTCGGTGATTCGTCCGACGCCGCGCCGCACGGGTTCAAGACCACCCTGCTCGGCTACCTGGGGCTGACCAAGCCGCGCGTCATCGAGCTCCTGCTCGTCACCACGATCCCCGCGATGCTGCTCGCGCATCGCGGCAGCGTCGATCCTCTGCTGATCCTCAACACGATGTTCGGCGGCCTGCTGGCCGCCGCCGGTGCGAATACTTTGAACTGCGTCGCAGACGCCGACATCGACAAGGTGATGAAACGCACCGAGCGGCGGGCGCTTGCGCGCGCGACGGTGCCCCGCAGTCACGCGTTGGTGTTCGGCCTCGCGCTGTCGGTCGGCTCGTTCTTCTGGCTGTGGTGGACCACGAACATGCTCTCGGCGCACCTGGCCGGTGCGACCATCGCGTTCTACGTGCTCGTGTACACGCTGCTGCTGAAGCGGCGGACATCGCAGAACGTGGTGTGGGGCGGGGCCGCCGGCTGCATGCCGGTGATGATCGGCTGGTCGGCGGTGACCGGCACGATCTCGTGGCCGGCGATCGTGATGTTCCTGATCATCTTCTTCTGGACGCCGCCGCACACCTGGGCGCTCGCGATGCGCTACAAGGAGGACTACAAGGCCGCCGGCGTGCCGATGCTGCCCGTGGTGGCGACCGAGGTACAGGTCACCAAGCAGATCCTCGTCTACACGTGGCTGACCGTCATCGCGACGCTCTCGCTGGCGCTGGCGACCGGGTGGCTGTACGCCTCGGTGGCGATCCTGGCCGGCACCTGGTTCCTGGTCATGGCGCATCAGCTCTACGCCGGCGTCCGGCGCGGCGAGCCGGTCAAGCCGCTGAGGCTGTTCCTGCAGTCCAACAACTACCTCGCGGTCGTGTTCTGTGCGCTGGCCGTCGACTCGGCGCTGGACCTGCCGACCCTGCTGCACCTGTAGACCGCGTAACAGCCTCGCAATCCGGGAGGCACGTGCCGGTAGCGCCGCCACCGTACGGTCTGGCAGCTATGAGGAAAGCCCTGCTGCATCCCGCTGTCCAGATCGGTGTCGCCGCGATCGCAGGCATCGTCTTCGGCTTGGTCGTCGGTGACTGGGCGGCCAATCTCAAGTTCGTCGGCGACATGTTCATCCGGCTCATCCAGATGTCGATCGTGCCGCTGGTGATGACCTCGGTCATCGTGGCGACGGGATCGATGACCGGTCAGGGCACCGGTCGGATCGCGGCGCGCACGTTCTCGTGGATGCTCGGGTTCTCGTTCGTCGCCGCTGTTCTCGGGTGGGGCTTGGCCTCGCTGATCCGGCCCGGCGCCGGCATCGTCTTCGACGGCCGGCTCGACCCCGCCCTGCAGGAATCGGCGCAGGAGGCGCTGGGGTGGCAGGACACCCTGCTGAACTTCGTGTCCACCAACATCTTCGACGCGATGTCGACAGCGACGATGGTGCCGATCATCGTGTTCTCGCTGCTGTTCGGGATCGCGTTGCGCCTGCAGATCACCCGCACCGGTGACGACCGGGTGCTCACCTTCATCGACCAGGTGCAGCAGATCGTCCTCACGATGATCCGGCTGGTGATGTACGTCGCGCCGATCGGCGTGTTCTGCCTGCTGGCCGCGCTCGCCGGCGACATCGGCTTCTCGGTGGTGACGACCGCGTTGAAGTACCTCGGCGCGACGCTGCTGGGGGTGCTGATCCTGTTCGTCGTCTTCGTCGCGGTGGTCACCGTGCGCACCCGCCTGAACCCGATGCTGTTGCCCGGCAAGCTCGCCGAGCAGACGGCCATCGCGATCACCACCACCAGCTCTGCGGTCACCTTCCCGACGGTGCTGAAGAACACGATCGAGAAGGTCGGAGTCAGCCAGAAGGTCGCCAACTTCACGCTGTCCGTCGGCCTGACGATGGGTTCTTACGGCGCAGTCCTCAACTACGTGATCGTGGTCGTGTTCCTGGCACAGGCAGGCGGCGTGGACCTCAGCGTCGGGCAGATCGTCCTGGGGATCGGGTTGGCGATCCTGCTCAACATGGGCACGATCACCGTGCCCGGCGGGTTCCCGGTCGTGGCGATGTTCCTGGCGACGACGCTCGACCTGCCGTTCGCCGCGGTCGGCCTGCTGATCGCGGTCGACTGGTTCGCCGGGATCTTCCGCACGTTCCTCAACGTCAACGGCGACACGTTCGTCGCGATGCTGGTCGCCGACGCCGACGGTGAGATCGACCGCGAGGTCTACAACGGCACCAAGACCGTCACCGCCGAGGACATCGATCTCGCCGAGTACGAGGACGCGATGGCCCGCGCCGACCGCGCCGACTGAGCGGCGGCGCTACTCGGGGATCAACACCACCGATCCGACGGTCTTGCGGCCCTGCAGGTCGCGGTGGGCCTGCGCGGCGTCGGCCAGCGCATAGCGGTTGCTCACGGTCACGTTGAGTGTGCCGTCGGCGATGGCGCTGAGCAGTTCGCCTGCGCGCCAGGAGAATTCGTCGGAGGTGCGGGTGTAGTGGGCCAGGGTGGGCCGTGTCAGGAACACCGAGCCGGCGGCGTTGAGGCGTTGCGGATCGAAGGGCGGCACCGGACCGCTGGCCGCTCCGAACAGTGCCAGTGTGCCGCGCACTGCGAGGCTGGCCAGGCTCGCATCGAACGTCGAGGCGCCGACTCCGTCGTAGACCGCCTGGACGCCGTGGCCGTCGGTCAGCTCGCGGACCCGCGCCCCGAACTCCTGAGCATCGTCGGGGTAGTCGAGCACCTCGACCGCGCCGGCCTGCCGGGACAGCTCGGCCTTGTCCGGCGTGGAGACGGTGGTGATCACCGACGTGGCCTTGCTCGTGGCCCACTGCGTCAGGATCAGGCCCACGCCGCCGGCACCCGCATGGACCAGCACGGTGTCGCCCTGCTGGATCGGGTACGTCGACGTGATCAGGTAGTGCGCCGTCATGCCCTTGAGCAGTGCGGAGGCCGCGACGTCGGCTGCCACGCCCTCGGGGACGTAGGCGACGAAGTCCGCGGGCGCCAGGCAGTAATCGGCGTAGGCGCCGAGGGCCTGTGCGGTCACGACGCGGTCGCCGACGTTGAGGGCGGCCACCTCGTCGCCGACCGCCGCGATCGTGCCGCACACCTCGGTGCCGACGACGAACGGCAGCTCACGCGGATACAACCCCGAGCGGAAGTACGTGTCGATGAAGTTCACGCCGATCGCCTCGGCCTTGATCAGCACCTGGTCGGGTCCCGGTGTGGGCCGCGACTTCTCGACGTAGGACAGAACTTCCGGCCCGCCGGTCTCGGCGACTTCGATGGCGTACATAGGTGACATCATGCCCGTCATGAAGCTCGCCCGTCCCGACCTGTTCCATCCGCGCATCGTGCTCGCGGCATGCCCCGCGCTGCCCGACGGTGACGGTGACGACGCCGCACTGGTGGATGCGCTGCGGACGCAGGGTCTGCACGCGCGCTGGCTGTCGTGGGACGACCCGGCGACGCTGGAGGCCGACGTGGTGATCCTGCGCGCGACATGGGATTACACCGAGCGGTTGCCCGAGTTCCTCGCGTGGACGCGGCGGGTGCCGAGGCTGCTCAACGGGCCCGATGTGGTCGCCTGGAGCACCGACAAGCGCTACCTGGCCGATCTCGCCGCCGCAGGTGTGGCGATAGTGCCCACGGCGTTCTTCGCCCCAGGGGAGCGCGTGACCATCCCGCAGGGTGAGGTCGTCGTCAAGCCGGCGGTCGGCGCCGGATCGGTGGGGGCGATGCGCTTCGGTGACGCCGAAGCGGCGCTCGCACATGCGGCCGTGCTGCACGCCGAGGGGCAGACGGTGCTGGTGCAGCCCTACGACGCTCGGGTGGCCGACGGGGAGACCGCGCTGGTCTTCCTGCGCGGTGAGCCGTCGCACGCGTTCACGAAGGGTCCGATGCTGCCCGGCCCCGGTCAACCGCCGGTGCTCGATCCGTCGGGCACCTATGCCGAGGAGCGCCTCGAACCCGCCGATCCCGACGTCGAGTCGTGGGATCTCGGCCACGCCGCGCTGGCCGCCGCGGCGGCGCACCTGGGCATCGCGGTCACCGACCTGCTGTACGCGCGGGTCGACGTGATCGGCGACGGAGCGGCATCGGCACTGCTGGAACTGGAGTTGGTCGAACCGTCGCTGGGGTGGCGCCAGCTCGACGATGCCGCTCGGGAGCGCCAGCAGCGCCGGTTCGCCCTGGCGGTCCGGTCAGCTCTCGACGAGCTCGGCCTGGGTCCGTTCGCGCATCGCCGCCCATAGCGCGGCCGTCGCCGCGGTGCACGCCGCGGCTCCCGCGACGTGGAAGGCCACCAGCACGGCCGGCACGCCGGTCGCGAACTGCACCGCACCGAGCAGGCCCTGCGCGGCGACCAGCACGACCAGCACGCGCAGCCGACGTATCAGCGGCGCACCCGCGCCGGTGGCGATCAGTCCGAAGCCGAGCCCGACGACGAGCGCCAGGTACGCCACCAGCAGCGACGAGTGCAGGTGCACGAGCGTGGTGATCTCGACCTCCAGCCGGGGCACCGGACGGTCGATGCTCTTGTCGCCGGCGTGCGGGCCGGCGCCGGTCACCATCGTGCCGGTGACCAGGACCGCGGACAGCGCCACCGCCGACAGGGCGGTGAGCTGGCGCAGCGCTCGCGGAGCGCGCGACACGGACACGCCCTCATCGGGCTGGCCGATCTTGACGAAGAGCAGCACCGACAGCCACACCATCAGCATCGAGGCGATCAGGTGCACCGCCACGGTCCACCACAGCAGCCCGGTGAGCACGGTGATGCCGCCGATGACGGCCTGCAGCACCGTCGACGCCGGCATCAGCCAGGCGTAGACCAGCACCTCGCGCCGGCGCCGGGCACGGGTCACGACGATGACGGCGGCCGCCGCGGTGAGCACGACGAGGAACGTGATCAGCCGGTTGCCGAACTCGACAGCCTGGTGGATGACGGGGACCTCGGCGTGCGGGACGGGGGTGAAGCTCCCCGGGAAGCACTGGGGCCAGGTCGGGCAGCCCAGGCCGGAGGCGGTGACGCGGACGATGGCCCCGGTGACGGCGATGCCGCCCTGGGTGAGGATCACCGCGGCGGCGACGATGCGCTGCACGCGCAGGCTGGGTTCGGGAAGCAGGTCGACGAGCCGCACGAACAGTCGTGGCAGGAGTCGTCCGCTGGGCACCCTGCGATGGTAGATGCCGGGTAACTACCGCCCGTAGTAGGGGCGTGTGACCGGAACGAGCACCTCGTCGACGAGGTCGGTCACCAGGCGATCGTCGATGGGGTCGCCCGTGATCAGCAGGTGATGCCACAGCACGCTCTGGCCGAGTTGGCGGACGAGGTCGACGGGGACGTCCGGGCGGACGTCGCCGCGAGCGATGCCGCGCTGCACCAGGGCGGTCATCTCGTCCTTGCGGGCGCCGATGACATCCGTGCGGAACGACTCGGACAGCTCTGGATCCGCGCCCATCGCCATCACGATGGAGCGCATCAGCGGGCCCTGGTCGCCGGCGAACAGGGCCGCCCAGCCGCGCAGGACCGCGAGCATGTCGCCGCGGAAGCTCCCGGTGTCCTCGGTCGGGATCGACAAGGCCGCAATCGAGATCAGGGTGTCGCGCAGCAGTACATGCCGGTCCGGCCAGCGCCGGTACAGCACGGGCTTGCTGGTCCGGGCGGCCGCAGCGACTGCGTCCATCGTGACGCCGTCGGGTCCGCGTGCCGCGAGGATGTCGAGCACCGCCGCGCGGATCGCGGCGTCCAGTTCAGCACCGTGCCTGCGGGTAGTGGTCAAGATCACCCACCTCTTCTCCAAGAAACCTTCCCGTATCTTATGCGCCTACCGTACCGTCGATCGTGTAACAAACGAAACAGTATCTTGGAGGATTGGATGACGAAGTCGGGGTTCCCGTGCGGGTTCCCAGCCGACCTACCCCTGGTCTATCCCATGCGGGCGGTGCAATCGGCGTCGGTGCGGTTCAGCGATCACGCCCACGGACGCCGCAGGATCACGATCACCCACCAGCCGCTCGCGGAGGTGACGCCGGCGATGCTGCTCGACTGGTTCACCCACCTCGGCGAGACGATGACCTACTGCGGTCAGACGGTCGATCGCTACCACGCCTGGCACCCGACCGATCACATCCGCTGGGAGCTGTGGCGCCCGGCGCCGGGCGGCGGAGCGGCCGAGGGCGCCCGGTTCCACATCGTCGAGGCGTTCGGCGCGCGGCCGGAATTCACCGTCGACGTCGTAGACCGCGTCGAGAAGCTCGACGAAACCGGTATCCGGCTCGTCCAGCGGATGGCCGGCGTCCCGGTCTTCGTACTCGAACACACCTGGTCGTCAGGTGTGGAGGGCACCCACTACGTGTCGGTGATGGACATCGGTGCGCGCAGCGCGCTGATGGCGCCGGTCAACGCCGTGCTGAGGCGGCGGTTCCCCCCGGCGATGGTCGAGGCGTGGGTGCGGCACAACATCGAGGAAGTGGGCAGGTTGGAGCATCTGCTGCCGGCGTTGGTCAGGTGAAGCGGAACCAGCGCTGTGCGCACACCGCCGCGACCGCACCCCAGACCGCCAGCACCGCGAGGCCGAACCAGTCGACGGACAGGGTCATCGCCTGCGACAGCGCCTCGGTCAGCGCCCCCGACGGCGTCAACCGCGCGACCCACTGCACCGCGGCGGGCACGATGCCGCCGTCACTGCCGCCCTCGACCGTCAGCGCGCCGACACCGGCGAAGACGAACCACATCAGGTTCGCGACGGCCAGCACGATCTCCGCGCGCAGGGTGCCGCCGAGCAGCAGGCCCAGCGACGCGAACACCGCGGTGCCGAGCGCGATGATCACGGCCCCCAACGCGAGGCCGGCGACCGCAGGCCGCCATCCGAGTGCGATACCGATGGCGCCCAGCAGGATCGACTGCAGGAACACCACGGTCACGACGGCGAGCGACTTGCCGGCGATGATGCCCCACACCGGTAGCGCGGTGGCGCCGAGCCGCTTCAGCGCGCCGTAGCGCCGGTCGAAGGCCACCGCGATCGCCTGCCCGGTGAACGCGGTCGAGATGATCGCCAGGGCCATGATCGCCGGGGTGAACGTTCCGGCGCGGTCCGGACCGAACGAGCCCAGCGGCAGCAGCGTCAACCCGACGAGCAGCGTGATCGGGATGAACATCGTCAGCAGCAGCTGCTCGCCGTTGCGCAGCAGCAGGCGCAGCTCCAGCCCGTACTGGGCGGCCAGCATGCGCGGGACGGGCGCGGGCCGGGGGTCGGGGGAGAAGGTGCCCTCGGCGAAGCGGTTCGGTGTGCTCCCCGGTGTGCTCACTGCCGCAGCTCCCGTCCGGTGACCTCGAGGAACACGTCTTCCAGACTGCGTTGCTCGACGCGCATGTCGGTGGCGAGCACATCCAGCCGGGCGCACCAGGCGGTGACGGTCGCGAGTACCTGCGGGTCGATGCGGCCCTCGATCAGGTACTCGCCGGGGCTCGTCTCGGTGGCACGGTAGCTCTCAGGGAGTGCGGCGACCAGCAGCGAGAGGTCCAGCATGCGCGGCGCCCGGAAACGCAGCTGGTTCTCGGCGCCGCTGCGCATCAGCTCGGCGGGCGTGCCGCTGGCGACGGCCCGGCCGTGGTCGATGATCAGGATGCGATCGGCCAGTTCCTCGGCCTCGGTCAGCTGGTGCGTCGTCAGCACCACCGTCACGCCGTCGCGGCGCAGGGCGTCGATCAACTCCCACACCACCAGCCGGGCGTGTGCGTCCATCCCCGCGGTCGGCTCGTCGAGGAACACCAGCTCGGGCCTGCCGACCACCGCACACGCCAACGCGAGGCGTTGCTGCTGGCCGCCCGACAGGCGGCGGTAGGTGGTGCGCGCCGAATCGGTGAGGCCCAAGGTGTCGAGCAGCCACGCCGGATCGAGCGGGTTGGCGGCATAGGACGCCACCAGGGTCAGCATCTCGCCGGCCCGGGCGGCCGGATAGGCGCCGCCGCCCTGCAGCATCACCCCGGTGCGGGCCCGCACGGCGGCGTTGTCGGTGACCGGGTCGAGCCCGAGGATCTCGATGCTGCCGGCGTCGGGACGGGCGAATCCCTCGCACATCTCGACCGTCGTCGTCTTACCGGCGCCGTTGGGGCCGAGGAGAGCGAAGATCTCGGCGGGGCCCACCTCCAGGTCCAGGTCGGACACCGCCACAGTGGTGCCGTACCGCTTGGTCACGCCGCGAACCCGCACGGGCGCGTTACCGGAACGGGAGGTCACGGAGATTCAGCGTAGGCGTCGGTCTTGTCGGCCGTGTCCACCGGCTCGTCGAGGCGTCCCGTCGCGGCTTCCGGCACCGCCCGCCACGGCAGCCACCGGTAGGTCAGCGCGATCAGCGCGAGCACGATCACAGTGCTGGCCAGCGTGGCCAGCACGATCTGGAACAGAGCGAAGCGGTCACCGTTGGCGGTGGGGCCGAAGATGCCGACGATCAGCGTGACGGCGATGACCGCGGCGCGGAAGCCCGGGCGGGTGGCCCAGGCGGCCAGCGGGATGATCGCCCACAGCAGGTACCACGGTTGCACCACCGGGAACAGCAGCACGGTGACCCCGAGCGCGACCCCGAGCCCGCCGACCGGGTGCAGCCGGTCGCGCAGCACGGCGAACAGCAGCCACGTGACGATCAGCGCGATCAGCGTCACGCCGATGGCGCGCGTCAGCGCGAGGACGGCGGTCGTGTGGTCGCCGAGCCCCAGCAGGATGCCGACCTGGCCGGTGCCCAGCGCGATCAGCGTCGGCGGCGACATCCAGCTGCGCACGACGTTGGCGGTGCCCAGGGTGAACAGCCAGCCGAAGCCCAGACCGCTGGCCCAGCCGATAAGCGCCATCACCGCCAGCGACACCGCCCCGAGCGCGCTGCCCGCGGTCAGGAACGCCCTGATCGTGCCGCCCCAGCGCGCGGCCAGCGCCATCGCCACGAAGCCGAGCGCCAGCAGACCCGGCAGCTTCACCTGCGAGGACATCGTGATCAGCACGGTCCCGGCCAGCAGCATGCCGGGGGCATACCAGCGGTGCCGGGTGGTGGTGCCCAGAGCGGAGATCCCGCGCAGGGCGAATTCGGTGCCGGCCAGCATCAGGCCGAGCATCAGCGCCTCGTTGTGGATGCCGGCGACCAGATGCATGAACAGCAGCGGGTTGGTCGCGCCCAGCCACAGCGCGCTCACCTCGGCGACCCCGCAGCGGCGCGCCAATCGGGGCGTCGCCCAGACGATGAGTCCCACCCCGAGCAGCACCATCAGCCGGTGGAACAGCACCGCCTCGACGATGTTCTCGCCGGTGATGCGCGAGATGCCGCGTCCGATCCACAGGAACAGCGGTCCGTACGGTGCCGGCGTCTCGCGCCACAGGCTGGGCACCGACAGCGTGAACACGTGATCGAGGCCGAGGCCCGGGGCGGGTCCCACGCGGTAGGGATCGCTGCCCTGCAGCGAGATCTCGCTCTGCGCCAGGTAGGAGTAGACGTCCTTGCTGTACATCGGCGGCGCGATCAGCAGCGGGAGCGCCCACAGCAGCAGCGTGCGGTCCACCTGGCTGCGCGTCATGCGGCGCTTGCCCAGCGCGAAGCGGCCGAGCATCAGCCACGCCAGCGCCATCATCACCGCGCCGGTGGTCGTCATGGTCAGCGAGACGGTCTGGATGCGTGACGGCAGGTTGAGCAGGCGCACACCGAACGTGGGGTCCTGTACGACGGGGCGGGCGCCGGCGCCCAGCGCACCGATCGCCATCAGCACGGTGCCGGTGGCCCCGAACAGCCGGGTCCGGTGCAGGGCGACGAGTTCGGCGGGATCCAGCGGGCTGCCGACGGTGCGCTCATCGCCGTGGAGACCGGCGATCGAGGTGCTGAGCGAGTGTCGGCGGGCTGCCACTCAGGCAGCGTAGCGGGCGGCTATTCCCGCTCCGGCCGCCCTGATGCTGTGAGAAGTATGACGGGAACGATAAGGGTGGCCTTGGTGGACCGGGTCAGGCAATTGCGTCACACTGGTGTTGTGAAAATCCGTCCGGAGGGCACCGTCGTGCCGGCTGCGGGGGTGGCTGCTGTGGTGTCTTCGCAGCCATCCTCGCCCGTCGGCGACGGGGACACCAGGACGGCGATCGTGCGTCTGCTGCTGGAGGGTCCGACGACCGCGAGCAGCATCGGCGAACGGCTGGGACTGTCGGCCGCGGGCGTGCGCCGGCATCTCGACGCACTCATCGAGGCCGGCGATGCGCAGGCCAAGTCGGCGGCGGCCTGGCAGCAGGAGGGCCGCGGCCGGCCCGCCAAGCGCTACCAGCTGACCGCGGCGGGGCGCGCGAAGCTCGAGCACGCCTACGACGATCTGGCCTCGGCGGCCATGCGCGCGCTGCGCGAGGTCGGCGGTGACGACGCGGTCCACGCGTTCGCCCGCCGGCGCATCGACACCATCCTGTCCGGCGTCGCACCCGCGGCGTCCGACCGCGCGGAGGACGTCGAGTCTGCCGCCGAGCGCGTCGCCGACGCCCTGAGCCGGGCCGGCTATGCGACGACGACCACGCAGGTGCGCGGTCCGCTGGGCGGGGTGCAGATCTGCCAGCACCACTGCCCGGTGTCCCACGTCGCAGAAGAGTTCCCCGAGCTCTGCGAAGCAGAGCAGCAGGCGATGTCCGAGGTGCTGGGCACGCACGTCCAGCGCCTGGCCACCATCGTCAACGGGGATTGTGCCTGCACCACCCACGTTCCGGCGCACAGCCCGCGTCAGAACCCGTCAGCGAGCAAAAGGAGTGTGTCGCAATGACACTCACACCGGAGGTCAAGCCAGAAGCGCTGACCCAGGAGGAGACCATCGCCTCCCTGGGCAAGTACGGCTACGGCTGGGCCGACTCCGACGTCGCCGGTGCCAGCGCACAGCGTGGGCTCTCGGAGGCCGTGGTGCGCGACATCTCGGCGAAGAAGAGCGAGCCGGAGTGGATGCTCGACATCCGCCTCAAGGCGCTGCGCACCTTCGACAAGAAGCCGATGCCGAACTGGGGCTCCAACCTGGAGGGCATCGACTTCGACAACATCAAGTACTTCGTGCGCTCCAGCGAGAAGCAGGCCGCCACATGGGATGACCTGCCCGAGGACATCCGCAACACCTACGACAAGCTCGGCATCCCCGAAGCGGAGAAGCAGCGGCTGGTCTCGGGTGTGGCCGCCCAGTACGAGTCCGAGGTGGTCTACCACTCGATCCGCGAGGACCTCGAGGCCCAGGGCGTGATCTTCCTCGACACCGACTCCGGACTGCGCGAGCATCCCGAACTGTTCCGGGAGTACTTCGGCACCGTGATCCCGGCCGGGGACAACAAGTTCTCCGCGCTCAACACGGCGGTGTGGTCGGGCGGGTCGTTCATCTACGTCCCCAAGGGTGTGCACGTCGACATCCCGCTGCAGGCCTACTTCCGCATCAACACCGAGAACATGGGCCAGTTCGAGCGGACGCTGATCATCGTCGACGAGGACGCCTACGTGCACTACGTCGAAGGCTGCACGGCACCGATCTACAAGAGCGACTCGCTGCACAGCGCGGTCGTCGAGATCATCGTCAAGCCCGGCGGCCGGTGCCGCTACACGACGATTCAGAACTGGTCGAACAACGTCTTCAACCTCGTCACCAAGCGTGCGCGGGCCGAGGCCGGCGCCACGATGGAGTGGGTCGACGGCAACATCGGCTCGAAGGTCACGATGAAGTACCCGGCCGTGTGGATGACCGGTGAGCACGCCAAGGGCGAGGTGCTCTCGGTCGCGTTCGCCGGTGAGGGCCAGCACCAGGACACCGGGGCGAAGATGCTGCACCTGGCGCCGAACACGTCGTCCAACATCGTGTCCAAGTCCGTCGCCCGCGGTGGCGGGCGCGCGTCCTACCGCGGCCTGGTCCAGGTCAACAAGGGTGCCCACGGCTCGCGGTCGAGCGTGAAATGCGATGCGCTGCTGGTCGATACGATCAGCCGCTCCGACACCTACCCCTACGTCGACATCCGCGAGGACGACGTCACGATGGGCCACGAGGCGACGGTCTCGAAGGTCAGTGAAGACCAGATGTTCTATCTGATGAGCCGCGGTCTGACCGAGGACGAGGCGATGGCGATGGTGGTGCGCGGCTTCGTCGAGCCCATCGCCAAGGAGCTCCCGATGGAGTACGCACTCGAGCTCAACCGCCTGATCGAGCTGCAGATGGAAGGTGCGGTCGGCTAGTGGCTGATTCCAATACGACGACGAGTCTGACGGCGGCTCTCGAGGGCGCCAACAAGGGCGAGTTGTTCACATCGTTCGACGTGGACGCCTTCGAGGTGCCCGGCGGCCGCGACGAGATCTGGCGCTTCACCCCGCTGAAGCGGTTGCGGGGTCTGCACGACGGGTCAGCCGCTGCCACCGGCACGGCCACCATCGACGTGAGCGGTTCCGGCGACATCCGCGTCGAGCGCGTCGCCCGCACCGACGATCGCCTCGGCCGGGCCGGCGCGCCGGCGGATCGCGTTGCGGCGCAGGCGTACTCGAGCTTCGAGACCGCGACTCTGATCGATGTGCCCGCCCAGGCCGTGGTGAGCGATCCGATCGAGGTGACGATCACCGGGCCCGGCGAGGGTGCGACCGCCTACGGGCACCTGCAGATCCGGCTCGGCGAGCTGGCCGAGGCCGTCGTGGTGCTCGATCACCGCGGCAGCGGAACCTACGCCGACAACATCGAATTCGTGGTCGGCGACGGCGCCACGCTGCGAGTGGTGTCGATCGCGGACTGGGCCGACGACGCGGTACATGTAAGCACGTACCACGCCACCCTGGGCCGGGACGCGGTGCTGCGGCACGCGGCAGTCACCCTCGGCGGCGACGTGGTGCGGTTGACGGGACGGGTGCGCTACACCGCGCCCGGCGGTGACGCCGAACTGCTCGGCCTGTACTTCGCCGACGACGGGCAGCACTTCGAATCCCGGCTGCTGGTCGACCACGCGCAACCCAACTGCCGCTCGAACGTCACGTACAAGGGTGCGCTGCAAGGGGATCCGTCCTCGCGGCGACCCGACACCCACACCGTGTGGATCGGCGATGTCCTGATCCGCGCCGAGGCGACCGGGACCGACACGTTCGAGGTCAACCGCAACCTCGTGCTGACCGACGGCGCGCGCGCCGACTCGGTGCCCAACCTGGAGATCGAGACCGGCGAGATCGTCGGCGCCGGCCACGCCAGCGCCACCGGCCGTTTCGACGACGAGCAACTGTTCTACCTTCGTGCCCGCGGCATTCCGGAGGAGCAGGCCCGCCGCCTGGTGGTGCGCGGCTTCTTCCACGAGATCATCGCCAAGATCTCCGTCCCCGCCGTGCGGGAGCGCCTGACCGACGCCATCGAACGCGAACTAGCGATTACCGAGAAGAGTTGACCATGACCACACTGGACATCAAAGAACTGCACGTCTCGGTGAACACCCCCGAGGGCGAGGAGATCCCGATCCTCAAGGGTGTCGACCTGACCGTGAAGTCGGGGGAGACCCACGCCGTGATGGGCCCCAACGGGTCCGGCAAGTCGACGCTGTCGTATGCGATCGCCGGCCATCCCAAGTACACCGTGACCGGCGGCTCGATCACCCTCGACGGCGAGGACGTGCTCGAGATGAGCGTTGACGAAAGGGCGCGTGCGGGGCTGTTCTTGGCGATGCAGTACCCCGTCGAGGTGCCGGGGGTGTCGATGTCGAACTTCCTGCGCACCGCCGCGACCGCGGTGCGGGGCGAGGCGCCCAAGCTGCGGCACTGGGTCAAGGAGGTCAAGGGCGCGATGACCGATCTCGGCATCGACCCGTCCTTCGGTGAGCGCAGCGTCAACGAGGGCTTTTCCGGTGGGGAGAAGAAGCGCCACGAGATCCTGCAGCTGGGCCTGCTGAAGCCGAAGATCGCGATCCTCGACGAGACCGACTCGGGTCTGGACGTCGACGCGCTGCGCGTGGTCAGCGAGGGTGTGAACCGCTATGCCGAGGCGGAGAACGGCGGCGTGCTGTTGATCACCCACTACACGCGGATCCTGCGCTACATCCAGCCCCAGTTCGTCCACGTGTTCGTCGGCGGCCGCATCGTCGAGTCGGGCGGGCCGGAACTCGCCGACGAACTGGAAGCGAACGGCTACGAGCGCTTCACCCAGGCCGCCGCGGGGGCCTGACCGTGACGGCTGCACGGGTGCTCGATGCGGCCGAGCTGGCCAGGGTTCGAGCGGATTTCCCGATCCTGTCGCGGGTGATGCGCGGCGGGAACCAGCTGGCCTACCTGGACTCGGGCGCGACGTCCCAGAAACCGCTCTGCGTGCTCGACGCCGAGCGGGAGTTCCTGCTCACCTCCAACGGCGCGGTGCACCGCGGTGCCCACCAGTTGATGGAGGAGGCCACCGACGCCTACGAACACGGGCGTGCGGACATCGCGGCGTTCGTCGGCACCGACACCGATGAGCTGGTGTTCACCAAGAACGCCACCGAGGCCATCAACGTGGTGGCGTATGCATTGGGGGACAGGCGGTTCGACCGCGTCGTCGGTCCCGGGGACGTCATCGTCACCACCGAGCTGGAGCACCACGCGAACCTGGTGCCCTGGCAGGAGCTTGCGCAGCGGACCGGAGCGACGCTGCGCTGGTACGGGATCACCGATGACGGCCGGATCGACCTCGATTCGCTGCAGCTCGACGAGCGCGTCAAAATGGTTGCCTTCAGCCATCATTCGAACGTGACCGGAGCCGTCGCGCCGGTCGCGGAGCTGGTGTCTCGCGCACGCGCGGTGGGCGCACTCGTGCTGCTCGACGCCTGCCAGTCGGTACCGCACCAGCCTGTCGACCTGCACGCGCTCGACGTCGACTTCGCCGCGTTCTCCGGACACAAGATGCTCGGGCCCACCGGCATCGGGGTGCTGTACGGCAAGCGTGCCCTGCTCGACGCCATGCCCCCGGTGCTGACCGGCGGGTCGATGATCGAGACGGTCACGATGGAGGCCACCACGTTCGCGCCCGCGCCGCAGCGCTTCGAGGCGGGCACGCCGATGACCTCGCAGGTCGTCGGATTGGCCGCGGCCGCACGCTATCTCGACGGACTCGGGATGCCGGCCGTCGAGGAGCACGAGCGCGACCTCGTCGCCGCCGCGCTGGCCGGGCTCTCGCAGATCGAGGGTGTCCGGATCATCGGCCCGACCACGATGACGGACCGCGGCTCGCCGGTGTCCTTCGTGGTCGACGGCGTGCACGCGCACGATGTGGGCCAGGTGCTCGACGACGACGGGGTGGCCGTGCGGGTGGGACACCATTGCGCGTGGCCGCTGCATCGCCGGTTCGGGATCGCCGCGACCGCGCGGGCCTCGTTCGCGGTCTACAACACCCTCGACGAAGTGGACCGGCTGGTGGGCGGGGTGCGGCGCGCCGTGGAGTTCTTTGCGTGAGGCTCGAGCAGATCTACCAGGAAGTGATCCTGGACCACTACAAGCATCCGCACCACCGCGGCCTGCGGGAGCCGTTCGCCGCCGAGGTGCACCACGTCAACCCGACCTGTGGCGACGAGGTGACGCTGCGCGTTTCCCTGTCCGACGACGGGGAGACCGTCACCGACATCTCCTATGACGGGCAGGGCTGCTCGATCAGCCAGGCCTCGACCTCGGTGTTGACCGACCAGGTGATCGGCCAGACCATCGGGGATGCCCTCAAGACCGTGGCGGCGTTCTCGGAGATGGTGTCCTCGCGTGGCCAGATCGACGGTGACGAGGACGTCTTGGGGGACGGGATCGCGTTCGCCGGCGTGTCGAAGTACCCGGCGCGGGTGAAGTGCGCGCTGCTGGGGTGGACGGCGTTCAAGGCCGCGCTGGCGCAGTCCAGCGCATCAGACACAGCGCTGGCGCAGGCGCACGGACCCGATGAGACTTCTGTGGAGGAGAACCGATGAGTGAGACAGCTGCACCGAACGAGGACCTGCTCGCCGACATCGAGGAGGCGATGCGCGACGTCGTCGATCCCGAACTCGGCATCAACGTCGTCGATCTCGGTCTGGTCTACGGCGTCAACGTGGCCACTGAGGAGGGCGGTGACGTCGCGTTGATCGACATGACGCTGACCTCGGCGGCGTGCCCGCTGACCGACGTGATCGAAGATCAGTCCCGCACAGCCCTGATCGGCGCCGGCCTGGTCAACGAATTGCGTATCAACTGGGTGTGGAACCCGCCGTGGGGACCGGACAAGATCACCGAGGACGGCCGCGAGCAGCTGCGCGCCCTGGGCTTCACGGTCTGACCGCGCCGAGCAGTCGGGCCAGCTCCAGCACGTCGGCCGCGGTGATGGTCGGTTGCGGCAGCGTCGGGATCAGGGCGTTGCCCGGCCGGGCCAGGAACGCGCTCTGCATGCCGGCACTCTGCGCGCCCATGGTGTCCCAGATGTGCGCGGCCACCATCATGCAGTCCTGCGGCGCGACCTCGAGTTCAGCGGCGACGTCGACATACAGCGCGCGGGCCGGCTTGAACGTGCCATAGGTGTCGACGCTGAACTGCCGCTCCACATACCTGTCCAGACCCGCTGTCTCCAGCGGCGTCGGGGCTCCGCTGACCGGAGGTGAGTTCGTCAGCGTCACCAGGCGGTAGCCGTGATCACGCAGCCGCGTCAGGCCGTCTTCGACGTCGGGATGGGCCGGCATCGACCGGAACGCCTCACTGACCCTGCGCCAGTCATCGTCACCGATCGCGACGCCGTGGACGGCGCCGACCATGTGCAGGACGCCGCGGCCCAGGGTGAAGAAGTCCACATACTGGCCGGCCAGCGTCGCCGACATCGAATACACCAGCAGCTGCGCGAACCACTCGCGCAAAACCCGGCCGTCTCCGAACAGATCGGCGAACACCGGTCCGACTGCCTCGATGTCGAGCAGGGTCTCGTTGACGTCGAATATCACCACCTTCGGTGCGCGCATGCCGTTCATGTAACGCGACGGGCGCGTGGAGGCGGTCCCCGGGGTGTTGTGCGCGCCGTGGTCCCGCTGTTCTTGCCGTCGTGATTGCGGCTACGAAGAAATTCGCCGACTACGGGGCGCCGACCACGCACATCAGTGGAACATGTGCGCTTCGGCAAACTATGTGACTTGCGCTGTAAATGCATTCCAGCGAATGGTACGCAGTGCGGAGAATATGACACTTCGGGGCCGGTCAAGAAATTGTCGGGAAAGCGTGCAACTCCCGCATGTGCTGTGTATAACGTTTGCTGAGCACCGGGGATTCAATCAGCGAGACGCTCTGAACTGGGACTACTTACAGTTCTGTCGTTCGCTGTCGATTACCGAATTCAGGTGTTCACTTTGCTTCGCCTTTCGTTGAGTGTCTCGGCTAGAGAAATGAGTTCGGTGATGCAATCCACGCAACGTCCGGGGCCGTCGCCCCTCAATGGCAAACATTTATTGGCCGGTGGCATCGTCGCCGCCGGGCTCATGGCGGCCGGCGTGGCCGGCGCGGGCACCGCTGCCGCCGCGCCTGAGGACACGACGACACACTCCGTCTCGGCGCCCGGCGCCGGGACGTCGACGGCTGCGGCCGAGTCGGGTCCACGGCGTGCGTCGACGTCACCCTTCCGTGCCACCAAGCGTGGCCAGGCGCGCGACTCCGAGGAGCGCCCCGCGGACCTACCGCGGCGCGTGAATCGCCCGCGTGCCGACGGGGACGACACGGCAGGGGAGGACAGCCGCCCGCAGCGGCGGGACCGCACCCGCCGCGCCGACCGGGTCACCGCAGCCGCGGCAGAGCGCCCGACCCGCACCACGAAGCGCCCGGCGGCGGACACGGCATCCGAGACCGCCACAGCGACCGAGGAGGTCACGGTCGCTCCCGCGGCACTCACGTCGGCCCGCGCATCCGCCAGCAGCACCACCCCAGATGCCGTGCTGCTGGCCGCGGCGACCAGCACCCGCGTCACCGTCGGGTCCATGATCGTGGACTCGCTGTATTCGAGAGGCATCCGCAGCAAGCGGATGGGCACCGACTGGCTCGACATCCCGGTGTCGGCGGCCAAGGCGCAGCGGTGGCTGGTACGCCGCCAGGACATCTACGCCGACGTCCTGAACAGCCAGCAGCCGCCGTCGCCTCCGCCCGTCGGCCAGCCGCCGGGGTCTTCGCAGCCGAAACTGCTGTGGGAGACCAACTTCAGCAGTCGGGAGGAGGCGCTGAAGTACTGGAGCTCGCAGACCGGGCGGTGGGGGCAGTCCGCCGGCGAGAACCAGTACTACACCGACGGCAACAACATCACGGTCGACGCCGACGGCAATCTGGTCATCCAGGTGCGCAGGGAGCGCGCGCCGGACGGACTCGGCGCGCCCTACAACTACACCTCGGCACGTCTCGTCACCTACGGCAAGCAGTCGATCGGCCCCGGCACCCGCGTGGAGGCCCGCATCCAGGTGCCGCCGGACTCCGGTCTGCTCCCGGCGTTCTGGACCGTCGGCCTCGAACCAGGCCATGAGTTCGACTGGCCGCGACAGGGCGAGATCGACATCATGGAGATCCCCGGTTTCGGCACCCCCGCCTCGCGGCGCACCTGGACGGGCAACATCCACGGCCCGGCCAAGGGCAACAAGAACACCGACGTGAAGATGGACGGCATCGACGCCGATCTGGGCGTCGACCTGTCGGCCGGTTTCCACACCTACGGCATGGATTGGTATTCCGACCGGATCGTCTGGCGGGTCGACGGTGTCGAGGTGGGGCAGGTGACCAAGGCGCAGTACGAGGCGCGCGGCGGCGACTGGACCCCGTTCTCCGGAGAGTGGGAGCACTACCTGATCCTCAACGTCGCCGTGGGCAACCCCTGGACGGGCGATCCGAGCGCCTCGGCGCCCATGAACGCCGAGATGAAGGTCGACTGGGTGCGCGCCTACCAACTCTGACGCGGGGGAACACAGGCCCTGCGCCCGACGTTGACGTCAACATGGCCACGAAAGACATCACCGCCGAAGAGTTCAACGCCACCATCACCGAGAACGAGATCGTTCTGGTCGATTTCTGGGCGTCCTGGTGCGGGCCGTGTCGCGCCTTCGCGCCGACGTTCAAGGCGTCCTCGGAGAAGCACCCCGACGTCGTGTACGCCAAGGTCGACACCGAGGCCGAGCAGCAGTTGGCCGCCGCAGCGGACATCCGCTCGATCCCGACCCTGATGGCCTTCAAGAAGGGCAAGCTGGTGTTCAACCAGGCGGGCGCACTGCCGCCTGCGGCGCTCGAAGACCTGATCCAGAAGGTCAAGGAGTTCGACATCGATGCGGCGATGGCCGCCCAGGACGAGAACCAGGCCTGATCGGGACCGGGCCCGCTGGTTACCCTGCTGGCGTGGCTTCGTTCGTTCTTCTCGACCGTCCCCGCCCGCACGTCGCGCTGGTGACGCTGAACCGGCCGGAGCGGATGAACTCGATGGCGTTCGACGTCATGGTGCCGCTCAAGGCGGTGTTGGCCGAACTCACGCATGACAACGACGTCCGCGCCGTCGTTCTCACCGGTGCCGGGCGGGGGTTCTCCTCCGGTGCCGACCACAAATCCGCCGGTTCGGTGCCGCATGTCGACGGACTCACCCGGCCCAGCTTCGGGCTGCGTTCGATGGAACTGCTCGACGACGTGATCCTGGGCATGCGCAAGCTGCACCAACCGGTCATCGCCGCGGTCAACGGCGCCGCCATCGGCGGCGGGTTGTGTCTGGCGTTGGCCGCCGACATCCGGGTGGCCTCCTCCGAGGCGTACTTCCGGGCGGCGGGCATCAACAACGGGCTGACGGCCAGCGAGCTGGGTCTGAGTTACCTGCTGCCGCGGGCCATCGGGTCGTCACGCGCCTTCGAGATCATGCTGACCGGCCGCGATGTCACCGCCGAGGAGGCGGAGCGGATCGGTCTGGTGTCCCGCCAGGTGGCCCCCGCTGAGTTGCTCGACACCTGCTTCGACATCGCTGAACGCATCGCGGCGTTCTCCCGGCCCGGCACCGAGCTGACCAAGCGCACGCTGTGGAGTGGCCTCGACGCCGGCTCGCTGGAGTCGCACATGCAGGCCGAGGGGCTCGGTCAGCTCTACATCCGGTTGCTGACCAGCAACTTCGAGGAAGCCGTCGCCGCGCGCAAGGAAAACCGCGCCGCGGTTTTCACCGACGACAAGTAACGATTGGCGGCAGGGCCGCCGCTGCCATTAGCCTGGTAGGGCAATCGCGGCAGGGGTCTCACCCTGCCCATTTCACATTCAGGAGCTTCAGCGTGATCACCGCAACGGACCTCGAGGTCCGCGCCGGAGCACGCACGCTGCTCGCCATCGAGGGGTCGGCGCTGCGTGTGCAGCCGGGCGACCGGATCGGCCTGGTCGGCCGCAACGGTGCAGGCAAGACCACCACGATGCGCATCCTGGCCGGCGAAGGCGAGCCCTACGCCGGCACGGTCACCCGCACCGGCGAGATCGGCTACCTGCCGCAGGACCCCAAAGAGGGTGACCTCGACCAGCTGGCCCGCGACCGGGTGCTGTCCGCGCGCGGCCTGGACACATTGCTCTCCGACCTCGAGAAGCAGCAGGCGCTGATGGCCGAGGTCGCCGACGACAAAGCCCGCGACAAGGCGGTGCGGCGATACGGCGAACTCGAGGAGCGCTTCGCTGCGCTCGGCGGATACGCCGCCGAGAGCGAGGCCGGGCGGATCTGCGCCAGCCTCGGCCTTCCGGACCGCGTGCTGACCCAGCCGTTGCGCACCCTCTCGGGCGGTCAGCGCCGCCGCGTCGAACTCGCGCGCATCCTGTTCGCCGCCTCCGACACCGGCTCGGGCTCGGCGACGACGCTGCTACTCGACGAGCCCACCAACCACCTCGACGCCGACTCCATCACCTGGCTGCGCTCGTTCCTGCAGAACCACACCGGCGGGCTGGTCGTGATCAGCCACGACGTCGGCCTGCTCGCCGACGTCGTCAACAGGGTCTGGTTCCTCGACGCGGTCCGGGGCGAGGCCGACGTCTACAACATGGGCTGGCAGAAGTACCTCGACGCCCGCGCGACCGACGAGCAGCGCCGTCGCCGCGAGCGCGCCAACGCCGAGAAGAAGGCCAGCGCGCTGCGCGCCCAGGCGGCGAAGATGGGCGCCAAGGCCACCAAGGCCGTCGCCGCCCAGAACATGCTCAAGCGGGCCGAGCGGATGCTCGCCGGCCTCGACGACGAGCGGGTGGCCGACAAGGTGGCCCGGATCAAGTTCCCGACGCCCGCCCCCTGTGGGAAGACGCCGCTCATCGCCACGGGGCTGACCAAGACCTACGGTTCGCTGGAGATCTTCACCGGGCTGGATCTGGCGATCGACCGCGGGTCGCGCGTCGTCGTGCTCGGCCTCAACGGCGCAGGCAAGACCACACTGCTGCGGCTGCTCGCCGGCGTGGAGAAACCCGACGCGGGCGGGTTCGAGCCCGGCCACGGTCTAAAGATCGGCTACTTCGCCCAGGAGCACGACACCCTCGACAACATGGCCTCGGTGTGGGAGAACATCCGCCACGCTGCGCCGGACACCGGTGAGCAGGATCTGCGCGGGCTGCTGGGCGCGTTCATGTTCAGCGGACCGCAACTCGAGCAGCCGGCCGGCACGCTGTCCGGCGGTGAGAAGACGCGGCTCGCGCTGGCCGGCCTCGTGGCCTCCACCGCGAACGTCCTGCTGCTCGACGAACCGACCAACAACCTGGACCCGGCCTCGCGCGAGCAGGTTCTCGACGCACTGCGCAGCTACGAGGGCTCGGTGGTGCTGGTGACCCACGATCCGGGGGCCGCCGAGGCGCTGGATCCGCAGCGGGTGCTGTTGCTGCCCGACGGGACCGAGGACTTCTGGTCCGACGATTACCGGGAGCTCATAGAACTGGCCTGATCGTCAGATTCAAGCCCCCCAGGCCCGGGTATGCGTGTGCCGCAGATCACTGGAGGGGCGACGATGAAGAAGACCGAGAAGGACAGAAACCAGCTCATCAGCGAGCTGCGCACCGCCTACGAAGGCGGTGCGAGCATCCGGACGCTGGTGGCCTCCACCGGGCATTCGTACGGGTCGGTGCACAGCATGCTGCGCGAAGGCGGCGCGACGATGCGCAGCAGGGGCGGGCCCAACCATCGCGGCAGGCGAGCGAGTTAACGCTGGCCCGACTGCTGACGCACCGATGCCTCGACGACGTCGAGCACTGCGGCCAGCCGCTGCGGATCGTCTCCGGACGCCAGGCGCGCCACCAGACCGTCGAGCACCAATTCCAGATAGGTGCGCAGAACTTCACCCGACACATCGTCGCGCAGCCGGCCTGCCTGTTTCTGACGGCGCAACCGCTCCGTGGTCGCCGCAGACAGTTCGGCTGACCGCTCCGCCCACCCCCGGCTGAACGCCGGGTCGTTGCGGAGTTTGCGCGCGATCTCCAGTCGCGTTGCCAGCCAATCGAATTGGTCCGGCGCGGCCAACATGTCGCGCATCACCTGGATCAAGCCCTCGCGCGCCGCCACCTCGGCCATCCGCTCCGCGTCCTCACGCGCCAGTTCGAAGAACAGCGTGTCCTTGTCGCGGAAGTGATGGAAGATGGCGCCGCGCGAGAGCCCGATCGTCTGCTCGAGCCGCCGCACCGTGGCACGGTCGTAGCCGTACTCGGCGAAGCACCGGCGGGCACCGTCGAGGATCTGGCGACGGCGCGCCGCCAGATGATCGTCGGTCACCCTCGGCATGCGTCTTACGACTTCAGCATGTTGCGCAGCACGTACTGCAGGATGCCGCCGTTGCGGTAGTAGTCCGCCTCGCCGGGGGTGTCGATGCGCACCACCGCGTCGAACTCGATCGCGTCGCCGCCGTCCTTGGTTGCCTTGACGTGCACCGTCTTCGGCGTCTTGCCCTCGTTGAGCTCCTCGATGCCGGTGACGTCGAACGTCTCGGTGCCGTCGAGCTTCAGTGACGCCGCCGATTCACCCTCGGGGAACTGCAGCGGGATCACGCCCATCCCGATCAGGTTCGAGCGGTGGATGCGCTCGAACGATTCGGCGATGACCACCCGAACGCCCAGCAGGCGCGTGCCCTTGGCCGCCCAGTCGCGCGAGCTGCCGGAGCCGTACTCCTTGCCGCCGAGCACCACCAGCGGGATGTCCTGCGCGGCGTAGTTCTGCGCGGCGTCGTAGATGAACGCCTGCTCGCCGCCCTTGGTGAAGTCGCGCGTGTAGCCGCCCGACACGTCGTCGAGGAGCTGGTTGCGCAGCCGGATGTTGGCGAACGTGCCACGGATCATGACCTCGTGGTTGCCGCGGCGCGATCCGTAGGAGTTGTAGTCCTTCTTCTCCACACCGTGTGCATCGAGGTACTGCGCAGCCGGCGTGCCCGGCTTGATGCTGCTGGCCGGTGAGATGTGGTCGGTGGTGACCGAGTCGCCCAGCAACGCAAGCACTCTGGCGCCGTGGATGTCGGTGACCGGCTCCGGCTCGGCGGGCATTCCGTCGAAGTACGGAGGCTTGCGCACGTACGTCGAGTCCTCGTCCCACTCGAAGGTGTTGCCGCTCGGGGTCGGCAGGTTGCGCCACCGCTCGTCGCCCTTGAACACATCGGAGTAGTTCTTGACGAACATCTCGGTGTTGATCGCCTCGGCGATGGTGGTGTCGATGTCCTTCTGGCTGGGCCAGATGTCCTTCAGGAAGACGTCGTTGCCGTCGGTGTCCGTGCCCAGGGGATCGGAGTTGAAGTCGAAGTCCATGCTGCCCGCGAGCGCGTAGGCGATGACCAGCGGCGGGGACGCCAGGTAGTTCATCTTGACGTCGGGGTTGATGCGGCCTTCGAAGTTGCGGTTACCCGAGAGCACCGCGGTCACCGACAGGTCGTTGTCGTTGATCGCCTTGCTGATCTCCTCGGGCAGCGGGCCGCTGTTGCCGATGCACGTGGTGCAGCCGTAGCCCACGAGGAAGAAGCCGAGCTTCTCCAGATAGGGCCACAGGCCGGCCTTGTCGTAGTAGTCGGTGACGACCTGCGAGCCGGGAGCCATCGTGGTCTTCACCCACGGCTTGGTGGTCAGGCCCTTGTCGACGGCGTTCTTGGCCAGCAGTGCGGCGCCCAGCATCACCTCCGGGTTGGAGGTGTTGGTGCACGACGTGATCGCGGCGATGACGACGGCGCCGTGGTCGAGCACGCAGTCCCCGCGCTCCTCGGAGCGCACCGTGATCGGGTTGGTCGGCCGGCCTTCGGCACCGTTGGCTGCCGACGGCGTCGCGTCGACCGCATCTTCCTCGGCGAAGGACAGGGACACCGGGTCACTGCCCGGGAACGTCTCCTCGACCGCTTCGTCGACGTTGGAATGGGCGGGGCTGTTCCCATTCTCGACGTAGTTGTGGATGTCCTTGCGGAACGCGGACTTCGCGTCGTCGAGCGCGATGCGGTCCTGCGGACGCTTCGGACCCGCGATCGAGGGCACCACGTCGGCCAGGTCGAGCTCGAGGTACTCGGAGAACTTCGGCTCGCGGCTCGGGTCGTGCCACATGCCCTGCGCCTTGGCGTAGGCCTCCACCAGGGCGAGCTGCTGATCGCTGCGGCCGGTCATCCGCAGGTAGTCGATCGTGACCCCGTCGATCGGGAAAATGGCTGCGGTGGAACCGAATTCGGGGCTCATGTTGCCCAGCGTGGCGCGGTTGGCGAGCGGCACCTCGGCGACACCATTGCCGTAGAACTCGACGAACTTGCCGACCACGCCGTGCTTGCGCAGCATCTCGGTGACGGTGAGCACGACGTCGGTGGCGGTCACGCCCGGGCGGCGCTCACCGGTCAGCTTGAAGCCGACGACGCGGGGGATCAGCATCGACACGGGCTGGCCCAGCATCGCGGCCTCGGCTTCGATGCCGCCGACGCCCCAGCCGAGCACGCCCAGCCCGTTCTCCATCGTGGTGTGGCTGTCGGTGCCCACGCAGGTGTCGGGGTAGGCGACCCCATCACGATCCATCACGACGCTGGCCAGGTATTCGATGTTGACCTGGTGCACGATGCCGGTGCCGGGCGGGACGACCTTGAAGTCGTCGAACGCGCCCTGGCCCCAGCGCAGGAACTGATAGCGCTCACCGTTGCGCTCGTACTCGATCTCGACGTTGCGCTCGAAGGCGTCGGGCCGGCCGAACAGGTCGGCGATCACCGAGTGGTCGATCACCAGGTCGGCCGGGGCCAGCGGGTTCACCTTCTGCGGGTCTCCGCCGAGGGCGCCGACCGCCTCGCGCATGGTGGCGAGGTCGACGATGCACGGCACGCCGGTGAAGTCCTGCATGATCACGCGGGCGGGGGTGAACTGGATCTCGATGCTCGGATCGGCGGACGGATCCCAGTTCGCGATCGCCTCGATGTGGTCCTTGGTGATGTTGGCGCCGTCTTCGGTGCGCAGGAGGTTCTCGGCGAGCACCTTGAGGCTGTAGGGAAGTTTCTCGGTGCCCGGCACCGCGTCCAGACGGTAGATCTCGTAGCTGCTGTCCCCGACCTCGAGCGTGTCCTTGGCTCCGAACGAGTTCACGGATGAATTCTTGCTGCTCACATCAACTCCCGGCTTGAATCATCGCCGCGACGGGCTGTGTCGTCGGCGCTTGTCACCCTAACAGTACGCTTGTCCTGTATGTAATCCCAGGGTGGTGCCCAGTCTTGTCGTCCGGGGCCCGGCACGCCACCCTGGGCGCGTACCGGCCATTCGGCTACGGTGCTCGTGTGACCGGACCGCACGTGCTGCCGTTTCTGCCGGCGTACATTCCGCCGTCCATCGACATGGATCAGGTGCAGGCCGACGTCGCCGACGACGGCATCAGCGTGCCGCCCGCCGATCAGGCCGAGGTGCCGGCGCTGCGCGACATCGTCGCGCAGGCCCAGCAGCAGGGGATCGATCTCAAAGTCGTCGTCATCGCCGAGAACCCGCCGATCGACACGCCATTGCGCGACATCGCCACCGAGGTGGGGGCGGCCCATCCGGGTTCGACCGTGCTCGCGCTCAGTCCGTCGTTCGCCGGCACCTTCAGCACCCGCTTCGATCGCGCGACGCTGGAGGCCGGCCAGGACATCGCCCGCACGGGGGATCCGGTCCAGTCGACGAAGAATTTCGTGGGCGAGTTGACCACCCCGCTCTTTCCCTGGACTGCATTCACGATTGCGCTCGTTTTTCTGGTGCTGATCGGCGCCGTCGCCACCCGTGCTCTGCAGAAATGGAGCAAACGGTCAACCAGCTCCAGCGCAGCGTTCACCAGCGCCGATTAAGTAATTGCCGCGCGATGCGCGAATAGAAACATCACCGTTCGATAACGGCAATTGCAATTACATTGTTGTAATTCGTGACTAAAGTTTCTTTAGCGTCAGATGTGACGTACGGTGCAATCGGTGCCTGTAGTTGCAGTTGTGCTTGATGTGACTTCTGCGCGGAGCCTGAGGAGACCTGAGTCGAATGAGACGCCCCCTTGGCGGCGCGCCCGCCACCCGGTTGTGCGCCGTATCGCTCGCGTTCGGCATGGTGCTCACGACACCGCAGCTGGCCCACGCGACGCCCGGTGACAATCTCGCGGAGCTGGTGAGCGAGGTCGCCAACGTCAACCAGAAGCTGCAGGATCTCGGCGCCGCGATCCAGTCCCAGCAGGAGAGCGTCAACAAGGCGATCCTCGACGTGCAGACCGCGCGCGACAAGGCCACGGCGGCCCAGCAGGACGTCGACGCCAGCGCGCAGAGCGTCAAGGACGCCGACGCGGCGATCGCGGCCGCCCAGGACAGGTTCGACCAGTTCGCCGCCGCCATGTACGTGCACGGGCCGTCGAGCTCGTACCTCACCGCCAAGGATCCCGTCGACATCCTCGATACCGCGGCCACCGGTCAGGCGCTGTCGCTGTCCACGCAGAAGGTGATGTCCGATCTGGCGCGCGCACGCACCGAGCAGGTCAACCGCGAGTCGACCGCCCGCCTGGCCAAGCAGCAGGCCGATGCCGCCGTCAAGGCGGCCGAGACGAGCCAGCAGAGCGCGGTGGATGCACTGACCAACGCCCAGCAGACGTTCAAGGCGCAGCAGGTAGATCTCGACCGGCTCACCGCCGAACGGGCCGAAGCTCAGACCAAACTGCAGGCAGCGCAGTCTCTTTCGGCGTCCACCGGGCAGTCGGCCGGTCGTTCCGGCGGGGCGGCCGCGCCGGCCGGCCCGGGCGCCAAGCCGGCCCCGTCGGGCGTCAACCCCGACTGGGACGTCGACCCGAGCACCGGCAATCGCAACACCGCCTGGGACATGACGCTGCCCCAGATTCCGAGCGCCTTCGTCAGCGGCGATCCGGTGCAGATCATCAACGCCGTCCTGAAGATCATCACCACCTCCCTGCAGGTGACCCAGGACCTCGGCCGCAGGTTCCTGCAGAGCATCGGCCTGCTGCCCACCCCGACCGGCATCACCAACGGCGCGATCCCGGTGGTGTACGGCCGGCAGGCCACCGAGTACGTCATCAAGCGCGGCATGTCGCAGATGGGCGTGCCGTACTCCTGGGGCGGCGGCAACGCCTCGGGTCCCAGCCGCGGGATCGACTCCGGGGCGGGCACCGTCGGCTTCGACTGCTCGGGCCTGATGCTCTACATGTTCGCCGGCGTCGGCATCAAGCTCGACCACTACTCGGGGTCGCAGTACAACGCCGGCCGCAAGGTGCCGTCGTCGCAGATGCGCCGCGGCGACATGATCTTCTACGGCCCCAACGCCAGCCAGCACGTCGCGATGTACCTCGGCGACGGGCAGATGCTCGAGGCGCCGTACACCGGGTCGGTGGTGAAGATCTCGCCGGTGCGCACCAGCGGTATGACGCCCTACGTCACCCGAATGATCGAGTGGTGATCGCCCTGCGACGCATCTCCCTGGCGCTGTCCACGCTGTCGGTGGCGATCGCCGTGGCGATCGGAGCCGCCACCCCGGCCGCCGCGCAACCCGAAGCCGGCCAATGGGATCCGACGCTGCCCAAGATCCTCAGCGCAGGCGCACCCGGTGACCCGTTGGCGATCGCCAACGCGTCGCTGGCCGCGACGGCGCAGGCCACCCAGATCACGATGGACCTCGGGCACAAGTTCCTGCAGAGCATCGGGCTGGCGCCCGCCGACCCGACCGGCGTCGCACCCGGGCTGGTGCGCGGACCCGCGGCCATCGAGTACGTGATCCGCCGCGGCGGCAGCCAGATGGGGGTGCCCTACTCCTGGGGAGGCGGCAAGCCCAACGGGCCGAGCCGCGGTATCGAGTCCGGCGCCAACACCGTCGGCTTCGACTGCTCCGGACTCACCCAGTTCTCCTACGCCGGGGTCGGGGTGCTGATCCCGAAATACTCCGGCGACCAGTACAACACCGGCCGCAAGGTGCCCGTCGCGCAAGCCAAACGCGGTGACCTGCTGTTCTGGGGTCCGGGCGGCAGCCAGCACGTCGCCATGTACCTCGGCGGGGGCCGGATGCTCGAGGCGTCGGGCAGTGCCGGCAAAGTCACGGTCAGCCCGGTACGCACCTCGGGCCTGCAGCCCTACGCGGCGCGCATCATCGAATCCTGAGTAGCGGCTGAGTTAATTCGGGCGGCGTCGACGGATCTGAACCCGCCTGGAATAGTTGACGGCGGGTGTCGTGACGGTGCCCGCACAACTCGAGGTGTGCGCCGCACAGACCAGCAGCTACGCGCATGTGGAAGGAATGTCGATGACCTCACCGAGTGGGCCGCAGCAGGGCTCTGGAGGATTCCCCGGACCAGCCCAGAGCCCCGGCTACTCCGCGGGCGCGCACGCCGCTCCCGCCCCGTCGGCACCGCCCAACGGTGGCCTGCAAGCCGAGGTGCACACGCTGGAGCGGGCGATCTTCGAGGTCAAGCGCATCATCGTCGGTCAGGACCAGCTCGTCGAGCGCATGCTCGTCGGCCTGCTGGCCAAGGGGCACGTGCTGCTCGAAGGTGTGCCCGGCGTGGCCAAGACGCTGGCGGTCGAGACGTTCGCCAAGGTCGTCGGCGGCACGTTCGCCCGCATCCAGTTCACCCCCGACCTGGTGCCCACCGACATCGTCGGTACCCGCATCTACCGCGCGGGCAAGGAGGAGTTCGACATCGAACTCGGCCCGGTCGTGGTCAACTTCCTGCTCGCCGACGAGATCAACCGCGCGCCGGCCAAGGTGCAGTCCGCGCTGCTCGAGATCATGGCCGAGCGCAAGATCTCCATCGGCGGCAAGACCTTCCCGCTGCCCAGCCCGTTCCTGGTCATGGCGACCCAGAACCCCATCGAACAGGAGGGCGTCTACCAGCTGCCCGAAGCGCAGCGCGACCGCTTCCTGTTCAAGCTCAACGTCGACTACCCCTCCCCGGAGGAGGAGCGCGAGATCATCTACCGGATGGGCGTGAAGCCGCCGGAGCCCAAGACGATCCTCAACACCGGCGACCTGCTGCGCCTGCAGGACGTCGCGGCCAACAACTTCGTCCACCACGCGCTGGTCGACTACGTCGTGCGCATCGTCACCGCGACGCGTGAGCCGGAGAAGTTCGGCATGCCCGACGCCAAGGCGTGGATCGCCTACGGCGCCTCCCCGCGTGCGTCGCTGGGCATCATCGCCGCGTCGCGCGCCCTGGCCCTGGTCCGCGGCCGCGACTACGTGATCCCACAGGATGTCGTCGAGGTCATTCCCGACGTGCTGCGGCACCGCCTCGTGCTCACCTACGACGCGCTCGCCGACGAGATCTCCGCCGAGACCGTCGTCAACCGCATCCTGCAGACGGTGGCACTGCCGCAGGTCAACGCCATCCCGCAGCAGGGCCATGCGGTCGGGCCGGTGGTCCCGGCCGCGGCCGCCGCGGCGAACGGCCGCTGACCTGGTGGCTTCTTCTGCGTCTTCTCGGCCGTCCGGCCACTCCGGCGCCGGCCGCACCGTCGACCTGCCGTCACTGCAGCGCGGAGAGATCCGCGATCCGGCGCTGACGGCTGCGCTGCGCAAGCTCGAACTCACGGTGCGCCGCAAACTCGACGGCGTGCTCCACGGCGATCACCTCGGCCTGCTGCCCGGGCCGGGCTCCGAGCCGGGGGAGTCGCGCATCTACCAGCCGGGCGACGACGTGCGCCGCATGGACTGGTCGGTGACGGCCAGGACGACCCAACCGCACGTCCGTCAGATGATCGCCGACCGCGAGCTGGAGACGTGGCTGGTGGTCGACGTGTCGGCCAGCCTGGACTTCGGCACCACCGGGTGCGAGAAACGCGACCTCGCGGTCGCGGCCGCGGCGGCGATCGCGTTCCTCAACAGCGGCGGGGGCAACCGGCTCGGCGCGGTCATCAGCAACGGCGACACCGTGCGCCGGGTGCCCGCGCTGTCCGGCCGCATGCACGAGCAGGAGTTGTTGCGCGCGATCGCGACCACGCCGCGCGCCCCGGTCGGGGTCCGCGGTGACCTCGCGGCCGCCATCGACGCGCTGCGCCGCCCCGAGCGCCGACGCGGCATGGCCGTGATCATCAGCGACTTCCTCGGACCGATCAACTGGATGCGACCGTTGCGCGCCATCGCGGGGCGTCACGAAGTGCTCGGTGTGGAGATCCTCGATCCGCGCGACGTGGAACTCCCGCCCGTCGGCGACGTGGTGCTCCAGGATGCCGAGACCGGCCGCACCCGCGAATTCACCATCGACGAGCAGCTCCGCGCCGACTTCGAGAGAGCCGCCGCAGCGCACCGCGCCGACGTCGCACGCACCCTGCGCCGCTGCGACGCGCCGCTGCTGAGCCTGCGCACCGACCGCGACTGGATCGCCGACGTCGTGCGGTTCGTCGCGAGCCGGCGCCGCGGCGCACTCGCAGCGCGGTGAGCGCGAGCCGAGAAGACCGAAAGATCCGCCTCGTATGACTCTGCCCCTGCTCGGCCCGATCTCGCTGTCGGGCTTCAAGCACCCGTGGTTCTTCCTGTTCCTGATCGTGGTGGTCGCGCTCGTCGCGTACTACGTCGTGGCCCAGCGCCGGCGGCAGCGGCGCATGCTGCGATTCGCGAACATGGAGCTCCTCGAGGCCGTGGCGCCGGCCAAGCCGCGGCGGTGGCGCCATCTGCCCGCGATCCTGCTCGTGCTCGCGCTGGTGTCCTTCACCACCGCGATGGCCGCGCCGACCCACGACGTGCGCATTCCCCGCAACCGCGCAGTGGTCATGCTGGTCATCGACGTGTCGCAGTCGATGCGTGCGACAGACGTCGCACCCAGCCGCCTCATCGCCGCCCAGGAAGCGGCCAAGCAGTTCGCCGACCAGCTCACCCCCGGGATCAATCTCGGCCTGATCGCCTACGCGGGTACCGCGACGGTGCTCGTGTCACCGACCGTCAACCGGGAGGCGAGCAAGAGCGCGATCGACCGGCTGCAGCTCGCCGACCGCACCGCCACCGGCGAAGGCATCTTCACCGCCCTGCAGGCCATCGCGACCGTCGGCGCGGTGCTGGGTGGCGGCGACGGTCCGCCCCCCGCGCGGATCGTGCTGATGTCGGACGGCAAGGAGACCGTGCCGTCCAACCCCGACGCGCCCAAGGGTGCCTACACGGCAGCCCGCACGGCCAAGGACCAGGGGATACCGATCTCAACGGTGTCGTTCGGCACGCCCTATGGCTACGTCGAGATCAACGATCAACGCCAGCCCGTCCCGGTCGACGACGAGATGCTGGCCAAGATCGGTGAACTGTCCGGGGGCGACTCCTACACCGCGTCGACGCTGGAGCAGCTCAAGGGCGTCTTCACGAACCTGCAGGAACAGATCGGCTACGAGACCGTCAAGGGCGACGCCAGCGTCGGGTGGCTGCGCATCGGCGCGTTGATCCTGGCCGGCGCGGCGCTCGCGGCGCTGATGCTGAACCGGAGGCTGCCCGGATGACCCTTCCCCTGGTGGGCCCCCTGTCGCTGACCGGCTTCCAGCATCCCTGGTGGCTGGCGGCGTTCCTGGTCATCGCCGTCGCCTTGGTCGCGGTGTACGTGCGGATGCAGATCTCGGCGCGCAAACGGCTGCAGCAATTCGCCAACACCGACCTGCTCGACAGCGTGAGCCCCCGGCGCCTCGGCCGCCGGCGGCACGTGGCGCCCGCGCTGATGGGCGTCGCACTGCTGGTGTTCGCGATCGCGCTGGCGGGCCCCACCCAGGACGAACGCATCCCGCGCAACCGGGCCGTGGTCATGCTCGTCATCGACGTCTCGCAGTCGATGATGGCCAACGACGTCGAACCCACGCGGCTGGCCGCAGCGCAGGCGGCGTCGAAGAAGTTCGTCGACGAGATCACACCGGGCATCAACCTCGGCGTGATCTCCTACGCGGGCACCGCGACGGTGCTGGTCTCACCCACCACCAACCGGGACACGAGCAAGCGGGCGATCGACAGCCTGCAGGTCGCCGACCGGACCGCGACCGGAGAGGCCATCCTCACCGCGCTCACGTCGATCAACACCGTCGGCGCCGTGATCGGCGGCGGTGACACCCCGCCGCCGGCCCACATCGTGCTGTTCTCCGACGGCAAGGAGACCGTGCCGGCGAACCCGGACAACCCGAAGGGCGCCTACACCGCCGCCCGCGCCGCCAAGGACCAGGGCGTGCCGATCTCCACGATCGCGTTCGGCACGCCCACCGGTTCGGTCGAGGTCAACGGCGAGCGCGTCGACGTCCCCGTCGACGACTCGATGCTCAAGAAGATCGCGTCGCTGTCGGGCGGTGACCCCTACACCGCGTCCAACCTCGAAGAACTGAACACCGTGTACACGACGCTGCAGGAGCAGATCGGATACGAAACCACCCGCGGCGACGCGTCGGCGGGCTGGTTGCGACTGGGCACTGTGCTGGCGGCCGCTGCTGCTCTGTGCGCGCTGCTGATCAACCGCAGGATGCCGCTCTGACGCTGAGGCCGATTTCGGCGTCACCACGGCCAGGCACTAGGTTGACGATCATGGTGAGCACCCCAGGAGCGAACAGGTGAGCGACACGAGCGACACTGGCGCCGACGTCGGCCGGCCCGCCTTCGTCTCCCGCTCGGTGCTGGTGACCGGCGGCAATCGCGGCATCGGACTGGCCATCGCGCAGCGGTTGGCCGCCGACGGGCACAAGGTCGCGGTCACCCACCGCGGGTCCGGCGCCCCCGACGGGCTGTTCGGCGTTGAGTGCGACGTCACCGACAGCGCGGCCGTCGACCGGGCCTTCACCGAGGTCGAAGAGCATCAGGGACCCGTCGAG
Organism: Mycolicibacterium sp. 018/SC-01/001; assembly: GCF_007096635.1. GTDB lineage: Bacteria > Actinomycetota > Actinomycetes > Mycobacteriales > Mycobacteriaceae > Mycobacterium. Next base: position 96,639 of record NZ_VKAA01000007.1, read on the forward strand.
GTCCTGGTCTCCAATGCCGGCATCTCCAAGGACGCGTTCCTGATGCGGATGACCGAGGACCGGTTCACCGAAGTCATCGACGCGAACCTGACCGGAGCGTTCCGGGTGGTGCAGCGCGCGTCGCGAAGCATGCAGCGCAACAGATTCGGCCGCATCATCTTCATCGGCTCGGTGTCGGGGATGTGGGGGATCGGCAACCAGGCCAACTACGCGGCCGCCAAAGCGGGCCTGATCGGGATGGCCCGGTCGATCTCGCGCGAGCTGTCCAAGGCCGGGGTCACGGCCAACGTCGTCGCGCCCGGCTACATCGACACCGACATGACCCGCGCGCTCGACGAACGGATTCAGAAGGGCGCGCTGGAGTTCGTCCCGGCCAAGCGGATCGGCACCGCCGCCGAGGTCGCCGGCGCGGTCAGCTTCCTGGCGTCAGAAGACGCAAGCTACATCGCCGGCGCGGTCATCCCCGTCGACGGCGGCATGGGCATGGGCCACTAGAGCAGAAGAGGAAAACATCATGGCAGGACTACTAGAGGGCAAACGGATCCTCGTCACCGGGATCATCACCGACAGCTCGATCGCGTTCTACATCGCCAAGGTCGCCCAGGAGGCGGGCGCAGAACTGGTGCTCACCGGGTTCGACCGGATGAAGCTGATCCGCCGCATCGCCGACCGCCTGCCGAACCCGGCGCCGCTGATCGAGCTCGACGTCCAGAATCAGGAGCACCTGGACACGCTCGCCGATCGCATCACCGCCGAGATCGGCGAGGGCAACAAGATCGACGGCGTGGTGCACTCGATCGGTTTCATGCCGCAGACCGGTATGGGGATCAACCCGTTCTTCGACGCGCCGTACGAGGACGTCGCCAAGGGCATCCACATCTCTGCCTACTCCTACGCGTCGCTGGCCAAGGCCGTGCTGCCGATCATGAACCCGGGCGGCGGCATCGTCGGCATGGACTTCGACCCGACCCGCGCGATGCCCGCCTACAACTGGATGACGGTCGCCAAGAGCGCGCTGGAGTCGGTGAATCGCTTCGTCGCTCGCGAGGCCGGCAAGGTCGGCGTGCGCTCCAATCTCGTTGCGGCAGGCCCCATCCGGACCCTCGCGATGAGCGCCATCGTCGGTGGCGCGCTCGGCGAGGAAGCGGGTGCGCAGATGCAGCTTCTTGAAGAGGGCTGGGATCAGCGCGCTCCGCTGGGCTGGAACATGAAGGACCCCACCCCCGTCGCCAAGACGGTGTGCGCGCTGCTGTCGGACTGGCTGCCGGCGACGACGGGCACGATCATCTTCGCCGACGGCGGGGCGAGCACCCAGCTGTTGTGAGCACGCACCCCTTCGACGCGCTGGTCCTGCTGTCCTTCGGGGGTCCCGAAGGACCCGAGCAGGTGATGCCGTTCCTGGAGAACGTGACTCGGGGCCGTGGCATCCCGAAGGAGCGGCTGGCCAGCGTCGCCGAGCACTACCTGCACTTCGGCGGCGTGTCGCCGATCAACGGCATCAACCGCGACCTGATCACCGCGATCGAAGCCGAATTGGCGCGGCGCGGCACCGAGATCCCGGTCTACTTCGGTAACCGCAACTGGGAGCCCTACCTGGAGGACACCGTTGCGCAGATGCGCGACAACGGAATTCGTCGCGCCGCGGTGTTCTCGACCTCCGCGTGGGGCGGGTACTCCGGCTGCACGCAGTATCAGGAAGACATCGTGCGCGCCCGCGCCGCGGCAGGTCCCGAGGCGCCGCAGCTGACGAAGTTGCGGCAGTACTTCGATCACCCGCTGCTCATCGAGATGTTCGCCGACGCGATCCGCGACGCCGCCGCGACACTGCCCGACGAGTTGCGGGCAGGCGCGCGTCTGGTGTTCACCGCGCACTCGATCCCGGTGCGGGCGGCCAACCGGTGCGGACCGGATCTCTACGAACGTCAGGTCGGCTACACGTCGCGTTTGGTCGCGGCCGCCGCCGGCTATGCCGATTTCGATCAGGTGTGGCAGTCGCGGTCGGGTCCGCCCCAGGTGCCGTGGCTCGAACCCGACGTCGGCGATCACCTCGACGCACTCGCGGCGGCCGGCACGAAAGCCGTGATCGTGTGCCCGGTCGGCTTCGTCGCCGACCACATCGAAGTCGTCTGGGATCTCGACAGCGAGCTGGCGGAGCAGGCCGAGGCTGCCGGCATCGCACTGGCGCGGGCCACGACCCCCAACAGCAGCCCGCGGTTCGCGCGGCTGGCCGTGGACCTGATGGACGAACTCGTCCGCGAGCTGCCGGCGGCACGCGCCGACGGGCCGGACCCCGTGCCGGGGTACGGGTGCACCGTCAACGGCGCGCTGTGCACCCCGAATTGCAGCTCCTAGCCGGTTTCACTGTCGCCAGGCGGAGTGCAGGATGGCCTCGACGGCGGCCAGCCGCGCCGAGCGGACCACCGCGGTCAGCGGCCGCAGCGCATCGGTGGCCAACTGCACCTCCGAGGAACTCTGCCCGATCGGCAGCAGCCCCGAACTCACCGTGATGATGGCATCGACGTGTGCCGCGTTCTCCAGCACCCGCACTGCGCGGGTGGGCGCGTGGTCCGGAATGCGGTGCGCCCGTGTGGATTCCAGTACCTGCTCGACGAGCCGGCGCGGGTCGCCGACGTCGGCGCCGGTCGCCCCGGCCCGCAGCGCCACGAGAGCGTCGGCGGCCGAACGGACGGCGTCGCGGAGCGCGTACTCGGCCTCACCCAGGTCGTGGTGTGCGCTCATCGCGATCGTGTCGACCGAGTAGACGGTCCACGACAGGCCGGACAGTTCCGGTTCGAACTCGTCGTCGTCCACGGAGTAGTCGTGTGGATCCTCGTCGGGGTACTCGAAATCGGGCACCATGCCGATCCCGGCCCTCGCGTCACCGACGATGATCGCCTCGCCCGCGGCGACGGCATCCCTACCGAACTGTGTGGCCGGCGGCAGGCCGCGGACATCCCCGGGCACCGGCAGGGCCAGGGCGATCGCGGGCTGTACGCTCGCCGACCGCGCCACCGTCCGCATCGTCTGCAGCAGCGACATCGCGCCCGCGTTGTCCAGGTCCGGCCACGGCAGCCCGGTCCGCTCAGCTGCCGTGGAATCGTAGGCGGTGACCGAATGCGATTGCGTCCATTGGGATAACGCGTCCAACACGTCGTCGGGCGCGGCCACGCCGGCCAGCCAGGAGTTCACCCACACCGACAGCGTTGCACTGGGACACCACATGATCGCGCAGTGTAGTTGTTAGCCGCTTCGCAGGCGGGTCGCGCGATAGGCTTGTGCCATGCCCGTCCCGCTGATCTGGCTGATCGCAGCGCTGGCTCTGGCCGGTGCCGAGGCGCTGACGGGTGATCTGTTCCTGCTGATGCTCAGCGGTGGGGCATTGGCTGCTGCGGGGTCGAGTTGGCTGCTGGACTGGCCGGTGTGGGCCGACGGACTGGTCTTCCTGGTCGTGTCGGTGCTGCTGCTGGTCGGAGTCCGGCCTGCGCTGCGCCGGCGCATGCACTCGGGAACCGGTCTGCCCGAGCCGGTCAAGGCGCTGGAAGGCAAGAGCGCCCTGGTCCTCGATCGCGTCGCCCGGGATGCCGGCCAGGTGAAACTGGCCGGGGAAGTCTGGACGGCGCGCCCGTTCAACGACGACGATGTCTACGAACCTGGTGACCAGGTGACCGTCGTGCACATCGACGGCGCCACCGCGGTCGTCTCCAAGATCGCCTGAGAGGAGTTCGGGGTGGAAGGTGCCGTCGCAGGACTGATCCTGCTGGGCGTGCTCGTGGTGTTCGCGATCATCATCGTCGCGAAGTCGGTCGCGCTGATCCCGCAGGCCGAGGCCGCGGTGATCGAACGGCTGGGCCGCTACAGCAAGACCGTGTCCGGCCAGCTGACGCTACTGCTGCCCTTCGTCGACAAGATCCGCGCCCGCGTCGACCTGCGCGAGCGGGTGGTGTCGTTCCCGCCGCAGCCGGTGATCACCGAGGACAACCTGACGGTCAACATCGACACGGTGGTGTACTTCCAGGTCACCAACCCGCAGGCCGCCGTCTACCAGATCAGCAACTACATCGTCGGCGTCGAACAGCTCACGACCACCACGCTGCGCAATGTCGTCGGCGGCATGACGCTGGAGCAGACGCTGACATCCCGCGACTCGATCAACGGGCAGCTGCGCGGCGTGCTCGACGAGGCGACCGGCCGGTGGGGGCTGCGCGTGGCCCGTGTCGAACTACGCAGCATCGATCCGCCGCCGTCGATCCAGGACTCGATGGAAAAGCAGATGCGCGCCGACCGCGAGAAGCGCGCGATGATCCTGACCGCCGAGGGCAACCGGGAAGCGTCGATCAAGCAGGCCGAAGGCCAGAAGCAGGCCCAGATCCTGGCCGCCGAGGGCGCCAAGCAGGCGGCCATCCTGGCCGCCGAGGCCGACCGTCAGTCCCGGATGCTGCGCGCCCAGGGTGAACGCGCCGCGCAGTACCTGCAGGCCCAGGGCCAGGCCAAGGCGATCGAGAAGACGTTCGCCGCGATCAAGGCGGGCCGGCCCACCCCGGAACTGCTGGCCTACCAGTACCTGCAGACACTGCCGTTGATGGCCAAGGGGGAGGCCAACAAGGTCTGGGTGGTGCCCAGCGACTTCGGTTCGGCGCTGCAGGGTTTCACGAAGCTGCTCGGCGCGCCCGGTGACGACGGTGTGTTCCGTTATCAGCCCTCCCCGGTGGAGGACGACCTGGCCAAACCGGAGGACGACTCGGCCGAGGTGGCCGAGTGGTTCAACACCCAGACCGATCCCGAGATCGCGCAGGCGGTGGCCCAGGCGGTCGCCGAGGCACGCACCCCGGTCGCGGGTTCGCTCGGCGCCGGACCGCAGTACCCGCCGCTGTCCCAGCAGGCACAGCCCCCCGCGACCGATTACACGCAGCCGGCGGCGCCGCGGCACGGCGCCCCCGAGCAATGACGCTCGCGGCGGTCCTGCACGCGCGGCGCACCTACGCCGTGCTGGCCGCGATGCAGGCCGGCGACGCGGTGGCCTGCATCGGGCCCATCGCGCCGGTCCGTGCGGCGCTCGACGCCGTGGGCCTGCCCGAGAACGTGCGACCGCTGCTGCCGATCGTCAAGGCCGCCTCGGCGGTGGGGCTGGTGTCGGTGTACCGGTTCCCGGCGCTGGCGCGCCTGACGACGTTCATGCTGACCGTGTACTTCACGCTCGCCGTCGGTGCTCACATCAGGGCAAAGGACTGGAGTCCGGGGCTGCTGGCGGCGTCGTCGCTGCTGGGGTTGTTCGGGGCGATGACGGTGCAGGGGCCGCCGCAGCGCGGCGGTGGGCACGGACCTCGAGGCTGAGACCCGCCACGCCCAGTGCGGCGGTGCACAGCGACACCACGAACAGCAGCGGGCTGACATTACCCGTCAGCGCGTCGCCGAGGATGACGACCGCGGCGGTGCCGGGCAGCAGGCCCGCGATGGTGGCCAGCGTGTACGGCAGTAACCGCACCGCCGACGCGCCCGCCGCGTAGTTCAGCACCGAGAACGGCACGGCCGGGATCAGCCGCATGGCCATCACGGCGACCCATCCGCGTGTGCGCAGCCGGGCGTCGAGCGCGTCGACCTTGGGGTGGCTGACCAGCCGGCTGAGCTGCCAGCCCGCGGCCCGCACCAGCAGCACCGCGAGGATCGCGCTGAGCGTGCTCGCGACGACGGCGATGGGAATGCCGAGATACGGCCCGAACAGCAGACCCGCCGCGAGGGTGAAGGCCGTTCGGGGGAACGGGAACACCGTCACGACGACGTGGGCGGCCAGGAACGCCAGCGGGAACCAGGCGCCCAGCGAGGTGGCCCAGTCGCGCAGCTGAAGCGCGGTGGGCAGCGGAACCAGCACCACGACTGCGACGAGAATCACAGTGGTGCCGACCATGGCGAGCAGCCGGGTCCGGGGCACCGTACGCAGGGTGGCGCGCAGGGTCGCCGGCACGGTGCGCAGCGCGCTGACGACGGGTTTCACGGCTTTCCACCCTAGAGGTACGACCACGATCACCTCGCGGCACCGACGTGACGGACATCATTTAGCCTGAAGGCTGTGCAGACAACGGGCGATGTCGACCGATGGCGTTCTGCGGTAGCGGGTGTGCTGGCCAAGGGCAGCCGCCGCGACCCGGCCGAGCTGGGTGCCGAGCCGGAGCGGGCGCTCGACTCCGACACCTACGAAGGCTTCCCGATCCGCCCGCTGTACACCGGCGCCGACGAACTACCCGAACCCGCGCTGCCGGGCCGCTGGCCCTTCGTGCGTGGCGGTGACGCCCTGCGGGACGTCAAGTCGGGCTGGAAGGTCGCCGAGGGATTCCCCGCCGAGGCGTCGAGCACCGATCAGGTCAACGGTGCGATCCTGCTCGGACTGACCGAGGGCGTGAGTGCGCTGTCGCTGCGCCTGGGCCGTGCAGATTCCGGTCGAGGGGCGATCGACCCCGCTGACCTGCCGCGGGTCCTCGACGGCGTCTACATCGATCTCGTGCCGCTGATCGTCGAGGTCAGCGGCGACGCAGAGGTCTACCGGGCCGGCGCACAGCAGCTGCTCGGCATGCTGGCGGGGCTGGACAGTGACCAGCGGTCCCGGCTGTCGGTCGATCTCGGCGGCGACCCCCTGACGGCTCCGCTGGCGGATCGCGCCGCGCCCGTCCTGGCCGACGTGACCGAGGTGGCGGCCACTGCCGCCGAGCAGTTCGACGGTCACGTTCGCGCGATCACGGTCGACGGACCGGCGCTGCACGATCTCGGCGCGAACGCGTCGTGGGAGCTCGGTGGCGTGATCGGCGCGGGCGTGGCCTATCTGCGGGCGCTTCTCGAGGCCGGGTTGCCGTGTGCCGCGGCGCTGCGCCAGATCGCGTTCCGGGTCGCCGCCGACGACGACCAGTTCATGACGATCGCCAAACTGCGTGCGGTACGCCAGCTGTGGGCTCGGGTGGCCGAGGTCGCCGGTGCGCCCGAGGCCGGCGGCGCGACCGTGCACGCGGTCACGTCCCTGCCGATGATGGCCCAGCGTGACCCGTGGGTGAACATGCTCCGGACCACGGTGGCGGCGTTCGGGGCCGGCGTCGGGGGAGCGGACACCGTGCTGGTCCACCCGTTCGACGTCGCGATCGACGGTGGATATCCCGATACGGCACGGACATTCGCACGACGGATCGCCCGCAACACCCAGCTGCTGCTGCTCGAGGAGTCCCATCTCGGGAGCGTGCTCGACCCGGCGGGCGGCTCGTGGTTCGTCGAGGACCTGACCCGCAGTGTGGCGGAGGCGGCGTGGCACAACGTCCAGCAGATCGAAGCCGCTGGCGGTTTCGCGGCCGCCCACGATCGGATACGCGCCGGGATCGCCGAGGTCGCCGCGCGTCGCAGCGCCGACATCGCGCATCGCCGGACCGCGGTGACCGGCGTCAACGAATTCCCCAACCTCGCCGAAATCCCACTGCCGCAGGGCAATCCGTTGCCCACCGTGCATCGCTACGCGGCTGACTTCGAAGCGCTGCGGGACCGCTCCGATGCGCACCTGGCCCGCACCGGATCGCGGCCCTCGGCCCTTCTGTTGCCGCTGGGACCGCTGGCCGAGCACAACATCCGCGCCACGTTCGCAGCGAATCTGCTGGCCGCGGGCGGGATCGACGCGGTGAACCCCGGCACGGTGACCGCCGACGGAGTGGCCGCCGCGGCAGGCGCGGCCGAGGTCGCGATCCTGTGCGGGACCGACGCCCGCTACGGCGAGGAGGCCGCCGGTGTGGTGGCGGCGGCTCGCGCGGCCGGTGTGCGCCACATCCTGCTGGCGGGTCCGGAGAAGGCGGTCGCCGACGCCGATCCGAAGCCGGACGGCTACGTGACGGCGAGGATCGACGCGGTGTCCGTACTGTCGGATCTGCTCACCCGATTGGGGGCGTGACATGACTCTGGACGAGGTCACCGGCCGGCCGGCTGCGGCCGCCGAGCCGACGGTTTTGGCGAGCTTCGCCGACGTGCCGTTGCGCGCCGACGCCGAAACCGCCGCCCCGACCCCCGATCAGGTCACCGAGGCCACTGTCGCGGCGGCGCGGGCGCACGGGTACAGCGCCGACCAGCTCGACTGGGTGACACCCGAGGGCATCGACGTCAAACCCGTGTACATCGCGGCCGATCGCGACGACGTCGTCGCCGCGGGCTACCCGCTGGACAGCCTGCCCGGCCTGCCGCCGTTCGTCCGCGGGCCTTATCCGACGATGTACGTCAACCAGCCCTGGACCATCCGGCAGTACGCCGGTTTCTCGACTGCCGCCGAGTCGAACGCGTTCTACCGCCGTAACCTCGCGGCGGGACAGAAGGGCCTGTCGGTCGCATTCGATCTGGCGACCCACCGCGGCTACGACTCCGATCACCCGCGCGTGGCCGGTGACGTCGGGATGGCGGGTGTGGCCATCGATTCGATCCTGGACATGCGCCAGCTCTTCGACGGCATCGACCTGGGTTCGGTGTCGGTGTCGATGACGATGAACGGCGCGGTGCTGCCGATCCTCGCGCTGTATGTCGTGGCCGCCGAGGAGCAGGGGGTGCCGCCGGAGAAGCTCGCCGGGACCATCCAGAACGACATCCTCAAAGAGTTCATGGTCCGCAACACCTACATCTATCCGCCCAAACCCTCGATGCGGATCATCTCCGACATCTTCGGCTACACGAGCACGAAGATGCCCAAATTCAACAGCATCTCGATCTCGGGCTACCACATCCAGGAGGCCGGGGCCACAGCCGATCTCGAGCTGGCCTACACGCTGGCCGACGGTGTCGAGTACCTGAAGGCCGGCCTGGACGCGGGCCTAGACATCGACGCCTTCGCGCCGCGGCTGTCGTTCTTCTGGGGGATCGGCATGAACTTCTTCATGGAGGTCGCCAAGCTGCGCGCCGGCCGGCTGCTGTGGAGCGAGCTCGTCGCGGAGTTCGGCGCGAAGAACCCGAAATCGCTGTCGCTGCGCACACATTCGCAGACCTCCGGCTGGTCGCTGACCGCTCAGGACCCGTTCAACAACGTCGCGCGTACATGCGTCGAGGCGATGGCGGCGACCCAGGGGCACACCCAGTCGCTGCACACCAATGCGCTCGACGAGGCGCTGGCGCTGCCCACCGACTTCTCGGCGCGCATCGCCCGCAACACCCAGCTGCTGCTCGCCCAGGAGTCGGGCACCACGCGGCCGATCGATCCGTGGGGCGGCTCCTACTACGTGGAGTGGCTGACCCATCAGCTCGCCGAGAAGGCGCGCGGGCACCTGCGCGAGGTCGCCGAGCACGGCGGCATGGCGCAGGCGATCGACGCGGGCATCCCGAAGCTGCGCATCGAAGAGGCAGCGGCGCGCACGCAGGCGCGGATCGACTCCGGCCAGCAGACGGTCATCGGTGTCAACCGCTACCAGGTCGACGAGGACCACCAGATCGAGGTCCTCAAGGTCGAGAACAGCAGGGTGCGCGCCGAGCAGATCGCCAAACTCGAGTCGCTGCGCGCCGAGCGAGACGACGCCGCCACGCGGGCAGCCCTTGACGAATTGTCCCGTGCCGCAGCGGCTTCCGGTCGCGCCGGCGAGGACGGGTTGGGTAACAACCTGCTGGCGCTGGCGATCGACGCGGCGCGCGCCAAGGCAACCGTCGGGGAGATCTCCGATGCGCTGGAGAAGGTGTACGGCCGGCACCAGGCCGAGATCCGGACGATCGCCGGGGTGTACCGGGACGAGGTGGGCATGGCCAGCAACGTCAGCAGTGCCACCGAGCTGGTGGGCAAGTTCGCCGAGGCCGACGGCCGCCGGCCCCGCATCCTGGTCGCGAAGATGGGCCAGGACGGTCACGACCGCGGGCAGAAGGTCATCGCGACCGCGTTCGCCGACATCGGCTTCGACGTCGACGTCGGCTCGCTGTTCTCGACGCCGGAGGAGGTGGCTCGCCAGGCCGCCGACAACGACGTGCACGTCGTCGGCGTGTCGTCGCTGGCGGCCGGGCACCTGACGCTGGTGCCTGCGCTGCGCGACGCGCTCGCCGAGGTGGGCCGGCCCGACATCATGGTCGTCGTCGGCGGGGTCATCCCGCCGGGCGATTTCGACGAGCTCTACGCTGCCGGTGCGACCGCGATCTTCCCGCCGGGCACGGTGATCGCCGACGCCGCGATCGGCCTGCTCACCAAGCTCGCCGACCGGCTCGGCTACACGCTGAGCTAGATGAGTCAACCGGTCGCCGATCTCGCTGCGGCAGTGCGCGCCGGTGACCGCTCCGCGCTGGCGCGGGCGATCACCCTGGTGGAGTCGACCCGTGCCGATCACCGCGAGCGAGCCCAGGAGCTGCTGCTCGACCTCGCGCCCGAGGCGGGTAGTGCGCTGCACGTCGGCATCACCGGGGTTCCCGGTGTCGGCAAGTCGACGACCATCGAGGCGCTGGGCATGTACCTGATCGAGCAGGGCCATCGCGTCGCGGTGCTGGCCGTCGACCCGTCGTCGACCCGCACGGGCGGTTCGATCCTCGGTGACAAGACACGGATGGCGCGGCTGGCGGTGCATCCCGACGCCTACATCCGTCCGTCGCCGACCTCGGGGACGCTCGGCGGCGTCGCCAAGGCCACCCGCGAGACGATCGTGCTGCTGGAGGCGGCCGGCTACGACGTGATCCTGGTGGAGACGGTCGGCGTCGGGCAGTCCGAGGTGACCGTCGCGAACATGGTGGACACGTTCGTGTTCCTGACGCTCGCGCGGACCGGGGATTCGCTGCAGGGTATCAAGAAGGGCGTTCTCGAACTCGCCGACGTCGTCGTGGTGAACAAGGCCGACGGTGAGCACGCAGTGGAGGCGAAGGCCGCCGCGCGTGAGCTGGCGGGGGCGATCCGTTTGCTCTACCCCCGCGAAACCCTGTGGCGCCCGCCCGTTCTCACGATGAGTGCGCTGGAGGGGACCGGACTGCAGGAGATGTGGGCGACCGTACTGCGGCACCGCGACGTGCTCACCGGAGCCGGCGAGTTCGAGGCGCGGCGGCGCACCCAGCAGGTGGAATGGACGTGGTCGATGGTGCGCGACGCCGTGCTCGACCGGGTGCTGTCGCACCCCGGCGTCCGCTCGATCCGCGCCGAGGTGGAGCGCGACGTGCGTGACGGCTCACTCACGCCGACGCTTGCTGCCCAGAAGATCCTGGCCGCGGCCGAGCAACCGGCAAAGTTTTTAGACTAACGAATCGGTAACTCTGCGCCGCTTTGCCGCGCCGGGGAGTATGTTCGTTGCATTGTGACGGGCGTCAATTTCGACGAGCGCGACGGAGCGCTTCCCCACGGGGTGCAGGGAGCTGCAGACCCCGCTTTTTCGTGGGCCGTCCGAGCGTTCAAGCAGATGTTCCCGCACCGCCGGTTCGGCGGTGGCGCGCTGGCGGTCTACCTCAACGGTGAGCCCGTCGTCGACGTCTGGACCGGGTGGTCGGACCGCCGGGGCCGACGGCACTGGACCGCGGACACGGCACCGATGGTGTTCTCGGCGACCAAGGGCGTCGCCGCCACGGTCATCCACCGGCTCGCCGATCGCGGCCTCATCGACTACGACGCCCCCGTCTCGGAGTACTGGCGCGACTTCGGCGCCAACGGCAAGGCCAAGATCACGGTGCGCGACGCGATGCGCCACCGGGCCGGGCTGTCGCACCTGAACGGGGCCGCCGGGACCGATCTGATGGACCACCTCGTCATGGAGGAGCGGCTCGCGGCCGCGCCCGCGAGCTGGCTGGTCGGCCGGCCCGCCTACCACGCGTTCACGTTCGGCTGGCTGCTGTCCGGGCTGGCCCGGTCGGTGACGGGTGTCGGCATGCGTGAGCTGATGCGCAGCGAGGTGGCCCTGCCGTTGAACACCGACGGAATCCATCTCGGCCGTCCGCCGGTGCACGCCCCGACGCAGCCGGCCCGCATCATCGGCCCGCAGAGCAGGCTGCAGAACCCGCTGTTCAACCTCGTCGCCCCGCGCGTCGCCGCGCTACCGATCTCGATGGGCTTCGGCGCGATGTACTTCCCGGGTGTCAAGGCGTTCGTCCAGGGCGACACCCCGCTGCTGGACGGTGAGATCCCGGCGGCCAACGGCGTGATCACCGCCCGCGCGCTGGCCCGCATGTACGGCGCGATCGCCAACGAGGGCCGCATCGACGGCACGCAGTTCCTATCGCGCGAGACCGCGGCGGCCCTGGTGGGCCGGCGCAGCCTGCGGCCCGATCACAGCCTGATCATGCCGCTGTCGTTCCACCTCGGCTATCACGGACTCCCGCTGTTCGGCATGGTGCCCGGGTTCGGTCACGTCGGCCTGGGCGGGTCATTGGGCTGGGCGGATCCAGAGCGGGGGCTGGCGTTCGGCTTCGTCCACAACCGGCTGCTCACGCCGCTCGTGGTCAGCGACCAGGCCGGCTTCGTCACCACCGCGGCGCTGATCCGGCGGGGCGCGGCCGAGGCCCGCCGGAAGGGGTACCGGCCGGTGCCCGATTTCGGGGCGCCGTTCGGCGACGTCACCGCCACCGCTGTCTAGGCCGTTCCCGAGGGTGGCGACTGGGGCCAGTGCTGTTTGCTGAACACTGTGATCGCGGTCCACGTGGTCGCCGAGCATCGGAGCGGAAGCGACCATTCCCCGTCAGACACCCGCGGGCCATGGTATCGCCGATTTCGCTCAGTGGATAGGCGCCGGTTTGCCGGCCGTGGCCGGTGCCGTCAGGTTCGGGCGCGGGTGAACCACTTGGTGCGCAGCCGCCACGAGTGGGCGGAGGTCAGCGCGAAGCCGGCCCCGCACGCACACGCGAAGATCCACACCAGCGTGCTGCCCTGCACCGTCTGCAGGTCGGGAACGAGCGCGGTCACGATGCGCACAACGCACGCGATGATGCCCATCGCGGAGGCGAACAGGTAGATGTTGGCGATGTGGCGGGAGCGCGGGTCGGTGCGCAGGATCAGCAGCGCGCGCGATCCGTACACGAGCAGGTAGATCAGCATGCCGCACAGCAGCAGCCAGTACAGGTTCAGCCACAGGTCGGTGGGCACTTCGAAGAAGTCGGGGCGGTAGATCGCCGCGCCGTTGCCGAGCCAGAACGTCGCCAGCAGCAGCGGAATGCACAGCGTCGCGGGGCGCTCGACGAACTGCTTGAACCGCTGGTGCATGGCGTGGTCGGTTTCCAGCCGGCCCAGCGTGTTGTAGACGACCGCCGATGCGGCCACGATGTAGGCGTCGTGGCCGAGGTAGTCCTCCACGTTCCACTTGCCTGTCAGTGAGTAGAGCCAGTGGCCGACGGTCTCGGACGCCCACGGCGACATCAGCAGTACGGCGACGCCCTGCAGAGCGATGTTCAGTGTCGCGGCCAGTTCCCAGCGGCAGGACCACGTGACACGCCGGATCCACAAGCTCCACGCGATGCACAGGAGTGTGATCGCGATCAGGGTTGCCACGGCCATAGGGGACTGTCTTTACAGGGGCGGGGCGTCGAGGCGCGGCGTCAACTCGGACAGCCGGGGCCTGCGCTGGGTCCGTGGGTTCGCCGGGGGTGCCGACGCCTGGCGGGTCGCCACCGCAGCGCGGGCCGACTCGACATAGGTGAAGATCTCCTGCCGGGTCATCAGACCGAACTGGATCTGGAGATCGGGGTAGCTGAGGTCGAACCGGTCCGCGACGCGGCGAAGCTCTTCGGCGTTCGGGTAGTCGGGCTCCTTGATGCGCCGGTAGTAGGTGCTGCTGGACGTGCCGAGCGCGTCGTAGATGTCCTTGGCGTCGATCTCCCCGTCGAGCAGGTAGTCGAGCAGCGCTTTGAGCTGGCGGCCGTTCTCGTCGGTCCTGGGCACCTGACCACTGTAAACCGTCGCAGGCCGTCATGGCAGCCCCGCGGGCAAACAGATCAGACTTTCCTTAATTGACACGGCCGTCACAGTTTTGGGAGCAGTCTCCCAAAATTGGGACATCCGCGCTACGGTTAGCTGCATGGTCGCTCCCTTCCTGCCTGACGAGGTCAAGCACCCCCTGGTTGTCGCAGCGCCGATAGCGCTGGACGTCTTCGACCGGCCGGCGGTGCCGACGGCACCCGCACAGTCCGTCACGACGACGGGCGCTCCCTCGAGCGAACTCGCCGCCGAACTCGACGGTGCGGCGCAGTGGCTCGGCGTCCGGGCCGAGGAACTCCTGCTCGCCGCTCTCGGGCGCACGCTCGGCCGCACCCGGGGAGACGGCGCTGTTGCGGTGAGCGTCCGCAGTGCGGCGCTGGGTTCTCCTCTGACGGTGACGCTGCTGTGCGCAGCCGGCGTTCCGATGGGCCCGAGTGAGATGCTCCAGGGCGCGCACAACGCACTGTCCGAGGCGGTAGCTGAGGCGCCCGCCGAGATCGCGCTGCAACTCGACGGGGCCGCCGACCCGGCGAACCTGCCCGCCTTGCACGTCCACGTCCGGCGTATCGGCGACGAACTGCGGGTCGACTGGACCCACGACGCCGGCCGGCTCGACGACTACTCCGTCGAGGAGATGGCCGAGCAGTTCGGTTCGGCGTTGATCGAGATCACCTCCGACGCCGGCGCGCCGCTGTAAGCAGCACCGCTAGACTGGCGGACATTGGCGCTGATCCGGCCATCACCGGGGAGCCTTCGGAAGAACGGCGCACACCGCGCTCACTAGAACCGAACGGGTGGGCCCGTGACAGCCCGCGAATGAGCGGCGCACCGCAGGTGCGCAAGCGGGGTGGTACCGCGGCGCTCGCGCAACGCGCGTCGTCGTCCCCGTGCCTGGTTGTGGCACAGGAGACAGACGGTGAACGCATACCCCAGGCCGGCGAGTGGATCGCCCGCCTTCCCGAGCATGGAGCTCGAGGTCCTCGACTACTGGGACCGTGACGACACGTTCCGCGCGAGCATCGCCCGCCGCGACGGCGCGCCGGAGTACGTCTTCTACGACGGCCCGCCATTCGCCAACGGTCTGCCGCACTACGGCCATCTGCTGACCGGCTACGTCAAGGACATCGTGCCGCGGTACCGCACGATGCGCGGCTACAAGGTCGAGCGGCGCTTCGGCTGGGACACCCACGGCCTGCCCGCCGAACTCGAGGTGCAGCGCCAGCTCGGCATCACCAGCAAGGCGCAGATCGAAGAGCTCGGAATCGAGAAGTTCAACGACGCGTGCCGGGCGTCGGTGCTCAAGTACACCGACGAATGGCGCAGCTACGTCACCCGCCAGGCCCGCTGGGTGGATTTCGACAACGACTACAAGACCCTCGATCTGGGGTTCATGGAGTCCGTGCTGTGGGCGTTCAAGCAGCTGTGGGACAAGGGCCTGGCCTACGAGGGCTACCGAGTGCTGCCGTACTGCTGGAACGACGAGACCCCGTTGTCCAGCCACGAGCTGCGCATGGACGACGACGTCTACCAGAGCAGGCAGGATCCTGCGCTGACCGTGGGCTTCCGCATCACCGGCGGAGGTGATCCGGACTTGGTGGGCGCCTACCTGCTCGTCTGGACCACCACCCCGTGGACGCTGCCGTCGAACCAGGCCGTCGCTGTGAACCCCGACGTGACCTACGTCGTCGTCGAGAGCGACGGGCGGCGCTACGTGATCGGCGAGGCGAGGCTGGGCGCCTACGCCCGCGAGCTCGGTGACGAGCCCTCCGTCGTCGCCACATACACCGGCCGCGACCTGCTCGAGACCACCTACGCGCCACCGTTCCCGTATTTCATGAACTCGCCCAACGCGTTTCGCGTCCTGCCCGCCGACTTCGTCAGCACCGAGGACGGCACCGGCCTGGTGCACATGGCACCCGCCTACGGCGAAGACGACATGACCACCGCGTCGGCCGGCGGGATCGAGGCCGTCACCCCCGTCGACGCGCGGGGCCGCTTCGACGCGACCGTGCCCGACTACGAGGGCCAGCACGTGTTCGAGGCCAACCCGCACATCATCCGCGATCTGAAGAACGGCACCGGAGCCGCTGCCGCGAACGGTGCTGTGTTGCTGCGTCACGACACCTACGAGCACTCGTACCCGCACTGCTGGCGCTGCCGCAATCCACTCATCTACCGGGCGGTGTCGTCGTGGTTCATCAAGGTGACCGAGTTCCGCGACCGAATGGTGGAGCTGAACCAGGAGATCACCTGGTATCCCGAGCACGTCAAGGACGGGCAGTTCGGTAAGTGGCTGGCGGGGGCGCGCGACTGGTCGATCTCCCGAAACCGCTACTGGGGCAGCCCGATTCCGGTGTGGAAGTCCGACGATCCGGCCTATCCGCGCGTCGACGTGTACGGCAGCCTCGACGAGCTCGAACGTGACTTCGGGGTGCGCCCGGACAACCTGCACCGTCCCTACATCGACGAGCTGACCCGGCCCAATCCCGATGATCCGACGGGGCGTTCGACGATGCGGCGCATCGAGGACGTCTTCGACGTGTGGTTCGACTCGGGGTCGATGCCCTACGGTCAGGTGCATTATCCGTTCGAGAACCAGGACTGGTTCGAGTCGCACTTCCCCGGCGACTTCATCGTCGAGTACATCGGCCAGACCCGCGGCTGGTTCTACACGCTGCACGTGCTGGCGACCGCACTGTTCGACCGGCCGGCGTTCCGGACCTGCGTCAGCCACGGCATCGTGCTGGGCAACGACGGGCAGAAGATGAGCAAGTCGCTGCGGAACTATCCCGACGTCAGCGAGGTGTTCGACCGGGACGGCTCGGACGCGATGCGCTGGTTCCTGATGGCATCGCCGATCCTGCGCGGCGGCAATCTCGTGGTCACCGAGCAGGGCATTCGCGAAGGCGTGCGGCAGGTCCTGCTGCCGCTGTGGAACGCGTATTCGTTCCTCGCGCTCTACGCGCCGCAGCGCGGCACCTGGCGCACCGATTCGACCCATGTGCTCGACCGCTACATCCTGGCCAAGCTGGCGGTGCTGCGCGACGAGCTGACGGCCTCGCTGGACGTCTGCGACATCTCGGCGGCCTGCGACCAGCTCCGCCAGTTCACCGAGGCGTTGACGAACTGGTATGTGCGGCGGTCACGTTCGCGGTTCTGGGAGGAGGATCGCGATGCCATCGACACGCTGCACACCGTGCTGGAGGTGACCTGCCGGTTGGCCGCGCCGCTGCTGCCGCTGGCCACCGAACGGATCTGGCGCGACCTCACCGGTGAGCGGTCGGTGCACCTGACCGACTGGCCGGAACCGGAGATCGTGCCCGTCGACCCGCAGCTGGTCGCCGACATGGACCTGGTGCGCGAGGTCGCCTCCGTGGGGTCCTCGCTGCGCAAGGCCAAGAAGCTGCGGGTCCGGCTGCCGCTGCCCAAACTGGTTGTGGCGGTGGATGTTCCACAGCGACTCGCGGCCTACCGGGAACTGCTCGCCGACGAGCTCAACGTCAAGGCCGTGGACCTGACCGACGACATCGCCGCGCACGGCCGCTTCGATCTGGCCGTCAACGCCCGCGTCGCGGGCCCGCGCATCGGCAAGGACGTGCAGGCGGCGATCAAGGCGGTCAAGGCGGGGGAGGGTGTGCTCAACGCCGACGGCACGCTGACCGCGGGCCCCGCGGTGCTGCTGCCCGAAGAGTTCACCTCGCGGTTGGTCGCGGCCGACCCGGAGTGGACCGCCGCGCTGCCCGACGGTGCCGGCCTGGTGGTGCTCGACGGCACGCTCACCCCGGAGCTGGAGGCAGAAGGCTGGGCCAAGGATCGCGTCCGCGAGCTCCAGGAACTGCGCAAGTCCTCCGGTCTCGACGTGTCCGACCGCATCGCGGTCGTGATGTCGGTGCCCGCGGACACCGAACAGTGGGCGCGAACGCACGCCGATCTGATCGCCGGTGAGATCCTCGCGACGGACTTCTCGTTCGGCGAGCCGGTCGACGGTACCGAGATCGGCGACGGCGTACGGGTCAGCATCGCGAAGGTGTGACCGTCAGCGGACCCGCGCGCTGTGCCCGCCGAAGCTGACGACGTCCCCGGCGCGCAGCTGGCGGCCGCGGCGGGTCTCGACCTCGTCGTTGACCGCGACGAGACCCTCGGCGATGACGCCCTTCGCGTCGGCGCCGGTGTCGATCAGGTTCGCCAGTTTCAGGAACTGGCCGAGGCGGATCGTCTCGTCGCGGATCGGTACGTCGTGCACGTCGTCCACGCTAGCGGCCTACAGTCAGCGGTGTGGGCGCGCGATGGGTCCTGCACCTGGACATGGACGCGTTCTTCGCGTCCGTGGAGCAGCTGACGCGACCCACCCTGCGCGGCCGGCCGGTGCTCGTCGGCGGCCTCGGCGGTCGCGGTGTCGTGGCCGGGGCCAGCTACGAGGCGCGGCGCTTCGGGGCGCGCTCGGCGATGCCGATGCACCAGGCGCGCCGCCTGGTGGGCGCCGGCGCGGTGGTGCTGCCGCCCCGCGGGGTGGTCTACGGACTGGCCAGCCGCCGGGTGTTCGATACGGTGCGGTCGAAGATTCCTGTACTCGAACAACTTTCGTATGACGAAGCATTCGGGGAACCGGAGGAGCTCGCGGGGGCCGGCGCCGACGAGGTGGCCGCGTTCTGTCAGCGGCTGCGGGCCGACGTGCGTACGGTGACCGGGCTCATCGCATCGGTCGGAGCGGGCTCGGGCAAGCAACTCGCCAAGATCGCCTCCGGCCTCGCGAAGCCCGACGGAGTGCGAGTGGTGAGCCGCGACGAGGAGGTGGCGCTGCTGGCGGGGTTGCCGGTGCGCAGGCTGTGGGGGATCGGTCCGGTGGCCGAGGACCGGCTGCACCGGCTGGGCGTCGAGACGATCGGCGCGCTGGCCGCGCTCACCGAGGCCGAGGTCGCCGACATCCTCGGCGCCACCGTCGGGCCCGCGCTGCACCGGCTGGCGCGCGGCATCGACGATCGGCCCGTCGCCGCGAACGCGCCCGCCAAGCAGATCAGCGCCGAGTCGACGTTCGCCGAGGACCTGATCACGCTGGCGCAGCTGCGCGAGGCGATCGGACCGATCGGTGACCACGCGCATCGCCGGCTGGAGAAGGACGGCCGTGGCGCGCGCACTATCACGGTCAAGCTGAAGCGGTCGGACATGAGCACGCTGACCCGCTCGGCCACGCTGCCCTATGCCACCACCGAGGCCGCGACGCTGATCGGCACCGCCCGCAAGCTGCTGCTCGATCCGGTCGAGATCGGGCCGGTTCGTCTTGTCGGCGTGGGCTTTTCGGGACTGACGGAGGTGCGCCAGGAACCCTTGTTCGCCGATCCGGAACTCGCCGATGCGGCGCAGACCTCCGACATCGGAGTGCCGGACACGCTGACCGACGTCGCAGCGACGGCGCCGGGCTGGCGCATCGGTGACGACGTGAGCCACGTCGAGCACGGCCACGGCTGGGTGCAGGGCGCCGGACACGGCGTGCTGACGGTGCGCTTCGAGACGCGCGCCCACGGCCCCGGCGTCGCTCGCACGTTCCGCGGCGACGACCCGGCGCTCTCGCGGGCCAACCCGGTCGACAGCCTGGACTGGCCGGAGTTCGTGGCTCGGCTCGGCGCCGAGTCAGCCCCAGCGGGCGAGGACCTCGGCGACCGGTGAGCCCGCTGCCAGGGCCCCCATCAGCAGCACGCGGGTCTGCGGCGGCCGCAGCGTCGGCGCCAGCACCGCACCGGCGGCCACCAGATCGCTGCCCGGCCCGTAGCCCGCGTTGACCCGGCCGCCCGGCACGCGCGTCGACACCGCGACAGCGACACCGCTGGCGCACTGCCGCCGCACGCCGTCGATCAGGGCGGTGCCCACGTTTCCCGCACCCATGGCCTCGATCACCACACCGCGCGCGCCGGCCGCCACACACGCGTCGAGCGCGATGCTGTCCGCGCCGGGGTACGCGGCGACGATGTCGACCCGCGGTGCGTCGGCGGCGCGCAATGCCCCCAGACGGGGATTCGTCGAGGGCGCACGGCCCGCGAAACTCTGGTCGCTGTCGGTGCTGACCTTCGTCAGTCCGAGCGCTGCGAACACCTCACCGGCGAACGCGACCACCACGCCGGCGCCGCGCATCGCCGGATCGGCGGCCACCGCGAGCGCGTGGCGCAGGTTGGCCGGCCCGTCGGCGTCCGGCGCGTCGGCGCTGCGCTGCGCACCGGTGAGCACCACCGGCGCCGGTCCCGAGTAGGTCAGCGCGAGCCACAGCGCCGTCTCCTCCATCGAGTCGGTGCCGTGCGTGACGACGATTCCGTCGGCGTCGCGTGCCGCCCGCTGCACCGCGGCGCCGATGACGTCCCAGTCGGCGGGGTCCAGCTGTGAGCTGTCCTTGCGCATCGCCTCGACGACATCGACGTCGATGTCGGTGCTGACGTCCAGACCGGCGGTCAGCTCGGCGCCGGAGCGGCTGGGGCGTTTGATGCCCTCGGCATCGGCACTGGTGGAGATCGTGCCGCCGGTGGCGACCACGACGAGGCGGGCCATGGCTGGATTCTTCCCCATCGCGACTTTGCGATGATGGACGGCGTGACTGACGAATCCTCCAGCCCAGCCGAACCGGCGACCGGCACGGTGACCGCACCCCCGCGGCGGCGGCTGCGCCTGCTGCTGGGGGTGGCCGCGGTGGTGCTGGTGGCCGACATCGTCACCAAGGTGCTCGCCGTCGAACTGCTGACCCCCGGCCAGCCCGTCCCGATCATCGGTGACACCGTGACGTGGACGTTGGTCCGCAACTCCGGGGCGGCGTTCTCGATGGCGACCGGCTACACGTGGGTGCTGACGCTGGTGGCCACGGGTGTGGTCATCGGCATCATCTGGATGGGGCGCCGGCTGGTGTCGCCGTGGTGGGCGCTCGGACTGGGCATGATCCTGGGTGGCGCGATGGGCAACCTGGTCGATCGCTTCTTCCGCTCGCCCGGGCCGCTGCGCGGCCACGTCGTGGACTTCCTGTCGATCGGGTGGTGGCCGGTGTTCAATGTGGCCGACCCGTCGGTGGTGGGCGGAGCGATCCTGCTCGTGGCGCTGTCACTGTTCGGGTTCGACTTCGACAGGACGGGGCGGCGGCGCGCCGGCGAGCAATGACCACACGATCGATGCCGGTGCCGGAGGGCCTCGCCGGGATGCGTGTCGACGCCGGCCTCGCGCGTCTGCTGGGTCTGTCGCGGACGGCGGCAGCCGCGCTGGCCGAAGAGGGCGGGGTCGACCTCGACGGTGCGCCGGCGGGCAAGTCCGACAAGCTCGTCGCCGGGGCGTGGCTCGAGGTGCGGCTGCCCGAGGCGCCGCCGCCGGTCGAGAACGTGCCCGAGGACATCGAGGGCATGGCGATCCTGTATTCCGATGACGACATCGTCGCCGTCGACAAGCCCCCGGGGGTGGCCGCGCACGCCACCGTCGGCTGGCACGGTCCGACGGTGCTCGGCGGGCTGGCGGCCGCCGGCTTCCGGATCAGCACCTCGGGCATCCACGAACGCCAGGGCATCGTGCACCGGCTCGACGTCGGCACCTCCGGCGTGATGGTCGTCGCGCTGTCCGAGCGCGCCTACACCGTCCTCAAGCGCGCCTTCAAACAGCGGACCGTGGACAAGCGCTACCACGCGCTGGTGCAGGGCCACCCCGATCCGTCGAGCGGCACGATCGACGCCCCGATCGGGCGCCATCGCGGCCACGACTGGAAGTTCGCCGTGGTCGAGGGTGGCCGCAACAGCGTCACGCATTACGACACGCTGGAGGCCCATCAGGCCGCGAGCCTGCTCGACATCCACCTCGAGACCGGCCGCACCCATCAGATCCGCGTGCACTTCGCCGCCCTGCACCACCCGTGTTGCGGCGATCTGACCTACGGTGCCGACCCCACGCTGGCCGCCCGGCTCGGGTTGACCCGGCAGTGGCTGCACGCCCGGTCGCTGGCGTTCGCCCACCCCGCCGACGGGCGGCAGATCGAGATCACCAGCCCGTACCCCGCGGATCTCCAGCACGCGCTGGACGTCCTGCGCGATCCCGCCCGATGAGATCGGGGCTGCTGTTCGGGGCCGGTGCCTACGGCATGTGGGGGGTGTTCCCGGCGTTCTTCCCGCTGCTGAAACCGGCCGGCGCGGTGGAGGTGCTGGCCCACCGCATCATCTGGAGTTTCCTGCTGATGGTGGTCGTGGTCGCCGTCGTCGGTCGGCTCGGCGATCTGCGCGCGATCACCGGCCGGGTGTGGCTGCTGCTGGCGGCCGCTGCAGCGCTCATCTCGGCCAACTGGGGAATCTACGTCTACGCGGTGAACAACGGGCACGTCGTCGATGCGGCTCTCGGCTACTTCATCAACCCGCTGGTGTCGATCGCGCTGGGCGTGCTCGTCTTCCGGGAGCGGCTGAACCGCTGGCAGATCGCCGCGCTGACGATCGCAGTCGTCGCGGTCGTGGTGCTGACCGTCGAGGTCGGATCGCCGCCGCTGATCGGACTCGGTCTGGCGCTGTCCTTCGGCATGTACGGGGCGGTCAAGAAGCTGGTGCCGACCGATCCGCGGGTCAGCGTGGGCGTCGAGGCAGGCCTGGCGACCCCGTTCGCACTCGGCTACGTGGTCGTGCTGACCCTGACCGGTCACGCGACGTTCGGTGACCACGGTGCCGCGCACGCCGGTCTGCTGATGCTGTCGGGTCTGCTGACGGCCCTGCCGCTGTTGTTGTTCGCCGCGGCCGCGCAACGGTTGCCGATGGTGACGCTGGGGCTGCTGTTCTATCTGACGCCGGCGATGCAGCTGTCGTGGGGTGTGTTCGTCGGACACGAACCGATGCCACCGGCGCGCTGGCTGGGCTTCGCGTTGATCTGGGCGGCGCTGGCGGTGTTCACCGCCGACGCGGTGCGCCGGGCCCGGGCCGATCGGCAAGCCCCGCAGGAGTCACTGGCATAGTTTTCATCCCTGCTTTGCCAATTTGCTGATTGACCTGCTGGCAGCTATGTCATAACGTTTGCCCGTGGACTGCGCGACGGGCACGAGAGGCCGCGGCCGGCCCGTGGGGGCCGACTCCGAGCGGACACGTCGGGCCATCCAGCTCGCGGCCCGTGACGTGATCGCCGAGACGGGGTTCTCCGCGGCGACGTTCCAGCAGATCGCGCAGCGTGCCGGGGTCAGCAGGCCGACCCTGCACTACTACTACGACACGCGTGAACAGCTCTACGAGGCACTGTTGGCCGCGACCGCCACGCAGATTGCCGCCTGCATCGCCGAGGCACGTCTGCAGGCGGAACCCCGCGGCCAGCTCGTCACGTTCGTCGAGGCGCTTGCGCGGCTGTGCGGGGAGGACCCGGGCGCCCTGCGTTTCCTGGTGACGGTGCAGGTCGAGCAGCATCGGGGCGCCCACCGCACCGCGACGGCCGAGTCGGTCATCGCGGCGATCCACGGGTTCTACGACGCCCTGGCGGATGCCCTGCCGGTCGGTGACGCGCGCGGACTGGCGGACCTGTTGACGTCGGTGTTCTGGGGGATCGCCTTCCACGCGGGGTTCGTCGCGGGGGACGGCAACGGCCCGATCGTTGCCAGGCAACTGCTCAGAATCTTCGACAGAGAATTGCTGACGCCGCAGAGCGGCGCCCGCTGACCGGCGCGGCGCGATCCGGTCGAGACACGCACGGGGACACGCCCACGGACACGCCGAGCGGTGTCGGTGTGCGGCCATAGACTGGCGTCCCTATGAGCGGGTCATTCGTGCATCTCCACAACCACACCGAGTACTCGATGCTGGACGGCGCCGCGAAGGTCAAGCCGATGCTCGCCGAGGCGCAGCGCCTCGAGATGCCTGCGATCGGCATGACCGACCACGGAAACATGTTCGGCGCCAGCGAGTTCTACAACGCGGCGACCGACGTCGGCATCAAGCCGATCATCGGCATCGAGGCCTACATCGCCCCCGCCTCGCGCTTCGAGACCAAACGCGTGCTGTGGGGCGATCCGAGCCAGAAGTCCGACGACGTGTCGGGCAGCGGTTCCTACACGCACATGACGATGGTCGCCGAGAACGCGACCGGGCTGCGCAACCTGTTCAAGCTGTCGTCGCTGGCCTCGTTCGAGGGCCAGCTCGGCAAGTGGTCCCGGATGGACGCCGAGATCATCGCCGAACACGCCGAGGGCATCATCGCGACGACGGGCTGCCCGTCGGGTGAGGTGCAGACCCGGCTGCGGCTCGGCCACGTCGACGAAGCGGTCGATGCCGCCGCCAAGTGGCGCGAGATCTTCGGTCCGGAGAACTTCTTCCTCGAGTTGATGGACCACGGCCTCGACATCGAGCGCCGGGTTCGGGAAGGCCTGCTGGAGATCGGGCGCAAGCTCAACATCCCGCCGCTGGCCACCAACGACTGTCACTACGTCACCCGTGACGCCTCCCGCAACCACGAGGCGCTGCTGTGCGTGCAGACCGGCAAGACGCTCTCGGATCCGACGCGGTTCAAGTTCGACGGCGACGGCTACTACCTCAAGTCGGCGGCGGACATGCGCGCCCTGTGGGACGACCAGGTTCCGGGCGCCTGCGATTCGACGTTGCTGATCGCCGAGCGCGTCCAGCCCTACACCGAGGTGTGGACGCCCACGGACCGGATGCCGGTCTTCCCGGTGCCCGACGGACACGATCAGGCGTCGTGGCTGCGTCACGAGGTGATGGCCGGTCTGGAGCGCCGGTTCCCGGGCGCCGTGGGGCAGGACTACATCGATCGCGCCGAGTACGAGATCAAGGTCATCTGCGACAAGGGTTTCCCGTCGTACTTCCTGATCGTGGCCGACCTGATCAACTACGCCAAGTCCGTCGACATCCGGGTCGGCCCCGGCCGCGGGTCGGCGGCCGGCTCGCTGGTCGCCTACGCGCTGGGCATCACGAACATCGACCCGATCCCGCACGGGCTGCTGTTCGAACGGTTCCTCAACCCCGAGCGCCCGTCGGCTCCCGACATCGACATCGACTTCGACGACCGTCGCCGCGGCGAGATGCTGCGGTACGCCGCCAACCGGTGGGGCAGTGACCGCGTCGCCCAGGTCATCACGTTCGGCACCATCAAGACCAAAGCCGCGCTGAAGGATTCGGCGCGCGTCAACTACGGTCAGCCCGGTTTCGCGATCGCCGACCGGATCACCAAGGCGCTCCCGCCGCCGATCATGGCCAAGGACATTCCGCTCTCGGGCATCACCGACCCCAGCCACGAGCGGTACAAGGAAGCCGCCGAGGTCCGGAGCCTGATCGACACCGACCCCGACGTGCGCACGATCTACGAGACCGCGCGCGGCCTCGAGGGTCTGGTCCGCAACGCCGGCGTGCACGCCTGCGCGGTGATCATGAGCTCCGAACCGCTGATCGAGGCGATCCCGCTGTGGCGCCGCCCGCAGGACGGCGCGGTCATCACCGGCTGGGACTATCCGTCGTGTGAGGCCATCGGCCTGCTGAAGATGGACTTCCTGGGCCTGCGCAACCTGACGATCATCGGCGACTGCATCGAGAACATCAAGGCCAACAGGGGCATCGACGTCGACCTCGAGTCCTTGGCCCTCGACGACCCGAAGGCCTACGAGCTGCTGGGCCGCGGCGACACGCTCGGGGTGTTCCAGCTCGACGGCGGGCCGATGCGCGACCTGCTGCGCCGCATGCAGCCCACGGAGTTCAACGACATCGTCGCGGTGCTCGCGCTGTACCGGCCGGGTCCGATGGGCATGAACGCCCACAACGACTACGCCGACCGCAAGAACGGTCGGCAGGCCATCAAGCCGATCCACCCGGAGCTCGAGGAGCCGCTCAAGGAGATCCTCGCCGAGACCTATGGCCTGATCGTCTACCAAGAGCAGATCATGTTCATCGCCCAGAAGGTCGCGTCGTACACGATGGGCAAGGCCGATGCGCTCCGCAAGGCCATGGGCAAGAAGAAGCTCGAGGTGCTCGAGGCCGAGTACAAGGGTTTCCGCGAGGGCATGACCGCCAACGGGTTCTCCGAAGGCGCGGTGAAAGCGTTGTGGGACACCATCCTTCCGTTCGCCGGGTATGCGTTCAACAAATCGCACGCTGCCGGCTACGGGCTGGTGTCGTACTGGACGGCCTACCTCAAGGCGAACTTCCCCGCCGAGTACATGGCCGGTCTGCTGACCTCAGTCGGCGACGACAAGGACAAGGCCGCGGTGTATCTGGCCGACTGTCGCCGCCTGGGCATCACGGTGCTGCCACCCGATGTCAACGAGTCGGTGCAGAACTTCGCCTCGGTCGGCAACGACATCCGGTTCGGCCTCGGCGCCGTGCGCAACGTCGGCGCGAATGTCGTTGCGTCGCTGGTGAACACGCGCACCGAGAGGGGCAAGTACACCGACTTCTCGGATTACCTGAACAAGATCGACATCGCCGCCTGCAACAAGAAGGTGACGGAGTCGCTGATCAAGGCCGGGGCGTTCGACTCGCTCGGGCACCCGCGCAAGGGGCTGTTCCTGGTGCACACCGACGCGGTCGACTCGGTGCTGGGCACCAAGAAGGCCGAGGCGATGGGGCAGTTCGACCTGTTCGGCGGCGGGTCGGACGACGGGTCGACGGACGCGGTGTTCACGATCAAGGTGCCCGAGGAGGAGTGGGAGGACAAGCACAAACTCGCCCTCGAACGGGAGATGCTGGGCCTCTACGTGTCCGGACATCCTCTCAACGGGATCGCCCACCTGCTGGCCGCCCAGGTCGACACCCAGATCCCGGCCATCCTCGAGGGCGACATCGCCAACGACACCCAGGTCCGTGTCGGCGGCATCCTGGCCTCGGTCAATCGCCGCGTCAACAAGAACGGCCTGCCGTGGGCGTCGGCGCAGATCGAGGATCTCTCCGGCGGGATCGAGGTGCTGTTCTTCCCGCAGACCTACTCGATGTTCGGTGCCGAGATCGCCGACGACGTCGTGGTGCTGATCGGCGCGAAGGTGGCCAAGCGCGATGACCGGATCTCGCTGATCGCCAACGAGCTGATCGTCCCGGATTTCTCCAGCGCGCAGGTGAACCGGCCCGTCGCGGTGAGCCTGCCGACGCGGCAGTGCACCGTGGACAAGGTCAGTGCGCTCAAGCAGGTCCTCGCGCGCCATCCCGGGACGGCGCAGGTGCATCTGCGGTTGATCAGCGGTGAGCGCATCACGACACTCGAACTCGACCAGTCACTTCGCGTGACCCCGTCGTCCGCGCTGATGGGGGATCTGAAGGAGTTGCTCGGGCCGGGCTGCCTCGGCGGGTGAGCCGGGCGCCTACCGTCGCGAAGGCTGCAGCAGGCCTGCGGTCAGCCACACGACGGTGGCGGCGCCCGCGCCGCTGAGCACAGCCGCAGCGGCCGTGGCGGTCGTCACGGCGACAGCGGCGAAGACGAGCAGGCCGATCACCAGCGCCACCAGTTTGTACGTCGGCCACGGCACACCGGCGATCGAGACCGTGCCGGGCCGGCCGATCGCGTCGCCGAATTCCTGCGCGGTTGTCATGAGTTCCACGATAGCCCGCAGATGAGAATTCGGCTAGCCGAAACCTCGATGTCGCCTATCCGTGTCGCAATGGTCCTGCCGCTGGGGTTCGGTGCATTTCCGCTGGAGGACGTTGCGGTGGCACCATGGTCGGCGTGTCCACCGAGCTGAGTCAGAGCCCCCGGATCGATCCTGCTGCGCCGTTGCGTGCGGCGGACATCGACGAGGCCGCTCAGCGAATTTCCGGGGTGGTGTCGCAGACGCCGCTGCAGTACAGCGACCGCCTCTCGGCACTGACGGGTGCACGGGTGTACCTCAAGCGCGAGGATCTTCAGGCGGTTCGCTCCTACAAGCTGCGCGGCGCCTACAACCTGCTGATGCAGCTGACCCCGGAGGAGAAGGCTGCCGGCGTGGTGTGTTCGTCGGCGGGCAATCATGCGCAGGGTTTCGCGCTGGCCTGCCGGTCCATGGGCGTGCACGGCCGCGTGTACGTGCCGGCCAAGACCCCGAAGCAGAAACGCAACCGCATCCGCTACCACGGTGGTGAGTTCATCGAACTCATCGTCGGCGGCAAGACCTACGACATGGCCGCCGAGGCGGCCCTCGACGACGTCGCGCGCACCGGCGCCACCCTGGTGCCCCCGTACGACGACCTGCGCACGATGGCCGGGCAGGGCACGATCGCCGTCGAGATCCTCGAGCAGCTCGACGACGAGCCCGACCTCGTGATCGTCCCGGTGGGTGGCGGCGGCTGCATCAGCGGCGTGACGACCTACCTGGCCGAACGTACGGCGACGACGTCCGTGCTGGGGGTGGAGCCCGCCGGCGCGGCATCGCTGATGGCCGCATTGACCAGCGGGGAGCCGGTGACGTTGACCGATGTCGACCAGTTCGTCGACGGCGCCGCGGTCGCGCGGATCGGCGCGCTGCCGTTCGCCGCACTGTCCGCCGCGGGCGACATGGTGTCGATCACCACCGTCGACGAGGGCGCGGTGTGCACCGCGATGCTGGACCTCTACCAGAACGAGGGCATCATCGCCGAGCCCGCCGGTGCGCTGTCGGTGGCAGCGCTGATGGAGGCCGACATCGAGCCGGGCTCCACGGTGGTGTGCCTGATCTCGGGCGGCAACAACGACGTGTCACGCTACGGCGAGGTGCTCGAGCGCTCGCTGGTCCATCTGGGCCTCAAGCACTACTTCCTGGTCGACTTCCCGCAGGAGCCGGGTGCGCTGCGCCGCTTTCTGGACCAGGTGCTCGGACCGAACGACGACATCACGCTGTTCGAGTACGTCAAGCGCAACAACCGCGAGACCGGTGAGGCGCTCGTCGGTATCGAGATGGGTTCGGCATCGGACCTCGAGGGGCTGATCGCGCGGATGACGACCTCGGAGTGTCATGTCGAGCTGCTCGAGCCGGGGTCACCGACCTACCGCTACCTGACCTGACGCCACCGCACGAGCGTCACCCCACTCGGGAACGTCCTGGGTGCTGCGGCGGGTTCGAGCCGGCTGGTACGGAACCCGTCTGGGAACAGTCGCCGGCCGCGGCCCTGTACGACGGGGTAGACGAACATCCGGTACTCGTCGACCAGATCCGCTGCGATCAGCGCATGGCACAGCGAGATGCTCCCCGTGCAGACGATGTCCTTGCCGGTGAGCACGGTGGAGTTCGACCATCCCGGATCGCCCAGGCTGGTGGAGACGACGTACTTGCCTATCTTTTCGAGGTAGGCCGACACCGCGGTGGCGTCCTGCCGGTGCCGACTCCATCGGCGGCCTGCAGTCATCGGTCAGGACTGCGACCGCACGATCGCGACGGAGTGCTCGCCCAGCCGCGTCGAGGAGGAACCGACCTCGGGCTCGCCGAAGGCCAGCAGCACGTCACCGGCGACGGGCACCTCGGCGGCGCCGCGGACGGTGCAGGCGATCGCGATGCTGCCGCGGCGCATGACGATCCATCCCGCGTCCTCGTCATAGTCGACGTGAAGGTGGTCCAGCCACGGGTCGGCGAGGTCGGGTTCGGTGTGCCGCAGGGCGATCAGGCGACGGTAGAAGTCGCGCAGCCGGCCGTGATCCCCGCCGTCGACCTCGTCCCAGTCCAACTTGGACCGCTCGAATGTCGCTGGGTCCTGGGGGTCGGGGATCTCGTCGGCATCCCAGCCGTGCTCGGCGAACTCCTTCTTGCGGCCCTCGGCGGTCGCCCGCGCCAGGTCGGGCTCGGGGTGGCTGCTGAAGAACTGGAACGGCGATGACGACGCCCACTCCTCGCCCATGAACAGCATGGCTGTGTAGGGCGATCCGAGAGCGAGCGCGGCTTTCACGGCCAGCTGGCCGGTGGTCAGGTTCTGCGAGGGTCGGTCGCCGACGGCGCGGTTGCCGACCTGGTCGTGGGTCAGCGTGTAGGCCAGTAGTCGGGTGGCGGGAATGGTGGCGGTGTCCAAGGGCCTACCGTGCCGGCGCTGCCGGAACGACGAGAACGTCCCGGCGTGGAAGTAGCCGTGCCGCAACGTCTCTGCCAGCGTCTCCAGCGTGCCGAAGTCGCTGTAGTAGCCCTGGCGTTCCCCGGAGACCGCGGTGTGGATCGCGTGGTGGATGTCGTCGTCCCACTGCGCCGTCATCCCCAGGCCGCCCTGCGCCCGCGGGGTGATCAGCCGCGGGTCGTTCATGTCGCTTTCGGCGATCAGCGACAGCGGCCGGCCGAGATCGCTTGCCAGAGAGTCGGTTTCGGCGGACATCTCCTCGAGGATGTGGATCGCCGTGGTGTCGACCAGGGCGTGCACGGCATCCAGACGCAGGCCGTCGGCGTGGAAGTCGCGCATCCAGCGCAGCGCGCAATCGAGGATGTAGCGGCGCACCTGATCGGCACCCGCATCGCTGATGTTGATCGACTCGCCCCACGGGTTGGAACCCGACGACAGGTACGGGCCGAATTCGGGCAGGTAGTTGCCCGACGGGCCGAGGTGGTTGAACACCGCGTCGATGAGCACGCCGAGGCCCCGCTGATGGCAGGCGTCGACGAAGCGGATCAGCGCGTCGGGGCCGCCGTACGGTTCGTGCACGGCGTACCACAGCACCCCGTCGTATCCCCAGCCGTGCGTTCCGCCGAATGCGTTGACGGGCATGACCTCGACGAAGTCGATTCCGAGATCGACGAGGTAGTCCAGCTTCTCGATCGCCGAGTCCAGCGTGCCGGCCGGGGTGAACGTGCCGATGTGCAGTTCGTAGATCACCGCACCCTCGATGGACCGGCCGGCCCAGTCACCGTCGGACCACGCGTCAGGCGCCGGTTGCCACAGTGCGGAGCGTTCGTGGACGCCGTCGGGCTGGCGCGGAGAGCGCGGATCGGGGAGCACCTTCGGGTTGTCGTCGAGCACGAAGCCGTACCGCGCATCCGGTGCGGCGTCCAGCGTCGTACGCCACCAGCCGTCATCGGCGCGCTCCATTGGATGCAGGGTGCCGTCGAGGTCCAGCTGGACCCGGTCGGGTCGCGGTGCCCACACCGCGAATTCGTGCTCAGGCATCGGTGCGCACCAGCAGTGCGACCGGCAGGTCGCCGAAGAGCTCGGCGGCCGGCACGGTGCCGGAATGCGTTCGCCCACTGAGCCGGTCGGTCCACGATCCGTCGGCGAGTGTCACAGAGGTGTCCCCCCAGTCGGTGAGGCGTGCTGTCCATCGGCTGACGGCCACCGTGACGTCGGTGCCGCGGCCGTACGCGACGACGTGTTCTGCCGCGGTGCCGTCCGCCGGCACCGGGCGGTAACCGCCGGCCAGGAACGTGTCGGGCCGTTCCCGGCGCAGCCGCAGCGCCTCGGTGACCACCCGCATCTTCGGATGGCTGCCGTCGGCCAGTGCGGCGCGCCGGGCCCGATAGTCGACCGCGCGCCGGTTGTCGGGGTCGACGAGGCTGTCTTCCCACAGCTCGGTGCCCTGGTACACGTCCGGCACCCCCGGGCCGGTGAGCGCAATCAGCTTCTGGCCCAGCGCATCACCGCGGGCATGCTGGTCGAGCCGCCCCACCAGCGCAGTCAGCTCGCTGGCGACCGGGCCGTCGAGGACGTTGTCGATCCACCCGTGCACCGCCGACTCGAAGTCGGTGTCCGGCTCGTTCCACGTGGTGTGCAGCGCGGCCTCGCGGATCGCCTTCTCGGTGTAGGCGTGCAGTCGTTGCCGCAGGTCGTCAGTCACCGTTCCGTCGGCGGGCCAGACTCCGAAGATGTTCTGCCACACGAAGAGTCCCGTCAGCGGATCGGGGGAGGGGGTGGTGCGTTCCCAGCCCTGCACCATCTCGGTCCACAGCGACGGCACCTGCGAGAGCACGCCGATGCGAGCCCGGACGTCCTCACCGCGTTTGGTGTCGTGAGTGGACAGCGTGGTCATCGCCGCCGGCCAGAGTGTCGCGCGCGCCTGCGCCCGGGTGTGGAACTCCGCGGCGCTGACCCCGAAATGCTCCGGCTCGCCACCGACTTCGTTGAGTGAGATCAACCGGGCATCCCGGTAGAACAGGCAGTCCTCCATGGATTTCGCTGTCGCGGCACCACACAGTTGCTGCAGCCGCACGCCGGCTTCCGACCCCGGCGTCAGCGCGGCGGTGAGCAGCGTGAGCGCCTCGGCCAGGTCGGGACGGGCCACCGCCGTCTCGGCCAGCGCGGCCGGCAGCACCAGCGACAGCGCCAGGTAATCGGAGCGGTAGACGCCGATGTGGCTGAGCAATTCGGCGATCGCGTCGGGCAGCAGGTCATGGTCGCGTCCGGTGTGGGCGACGACGGCACGGCGCAGCCGGGCCAGTTCGCTGGCCAGCGTGACGGTGACCGCCTCGACCTTCAGTCGGCGCGCTTCGGCGCCCATCCCGGCGTAGTCGATCCCGGCCGAGTCGATCAGCTCGGTCAGGGACTGTTCGCCGGTCGGGTCGACGAACACGCCACCGGCTTCGCGCAGCGCGTCGTAGCCGGTGGTGCCGGCGACGGGCAGGCTCGGGTCCAGCGGCTCGTCGACAGCGAGGATCTTCTCGATCACGATCCACGCCTGTGGGCCTGCGAGCTCACGTAGCCAGCCGAGATAGCCAGTGGGATCGGACAATCCGTCCGGGTGGTCGATGCGGATGCCGTCGACCAGTCCCTCGTCGAACCAGCGCTTCACCTCTGCGTGGGTGGCATCGAAGACGGCGCGGTCCTCCTGCCGGAGGCCGGCCAGCGAGGTGATCGAGAAGAACCGGCGGTAGCCACACACGTTGTTCCGCCAGCCGATCAGTTTGTAGTTCTGCCGGTCGTGAACCTGCGCACCGGAGGCGCCGTCGTCGGCGGTTCCGGGGGCGATCGGGTAGACCAGATCACCGAGCCGCAGGACATCGCCGTCCACGGTCAGGTTCGCGACGTCGTCGTCGGAACCCAGGACCGGCAGCACGATCCGGCCGTCCGGGTCCAGGGTCCAGTCGATATCGAAATAAGAGGAGTACGTCGATTCCCGGCCGTGGGTCAGCAGGTCCCACCACCACGTGTTCTGCCGGGGCACGTCGACGCCGACGTGGTTGGGCACGATGTCGACGACGACGCCGAGACCGGCGGCGCGGGCTCTGGCGACCAGTCGGGAGAATCCCTCCGCCCCACCGAGTTCGGCGGAGATCGTCGTGGGGTCGGTGACGTCGTAGCCGTGCGTCGACCCCTCGGCGGCGGTCAGGATCGGGGACAGGTACAGGTGTGACACCCCGAGTTCGGCGAGGTAGTCGACGAGTTGCTCGGCATCGGCGAACGTGAAGGCCTCGCCGCTGGCCGCGCCGCGCATCTGCAGGCGGTAGGTGGACAGTACGGCCATCAGGCGGTCTTACGCAGCACGAGCAGAGAACGGGCGGCGAGCGTGATCTTCTCGCCCGCCGTCACGGTCACCTCGGTGGTGCCGCGGGGATCGGCCGTGTCCAGGTCGGCCACCCACTCCTTGGCGTAATCGTCCTGCGGTGCAACGAAATCCTGCTCTTCGCCGTGGGCGTTGAAGCACAGGAGGAACGAGTCGTCGACGATCCGCTCACCGCGCGCGCCGGGGGCGTGGATCGCCTCGCCGTTGAGGAAGACCGCCACGCACTGACCCAGACCGGTCTCCCAGTCGGCGTAGTCCATCTCCTTTCCCGACGGGGTGAGCCAGGCGATGTCGCGCACTTGATCCCCGGTGCGGATCGGCTTGCCCTCGAAGAACCGCCGCCGGCGGAACACCGGGTGCTCCTTGCGGAACTTGACCACCTTGCAGGTGAATTCGAACAGATCGGCGTTGGTCTCGCACAGCGACCAGTCCATCCAGGACAGTTCGGAGTCCTGGCAGTAGACGTTGTTGTTGCCCTGCTGGGTGCGGCCGATCTCGTCGCCGTGGGCGATCATCGGCGTGCCCTGGGAGAGCATCAGCGTGCCCATGATGTTGCGCATCTGCTGGCCGCGCAGCGCGAGGATCTCCGGATCGTCGGTGGGGCCTTCGACACCGCAGTTCCAGGACCGGTTGTGGCTCTCGCCGTCGCGGTTGTCCTCACCGTTGGCCTCGTTGTGTTTTTCGTTGTAGGACACCAGATCGGCGAGAGTGAAGCCGTCGTGGCAGGTGACGAAGTTGATGCTGGCGCTCGGCCGTCGGCCGGTCGCCTCGTAGAGGTCGGACGACCCGGTCAGTCGGGACGCAAATTCACCCAGGGTTGCGGGCTCGCCCCGCCAGTAATCGCGCACAGTGTCGCGATACTTCCCATTCCATTCCGTCCACAAACCTGGGAAATTTCCGACCTGGTACCCGCCTTCGCCGATGTCCCACGGTTCGGCGATCAGCTTCACCTGGCTGACCACGGGGTCCTGCTGGACCAGGTCGAAGAACGCCGAGAGGCGGTCGACGTCGTAGAACTCGCGGGCCAGCGTGGCGGCCAGGTCGAAGCGGAAGCCGTCGACGTGCATCTCGAGCACCCAGTAGCGCAGCGAGTCCATGATCAGCTGCAGCGTGTGGGGGTGCCGGGCGTTGAGGCTGTTGCCGGTGCCGGTGAAGTCCTTGTAGTAGCGCCGGTCCTCGTCGAGGAGCCGGTAGTAGGCGGCGTTGTCGATGCCGCGGAAGTTCACGGTGGGTCCGAGGTGGTTGCCTTCGGCCGTGTGGTTGTAGACGACGTCGAGGATCACCTCGATACCGGCCTCGTGGAACGTGCGGACCATCGTCTTGAACTCGGCGACGGCGCCGCCGGCATGCTTGGCGGCGGCGTACTGGTGGTGCGGGGCGAAGAAGCCGAATGTGTTGTAGCCCCAGTAGTTTCGC
Source organism: Mycolicibacterium sp. 018/SC-01/001 (assembly GCF_007096635.1). Taxonomy (GTDB): domain Bacteria; phylum Actinomycetota; class Actinomycetes; order Mycobacteriales; family Mycobacteriaceae; genus Mycobacterium. The sequence continues at coordinate 131,230 of NZ_VKAA01000007.1, forward strand.
AGCCCGAGGTCGAGCAGACGGTGGTCGTGCATGAACTGGTGCACCGGCATCAGTTCGATCGCGGTGACGTTGAGCGACTTGAGGTGGTCGATGATCGCGGGGTGGCCCAGCCCGGCGTAGGTGCCGCGCAGCTCCTCGGGGATGCCGGGATGCTGCTGCGTCATGCCTTTGACGTGGGCTTCGTAGATCACGGTCTCGTGGTACGGGGTGCCCGGTGCGCGATCGTTGCCCCACTGGAAGAACGGGTTGATCACCACGCTGGTCATCGTGTGCCCCAACGAGTCGATACGCGGTGGCACACCGCCGCCGGCCAGATCCTCGGCCTCGAGGTCATAGGAGTACAGCGCCTGCGAGAACGCGAAATCGCCGTGGAAGGCTTTGCCGTACGGGTCCAGGAGCAGCTTGCTGGCGTCGCATCGGTGGCCGGCGGCGGGATCCCAGGGCCCGTGCACCCGGAACCCGTAGCGCTGCCCCGGGTTGACCCCCGGCAGGTACGCGTGCCAGACGTAGCTGTCGACCTCGTCGAGTTCGATCCGCTGTTCGGTGCCGTCCTTGGCGATCAGGCAGAGCTCGACGCTGTCGGCCACTTCGGAGAACAGGCTGAAGTTGGTGCCGCCGCCGTCGTAGGTGGCGCCCAGGGGGTAGGGGCTGCCAGGCCAGACGGTGGTCATGGGACGGGCCACCATCCGGTGGCGGCGCCCACCTGTCGGCCCAGTTCGGCGGTCATGGTGCGCATGTACGTCGCCGAGATGTGGTGAGCGTCGTGATAGATCAGCACGTTCCCCTCCACGGCTCGGCAGTAGTCCGGACGGCACACCGCATCGGTCATGTCGAGCGGCTTGAGCAACGGGAACTGAGTGAGGTAGTCCAGCGTCGGGTTATGGTCCGACAGTACTTCGGATCGCTTGATTCCGCAGGAGATGGCGTCACCTCCGTCGGCCAGGCAGTCCGACGGGAAGAAGGGCTCGCCGTCGCGCACCATCCACGGCGTGTCGCGCATGCCGAGAATCGGAATCCTGTTGTCCGACAGCTGTTTCCAGATGCCCAGATAGCTCGACGGCATGACGTCGCCGGGTTTGATGTTCCACGGCCGCGTGGACGTGGTGAACACGAAGTCGGGCCTGTCGGCGATCAGCTTGGCCATCACCCGCTGGTTCCACTGGTGACATTTGGGATAGGGATCGTTGTTGCCCATCACCAGTGGGACCGTCTCGGTGGTCAGTGGGCAGCCCATCTTGAGGTAGGTGACCACCTTGAAGTGGTGTGCCCTGCCGAGCAGGTCGAGTGCGGTGATCCAGTGTTCGGCGTGCGAGCCGCCGGCCAGTGCGATGGTCCGGGTGGCCGCCTTGTCGCCGTAGGTGCAGTTGATCACGCCGACGTTGTCGAAGTCGCTGATGCAGCCGTCGGTGGTGGATTCGGGGATGTCGTTCTTGGCTTCGAGTGCGGTGGGGCGGAACGGCAGCTCGGGGACGCGGACGTGGTCGATCAGGGCGCGGGCGCCGGGGTAGTCGCGCGGCGAGAGCTCCAGGAGTTCCTGACCGTTGTTGCGCAGCACCGTGACGTGTTCGCGCCACGTGAACGACGTCGCGGTCAGCGCGACGCCCAACAGCGCGACCGTCGAGCCCAGCACGATCGTCGGACGGCGCAACCGGGTGCGCAGCGGCAACCTCGGCGCCTTCGGCCGGGCCGGCTGGCCGCGCCCGCTGCGCAACGGCTCCTCGACGTAGCGGGTGGTGAGCCACGCCAGCAGCCCCGACACCAGCAGCACGCCGGCGCCTTCGACGACGTTGACCGCCGAGTGACCGGTGTAGGCCAGGTAGAAGATCAGCAACGGCCAGTGCCACAGGTACAGCGAGTACGCCATCGCGCCGAGCGCGACGAAGGGGGCGCTGGCCAGCAGGCGGTTGGGCGCGGGGATTCGGCCGTCGGTGTGCGGGTCGGCGTAGCGGTTGGCTGCCGACAGGATGAACAGCAGCGTGGCCCCGACCGGCACCAGCGCCCATGGGCCGGGGAATTCCTTGACCCCGTCGATCAGCGCCCCGCAGGCCAGGATCGCGGCGAGCCCGACGACGGCGAACAGCGTGCGCAGCCACATGGGGCAGCGCAGCGACGGGACGAGCGCGCCGACGAGCGCGCCGAGCAGCAGCTCCCAGGCTCGGGCGAAGCTGTTGTAGTACGCGGTGGCTTGATCGGCGTCGTGGGCGATGATCGCGTAGACGAACGAGGCGATGGCGCAGGCGCTGAGCAGGACGACGAACGCGGCGCGCATGTGCCGGCCGAAGAGGCGGCGGAACAGGAGCGCCGATCCCAGGATCAGTGCGAGGAACGCGATGTAGAACTGGCCCTGCACCGACATCGACCAGATGTGCTGTAGCGGGCTGACCGCCTCGCCGGCGCGCAGATAGTTCGATGCGGTGTTGGCGAGCTCCCAGTTCTGGAAGTAGCCGAGGCTCGCGAGGCTCTGGTCGGCGAACGTCTCCCACCGGGTCTCGGGCTGGATCGCGATGGTGAGTACCGCCGACACCGCCAGCACCACGACGAGTGCGGGGAGCAGTCGGCGGATCAGTCGGGTGATCTCGGGTACCGGGCGTGGGCCGGGGCCGGGGGTCAGTACCCCTCGCAGCAGTCGGCCGCCGAAGAAGAAGCCCGACAGCACGAGGAACACGTCGACGCCGCCGGACACCCGCCCGAACCACACGTGGAACACCGCGACCAGCGCGATCGCGACACCACGCAACCCGTCGAGGTCGTGGCGGTAGAACCCTGAGCTCCGCGTCCCCATCTGGGTCACCGGAGCCGTCGCGGCGGGCCGGGCGGAGGCGAGGGTCATCATGATCGACGGCTAATCTACCGAAGGTGTCTGCGATGACGCCCAGCGAGATCAGCGCCGTCGACGCGGCTCACATCTGGCATCCGTACAGCCCGATCGGGCCCGACGCGATGGCGCCGGTCGTGGCGACGGCGGCCCGGGGCGCCTGGCTCACCGTCGATCGCGGGGGCCACGAGGTCGAGGTTCTCGACGCGATGGCGTCGTGGTGGACCGCGGTGCACGGCCACGGCCACCCTGCCCTCGACGCGGCGATCACGCGCCAGCTCGCGACCATGAACCACGTCATGTTCGGCGGCCTCACCCATGAGCCCGCCGCCCGCCTGGCGCAGCTGCTCGTCGACATGACGCCCGCGGGGCTGGAGACGGTGTTCTTCAGCGATTCGGGCTCGGTCTCGGTGGAGGTCGCGGTCAAGATGGCGCTGCAGTACTGGCGCAGCAGCGGCCGGCCCGGCAAGAGCCGGTTGATGACGTGGCGCGGCGGCTACCACGGTGACACCTTCACGCCGATGAGCGTCTGCGATCCCGACGGCGGCATGCACACGCTGTGGACCGGCACCCATTCGCTGCTCGCCGATCAGGTGTTCGCGCCCGCGGTGCCGGCCGAGTACGACCCGGCCTACAGCGCTGCCTTCGCCGACCAGCTGGCCCGGCACGCCGACGAGCTCGCCGCGGTGATCGTCGAGCCTGTCGTGCAGGGCGCTGGCGGTATGCGGTTCCACGATCCGCGGTACGTGGCAGACCTGCGCCGCATCTGCGACGAGCACGGCGTGCTGCTGATCTTCGACGAGATCGCCACCGGGTTCGGCCGCACGGGAGAGCTGTTCGCGGCCGAGCACGCCGGGGTCAGCCCGGACATCATGTGCGTGGGCAAGGCCCTGACCGGCGGGTACCTGACGCTGGCCGCGACGTTGTGCACCCGCGAGGTCGCCGAGACGATCAGCGCGCACCCGCCGGGCGCGCTGATGCACGGCCCGACGTTCATGGCCAACGCGCTGGCGTGCGCCGTCAGCGTCGCGTCGCTGGAACTGCTGGGCACCGGCGCGTGGCGCGCGCAGGTGCGCGACATCGAGGCCGGGTTGCGCGCAGGCCTGGCGCCGGCAGCCGAGTTGCCGAACGTCGTCGACGTGCGGGTGCTGGGTGCGATCGGTGTCCTGGAGGTCGACCGCGACGTCGATCTGCGCGTCGCGACGCCGGTTGCCATCGACCACGGTGTCTGGCTGCGGCCGTTCCGGAATCTGATCTACGTGATGCCGCCCTACATCTGCACCGACGCGGAGATCGGCCGGATCACCTCGGCGATGAGCGAGGTCGCGCGTGCTCTAACCTGAACGGTGTTCAAGTCTGTCGTGAAGGAGAGCCGGTGACGCGCGTCGGTCTGGATCCGTTGGCCTGGCTCGACGACGTCGCAACCCAGCGCCGCTCCGCGGGCCTGCGCCGCAGCCTGCGCACCCGCCCGCCCGTCGGCGCGGAACTCGACCTGGCCTCCAACGACTATCTCGGCCTGTCCCAGCATCCCCGTGTGCTCGACGGCGGTGTGGCGGCGCTGCGCACCTGGGGTGCCGGGTCCACGGGGTCGCGGCTGGTCACCGGCAACACCGAGCTCCACGAGGCGTTCGAGCGCGACCTCGCCGCGTTCGTCGGCATGGAGTCGGCGTTGGCCTTCTCGTCGGGTTACACCGCCAACCTCGGTGCGGTGGTGGCGCTGTCGGGTCCCGGCACCCTGCTCGTGTCCGATGCGTTCACACACGCCTCGCTGGTCGACGCGTGCCGCCTGTCGCGGGCCCGGGTCGTCGTCACCCCGCACAACGACGTCGCCGCGGTCGAGGCCGCACTGGCCGCGCGCAGCGAGGACCGCGCGGTCGTGATCACCGACTCCGTGTTCTCCACCGACGGGGCGCTGGCCCCACTGACTGCGCTGCACGACGCATGCCGCAGGCAGGGGGCGCTGCTGATCGTCGACGAGGCCCACGGGCTCGGCGTGCGCGGCTCGGGAGGGCGCGGTCTGCTGGACGAGGTCGGTTTGGCGGGCGCGCCCGACGTGGTGATGACCACGACGCTGTCCAAGGCGCTCGGCAGCCAGGGCGGTGTCGTGCTCGGCCCGGCCAAAGTACGCGAGCATCTCGTCGACACGGCGCGACCGTTCATCTTCGACACCGGTCTGGCGCCGGCTGCCGTCGGCGCCGCGCATGCAGCCCTCGAGGTGCTGGCCGAGGAACCGTGGCGGGCTCAGCGCGTGCTCGAGCACGCGGCGACGCTCGCGGAGATCTGCGACGTGGCCGAGACGCCGACGTCGGCGGTGGTGTCGGTGATCCTCGGGGAACCCGAGGTCGCGGTCGCGGCGGCGACCGCCTGCCACGAGCTGGGCGTGCGCGTCGGCTGCTTCCGTCCGCCGAGTGTGCCCGCCGGCACGTCGCGGTTGCGGCTGACCGCGCGGGCGTCGCTGTCCGAGGACGAGATGGTGCTGGCGCGCCGCGTGCTGACCCACGTGCTGGCGGCGCGGTGAGCGTGCTCGTCGTGACCGGCACCGGAACCGGTGTCGGGAAGACGGTCGCGACGGCGGCGCTGGCCTGTCATGCGCGGCTGGCCGGCCTCGACGTCGCGGTGTGCAAGCCGGTGCAGACAGGCACTGACGACGGCGACGACGACCTGGCCGAGATCGGCAGACAGGCCGGGGTGTCGCAGCTGGTCGCCGGATGGCGATACCCGGAGCCGCTGGCTCCGGTGGCGGCGGCGCGGCGATCCGGTGCACCTCTGCCCACGCGTGCCGAGCTGCTCGAGGTGATCCGCGGCGCGGATGCACCGGACCGGCTGACGCTGGTGGAAGGCGCCGGCGGGCTGCTCGTGGAACTCGGCGAGGACGGCGTCACGCTGCGCGACCTGGCCGAGGAGCTGGGCGCGCCGGTCCTGATCGTGGTCGCTGCGGGCCTGGGCACTCTCAACCACACCGCGCTGACGTTGGAAGCGCTTGCCGCACGCGATGTTTCGTGCGCCGGTGTGGTCATCGGGTCCTGGCCGGCCCAGCCCGGGGTCGCCGAGGCCGACAACAGGGACGCGCTGGCGCGCCTGGCCCCGGTCGTGGCGGCGCTGCCAGCGGGTCTGGGCACGCTCAATGCCTCTGATTTCGAACAGGTCAGTGCGCGGGCGTTCGACCCGGCCTGGGTGAGCGGACTCCGCTAGTGGTGCACTCGGTCGAAGCGCTGTTCGATGACGCGACCGAGACCGCGGTGCGCGAACTCTGGGACGGCCTCGCGGCCGCAGGCGTGCCGAGCCAGGCGGGTCACACCGCGCCGAGCAACCGGCCGCACGTCACGCTCACCGTGGCCGAGCAGATGGATGACGCCGTCGATGTCGCGCTCGCGCCGCTCCTGGACCGGCTGCCGCTGCCGTGTGTGGTGGGCGCGCCGATGCTGTTCGGCGGCGGCCGCACCGTCACGCTGGTCCGCCTGGTGGTGCCGTCGGCCGGCCTGCTGGCCCTGCACGCCGGAGTTCACGAGTCGTGTCTGCCTCATGTGCCCAAAGGGGTTCTGCCGCATGTCGATCCGGGCCGGTGGACGCCGCACGTCACGCTCGGCCGGAGCATCCCGCCCGACCTCCTGCCGCTCGCGCTCGCGATACCGGGCATCGCCCGTGACATCCACGGTGAGATCACCACGCTGCGGCACTGGGACGGCAACGCCAAACAGGAGCACTGGATCTAGACGGGCGCTTCGCGGCGGGCGAGGATGCCGTCGATCAGCAGTCGCACGCCGAAGTCGAACCGGGTGTCCTGGTCGTCGCTCAGCAGTGACGCATCGGGCAGGTCCGCCCCCGCAGCGTCCCACTGCCGGCGCGACTGTTCGTCGACGGTGAACCCGAGCACGTAGTAGACGACGGTGCGGGCGGTCAGCTCGGCGTTGGCCGTCGGCACACCCGCCTCGGCCGCGGCGTCGGTCAGCTGGCGCACCACGTCGGTCATCACCGCCGACTCGGCCGCTGCGAAGCTCGCCGACACCAGCTCGGCGCCGTCGGTGTGGGACAGCAGCGCATCGCGCACCTGCCGGCACAGAGCCACGACGCGGGTCCGCCAATCGCCCGTCGGTGGCGCCACCGCCGCGAGGACGTGGTCGGCGACTGCCCCGAGCAATTGCTGCTTGTTCGCGAAGTGCCAGTACAGCGCGCCCGGTGACACCTCGAGCTCACGCGCCAGCCGCCGCATCGACAGGTCGGCCAACCCGTAATCGTCGAGCAACGACGTCGCCGCCGCGATCACGTCGCGTTTGTGGAGCTGCACGCCAGTACCCTAACCTGAACACCGTTCAATTACTGAGGGAGACGGCGGATGAGCGACATTCTGGCGGTGGCGCGCGAACAGGTGCTCGAGCGGGGTGTCGGCCTCGATCGGGACCAGACACTGCAGGTGCTGCAGCTGCCCGACGATCGTCTCGACGACCTCCTCGCGCTGGCCCACGAGGTCCGCATGGCCCACTGCGGCCCGGACGTCGAGGTCGAGGGCATCATCAGCCTCAAGACCGGCGGCTGCCCCGAGGATTGCCACTTCTGTTCGCAGTCAGGGCTTTTCGCCTCTCCGGTGCGCAGCGCCTGGCTCGACGTGCCGAGCCTGGTGGAGGCCGCCAAACAGACCGCCAAGACCGGCGCCACCGAGTTCTGCATCGTGGCCGCGGTGCGCGGACCCGATGAGCGGCTGCTGGCCCAGGTGGCCGCCGGTATCGAAGCCATCCGCAATGAGGTGGACATCCAGATCGCGTGCTCGCTGGGCATGCTCACCCAGGAGCAGGTGGACCGGCTCAAGGACATGGGCGTGCACCGCTACAACCACAACCTGGAGACCGCGCAGTCGTTCTTCACCAACGTGGTGACCACCCACACGTGGGAGGAGCGCTGGGAGACCCTGCAGATGGTGCGCGAGGCCGGGATGGAGGTGTGCTGCGGAGGCATCCTCGGCATGGGGGAGACCCTGGAGCAGCGCGCCGAGTTCGCCGCCAATCTCGCCGAACTGGACCCGCACGAGGTCCCGCTGAACTTCCTCAACCCCCGTCCCGGGACGCCGTTCGGCGATCTCGACGTGCTACCCGCCGCCGAGGCGCTCAAGGCCGTCGCCGCCTTCCGGCTGGCGCTGCCGCGCACGATGCTGCGTTTCGCGGGCGGCCGGGAGATCACGCTCGGTGACCTCGGTGCCAAGAAGGGCATCCTCGGCGGCATCAACGCGGTCATCGTCGGCAACTACCTGACCACCCTGGGCCGGCCGGCCGAAGCCGACCTCGAGCTGCTCGAGGATCTGCAGATGCCGATCAAGGCACTCAACGCCAGCCTGTGATGACCCACGAGCTGCCCGCGCCCGTCGGCGCCGGGATCTTCAACGTCTACACCGGTGAGCCGGCGGGCAGCGCGGTGCCGACCGCGGCGGCGCTGGGCCTGGAACCGCCGCGGTTCTGCGCCGAGTGCGGCCGGCGGATGGTCGTACAGGTCCGCCCGGACGGCTGGTGGGCGACCTGCTCGCGGCACGGCCAGGTGGATTCGAAGGATCTGGAGCTCCACAGGTGACGGTGTCGCGTCTGAACGCAGCCCTGCGGGTCGTCGTCGGCCTCGCGGTAGCCGGTGCGCTCTGCGGGGCGCTGTGGGCCTGGCTGGCGCCGCCGATCCACGGCGTGGTCGCCCTGACGCGCAGCAACGACCGACTGAAGGCCTACCTCGGCAACGAGGGCGATCATTTCTTCACCTCGGCTGCGCTGCTGGTCGGGTTCCTGTCGGTGCTCGCCGTGGTCGCGGCGGTTGCCGTGTGGCAGTGGCGGGCCCAGCGCGGACCGGTGATGATGGCCGCGCTGACGGTGGGCACGATCGGCGCGTCCGCCGCGGCCGCGGGCGCCGGGGCGGTACTGGCGCGTCTGCGATACGGGCAGATCGACGTCGCAACCGTCGACGTCACCGAGCAGAACCGGGTGAGCTACGTCGTCGAGGCGCCCTCGGTGTTTTTCGGGCACACCCCGTTGCAGGTGGCGCTGACGCTGCTGTTGCCCGCGGCGGTCGCCGCGATGGTGTACGTGCTGGGCGTCGTGTCGACCACCCGTGATGATCTCGGCGGCTGGCCGCCGGTCGATCGGGCGGCTACCGATCGAAGCGCGACAGCGGCTGACGTTCCACCCGTCGCCCCGTCATCACCTTCACCGTGATCTTGCCCAGCGTGACCATGCCCCGGTAGGTCGACGGGTTCAGCAGGGTCGGCCACTTGGTGCGTTTGATGTTCTCGCGCAACGGTTTACCGGCGAAGCGGTCGCGCAGCCAGCGCAGGGTCATCGGCGCCGACATCGGGTGCAGCAGCAGATGCTCGCTCAACAGGTCGCGGTGGTAGGTGACGTGGGCTCCGCCCCGCTCGTAGGTGTGCGCCAGTTCGTCGATGTCGTCGACGGAGATGATGCGGTCGTGGACGGCCTGCACGATCAGTACCGGGACCGACGGTGCCGCCGTGCCCAGCTTGATGCTGTCGAACACGTGCTGCACCTCGGGGCTGAGCAGGATCTCCTCGAGCGGACGGTCGATCATGTCGGCCATGTCGCGGCCGGCGCAGGTGACCATCGCCTGTCCCGTGGTCATCGTCTGGATGCGCTGGAGGAGTTCCTTGCCTTCAGGCGTGGCGTGCTCGGAGATGATGCGATCGAGGTCGGGGTAAATGTGGCTCAGCGCGGCCACCACCAGCGCCGGCAAGCCCGAGTAGATGCTGCCGTTGAGGCGGCGGAAGGTGTGCCCGAGGTCGCCCACGGGTGAACCGAGGACCGCGCCGACCACGTTGAGTTCCGGGGCGTAGGCGGCCTGGACCTCCGCGGCCCACGCCGAGGCCAGTCCGCCCCCGGAATAGCCCCACAGCCCGATCGGCGACGTCGCGTCGAGCCGGAACGTCGGGTGGCTGATGGTGGCCCGGATGCCGTCGAGAATGTGGTAACCCGGCTCGTAGGGTGCACCCCACATGCCGGTCGAGCCTTCGTGGTCGGGCACCGACACGGCCCACCCCTCGGCGAGGGCGGCGGCGATCAGCAGGAATTCGAATTGCGCGACGGCGCCGACGGCCTTCGCGCCGCGGCGCAGCGCGTAGGAGGGGAAGCAGCGGCTCGCGACCGCGTCGATCGCGCACTGGTAGGACATGACCGGCAGCGGCCGGCGCGGGTCGCGCTCGGTCGGGATCAGCACGGTCGTCACCACGGCCTGCGGATCGCCCTGGAAGTCGGTGGTGCGGTAGAGCAGCTGCGTGGCGCTGAATTTCTGCGGCACCAGCCCGAGGAACGCCAACTCGACGTCGCGGGAGCGCAGCACGGTGCCGGGGCGGGCGTGCTCGAAGCCCTCCGGCGGTTCGTAGAACGGATCGTCCGACGGCACCACCGGGCGCTGCCTGGGCGTGAGCGCCTGATGGTGGGGTTGGCCGATCCATTCGGCCCCTGTCGCCCGTGCCGCGCTGCCCGATTCCATCCCCGCATTCTTACTTAAGAATGTGCTAAGAAGCCAGCCGACTCACCCGGGCGGCCGTAATGCAGCGAACTCGTCGGTGACCCGGTAGCGGGCGTCGGCGAAGCGGTACAGCGCGGCCGGACGGCCCCCGCTGCGTCCCGAGCGGGCCGTGGTTCCGGTGCGCGTGATGACGTGACGACGTTCCAGGACCCGCTGCAAATTGGTCGCGTCGACCGGGTGCCCGAGCGCGGCACTGTAGATGTCGCGCAGTGTCGAGAGCGCGAATTCAGCGGGCGCCAAGGCGAATCCGATGTTGGTGTAGGACAGCTTGGCCACCAGCCGGGTGCGCGCGTGATCGACCATCGGGCCGTGGTCGAAGGCCATCGGCGGCAGATCGCCGACCGGGTGCCACCGCGTGTCCGGGGGCAGTTCCGGGGTGGCGGGGGAGGGCACGAGGCCCAGGAACGTCGAAGCGATCGTGCGGTCGCCGGGCACACGATCGGGTTCGGAGAACACAGCGAGCTGTTCGAGATGGGCGAGTTCGCGCAGGTCGACCTTCTCGGCCAGCTGGCGCCGCACGGAGTCGGTGAGCGTCTCGTCATGGCCCAGCCGGCCACCGGGCAGCGCCCATCGGCCGCGTTGCGGGTCCAATGCCCGCTGCCAGAGCAGAACGTGCAGCGCGTTGTGGCGAACCTGAAACACCGCGGCGAGGACTTCGTGCTGGGTGCTACGATGTGGCATGTTTTCGATTGTAAGTCGAAAACCTCGATCAAGCGAAGGAGACGGCGATGACCGTGCTCGCGACCGATAGCGCCGACCGCATCGTCGACGGACCCGATGGCTACACGGGTGTCGAGGGTGACGCCGCCTGGGCGGCCGAGGTGCGGCGCCTGCTCGATCTTCGTGGGGCCACGCTTTTGGCGCACAACTATCAGCTCCCTGCGATCCAGGACGTCGCCGACCATGTCGGGGACTCGCTGGCCCTGTCGCGCATCGCTGCCGAGGCGCCCGAGGACACGATCGTCTTCGCCGGCGTGCACTTCATGGCCGAGACCGCCAAGATCCTCTCGCCGGACAAGACCGTACTCATCCCTGATCAGCGGGCCGGCTGCTCGCTGGCCGATTCGATCACCGCCGACGAGCTGCGGGCGTGGAAGGCCGAACATCCCGGCGCGGTGGTCGTCTCCTACGTCAACACCACGGCCGCGGTGAAGGCCGAGACTGACATCTGCTGCACGTCGTCCAACGCGGTCGAGGTGGTCGAGTCGATTCCCGCGGACCAGGAGGTGCTGTTCTGCCCGGATCAGTTCCTCGGTGCGCATGTGCGCAGGATGACCGGCCGGCAGAACGTGCACGTCTGGGCCGGCGAGTGCCACGTGCACGCGGGCATCAACGGCGACGAGCTCGCCGAGCAGGCGCGCACCCATCCCGACGCCGAACTGTACGTCCACCCCGAATGCGGGTGCGCCACGTCGGCGCTCTACCTCGCGGGCGAGGGTGCCTACCCCGCCGATCGGGTCAAGATCCTGTCCACGGGCGGCATGCTCGACGCCGCGCGCGAGACCGGTGCCCGGCAGGTGCTGGTGGCCACCGAGATCGGCATGCTGCACCAATTGCGCCGTGCCGCACCGGATGTCGACTTCCAGGCGGTCAACGACCGCGCGTCGTGCCGGTACATGAAGATGATCACCCCGGCGGCGGTGCTGCGCTGCCTGGTCGACGGTGCCGACGAGGTGCACGTCGATCCCGACGTCGCGGCGCGGGCGCGGGCCAGCGTCACACGGATGATCGAGATCGGTCACCCCGGCGGCGGGGAATGACCGGCTTCGCCTGCGGCGGCTCCGGAGGGTGGCGCCTGCGTGCCGACGTCGTCGTGATCGGCACCGGTGTCGCCGGACTGGCCGCCGCGCTGGCCGCACATCGCCGCGGCCGCACCGTGATGTTGCTGAGCAAGGCCGCGGAGACGGCCACGTTCTACGCCCAGGGTGGGATCGCCGTGGTGCTGACCGACGGCATGAGGGGTGACGGCGACTCCGTCGAGGCGCACGTCGCGGACACACTCGCCGCGGGCGCCGGGCTGTGCGATCCCGCCGCGGTGCGCTCGATCGTCGCCGACGGCGCCCGAGCAGTCTCCGAACTGATCGGTGTGGGAGCGCATTTCGACGAGTCAGAGCCTGGCCGATGGGCGCTGACCCGCGAGGGTGGCCACACCCGCCGACGCATCATCCACGCCGGGGGTGACGCGACCGGAGCCGAGGTCCAGCGCGCGCTCGACCACGCCGCCGCCACGCTCGACATCCGTCGCAACCACGTCGCGCTGGACCTGCTGATCGACGGTGGCGCCGTCGCCGGCGTCTCGGTGCTCAGCCAGGACGGTCCCGGTGCCGTCTACGCCCCGTCGGTCATCCTGGCCACCGGCGGACTCGGGCACCTGTACCGGGCCACGACCAATCCCGACGGGTCCACGGGAGACGGTGTGGCGCTGGCGCTCTGGGCCGGTGTGCCGGTCTCCGATCTGGAGTTCGTCCAGTTCCATCCGACGATGCTCTACACCGGCTCGACCGCGGGCCGGCGTCCGTTGATCACCGAAGCACTCCGGGGCGAGGGCGCGACATTGATCGACCGCCACGGCGATCCGGTGACGGCCGGTGTGCATCCGATGGGCGATCTCGCCCCACGCGACGTGGTGGCCGCGGCCATCGAGGCCCGGCTGGCGGCCTCGGGCGACCCGTGCGTCTTCCTCGACGCCCGCCACGTCGCCGACGTCGGCCGACGTTTCCCGACGGTCACAGCGGCCTGCCTCGCCGCGGGCATCGACCCTGCGCAGCAACCGATTCCGGTGGTTCCCGGTGCGCACTACAGCTGCGGCGGAGTCGTCACCGATACGCACGGACGGACCGCGATCGACGGGTTGTTCGCCGCCGGAGAGGTGGCCCGCACCGGTATGCACGGCGCGAACCGGCTGGCCTCCAACAGCCTGCTCGAGGGGCTGGTGGTCGGCGGACGGGCCGGTGCCGCTGCCGCCGAGCACGCCGCGCTCGCTGGACCGGCACGGGTGGTTGCGCCGGTGGCAGAGGTCCGGCCGGCGCTCGGCCGGCCGGCGCTGCAGCAGGCGATGAGCCGGTATGCCTCCGTCGTCCGCGACGACGATGGATTGGGCGAACTGGCTGCGCAGCTCGACGCGGCATCTCCGCGAAAGATGAACTCGCGCAGTGCTTTCGAGGATGCTGCGCTGACGGCGGTGGCCGGTGCCGTCGGCGCCGCCGCGCGGGCGCGCACCGAGACCCGCGGTTGCCACCATCGCAGCGACCATCCCGATACGGATCCGGCACGGGCGGTCAGCGCGGTGTACGGCCCGGTCGCGTCAGGGTGCCGGTGATGACCGCGACGCTCACGGCCGAGGAGGAGGCCGACGCCCGTGCGGTCGTCTCCCGCGCGCTCGACGAGGATCTGCGCTTCGGACCGGACGTCACCACGCTGGCGACGGTCGCCGAGGACGCCACCACGACGGCGTCGGTGGTGGCCCGCGAACCCGGCGTCCTCGCCGGCGCTGACCTGGCGCTGATCGTGTTCGACGAGGTGCTCGGCCGCGACGGTTATCGCGTGGTCCACCAGGTGCCCGACGGCACCAGGCTCGAGCCGGGCGGCGCTGCGCTGGTCGTCGAGGGCCCGACACGGGGGCTGCTGACCGCCGAGCGCACCATGCTGAATCTGCTCTGCCACCTGTCCGGCATCGCCACGGCCACCGCCGCCTGGGTGGATGCGGTCTCGGGTACCCAGGCCCGGATCCGGGACACCCGCAAGACGCTGCCGGGCTTGCGCTCGCTGCAGAAGTACGCCGTGCGCGTCGGCGGCGGTGTCAACCACCGCATGGGGCTCGGCGACGCGGCGTTGATCAAGGACAACCACGTGGCCGCGGCCGGTTCGGTGGTGGCCGCGCTGCGCGCGGTGCGAGAGGTCGCGCCCGACCTGCCGTGCGAGGTCGAAGTCGATTCGCTCGAGCAGCTCGACGAGGTGCTCGCCGAGGGCGTGGAACTGGTGCTGCTGGACAACTTCCCGGTGTGGCAGACGCAGATCGCGGTGCAGCGCCGGGCCACGCGCTCGCCAGCCACGCTGCTGGAGTCCTCGGGCGGGCTGTCGCTGGACACCGCGGCGGACTACGCCGGTACCGGGGTGGACTATCTGGCCGTCGGTGCGCTCACGCATTCGGTGCGGGTGCTCGACCTGGGTCTGGACCTGTAGCCGATGCGCGTCTCACCGGCTCTTGCGCTCGCGGTGGCGCTGCTGTCGACGGGTGTGTCGGCGGTCGCGCTGATCCGCACCCTCGACCACGAGCCCGGCTACACCGACGCGCAACGCTCCGCGGCGACCGCGACGATCTGCACGGCATTCGACACGGTGCGCACCGGGGTTGCGACCAACACGAACGTCACGGCCCCGGGAGACGTCAGTGGCTCGCTGGCGGCCGCCGCCAACGCCCGGCTGGCCCTCTCGGACGGCGGGCTGTACCTGCTGGCCCGGCTGGACCCGGCCACCCCGTCTGACCTCGCCGACGCCGTGCGGACCTTCGCCGACGCCCTGCTGGACATCGGCGCGGCCGCCACGGCGGGAACACCGAACACCGATCCGGCACAGGCGAAACGGCTGGAGGCGGCCGAGTCGGCGAGCGCCGCAGTCAGCAACCGCTGCCGCTGACGCTCAGGCCGGCAGCGGTCCGCGGCGCAACAGCGAGAGCACGACGGCCGCCGCGGCGAACAGGCCGGCGAACACGCGGTTGAGAACCGTCTGCTGACGCGGCGTTCGCAGCCAGGTCAGCAGCCGCACGGCCAGGCCGGTGTAGAGCCCCATCACCACCAGGTCGACGGCGACCATCGTGACCCCGATCGCCAAATACTGCGGCAGCAGCGGCGCGGTCGGCACGACGAACTGCGGCATCACCGCGAGGAAGAACAGCAGCCCCTTGGGATTGGTGGCGTTGACCAGGAACCCGCGCACCACCAGCGTCCGTCGTCCGCGGGGGACCACCTGATCCACCTGGGCCCGCAGATCCACGCCGACGCTGCGCCACTGCCGCAACGCCAGATAGGCCAGGTACGCGACACCCAGCCATTTGATGATCGTGAAGGCCAGGATCGAGTTCGCGACCGCAGCGCCCAGCCCGACGGCGACGAGGATCAGTTGCAGCATCAGCCCGATCTCGAGACCCAGGATGCTCCAGTAGCCGCGGCGCACGCCGTGCGTGAGGCCCGTGGCCATCGACTGGATGGCGCCGGCACCGGGGGAGATCGCGATCAGGATGGCCGCGCCGAAGAACGCGAGCCACATCTGCCAGGTCACGACGGCCTCGTCACGACGCGATGTCCGCGACGAACACCCCGGACCGTTTGGCGACCATCTGGGCCATCCGCGGCAGCGATGCGTCGGTGGTGCCGGCCGGCAGCACCCGCGGGTTCACCAGGTGCAGGGTCTGGCTGCCGATCTTGATGTCGGCCTCACCGGCGGCGAGCACGTTCTTGACCCAGTTCGTCTTGCCATGCGCCAGCCCGATCGCCAGCACGGAGTCCTTGCGGTACGGCGTGACGATCGTCTCGTACTCGGTGCCGGAGGTGCGTCCGCGGTGGTGGATCACGGCGAGTCCGGGCATGCGCCGCGACAGCGGCCGCAGCAGCGGGTTGATGTACTTGATCTGCAGCTTCTCGAACCACGGCGGGAAGATCATGGGCACACCGGGCGCGTTGTTGGGGTGGCTGCTCCTGCTCGGCCGGTCCGGCATGACGCCTCCGATTCTGATTTGTGCTGCTCTGGGACAATGGTCAGCGTGAATGTATCGCCACCGCTGCTGCGGCGCATCGACCTGCGTGGCGCGACGCTGTCGGCCGCCCGCCTGCGGACCGCGCTGCCCCGGGGTGGCGTCGACGTCGACGCGGTGCTGCCCAAGGTGCGGCCGATCGTCGACGCGGTCGCCGAGCGCGGCGCCGACGCGGCGCTCGAATACGGCGCCTCCTTCGACGGGGTGCGACCTGACCACGTGCGCGTCCCCACGCACCAGTTGCGCGCGGCTCTCGATGCGCTCGACGCCGATGTCCGTGCCGCACTCGAAGTCGCGATCGAGCGTGCCCGAACCGTGCACGCCGACCAGCGCCGCACCGACACCACCACCACACTTGCGCCAGGGGCGACCGTCACCGAACGGTGGGTGCCCGTGGAGCGGGTGGGGCTCTACGTGCCGGGCGGCAACGCCGTCTATCCGTCGAGCGTGGTGATGAACGTGGTCCCGGCGCAGACCGCCGGGGTGGAGTCGCTGGTGATCGCCAGCCCGCCGCAGGCCGCGCACGGCGGGCTGCCGCACCCGACGATCCTGGCCGCTGCCGCGCTGCTCGGCGTCGACGAGGTGTGGGCGGTCGGCGGAGCCCAGTCCGTCGCACTGCTCGCCTACGGCGGCACCGACACCGACGGCACCGAACTCGCGCCGGTCGACATGATCACCGGCCCCGGCAACATCTACGTGACCGCAGCCAAGCGGATCTGCCGCTCCAGGGTGGGCATCGACTCCGAGGCGGGGCCCACCGAGATCGCGATCCTGGCCGACCACACCGCCGACCCGGTGCACGTCGCGGCCGACCTGATCAGCCAGGCCGAACACGACGAGATGGCCGCCAGCGTGCTGGTCACTGACAGCACCGAACTGGCCGACGCCACCGACGCCGAGGTGGCCCGTCAGCTGGAGACCACCGTGCACCGCGAGCGGGTGAGCACCGCCCTGGGTGGCCAGCAGTCGGCGATCGTGCTGGTCGACGACGTCGACGCGGGCCTGCGCGTGGTGAACGCCTACGCCGCCGAACACCTGGAGATCCAGACCGTCGACGCGGCCGGCGTCGCCGCGCGCGTACGGTCCGCGGGTGCGGTCTTCGTCGGGGCCTGGTCCCCGGTGAGCCTCGGCGACTACTGCGCGGGCTCCAACCACGTGCTGCCCACGGCCGGCTGCGCCCGGCACTCCAGCGGGTTGTCCGTGCAGACCTTCCTGCGTGGCATCCACGTGGTGGACTACACCGAGGCCGCGCTCAAAGACGTTGCCGGACATGTGATCACGCTCGCCAACGCCGAGAACCTGCCCAGCCATGGGGAAGCCGTGCGGCGGAGGTTCGAGAGGTGAACCCCGGTCAGACCACCACGCTCGCGGACCTGCCGCTGCGCGAGGATCTGCGCGGCAAATCGCCGTACGGGGCGCCGCAGCTCGCGGTGCCGGTGCGGTTGAACACCAACGAGAACCCGCACCCGCCCACGCAAGCGCTCGTCGACGACGTGGCTGCCTCGGTGCGCGAGGCCGCGGCCGAGCTGCACCGCTACCCCGACCGCGACGCCGTGGCGTTGCGCACCGATCTCGCCGCGTACTTGACGGCACAGACCGGCGTGCGTGTCGGCGTCGAGAACGTGTGGGCGGCCAATGGCTCCAACGAGATCTTGCAGCAGCTCCTGCAGGCGTTCGGCGGGCCGGGGCGTAGCGCGATCGGCTTCGTGCCGTCGTACTCGATGCACCCGATCATCTCCGACGGCACCCAGACGCAGTGGCTGGCCGCGCACCGCGCCGACGATTTCGGCCTCGACGCCGCGGTCGCCGCGACCGCGATCAAGGAGCACACCCCCGACGTCGTGTTCGTCACGAGCCCGAACAACCCGTCCGGACAGAGCGTTGCGCTCGACGACCTGCGGCTGCTGCTCGACGCGATGGCCGGCGGCGTGATGATCGTCGACGAGGCCTACGGTGAGTTCTCCTCGCAGCCCAGCGCGCTCGCGCTGATCGACGAGTACCCGACCCGGGTCGTGGTGTCGCGCACCATGAGCAAGGCGTTCGCGTTCGCCGGCGGCCGGTTGGGCTACCTGGTGGCAGCGCCCGCCGTCGTCGACGCGATGCTGCTGGTGCGCCTGCCCTACCACCTGTCGTCGCTGACCCAGGCCGCCGCCCGGGCCGCCCTGCGGCACGCCGACGACACCCTCGGCAGCGTCGCCACGCTGATCAGTGAACGCGATCGGGTCGCAAAAGCTTTGTCCGACATGGGCTTTCGGGTGATCCCCAGTGACGCGAACTTCCTGCTGTTCGGTGAGTTCGCCGATGCCGCCGCGACCTGGCAGTCCTACCTCGACGCCGGGGTGCTGATCCGCGACGTCGGTATCCCCGGATACCTGCGCACCACCATCGGCCTGGCCGACGAGAACGACGCACTGCTGAACGCCAGTGCCCGACAAGGAGTGAAGTGAGCCGTCCCCACAGGTACGCGAAGGTCGAACGCAAGACCAAGGAATCCGACATCGTCGTCGAACTCGACCTCGACGGCACCGGACAGGTGGACATCCAGACCGGAGTGCCGTTCTTCGACCACATGCTGACCTCGCTGGGCAGCCACGCCCGATTCGACCTCACCGTCAAGGCCGTGGGAGACATCGAGATCGAGGGCCATCACACGATCGAGGACACCGCGATCGTGCTGGGTCAGGCGCTCGGGCAGGCACTCGGCGACAAGAGCGGCATCCGGCGCTTCGGGGACTCGTTCATCCCGATGGACGAGACGCTGGCGCACGCCGCGGTCGACGTCTCGGGTCGGCCGTACTTCGTGCACACCGGAGAACCGGAATTCATGGTCAGCTTCACCATCGCGGGCTCTCAGGCGCCGTACCACACCGTGGTCAACAAGCACGTCTTCGAATCGCTGGCCTTCAATGCACGCATCGCGCTGCACGTGCGCACGCTCTACGGGCGCGATCCGCACCACATCACCGAGGCGCAGTACAAGGCCGTGGCGCGCGCACTGCGCCAGGCCGTCGAATACGACGACCGGGTCAGCGGCGTGCCGTCGACCAAAGGGACCTTGTGAGAGTGGTTGTGAGAGTGACTCTGTGACAACCAAACTCGTGGTGCTCGACTACGGATCGGGGAACCTGCGGTCGGCGCAGCGTGCCCTCGAACGGGTGGGTGCACAGGTCGAGGTGACCGACGATCGCGGTGCGGCGATGGCCGCCGACGGTCTCGTGGTCCCCGGGGTCGGCGCGTTCGAGGCGTGTATGACGGGGTTGCGCGCAGTCGGCGGCGAGAAGATCATCGCCGAGCGCGTCGCCGCGGGGCGGCCGGTGCTCGGCGTGTGCGTCGGGATGCAGATCCTGTTCTCCCGCGGCGTCGAATTCGGGGTCGAGTCGACGGGGTGCGGGCAGTGGCCGGGTTCGGTGGTGCGCCTCGACGCGCCGGTGATCCCGCACATGGGCTGGAACGTCGTCGACGCCCCCGCTGACAGTGTGCTGTTCCGGGGCATGGACCCGGCCACCCGCTTCTACTTCGTGCATTCCTACGCCGCGCAGCAGTGGGAGGGTGATCCGGGCGCGGTGCTCACGTGGGCCAGTCACCACGTGCCGTTCCTCGCGGCGGTCGAGGCGGGCCCGCTGTCGGCCACACAGTTCCACCCGGAGAAGAGCGGGGACGCCGGCGCCGAATTGCTGTCCAACTGGATCGGGGCGCTAAGTTGACCGGCGTGAACGCACCGAAACTGGTTCTGCTGCCCGCGGTCGACGTGGTGGACGGGCGCGCCGTGCGCCTGGTGCAGGGGCAGGCCGGCAGTGAGACCGAGTACGGCTCGGCGCTGGACGCCGCGATGACCTGGCAGCGCGACGGCGCCGAATGGATCCATCTGGTCGATCTCGACGCCGCGTTCGGCCGCGGGTCGAACCGGGAGTTGCTCGCCGAGGTCGTCGGCACACTCGACGTCGCGGTCGAACTCTCCGGCGGCATCCGCGACGACGAGTCGCTGGCCGCCGCGCTGGCCACCGGGTGCGCCCGCGTCAACCTGGGCACCGCGGCGCTGGAGAACCCGCAGTGGTGTGCCCGCGTGGTCGCCGAGCACGGCGACAAGGTGGCCGTCGGGCTGGACGTCCTGATCGCTGACGGTGAGCACCGCCTGCGCGGTCGCGGCTGGGAGACCGACGGCGGTGATCTGTGGACGGTGCTGGAGCGCCTCGACAAGGAGGGCTGCTCACGCTTCGTGGTCACCGACGTGACCAAGGACGGCACGCTCAACGGGCCCAACCTGGAACTGCTGTCGTCGGTGTGCGAGCGCACCGAGGCCCCGGTGATCGCGTCCGGCGGGGTGTCCAGCCTGGACGATCTGCGCGCGATCGCCACGCTCACCGGAGAAGGAGTCGAAGGGGTCATCGTCGGAAAAGCTCTGTACGCCGGCCGTTTCACGCTGCCCGAGGCGCTGGCCGCGGTCGGGCCGTGACGGTCGACGCGCGCCAGCTCGCCGAGCTGCTCGACACGGCTGCAGGCATTCTCGACGGCGCCTCGGCACAGTTCATCGCCGGCCACGGTGCCGATTCGGCGGTGGCCAAGAAGGGCAACGACTTCGCGACCGACGTGGATCTCGCGATCGAGCGCCGAGTGGTCGCGGAATTGCAGCGGCTCACCGGGATCGGGGTGCACGGCGAGGAATTCGGCGGTCAGTCCATCGATTCCGAGATGGTATGGGTGCTCGACCCGATCGACGGGACGTTCAACTACGCGGCGGGATCGCCGATGGCCGCGATACTGCTCGGTCTGCTCGTCGACGGCGAACCGGTGCTCGGCCTGACGTGGCTGCCGTTCATGGGTCAGCGCTACACCGCGGTGGCCGACGGTCCGGTGCGCTGCAACGGCGGCGAACTGCCCCGGCTGGACCACACCGGGTTGTGCGACGCGATCGTCGGCACCGGCACGTTCAACATCGATTCGCGCGGCCACTACCCGGGCCGCTACCGCGCGGCCGTCCTGGCCAACCTCAGCAGGCAGTGCTCGCGGATGCGGATGCACGGCGCGACGGGCATCGACCTCGCGTACGTCGCGGCGGGAATCCTCGGCGGCGCCATCAGTTTCGGCCACCACATCTGGGATCACGCGGCGGGGGTGGCGCTGGTCCGGGCCGCCGGCGGCGTCGTCACCGATCTGGCGGGGCAGCCGTGGACGGCGACGTCCCCGTCGGCTCTGGTGGCGGCCCCGGGTGTGCACGCCGAAATGCTCGACCTCATCGCTGAAGCCGGCGACCCGAAGGACTACCTGTGAGCGCCGGTGGCGACGTCGCGATCCGCGTCATTCCCTGCCTGGACGTCGACGCCGGTCGCGTGGTCAAGGGCGTGAACTTCGAAAACCTGCGCGACGCAGGCGATCCCGTCGAGCTGGCGGCTGTCTACGACGCCGAAGGCGCCGACGAGCTGACGTTCCTCGACGTCACGGCGTCGTCGTCGGGACGCTCGACGATGCTCGAGGTGGTGCGCCGCACCGCCGAGCAGGTGTTCATCCCGTTGACCGTGGGCGGCGGGGTGCGGTCGGTGGCCGATGTGGACATGCTGCTGCGCGCCGGCGCGGACAAGGTGTCGGTCAACACGGCCGCGATCGCGCGTCCCGAACTGCTCTCGGAATTGTCGCGGCAGTTCGGCTCGCAGTGCATCGTGCTCTCGGTCGACGCGCGCACCGTGCCGGAGGGATCTGAACCGACCCCGTCGGGCTGGGAGGTCACCACCCACGGGGGGCGGCGCGGTACCGGCATCGACGCGGTCGAGTGGGCTGCGCGTGGCGCCGAGCTGGGCGTGGGGGAGATCTTGCTCAACTCCATGGACTTCGACGGCACGAAGGCCGGTTTCGATCTGCGGATGCTGCGTGCGGTGCGCGGCGCGGTGTCGGTGCCCGTGATCGCCAGCGGCGGCGCCGGCGCGGTGGAACATTTCGCGCCCGCCGTTGGTGCAGGAGCCGACGCCGTGCTGGCGGCCAGCGTGTTCCACTTCAAGCAGCTGACCATCGGTCAGGTGAAGGCGGCGATGAAGGCGGAAGGCATTACGGTCCGATGAGTCTCGATCCGGAGATCGCTGGGCGGCTCAAGCGCAACGTCGACGGCCTGGTCGCCGCGGTGGTGCAGGAACGCGGCACCGGTCAGGTGCTGATGGTCGCGTGGATGGACGACGACGCCCTGGCCCGCACGCTGGAAACCCGTGAGGCGACGTACTTTTCGCGCTCCCGCGGCGAGCAGTGGATCAAGGGTGCGACGTCGGGCCACACGCAGCGGGTGCATTCGGTGCGGTTGGACTGCGACGGCGACGCCGTGCTGCTGGAAGTCGACCAGGTGGGCGCGGCCTGCCACACCGGCGATCACACGTGCTTCGACGCCGATCTGCTGCTGGGTCAGGCCGACTGACGTTCGCGCAGCGTCTGCAGTGCCTTGTCCGCGTGGCTGTCCATGCTGATCTCGCTGGCGATCACGTCGAGCACGGTGCGGTCGGTGTCGATGACGAACGTGGTGCGTTTGACAGGCATGAACTTGCCCAGCAGTCCGCGTTTGACGCCGAACTGCTCGGCGACGGTGCCGTCGGTGTCCGAGAGCAGCGGATAGTCGAACTTCTGCTGGTCGGCGAAGCGGGCCTGCTTGTCGACCGCGTCGGTGCTGATGCCCACCCGGGTGGCACCGACCGCGGCGAATTCGGCGGCCAGATCGCGGAAGTGGCACGCCTCCTTGGTGCATCCGGGCGTCATCGCGGCGGGGTAGAAGAACAGCACGATCGGCCCGTCGGCGAGCAGCCCGGTCAGGGACCGCGTCGTGCCGGTCTGGTCGGGCAGCGAGAAGTCGGCCACGGTGTCGCCCGCTTTGACTGGATTCATGGTTTCCAACCTACTTCTGGGACAATGCCGGTGTGCAGTCCACCGCCAGTCTCACCGTGACGACGTCGCGTGAGGACTTCCGGGCGCTGGCCGCCGAGCACCGCGTGGTGCCGGTGACCCGCAAGGTGCTCGCGGACAGCGAGACGCCGCTCTCGGCGTATCGCAAGCTCGCCGCCAATCGCCCCGGAACGTTCCTCCTCGAGTCCGCGGAGAACGGCCGGTCGTGGTCGCGGTGGTCGTTCATCGGCGCGGGTGCGCCGTCGGCGTTGACCGTGCGCGACGGCCACGCCGCGTGGCTGGGGGTGACCCCGCAGGACGCGCCGTCGGGCGGTGACCCGCTGGAGGCGTTGCGTGCGACGCTGACGCTGCTGCAGACCGCGCCGGTACCCGGTCTGCCCCCGCTGAGCTCGGGTCTGGTCGGCTACTTCGCCTACGACTTCGTGCGGAGACTGGAGCGGCTCCCCGAACTCGCCGTCGACGATCTCGGGTTGCCCGACATGGTGCTGTTGCTCGCCACCGACATCGCGGCGGTCGACCATCACGAGGGCACGATCACGCTGATCGCGAACGCGGTGAACTGGAACGGCACCGACGAGCGCGTCGACGAGGCCTACGACGACGCCGTCGCCCGGCTGAACGTGATGACCGCGGCGCTCGCCGAACCGCTGCCGTCGACCGTGGCCACGTTCTCCCGGCCCGCTCCTCTGCACCGCTCGCAGCGCACCGTCGAGGAGTACACCGCGATCGTCGACAAGCTGGTCGGCGACATCGAGGCGGGCGAGGCGTTCCAGGTGGTGCCCTCGCAACGCTTCGAGATGGACACCGAGGCCGATCCGCTGGACGTTTACCGGATGCTGCGGGTCAGCAACCCCAGTCCGTACATGTACCTGCTCAACGTGCCCGACGGCGACGGCGGGCTGGACTTCTCGATCGTCGGCTCCAGCCCCGAAGCCCTGGTGACGGTGAAGGACGGCCGGGCCACGACCCATCCCATCGCCGGTACGCGGTGGCGCGGGGACACCGAGGAGGAAGACGTCCTGCTCGAGAAGGAACTGCTGTCCGACGAGAAGGAACGCGCCGAGCACCTGATGCTGGTCGACCTCGGCCGCAACGATCTGGGCCGGGTGTGCCGGCCGGGCACGGTCAAGGTCGAGGACTACAGCCACGTCGAGCGCTACAGCCACGTCATGCACCTCGTGTCGACGGTGACCGGTCTGCTGGCCGACGGCAGGACCGCCCTGGACGCGGTGACGGCCTGCTTCCCGGCGGGCACCCTGTCGGGTGCACCGAAAGTCCGCGCGATGGAGCTGATCGAAGAGGTCGAGAAGACCCGCCGCGGCCTGTACGGCGGGGTCCTGGGGTACCTCGACTTCGCCGGCGACGCCGATTTCGCGATCGCGATCCGGACCGCGCTGATGCGGCGCGGCACCGCCTACGTCCAGGCCGGCGGCGGGGTCGTCGCCGACTCCAACGGCCCGTACGAGTACAACGAGGCGGCCAACAAGGCGCGCGCTGTGCTCAACGCCGTTGCTGCCGCCGAGACGCTGAGCGAGCCGTGACCCGGGTCGGCCAGCTGCTCCTGGTGCTCGCAGCGGCTGCGCTGTGGGGGGCGTCGCGGCTCACCTGGGTGCGGGTTTCGTCGTTCGATGGCCTGACCCACCCCAAGACCGAGGCCCTGACGGGCGCGACCTGGTCGACGGCGCTCGTCCCGCTGGCGCTGGTGGTGCTGGCGGCAGCGGTTGCGGCACTGGCGGTGCGTGGGTGGCCGATGCGGCTCCTCGCGATCCTGGTCGCCGGGGCCAGCGCCGCGATGGGTTACCTGGCGATCAGCCTGTGGGTCGTGCCGGATGTCGGCGCTCGAGCAGCGCGCCTGGCGGAGGTGCCGATCACCGACCTGATGGGCACGCAGCGGCACTCGGTGGGGGCGGTTCTCACGCTGGTGGCGGCCGCTCTGTCGCTGCTCGGGGCGGTGCTGCTGCTGCGATCGGCGACCCGGGCCGGCGGCGACACCGCCCGGTATGCGCGCCGCCCGGCTGAGCCGACGGATGCCGACGGGGCACTGTCGGAGCGGATGATCTGGGACGCGCTCGACGCCGGGAACGACCCGACGACGACGGACAAGAAGGGGCGGTGAGGAGCTGTGGTGTCATGGCGACTACCCTTCGTTAGGAATCAAACGGCCGTCAGGGGAAGGGAAACGACTGCTATGGGTTCGGCTACCGTCCTCGACTCCATCCTCGATGGGGTGCGTGCTGACGTCGCCGCCCGCGAGGCCGTCGTCAGCCTGGCCGAGGTCAAGGAACAGGCGAAGCGCGCACCCGCGCCCCTGGACGTGATGGCGGCCCTGCGGGCGCCGGGCATCGGCGTGATCGCCGAGGTCAAGCGAGCCAGCCCGTCGCGCGGTGCCCTTGCCTCGATCGCCGACCCGGCGGAGCTGGCGCGGGCCTACGAAGACGGCGGCGCCCGCGTGATCAGCGTGCTGACCGAGCAGCGCCGGTTCCACGGCTCGCTCGACGATCTCGACGCGGTGCGCGCTGCGGTGTCGATCCCGGTGCTGCGCAAGGATTTCATCGTGCGGCCCTATCAGATCCACGAGGCCCGCGCCCACGGTGCTGATCTGCTGCTGCTGATCGTCGCCGCGCTCGAACAACCCGCACTGGAATCACTGCTCGAGCGCACCGAATCGCTGGGCATGACGGCACTCGTCGAGGTCCACACCGAGGAGGAAGCGGACCGCGCGCTGCAGGCCGGCGCAACGCTGATCGGCGTCAACGCCCGCGACCTCAAGACGCTCGAGGTCGATCGCGACTGCTTCGCCCGCATCGCGCCGGGACTGCCCAGCCACGTCATCCGCGTCGCCGAGTCGGGCGTGCGCGGGACCGCGGACCTGCTGGCCTACGCCGGCGCGGGCGCGGACGCCGTGCTCGTCGGTGAGGGCCTCGTGACCAGTGGAGATCCCCGCAGTGCCGTCGCCGACCTCGTCACCGCCGGCACGCATCCGTCGTGCCCGAAACCCGCGCGCTAAGTGACCACGCATCTGGAACCGGAACTGCCGCGTGCCAGCGCCGCAGTGGCCGAACCCACCTCGCACGATCCCGACGCCCGTGGCCACTTCGGCGTGTACGGCGGCAGGTTCGTCCCCGAAGCGCTGATGGCCGTCATCGAGGAGGTGACCGCCGCCTACGAGAAGGCGCGCGGGGACCAGACGTTCCTCGACGAGCTGGATCGGCTGCAGCGGCATTACACCGGCCGGCCGTCGCCTTTGTACGAGGCCGAGCGGATGGCCGAGCATGCGGGCGGCGCGCGGATCTTCCTGAAGCGAGAAGACCTCAACCACACCGGTTCTCACAAGATCAACAACGTGCTCGGACAGGCCCTGCTGGCCCAGCAGATGGGCAAGACGCGTGTCATCGCCGAGACCGGCGCCGGCCAGCACGGGGTCGCGACCGCGACCGCGTGCGCGCTGCTGGGCCTGGAGTGCGTGATCTACATGGGTGCGGTCGACACCGCCCGCCAGACGCTCAATGTCGCGCGAATGCGCCTGCTCGGCGCCAAGGTGGTCGCGGTCGAGTCTGGCTCGAAGACGCTCAAGGACGCGATCAACGAGACGTTCCGGGACTGGGTGACCAACGCCGACAGCACGTACTACGCCTTCGGGACAGCGGCGGGACCGCACCCGTTCCCGATGATGGTGCGTGACTTCCAGCGCGTCATCGGGCTCGAGGCGCGCGCTCAGATGCTCGACCAGGCCGGCCGGCTGCCCGACGCGGTCGTGGCGTGCGTCGGCGGTGGCTCGAACGCGATCGGCATCTTCCACGCGTTCATCGACGATCCGGCGGTGCGCCTCGTCGGGTACGAGGCAGCCGGTGACGGCGTCGAGACCGGTCGGCACGCCGCCACCTTCACCGGTGGGTCGCCGGGCGCGTTCCAGGGTTCCTACTCCTACTTGCTGCAGGACGAGGACGGTCAGACAATCGAATCCCATTCGATCTCAGCAGGTCTGGACTACCCGGGGGTCGGTCCCGAGCACGCGCTGCTCAAGGACATCGGCCGGGCGCGCTACGAGCCGATCACCGACACCGAGGCGATGGACGCGTTGTCGTTGCTGAGCCGCACCGAGGGCATCATCCCGGCGATCGAGTCGGCACACGCGGTCGCGGGCGCGATGAAGCTGGGCTCAGAGCTCGGGCCCGGCTCGATCATCCTGGTGAACCTGTCCGGGCGCGGCGACAAGGACGTGGAGACCGCTGCGCGCTGGTTCGGTCTGTTCGAGGACAATCCCACATGAGTCGTCTGGCACGTGTTTTCGAGACCTGTCGGAACGAGGGCCGGTCTGCTCTGATCGGCTATCTGCCGACCGGATTCCCCGATGTGGACACGTCGATCGCAGCGATGGTGGCCTTGGTCGAGGCGGGGTGCGACATCATCGAGGTCGGCATCGCCTACTCCGATCCCGGAATGGACGGCCCGACGATCGCCGCGGCCACCGAAGTGGCGCTGCAGGGCGGTGTCAAGGTGCGCGACACGCTGCGGGCCGTCGAGGCGATCAGTGCCGCCGGCGGTAGCGCCGTGGTGATGACCTATTGGAATCCCGTGTTGCGCAAGGGCGTCGATGCGTTCAGCCGCGACCTGGCCTCCGCCGGGGGGCTCGGGATGATCACCCCGGACCTGATCCCGGATGAGGCCGACGAGTGGATGGCGGCCTCGGAGGCGCACGATCTGGACCGGATCTTCGTGGTGGCCCCGTCGTCGACACCTGAGCGGCTCAGCGCGACGGTCGACGCGTCGCGCGGATTCGTCTACGCGGCGTCGACGATGGGCGTGACCGGAGCCCGCGATGCGGTGTCGAATGCGGCGCCGGAACTGGTGCGCCGCATCAAGGAGCTGTCCGACGTTCCGGTCGGAGTCGGGTTGGGGGTGCGCTCGCGGGAGCAGGCCGCCCAGATCGGTTCGTACGCCGACGGAGTGATCGTGGGTTCGGCGCTGGTGTCGGCGCTGACCGACGGGATCCCGACGATGCGGTCGCTGACAGAAGAATTGGCTGACGGGGTAAGGCAAAGGGTCACTGCGTGACGTCGACGGTGCTGGCATACATCCCGAGTCCGTCGCAGGGGGTGTGGCATCTCGGCCCCTTCCCGCTGCGCGCGTACGCGCTGTTCATCATCGCCGGCATCGTCGCGGCCCTGGTGCTAGGCGATCGGCGGTGGGTGGCACGCGGTGGCGAGCCGGGCGTCATCTACGACATCGCGCTGTGGGCGGTGCCGTTCGGCCTGATCGGTGGCCGGCTCTACCACGTGATGACGGACTGGCGGACCTACTTCGGTGAGGACGGCGCCGGATTCGCTGCGGCACTGAGGATTTGGGACGGCGGTCTCGGAATCTGGGGCGCAGTGGCGCTCGGTGCGGTTGGTGCGTGGATCGCGTGCCGGCGACGGGGGATACCGCTGCCCGCATTCGGTGACGCGATCGCGCCGGGAATCATCCTGGCTCAGGCGATCGGCCGTCTGGGCAATTACTTCAACCAGGAGCTGTACGGGCGCGAGACGACGCTGCCCTGGGGTCTGGAGATCTACGAGCGGGTGAATTCGGCGGGCGTGCCGGATTCGCTCAACGGGGTCTCGACCGGCCAGCTGATCGAGATCGTCCATCCCACGTTCCTGTACGAATTGATCTGGAACCTGCTGGTTTTCGCGGCGCTGATCATGGTCGATCGACGGTTCCGCATCGGGCACGGCCGGTTGTTCGCGCTGTACGTCGCCGGCTATTGCGTGGGCCGGTTCTGGGTCGAGCTGATGCGCAGTGACACGGCCACGCACATCGCGGGCATCCGGATCAACTCGTTCACATCCACGTTCGTGTTCATCGCGGCAGTGGTCTACATCATGGTCGCGCCGAAGGGTCGCGAAGATCCGCTGTCGCTGCGCGGAACGCCGGCGGACGGTGAGTCGCGCGCGGAGGAGATCGCCAAGGAGGTCGCGGTGGGCGCCTCGACCACCGGCGTCGTCGCCGCGGCGATCGTGGCATCCGAGGACGACGAGAAGCCGATCGCCGAAACTGCGGAGACTGACGGAGATTCGGCAGACGATGCCCTGGCGGAGCGGGAGGCCGACCTGGAGACCGTCGACGATGACGAGGTCGTCGACGGCGATGAACTGGTCACGCCGGCCGATGCGGTGGAGACCGAGGACGTCGAGCCGGAGGCTGGTTTGGGGGCCGTCGATGCCGATGAGGCTGCGGACGCGGTCGGCGAGGCTGAGGTGGCGCACGGGGTGGCTGTCGAAGGTGAGGATGCGGCTGAGGCGCTGAGGGCGGAAGAGTCTGCGTCTGGCGAGCCCGAGGGCGGCCTGGGTTCTGTGGATGCCGATGAGGTCGCTGACGCGGTCGGCGAGGCTGAGGTGGCGCACGGGGTGGCTGTCGAGGGTGAGGGCGCTGCCGAGGCGTTGACCGCGGAAGAGTCTGCGTCTGGCGAGCCCGAGGGCGGCCTGGGTTCTGTGGATGCCGATGAGGCTGCTGACGCGGTGGATGAGGCTGAGGTCGCGCATGCGGTGGCTGTCGAGGGTGAGGGCGCTGCCGAAGCGTTGACCGCGGAAGAATCCGAGGATGACGCGGAGGCGTCTGAACCCGCCGCCGACGCTGAGGAAGCTGAGCCCGTCGAGCCCGAAGCCGGTTTGGGTTCTGTGGATGCCGACGAAGTCGCTGACGCGGTGGGCGAGGCTGATGTGGCGCATGCGGTGGCTGTCGAGGGTGAGGATGCGGCTGAGGCGCTGACGGCGGGGGAGTTCGCGGACGCGGTAGAGACGTCCGCGGAAGAGGTTGAGTCTGGCGAGCCCGAGGGCGGCCTGGGTTCCATGGATGCCGACGAAGTCGCTGACGCGGTCGGCGAGGCTGAGGTGGCGCATGCGGTGGCTGTCGAGGGTGAGGATGCGGCTGAGGCGCTGACCGCAGAAGAATCCGAGGATGCCGCGGAGGTGTCTGAACCCGCCGCCGACGCTGAGGAAGCTGAGCCCGTCGAGCCCGAAGCCGGCCTTGGTTCTGTGGATGCCGATGAGGCTGCTGACGCGGTGGATGAGGCTGAGGTCGCGAATGAGGTGGCTGTCGAGGGTGAGGATACGGCCGAAGCGTTGACCGCGGAAGAGACAGAGGATGCCGCGGAGGTGTCTGAGTCAGTTTCTGACCAGGTGGATGCAGCGGTCGACGACGCCGGGGACGCTCACGCGGTCGCCAGTGAAGGCGAAGATGGAGCCGAAGCGTCGACTGCGGAAGAATCCGAGCCCGTCGAACCGGAAGCCGGTTTGGGGGCCGTCGATGCCGACGAAGTCGCTGACGCAGTGGATGAGGCTGAGGTCGCGCACGTGGTGGCTGTCGAGGGTGAGGACGCTGCCGAAGCACTGACCGTGGAACAGTCCGAGTCCATTGAGCCCGAGGGCGGCCTGGGTTCAGTGGATGCCGGCGAGGCTGCTGACGCGGTCAGCGAGGCTGAGGTCGCGCACGAGGTGGCTGTCGAGGGTGAGGACGCTGCCGAAGCACTGACCGCGGAAGTGACAGAGGATGCCGCGGAGGCGTCTGAGCCAGCTTCTGACCAGGTGGATGTAGCGGTCGACGACACCGAGGACGCTCACGTGGTCGCTAGTGAAGACGAAGACGCAGTCGAAGAGACGGAGTCCGAGGCAGACGACGACTCAGCCGATGCGGCACGCAACGGCGATTCCGAGGCCACCACGGCTGCCAACACGTCTCCGAGCCCGAGCCAAACTCGCACTCTCTCAAGCCTTCCCGTTGAGGTAGGGCAGCGGGTCCGGCAGTGGGTTCGCCGTCGCAGGAACCGCTGATCTCGAGGACCTGAGTAGTCCTCAGGCTGACATGTTCAACGCTCTTTTCTGTCAGACCCCGGCACTATACTCGAACACATGTTCGAAGATAACACCGCGTCGTTGATCGACACGATGGCAGAGGCTGCGCGGGCGGAATCGGCTGCGATTGCTCGGCGCTTGGGTGCGGTCGCATTGCTGTATCAGCGGCGGTGTCGTGACTACGAAGAGGCTCAGTTCTGGTTCACCGACGTGTTTGAGGCGGTGAGTGCTGAGGTGTCGGCTGCTCAGAACATCAGTCGTGATCGGGCGATTCATCAGGTCCGGCAGGCGGTGTCGTTGTACGAGCGCTTGCCGGAGGTTGCCGCGGTGTTCGCCCGGGGTGAGATCGACTATCGGATGGTGCAGATCATCATCACCCGCACCGACAACGTTTTGGATGCTGTGGTGGGCGAGCTCGATCGGTCGCTGGCCGCTCAGGTGCACAAGTGGATGCGGTTGTCGAAACCGAAGTTGAGAGATCGCATCGATGTCTGGGTCGCGGAGCACGATCCTGCGGGAGTGCGGGTTCCGCCCGTTGTGGAGGACAACCGCTATATCGAGGTGGAGCCGCACCCGAACGCGGCGGGCATGGCGGTCCTGGGTGGCGTGTTGGGTGCCGCTGACGCCGACGCCATCGATCAGCGATTGAACCTGATCGCTGATTCGGTGTGCGTCAACGATCCGCGGTCGAAGCAGCAGCGTCGCGCTGATGCGGCGGGCGCGCTGGGACGCCTCGAGGGGTCGTTGGCATGCCAGTGTGGATCGCAGGATTGCACTGCGACCAAGGTGCGGGAGTCTGCCGCGCAGGTGGTGATTCACGTGCTGGCCGAGCAGAAGACCCTCGAGGGCGCTAGTCCGAGGCCGGGCTACCTGTCGGGGTTCGGTGTGCTGCCCGCGGAGTCGGTGCAGAAGCTGACCAAGACAGCGAAGATCAAGCCGGTGCGTCTTCCGGGCGCGGATGCGGAGCGCGCATATCGGCCGTCGGCAGCGTTGCGCGACTTCCTGCAGTGGCGGGATCTGACATGTCGGTTCCCGGGCTGTGATCGACCCGTCGCGGGCTGCGATGTGGACCACACGACGCCGTGGCCGTTCGGTCTGACCCATCCGTCGGGCCTGAAACACTTTTGTCGTACTCATCATTTGATCAAAACCTTCTACACCGGTGCCAACGGCTGGGCCGACGAGCAGAAACCCGACGGATCTGTCGTGCTGAGGTCACCGACGGGACACGTCTACACCACGGAGGCGTTCGGCGGCGTCCTGTTCCCTGGTCTGGCCGCTCCGACGGCGACGATCACCACCGCGACACCGACGGAGTCCTCGGATTGCAGCGCCATGATGCCGAAGCGCAAAACGACCCGCGAGCAGGACCGCCGACGCCGCATCAGACGAGAACGGCAACAACGAATCGAACTCGACGCCGAACTCGAAAGACAACGACAGGCCAGGTTCGCCGCGAACGAGCCGCCCCCGTTCTGACGGGCCGGTCTGGCATGCTTGTGCCATGACTGAGCCGCAATTCGGTGGCAGCGAGGGCGGCAATCCCTACCCGCCGCCATATCAGCAGCCGGGCTATCCGCCGCCGGGCCAGCAGTACGGTCCGCCGCCTGGGCAGTTCCCACCGCCGGTGGGGCAGTACCCGCCGTCGTACACCGATCCGTCCGCGCCCTACGGCCGGCATCCGATGACCGGTGAGCCGCTCTCCGAGAAGTCCAAAGTGGTCGCTGGTCTGCTGCAGTTGCTCGGACTGTTCGGCCTCGTCGGCATCGGTCGTATCTACCTGGGCTACACCGGTCTCGGTATCGCGCAGCTCGTCGTGGGCCTCATCACCTGCGGCATCGGGGCCGTCATCTGGGGCATCATCGACGCGGTCCTGATCCTCACCGACAAGGTGCGCGATCCCCAGGGGCGCCCACTGCGCGATGGCACCTAGTCCGAACGCAATCGGCAGTAACCGGCTGCTCATCGGGCTCGGCACGGGGGCCGCCCTGGTGGGCAGCCTGGCCTACATCGGCCTGGGCGATCCCCACAGCCCCAGCTTCGTGTTCCCGGGATGCCCCTTCAAGGCGCTCACCGGTTGGTTGTGTCCCGCCTGCGGTGGACTGCGGATGACTCACGACCTGCTGCACGGCGACCTCGCCGCCGCCTTCGTCGACAACGCCTTCGTCCTGATCGGTCTCCCGCTGCTGATCGTCTTCCTCCTGATCCAGCGCGCCCGGGGCCGCACGGTGTCGACGGTCCCACTGCTGATCGTCGTCGTCACCGCCGCCGTGGTGTGGACCGTCGCCCGGAATCTGCCCGGTTTTCCGCTGGTACCGACCGTTCTCGCCGGGTAGCCGCCGACGGCCGCTGTTACACTCGACCGACGGGCCGCTGCAGTCCCTGACCACGAAGAATCAGGACTGCGAGGAGCCTCGTCCATGCTGTTCTCGGCATTGCCCGATCCCCAAGGCCTCTACCACCCCGACCGCGAGTCGGATTCCTGCGGTGTGGCCATGGTGACCGATATCCAGGGCCGCCGCTCCCACGGCATCGTCACTGACGGACTGATCGCCCTCGAACACCTCGAGCACCGTGGCGCCGCCGGTGCCGAACCCAACAGCGGTGACGGTGCCGGCATCCTGATCCAGCTCCCCGTCGACATGCTCGACCAGGTCACCGACTTCGCCCTGCCGAAGCCTAATGCGAATGGCGACAACACCTTTGCCGCCGGCATCTGCTTCCTCCCGCAGGATCCCGCCGCCCGGGCTGATGCCTGCGCAACCATCGACATCATCGCCGCCGAGGAAGGCCTCGAAATCCTCGGCTGGCGCGAAGTTCCCGTCGACCCCGATGGCGCCGAGATCGGCCAGACCGCACTGGGCTGTATGCCCTACATGGCGCAACTGTTCGTCGCGGCCCCGGAACGCAACGGTGAGCGCCCCGCCGGAATCGACCTGGACCGTCGCGTCTACCCCCTGCGCAAGCGCGCCGAGAAGGGTGCGGTGTACTTCCCGTCGCTGTCCAGCCGCACCATGGTGTACAAGGGCATGCTCACCACACTGCAACTGCCGCAGTACTTTCCGGACCTGCGCGACGAACGTTGCGTCAGCGCGATCGCGATCGTGCACAGCCGCTTCTCCACCAACACCTTCCCGTCGTGGCCGCTCGCGCACCCCTTCCGTTTCGTCGCCCACAACGGAGAGATCAACACCGTCCGCGGCAACCGCAACCGCATGCACGCCCGCGAAGCGATGCTGGCCAGCGCCAACATCCCCGGCGACCTCGCCCGGCTCTCGCCCGTCTGCACGCCCGACGCATCTGACTCCGCATCGTTCGACGAAGTCCTCGAACTGCTCCACCTCGGCGGTCGCGCCCTGCCCCACGCCGTCCTGATGATGATCCCGGAGGCGTGGGAGAACAGCGCGACGATGGACGATGCCGAACGCGCGTTCTGGCAGTACCACGCCTCGCTCATGGAACCCTGGGACGGCCCCGCCTGCGTCACCTTCACCGACGGTACGCTCGTCGGTGCTGTTTTGGACCGCAACGGATTACGTCCCGGCCGCTGGTGGCGAACGATCGACGACCGTGTGATCCTGGCCAGTGAGAGCGGCGTGCTCGATGTGCCGTCGGCCCAGATCGTCGCCAAGGGCCGTCTGCAGCCCGGCAAGATCTTCCTGATCGACACCGCGGCGGGGCGCATCGTCTCCGACGACGAGATCAAGCACGAACTCGCCGGCGCGGAACCCTACGGCGAGTGGCTGCATGCGGGTCTGCTCGACCTCAAAGCCCTGCCCGACCGCGCGCGGGTGCAGCCCAACCACGAATCGGTGGTGCGCCGCCAGATCAGCTTCGGCTACACCGAGGAAGACCTGCGCATCCTGCTGACCCCGATGGCATCCTCAGGCGCCGAACCGCTGGGCTCCATGGGCACCGACACCCCCGCAGCGGTGCTCTCCGAGCGGTCGAAGTCGCTGTACGACTACTTCGTCGAGCTGTTCGCGCAGGTGACCAACCCTCCGCTGGACGCCATCCGCGAGGAGGTCGTCACCTCGATGTCGCGCGTGATGGGCCCCGAGCAGAACCTGCTCGCACCGTCGGCGGCGTCGTGCCGACAGATCACGCTGAGCTGGCCCGTGCTCGACAACGACGAGCTCAACAAGATCGTGCACATCAACGACGACGGCGAGCATCCCGGGCTGCGCACCACCGTGCTCAAAGCCCTCTACCGTGTCGAGCGCGGCGGTGAGGGGCTCGCCGACGCCCTCGAGGATCTGCGCATCCGCGCGTGCGATGCGATCGCCAAAGGTGCTCGTACGCTGGTCATCTCGGATCGCGACTCCGATCACACCAAGGCCCCGATCCCGTCACTGCTGGCGGTCTCGGCCGTGCACCACCACCTCGTGCGCACCAAACAGCGCACCTCGGTCGCACTCGTCGTCGAGACCGGCGACGCCCGCGAAGTGCACCACATCGCGATGCTGATCGGTTTCGGCGCTGCCGCGGTCAACCCGTATCTCGCCTTCGAATCGATCGAGGATCTCATCCGTGAGGGAGAGCTCACCGGCATCGAAACCACCACTGCTGTACGCAATTACCTCAAAGCGCTCGGCAAGGGTGTGATGAAGGTGATGAGCAAGATGGGCATCTCGACCGTCGCTTCGTACACCGGTGCCCAGGCGTTCGAGGCCGTCGGCATCGACAAGGACGTCATCGACGAGTACTTCACCGGCACACCGACCCAGCTGGGTGGCATCGGGCTCGATGTCATCGCCGAGGAGGTCAAGCTGCGGCACCGCCGCGCCTACCCGGAGAACCCCACCGAGCGGGTGCACCGGCGCCTGGAGGTCGGCGGCGAGTACGCATTCCGGCGCGAGGGGGAGCTGCACCTGTTCACCCCGGAAGTCGTTTTCCTGCTGCAGCATTCGACGCGCACCGGCCGCCACGACGTCTTCGAGAAATACTCCGAGGAGGTCAACCGGCTCGCCCGCGAGGGCGGCGCGCTCCGCGGGCTGTTCGCCTTCAAGACGGGGGTGCGTCCGCCCGTTCCGCTCGACGAGGTCGAGCCCGCCAGCGAGATCGTCAAGCGCTTCAACACCGGCGCCATGAGCTACGGATCGATCTCGGCCGAAGCGCACGAGACGATGGCCGTCGCGATGAACCGCCTCGGCGGCCGGTCCAACAGCGGCGAGGGCGGCGAAGACGTCGACCGGCTCTACGACCCCATGCGCCGCAGCGCTGTCAAGCAGGTCGCCTCAGGCCGCTTCGGCGTCACCAGCGACTACCTGGTCAACGCCACAGACATTCAGATCAAGATGGCTCAGGGCGCCAAACCCGGTGAGGGCGGCCAGCTTCCGGGTTACAAGGTGTACCCCAACATCGCCAAGACCCGGCACTCCACACCGGGAGTGGGGCTCATCTCCCCACCGCCGCACCACGACATCTACTCGATCGAGGATCTCGCCCAGCTGATCCACGACCTGAAGAACGCCAACGCCGATGCGCGGATCCACGTCAAGCTGGTCAGCTCTGTCGGTGTCGGCACGGTGGCCGCCGGCGTGTCGAAGGCGCACGCCGACGTCGTGCTCATCTCCGGTTACGACGGCGGCACCGGTGCGGCGCCACTGACGAGCCTCAAGCACGCGGGCGCGCCCTGGGAGATCGGGTTGGCGGACACTCAGCAGACGCTGATGCTCAACGGCCTTCGGGACCGCATCACCGTGCAGTGCGACGGCGGTATGCGCACCGCCCGCGACGTGATGGTCGCGATGTTGCTCGGCGCCGAGGAATTCGGCTTCGCGACCGCGCCGCTGGTGGTGTCGGGATGCATCATGATGCGGGTCTGCCACCTGGACACCTGCCCGGTCGGGGTGGCGACGCAGAACCCCGAGCTGCGCGCCCGCTTCACCGGCAAGCCGGAGTTCGTGGAGAACTTCTTCACGTTCATCGCCGAGGACATTCGCAAACACCTGGCGGAGCTGGGTTTCCGCAGCGTCGACGAAGCGGTCGGGCACGCCGAGATGCTCGACACCGATCTCGGTGTGGCCCACTGGAAGAGCAAAGGCCTGGACCTGAGCCCGATCTTCACGGTGCCGGAGACAGGCGCCGGCCGCAGGCGGATCCGGGAGCAGGACCACGGGTTGGAGCAGGCGCTCGACCGCACGCTGATCCAGCTGTGCGAGGGCGCGCTCGAGGATGCGCACCCGGTCCGCCTGGAGTTGCCGGTGCGCAACGTCAACCGTACGGTCGGCACGCTGCTCGGCAGCGAGGTCACCCGGCGATACGGCGCGGACGGCCTGCCCGACGACACGATCCACGTCACGCTGATCGGCTCGGCCGGTCAGAGCGTCGGCGCATTCTTGCCGCCCGGTGTCACGATCGACTTGATCGGGGACGCGAACGACTATGTGGGCAAGGGTCTTTCGGGTGGCCGAATCATCGTCAGGCCCGACGACGACGTGTTGTTCCTGCCCGAGGACAACGTCATCGCCGGCAACACGCTGCTCTACGGCGCCACGTCCGGTGAGGTGTTCCTGCGCGGACGCGTCGGGGAACGGTTCGCCGCCCGCAACTCCGGTGCGCTGGCCGTGACCGAGGGTGTCGGTGACCATGCATGTGAATACATGACCGGGGGACGGGTGGTGGTCCTCGGACCGGTCGGCAGGAACATGGCGGCCGGCATGTCCGGCGGCATCGCCTACGTGCTCGGTCTCGACCCCGCGCGGGTCAACACCGACATGGTCGAACTCCAGACTCCCGACGCCGAGGACCTGAGTTGGCTGCGGGATGTCGTCGCCTGCCACGCCCGCCACACCGGCAGCACCGTGGCCACCTCGCTCCTGTCGGACTGGCCCCGCCGCAGCGCGCAGTTCACCAAGATCATGCCGCGCGACTACCAGCGCGTGCTGCAGGCCACTCGGATGGCCAAAGCTGAGGGAAGAGACGTCGACGCGGCGATCATGGAGGCAACTCGTGGCTGATCCGTACGGATTCCTGGACGTGGCGAAGGTCGAGGCCGCCAAGCGCCCCGTCGACGAACGTGTCGGCGACTGGCGGGAGGTCTACGAACGCCAGGATCCCCACGAGCGCGCCGGGGAGGTGTCCCAACAGGCGCGTCGCTGCATGGACTGCGGAATCCCGTTCTGCCACAGCGGAACCGCGGGCTGTC
Organism: Mycolicibacterium sp. 018/SC-01/001; assembly: GCF_007096635.1. Taxonomy (GTDB): domain Bacteria; phylum Actinomycetota; class Actinomycetes; order Mycobacteriales; family Mycobacteriaceae; genus Mycobacterium. The sequence goes on from NZ_VKAA01000007.1 coordinate 169,158, forward strand.
CTCTCGGCAATCTGATCCCCGAGTGGAACGATCTGGTGCGGCGCGGCCGCTGGGACGCCGCCAGCGAGCGCCTGCACGCCACCAACAACTTCCCGGAGTTCACCGGTCGGCTCTGCCCCGCCCCGTGTGAGGTCGCGTGCGTGCTGTCGATCGCCGAGGACCAGACCGGCGGCAGCGTCACGATCAAGCGGATCGAGCAGACCATCGCCGACCAGGCCTGGATGGACGGCATCGTCGAACCGCAGCCCGCCGCCATCGCGACCGGCAAGCGAGTCGCCGTCGTGGGCTCCGGACCGGCCGGATTGGCTGCGGCCCAACAGCTCACGCGCGCCGGCCACGACGTGACCGTCTACGAACGCGACGACCGCATCGGCGGGCTGATGCGGTACGGCATCCCCGAGTACAAGCTCGAGAAGGCCACGTTGAACCAGCGGCTGGCCCAGATGCGCGCGGAGGGAACGCGTTTCGTCACCGAGTGTGAGGTCGGCGTCGACGTCACCATCGACGCGCTGCGCGCCCAGTACGACGCGGTCGTGCTGGCCGTCGGTGCGTTGCGTGCCCGCGACAACGACGTCGAGGGTCGCGGGCTCGCGGGCGTGCACCTGGCGATGGAGCACCTCGTGCCTGCGAACAAGGAATGCGAGGGCGACGGCCCGAGCGCGATCTCTGCCAAAGGCAAGCACGTTGTGATCATCGGTGGTGGCGACACCGGTGCGGACTGCCTCGGCACCGCCCACCGGCAGGGCGCGGCGTCGGTCACCCAGCTCGACTACAACCCCGAGCCGCCGGAGTACCGAGACGAGTCCAGCGCGCCCTGGCCGATGTGGCCGGTCGTGCTGCGCACCCGCCTCTCCCCGGCGCACGCCGAGGGCGGTGACCGGCGCTACCAGGTCGCCGTCCAGCGATTCGTCGGCGACGAGCAGGGCAACCTGCGGGCGCTGGAGATCGCCGAGGTGAAGGTGGAGCGCGACGAGGCGGGCCGGCGCCGGATCACCCCGGTCGGCGACAGCATGGAGATCCGCTGCGACCTCGCCCTGCTGGCGATCGGTTTCGACGGCGTCGAGCACATGCCGCTGCTCGACGGTCTCGGCCTGACGCTGACGCCGCGAGGCACGCTGCGCTGCGGTCAGGACTGGCAGACCGACACGCCCGGCGTGTTCGTCTGCGGGGACGCTCACCGCGGTGCCTCGCTGATCGTGTGGGCGATCGCGGAGGGCCGCAGCGCAGCCGCCGCGGTCGATTCTTTCCTGATGGGCGAGACGGACCTTCCCGCCCCGGTCAGGCCGGGTGCGCTACCGCTGGCCGTCATCTGAATCGATTAACGACTATGCTCGGAATCCGTGAATAGACGCGGGAAGATCGTCTGTACGTTGGGTCCGGCCACGGCCACCGAGGATTCGGTGCGCAAGCTCGTCGAGGCGGGTATGGACGTCGCGCGGCTGAACTTCAGCCACGGCGACTACCCCGATCACGAGGCCAATTACAAGCGGGTCCGGATGGCATCGGATTCCACCGGTCACGCCGTCGGAATCCTGGCTGACCTGCAAGGACCCAAGATCCGGCTGGGTCGGTTCGCCGACGGCCCGACGGTCTGGGAGAACGGTGAGACGGTGCGCATCACCGTCGAGGACTTCGAGGGCACCCACGACCGGGTGTCGACGACTTACAAGCGGCTGGCCCAGGACGCCCGGCCGGGGGACCGGGTGCTCGTCGACGACGGCAACGTCGGCCTGGTGGTCGAACACATCGACGGCAACGACGTCGTCTGCACGGTCACCGAGGGCGGCAAGGTCAGCAACAACAAGGGGATGTCGCTGCCGGGGATGAACGTCTCCGCGCCGCCCCTGTCGGAGAAGGACATCGACGACCTGGAGTTCGCGCTGCGACTCGGCGTCGACCTGATCGCGCTGTCGTTCGTGCGCTCCCCGGCCGACGTCGAACTCGTGCACGAGGTGATGGACCGCGTCGGACGGCGCGTCCCCGTCATCGCGAAGCTGGAGAAGCCCGAGGCCATCGACAACCTCGAGGCCATCGTGCTCGCCTTCGACGCGATCATGGTCGCCCGCGGTGATCTCGGCGTGGAGCTGCCGCTCGAAGAGGTGCCGCTGGTGCAGAAGCGGGCGATCCAGATGGCCCGCGAGAACGCCAAGCCGGTCATCGTCGCCACGCAGATGCTCGAGTCGATGATCGAGAACTCCCGGCCGACCCGGGCCGAGGCCTCCGACGTCGCCAACGCGGTGCTCGACGGTGCCGACGCGGTGATGCTCTCGGGCGAGACATCGGTCGGTAAGTTCCCGTTCGAGACCGTGCGCACGATGGCCCGCATCATCTCCGCGGTCGAGGAGAACTCGGTGGCCGCGCCGCCGCTGACCCACGTGCCGCGCACCAAGCGCGGTGTGATCTCCTACGCCGCCCGCGACATCGGGGAACGGCTCGACGCCAAGGCGCTCGTCGCGTTCACCCAGTCGGGTGACACCGTGCGCCGGCTGGCCCGCCTCCACACCCCGCTGCCGGTGCTCGCGTTCACCGCACTGCCCGAGGTGCGCAGCCAACTCGCCCTGACCTGGGGCACGGAAACGTTCATCGTGCCGCACATCCAGACCACCGACGGCATGATCCGGCAGGTGGACAAGTCGATGCTCGAACTGGGCCGCTACAAGCGGGGTGATCTGGTGGTCATCGTCGCAGGCGCTCCTCCGGGCACAGTAGGGTCGACGAATCTCATCCACGTCCACCGCATCGGCGAGGACGACGTCTAGACCCAGGGGGTTGCGTGTCAGCAGACTTCGATGAACTGCTGGCCGTGCTCGACCTGACGAGGGTCGACGAGAACACCTTCCGGGGCGCCCATCCGAGCAAGAATCCCGTCCGCACGTTCGGCGGGCAGATGATGGCGCAGGCGTTCGTGGCGGCCGGCCGCTCCCTGAGCCATCCCGTCCCGCCCAGCGCTCTGTCGGTGCACTTCATCGCCGGCGGTGATCCCGACAAGGATCTCGAATTCCACGTCGTGCGCCTGAGGGACGAACGTCGCTTCGCCAACCGGCGGGTCGATGTCGTGCAGGACGGGACGCTGCTGACCACCGCGATGGTGTCCTACTTGGCCGGCGGCAAGGGGCTCGAACACGGGGTCCCCGCGCCGGAGGTGGTCGATCCGCTCGCGGTGCCACCGATCGACGACCTGCTCGCGGGCTACGAGGACGTGGTGCCGCACTTCGCCAACGCGCTGCGGCCCATCGAGTGGCGTTACACGAACGATCCGGCGTGGATCATGCGGGACAAGGGCGACCGGCTGGCGCACAACCGAGTGTGGATGACCGCCCGCGGCACGATGCCCGACGATCCCGTGCTGCATGCCGCGGCGCTGGTCTACTCCTCGGACACCACCGTGCTGGATTCCATCATCACCACCCACGGGCTGTCGTGGGGGCACGACCGCATCTTCGCGGTGACGACCAATCATTCGGTGTGGTTCCACCGGCCGGTGCGCTTCGACGACTGGGTGCTGTATTCGACCGCCTCCCCGGTGGCCGCGGAGTCGCGGGGCCTGGGGTCAGGTCACTTCTTCGACCGGTCGGGTCAGCTGCTCGCCACGGTCGTGCAGGAAGGGATCGTCAAGTACTTCCCGGCGCGCGCTACGGCGTCGGTGTCACCGTGACCGAGAACTGGTCTTCCACGCGCCGGGAGAACTCGTCGACGCATTGGGAGACAGCGCTGTCGTCGTTGCCGGCGCGGCTCAGGCATTCCACGTAATCGGTTCCGCCGACCTGGTCGAAGAGTCCGATGTAGATCGGGATGAACACGAGCGCCGCGATGATCGCGACGGCCCCGAGCACGATGCCGGCGATGGCGACGCCCCCGTTGGTCGCCTCGCCGCGCTTGACGCGGCCGCGCGCGATGAACCCGATGATGACCGCGGCGAGCCCGAGTACGACACCACCGGCGATCGACCAGCACAGCACCAGACCGATGATCGCGAGAATCAGTGCGGTGGTGCCCAATCCGTTCTTCGGCGCCGACGCGGGCGGGGGGCCGGGATATCCCCCGTAACCTTCATAGCCCGGGTACCCGCCGTACTGCGGGGGCGGCCCGTAGGGCGGGGGAGGCGGCACGTCGCTCATGCCGGTGAGATTACCCGGACGTCCAGCGATTCCGGCAGACGATGCGTGGCGACCACGACGGTCCGCCCGGGACCGAACAGCCCTGACGGGGCGAGGATGTCGGACAAGAGTGTCTCGGCATCCGAGCGGTCGAGGTGTTCGGTCGGTTCGTCGAGCAGCACGGTCGGGGCCGTGCAGATCAGCGCGCGCGCCAGCAGCAGTCGGCGCCGCTGACCGGCCGACACGGCGGCCGCGCCACCGACGAGCACCGTGGCCAAGCCGTCGGGGAGGTCGGCGAGCCAGCGGCCCAGCCCGACACGGGTCAGCGCATCGACCAACTCCTCGTCGGTGGCGTCCCCACGGGCCACCAGGAGGTTGTCCCGCACCGTCGTGGCGAACAGGTGGGCGTCTTCGGCGAAGAACGTGCCCGCCGTGTGCATCAGCAACGTGGTCTTGCCGCTGCCGCTCGGCCCGACGACGGCGACGCGGTCGCCAGGGTCGAGATGCGGCGCAGCGACGTCGGGCCGCCGCCGCACGGAGCGGGTCGGTTCGGTGAGTTCCGCGAGTCGCCGGGCGGCCACGCGGGCGCGGGTCAGCGTCACGGCCGCGGCGGGCAAGGCCGATGTCGCCTCGAACGCCGACAGCGGCAGGAGCATCAGGACGGCCAGTGTGGTCGGGGCGACAGAGTTCGCGAGCGCAACTCCCGCGAGCAGAGCGCCGAGCACGCTGATTCCGATGGCCGCGGCCGGCGCTGCCGCAGCCATCGCGGCAGGCGCGGCGGCGCGGTCCATCGCGCGTCCCCACAACCGCTGCTGCGCACCGGCGTCGGCGAGCACACCGTCGAGTCGACCCGCCACCCGCAGCTCGGCGGCATGCTCCAACGCCAGCATCGCTGCGCTGTCACGAGCTGAGTGATGCTGTGCAGCAGCACTTTCGGCTCGCCGTGACGCCCTCGCGGCCGCGGCCGGAGCCGCCACGCCCGCCATTGCCAGGCTCGCAGTGAGCACTGCGGCGGCCCTCGGGGAAATCACCGCGACGGTCCCCACAGCGGCCGCCCCGAGCACGCCCGCGACGCAGATCGGCACGACCGCGCGAACCAGCACGTCGGCCACGTCGTCGACGCCGGCGCCGACGCGCGCGACCAGCTCGCCGCTGTGGCTGCGTGTCACAGCATCGGCGGGCGCGGCGGCCAGCCGGGCGAAGATCCGTTCCCGCGCCGAGCCGGCGGACCGTAACGCCGTGTCGTGGGAGGTCAGCCGCTCGCAATACCCGAACACGCCGCGGGAGATCCCCAGCGCCCGTACGGCGACCACCGCGATCGTCAGGTCCAGCACGGGAGGCATCTGCCACGCGCGGGTGATCAGCCAGGCCGAGACTCCCGCCAGGGCGAGTGCACTGCCCAGCGAGAGCGTGCCGAAGAGGATCGCCACCAGGAGCCGGGACAGCCGCGGCCGCAGCAATTCATACACCCACATGAGCCGCCACCCCCATCTCGACCACGGAGTCGCCGATCGCGAGCACCGCCTCCCGGTGTCCGACCACGACAACCGTCGCGCCGGCAGCGGCGCGTTCCCGGATCGCTTGCAACACAACTTGTTCTATGGCCGCATCCAGATGCGCGGTCGGTTCGTCGAGCAGCAGGACTCGCGCGCCGGAGCCGAGCGCGCGAGCCAGGCCGAGACGTTGCCGCTGCCCCAGCGACAGCCCCACGCCGTCCCGGCCGAGCGCGGTGTCCAGTCCGTCGGACAGCTCCGCAAGTACCGTGTCGAAACATGCTGCACGGCAGGCATCGTCGAGATCGAGCAGCGGCCCGAACAGTTCCAGGTTCTCGCGGACGGTGCCGGGGATGACGACCGGACGGTGAGCCAGCCACGACACCTGACTCCACCACCACTGCTGATCGAGGTCGGTGACAGCGACACCGTCGATCCGCACGTGCGCCTCTGGTGCAGCATCGAGTGCGAGCACGGCCTGCAGCAGCGTCGACTTGCCGCAGCCGTTGGGCCCGGTGAGGACGGTGACGCGGCCGGGTTCGGCGTGCATCGCGGGTAGGTCCGCCGTGATCGTCCATGCGTCCCCGGCGAGCACGCGATCACCGGCCCGCGAAGGACGGGCCGAGTCGAGGAACGCCAACGCGGCCGCCACGGCGGTCTTGCCGTCCTGCGCGCTGTGGAACGCCGCACCCACCCGGCGCAACGGCCAGAACACCTCGGGTGCCAGCAGCAGTGCCGTCAACGCGGCCGTGAGCGGGATGTGGCCGTACACCAGCCGCATGCCGACGCTGACCGCGACCAGGGCGACGCCCAATGTGGCCAGCAGTTCGAGCACCAGCGCGGACAGGAACGCGATGCGCATCGTGGCCATGGCCGAACGCCTGTGTGCCGCGCCCAGTTCGGCGATCTTGGTGGTCGAGCCCTCGGCGCGCCCGAACGCCCGCAGTGTGGGCAGTCCCGCGACGAGATCCAGCAGGCGGGCCTGCAGCGTCGTCATCGCGGCCAGCGCTGCCGCCGACCGGTCCTGCGTGGCGAGGCCGATCAGGATCATGAAGACCGGGACCAGCGGTAGGGCCACGAGCACGATGGCGGCCGCCTGCCAGTCCACGATCGCGATGACCGCGACGGTGGCCGGGGTGAGGATCACCGCCAGGAACAGCGACGGCAGGTAGGCGGTGAAGTACACGCGCAGACCGTCGAGTCCGCGCGTGACGACCGCCGCGGCCTCGTCGCGGCGTCGGTTCAGCTCGCGCGGCGGGAGCGTGGTGGCTTTCCGTAGCACCTGATCGGTGAGGTCGGCGATGACCTCGCTCGCGCCGTGCTGAGCCAGCCGGCCCTGCTGCCACTGCGTCAGCACGCGGACGAGCCACAGGGCGGCCAGCAGCGTGATCGGCGCGGCCAGCACCTCGACCGTCCGAGATGCCGGATCGGTGATGATCCGGGCCACCAGACCGGCCAGTACGACGGCTGACCCGATCGTCGCACCGGCGATCACGACACCGCAGATCGTCGAGGTGAGCAGGAACCGGCGCATCGCCGCCGAGACCCGCCACAGCCGCGGGTCGATCGGGGCGCGCGAGGTCGCTTTCAGGACGAGCGCCTCGACAGTCCGATCGAGGGTGGAATCGCCTGGGCGGAAATACGTTTGCGGAACACCCAGTACGTCCACGCCTGGTATCCGACGACCAGTGGCAGCAGGGTCAGCGACGCCCAGCTCATGATCTTGAGCGTGTACGGCGTCGACGAGCCGTTGTAGATCGTGACGCCCCAGTCGGGATCGAGCGTGGACGGCAACAGGTTCGGGTACATCGCGCCGAAGAGCAGCACCGCGACTGCGGCCACGACGATCATCGTCGCGACGAACGCCCGGCCCTCGCCGACTCCGCGCCACATCAGCGCGACGGCGCCCAGCAGGGCGGCCACCGCGACCGCCAGCGCCCACCAGGTCCAGGGCTTACCGTGCGCCAGCTGCGTCCACAGTCCGAATCCGCCGGCGAGCACGATGACGGGCGCCGACAGGATGCGGGCGAACCGGAAGGCGTCCTCTCGGACCGGACCCGAAGTCTTCAGCGCGACGAACACCGCGCCGTAGAAGGCGAACAGCGACGCGGTCGCCAGCCCGCCCAGCAGCGTGTACACACTGACCACGTCGGTCAGCGTGGCCTGTGAACGTCCGTCGGCGTCGATCGGCAGGCCCTGCACCAGGACGGCGAACGCGACGCCCCACAGGATCGCGGGTAGCCACGAACCGGCGGCGATGCCGATATCGGCCCAGCCGCGCCATCGCGGATCGTCGATCTTGCCGCGCCATTCGATGCCGACGATGCGCAGGATCATGCCGACCAGAATCACCAGCAGCGGCAGGTACAGCGCGGAGAACGCGGTCGCGTACCAGACCGGGAACGCGGCGAACATCGCCGCGCCGGCGGTGATCAACCAGACCTCGTTGGCGTCCCACACCGGCCCGATGGTGTTCAGGGCGGCGCGGCGGTGCTTCTCGGGATCCCCCTGCCCGACCGCGCCGAACGGGATCATCAGCATGCCGACGCCGAAGTCGAACCCCTCCAGGACCAGGAAGCCGAGGAACAGCGCCGCGATGAGGAGGAACCAAAGCTCTTGCAGACCCATGGTTTACGCGTCCTCTCAGTAGGCGAACGACAGGGGAGCGACGTCGTCGTCGCTGGGCGCTGCGGGTGGCGCCGGTTCCGAATCGTGGTCCTGGGGCCCCTCGACGACGTAGCGGCGCATCAGCCAGAACCAGATCACCGCCAGTGCCCCGTACAGCAGGGTGAAGGTGCCGAGCGAGATCAGCACGGTCGCTGCCGAATGTCCGGAGACGCCGTCCTGCACCGTCATCCGCACCATCTGGTCACCCGTCGGGTTGGGTACCACCACCCACGGTTGACGACCCATCTCGGTGAACACCCAGCCGGCCGAGTTGGCCAGGAACGGCGCGGGGATGGTGAGGATGCCGAACCGGCCGTACCAGCGCTGGTCAGGGATGCGTCCGCGTCTGGTCAGCCACAACGTGACGAGGGCGAACGCGACCGGGACGGCCAGCAGGCCGATCATGGCGCGGAACGCCCAGTAGGTGACGAACAGATTGGGCCGGTAGTCACCGGGGCCGAACTTCTCCTGGTACTGCTCCTGTAGATCCTGCACTCCCTGCAGCGTCACCCCGCTGAACTTCGACTCGGCGAGGAACGGCAGCACGTAGGGCACCTCGACGAGGTGGGTGACGCTGTCACAGTTGTTGTGCGTGCCGACGGTGAGCACCGAGAACATCGGGTCTGTCTCGGTGTGGCACAGGGATTCCGCCGACGCCATCTTCATCGGCTGCTGGACGAACATCAGCTTGCCCTGGATGTCGCCGGTGAAGAACAGGCCGCCGGCAGCGACGAGCGCGACCACCGACCCGAGCATCGCGGCGGGCCGGTACATGGCGATGCTGTCGGCCGGACCGGTCGCGCGCTTCGAGCGGACCATCAGCCAGGCCGAGACGCCCGCCACGAATGCACCGGCGGTCAGGAACGCGCCGGTGACCGCATGTAGGAACGCCCAGATCGCGGTGTTGTTGGTCAGGAGTGCGGCGAAGTCGGTGAGCTCGGCGCGGCCGGTCTGCGGGTTGAACTTCGCGCCCACCGGGTGCTGCATGAACGAGTTCGCGGCGACGATGAAGAACGCCGAGGCGTTCACGCCGAACGCGACGATCCAGATGCACACCAGGTGTACGGCGCGAGGCAGCCGGCTCCAGCCGAAGATCCACAGGCCGATGAACGTGGATTCGAAGAAGAACGCGATCAGGCCCTCGAACGCCAGGGGCGCCCCGAAGATGTCACCGACGAACTTCGAGTACTCGCTCCAGTTCATGCCGAACTGGAATTCCTGGACGATGCCGGTCGCGACGCCGAGCGCGAAGTTGATCAGGAACAGCTTGCCGAAGAACCGGGTGAGCCGGTACCAGGCCGCGTTGCCGGTGACGTGCCAGACCGTCTGCATGACGGCGATGAGTGGTGCCAAGCCGATGGTGAGCGGGACGAAGATGAAGTGGTAGACGGTCGTGATACCGAACTGCCACCGCGACACATCCAATGCGTTCATGCGCCACTCCCTCGTCGACCCCCACTCTACTACTAAATGTAGTAGGAGAGCCGACCCTTGTGACTAGGGGCTTTCGACCTTCGTCGGCGGGCCGTTCGTGACGGCTTTGCGCAGGCCGATGGCCGAGGCGATCTCGAAGACGCCCAGGACGACCAACCAGATGCCGGTCACCAGCGCCAGCGTCGCCAGCGAGGCGAACGGCGATGCCATCATCACCACGCCGGCGATCAGGCTGATCACACCGATCACGATCGCCCAGCCGCGTCCGGGCAGCGTCGGGTCGCTGATGGCAGACACGGCGGTGGCCACGCCACGGAAGATGAAGCCGATGCCGATCCAGATGGCCAGCAGCAGGATCGAATTCTCCAGGCTGCGGAAGCACAGCACGGCGAGGATCAGGGAGGCCGCGCCGCTGATGAACAGCAGCACGCGGCCGCCTGCGGACACGTGGAGGCTGAAGGCGAAGACGACCTGCCAGATACCCGAGATCAACAGATAGGCGCCGAAACAGATCGCGGCCACGACGATGGTGATGGCCGGCCACACGAGAACGAGGATGCCGAGGATCACCGCGAGAACGCCCGAGATGAGCGCCGTTTTCCACAGATGCGCAAGCATGCTTGGGGGAGCAGCGTTTTCCATTGTCGAAGTGTGGCACAACGGTGTCGGCGCGGGGCTTGGCTCGCGTTCCCCTGCTACACCGTTACAGCTCTACTACTGTTCCGTTACCGGTGCTGCGCACCGGGTCATCGGTCGTTAACGTCCTTGGCTGGACATGCCGCAGAGAAAGTAGAGGCAACAGTGTTGCGTGAAAAGCAAGACCGCCGGACGAAGATCTGGCGGGTCGCGGCGGTGTTCGCCGCAACGAGTGCCCTGGCGTTGTCGGGCTGTGCCAGTGGCGGCGACTCGGGCGGAGGCGGCGGTGGCGGCTCTTCGACGTCGAGCGCAGCTCCGGCAGAGAAGGTCGAGGAGATCGCCAACACGGTGCCCGAGGCCATCAAGTCTTCCGGCAAGCTCATCATCGGCGTCAACATCCCCTACGCCCCGAATGAGTTCAAGGACGAGAGCGGCAAGATCGTCGGCTTCGACGTCGACCTGATGAACGCGATCGCCGGCACGCTCGGGCTGACCCCGGAGTACCGGGAGGCCGATTTCGCCAAGATCATCCCGTCCATCCAGCAGGGCACGTTCAACGTCGGCATGTCGTCGTTCACCGACAGCAAGGAGCGCGAGCAGTCGGTCGACTTCGTCACCTACTTCTCGGCCGGCACGCTGTGGGCGCAGAAGCCCGGCGCCAACATCGACCCGAACAATGCGTGCGGCAAGCGGGTTGCGGTGCAGGCCACCACGGTCCAGGAGACCGACGAACTGCCGGCCAAGAGCAAGAAGTGCACCGACGAGGGCAAGCCGGCGATCAACATCGTGCCGTTCGACGGTCAGGACGCCGCCACCAACGCGGTGGTGCTCGGCCAGGCCGACGCCATGTCCGCGGATTCGCCGGTGACGCTGTATGCGATCAAGCAGACGGGCGGCAAGCTCGAGCAGGCCGGGGAGACCTTCGATTCCGCGCCGTACGGCTGGCCGGTGGCCAAGGGATCCCCGCTGGCGCAGTCCCTGCTGCAGGCCCTCGAGCATCTGATCGAGAACGGCAAGTACAAGGAGATCGCCGGGAACTGGGGCCTGGAAGCGGGCATGATCGACAAGCCCGTCATCAACGGCGCGGTCTCCTAGCCGGAAGCGACACCACACATGAGTGATGCCGGCGCGCCGCCGCAGACCATCGACGCCGTCCCGCTGAAGCACCCGTGGCGGTGGGTGGCGGCGGCCGTCATCCTCATCCTGGCCGGCCTGTTCGTCTACGGGGCGGCCACCAACCCGGCCTACCGCTGGCCGGTGTTCGCCGAGTACCTGTTCAACGAGCGGGTGCTGACGGTCGGCCTCGTCAACACGCTCCAGCTGACCGTCTACTCGATGGTGCTGGCCATCGCGCTCGGCGTCCTGCTGGCTGTGATGCGCCTGTCGCCGAACCCGGTGTTCCGCTGGGTGGCGTGGGTGTACCTGTGGATCTTCCGCGGCACACCCATCTACGTGCAGCTGGTGTTCTGGGGCCTGATCCCGACCATCTACCAGACGATTCAGCTGGGAGTGCCGTTCGGGCCGTCCTTCGTCCAGGTCAATCTGCAGAACCTGTCGATCCCGTTCCTGTTGGCGGTCCTCGGCCTCGCGCTCAACGAGGCCGCGTACATGGCGGAGATCATCCGCGCCGGGATCACGTCGGTGCCCGAGGGCCAGCTGGAGGCATCGACGGCCCTGGGCATGTCGTGGGGTCTGGCGATGCGGCGCACCGTGCTGCCGCAGGCCATGCGGGTGATCATCCCGCCCACCGGCAACGAGGTCATCAGCATGCTCAAGACCACGTCGCTGGTGACCGCGGTGCCGTTCACGTTGGACCTGTTCGGTATCACCGCCCGGGAGATCGCCGCGCGTACCTTCGAACCTGTGCCGCTGTTGATGGTGGCCGCGTTCTGGTATCTGGTCGTGACGAGCATCCTGATGGTCGGCCAGTACTACCTGGAGCGGTACTTCTCCCGCGGCGCGTCACGCAAGCTGACGACCAAGCAACTCGAGGCGCTGGCCAAGGCGCAGGCAAGTACAGGTGGGATGTGACGCAAACAGCGGAGTCGGTCAAGCCGATGGTGAAGGCCGAGCTGGTGTGCAAGGACTTCGGCGCGCTCAAGGTCCTCAAGGGCATCACGCTCGAGGTGCAGAAGGGACAGGTGCTGGTGCTCGTCGGGCCATCGGGGTCCGGGAAGTCGACGTTCCTGCGCTGCATCAACCATCTGGAGACGGTGAGCGCGGGCCGGCTCTATGTCGACGGCGAGCTGGTCGGCTACCACGAGCGCGGCGGCAAGCTGCACGAGATGAAGCCCAGCGACGTCGCCAAGCAGCGCCGCGAGGTGGGCATGGTGTTCCAGCACTTCAACCTGTTCCCGCATCGCACCGCGCTGGGCAACGTCATCGAAGCACCGGTCCAGGTCAAGGGCGTGAACAAGGCCAAGGCGATCCAGCGCGGCAAGGAACTTCTGGACCGGGTCGGGTTGGCCGACAAGGCCGAGGCGTATCCGGCGCAGCTCTCCGGCGGGCAACAGCAGCGCGTCGCGATCGCCCGCGCGCTGGCGATGGATCCCAAGCTGATGCTGTTCGACGAGCCCACCTCGGCGCTGGATCCCGAGTTGGTCGGCGAGGTCCTGACGGTGATGAAGACGCTTGCCTCGGAAGGCATGACGATGGTGGTCGTCACGCACGAGATGGGCTTCGCGCGCGAAGTCGCCGACGAGGTCGCGTTCATGGACGGCGGCGTCGTCGTCGAGCGGGGCGACCCGCGCACGGTCATGGCCAACCCCCAACACGAACGGACCAAGGCGTTTCTCTCCAAGGTGATGTAGCGCCGGATCCGGTCACCCCGCTGTGGCGGGCGGCCCAAGTGTTCCGGCTGCTCAGCTGCCTGTACGCGCTGGGTTTCGGGCTCGCGGTCAACGACGAGCTGGCCCGGCCGCTGGGCGGCTGGCTCGTTTTCGCGGTCCTGATCGGCTGGAGCGTGGCGTGCGCGGTCGCCTACCTACAGGGATTCGGCCGCCGACCCGCGTGGGTCCTGGCCGAACTCGCGGTGGTGGTGGCGCTGGTGATGTGCACCGAGCTGGTCGCCTCGGACGCGTGGATCGCCGACAACCAGGCGTTGCCGACGACGCTGTGGGCCACCAACGCGACGATCTCGGCGGCCATCCTGTTCGGTCCGGTGGGCGGCATGGCGACCGGTCTGGTGGTGATGTCGCTGGGCGCGGTGCTCAAGGGACACGTCAACGTCGATCTGAGCCGCAACGCGACGATCGTCATCGAGCTGGCGGTGGGTCTCGCGGTCGGGATGGCGGCGCAGACCGCGCGGCGGGCGCACGCCGAACTGGAGCGCGCCGCGCGCTTGTCCGCATCGGTCGAGGAGCGGGAACGGCTGTCCCGGCACGTGCACGACGGAGTCCTGCAGGTGCTCGCGCTGGTGGCGCGCCGCGGTCACGAGATCGGCGGGGAGACAACGCAACTGGCGGAGCTTGCCGGTGAGCAGGAGCGCGCGCTGCGGCGCCTCGTCGTGGCGGGTGAGCAGACCGCCGCCGGTGCCGGGCAGGCCGATCTGGGCGCGATGCTGCGCCGGCGGGCCAGCGACCGGGTGTCGGTGAGTGTGCCCGCTCACCCGGTGCTGGTCGATTCGCGGGTGGCCGATGAGCTGTGCGCGGCGGTCGGCAATGCGCTCGACAACGTCCAGGCGCACGCCGGCGACGGCGCCCGCGCGTATGTTCTGCTGGAGGACCTCGGTGACGCGGTGACGGTCAGCGTGCGTGACGACGGCATCGGGATTCCCGATGGGCGGCTCGCCGACGCCGTAACCGAGGGTCGCATCGGCATCGCCAAATCGATTGTCGGACGGCTTGATTGGCTCGGTGGAAAAGCGACGTTGCACACCGGGCCGGGGATGGGGGTCGAATGGGAGCTGACGGTTCCGCGATCACGGTGATGGTCGTCGACGACCATCCGATCTGGCGCGACGCGGTGGCGCGCGATCTGGCCGACGACGGCTTCGAGGTCGTCGCCACGGCAGACGGGGTGGCGGCCGCGGCGCGCCGTGCCGCCGTCGTGCATCCCGCGGTCGTGGTGATGGACATGCGCCTCTCCGACGGCGACGGCGCGCAGGCCACCGCGCAGGTGCTGGCCGTGTCGCCGACCTCCCGGGTGCTGGTGCTCTCGGCGTCCGACGAACGTGACGACGTGCTCGAGGCGGTCAAGGCCGGCGCCACCGGCTACCTGGTGAAGAGCGCATCCAAGCAGGACCTCGCCGACGCGGTACGCGCGACCGCGCAGGGCCGGGCAGTCTTCACACCGGGTCTCGCAGGGCTGGTACTGGGGGAGTTCCGGCGTATCGCCCGGGACGAGCCGGGCCCGGCGCAGCCGAGGCTGACCGAGCGGGAGACCGAGATCCTGCGCCACGTCGCCAAGGGGTTGACTGCCAAGCAGATCGCCGCCCGGCTGTCGCTGAGCCACCGCACGGTCGAGAACCACGTCCAGGCGACGTTCCGCAAGCTTCAGGTGGGCAATCGCGTGGAACTCGCGCGCTATGCGATCGAGCACGGCCTGGACGAGTAGCTGACGAGTAGTTGTACTCATCCGCGGGGGGCACCGCAGTTGCCACGATGGCGTCATGACCGAACCGCACGCCCCTGTCGTCGCCCGGTTGTCTGCTGAGTTCACCGCTCTCTCGCAGCAATTGGTCCGGGTCTCGGCCGATCTGGCCGAACTCGACCGCATCTTGACCGCGCGGCCTGCGCCGCCACGGCCTGCGCCGCCTCCCGTGCCGGTGCCGCCGCCGTATCGACCGCCGGTGCCCGCCTACGTGCCGCGGCCCGCGCCGCCCCCCGCGCCGGCCCGGCCGGCTCGTGAGCGGTCGGAGGGCTGGATCGGCAAGGTGCTCGCGGTCGCCGGTGTCGCGGTCACGCTGATCGGCGTCGTGCTGCTTCTGGTGCTCGCCGCGCAGGCAGGCATTCTGCGACCCGAGTTCCGGGTGGCCGGTGGTGCGGTGCTGGCCGCCGCGCTCGTGGGCGCGGGTTGGCGGTTGCAAAGCCGTCCTGGCGGTCGCGTCGGTGCGATCGCGCTGACGGCGACCGGCGTCGCGGCCGCCTACATCGACGTCGTCGCCGTCACCACGATCTACGGCTGGGCCTCCGCGGTTCTCGGACTGCTCCTGGCCTCGGCGGTCGGCGGTGCGGGATTGACCCTCGCGCGTCGCTGGGATTCCCAGCAGCTGGGTCTGCTGGTGCTGATCCCGCTCATCGTGCTCGCGCCGATCGTCGCGGACGGGGTCACCCTCCTGCTGGTCGGTTTCATGCTGGCGCTCGCCGCCGCCTCGCTGCCGGTGCAACTGGGTAGAGACTGGGTGTGGCTGCACGCGGCGCGCACCGCCGCGGCGACCCTGCCGCTGCTGGTCGCGTTGGTGGCCCGCCACGTCGACGTACGGGACGACCTGTGGCTCGCCGGCGCCTGCGGGATCGGCGCACTGCTGGCAGTGGCGGCAGCGGTCGTGCTGCTGCCCGGCTCGCGCCGTCCGGCCGCGATCGCGCTGCTGACGGCGGCCGGGGTGACGCCACTGCTGTGCGTCGGCTTGGTGGTCGACCGGCTGGTGGCGGCGCTGATGATCACGGCGCTCTCAGGCGCGCTGCTGGCGATCGTGCTGGTCGGTGACCAGCTGCCCGGGGTCGCGGGCATCGCCCGCCAGGTGTTCTCCGCGTTGTCGGCGGTGACCGCGCTGATCGCGGTGACGGTCGCCTTCGACGGACAGGTGGCCGCGCCGATCCTGCTCGCGATGGCGGTTGTGGTGGCGATCGCCGGGCGGCGGGACATCGTCGCGCGCTGTGCCGCAGGGCTTTTCGCCGCTGTCGGAGCGTTGATCCACTTCGCGTACGTGCCGCCGGCCACCGTGCTCTCGGCGACGGCAACGGTTGCGACGGCGAGCGCGTCGAGTCTCGTGTCGAGCCTTCTGCTCGGGGTCGCCGCCACAGCGATCGCCTGGTCGTGGTCGGGTGAGCAGCGCGCGATCTGGGCGGCGGGCGCCGCCGCCGTCGTCGCCTACGCGATCACGTCGTTCACCGTCACGGCCGGCGTCCTGATCGGGGGAGAAGGCCGCGGCTTCTACGCCGGTCACATGATCGCCACGATCGGGTGGATCGCGCTGGCAGCTGTACTGCTCGGCTACGCCGTCCGACTGGCGCGCGCCGACCGGTCGGTGCCGATCGCCGGTGGTCTCGGACTGGTGGGCGCGGCGGTCGCCAAGCTCTTCCTGTTCGATCTCGGCACTCTCGACGGCATGTTCCGAGTCGTCGTGTTCATCGTCGTCGGGCTGATCCTGCTCGGCATGGGCGCCGGCTACGCCCGCCTGCTCGAACGGCAGGACCATGTGACAGCCGACACGCACTAGACTGGATTGAGTCCAGAAAAGGAGCTGTTGTCATGGGTATGAACGCACACACTCAGAACCAGAGGAGCGAGGCCGGGGTCATCGGTTTCCAGGCGTCGCCCGCGCTGACCGAGGCGCTGCAGCGCGTCCTCGTCGACGTCATCGAACTGCACCTGCAGGGCAAGCAGGCGCACTGGAATGTCGTCGGCACCAACTTCCGCGACCTGCACCTCCAACTCGACGAGGTCGTCGACTTCGCCCGCGAGGCCAGCGACACGATCGCCGAACGCATGCGCGCACTCGACGCGGTGCCCGACGGCCGGTCCGACACCGTCGCCGCGACCACCTCGCTGCCGGAGTTCCCCGTGTTCGAGCACAGCACCGGTGAGGTCGTCGACCTGGTCACCGCCCGCATCTACGCCGTCGTGGCCACGTTGCGGGACGTGCACGACACGGTCGACAGCGAGGATCCCAGCACCGCCGACATCCTGCACCAGCTGATCGACGGGCTGGAGAAGCTGGCCTGGCTGCTCAAGTCGGAGAACCGGAAGGTGTGACCGCAGGGGCCCGATGCCCTACCAGGTACCAGGTGTGCATCGGGCCCTTGCCCTTCACCTCGACCACGCCGCGCTCTTCGAGCACGAAGCGATCCCTCAGTCGTTCGTAGACGTCGTCGGGCACTTGAATCCGGCCCTCTACGTCGGTGGTCTCCATCCGGGACGCGATGTTCACCGCGTCGCCCCACACGTCGTAGAAGAACTTGCGGGCGCCGACGACGCCGGCAACCACGGGCCCGCGCGCCATCCCGATCCGCAGCGGAACCGCGCGGCCTCGAGCATCGGTGAGTCCGGAGACCGCGTCGGCCATGTCGAGAGCCAGGGCGGCGAGTGCCTCGAGGTGATCGGGGCGCGGGGTCGGGACGCCGCTGACCACCATGTAGGAGTCACCGCTGGTCTTCACCTTCTCCAGGCCGTGCCGGTCGACCAGCGCGTCGAGGTCGGTGTAGAGCCGGTCGAGAAACCGGACAAGGTCGGCAGGCGGGGTGTCGCTGGCCCGCCTGGTGTAGCCGGCGATGTCGGCGAACAGCACCGACGCGTCGTCGTACTTGTCGGCGATCACCGAGCGCGCCGGATCCTTGAGCCGGTCGGCGATCGTCTCGGGCAGGATGTTGGCGAGCAGCCGTTCGGAGCGTTCGTACTCGGCTTCCATCGCCCGCTCGGCGCGCTCGGTCTCGCGCAGCGTGTACCAGAGCGTCGCCACGATCATCACCACCGTCGACACCACCGAGGAGATGAATCCGACCGTCAGGAACCACGGGGGACCGAGGCCGCGATCATTGGGCACGGTCAGCTCGAGCACGATGATCAGGACCACTCCGGTGCCGGCGATCATCGAGGCCAAGGCGATGCGTTCGATGCCCAGCGTGAGAACCGTCAGCGACGCGGCGACGAGGAAGTAGAACTGCAGCCCCGAGTCCGTGCCCATCGTGTAGCAGAAGAACGAGACCGACACGTAGGCCAACGACACGAACAGCAGTGGCGCGACGAGTTCCCCGAGCGGACACAGGCGCGGGATGCTCAAGAAAGCCAGCCCGCACAGGATGTTGACCACGCCGAGCCACGCAAACCCGCCGCCGACGACCACTTGGAACGAACCGAACAGCAGCGAGACGGCGGCGGCGATCCACCCGGCGATGGACAGCACCCGGACGCGGCGGGCCACCGCCTCGGCCCGGTGGCGGCTGAGCGAGGTCACGCGCCCCTGCAGTGCCACCTCGGGCACGCAGACGGATCGCACGTTGCGCACGCTGCGGAGCCTATCGTCGATGGCAGCGATAGCCTGCTCGAATGACGGGTATCGCGTGCTGCCAGCTCGATCCGGAGATCGGCGATCTCGACGGCAATGCCGAGCGCATCGCCGCCGCGATCGCCGACGCCAGGGCCGCCGGCGCCGACATCATCGTCCTGCCGGAGCTGGTCACCTCCGGTTACATGCTCGACGGAGACGCCGAAGCGCGCTCGGTGGCGATGGGACGTGACGACCCGAGGTTCGCGAAATGGGCTGCGGCAGCGCAGGATTCACTGGTCGCGCTGGGATTCTGCGAGCTGGGTGCGGACGGTGTCCTGTACAACAGCGCCGCTGTGCTCCAGGGGGGCGGTCTCTCGGCGGTGTACCGCAAGACGCACCTGTGGGACCGGGAGAAGCTGATCTTCACCCCCGGTCGCGAGCTGCCGCCCATCGTGCGGACTCGGCACGGGGCGGTGGCCGTGATGCTGTGCTACGACCTGGAATTCGCCGAACTGACCCGGCGCGTGGTGGTCGACGGAGCCGACCTGATCGTCGCGCCGGTGAATTGGCCGCTGTTTCCGCGCCCGGACGGTGAGCATCCCGGTGAGGTCATCACCGCGATGTCCACGGCACGGACCAACCACGTCGCCGTCGCCGTCTGCGACCGCGCCGGCGTCGAGCGCGGGCAGCACTGGACCGAAGGGACGGCGATCGTCAGCGCCGATGGCTGGGTGGTGGCCGAGGCAGGACCCGGCGAGGCCGTCGCGGCGGCCGACATCGATCTGTCGCTCTCGCGGAACAAGATGCTCACGGAATACGTGCATCTGCTCGACGATCGCCGGCTTGACCTGTACTGAGCAAGCGGGCACCCGCAAGCAGCTGCCAGGCGATGATCGAGTAGATCGCGGTCCGTTCGCAGGCCCCGCTCGGCAGCCCGGTGCCGATCAGCGCACCGGCTGCGGTCAGGCCGAGAAGGCCGAGTCCGTAGCCGAGCGCGCGCGCCGCCCTGGACCGGTCGGGTAGCCCGATGCGGCCCGCCGTGATCAGCGCGAGGTTGCCGCCGAGGATCGCCGCGGTGGCGCCGCCGACGTGGAGCAGATGACCCGGGCCGCCGCTCGGGACCAGGCCGACGGTCACCGAACCAGCGCCGTAGAGGCAGGCGAACACGGTGAAGGTCAACGCGCCACGCGCGGGTCGCACAGTGGCGACCAGCATTGCGCCGGTCACCACGAACGCCATGCCCTGGACGCGGAACCCGGCGTTCATCCACCAGGCGAGCGGAGAGGTAGCGCGTCCCAGATCGCTGACGTAGTCGTCGGCGTAGCTGTACGCCGCCACCCGCGATGCCGCGAGCGCCTCGACGACCAGGTAGCTGATGCCCGCTGCCAGGGCGACGGCGCCGATCGCCCGTCGCACAGCTGCGGATGAGGACCTGCGCACTCCACCAGCGTGCCAGCAACGTCGAGCGTGCTGCGGAGCTGGCGCCTCATCCATCGGGCCCTGAATGGCACCCGGATTTGCTTGCTGAAATAGCGAATATTCGCGCATTCTGTCTCACTGTCGGCGTGCAGAGGCGCCTGGGCGCTGGGGCAGATTGATCTAGATCTCTCCGTCGGTCAATATTTGCTGTAACTGCGCACGGTGATGTTTGTTACTGCTAGAGTCCCGTGGTGCGGGATCTAGATCGGGTTCCTAAGTTCGGTACGGGGGAGTGTCTCAATGAAAAGTACTGTCACTGTTTCGCGCGCTCACAAGCGTTCGGTTCAGATCGCGGGGAGTGCCATCGCCGGCATCCTGATATTTGCTCCGGTCGCCCACGCGGCAGATCCCGTCCCGTGTCCCGAACAGGGGTGCAACGGCGTGTCCGCGCTGCTGGTCGGTGGCCAGGGCTCCTACGCCACGCTCACCGAGCAACAGATGGAGACAGCATTCGGGGGCTACTTCCGCCCGTACGACCAGCGGACCAGCGTTCCGTTCCCCGGTGACGCCGACTTCTCCAAGTCGATCCCAGAGGGCGCGACCAATCTCTACAACGCCGTCATCGACGCGAAGGCCGCGGACCCGAACATCGTGCTCACCATCGGTGGGGTCAGCAAGGGTGCGCCGTCGGTGATCGAGGCTCTGCGGCAGCTCGAGGTGACGCGGGAAGCCGGCGGCGCGGTGCCCGACGCCGAACACATGAACGTGATGATCTACGGGGCGCCGAGCCGGCTCTACTACGCCGGGGTCAAGTATCGGCCCGACATCCCCGTCACCCCGTACGACGTCTACATGGTGTCGGCGGAGTACGACGGTGTCGCCGACATGCCGGACAACATGCTGAACATCCTCGCGGTGCTCAACGCACTGCAGGGAGCGGACATGCTCCACGTCGACGCGGCGTTCAACACCGACTTCGAAAACGATCCGATGTACTACAAGGTGGATCAGAACGCCGACGGCGGAAAGACCACGACGATCGTGATTCCCTACACCGGCGACATCCTGCCGCTGCTGCACCCGATGCTCGAGGCGGGTGGTGATCCGGCGCAACTGGCGAAGTTGAGCGCCGCGCTCAAGCCGATCATCGATTCGGCGTACAAGCGCAACAGCTTCGTCGAGAAGAAGAAGTGGCAGACGGGCATCGTCACGATCCCCCTGCCGGAGGCGGCGCCGTCGAACGTCGTCAATCAGACACTCAAAGTCAGTGTGCCCGTCGATGACTCACAGGAGACTGTGGCGCCACCGGCGCGCAAGACGCTGTCGGATTACGTGGGTAAGCATCGCACGCCGGACGCCGACGACGACGCCGCCGACACGACGAAGGTCAGGAAGAGCGTCCTCAAGGACCTCGGCGACAGCATCAAGACCGAGGTCAGGAAACTGACCACGAAGAAGGACAAGAAGGCGACGAAGGAGGCTGCGCCGGAGAAGAAGGAGACGGCCGACGCCACGTCGTCAACAGACTCCGGTGGCACCAGCGCCGGATCGGAGAGCTGACCGCCCCAGCTCTCCCGGGAAGCCCCGTCTCCGTTTCGGAGGCGGGGCTTCTTGCCTGGGGGTCAGCCCTTGGATTCGCTCTCGCCGCCGGACCCGTTCGGCGAATGCGAGGACGAAGCCGTCGACCCGCTCTTGCTCTCCTGCTTCTTCTTGGTCGTGAGCTTCTTGACCTCGTCGACCATGTCCTTCACCAGATGCTGGGTGGCCGTTGATGTTTCGTCGCGACGGTGCTTGCCCACGTAATCCTCGTCCGCAATCTTGCGGACCGAGGGCTTCGGGGTGAACGGACCGGTGAGCCACGCCAGCTTGTTCGGCGGATCGGCGTACACGCGGTCGATGACATTGTCCCCGTACTGGGTCTCCGACACCGGCGTCTCCTTGGAGAAGTCCCGCCCCCGGTAGCCGGAGGTGTGGTTGCCGTACCACGTCGTTCGAACCGCTGCCTCGTCGCTCTTGGTGCTGACGTACTGGATGGATCCACCGCCGACCTGCGGCACGGGACGGCCACCCTCCTCATAGGTCGCCCCGTTGTTCGGACGGGAAGGGGAGCCGAGCTCGATGATCGTGCCCTGCCAGTCGGGCCGTAGCGAGCGCGCATCCTGGGCGCCGACCGCGGACCCGGAGTAGGTGTAGAGCACCGCATCCGGTGTGTCGTGGGCATCCATCCACGCGCCGGCTGCCGCGGCCGACCCCGTCTTGCCGGTGCTGGTCATGTAATTCCACTTCACCTCGTTGCAGCCGGCACCGCACCTGCTGCCGTCGGGCATGGTGATCGTTCTCCACCCGGGTCCGACGTTGAAGATGCCGTCCATGTAGGCCGTCGATCCCGACGCTGCCGCGAGGGTCGACACCTTCGACTCGGCGCTCTGTGAGTCGCTTCGGCGACTGCCCGGCCCGTGCGCGAGCACGGGCGCCGGGTTGCCCGCTGCCCGGTCCGCCTCGACCTGCTCGACGGCGCGCATCACGATCGCCGTGACGGCTGCGGTCTCCTCTGGGCTCGACGTGCCGGAGTCCTCGCGAACCGGACGAGACGTGCGGGAGATCATGGGTGCGAGATATCGAGCGAACGCGGTGCTCACAGGCTGGTCGATGAGCTCGGCGTAGGACCCGTTCCCGCTCACGACCAGGGCATCGACCTCAGTGTCGGCGCACCGCACGCCGCACCCGCCGGCCTCGCCACCGCCGGCGACAGGCGTGGCCTGAGCCGCCGGCGCGAAGAGAAGTGCCGCCGCGGTCGATGAAATGCAGGCAGCGCGGACTGAACGGATCTTCACAGCAGTTTTCCTCCCGGAGCAGGAGATTCCCCGATCTCTTCGCGGGGGAATTTACCTGTTCTGGCACACCGTGGCATCTTTTCGAGCAAACCTGCGCCCGTTTGCTAATTGACGCATCTTTCGATTTCACAGCATTCTCGGAGCTTGCGACCAGCAGCTCGGCGGGGACGTGACAGCAAATTCGGTCCGGGTCGGTTCGTCGGCGCGGGCGCTCCGCGTGTGTGGTGCCCCCGGTGAGATTCGAACTCACACTGGACGGGTTTTGAATCCGTTTCCTCTGCCAGTTGGGATACGGGGGCCAGCAGCGGCCTCTCACCTTAGAGGATGGCCCCGCGCTCGCTCATTCGGGCGTCGCCGGAGAGAATGAGCACATGACTGCGTCACCGACCGATGCTGCTGCGCCCCACCGAGTTCTCATCGCCGAGGACGAGGCGCTGATCCGGCTCGACCTCGCCGAGATGTTGCGCGAAGAGGGCTATGAGATCGTCGGCGAGGCCGGCGACGGGCAGGAGGCCGTCGATCTCGCCGAATCGCTGCGCCCGGACCTGGTGATCATGGACGTCAAGATGCCGCGGCGCGACGGCATCGATGCCGCCGCGGAGATCGCCACCAAACGCATCGCCCCGATCGTCATCCTCACCGCGTTCAGCCAGCGTGACCTGGTCGAACGCGCCCGCGACGCCGGCGCAATGGCCTACCTGGTGAAACCGTTCAACATCACCGACCTGATCCCGGCGATCGAGGTCGCGGTCAGCCGGTTCAGCGAGATCACCGAGCTGGAGAAAGAGGTCGCGACCCTGTCCGACCGGCTGGAGACGCGCAAGCTGGTGGAGCGGGCCAAGGGTTTGCTGCAGAGCAAGCAGAACATGACCGAACCCGAGGCGTTCAAGTGGATTCAGCGTGCCGCCATGGATCGGCGCACCACGATGAAGCGCGTCGCGGAGGTGGTGCTCGAGACGCTCGATCCACCCGCCGACGACGCAGCCGCGTCCGCGGAATGACCCCGAAGACGCACCCCATCCGTTAAGACTGCGTTTCCGAAACCGCCCGACAACGGATCCGGTCGCCGGATCCCCGCAACGCGTTCCTCAACATCGCGCACTGCGGCGATGCGTTGGTTATGGTCGTCGCGAAGCACCGCCGCCAACGCCGTCCGGGGGAGGCACGTCGGTGTCGATCAACTCATGAACCGGAGGTGGGACGTGCGCGGTCGCGTGGCACGCAATGCATTTGCTCTCGGGGGCGCGGGCCTGATTGTGCTGGCCCTGGCCGGCTGCAACCAGGGGGCGCCCGAGGAGCAGGCTTCGCAGGCGAATCTGAAGATCGTCGAGAAGGTCCAGATCGACGAGAACGGCGCCGAGGTCAAGACCGAGGGAGGCGCTGCCCCGGCAGACCCGGCCGGCGATGGCAAGGCCACCTGCCCGCCGGTGTCCATCGCGATGGCCGGCGCGCTCAACGGTCCCGATGCCGCCCTGGGCATCAACATCAAGAACGGCGTCCAGCTCGCGATCGACAAGCACAACGCCGCCAACCCCGGCTGCCAGGTGCAGCTCAAGCCCTTCGACACCGAGGGCGACCCGCAGAAGGCGACCGCCATCGCACCGCAGATCGTCGACGACCAGTACACGATCGGCCTCGTCGGGCCGGCCTTCTCCGGCGAGACCAAGGCCACCGGTGGCGTCTTCGACCAAGCCGGGCTCGTCTCCGCCACCGCGTCGGCGACCAACGTGACCCTTTCGGAGAACGGCTGGAAGACCTTCTTCCGCGGCCTGGCCAACGACGGTGTGCAGGGGCCCTCGGTCGCGAACTACCTGAAGAACACGCTGCAGAACAAGAAGGTCTGCGTCGTCGACGACAGCACCGACTACGGCCTGGGTCTGGCACAGGCGGTCCGCGACACGCTCGGTCCGGTGGCCGACTCGGCGTGCAACATCTCGGTCAAGAAGGGCGACAAGGACTTCTCGGCGGCGGTGACCCAGGTCAAGGGTGCGGCTCCGGATTCGGTCTTCTACAGCGGCTACTACGCCGAGGCGGCACCGTTCGTCCAGCAGCTCAAGGACGGCGGTTTCGAAGGAAAGTTCGTCAGCGCCGACGGCACCAAGGACCCCGAGTTCGTCAAGCAGGCCGGTGAATCGTCGAAGGGCGCGCTGCTGTCCTGCCCGTGCGGCCCGGCCACCGGCGCCTTCGCCGACGAGTACACCAAGAAGTTCAACCAGGAACCCGGCACGTACAGCACCGAGGGTTACGACCTCGGCACGATCATGCTCAAGGGCATCGACTCGGGGGCGATCACGCGGCCCGCGCTGCTCGACTTCGTGCGGAACTACAACGGCCAGGGCGTGGCACGCAAGTACCAGTGGACCCCCACCGGTGAGCTCACCACCACGCTGATCTGGATGTACGAAGTTCAATAACAGCTGACGCGAAACGCGTCCGAGTCGACGGCTCGGACGCGTTTTGCACTCCCGGAGGAGTTCGCCACGCCGATGTTCTTGGCCGCCAACATCAACTTCAATGTCGGGGCATTGTTCGACAGCTTCTGGCAGCTGACGGTCGACGGATTGTCCTGGGGTGCCATCTACGCCCTGGTGGCGGTCGGTTACACCCTGGTGTTCGGGGTGCTGCGGTTGATCAACTTCGCCCACTCCGAGATCTTCATGCTCGGCATGTTCGGCGCGTACTTCGCACTCGATATGATCCTGGGCTTCAACCCCAGCGGTAACGCCTACAACAAGGGCGTGGTGCTGACGATCGTCTACCTCGGCGTCGCGATGCTGTTCGCTATGCTCGTGTCCGGCAGCGCGGCCGTCGGTCTGGAGTTCATCGCCTACCGGCCGTTGCGTAAGCGCAACGCGCGCTCGCTCACGTTCCTCATCACCGCGATCGGCATGTCGTTCGTGCTGCAGCAGTTCGTGCTGTTCATCCTGCCGAAGCTGATTCCCGGTTACGGCGGCCCGAATGCTCAGCAGCCCATCATCCTGGTGCAGCCGAAGACTCAGTTCACGTTCTTCGGGGTGGCGATATCCAACGTGACCATCGTGATCATCGTCGCGGCACTGGTGCTCGCGGTGCTGACCGACATCGCGATCAACCGCACCAAGTTCGGCCGCGGAATCCGTGCCGTCGCCCAGGATCCGACCACCGCCACCCTGATGGGGGTCTCCCGGGAACGCATCATCATGACGACGTTCCTGATCGGCGGTCTGCTGGCCGGCGCAGCGGCACTGCTGTACACACTCAAGGTTCCGCAGGGAATCATCTACTCGGGCGGATTCCTGCTCGGCATCAAGGCGTTCTCGGCCGCGGTGCTCGGCGGAATCGGCAACCTGCGGGGCGCCCTGCTCGGCGGTCTGATCCTGGGCATCATGGAGAACTACGGCCAAGCGGTGTTCGGAACGCAGTGGCGCGACGTCGTCGCCTTCGTGTTGTTGGTCCTGGTGCTGCTGGTACGTCCGACGGGCATACTCGGCGAGAGCCTCGGAAAGGCACGAGCATGAGCTTGCTCTCTAGGGTGACGGACTGGTGGGACGGGCTGTCGCGCCCGCAGAAGTGGGTGTTCGGCGTCATCCTGTTCCTCTTCGTGGGGCTCTCGCCGTTGTTCACACCGCCGTTCATCGACACCCCCGGCATCAGCTTCGGCGGCACGATGGCGCAGTTCGCGATGGTGGCGATCATCGCGATCGGCCTGAATGTCGTTGTGGGCCAGGCGGGTCTGCTCGACCTCGGGTACGTGGGGTTCTATGCCGTCGGCGCCTACACCGTGGCGCTGCTCACCAGCCCCGAGAGTCCGTGGAACAGAATGAGTCCGACGGGCTTCTTCAGCGAGCCGTGGGCCTGGCTGTCATGCGTGCCGTTGGCGATGGCCGTGACCGCGCTGACCGGGCTGATCCTCGGGTTCCCCACGCTGCGGCTGCGCGGCGACTATCTCGCGATCGTCACGCTCGGCTTCGGCGAGATCATCCGCCTGATGGCCGACAACTTGGCCGACATCACCAACGGGCCGCGCGGTCTCAACGAGGTGGCCTTCCCCCACATTCTGGAGAGCGAGAAGAATCCGCGCGGCGTGTTCTCCGTGTCGAACTCGGGCGGCGATGCCAACTACGGCACCTGGTGGTTCTGGGTCGGGTTGCTGCTGATCGTCGTGATCCTGCTGCTCGTAGGCAATCTCGAACGCAGCCGGGTCGGCCGGGCATGGATCGCCGTGCGCGAAGACGAGGACGCCGCAGAAGTCATGGGCGTCAACACCTTCAAGTTCAAGCTGTGGGCATTCACGATCGGCGCGGCGATCGGCGGGCTGTCCGGCGCGCTCTACGCCGGCCAGGTGCAGTACGTCGCACCGCCGACGTTCAACATCATCAACTCGATGCTGTTCCTGTGCGCCGTCGTCCTCGGCGGCCAAGGCAACAAACTCGGCGTCATCCTCGGCGCGTTCATCATCGTCTACCTGCCCAATCGCCTTCTGGGCGTGAACTTCCTAGGCATCGACATCGGTAACCTGAAGTACCTGTTCTTCGGGCTGGCGCTGGTGGTCCTGATGATCTTCCGGCCGCAGGGCCTTTTCCCGGCCCGCCAGCAGCTGCTCACCTACGGCAAGGCGGCCCGTAATCTGCTCAGGTCCGGCCCGGCGGGGAAGGAGTCGGCGCCATGAGCATCGAGGACCTGGCCGGCGTGCATCGCGAGATCGCCGCCGACGAAGGCGAAGTCCTGCTGGCCACCAAGGACCTCACCGTACAGTTCGGCGGCCTGACCGCGTTGGACTCGGTGACGTTCGACATCAAGCGCGGTGAGATCCTCGGCCTGATCGGTCCCAACGGCGCGGGAAAAACCACCTGCTTCAACGCGATCACCGGTGTCTACCGGCCGAGCTCGGGCTCGGTGACGTTCGACGGCGAAACGCTCGGACGGATCAAGCGGCATCAGATCACCCGCCGGGGGATCGCCCGGACGTTCCAGAACATCCGGCTCTTCGGCGAGATGACGGCGTTGGAGAACGTCATGGTCGGCACGGACGCACGGCACCGCACGTCGGTGCCCGGCGCGCTGTTCCGGTCGCCGCGGCATCGCCGCGAGGAGCGCTCGGCCATCGAACGGTCGGCCGCACTGCTGCATTTCGTGGGCATCGCGCACCGTGGCGAGGAGAAGGCCAAGAACCTCTCCTACGGCGATCAGCGCCGGCTGGAGATCGCCCGCGCGCTGGCCACCGAACCGAAGCTGCTGTGCCTCGACGAGCCGGCTGCCGGGTTCAACCCCAGCGAGAAGTCCGCACTGATCGACCTGATCCGCAAGATCCGCGACGACGGGTACACCGTGCTGTTGATCGAGCACGACATGCGGCTGGTGATGGGGGTGACCGACCGCATCGTGGTGCTGGAGTTCGGCCGCAAGATCGCCGACGGCCTGCCCGCCGAGATCCGCGAGGACCCCAAGGTCATCGCCGCCTACCTGGGAGTGCCCGATGACGACATCAGCTGAGTCCCGCCCGGTCCTGCTGGAGGCGCGCGACGTCGTGGTGCACTACGGCCGCATCAAGGCGCTGCACTCGGTGTCGCTGACCGTGCACGAGGGTGAGCTCATCACCTTGCTCGGCTCCAACGGCGCCGGCAAGACCACGATGATGCGGGCGATCTCCGGTCTGCTGCCGCTGACGTCGGGCTCGGTGTGGTTCGACGGCTCGGACATCAGCCGGGTGAAGGCGCATCGCCGTGTCGCCGACGGACTGATCCAGGCGCCCGAGGGGCGCGGCGTGTTCCCCGGTATGACGATCCTCGAGAACCTCGAAATGGGTTGCTATGGGCGCAAGTTCGCGTCCAAGGCCGAGCACGACGAGAAGCTGGACTGGATCCTCGAGACGTTCCCTCGGCTCGCGGAGCGCAAGAGTCAGGTGGGCGGCACGCTCTCCGGTGGTGAGCAGCAGATGCTGGCGATCGGGCGAGCGTTGATGGCCCGGCCCAAGGTGCTGCTGCTCGACGAGCCGTCAATGGGGTTGGCGCCGATGGTCATCTCCCAGATCTTCAAGATCATCGCCGAGATCAACTCGACGGGGACCACGGTGCTGCTGGTCGAGCAGAACGCGCAGCAGGCGCTCAGCCGCTCGGACCGGGCCTACATCCTGGAGACCGGTGAGGTCACCCGCTCCGGCAACGCTCGAGAGTTGTTGGCCGACGACAGCATTCGCGCGGCGTACCTCGGCGTCGCCTGATTCTTGGGTCACCCTGTCCCGCGAGCTGGGGGCACCTCCCGCTTGCGGGGGAGCGTGTCTGCACAGCGACGCGCCGCCTCCGCTGGCATTTCACGCGCGCTCGCCGCGGCGCGAGCGCGCGCGCAGTGCCAGCGTGGCACGGCGTGTCGCGTGCAGACACGCGCGCTCGCCGAACGGGGCGACTATCGGGCGACGACGACGGACGAGCCGTGGCCGAACAGGCCCTGGTTGGCGGTGATGCCCACGGTCGCACCCTCGACCTGACGGCCGGTGGCCTGCCCCTTGAGCTGCCAGGTCAGCTCGCAGACCTGCGCGATGGCCTGAGCCGGAATCGCCTCGCCGAACGACGCGAGGCCACCCGACGCGTTCACCGGGATGCGTCCGCCGATGGTGGTGGCGCCGCTGCGCAACAGCTGCTCGGCCTCACCCTTCTTGCACAACCCCAGGTGCTCGTACCAGTCGAGTTCCAACGCCGTGGACAGGTCGTAGACCTCCGCCAGGCTGAGGTCCTCGGGCCCGATCCCCGCCTCGGCGTACGCCGCGTCGAGAATCTGGTCCTTGAACACCCGCTTCGGCCCGGGCACCACAGCGGTGGAATCCGTTGCGATATCGGGCAACTCGGGCAGGTGCTGCGGGTACTGCGGGGACTGCAGGCTCACCGCGCGCACCGACGGAACCCCGGCCACCGAGCCGAGATGCTTCTCGGTGAACGCCTTGCTCGCCACGATGATCGCCGCCGCGCCGTCGGAGGTGGCGCAGATGTCGAGCAGCCGCAGCGGGTCGGACACCACCGGGCTGGCGAGCACGTCCTCGACGGTCGCTTCCTTGCGGTAGCGCGCGTTCGGGTTGTTCAGGCCGTGGCGGGCGTTCTTGACCTTCACCTGAGCGAAGTCCTCGAGCGTGGCCCCGTAGAGGTCCATGCGGCGCCGCGCGAGCAGCGCGAAGTAGACGGTGTTCGTGGCACCGATCAGATGGAAGCGCTGCCAGTCCGGATCGTTCCTCCGCTCACCGCCGACCGGGGCGAAGAATCCTTTCGGTGTGGTGTCGGCACCGACGACGAGCGCGACATCGCACAGACCAGCCAGGATCTGCGAGCGGGCACTCTGCAGGGCTTGGGATCCACTGGCGCACGCGGCGTAGCTGGAGGTGACGGGAATGCCGTTCCAGCCCAGCTTCTGGGCGAATGTCGCGCCGGCGACGAAGCCGGGATAACCGTTGCGGATGGTGTCGGCGCCGGCGACGAGCTGGATCTGGCGCCAATCCAGCCCCGCTTCGGCCAACGCCGCGCGCGCGGCGACGACCCCGTACTCGGTGAAATCGCGCCCCCACTTACCCCAGGGGTGCATACCTGCGCCGAGGATGTAGACCGGTTCCGGGGCCATCAGGCAATCCTCCAGGCGTGCACGATGCGTTCGGTGCCGTCGTCGTCGACATAGAGCGGCATCGTCGTCAGCTCCATCTCCATGCCGACCTTCAGGTCGGCGGCCAGCGTGCCCTCGACGACCTTGCCCAGCACGATCAGGCCTTCGTCGGCCAGTTCCACCGCGGCGACGGCGAACGGCTCGAAGGGGTCCGGCGACGGGTAGGGCGGTGGCGGCGCATAGCGGTTCTCGGTGTAACTCCACAGCGTGCCGCGGCGCGACAGGGGCACCTGCGCCAGGTCGTCGCCGGTGCAGCCGGGGTTGGGGCAGTTGTTCTCGCGCGGGGGGAAGACGTACGTCCCGCACTGATGACATTTTGCGCCGATCAGATAGGCCTCGCCAGAACCGTCGGTGGCGAACCAGCCCTCGACGGCGGGTTGCGTAGAAGCGGACACGCGAGAAGCCTACCCAGTCCGGCCAGAAAACTGAAACGTGTTCCAGTTCACCGGGGTCTCGGCTGCTCAGGGGCTGGTCTCGAGCAGGATCGTACGGAGCTCGTCCGGCTTGTCCCGCATGAGGTTGTGCTTGCCGCCGAGTTCGTGCACCACCCACTCCGGATCGGTGCGAACCCGGTCGTAGGACAGCTTCATGGGCGACTCGCCCGGCCAGTCGAGCGCGTAGACGAAAATACGCTGACGGAAGCGTCCGAGGTCGCCGCGAAGGCGCAGCGGCTGCAACACCGTCGCCAACGGGTGCGACGTCGCCCGCTGATCGAAGAACGGCAACGGCGGCACCCCGAAACCGGTCTCGTCGACGCCGACATACCAGCACCGCTCCTCGTCGTTGACGAGATCCCAACAGGATTCGCCGTCGCGGGGGACGACGGCGTCGACGAACACCAGCGAGTCCACCCGGTCGGGGATGCGATCCGCGACCCCGGTGATCACCATGCCGCCGTAGCTGTGTCCGACCAGAATCAGATGATCGTCGGCCGCGTGAGCGTCGATCTCGGCCACGACATCGGTGATGTGGGTGTCGAGATTCACCCCGCCGCGCAGCACATGGGCGCGTTCGGCGACCCCGCTGAGCGTGACGGCGACGACGTGATGACCCGCCGATCGCACGTCTGCGGCCAACCGGTCGAAACACCATGCGCCGTGGCACATTCCGGGTACGAGGACGTACGTGGTCATGACAAACTCCTTTCTGTGACGGTGCGGTACGTCGCGGTGGCGCGGGCGATGTCACCCGGCTCTGTGCTGGCCCGTCGGTGCATCTCCCGGTTGGCGGCGACGATCGCGGCGGTCGCCTCTCGCCGCCGAGTCTCGTAGCGGCGCAGTCCGCGGTGCGGGTCGGCGGCCAGCTCGTCGGCGAGCACCCGGGCGTCGACGATGGCCTGCGACGCACCGTTGGCGCCGACGGGATACATCGGATGGGCGGCATCGCCGAGCAGCGTCACGGACTCATCTCCCCAGTGCGGCAGGATGTTCCGGTCGACCATCGGGTATTCCAAGACTTCGTCGCTGCAGTAGGGCAGGACCTTTGCGTCGAGCCATCCCAGCGTCCAGTCACGGACGTGTGAGGCCACCACCTCGGGTTCGGCGGGGTGGTTCCACCGCGCGTGACCGGGAAGGGATCCCGGTGTTCCGCGGTCGACCAGCAGCACCCAGTTCACGAGTCCGCCGCCGATCGGGTACAGGACGAGCTGGCGGCCGTCGCCCTGCACGATGGCCATGGTCGTGCCGTCGAGCACGGGCGGTATCCGGGCGGCGCCGCGGTACATCGTGGTGCCGGACCACAGGAGCGGGTCCGGTCCGGGGTGCAGGCGTGAGCGCATGACGGAGTTGATGCCGTCCGCGCCCACCAGGACGGAGGCCGTGAGATCCCCGCGGGCTGTGTGGGCGACGACGCCGCGACCGTTGCTCGTGAAACCGGTCAGCGCGGAGTCGGTGCGAACGGTGTCGACGCCGAGTCGATCGCGTACGGCGGTCAGCAGCAGGTCCTGCAGCCGGCCCCGGTGCACCGAGAGTTGGGGGTGGCTATGGCCGCCGGACACGCCGCGTGGTTCGGAGAAGAGGTGCCGTCCGGCGCTGTCGAAGTACGCGATAGCCTGCGGCGCAATCGATATCGACCGCAGTGCTGATCCCAGGCCCAGCGCGTCGAGCTCGCGGACGGCGTGGGGGAGAAGGTTGATTCCGACGCCGAGAGGCTGCAAACGCTGCGCGCGCTCGACGACGGTGACGGGAAGTCCGCGCCGATGGAGGGTCAGCGCCGCGGTGAGGCCGCCGATTCCGGCGCCGGCGATCACGACCGATGTGGTGTCCATGACTCCACCGTGCGACCGTTTCAGGTATACGTCCAATACATTCTCGTGCTCGTTCCTATAATCATCGGTTATGGAGCTGCGTCAGCTCGAGTATCTGGTCGCCGTCGTGGAAGAGGGCGGTTTCACCAAGGCCGCCCAGCGTGAGCGGGTGGCCCAACCGGCGGTGAGTGCCCAGATCCGCCGCTTGGAACGGACGGTCGGCCAGCAGCTCTTCGTGCGGTCCAGCCGTGAGGTGCGCCTCACGGAAGCCGGTGCCGCACTCCTGCCGCATGCCAGGGCGGCCCTGGCCGCGGTGCGCGCAGCCCAGCACGCGGTCGACGAGATCGCGCAGATCGTGCGCGGCTCCGTGGCGATCGGCACGGTGACGCTGCACCCGGTGGACATCGCGGCGCTGATGACCGCCTTCCACCGCGACCACCCCCAGGTGGAGCTCACGCTGGTCGCCGAGAACTCGGATGTGTTGCTCGACAAGCTCGCTGACGGTCGCCTCGATCTCGCGATCGTGTCGATCTCGGTCGACGACACCCCAGAGGGCCTCGACTGCGCCCTCATCACCGACGAGATCATCGCGCCTGCGGTCGGTCTCGAGCATCCGCTGCGTCGCCGCAAGACCCTGACGTTGCCGGAACTGTGCGCCCATCCGCTGATCTCGCTCCCGGTCGGCACCGGTCTGCGATCACGTCTCGACGAGGCCTGCGCCGCGCAGAATCTCCGACCGCGCGTCGGCTTCGAGGCGATGAACCCGATGGAACTTGCCGATCTGGCACGCCGCGGACTCGGTGTGGCGATCCTGCCGCAGTCGATGGCGCTCGAGGACCCCGGTCTGCACGCCCTCCGGCTGACGCCGACCCTGCGCGGCCGGTTGGTGTGGGCGTGGCGTACAGGCGCCGCCGGTCCGGCCGCCCGCGCATTCTGCGCGTTGGCACTCCGCGAACTCAGGTCTGCAACCCACGCATGACGATGTCGATGGTGCGCTCGAAAATGTCTGCTGTGTCCGGTGTTTGGCCGAGACCGGCAGTTTCCAGCGTCACCGCGCCGTGCTGCGCGTTCCAGAAGGCTTGCGCCGCCTCCACGGGATCGAGCCCCCGCCGCAACGGTAGGTGGGCGACCAGGCCGACGAGGATGCCGAAGACCTCGCGACCCCGAGCTGTCACCGGTGAGGCGGGGTCGGCGGCCGGTGAGCCCGCGGCGAAGATCAGCGCGTAGCGCGCTGGGTGGGCGAGCGCGAACCGGCGGTAGCCCTGGGCGGAGCGGCGCAGACGGTCGGCCGGTGTGCCGCCGAACGGGTCGACCTCGATGGCGGCGGCGAGGCCGTCGAACGCCCGCAGCGCGAGCGCTGTGAGCAGTCCGTCTTTGTTGGTAAAGCGGTTGTACACGCCCATCGGGGCCACGCCGGCTTCCTGGGCGACCGATCGCACCGTCACCGCGGCAACGCCGTCGCGGTCCAGGACGGTCTCGGCCGCGCGCAGCAGCGCGGCCGAGACCTGGTCACTGGCGGTGCGCCGTCGGGGCATCGTCACGCTGCCTCGGTCACGCCCCGGCGGGCGAGCCAGGCGAGCGTCTCGTCGGCGACCTCACGCCACCCGTGATCGATGGTCAGCGAGTGGCCCTTTCCGTCGAACGCGTGGAAATCGGTAACAGCGGCCGACTTTCGGTAGAGGTCGTACGCCGCGCGTGCGGTCGTGGGCGGCACGGTGTGGTCCGCGGTGCCCGCGGTGATGAGCAGTGGGCCGCGCGTCGCATTGGCGGTGTCGACCGCTGCCGGCGAATGGTGGGTGACATTCGCCGCGGCCGCCTCGAACAGCGGCTTGCCCGGCGACGGGATCGACCACTGCTCCCACAGCGCGTCGGACTCCTGCTGGCTCAACGCGTTACCGAAGCCGTAGCGCCACTGTGCCGCCGTCAACCCTTTGGCGCGCCCGCGGTTGAGCGGGTTGGACAGCACCGGGAACGCCGATCGCAGTTGCGCGAACGGCAGTGGTTTGACGCCCTTGATCGGCGCGGGGTCGATCGCGACGGCCGCTGCCGCTGCGTTTTCGCCGAGGAGTTTCTGCGCGATCAGCCCGCCGAACGAGTGTCCGATGACGACGGGCGGCGTGTCGAAGTCGGCGAGGATGCGCGCGTAGTGGGCGGTCACCTCGTCGATGCCGAATCCGGCCTGCGCCGCAGGGTCGTGCCGGCTCTGCTCGACCGTCGGCAGTTCACCCGGCCAGGCCGGGGCGATGGCCTGATGGCCGTACTGGCCGACGTAGTCGATCCAGGGCTCCCAGGCGGTGTGTGAGACCCACAGACCGTGAATGAAGACGATGTTAGCCATGGCGGTGCTCCTGACCTTTATAGAACGATGTTACATAAGTTGGAACATCCGCTTTAACCACACTGACCTCGCGTTGATTCCCGCCGGTCGCCGTGTCGGTCGCGATGCCTAGAGTGAAGGCCGTGAGCCCAGCCAAGACCGCGTCGGCGACCGATCAGAAGCCCACCCTGATGCTGCTGGACGGCAACTCGCTGGCCTTCCGCGCGTTCTACGCGCTGCCTGCTGAGAACTTCAAGACCCAGGGCGGGCTGACCACCAACGCGGTGTACGGCTTCACCGCGATGCTGATCAACCTGCTCCGCGACGAGCAGCCCAGCCACATCGCCGCCGCGTTCGACGTGTCACGTCAGACGTTCCGCAAGGAGAAGTACCCCGAGTACAAAGAAGGCCGCTCCGCCACGCCGGACGAGTTCCGCGGCCAGATCGACATCACCAAGGAGGTGCTCGGCGCACTGGGCATCACGGTGCTCGCCGAACCGGGCTTCGAGGCCGACGACATCATCGCCACGCTGGCCACCCAGGCCGAGGACGAGGGCTACCGCGTGCTGGTGGTCACCGGCGATCGCGACTCGCTGCAGCTGGTCAGCGACGACGTGACCGTGCTGTACCCCCGTAAAGGGGTCAGTGAACTGACGCGGTTCACTCCCGACGCCGTACAGGAGAAGTACGGGCTGACGCCGGCGCAGTACCCCGACTTCGCGGCCCTGCGCGGTGACCCGAGCGACAACCTGCCCGGCATCCCCGGGGTGGGGGAGAAGACCGCGACGAAATGGATCGCCGAATACGGCTCACTGCAGTCGCTGGTGGACAACGTCGACAAGGTGAAGGGCAAAGTGGGCGACGCGCTGCGCGCTCACCTGTCCAGTGTCGTGCTCAACCGCGAGCTCACCGATCTGGTCAAGGACGTTCCGTTGGCGCAGACACCGGACACGCTGAAGATGCAGCCGTGGAACCGGGACCAGATCCACCGATTGTTCGACGATCTCGAGTTCCGGGTGCTGCGGGACCGCCTGTTCGACACGCTGGCCTCCGCCGATCCGGAGGTCGACGAGGGATTCGAGGTGCGCGGCGAGGCCCTCGCGCCGGGCACGCTGGCAGGTTGGCTCGCCGAGCACGCCGGCGGTGGGCGCTTCGGGCTCGCCGTGGTGGGCAACCACCTGGCGTTCGACAGCGACGCGACGGCGCTCGCGCTGGTCGCACCGGACGGCGACGGCCGCTACCTCGACACCGCGACGCTGAGCCCCGACGACGAGTCGGCGCTGGCCGCGTGGCTCGCCGACCCGACGCAGCCCAAGGCTCTCCATGAGGCCAAGCTCGCGATCCACGATCTGCAGGGACGGGGGTGGACGCTGGCCGGCGTCACCTCGGACACGGCGCTGGCGGCCTACCTGGTGCGCCCGGGCCAGCGCAGCTTCACCCTCGACGACCTGTCGCTGCGCTACCTCAAGCGCGAGCTGCGGGCCGACAACGCTGAGCAGCAACAGCTTTCGCTGCTCGATGACAGTGACGGCGTCGACGATCAGGCCGTGCAGACGCTCCTGTTGCGCGCCAATGCGGTGAGGGACCTCGCCGACGCGCTCGACGAGGAATTGGCGCGCATCGATTCCTCGGCGCTGCTGGGCAGCATGGAACTGCCCGTGCTGCGGGTACTGGCCGACCTCGAAACCGCGGGGATCGCCGTCGATCTCGACATGCTCACCGCGCTGCAGAGCGAGTTCGCCGGCCAGATCCGCGATGCCGCCGAAGCGGCATACGCCGTGATCGGCAAGCAGATCAACCTCGGCTCGCCCAAACAGCTGCAGGTGGTGCTGTTCGACGAGCTCGAGATGCCCAAGACGAAGCGCACCAAGACCGGCTACACCACCGACGCCGACGCGCTGCAGTCCCTGTTCGACAAGACCGGACATCCGTTCCTGCAGCATCTGCTGGCTCACCGCGACGCGACGCGGCTGAAGGTCACCGTCGACGGATTGCTGAACTCGGTGGCCGGCGACGGCCGGATCCACACCACGTTCAACCAGACGATCGCGGCCACCGGCCGGTTGTCGTCGACCGAGCCGAACCTGCAGAACATCCCGATCCGCACCGAGGCGGGCCGCCGCATCCGCGACGCCTTCGTCGTCGGTGCGGGTTACGGCGAGTTGATGACCGCCGACTACAGCCAGATCGAGATGCGCATCATGGCGCACCTGTCCCGGGATGAGGGCCTGATCGAGGCGTTCAACACCGGCGAGGACCTGCACTCCTTCGTCGCCTCCCGGGCGTTCGACGTGCCGATCGACGACGTGACGGCGGACCTGCGGCGGCGGGTCAAGGCGATGTCCTACGGCCTGGCCTACGGGCTCAGCGCCTACGGTTTGTCGGCTCAGCTGAAGATCAGCACCGAAGAGGCCAAACAGCAGATGGACCAGTACTTCGACCGGTTCGGCGGAATCCGTGACTACCTGCGTGACGTCGTCGACCAAGCTCGCAAGGACGGCTACACCTCGACAGTGTTCGGCCGCAGGCGCTATCTGCCCGAACTCGACAGCAGCAACCGGAACGTCCGGGAGGCCGCCGAGCGGGCGGCCTTGAACGCGCCTATCCAGGGCAGTGCCGCCGACATCATCAAGGTGGCGATGATCAACGTCGACCGTGCGATCGCCGACGCCGGCTTGACCTCGCGGATGCTGCTGCAGGTGCACGACGAACTGCTGTTCGAGGTCGCCGACGGAGAGCGGGAGGCGTTGGAGGCTCTGGTGCGCGAACACATGGGTACCGCCTACGCGCTGGACGTTCCGTTGGAGGTGTCGGTCGGATACGGCCGCAGCTGGGACGCCGCGGCGCACTGATCTGCTATATATGTAGACCTACATATTATGTAGGTCTACATAATTCTGTGCCCTGAGCAGGAGGCATTCGACGTGGCCGACCATCCTTTCGACGAGGCGATTCGGCTGCGCACGGGGGAGGGTGGCGTCCTCCGCGGCAGGACCACCGCCGCCTGGGCCAACATGGTCGGTCCGTTCGGCGGCATGACGGCGGCCCTGCTGCTGCGTGCGATCGAACTGCATCCGGAGCGCAACGGTGCACCCGTGGCGCTCACCGCGAACTTCGCGGCACCCATTGCCGACGGCGAGTTCGACATCATCGCGCGCTGCGTGCGCGCGAACCGGAGCAACCAGCATTGGTCGGTCGAGCTGGCACAAGACGGTACGGTCACCACTACGGCGACCGCGGTGTTCGGCCTACGGCGCGACACGTGGTCGGATACCGAGAAACCCGTGCCTCTCGTGCCCGCGCCCGAGGAACTTCAGGATCGGGGGCTGCCGCCGATGATCGCGTGGGCCCGCAACTACGACATGCGCTTCGTCGACGGAGCGATCCCGGCCAAGGGGGCGGCGCCGGCAGACTCGTCGACCACCACGCTGTGGGTTCGCGACCGAATGGGACGCACTCTCGATTTCGCCGCGCTCACTGCCGCGAGCGACATCTTCTATCCGCGGATCTTCCTGCGGCTGGGCTCGCCCACGCCGGCAGGCACGATCTCGCTGACCACCTACTTTCACGCCACCGAGTCGGAACTCGCCTCTGCAGGAGACGATTTCGTACTGGGCTGCGCGTCGGCGAACCGCTTCTCGGGTGGCTATTTCGATCAGTCGGCAGAGATCTGGAGTCGTTCGGGCACGCTGCTGGCCACCACGCATCAGATCGTCTACTTCAAGACGTAGCGACTAGGACGGCGGATGCGCCCGCATGATCAGGTCACGGGGGCCGGTCGGCAGGCGCCAGTGGAACGTGATCGCCGCCAGCCGCAGCACCGTCGCCACCAGCGTGCCGACGGCGACCCCGATCCACTGCGGCCCGTAGTAGTCGATGACGACGTAGATGACCGAGCCCAGCATGGCTGGGACGGCGTACATGTCGTCGGGACCCATCACGACGGGCACGTCGCGGGCCGTCACGTCGCGGATGATCGTGCCGGCCAGCGCCGAGACCATGCCGAGAAGCGCCGCGGCGAACCAGCTGGCGCCGTGATCGACGGCGAGCGCGGCACCCGAGGTGGCGAAGAACCCCATCCCGACCGCGTCGAGCATCGCGACCGGATGCTGCAGCCGGATGACCGTGCGGGCGAACATCGTGGCCAGCGCGGCGGCGGCCAGGCAGACGGTGACGTCAGGCCAGCGTTGCAGCGACTGCGGCGGATCGATCGAGAGCAGGACGTCGCGCAACACGCCGCCACCGACGCCGGTGAGCACCGCCATCGCCGCGATCCCGAACACGTCGAAACCCTTGCGGACCCCGAGAACCGCACCGGAGGCCGCGGCCGCGGCGATGCCCAGGTAGTTGAGGATGTGTTGGATCACCAGGCGAGTATGGCGTCCAGCGGGCCCCTAATACGCCCGGAAACCGGCCATGTGCTGCAACGCGGGTGTCGAGGCGCGGGCGGCGTACAGCGCGTAGGTCTCCTCGTGGAGCAGCGCGATGACGCGCTGATCTGCGAAGCCCCGGTCGATGCGGTCACGCACGAAGGCCAGTTCGACGACACGGTGGGCGAACTGCCGCACCGAGGCCGCGGCCGGCTTCCCGCCGACGCGGTGTGCCGTCCCGACGGCGAGCTTTCGCGCCTTCAGCGACCCCAGCCACGTCGCCTCGTTGGGGCTGATGAGGCCGGCCGCCACCATGCCGGGCAGCTTCATCGCCACCACCTGCTGCTCGCGACGCCTGCTGCGCACGGCAAGCGTTATCGCCAACCCGAACACCGGCACCATCCACAGCGCGTAGACCGCGAAGTACGCGCCCGCGCCGAGCAGCGACGAACCGTTCCACATCGCGTGCAGCAGCACCGCGCCGGCATAGCCGAGCAGGATCGCGCCCGCCTTGCCGGCGGCCGACCGGCGATGCAGTGCGTACCAGACCCCGATCGCCGTCATCGTGGTGAATAGCGGGTGCGCGAACGGCGACATGATCAGACGCAGCGCCGCCGTCACCAGTGATTCGGCCACCGACTCACCGTTGGCGATGTAGAGGATGTCCTCCAGCCACGCGAAACCGGCCCCGACCAGGCCCGCATACACCAGGCAATCGGTCAGGGAATTGAGCTCGTTGCGCCGGACCCCGGTCATCATCAACAGCAGGAACACACCTTTGGCGGCCTCCTCGGTCACGGGCGCGCCCAGCACCAGCGTCAGCGGACTGACGTCGCTCGAGCCGGCGGGATGCACCCAGGCTTCGAGCGCGATCTGCAGGACGGCGGAGATGACGACGGCCGCCGATGTGCCCCAGAGGAACGCGAAGACGAGCAGCCGGGGCGGTTCCGGTTCCCAGCGGTCCAACCACAGGTAGGCCAGCACGACCACCGTCATCGCGATGCTCGACAGCACGAAACCGATCGAGGTGCCGACGGGGTTCACGGCGGTCAGCAGGATAACGATCAGGCCGGCGACGGTGCCGAGTGCGATCAGCAGACCCAGGGGTGCGCCGACCCGGCGAACACGTGTCACGAACCGAACACTAGCCGGTGCTCGGGGGCGAGTTTGTCCTGCATGTACCCCGTCGAGTAGCCTTGATCAGTACCTGTGCTTTCTCTTCGCGGGTGCATCAACAAAACACTCTCTGTCCCTACGATTGAACCTGTCCGGAGCAACCCACCACATGCCAAGTCCCTCCGTCACGTCTCCGCAAGTAGCCCTCAACGACATCGGCTCCGCGGAGGATTTCCTCGCCGCCATCGACAAGACCATCAAATACTTCAACGATGGCGACATCGTCGAAGGGACCATCGTCAAGGTGGACCGCGACGAGGTCCTGCTCGACATCGGCTACAAGACCGAAGGTGTCATCCCTTCCCGCGAACTCTCGATCAAGCACGACGTCGACCCCAATGAGGTTGTGTCCGTCGGCGACGAGGTCGAAGCGCTGGTCCTCACCAAGGAGGACAAAGAAGGCCGCCTCATCCTGTCCAAGAAGCGCGCTCAGTACGAGCGGGCCTGGGGCACCATCGAGGAGCTCAAGGAGAAGGACGAGGCCGTCAAGGGCACCGTCATCGAGGTCGTCAAGGGCGGCCTGATCCTCGACATCGGCCTGCGCGGCTTCCTGCCTGCGTCGCTGGTCGAGATGCGTCGCGTCCGCGATCTGCAGCCGTACATCGGCAAGGAGATCGAGGCCAAGATCATCGAGCTCGACAAGAACCGCAACAACGTGGTGCTGAGCCGCCGCGCCTGGCTGGAGCAGACCCAGTCCGAGGTGCGCAGCGAGTTCCTCAACCAGCTCACCAAGGGTGCCATCCGCAAGGGTGTGGTCTCCTCGATCGTCAACTTCGGCGCCTTCGTCGATCTCGGCGGCGTCGACGGCCTGGTGCACGTCTCCGAGCTGTCCTGGAAGCACATCGATCACCCGTCCGAGGTGGTCCAGGTCGGCGACGAGGTCACCGTCGAGGTGCTCGACGTCGACATGGATCGCGAGCGGGTTTCGTTGTCGCTCAAGGCGACTCAGGAAGATCCGTGGCGCCACTTCGCCCGCACCCACGCCATCGGCCAGATCGTGCCCGGTAAGGTCACCAAGCTGGTGCCGTTCGGTGCGTTCGTCCGCGTCGAGGAGGGCATCGAGGGTCTGGTGCACATCTCCGAGCTCTCCGAGCGTCACGTCGAGGTCCCGGACCAGGTGGTCCAGGTCGGCGACGACGCGATGGTCAAGGTCATCGACATCGACCTGGAGCGTCGCCGGATCTCGCTGAGCCTCAAGCAGGCCAACGAGGACTACAACAGCGAAGAGTTCGAGGCCTGGAAGTACGGCATGGCCGACAGCTACGACGACCAGGGCAACTACATCTTCCCCGAGGGCTTCGACGCCGAGACCAACGAATGGCTCGAAGGCTTCGAGAAGCAGCGGGACGAGTGGGAGGCCCGCTACGCCGAGGCCGAGCGTCGCTACAAGATGCACACCGCGCAGATGGAGAAGTTCGCCGCGGCCGAGGCCGAAGAGGCGGCCCGCCCGACGTCGTCGTCGTCGAACGGTCGCTCCGAGGAGTCGACCGGCGGATCGCTGGCCAGCGACGCGCAGCTCGCCGCGCTGCGTGAGAAGCTCGCAGGCAACGCGTAAGTCAGTTCACGATCGAAGGCCCCGGCTCGGAAGAGTCGGGGCCTTCGTCGTTTCCTGGCCGCCGTCCTGACAGACTGGGCGCGTGCTGCGAATCGGACTGACCGGAGGCATCGGGGCGGGCAAGTCGACGGTGTCGGCGACGTTCGGCGAACTCGGCGGCATCGTCGTCGACGGCGACGTCATCGCCCGGGAGGTGGTCGAGCCCGGCACGCAGGGGCTCGCCCAGCTGGTCGAGGCGTTCGGTGAGGACATCCTCGCCGAGGACGGATCGTTGAACAGGCCCGCGCTGGCCGCGATCGCGTTCAGCGACGAAGAGAAGCGCAAGACG
This sequence comes from Mycolicibacterium sp. 018/SC-01/001, assembly GCF_007096635.1. Lineage (GTDB taxonomy): Bacteria > Actinomycetota > Actinomycetes > Mycobacteriales > Mycobacteriaceae > Mycobacterium. The sequence goes on from NZ_VKAA01000007.1 coordinate 211,495, forward strand.
CTGAACGGAATCGTGCATCCCCTTGTCGGACAACGCCGTTCAGAATTGATCGCTGCCGCGGCCGACGACGCGGTGATCATCGAGGACATCCCGCTGCTGGTGGAATCGCACATGGCGCCGTTCTTTCCGCTGGTGATCATCGTCCACGCCGACGAAGAGGTCCGGGTGAAGCGGCTGATCGAGCATCGCGGGTTCACCGAAGAAGACGCGAGAGCGCGCATCGCTGCCCAGGCCACCGAGGCCGACCGGCGGGCCGTCGCCGATATCTGGCTCGACAATGCCGGCACCGCCGACGAACTGGAAGCCGATGCGCGGGCTCTGTGGAACGAGCGCATCCAACCGTTCGCCGACAACCTCCGCGCGGGACGGCCGGCCGCCGCTGAACCACGGTTGGTTCCGCCGAATCCCGAGTGGCCCGCGCAGGCCGAGCGGATCCTGGCCCGATTGCGGACCGCCTGCGGGCATCACGCCTCGCGGGTCGACCACATCGGGTCGACTGCGGTACCCGGTCTGGACGCCAAGGACGTCATCGACGTGCAGGTCACCGTCGCCTCGCTCGAGGTCGCCGACGAGCTCGCCGATGCCCTGTTGGGCGCGGGGTACGTCCGCACGGACATCACCGAGGACGTCCCCAAGCCGGGCGTCGACGGGCCCTGGGGCAAGCGGCTCTTCTGCTCGGCCGACCCCGGCCGCCCGACCAACGTGCACGTACGCGTCGACGGCTGGCCCAACCAGCGGTTCGCGCTGCTGTTCGTCGACTGGCTGACGGCCGAGCCCGCAGCGCGCGCCGAGTACCTGGAGCTCAAACAACGCGTCGCCGCGCAGGGACACGCGACCACCGGGGAGTACGCGGACGCCAAGGAGCCCTGGTTCGGCGACGCGTACTCCCGTGCGTGGGCCTGGGCTGACGCGTCAGGCTGGCGCCCGCGTCAGTGACCGGATCGGTCCGCGTTCGCGTAGATCGCGTCGCGGCAGTACGCCGCGAAGCCCGGTAGGTCGAACGACTCGTCGTACCGGGCGACGTACCGCGGATCACTGACGTACATGTCACCCAGGGTGCGGTGCATGGCCGGCGGGCAGTCGTAGAACCACCGGTTCACGTGGATGCGGTGCTGCTCGGCGGCATCCATCGCCGAGTCGGAGTCGGCGGGCAGGCCGGCGCGATAGGCGTCGGACAGGGCTTTCTCGACCGCCTCGCCTTCGGCTTTGATACGGACCCAGTCCTCCTTGCCGTAGGACTTCGTCCGGCGCTGGGACTCCTTCCACTGCTCGGATTCGCCGAACTTCTCCTCGGCCTCGGCCTGGTAGTCGTCGAAACCCTCCCCGAAGAGTTCGCGCATGTCGTCGTCGGTCATAGGGGTGTTCGCCATGGCTTTCTCCAATGCCTGATCGATTGCCTCGACGAGATCTCTCATCTCCTCGAGCCGGGACATGACGCGTTCGCGCTGGCGGATCAGGTGACTGACGTCGTCGCCATCGGTCAACAGCTGCGCGATCTCGTCGAGGGGCAGCTCGAGCCGGCGGTAGACGATGATCTGGGACAACCGCGTCAGGTCGGCCTGCGTGTACACGCGGTAGCCCGACGCGTTGCGTCGTCCCGGGGTCAGCAATCCGACGTCGTCGTAGTGGTGCAGCGTCCGGACCGTGATACCGAATCGCTGCGCGACCTCACCGACGGTGAGTTCCTCCACCTGCATCTCGTGCGTCACGTCGACAAGGCTGACGCCTCACGTCGCGTGAGGGTCAAGTCATCCGTCAGGCGGGTGTCGGCGGTGCGGGCGCCGGGACGGCGGCGGAGTCGGCGGGCGCCGGCTGACCACCGACCGGGATGTCGAGGGGAGCGCCGCACTGCAGCGTCCCGTACAGCGGATCGTCCTTGACGCGGAAGAACCGCGGCGCGATGAACTGGTCGGCCTGCGCCACGATCTGGTCGTCGACGAGGATCTCGCAGTGCAGGTTGGAGCCGTAGGGCCACTCGATCGAGATCTGCATCCCGGCCAGTTTCGGGTCGGTCAGCACGGTGTTCACCTCGAACGTCTGCCCTGGCAACAGGGTCGGTTGAGCGCTGTTGACGTTCTGGTCGTCCTGCTTGTAGGCGACCACGGCGCCGCGGGAGGTGCCGTCGGCGCGCGCACGGTAGAGCACGTTGTGCTGGACCAGCGGCGCGGGCGGTTCGGAACCCGAGGCGGCGGGATCGGCGGGGTCGGCCATGGCGATCGAACCGCCGGCCGGGACCATCAGCGCACCCGCCGCGATGATCGCGGCGGCCGCGATGGTGAGGGCGCCCCGCGTCCGTCTGCTCGAACTCACATCGGGAGTCTATGCGCCCCGCCAGGTCAGCGTGATGCCGACGGATGCCAGCCACCGGTCCAGGTCGTAGCCGTGGCGCGTCAGCGCTTCGACGGTGTGCAGCGCGGTGTCGATGGCCTGTTCAGCGTCGACGGGGTCCAGCAGGCCGTCCCGGACCGCGGTGACGAGCTCGTCGACGTCGGTCACGTCGACGCCGCGGCCGGAGCGCAGCACCAGGTCGAGATAGTGGTCCACGCCGCTCCAGCGCTGCTCGCCCGGGGTGTAGACGCCGACATCGAGGTAGAAGTCCTGGTCCCGCTCGTGGCCGGGGTGAAAGTGGAACACCGTGACCCGCAGATTCAGGTCGGGCAGCAACCACGACTCGAGGTAGCCGAACTGTGCCCTCCCCGGGGTGGGCCGGGCCATGTAGAGACCCCAGGGCGCCACGGTGAAGACGTCGACATCCCGCACGACCCCCTTCGGGTCGGTGTTCGTGCGGGCGACGAGGTCGAAGATCTCGCGTTTGGGCGGGTGGATGCCGACCAGGATAGGCACAGGATGGGCAGTCGCACGGGAAGAGAAGTTGTCGGTGCCGGGTTCTACCCTGGTGAACATGGCTTTCGCGACTGAACACCCGGTACTCGCTCATTCGGAGTATCGCCCTGTCGATCAGGTGGTGCGGGCGGGCGGCCGCTTCGAGGTGGTCAGCGAGTACGAGCCGGCGGGTGACCAGCCGGCGGCGATCGAGGCGCTGGAACGCCGGATCCGGGCCGGCGAACGGGACGTCGTGCTGCTCGGCGCCACGGGTACCGGTAAATCGGCGACGACGGCGTGGCTGATCGAGCGGCTGCAGCGGCCGACGCTGGTGATGGCGCCGAACAAGACGCTGGCTGCGCAGCTGGCCAACGAATTGCGGGAGATGTTGCCGCACAACGCCGTCGAATACTTCGTGTCGTACTACGACTACTACCAGCCCGAGGCGTACATCGCGCAGACCGACACCTACATCGAGAAGGACAGCTCGATCAACGACGACGTCGAGCGGCTGCGGCACTCGGCCACGTCGAGCCTGCTCTCGCGGCGGGACGTCGTGGTGGTGGCCTCGGTGTCGTGCATCTACGGTCTGGGCACGCCGCAGTCGTACATGGACCGATCGGTGGAGCTGAAGGTCGGCGACGAGGTGCCCCGGGACGCGCTGCTGCGGCTGCTCGTCGATGTGCAGTACACCCGCAACGACATGTCGTTCACGCGCGGCACGTTCCGCGTGCGCGGCGACACCGTCGAGATCATCCCGTCCTACGAGGAGCTCGCGGTGCGCATCGAGTTCTTCGGCGACGAGGTCGAAGAGCTGTACTACCTGCACCCGCTGACGGGCGACATCGTCCGCAAGGTCGACTCCCTGCGGATCTTTCCGGCCACCCACTACGTCGCCGGCCCGGAGCGGATGGCCCATGCCATCTCGACCATCGAGGCCGAGCTCGAGGAGCGGCTGGCCGAACTCGAAGGTCAGGGCAAGCTGCTCGAGGCCCAGCGGCTGCGGATGCGCACCAACTACGACGTCGAGATGATGCGTCAGGTCGGGTTCTGCTCGGGTATCGAGAACTATTCGCGGCACATCGACGGCCGGCCGGCAGGGTCGGCCCCGGCGACGCTGCTCGACTACTTCCCGGAGGATTTCCTGCTCGTCATCGACGAGTCGCACGTGACGGTGCCGCAGATCGGCGGCATGTACGAGGGCGACATGTCCCGCAAGCGCAACCTGGTGGAGTTCGGCTTCCGGCTGCCGTCGGCGGTCGACAACCGGCCGCTGACGTGGGAGGAGTTCGCCGACCGCATCGGTCAGACCGTGTACCTGTCGGCGACGCCGGGGCCGTACGAGCTGGCTCAGACCGGCGGCGAATTCGTCGAGCAGGTGATCCGGCCGACGGGGTTGGTCGACCCGCAGGTGATCGTCAAGCCGACCAAGGGCCAGATCGACGATCTGATCGGGGAGATCCGCAAGCGCACCGAGCGCGACGAGCGGACGTTGGTCACCACGTTGACCAAGAAGATGGCCGAAGACCTGACCGACTATCTGCTGGAGATGGGCATCCGGGTGCGGTACCTGCATTCGGAGGTCGACACCCTGCGCCGGGTCGAGCTGCTGCGGCAGCTCAGGTTGGGCGAGTACGACGTGCTCGTCGGCATCAACCTGCTGCGGGAGGGTCTCGACCTGCCCGAGGTGTCGCTGGTGGCGATCCTCGACGCAGACAAAGAGGGCTTCCTGCGGTCACCGCGCAGCCTGATCCAGACCATCGGCCGTGCGGCGCGCAACGTCTCCGGCGAGGTGCACATGTACGCCGACAAGATCACCGACTCGATGAAAGAGGCGATCGACGAGACCGATCGGCGCCGCGCCAAGCAGATCGCCTACAACACCGAGCACGGCATCGATCCGCAGCCCCTGCGCAAGAAAATCGCCGACATCCTCGATCAGGTGTATCGCGAGGCCGACGACACCGACGCCGCAGTCGAGGTGGGCGGATCGGGCCGCAACGCGTCGCGAGGCCGGCGTGCGCAGGGCGAGCCGGGCCGCGCGGTCAGCGCCGGCGTCTTCGAGGGCCGCGACACCAGCAACATGCCGCGGGCCGAATTGGCCGATCTGATCAAGGATTTAACCGCGCAGATGATGGCTGCGGCTCGTGATCTCCAGTTCGAGCTGGCCGCTCGCATCCGCGACGAGATCCAGGATCTGAAGAAGGAGTTGCGGGGCATGGACGCGGCGGGCCTGAAATAGCTTGATCTGAAGCACGGTTGAGGTCCTACGGTCGACTGCGTGACAGACATCGACGCTGACAGCGCTGCGACCGAGCAGCAGAGTTCTGGGACGTGGCGCGACCTTCTGGGACCGCGGTACCTGGGGGCATCCACGGTGCTCGCGGGTGGCGTCGCGCTGTATGCGACCAACGAGTTCCTGACGATCAGCCTGATGCCCAGTGCAGTCGCGGACATCGGCGGCCAACGGCTGTACGCGTGGGTCACCACCGTGTATCTGGTCGGATCGGTGGTGGCGGCGACCACTGTGCACGCCATTCTGATGAGGTGGGGCCCGCGACGGTCGTATCTGTTGGGGCTGAGCATGTTCGGCGTCGGGAGCCTCGGCTGCGCGGTGGCGCCCACCATGGAGCTGATGCTGGTGGGTCGCACGGTGCAGGGTGCGGCCGGCGGCCTGTTGGCCGGACTCGGGTACGCGGTGATCAACACCGCGCTGCCGGCCCGACTGTGGACGAAGGCCTCGGCGCTGGTGTCGGCGATGTGGGGTGTCGGAACGCTGGTCGGACCGGCCGCCGGCGGCCTGTTCGCCCAATTCGGTTCGTGGCGTTGGGCTTTCGGGGTGCTAGTGGTGATGACGACGGCGATGTCGGCTTTGGTGCCGGTGGCACTGCCTGGCCAACGCGACGCAACCGTGGCGACGCGGGTCGGGGTCCCGGTCCGGTCCCTGCTGCTCCTCGGCACGGCGGCCCTGCTGGTGTCGGCCGCCGGGGTCCCGCATGACGTACGGGCCACCGCGGGTCTGCTGGCCGCCGGTCTGGTGTTGATTCCGGTGTTCGTGGTCGTCGACCGGCGGGCGCGTGCTGCGGTGTTGCCACCGAGCGCGTTCGCCCCCGGGCCGTTGAAGTGGGTGTACCTGACGCTGGGTGTGCTGATGGCGGCGACGATGGTGGACATGTACGTGCCGCTGTTCGCGCAGCGACTCGCCCATCTCGCGCCGCTGGCGGCGGGCTTCCTCGGCGCAGGCCTGGCGGTGGGCTGGACGGTGGGGGAGATCAGCAGTGCGTCGCTGGGCAAGCCGGCGGTGATCGTGCGCGTGGTGGCGCTGGCCCCGCTGGTCATGGCGGCGGGGCTGACGATCGGCGCGCTGACGCAGCGGCAGGACGCGTCGGTGTGGTCCGTCGCGGCGTGGGCGCTCGCTCTGGTGATCACCGGCTCCGGCATCGGCATCGCGTGGCCCCATCTGTCGGCGTGGGCGATGAGCAAGGTGCGCGATCCGGCCGAGGGGCCCGCCGCCGCGGCGGCGATCAACACCGTGCAGGTGATCTGCGGGGCGTTCGGTGCAGCGTTGGCCGGTGTGGTGGTCAACGTGTCCGATCGTGGTGATGCGACAGCGGCCCACTGGCTGTTCGGCGTGTTCGCGGTGCTGGCGGCCTCGGCGGCGGTGAGCGCGATCCGCAGCGGCCGCCCCGTGCCCGATCCAGGATCACGGTGAGCGCAAGCCTCGGCCTGCGCGACGGAGCACGGCAGAGTGACGGCCAGTGCGGGTGTGGCTGAGTGGCTAGGCACCGGCCTGCAAAGCCGTTTACACGGGTTCGAATCCCGTCATCCGCTCGCATCGGGTCCCCGGGTACCTTGACCTCGTGACGTGGCTCCTCCTACTCCTGGCCATCGTCAGTGAGGTCTCCGCGACGCTGTCGCTGAAGGCGGCCGTCACCACCCCCGCGCTGTACGTCGTCGTGGTCGGGGGATACCTCGCGTCGTTCGTGTTCCTCGCGCTCGTCCTCAAGCGCGGCATGGGACTCGGCGTGGCCTACGGCATCTGGGGTGCGATCGGCGTCGCTCTCACCGCCGTGCTGTCGTCGCTCGTCTTCGGCGAGGCGTTCACGATCGTGATGGGCATCGGCATGGTCTGCATCATCGGGGGCGTGCTGCTCGTGGAGATGGGGTCTCACCGCGTCGACGACACCGCTGCCGGTCCGCCGTGATCCAGTACCTGTTCTTGGCAGGTGCCATCGCGTCGGAAGTGACCGGCACCCTGGCCCTGCGGGTCGCCGCCGGCGGTCGTCGCCCCTTCTACGTCATCGTGATCGTCGCCTACCTCATCGCGTTCACCCTGCTGTCCGCGTCGCTGCGACACGGCATGCCGCTCGGCATCGCCTACGGCATCTGGGCCGCCGCGGGGGTCGCCCTGACCGCCGCCGCGTCCCGCATCCTCTTCCGCGAGCCGCTCACGCCCACGATGCTCGCCGGGATGGGTTTGATCGTGGCTGGCGTCCTGCTCGTCGAACTCGGTGCAGCGCACTGAGACGCATCAAAAGGCTCCCCGCTCAGCGAAGTCATTATCCACTGAGCGAAAGGCCCTCATCGAATAACGCCACGTCACAGCGGTGCCTAGCGCGAGGACAACACAGTTCGGCAACGCATCGATCACCTTTGTGTCGCCCACCTGGCAATGTTTGCTGGAACTGTGCCACGGTGATCGCGTGAGCACTCGCCAGGCAGCTCGTGCGATCGGCCTCGCGGTCACCTGCGCGCTCGCGTTGTGCGCCATGGCCGTTCGTGCACCGATCGCTGCGGCGGCCTCCTGCCCGGATGTGGAAGTGGTGTTCGCACGGGGCACCAGCGACAAGCCTGGCTTCGGGCCCGTCGGCACGCTATTCGTCAAAGCGCTGCAGAAAAAGTTGAGCACCAAGAAAATTGACGCGTACGCCGTCGACTACTCGGCCAGTTGGGACTTCTCGAAATCGACGTCCGAAGGTGCGGTCGACGCCAACAAGCACGTCCAGTACGTCGCCGGCATCTGTCCGCAGACCAAGATCGTGCTCGGCGGAATCTCCCAGGGCGCCGGGGTGATCGACCTCATCACGATCGGCAAGAAGAAGCTGTGGTTCTTCACGCCCTCGCCGCTGCCCGACACCATGGTCAACCACGTCTCCGCGATCGCCGTGTTCGGTAACCCGTCCCGGGATTACGCCAACCTCGGCCCCCTGACCACCTTGAGCCCGTTGTACGGCAGCAGAACCATCGACCTGTGTGCGACGAACGACCCCTACTGTTCCAAGGGGTTCGACATGTTCGCCCACTACTCCTACATGTGGAACGGGATGATCGACCAGGCCGCCGCGTTCGCTGCGCGGCGGGTGGTGGGTCTCGCCGGTGACACCAAACTGTCTGCGCAGCTGGATGATCCGGTGTCCGAACTCGAACCGGTTTCTGGACCCGGCGGCTGATGTACCGCCGACCCCGCAGAACACCCCGCTGTGGAGACGCAGACGCGTGAGCGCAGTGTCGGGCGCGTCACCTCGCTGCCCGCAGCGTGACGTTGCTAGCGCGCGTGCGTGCATATCCTGGGCAAATGCGCGACTGGTGTGGTGATTCGCACCCATGTCCGCCGGACGGCGGGTTACTGTCACGATTGGCCTGGAATGGCAGAGCAGCAACTCACATCGGGAGGACATGAATGAGCGCCTACCAAACCGTGGTGGTCGGCACGGACGGTTCGGACTCGTCGTTGCGTGCGGTGGATCGTGCCGGTCAGATCGCCGCAGGAGCGGGCGCCAAGCTGATCGTCTCGACGGCGTATTTCCCGCAGGGCGAGGATCAGCGCGCGGCAGACCTGCTCAAGGACGAGGGCTACAAGATGTCCGGCAACGCCCCGATCTACGCGATCCTGCGGGAGGCCCGGGACCGGGCGCGGGCCGCCGGTGCCGAGAACATCGAGGAGAAGGCCGTTGTGGGCGCACCCGTCGACGCCCTGGTCGAACTCGTCGAGGAGACGGGCGCGGATCTGCTGGTCGTCGGCAACGTCGGATTGAGCACGATCGCGGGCCGGCTCTTGGGCTCCGTTCCCGCGAACGTCGCCCGCCGGGCGAAGTCCGACGTGCTGATCGTCCACACGTCCTGACACGCGACAACGACAAACCCTGGGCCGGAACCACCGACCCAGGGTTTTCTCGTCAGCGGCTCACGTCGCCGATGCCTTGGCGATCGCGACGATCGCCGCGTCCAGCGTCGCGTTGAACTCCTCGTCGCTCTGCTGGGCCGTCAAGCCTTCGGTCAGGGCGCGCGAGAAGCTCGCGATCACCCCGTTGTTGGCGGCCAATTTGTCGCAGGCCTCGTCGCGGTCGTAGCCACCCGAGAGGGCCACGACGCGCACCACCTTCGGATGGTCGACCAGGTCGCGGTAGAGGTTGTCGACGCTGGGCAACGTCAGCTTCAGCATGACCGCCTGCCCCTCGCCGAGACCGTCGAGACCCGCCAGCAGCGCGGTCTTCAGCTGATCCTCCGCCTCGGCCTTCTGCGGGCTGTGGATGTCGACCTCGGGCTCGATGATCGGCATCAGGCCGGCGGCCAGGATCTGCGTGCCGATCTCGAACTGCTGGTCGACGACGGCCTGCAGGCCCGCGCCGCGTGTCTTGATGACCGAACGCATCTTGGTCCCGAACACGCCCTTGTCCCGGGCGCGGGTCAGCAGGTCGGCCAACCCGGGGATCGGCTTCATCACCTGGGCGCCGTCCTGTTCGTCGGCGAGGCCCTTGTCGACTTTGAGGAACGGCACGATCTTCTTGACGTTCCACAGGTAATCGGCCGTGGGCCGGCCCCCGACCTCGCGGTCCATCGTGTCCTCGAACAGGATCGCGCCCAGAATCCGGTCGCCGTCGAAGCTCGGACTCGTGATGATCCGGGTGCGCATCTCGTGCACGAGGTCGAACATCTGCGCATCGCCGGAGTAGGCGTTCTCGTCGATGCCGTAGAGCTTCAGCGCCTTGGGCGTGCTGCCGCCGCTCTGGTCGAGGGCTGCGATGAAGCCGGCGCCACGCTGCACCTTGCTGAGTTGTTCGGTGTTCATGTTCCCTTCCTGATGGTCCTCGGCAGAAACGCGGTCACCAACCGCGCTCGCGCCACTCATCCAGATGCGGACGCTCGGCTCCGAGGGTGGTGTCATCGCCGTGTCCTGGATACACGACAGTGGAATCGGCGAAGACATCGAACAGGCGGCTGGTCACGTCTGCCAGCAGCTGCTCGAAATCCCCGTCCTTCCAGGTCTTTCCGACGCCCCCGGGAAACAGGCAGTCCCCGGTGAACAGGTGCACGCGTTCCTGCCCGTCCTCGTCGGTGTCGGCGTCGCGCAGCGCCAGGGCCACCGAGCCTGGTGTGTGGCCGCGCAGGTGGATCACGTCGAAGTGCAGGTCGCCGACGTCGACGCGGTCGCCGTCGGCGAGCAGGCGCTGCGGGGTCACCGGCAGCGGCTCGGCGTCGAGCGAGTGCGCGGCGGTGGGGGCGCCGGTGGCGTCGGCCACCTCCTCGAGCGCCATCCAGTGGTCCTGGTGCTGATGGCTGGTGACGATCAGCGACAGGGTCGGTGCCGCGTCGGCGATGAGGCCGTGCAGGAGTTCGGCATCGTTGGCGGCGTCGATGAGTAGCGTCTGGCCGGTGCGGGAACAGGTCACCAGGTAGGCGTTGTTGTCCATGGGACCCACTGAGACCTTGACGATGGACGCGCCGGGCAGGCAGCGCCGTGCGGCGGTGCGGGGCTCGACGTGTCCTGTGTAGTTGTCGTCGACGACGGTCATGGTGACCCACGTTACTTCGCCGCGCGACCTGCGCCGCCACCGCGGGTGAAAGCTGTCGGTGGGTCGCCCTAGCATGGTCCTGTACTGCGTCCAGCGGACGCATCGGGCACGTTTTCTCCTCGGAGGGAAAGGACATCGTGGCTGACCGCCTAGTCGTCAAAGGTGCCCGGGAGCACAATCTGCGTGGCGTCGATCTGGAGTTGCCGCGCGACGCGATGATCGTGTTCACCGGGCTGTCGGGGTCCGGCAAATCGTCGCTGGCGTTCGACACGATCTTCGCGGAGGGCCAGCGGCGCTACGTGGAATCGCTGTCGGCGTACGCCCGGCAGTTCCTCGGCCAGATGGACAAACCCGACGTCGACTTCATCGAGGGCCTCTCACCCGCAGTCTCGATCGACCAGAAGTCGACCAACCGCAACCCGCGGTCGACTGTGGGCACCATCACCGAGGTCTACGACTATCTGCGGTTGCTCTACGCGCGCGCCGGCACGCCGCACTGTCCCGTCTGTGGTGAGCGCATCGCGCGCCAGACGCCGCAGCAGATCGTCGACCAGGTCCTCGCGATGGACGAGGGCCTGAGGTTCCAGGTCCTCGCCCCGGTCGTCCGCACCCGCAAGGGCGAGTTCGTCGACCTGTTCGACAAGCTGAACACGCAGGGGTACAGCCGTGTGCGGGTCGACGGGGTGGTGCATTCACTGACCGATCCGCCGAAGCTCAAGAAGCAGGAAAAGCACGACATCGAGGTGGTGGTCGACCGTCTGACGGTCAAGGCGACTGCCAAGCAGCGGCTGACCGACTCGGTCGAGACCGCGCTGAATCTCGCCGACGGCATCGTCGTGCTCGAGTTCGTCGACCGGGAAGACGACCATCCCCACCGGGAGCAGCGGTTCTCCGAGAAGCTGGCGTGCCCCAACGGTCATGCGCTGGCCGTCGACGACCTGGAACCCCGGTCGTTTTCGTTCAACTCGCCCTACGGCGCGTGTCCCGAGTGCACCGGGCTGGGCATCCGGAAGGAAGTCGACCCGGACCTCGTCGTCCCCGATCCCGACCTGACCCTGGCCGAGGGTGCGATCGCCCCGTGGTCGATGGGCCACACCGCCGAGTACTTCACCCGGATGCTCGCCGGACTGGGCGATCAGCTGGGCTTCGATGTGAACACCCCGTGGAAGAAGCTGCCGGCCAAGGCACGTAAGGCGATCCTCGAGGGCTGCGACGAGCAGGTGCACGTCCGCTACAAGAACCGCTATGGCCGCACCCGGTCCTACTACGCCGATTTCGAGGGCGTGATGGCGTTCCTGCAGCGCCGGATGGAGCAGACCGATTCGGAGCAGATGAAGGAGCGGCTCGAGGGCTTCATGCGCGACGTGCCGTGCCCTGAGTGTCACGGCACCCGTCTCAAGCCCGAGATCCTGGCCGTGACGATGACCGCCGGTGAGTACGGCCCCAAGTCGATCGCCGAAGTCGCCGAGTTGTCGATCGCCGACTGTGCGGCGTTCCTCAACGCGCTGACTCTCGGCACCCGCGAGGCGGCGATCGCCGGCCAGGTGCTCAAAGAGATCCAGTCCAGGTTGGGCTTCCTGCTCGACGTCGGCCTGGACTACCTGTCGCTGTCCCGGGCCGCGGGCACGCTCTCCGGCGGAGAGGCCCAGCGCATCCGGCTGGCCACCCAGATCGGCTCGGGCCTGGTCGGGGTGCTCTACGTCCTCGACGAACCGTCGATCGGTCTGCATCAGCGGGACAACCGCCGGCTCATCGACACGCTGGTGCGCCTGCGGGACCTGGGCAACACGCTGATCGTCGTCGAGCATGACCTCGACACCATCGCCCATGCCGACTGGGTCGTCGACATCGGTCCGGCGGCGGGGGAGCACGGCGGCCAGATCGTGCACAGCGGCACCTATCAGGACCTGCTGAAGAATCCGAACTCCATCACCGGTGCATACCTGTCCGGCAAGGAGGAGATCGAGGTCCCGGCGATGCGACGGGTGCCTGACAAGAAGCGCCAGCTGACCGTCGTCGGCGCCCGCGAACACAACCTGCGGGAGATCGACGTCGCGTTCCCGCTCGGAGTGCTGACCTCGGTGACGGGCGTGTCGGGATCGGGCAAGTCGACTCTGGTCAACGACATCCTGGCCTCGGTGCTGGCCAACAAGCTCAACGGCGCACGCCTGGTGCCCGGGCGGCACACCCGCATCAACGGGCTGGACCACCTGGACAAGCTGGTGCGGGTGGACCAGTCGCCGATCGGCCGCACCCCGCGATCGAACCCGGCCACCTACACGGGCGTGTTCGACAAGATCCGCACGTTGTTCGCCGCGACGACGGAGGCCAAGGTGCGCGGGTACCAGCCCGGCCGCTTCTCGTTCAACGTCAAAGGCGGGCGCTGCGAAGCGTGTTCGGGTGACGGCACCATCAAGATCGAGATGAACTTCCTGCCCGACGTGTACGTCCCGTGCGAGGTCTGCCAGGGTGCGCGCTACAACCGCGAGACGCTCGAGGTGCACTACAAGGGCAAGACGATCGCCGAGGTCCTCGACATGTCGATCGAGGAGGCGGCGGAGTTCTTCGCGCCGATCAGTTCGATCCACCGCTACCTCAAGACGCTCGTCGACGTGGGGCTCGGTTACGTGCGCCTCGGGCAGCCGGCGCCGACGCTGTCCGGTGGCGAGGCGCAGCGCGTGAAGCTGGCCTCGGAACTGCAGAAGCGGTCGACCGGCCGAACCATCTACATCCTCGACGAGCCGACCACGGGCCTGCACTTCGAGGACATCCGCAAACTGTTGACGGTCATCAACGGCCTGGTGGACAAGGGCAACACGGTCATCGTCATCGAGCACAACCTCGACGTCATCAAGACCTCGGACTGGATCATCGACATGGGACCCGAAGGTGGGTCGGGCGGCGGCACCGTGGTGGCGACGGGCACACCGGAAGACGTTGCGCTGGACCCGAACAGCTACACCGGTCACTTCCTGGCCGAGACACTCGGCATGGCACGCCCGAAGCCCAAGGCGCGCACCCGAAGGAAGGTCAGCGCCTGATCGGGTCCAGGACCTCGTCCAGGATCCGTCGAAACGCCGTGACGCCGGGGTCGTTGTCCGACCGGGTGTGCCAGAACACCCGGACGTCATAGGTCGGAAGCTCGAGCGGGATCTCGACGAGCGTGATCGCTGACGTGCGGGCGTGGAATTCGGCCAGGCGGCGCGGGGCCACACCGATGCAGTGGCCGTTCTCGACGACGGGGAACAGCGAGCTGTAGTGCGGCACGGTGATGCGGATCCGCCGGGTGAGGCCGGCGCGAGCCAGCGCGTCGTCCACTTCGCGACCGCGTCCGGCGCTGATGTGGACATGCGCATGCGGGAGGTCGACGAACCGTTCGAGCGTCATCGCTGCGGTGGCGTCGGGGTGGTGTGAAGCGATGACGCCGACCATGTCGTCGCTGAATGCGGGCTCCGAATGCCATGCCGCCGGTCGCGTGGCGGGAATGCCCACGTAGACATCGATCTCACCGCTGGCCAGAGCGTCGGCCACGCTGATGCGGTCGACGGCCTGCACCCGCAGACGTGAACGCGGAGCGTGCCGGTGCAGCGTGCGGTCGAGGCCCGGCAGGAGCAGAGGGCCGTACAGATCGGCGAAGGCGATCACCCACTCGCGCGTGGTCGTGGACAGATCGAACGCGTCGAGGCCCTGCACGATCCCCTGGACGAGGCGCAGCGCCTCGTCGAGGCGGGGCTGTACGGCCAACGCCGCGGGGGTGGGGCTCAATCCACGTCCGGAGCGCACCACCAGCGGGTCACCCAACAGAACCCGAAGACGCGCCAACGCATTCGACACGGCGGGCTGCGTCAGATGCAGACGAGCGGCGGCCCTGGTGGCACTGCGCTCCTCGATGACGGCATACAGGACGACGAGGAGATTGAGGTCCACACCGGTGAGATTCACTTGATGAATGTGACACATCAGAACTCATGATTGGTGCTGATGAGCCGGAGTTCCTACCGTCGGTATCGGGGACGACGAAAGGACCCGATGATGCGAGTGCTGGTGACCGGGGCGAACGGTGGAGTCGGCTCCACCATCATCGACCTGCTGAGGGAGACCGACGCCGAGGTGCGTGCGACGTGCCGGCGACCCGACCGACGGCGATGGCCGTCGGTGGACGTGGTGCCCGGCGACCTCGATGAGCCGCAGACACTGCGTCCGGCGCTGCGCAGTGTCGACGCCGTTTTTCTCGTCAGCTTCGCCCCACCGAAGGTCCTGCCTGACCTCGTCGAGGAGATGACAGCGGCCGGGGTCCAGAAGGTCGTCGTCCTGTCGACCATCGACACCACACGCACGGAGCAGTTCGTCGAGTACAACAAACAACGCCACCTCGCCGTCGAGAACGCGGCCATCGACGGCGGCTTCGCCACGGTCTGCCTACGCCCGGGCGCCTTCGCGCGCAATGCGATCCGCTTCTGGGCGCATCAGATCCGGGTCCACCGCAGCGTCGGATTGCCGTTCCCGGAATCCCAGCAGGCTCCGATTGCCGACGACGACATCGCCGCGGTCGGTGTCACGGCGCTCACTACGTCAACGCTCGACGGACAGAAGATCGTCCTCACCGGACCGGCCTCGCTGACGATGCGCGAACAGGTCGGCCTCATTGGTGACGCGATCTCTCATCCGATCGACATCACCGCGCTCTCGGACACGCAAGCCCGGGCCCTGTACGGGCAGGTGCTGCCGCCGCAGTACCTGGATCTGCTGATGGCTCAGTGGGCCTTCGAAGTCACCGAGCCCGCCGAGGTCACCGACGCCGTGCCCACGATCACCGGCCGCCCGGCAATCCCGTTCGGCGACTGGGCTGTTCGCCACCGTGAGGCCTTCGTCGGTTGACGATCAGCGCTTGCACGCCGGGGACGGAAAGCGCGGGCTGACACGAACCCCCGCGAGCCAATCGGTGAGCTCCTCGGCGCGCGCGGAGAGGGCTTTCGCCGACCCGCGGTCCACGTCCTCGAGCAGGACCAGTTCGACACGGCCCTCATCATTCTGGCGCCACGCGCCGACGACGCGGCCGTTCACCCACACGGTCGGCCCGGCGTTACCGTTGCGGTCGAACACGTCGCCGCGGTGCGGCCCGAGGTACCAGTCCCGGTCGAACCATCCCATCGTCGTCGGGTCCAATGACGGCAGCAGGGCGCACCACGGCTCGGCTCCATCGTCCTGATCGTCGCCCGGCAGCAGGTAGCCGGAGCTGTCGTCGAGCCGTACCTCTTCGGCCTCGATGGCGGACAACGCTTTTCGTGCCCAGGTCAGTGTGGTGCCGAACCACCACTTGATGTCGGTGAGCGTCGCGGGTCCGAAGGCGGCCAACCAGCGGCGCACCAGGTCGGCGCTCGCGGCATCCGCATCGGCCGCGGCCCACGGGCTGCCCAGCCACGACTCGACCGAGGTCCACCGGGGGCGCGACGTCAACCAGCCGCCGTCGTTGAGGCCGCGCACGATGTGACCGCGGGCGGCCAGCACCGTCAGTACGCGCGGTGCGAGGTGGCCTTCCGCGCCGTAGGCCTTCCCCGGCGCGGGGTTGTACGTGCCGGCGAGTTCGGCCAACGCTTCTCGCAGTTCGCGGGCGCTGCAGGGGCCTTCTGCGCGCAGGTGGCGCACCACCGCGTCCTGCGCGGTGTCCAGCCAGGCCGCCCCGTCGACGGCCACGCCCGCACGTTCCACGTCGGCGGCCAGCCGGCGCGCCTCGTTGAGCGCCACCCGGTCGCTGGCCGCCGCCTGCACCGCGACGAGGTCCTCCTGACGCACCACCCACAGCGTCCTGCGCATCGCGAGATGCTTGACCACCGTGCGGTTCCGGTAGAGGGCGGCGTCGAGATCGTCGTGGACGAATCCCGGCAGGCGGGCCCACAGCGACAGGTAGGGCGTCGCGGGGTCCGTGGCGTGCAAGGCGACCAGGCGTTCGGTGACGCTTTCGACCGAGCCGGCCATCGGTGCCGTCGGGCTCAGCAACTGCCTCCGGGCCAGGCGGGCCCGGCGCTGCTCGACGGTGATGGTGCGCACGGCTCCCGACCGTAGCCGCCTCGTACGACACGGAAGTTGGGATCGGTAGCCCGAGGGCCCCTTTTCACTGTTCTCACACGACGCCACCGAGGCGGAGTACGACGAAGGGAATCGAACGATGAAGCGAATTGTCGCAGGTGTGATCGGCCTGGCCGCGGGCACCGCCATGCTGGTGGGCTGCTCCAGCGACAAGGGGGCCCCGGCACCGAGCAGCAGCCAGCAGGCCACGGTCGCGCAAGGCGGCAGCACCGAGGTGAAGGTCGACGGCGCCGATCTGGCCGGACTCGATCTGAACTCCGTGACCTGCGTCAAGCAGGGCGGCAAGGTCACCGTCGCCAGCGGTGCTATCGGGGGTCAGCAGGGTCTGGGCATCGTGATGTCCGACGCGGCCACCCCGGTGGTCGAGTCGCTCGGCATGGTGGTCGACGGCAACGCCCTCGCGGTCGCCAACGCGATGGGAGCCAAGAGCGGATCGGCGGAGGTCAAGGTCGACGGCGACCGCTACACGATCACCGGTGAGGCAGTCGGTGCGGACATGCACAATCCGATGGCCGGCATGATCACCAAGCCGTTCACGGTGACCGTCACCTGCAAGTAGGCCGATGTTCGTCCGAGCGGCGGGCGTGCCGCGCACGCCCGCCGCTTCCTATGATGACGCGGTGACGATCGAGCAGGATCTCGACAGGGCTCGTCACCTCGCGTTCGCCGCCGACGAGGAGGCGGCCAAGGAGCTGCTGCTCTCGCTGCTGCCCCTCGTCGAGGAGGCCGACCGCGACGACCTCGCACTGGAGGTCCTCGCCCAGCTCGGCGAGATCTATCTGGTACGCACCGCGTACGCCGGCGTCACCGAGGCCGTCACGCGCATCCGTGACTGCCTACGGGCCTACGCAGAGCTGAACTCGCCGGACCCGCAGATCGCACACATGACGTGCCGGTACACGCGGCGCGCCCTGTTCCTCGAGACGGGATACGCGGCCGCGCACGGTGAACACGAAACCGCCGCAACACTTTTGACATCGTTGATCGAGGAGGCCGGCATGTTGCCCGACATGGCGCCCGACCTCGCCCACGAGCACGCCTACCTCATCACCTACGCGCGCATCCTCTGCGCGGTCGCGCTGTGTGACGACGATCTGCACGTACAGTCCCTGCCTCTGTGGCAGCAGGTGCTCGACGCGATCGACGGGCCCGGCGACGGAACCGAGCACGCCGACGCGCTGCGGGTGCTCGCCGGCACCGGCTACGGACGGTTCTGCGTGGAGACGGGCCGACTGACCGAAGCGGAGCCGTGGCTGCGGCGCGCCGGCGCCCGCGCGAAGGCGCGCAACTGGCGGCTGGCGGTCGCGCGCACCCAGTTGGAGCGGGCGACGGCCGCCTGGGCTGCCGGCGATCGGCCGCGAGCCCAGGATCTGGTCCACGAGGCATATCCCGCGATCGCCGACCACGTTCGGGCGCACGATGTTTCACGGTGCTGGCTCTACTTCGGGCTGATCGCGATCTCCGTCGGCGCCTACGACGATGCAGACGAGCGCCTCAGCCATGCCGAACGGCACTGGCGCGAACTCGGTCGCCCCCTACACATCCACCGAATCCTGTTGCAGCGCAGCTGGGTCGACATCTTCCGGGGCGACTTCACGGCGGCAGCGACCCGCGTCGAGGAGGCCAGGGAGCTCCTCGACGCCTGGCCTCGCCACAGCTGGCTGCAGTACGCCCGCCTCGACGACCACGTCGGCACGCTGCTGCGCGCCCGAGCACAGGCCGATCCGGCCGGTGCCGAGCAGAAGCTGGCCGAGGCGGCCGAGCTGAAGATCCCTGCCGCCCTGGCGGTCGACTCGGTGCGATACTCGATCGCCGACGCCGACGCCCGGATGCGCTGGGCCACCTACGTCTCCTCCCGCATGCTCGCGGGCGCATTCGCCGTCGCCTGGGAGTGGGGCAATCGAGAACTGCTCGGCGAGCTCATCGAATACCACTGCGCACGAGGGGCTTTCATCGCGCCGGAGACGCAGACCGCGGCCTGGGCCCATACCGCCACGGCCACCGTCCCGGTCGAGGAGGCCGACGAGTACGCGCTGGTCGCCTCCGGAGGTGCGGCGGTCGGTGCCGGCGCGCTGACACGGCTGGGCGCGCTGCCGCCGCTGCGCATGGATCCCGGCGGCGACCTGGTGCTGCGCCGGTACCGGGAACTCGCGGCGGCCCGGTACGGCCGCGAGGTCATCGCCGCCGAGAGCGAGTGGTCCACATGGCCGTGACCGCCGACCACCTGCTGTTGCGCTATGCCGACGTCGGTGTCGCCACCTACGCCAGCCTGCGCGTGGTGGGGCGGCCGGACACCACGGTGACCTGGGTGCTGGACGAGACCGCGATGGCCACCGTGCAGGATCTGCTGGCCGACGCGCTGCCCGACCCCCGACCCCGGGAAACCATCGCCGACGCCGTGGAACGCGCCGTCGCCGCAGGCTCGTTCGCCTCCGCCAGCGCCGAACAGCACCTGGCGGAGGTGCTCGGCGAGCTCCTCCTGCCCGAGCCGGCGTGGCGGCTGCTCGCCGCGCACGCGGCAGTGACCGACGCCGTCCTGTTCGCCGCCCCCGCCGCCCGGCTGGCGCAGGTGCCGTGGTCGATCCTCGCGATGCCCGGTGACGGCAGGCGCCTGATCGAGCTGGTCGACATCCTGCTCGCCGCCCCGCCCAACATCGCCAACGCGGCCCGCCGGCCCGCACCGTGGCGGCCCGACCGTGCGCCGCTGTTCGTGCTGGACCCGCGCGTGCCTACCCAGCGGCCGGACTCGGCGCTCGGCTCGGTGCTGGGCCGGCCGGACCCGGACACCCCGGTCGCCCGCCACTTCGCGGCCGTGATGAGCCGGCGGGAGGTGCTGCCCCCAGCGGGCTCCGCCGTCGAGTTGTTCCGGCGTACAGAGGCCGACCGCGGTTGGCTGGCCACCCAGTTACGCCGCGAACCGGGCCGGCTGCTCTATGTCGGGCACGCCACCGCTGCCGACGGAGACGTCGGCCTCGCCGACCGCGCGGCCATACACCTCGCCGAAGCCGAACCGCTCAGCGCGGGCGAGTTGATGGCCGCCGCGCTGCCGATGCCGGCGCGGGTCGCGTTGCTCGCCTGCGCCTCGGGTGGCGACTACCGGTTCGACGAAGCCACCGGACTGGTCGCGGCACTCATCCTCAACGGTGCGGTGCTGGTGACCGCGACCCTCTGGTCGTTGCCGACGACCGCCGGCTTCCGCCGATTCGCCAGTGCCGCAACCGAATCAGCCGATCCGATGGGCGACGTCGTTGTCGCCGTCGACACCGCCCACGACGCCCCCGAGGCGGGCCGGGCCGTCAATGCCTGGCAGCGCGCCCAGCTCGCTCGCTGGCGCTCCGGGGACGGCACCGCGAGCCCGCTGTACTGGGCCGCGCTGGTCACCTTCGCCGTGGATGGTGCCCGATGACGGTCATGGATCTGGACGTGACTGCCTATTCTGTTCGCGTGAGCGCGGAAGCCGGGCAATCGGTGGGCGTGCGGCACCCGCGCCGCGCGGTGATCGACGCCGCGTGGCGGGCGATCGGTCCGGGCGTCGAGTGCCTCAGCGGTGACGACGGTGCCCCGCTGACGCGCACCGTCAAACGCATCATCGATCCGCTGGTGCTGCGGCTGCGGGTCAACACCCGCTACTCCGCGCCGGTCGTCACCGCAGAGGTGGCTGCGGAGATGCACCGCGCGATCCTCGAGCAGGCCGCGACCCTGCAGAACACCGCCGCGTGGTTCGACGTGCTCAAGCGCGAGCGCCGTCGGCTGCGCATCACCCAGGGCAACGCCCAGGAGCTGTACTTCCCGGTCTGCTACGAGCTCGCCGTCACCAGTGGCGTGGCGGATGCCGCCGAGGCCGAGCGCGTGCTGCGCGACGTGCACGCCGACCGGGACCGCACTGCCATCGACCTGCTGAACGCTCACGTCGCCGATGCCGCCGTCGTCGCTGAACTCGACGGGCAACTCGACCGGGCGTGGCGCGACGTCCGCCCCGGGCCGGAGCCCGGCGAACCGTTCTTCGCGGGCCTGGGCACTGTGCTGGCCGACGGTGCGGGCCACACCGCCGGTGCGACGCGGGCGCGTCTGTGGTCGGCACTGGTCGACGACATGACGCCGTACAACCTCGGTGCGGCCGCCCGGCTCGACGGCTCGGCCCTGCCGTGGTCGCTGCCCGACCTGGGATTGTCGTCGACCCAGCCCCAGCAGCGTCCGGTCGTGACGCGGCCGACGCGGGTCGAGGGGGAGCGGCCGCTCGACCGCAGCGTCGTGGACCGGGTACGCGCGACGCTGCGCCGCGGCATGGATCGCGACGAGCTGCCCGACATCGCGCTGCTGTGCGCCGAGGAGGTGGACCGCTGCGCCGCGCCGTGGGGCCTGCTGGGCGAGGACAAGCAGGCGACGCTGCTCGCCGGCATCGAGGTGGCGACCGATCTCGCCCCGCTGGATCCCGCCGCCCGTCCCCGGTACGGGCTCTCCGCGCGCATCCAGGTCCGGCTGCGCAAGGAGGCCTACGTCCTGCACGCCCGTCGCTACCTGGCCGACGGCGCGGCGGTGCATCCCCGTCAGCAGCAGGTCATCGACGAGCTCGCCAGCTTCCGCCGGCCGTACCTGAACCGGCTGTGGGCGCGGCTGCACGGCCGCGACGTGTGGCAGGAACCGTGTTCGGACGCCGACGACGTGCGCGCACTGCTCGACGGCGTCGCCCGATCGGTCAGCCTGGACCACCGGCAGCGCATCAAAGCGATGCTCGGCGCGGAGGGTGCGGCGTGATGAAGATCCACAACGACGCCGGTGTGTGGACCACGGGTTCGGCCCCGCCGGCACCGCCGCTGACGGCGGTGCTCGAGGTCGCCGGTGCCGTGCTGAGCTGGCCGGTCGACGACGCCGAGGCGGGCCCGCAGATCGCGTTCACCGATGTGGGGCGGGCGGAGTGGCTGTGGCGGGTCGTGGGGCCCGATGGGCACGGGGCGGTCGTGACGGCGCTGCTGGACGGAGACGCCGACGCCGGGAACGACACCGTCGATCTGCCGGGCGTCGATCTGGAGCCCACCTCGTTGAGCGCGCTGCGCCGACTGGCCTTCGGGCACTGGCTGCGGCGGTGGTGGCCGGCGAGCCGGCAGGACGGCATCGCCGACCTCGACATGGCGTTGCTCGACGGGGAAGTGGCGGTACTGACCGAGGCGATGCAGGAGTTCTTCGACGCCGATGCGTTCGATGCCGACGTCGCCGATCTGCTCGCCCCGCATGCGCCGCTGTTCGGTGTGCTTGCCCGGCATGACGATTCGCGGATCGCCGGGTTGGCGCAGGCGTGCCTGGCGCTCGCCGAGGACATCGGCGTCGCGGTGGACGAGCCCGCCACGGTGGAGCGGCGCCGGGATGATTACGCGCTGGCGGCGGGGCCGGGGAGCCGGACGGGTCGGCCTGGCGAGGCGATCGCCGAAGGGCGCGATTCGGTGCGCTGGTCGGCGGTGCCGCCGGGAGTCTTCGACGCCGCCGAGAACACCGTCGCCTGGTCCGTGGAGTCGATCGGGACGACTGTCGCCGCGCTGATGCGCACCGAGGTGTGGGGGGCCGCATCACCGGAGGGCATCCCGGTTCGGTTCAGCAGCGGCGCCTACGCGGGTACCGGCGCGTTGGACGCGACCGGTGCCGCCACCGTGCCCCTGTTCGACGGCGCAGATCCGCTGAGCGAGGACGTGGCCTGGGACCACGATTGGCGGGACGTGACGGTGACGGTGGGCGCCGAGGCCGACGAATCCGCGTCCGCGCGTGACCGAGTGCGTGCGCTCGCGCGCTCACGGCTCACGGTGACAGGTGCCGACGCGTTCCTGGCCGAACGTCTGGCCGCCGACGCCGACTACTGAGAGTCGCCCCGGCCGTCGCGCATGGACTCCCGGATCTGCGCCAGTCGCTCGGCGGCCGCGCGCTGCCGCGCGTCGTACTGCTGGGCGGCGGTCCGGCCCTCCGGGGTCTCGGCGGCCAGTTCGGCCGAGCCCAGCGACGTCGCGTACCGGTTCTCGATCTTGTCGCGGACCGCGTCGAACGTCGGCACTCCGTCCTCGGTGTAACCGCTCTCGGCGGGAACGGCGGGGTCGTCGGGCATGGCCCCAGGCTACTGGTGCGCCGTCCGCCCGGCCGCGAGTTGCACCGCGGCTGTCTGCGGCGGCGCCTGCGGCGCGGCCGGCAGCGCCACTGGGAGCACACCGGGGGTGCCGATCGCGCCGGCCAGCCACGGCAGTGCGGTGGAAAACGCGGTGGACGCGAACGGCCAGTCGTGGTTGCCGGCCTGGTTGACCACGGCGCAGTCGATGCCCGACCGGCTGCCCAGCGAGCACAGCGTCGAGGCCGCGATGGCCTGGTCGTTCGGCTTGCCGGCGCCCGATCCGGGTAAGGGGCCGTTGACGTCGAACCAGCCCTGCACCCCGCGGTAGGGGCCGTGGCGGGTGATCACCGTGCTCGGATCGAACGACGCGTAGGCGGCACTGTTGCCGCCGAAGAGGCGGGCGACGGTCTGGGACTGGCTGCCGGAGTTCGGTGCCAGATCGCCGGCGATGTCCTCGAAGGCGCTGAACATGTCGGGATGCATGACGGCCAGGTCCACCGCGCAGGTGCCGCCCATGGACCAGCCGACCACGCCCCAGTTCGCCGGGGCTGCGCTGACCCCGAAATTCGACTCCATGTACGGCACGACGTCGCGGGTCAGATGGTCGGCGGACTGGCCGCGCGACCCGTTGACGCACTCGGTGTCGTTGTTGAAGGCGCCGCCCGGATCGACGAACACGACGACGGGTGCCTCCCCGTGATGTGCCGCGGCGAACTGGTCGAGGGTGTTGATCGCGTTGCCGGCGCGCATCCAGTCGGCCGGGGTGTTGAATTCGCCGCCGATCATCATGATCGTCGGCAGCGGGGGCGCCGGATTCGTGGCGTACCAGGCCGGCGGCAGATAGACGAATTCGCCGCGGTGCTTGAACCCCGACGCTGTGGCGGGAATGTCGACGGGTACGACGCTGCCCTTGAGCGGGATCGTGTGCATGCGTTGCATCGCCTTGACCGTCACCTGGTCGACCTGGTCGGGCAGCGGACCCGCGGTGAGTTGGCTCCACGCGGTCTGCACGGTGGGGAAGTAGCCCGTCCACAAGTTGAGAGCCAGTGCGGCACAGAGGGCGCACAGCGGCACCGCGACCAGCGCGACGCCACGCCGCCACCACTGCGCATCTCGCCAGCCCGACACGAGCACACCGAAGGCGATGCCGGACAACGCGATCCAGACCCACAGCGTCTGCGGTGCGGGGTTGCTGTCGTCGGCGACGCCCGCGGTCTGGGTGTACCAGTAGGCAGCGGCGGTGAGTATCACGCCGATGACCGCCGACCACGGCAGCCACACCATCCGCCAGCGGCGGGTGCGCCAACCGATGGCGGTCACGAGGGCGACCAGCGCCAGGATCTGCACCACCATGGGCAGCCACCCGTGCATCAGGGACAGGTGGTGGCGGGTGGATTCCCAGAACGTCTGGGACAACGGACCGGTCATTGTCACGGCTCCACAGTGACGCCCGAAGCTTGGAGCACGCTGTGACGTCGCTGCTAACGAGGTTTGGCCAGCGGGAAGGGCAGTGTCTCGCGGATGCTCCGGCCGGTGATCATCATCACGACCCGGTCCACGCCCATGCCCAGCCCGCCCGTGGGCGGCATGGCGTACTCCATCGCCTGCAGGAAGTCCTCGTCGAGCTCCATCGCCTCCGGGTCCCCGCCGGCCGCCAGCAGCGACTGCTCCTGCAGCCGGCGACGCTGCTCCACCGGGTCGGTGAGTTCGCTGTAGGCCGTGCCCAATTCGACGCCCCACGCCACCAGGTCCCACCGCTCGGCCACACCGGCGATGCTGCGGTGCGGTCGGGTCAGCGGTGACACCGAGGTGGGGAAATCGGTGTAGAACGTCGGCGCCTCGGTGCGGTCCTCGACCAGATGCTCGTACATCTCCAGCACGACGGCGCCGGCGTCCCAGTGGGTGAGGTAGGGGATGGTGGCCTTGTCGCAGAGCCGGCGCAACGTCGCGAGATCGGTGTCGGGGGTGATGTGTTCACCCAACGCCTCGGACACGGCGTCGTGCACCGTGGTCACCCGCCATGGCCCGGAGATGTCGACCGGTTCCAGCGCGCCGTCCTCGCGCGGGCGCATGAAGACCTGCTCGCCGTTCGCGGCCTGCGCGGCGTTCTGGATCAGCTCCCGGGCGCCGTCGATCCACACCCGGTAGTCGGCATGGGCCTGATACGCCTCCAGCAGGGTGAATTCCGGATTGTGGCTGAAGTCCACACCTTCGTTGCGAAAGGCGCGGCCCAGCTCGAAAACCCGCTCCACGCCGCCGACGCAGAGCCGCTTGAGATACAGCTCCGGCGCGATGCGCAAGTACAGGTCGAGGTCGTAGGCGTTGATGTGGGTGAGGAACGGTCGCGCGTTCGCGCCACCGTGGATCTGCTGGAGGATGGGTGTCTCGACCTCGAGAAAACCCTTGTGCACCAGCGTTTCCCGGATCGCGTGGAGGACCGCGCTGCGCGCCCGGATCAGGTCGCGAGCCTCGGTGTTGACCGCGAGGTCGACATAGCGGGCGCGCACCCGGGCTTCTTGGTCGGTCATCCCCTTCCACTTGTCGGGCAGGGGGCGCAGGCACTTGCCGATCAGCCGCCAACGGCTCACCAGTAGCGACCAGGCACCGGTGCGGCTGCGCCCCATCGTGCCGGTCACCTCGATGAGGTCGCCCAGGTCGATCGTGCGGGTGAAGTCCGCGGTGCAGCCCGTCGTGAGCATCGAATTGTCCAGCAGCAGTTGCACATCGCCGGACCAGTCCCGCAGTTCGACGAACAGCACGCCGCCGTAGTCGCGCAGGCGCAGCACCCGGCCTGCCACGGCGACCGTGGCGCCTTCGGGACTTTCCAGTGCCTGGGTCACGGTGTGGCTGGGTGGACTCCCGACGGGGTAGGCGTCGATTCCGCTGTCCTGCAACGCCGCCAGCTTGGCCATGCGGACACGGACCTGCTCGGGCAGCCGGGAGGCGGGCCGGTCGGCCGCCGCGTCGTCGCGCAGACCGTCGAGATCGGGTGCGGTGCCGTCACTGTGCAGCGCGCCCGTGGCGATCAGCGCCCCGGGGACGGCGGTGTGGTGGCCGGTGTGGGGCTGCTCATGGCGGCGCGAAAACGGCAGCACCAGAAAGCCTTCGGCGATGACGGACGCGACGCCGACCCGGGGGACCAGCCGCGCCTCCTCGTAGCAGGCGTAGCGCGGCACCCATTCCGGCTGGTACTTCATGTTGGATCGGTACAGCGTCTCCAGTTGCCACCACCGGGAGAAGAACACCAGCAGCGCCCGCCACATCCGGGCCACCGGCCCGGCGCCGAGTTGGGCGCCCTGCTCGAAGGCCGACCGGAACATCGCGAAGTTCAGCGACACCCGCGTCACGCCGATGTCCTCGGCCTGTAGGCACAGTTCGCTGACCATCAGCTCGATGGTGCCGTTGGGTGATCCGGGGGAGCGGCGCATGAGGTCCAGCGACACCCCGTTGGCGCCCCACGGCACCAGTGAGAGCATCGCGACCACCTCGGCCTCGCCGGAGCCGCCGGCATCCTGGACGGCTTCGACCAGCAGGCAGTCACCGTCGGCGGGATCCCCGAGCCGGCCCAGCGCCATCGAGAAGCCGCGTTCGTCGGCGGTGTCCCGCCAGGCATCGGCCCGTTCGATCACCGCGGCCATCTCGTCGGTGGACAGATCACGGTGGCGACGCATCCGCACCGTCACACCGGCACGGCGCGCCCGCGTGACGGCTTGCCGCACGGCGCGCATGTCGGGGCCGGACAGGCGGAAGTCCCCGGGATGCAGGATCGCCTCGTCGCCGAGCTGCAACGCGTTGAGTCCGGCCTCGCGGAACGCCTGTGCACCCGTCGAACTGGCTCCCATCACCCCGGGTGCCCATCCGTAGGTCTCGCACAACTGCAGCCAGGCGGCGATCGCGGCGGGCCAGGCGCGCGGATCGCCCACGGGGTCGCCGCTGGCCAGGCACACCCCGACCTCGACGCGATAGGTGATCGCAGCGCGGCCGTTGGGGGCGAAGACGACGGCCTTGTCGCGCCGGGTGGCGAAGTAGCCCAGAGAATCGTTCTTACCGAACAGTTCCAGCAGACCGCGGATCGCGGACTCGTCCTCGCCAGTGAGCGCATTGTCGGCGCGCTGCGACTGGAACAGCACGATCGCGGCGACCATCAGCGCGAGCGCACCGAACAGGCCCAACAGGGCGTTGACGAAGACGTGCGGGTGACCGGCGAAGGTGTCGGCATCCGCGCCGGCGAACGCGCCCACGCGGTTCAGCGCGTACCAGAACCGGTCGGAGCGATCCAACGAGCCGGGGAACAGCTCGAGCAGACCCCAACCGACCAGCGTGCCGACCGCCATGCCGGCCAGCAACACCAGGGCCGCCTTGACCAGGGCGCCGCTGCGCACCCGCGCCCAGAACTGCCTCCGCGCCAGGACCAGACAGACGATGGCCACGATGTGGAACCCGAGACCGATGATCTCGCCGACCCTCTCGAACCACCGTTCGCCGCCGTCGATCAGCGCGGCCAGGTTCCAGACGGCGGCCGCGACCATGTAGCCGACCAGGATCCACAGTGCGATGCGTTTGCGGGCAGCCAGGGCCGCGGCGAGCAGCGTCAGCACGAACGCCCACGCGAAGCTCGTGTCGGGGAAGTTGAAGATGTAGTCGTCGACGAATTCGCGCGGCACCTTGATCACGAAGCGGATCAGCGGCGAGATGCTGGCCAGCAGCGACAGCGTCGCGATGACGCCGACGATCCAGCCTGCCGCGGCGGGCACCCAGCCGAAACTGGTCGAGGCACGGGTCCTGGCAACGCCAGTGGTGGTCATAGGGCGCGAGGATAGGCGCTCACGCTGCGTCGCGGCTGCATGTTGGCCGCGCGCCGAGGTCACCAGACGGGACCGGTGTACTTCTCGCCGGGCCCTTTGCCCGGCTCGTCAGGTGCGGCGCTGCCCTCGCGGAACGCCAGCTGCAGGCTCTTGAGACCATCGCGGACCGGGCCGGCGTGCGGCCCGAGGTATTCGGCCGAGGCCGTCACCAAACCTGCCAGCGCGGTGATCAGGCGGCGGGCCTCGTCGAGGTCGCGGTGCGGGCTGTCATCGGGGTCGGCCGCCGACAGACCCAGCTTCTCGGCCGCCGCGCTCATCAGCATCACCGCGGCGCGGGTGATCACCTCGACCGCGGGCACCTCGGCCAGTTCGCGGGTGAGGGGTCCGGCGTCCGATTCGGGATGTTCAGAGCTATCGGTCATGCCTGCTAGACTGGCATGCGCGACCGTCCCGGCTGACGCCAGGGACAGCAAGTGGAGTCCCACTCCCACCGCCTGCCAGCGATCCATCCACGGTAGCGCGGTCCGGTCCGGATATCGGCGACGACGTCACCGGTGGCTGGCCTGGTCGGCTTTGGGCCCTGCTGTGAGCAGGGCTTTTCGTTCCTTTGGGGACGTGTGCCGCCGGGTGGGGACTCTGCTCATGACAGCAGGAACTACCCCGGGAGGCCCCATCAGCACTGAGACCCGCGTCAACGAGCGCATCCGCGTACCTGAAGTCCGTCTGATCGGACCGGGCGGTGAACAGGTAGGCATCGTGCGCATCGAAGATGCACTCCGCGTCGCCGCCGACGCCGATCTCGATCTCGTGGAAGTTGCCCCCGACGCCAAGCCGCCGGTGTGCAAGATCATGGACTACGGGAAGTTCAAGTACGAGACGGCACAGAAGGCTCGCGAGTCTCGCAAGAACCAGCAGCAGACCGTCGTCAAAGAGCAGAAGCTCCGTCCCAAGATCGATCCGCACGACTACGAGACCAAGAAGGGTCACGTGATCCGCTTCCTCGAAGCCGGGTCCAAGGTCAAGGTGACGATCATGTTCCGCGGCCGCGAGCAGTCCCGGCCCGAACTGGGTTTCCGCCTCCTGCAGCGCCTGGGCGCCGACGTCGCCGATTACGGCTTCGTCGAGACGTCCGCGAAGCAGGACGGCCGGAACATGACGATGGTGCTGGCCCCGCACCGCGGCGCGAAGACTCGTGCCAAGGCGGCGCACGATGCGGACGCACCGGCGCAGCAGCGCGCCACCGCTGCGCCCGCCGACACCCAGACCGACACATCACAGAAGAACTGAGGAAACATGCCCAAGGCGAAGACCCACAGCGGCGCGTCGAAGCGGTTCCGCAAGACCGGAACCGGCAAGATCGTCCGCCAGAAGGCCGGCCGTCGCCACCTGCTCGAGCACAAGGCGTCCAAGCGCACCCGCAGGCTCGATGGCCGCACCGCGGTGGCCGCCAACGACACCAAGCGTGTCGCGAAGATGCTCAACGGCTGACTCTTTCGGGCGCTCGCGCCCTCTCCCTTAACCAACCCAGATAGGAAACACCCATGGCACGCGTGAAGCGCGCAGTCAACGCGCAGAAGAAGCGGCGCACCGTCCTCAAGGCCTCGAAGGGCTACCGCGGACAGCGGTCGCGCCTGTACCGCAAGGCCAAAGAGCAGCAGCTGCACTCGTTGACCTATGCCTACCGTGACCGGCGTGCCCGCAAGGGCGAATTCCGCAAGCTGTGGATCTCGCGCATCAACGCCGCCGCACGGGCCAACGACATCACCTACAACCGGCTGATCCAGGGCCTCAAGGCCGCCGGCATCGAGGTGGACCGCAAGAACCTCGCCGAGATCGCCGTCAGCGATCCGGCCGCGTTCGCCGCGCTGGCCGAGGCCGCCAAGGCAGCGCTGCCCGCGGACGTCAACGCGCCGTCGGGTGAGGCTGCCTAACGGAGGGCAGGAGCGAAGCGACCCGGGAAATGGCGCAGCTCACTGAGCGATCTGCCCGGGTGGTGGCGGCAGTCAAGCTGCACCGCCACACCGGGCGCCGCCGCGCCGCACGCTTTCTCGCCGAGGGGCCCAACCTCGTGGAGGCAGCCCTGCGGCGCGGACTCGTTTGCGAGGTGTTCGCCACCGAGGCGGCTGCGCAACGCTTCGCCGACCTCCTGGCGGGCGCTCCCGTGCAGCTGGTCACCGAACGGGCCGCGAAAGCGTTGTCGGACACGGTGACTCCGGTCGGACTCGTCGCGGTGTGTGAGCAGCCCGTCACCACCTTCGATGACGTACTGGCCGCTGGACCCTCGCTGCTCGCCGTCCCCGTCGGCATCTCCGAACCGGGCAACGCGGGCACGCTGATCCGCGTCGCCGACGCGATGGGCGCGGACGCGGTCGTCTTGGCCGGTGACAGCGTCGACCCCTACAACGGCAAATGTCTGCGCGCCTCCGCCGGCAGCATCTTCTCGATTCCCGTCCTCGCCGAACCCGATGCGGCACATGTTGTTTCGCGGTTGACCGCTGCCGGTTTGCGGATCATGGCGACCGTGCTCGACGGCGACGTGAGCGTCGACGACGTCGACGAGCAGCCGACGGCCTGGTTGTTCGGGCCGGAGGCACACGGTCTGCCCGACGACGTGGCCGCGGCGGCGACTGCGCGGGTGCGCATCCCGATGGCGGGAGGGGCGGAAAGCCTCAATGTCGCGTCGGCGGCGGCGATCTGCCTGTATGCGTCGGCGCGCAGCCGCCGCGCCGTGCAACGCTGAGGCGCTACTGCGCCTTGAGCATGCGCTCCGACACTGCGAGCAGCAATTTTCTCGGCGCCACGCGGTATCCCGAGGCCAGAATCGCGTTCTTGAGGCCGGACACCACGGTGGGCGTCGATTTGTCGAGTGCGGCGAGCGCGGTGTCGACGACCTCGGTGGCGCTCTGGCGCCCGTCGGTCATGAAGGTCTCGCCGGTGCGGTCGAAGAACTCGGTCTCCGTCGCGCCGGGACACAGTGCGAGAACGCGGACTCCGGTCTTTCGGTTCTCCTGCCACAAGGCCTCGGTGAACGACAGCACGAACGCCTTCGTGGCGCCGTAGACGGCCATGCCGGGGGTGGGTTGGAACGCCGCGGTGGAGGCCACGTTGATCACCACGCCGTGGCGCCGCTCGACCATCGCGGGCAGGTAGCGTGCGGTCAGATCGACCAGGGTTCCGCAATTCAGCTGCACTGCACCGGCATTCGCGTCGGGATCCTGGGTGTGGAACGCGCCGTGCAACCCGATCCCGGCGTTGTTGACCAAGATGTCGACCCTGCGTCCGAGTTCGCCGACGCGCGTCGTCAATTCGGCACCGGACCCCGCGCGGGCCAGATCAGCGGTCACCACGTCGACGACGATGCCGGGATGACGCGCCGTCAGCTGTTCGCGGAGCGCTTCGAGCCGGTCGGCGCGGCGGGCGACCAGGATCAGATTCGCGCCGCGTGCCGCGAGCTGGACGGCGAACTCCTCACCGATGCCACCGCTCGCTCCGGTGATCAACGCCGTGCTGTCGGTGAACTCCACGTGCGCGCTCCTTCGTCGGTCGGAGCCCCAAGTGTGTCAGGTCGGTCAGGCTGCCGTGCGGCTGCGCGGACGTCCGGGCCGCAGAGCAGCCAGCGCGAACGTGGTGTGGACCAGTGCGCCGGCCCGGTCCAGCAGCGTCTTGCCGCTGGGCACGTAGTGCATCGACAGGCCGCGGCGCTCGCGTGATGGTCCCATGAACGCGGGCGCCTCCACCAGCGGCGAGTCGGGCGCGGCCGACCCGTCGGCGCGGCGGTAGGCAGCCACGGCGCGCGGGTGCAGCCTGATCTCGTCGGGCACCGCGACGAAAGCCAGCTCGACGAGCTTGCCGAACAGCCGCAGCAGCACCTCGTCGCCGGGCGTCCATCGCATCCCGGCCTTCTCTCGCACCGCCGGATCGAACAGTCCCGCCGCGATCCACCGTTGAGCACCGACCATCGGCTTGAACATCTGATCCCACAGCGGCGTCGGCATCAGGACGAAGCGGGGTTTGGGGATGCGGATCGAGAAGATGTCGCGGGTGGCCCGGTTGATCTCGAGCTCGTCGCGGCAGGTGCGGTCCCAGTACTCGCAGAACTCCTCCCACGAGCCGGGGACCGGCCGCATGCTCATGCCGTACATGCGGTACCACTGGACTTGTTCGTCGAACAGTTGCCGTTTCTCGGCGTCGGTGAGCCCGCCGCAGAAGTACTCGGCGGTCTTGATGATCAGCATGAAGAACGTGGCGTGCGCCCAGTAGAACGTGTCCGGATCGAGCGCATGGTAGCGGCGGCCCTTGGCGTCGACGCCCTTGATCGTGGTGTGGTAGCCCTTGATCTGCGCGCCGGTCCGGGGCGCCCGGTCGCCGTCGTAGACCACGCCCATGATCGGGTAGACGGAGCGGGCGACCCGCTGAAGCGGCTCCCGCAGCAGGATCGAATGGTCCTCCACGCCTGCGCCGAGCGCGGGGTACATGTTCTGGATGGCGCCGATCCACACGCCGAGCATTCCGGTACGGACGTCGCCGAAGTATTTCCATGTGAGGGAGTCCGGGCCCAGCGGGTCCGATGCCGAGGTGTGCTGTGCCATCGCCGGTGATCGCATCACCTCACGCTAATGACTGACAACGGTCGTTGTCTATGGCGGGGAGTCGGCTGTTATGCGGCCGCCATCGTCCGGTCGCGTCGGCGTGACCTGGCCGTTCAAGGCCTCTCGATGCCGGTGACCCCCGCCGATTACGCTGACCGCTGTGGAGGACAGCGAGGCGTCGGGGCCACGGGGGTGGCTGCACACCGTCAACCACCACGCCGGGGCCATCGCCTTTCTGCGGCGCGCCCGCCGAGCCCTGCCCGGCGATCCCGAATTCGGTGACCCGTTGTCGACCGCCGGGGTGGGCGGTCCACGCGCAGCGGCACGAGCGGCGGACCGGCTGCTCGAACGCGAGGCGCTGACCCGGGAGCTCAGCCTCGGCGCGCTGCAGGTGTGGCAGGCCCTGACCGAGCGGGTGTCGGGCCGCCCCGCCAACGACGAGGTGACGCTGGTGTTCACCGATCTCGTGGGTTTCTCCGCGTGGTCGCTGCGTGCCGGCGACGACGCGACGCTGCGGTTGCTGCGACGGGTGGCCCAGGTGGTGGAGCCTCCGCTGCTCGAGGCCGGCGGGCACATCGTCAAACGCATGGGCGACGGGCTGATGGCGGTGTTCGCCGAACCCGACACCGCGCTGCGCGCCGTCGTGGCGGCCAGGGAGGCGATCAGGGGAGTCGAGCTCGATGGATACACACCCCGCATGCGCGTGGGGGTCCACACCGGCCGGCCGCAGCGGATCGGCTCGGACTGGCTGGGTATCGACGTCAATCTGGCCGCCCGCGTGATGGAACGCGCGACGCGTGGGGAGCTGATCGTGTCGGGCGCGACACTCGAGCGCATCGACGACGAGGAGCTCGACCGGGTCGGGGTGACCGCCAAGCGGCTCAGGAAGCCGGTGTTCGGCGCCCGGCAGGACGGCGTCCCCGACGACTTCGTGATGTACCGGCTGAGAACTCGCAGGCAGTTCCCAGGTGAGGAGGACGACCAGGGCGAGGCGCCCGGCGCATAGTGGATGTGGTGCAGTCCGGTTTGCTCGCCACGCTCCGCCGGGCACCGTTCACGCTGATCTATGCCGTGCTGGTGTCGGCGGTCACCGCCGCGATGGTCCGAATGGACCCGGCGATGCACGACGCCTTGATCCGCCACGCCAGCACGAACCTGCACAACCTGAGCCGGGGCCGGTTCGGCACGCTGGTCAGCAGCGCGTTCGTCGTCGACGCCGGCCCCATCTGGTTGTGGTTGCCCGGCCTGATCTGTCTGCTGCTGGTCGCGGAGCTGACCCTGGGCGGCAGCCGGACAGCGCTGATGTTCGCGACCGGACACGTCGGCGCGACGCTGCTGGTGGCAGTCGGATTGGTCGCCGCGGTCAAACTCGACTGGCTCTCCGCGTCGATCGCGCGGGCGTCCGACGTCGGGATGAGCTACGGCGCGATGGGGGTGGTCGGGGTGCTCACCGCGGCGCTCCCGCCCCGATGGCGTGCCGCGTGGATCGGATTCTGGTGCGCGGCAGCGGTCGTCGTGGTGACCGGCGACATCGGCTTCACCGATATCGGCCACTCGGTCGCGCTGGCACTCGGGCTCCTCGTCTCGACGCGGGTACACGTGCGCCCGCACTGGACGGTGCCGACAGCAGCGTTGCTCTGCGTGGGTGCGGCCTTCGCGTTCCTGGTGCTCGCCGACGGTCTCATCGGCATCGTCGAGGGCGCCGCCTGGGGGACGGCGGGGGCCCTTGTGGCCGCAGGTCTGGAATGGCTGCGCCACGCCGCGCGCACGAGCGCGTCAACCGCGGTGCGAGAGCCGGATTCCCGAGATCACCAGCAGCCGGATCACCACGGCGTGAGGGCCACGCGGCATCGCCTATGATCGCCGGGTGGCTGATCAGCCAGGGAACATCTCCGACGACGCGTTGACCGATGCGGTCAGCGCGGCCGCTCGCGCGTTCGCCGAGGCGGCGACCCTCGACGACCTCGCGCGCGCCAAGACCGACCACCTCGGTGACCGCTCGCCGATCGCGCTCGCCCGGCAGGCCCTCGGCGCTCTGCCCAAGACGGAGCGGGCCGATGCCGGTAAGCGGGTCAACGTCGCGCGCACCGCCGCGCAGAGCGCCTACGACGAGCGGCTGGCCGTGCTGCGTGCCGAACGCGATGCCGCGGTGCTCGTGGCCGAACGCATCGACGTGACGCTGCCCTCGACGCGGCAGCCGATCGGCGCCCGGCACCCGATCACGATCCTGGCCGACAACGTCGCCGACACGTTCATCGCGATGGGCTGGGAGCTGGCCGAGGGGCCGGAGGTGGAGACCGAGCAGTTCAACTTCGATGCGTTGAATTTCCCGCCCGACCATCCGGCGCGCAGCGAACAGGACACCTTCCACGTCGCGCCCGACGGATCACGACAGGTGCTGCGCACCCACACCTCTCCGGTGCAGATCCGGGCCTTGCTCGAACGCGAGCTGCCCGTGTACATCGTGTCGATCGGGCGCACGTTCCGCACCGACGAACTCGACGCCACCCACACCCCGGTCTTCCACCAGGTCGAAGGGCTCGCCGTCGACAAGGGCCTGACCATGGCCAATCTGCGCGGCACGCTGGATGCGTTCGCGCGCGCCCACTTCGGCCCGCAGGGGCGCACCCGGTTGCGCCCGCACTTCTTCCCGTTCACCGAACCCTCGGCCGAGGTGGACATCTGGTTCCCGAACAAGAAGGGCGGTCCCGGCTGGGTGGAATGGGGCGGCTGCGGCATGGTGAACCCGAACGTGTTGCGCGCGTGCGGTATCGACCCCCACGAGTACTCGGGCTTCGCGTTCGGCATGGGGCTGGAGCGCACCCTGCAGTTCCGCAACGGGATACCCGACATGCGCGACATGGTCGAAGGAGACGTGCGGTTCTCGCTGCCGTTCGGGGTGGGCGCCTGATGCGACTTCCCTACAGCTGGCTGCGGGAGACCGTGGCGGCCGGGGCTCCCGACTGGGACGTGACTCCGGCGGAGCTCGAAGCAACCCTCATCCGGATCGGGCACGAGGTCGAGGAGATCATTCCCGTCGGGCCCGTGCGAGGACCGTTGACGATCGGTCGCGTCACCGCGATCGAGGAGCTGACCGAGTTCAAGAAACCCATTCGTGCCGTGAAGGTCGACGTCGGTGAAGATCAGCCGCGCGATATCGTCTGCGGCGCAACGAATTTCGCTGTCGGCGACGTGGTCGTGGTGGCACTGCCCGGCACGGTGCTGCCCGGGGAGTTCGCCATCGCCACCCGCAAGACCTATGGCCGCACGTCCGACGGCATGATCTGTTCGTCGGCCGAACTCAATCTCGGCGCCGACCATTCCGGCATCCTGGTGCTGCCGCCGGGGACCGCCGCGCCGGGCGATTCCGCGCACGAGATCCTCGGGCTCGACGACGTGGTGTTCCACCTGGCCATCACCCCCGACCGCGGGTACTGCCTCTCGGTGCGCGGCCTGGCGCGCGACATCGCGAACGCCTACGACCTCGACTACGTCGACCCGGCGTTCGACGTCCCCGCGCTTCCCAGTGACGGGGAGGCGCTGCCGGTGTCGATCGATCCCGCCGCGGGCGTGCAGCGGTTCGCGCTGCGTCCGGTCACGGGCGTGGACCCGGCCGCGGTGTCGCCCTGGTGGCTGCGTCGGCGCCTGCTGCTCAGCGGGATCCGCGCGATCTCGCCGGCCGTCGACGTCACCAACTACGTGATGCTCGAGCTCGGCCACCCCATGCACGCCCACGACCGCAGCCTGATCACCGGTGGTTTCCGGGTGCGCTTCGCCGAGCCGGGGGAGACCGTCGTGACGCTCGACGACGTCGAGCGTCGCCTCGACCCGGCCGATGTCCTGATCGTCGACGACACCGCGGTCGCTGCCATCGGTGGTGTCATGGGCGCCGGCACGACCGAGGTGCGCGAGAGCACCACCGACGTCCTGCTCGAAGCCGCGGTCTGGGATCCGGCCGCGGTGTCACGCACGCAGCGCAGGCTCCGCCTCCACAGTGAGGCCGGTCGCCGCTACGAGCGCACCGTCGATCCGGCGATCTCGGTCGCCGCGCTCGACCGGGGCGCCGCCCTGCTCGCCGAGATCGCCGGCGGCACAGCAGAATCCACGCTCACCGATTGGCGGGGAGAGCCGCCGCGCCAGGACTGGTCACACGCGCCGGTCCGGATGCCCGTCGATCTGCCCGACCGCATGGCCGGCGTCGAGTACGCCGCCGGCGCGGCACAGCGCCGGCTGACCCAGATCGGCGCGTCGGTCACGGTCGACGGCGACGAACTGACCGCCGTTCCGCCCAGCTGGCGTCCCGACCTGCGCGAGCCCGCGGACCTCGTCGAAGAGGTGATGCGCCTGGAAGGTCTCGACGTCGTCCCGTCGGTGCTGCCCACGGCGCCCGCCGGTCGCGGTCTGACGGCGGCGCAGAAGCGCCGCAGGGCGATCGGGAAGTCCCTGGCGCTGGGCGGTTTCGTCGAGATCCTGCCCACGCCGTTCCTGCCCGCGGGAATCTTCGACCAGTGGGGGCTACCGGCCGACGATCCGCGCCGCAGCACCACCTGTGTGCTCAACCCGTTGGAGGCCGACCGGCCGGCGCTGGCCACGACGTTGCTGCCCGGTTTGCTGGAAGCATTGAGCCGCAACGTGTCACGGGGAGCCGTCGACGCGGCGCTGTTCGCGCTGGCGCAGGTCGTCGAACCCACCTCCGCGACCCGCGCCGTCGAGCGGATCCCCACCGACCGGCGCCCCACCGGCGACGAGATCGCGACGTTGGACGCATCGCTGCCCCGTCAGCCGCAGCACGTCGGCGCGGTGCTCGCGGGTCTGCGGGAGCCGGCCGGGCCGTGGGGGCCCGGGCGCGCGGTCGAGCCCTCCGACGCGTTCGAAGCGGTCCGCATCATCGGGCGCGCCGCGGGTGTCGAGTTCACGCTGAGGGCCGTCGATCACCTGCCGTGGCATCCCGGTCGCTGTGCCGCCGTGCACCTCGGTGACACCGTCGTCGGGTATGCCGGCCAGTTGCATCCCGCGGTGATCGAGCGCTCTGGTCTGCCCAAGGGCACCTGCGCGCTGGAGCTCGACCTCGATGCGGTGCCGATCACCGAGACACTCCCCGCTCCGCGGGTCTCGCCGTTCCCCGCGGTGTTCCAGGACGTCGCGCTCGTCGTCGATGACGCAGTGCCGGCCCAGCAGGTGGTCGACGCCGTACGCGACGGTGCGGGCGACCTCCTCGAGGACGTCCGGCTGTTCGACGTCTACGCCGGGCCGCAGATCGGCGAGGGGCGCAAGTCGCTCGCGCTCGCGCTGCGCTTCCGCGCTGCCGATCGCACGTTGACCGAGGACGAGGCCAGTGCCGCGCGGGATGCCGCGGTGGCGGCGGCGACGGCCGCGGTGGGTGCCCAGCAGCGACGCTGACCGGCACAGATAATGAATTTGCATCTTGCTGCATAAGCATGCAAGGATCGTGTCATGACGTCCGTCGCCGTGGCCGGAGCCAGCGGGTATGCCGGAGGCGAGATCCTGCGCCTGCTGCTCGGGCACCCCGCATACCTCACCGGCACACTCACGCTGGGAGCGCTCACCGCCGCGGCGAGCGCCGGCACCGCGCTCGGTGACCACCACCCGCATCTGCTGCCGCTCGCTGACCGCATTCTCGAGCCCACCGACGTCGGCGTGCTGGAAGGGCACGACGTCGTGTTCCTGGCCCTGCCGCACGGTCACTCGGCTGCGTTGGCCGAGCAGTTGGGTCCCGACACCGTGATCATCGACTGCGGCGCGGACTTCCGGCTCACCGATGCTGTGGCGTGGCAGCGCTTCTACGGCTCCGAACACGCGGGCAGCTGGCCCTACGGGCTGCCCGAGCTCCCCGGCGCACGGGACCGGCTGCGGGGTGCCACGCGGATCGCCGTGCCGGGCTGCTATCCCACCGCGGCGCTGCTGGCACTCTGGCCGGCCGTGGCCGCAGGTCTGGTCGAGCCGGCGGTGACCGTGGTCGCCGTCAGCGGTACCTCCGGGGCGGGCAGGGTGGCCAAAGTGGACCTGCTCGCGGCCGAGGTGATCGGCTCGGCGCGCGCCTACAACGTCGGCGGCAAGCACCGGCACACGCCCGAGATCGCCCAGGGCCTGCGCGCGGTGGCTGACGGCAAGGACGTGTCCGTGTCGTTCACCCCGGTCCTGATCCCGACGGCCCGCGGCATCCTGGCCACCTGCACCGCGCGCACCACGGCGTCGGCGTCCGAGCTGCGTGAGGCCTACGAAAAGGCCTACGACGCCGAGCCGTTCGTGTACCTGCTGCCCGAGGGCCGGCTGCCGCAGACCGGTGCCGTGATCGGCGGCAACGCCGCGCAGCTCGGGATCGCCGTCGACGAGGATGCGCAGACGTTCGTTGCGATCGCCGCGATCGACAACCTCGTGAAGGGCACCGCCGGCGCGGCGGTGCAGTCGATGAACCTCGCGCTGGGCTGGACCGAGACCGATGGACTGACGACCGTGGGGGTGGCTCCGTGACCGATCTCGCCGACAGCGCGCGGCTGCTGCGCACGCAGGGCGTGACCGCGCCCGCGGGGTTCCGGGCGACCGGAATCGCCGCGGGTATCAAGGCATCCGGCGCGCTCGACCTCGCCCTGGTGTTCAACGAAGGTCCGGACCACGCCGCGGCCGGGGTGTTCACCCGGAACAAGGTCAAGGCCGCGCCGGTGCTGTGGTCGGCACAGGTGCTGACCACCGGCCGGCTGCGCGCGGTGATCCTCAACTCCGGCGGGGCGAACGCCTGCACCGGCCCGGCCGGTTTCCAGGACACCCACGCCACCGCCGAGGCACTCGCGGCGGCGCTGTCGGACTGGGGCACCGAGACCGGGGCGATCGAGGTCGCGGTGTGTTCGACCGGCCTGATCGGTGACCGCCTGCCGATGGACAAGGTGCGCGCCGGCATCACCGAGATCGTGCACGAGATGGCCGGCGGACTCACGGGAGGCGAGGAAGCCGCACGCGCGATCATGACCACCGACACGGTGCCCAAACAGGTTGCGCTGCATCATCAGGACCGCTGGACCGTCGGGGGCATGGCCAAGGGCGCGGGCATGCTGGCCCCGTCGCTGGCGACCATGCTGTGCGTGCTGACCACCGACGCCGTCGCCGACGCCGCCGCGCTCGATCGTGCGCTGCGCCGCGCGGCCGCGGCGACCTTCGACCGGCTCGACGTCGACGGCAGCTGCTCCACCAACGACACCGTGCTGCTGCTGTCGTCGGGGGCCAGTGAGATCGCGCCGAGTCAGGACGATCTCGACGCCGCGGTCCTCGCGGTCTGCGAAGACCTGTGCGCGCAGCTGCAGGCCGATGCCGAGGGGGTGACCAAGCGGATCACCGTCACCGTCACCGGCGCGCAGAGCGAGGACGACGCGGTGACCGCAGCACGGGTGATCGCCCGCGACAGCCTGGTCAAGACCGCGCTGTTCGGTTCCGACGCGAACTGGGGCCGGGTGCTCGCCGCGGTGGGCATGGCTCCGGTGCCGCTGGACGCCGATCGCATCACCGTGTCGTTCAACGGCTTCCCGGTCTGTGTGGACAGCGTCGGCGCACCGGGTGCGCGGGAGGTCGACCTGTCCGGGGAGGACATCGCCGTCACCGTCGACCTGGGCGTCGGCACCGCATCGGCGTCGATCCGGACGACCGACCTGTCGCACGCCTACGTCGAAGAGAACTCGGCGTACAGCTCATGAGCCTGGCGACGCCGCAGAAGGCGCTGGTGCTGGCGGCCGCGCTGCCCTGGCTCAAAGCGCTGCACGGCAAGATCGTGGTCGTCAAGTACGGCGGCAACGCGATGACCGACGACACCCTCAAGGCGGCGTTCGCCGAGGACATGGTGTTCCTGCGCAACTGCGGTGTCCATCCGGTGGTGGTCCACGGAGGCGGCCCCCAGATCAGCGCGATGCTCAAAAAGCTCGGTATCGCAGGCGAATTCAGGGGCGGCTTCCGGGTGACGACGCCCGAGGTGCTCGACGTCGCCCGCATGGTGCTGTTCGGGCAGGTGGGCCGCGAGCTGGTGAACCTGATCAACGCGCACGGGCCCTACGCCGTCGGCATCACCGGGGAGGATGCCCACCTGTTCACCGCGGTGCGACGCAGCGTACTGGTCGACGGCGTGGCCACCGACATCGGTCTCGTCGGTGACGTCGAGCGGGTGAGCACCGACGCGGTGCGCGATCTCATCGCTGCGGGCCGCATTCCCGTGGTGTCGACGATCGCGCCCGACGTCGAGGGTCGGGTCTACAACATCAACGCCGACACGGCAGCGGCCGCGCTCGCCGAGGCGCTGGGGGCCGAAAAACTGCTGATGCTCACCGATGTCGAGGGCCTCTACACCAGCTGGCCTGATCGCGGCTCCCTGGTCAGCGAAATCGATTCCGCCGCACTGCGGCAACTGCTCCCCACGTTGGAGGAGGGCATGGTGCCCAAGATCGAGGCCTGCCTGCGCGCGATCACCGGCGGCGTGCCCAGTGCCCACGTCATCGACGGCCGCGTCGAACACTGCGTGCTGGCCGAACTGTTCACCGATGACGGTGCCGGAACCAAGGTGGTGCCCTGATGGCCCAGAGTCTGCTCGACCGCTGGTCTGCGGTGATGATGAACAACTACGGCACCCCGCCGCTGGCTCTGGCCGGCGGCCACGGGGCGGTGGTCACCGACGTCGACGGCAAGTCCTACGTGGATCTGCTCGGCGGGATCGCCGTCAACGTGCTGGGCCACGGGCATCCGGCGGTCATCGAGGCGGTGCACCGGCAGATGAGCACGCTGGGCCACACGTCGAACCTGTACGCCACCGAACCCGGTGTGGCCCTGGCCGAGGCGCTGGTCGGTCATCTCGGCGCGCCCGCCCGGGTGTTCTTCGCCAACTCCGGCACCGAGGCCAACGAGGTCGCCTTCAAGATCACCCGCCTGACCGGACGCACCAAACTCGTTGCCGCGCAAGGCGCATTCCACGGCAGGACGATGGGATCGCTGGCGCTGACCGGCCAGCCCGCCAAGCAGGCGCCGTTCGCGCCGCTACCCGGCGACGTCACCCACGTCCCCTTCGGCGACGTGGACGCGTTACGTGCAGCCGTCGACGACGACACGGCGGCGGTGTTCCTCGAACCGATCATGGGGGAGGGCGGCGTCGTCGTCCCACCGGCCGGTTACCTGGTCGCGGCACGGGAGATCACTGCACAGCACGGTGCCCTGCTCGTGCTCGACGAGGTGCAGACCGGCGTCGGGCGGACCGGTGCGTTCTACGCCCACCAGCACGACGGCATCACCCCCGACATCGTCACGCTGGCCAAGGGGCTCGGCGGCGGACTGCCGATCGGCGCATGCCTGGCCATCGGGCCGACCGCGGACCTGCTGACCCCCGGCCTGCACGGCAGCACGTTCGGCGGCAACCCGGTGTGCACGGCGGCGGCCCTGGCGGTGCTCAAGGTACTGGCCGACGACGGTCTGATCGAGCGTGCCGACGTGCTGGGCAAGACCTTGAGCCACGGCATCGAGGAGCTCGGCCACCCGCTGGTCGACCACGTGCGCGGGCGCGGCCTGCTGCGCGGCATCGTGCTCACCGCGGACGTCGCCAAACCCGTCGAGGTCGCGGCACGGGACGCGGGCTTTCTGGTCAATGCCGCTGCGCCCGAGATCATCCGGCTGGCCCCGCCCCTGGTCCTCACCGAGGAGCAGGCACAGTCGTTCATCGCCGCGCTGCCGGCCATCCTCGATGCGGCAGGTCGCTCGTGACCCGGCACTTCCTGCGCGACGACGATCTCACCCCGGCCGAGCAGGCCGAGGTGCTGGCACTGGCCGCCGAACTCAAGCGGGCACCATTCAGCCGCCGGCCGCTCGACGGGCCGCGCGGCGTCGCGGTCATCTTCGAGAAGAACTCCACCAGAACGCGATTCTCGTTCGAGATGGGGATCGCCCAGCTCGGGGGCCACGCCGTCGTCGTCGACGGCCGCAGCACGCAGCTGGGCCGGGAGGAGACCTTGGAGGACACCGGGGCGGTGCTCTCCCGCTACGTCGACGCGATCGTGTGGCGCACGTTCGCGCAGGAACGACTGACCGCCATGGCGTCGGGTTCACAGGTTCCGATCGTCAACGCGCTCTCCGACGAGTTCCACCCGTGCCAGGTGCTGGCCGATCTGCAGACGCTCGCCGAGTGGAAGGGTGGCCTGAAAGGATTGCGGCTGAGCTACTTCGGCGACGGCGCGAACAACATGGCCCATTCGCTGATGCTGGGTGGCGTGACGGCGGGCGTGCACGTGACCATCGCCGCGCCGCACGGCTTCGCCCCGCACCCGATGTTCGTCGCCGCCGCCGAGACCCGCGCCCATCAGACCGGCGCGACGGTGACGGTGACCGACGATCCGACGGCCGCCGCGAGCGGTGCCGACGTGCTGGTCACCGACACGTGGATCTCGATGGGGCAGGAGAACGACGGTCTCGACCGGGTCCGGCCCTTCCGTCCGTTCCAGGTCAACGCCGAGCTGCTCGGTCGCGCGGATTCGGAAGCCGTTGTGCTGCACTGCCTTCCGGCTCATCGCGGACACGAGATCACCGACGACGTGATCGACGGCCCGCGTAGTGCGGTGTGGGACGAGGCCGAGAACCGGCTGCACGCCCAGAAGGCGCTGCTGGTGTGGCTGTTGGAGCAATCGTGACCGCCGCCACCCGCGCCGGCAGGCAGGCCCGCATCGTCGAGCTGCTGTCCGCGCAGCAGGTGCGTAGCCAGGGGGAGTTGGCGGCGCTGCTGTCGGCCGACGGCATCGAGGTGACGCAGGCGACGCTGTCGCGCGACCTCGAAGAACTCGGCGCGGTCAAGTTGCGCGGCGCCGACGGCGGGGGCGGGGTCTACATCGTCCCCGAGGACGGCAGCCCGGTGCGCGGCGTGACGGGCGGCACGGAACGGGTGTCTCGGCTGCTGGGCGATCTGCTGGTCGCCACGGACG
Source organism: Mycolicibacterium sp. 018/SC-01/001 (assembly GCF_007096635.1). Taxonomy (GTDB): domain Bacteria; phylum Actinomycetota; class Actinomycetes; order Mycobacteriales; family Mycobacteriaceae; genus Mycobacterium. The sequence continues at coordinate 254,632 of NZ_VKAA01000007.1, forward strand.
CCAGCGCGAACCTCGCGGTGCTGCGCACCCCGCCGGGTGCCGCGCACTACCTCGCCAGCGCGATCGACCGGGCCGCGCTGCCCTATGTCGTCGGCACCATCGCCGGCGACGACACGATCTTCGTCATCGCGCGCGAGCCGATGACCGGCGCCGAACTCGGCGAGGCTCTGGAGGGCCTCGCCAGAGCCTGATCTTCGACACAGCCCGACACGAACAAGGAGAAACTGATATGTCCGAGCGCGTCATCCTGGCGTATTCCGGCGGTCTGGACACCTCGGTGGCCATCAGCTGGATCGGCAAGGAGACCGGCCGCGAAGTCGTCGCGGTGGCCATCGACCTCGGGCAGGGCGGCGAGGACATGGAGGTCGTGCGCCAGCGGGCGCTGGACTGTGGTGCGGTGGAGGCCGTCGTGGTCGACGCGCGCGACGAGTTCGCCGAGCAGTACTGCTTGCCCGCCATCCAGTCGAACGCGCTCTACATGGATCGCTACCCGCTGGTCTCGGCGCTGAGCCGGCCGCTGATCGTCAAGCACCTCGTCGAGGCGGCCCGCGAACACGGCGGCGGCACCGTCGCGCACGGCTGCACCGGCAAGGGCAACGACCAGGTCCGCTTCGAGGTCGGTTTCGCCTCGCTGGCTCCCGATCTGCAGGTGCTCGCACCGGTGCGCGACTACGCGTGGACCCGCGAGAAGGCGATCGCCTTCGCCGAGCAGAACGACATCCCGATCAACGTCACCAAGCGCTCACCGTTCTCGATCGACCAGAACGTCTGGGGACGCGCGGTGGAAACCGGCTTCCTGGAACACCTCTGGAACGCGCCGACCAAGGACGTCTACGACTACACCGAGGACCCGACGGTCAACTGGAGCAGTCCCGACGAGGTCATCGTCGGCTTCGAGAACGGCGTGCCGGTGAGCATCGACGGTCAGCCGGTGACCGTCCTGCAGGCCATCGAGCAGCTCAACGCCCGGGCCGGCGCGCAGGGGGTGGGTCGGCTCGACGTCGTCGAGGACCGCCTCGTCGGCATCAAGAGCCGCGAGATCTACGAGGCGCCCGGCGCGATGGTGCTGATCACCGCGCACACCGAGCTCGAGCACGTCACGCTGGAACGTGAGCTGGGCCGGTTCAAGCGCGGCACCGACCGCAAGTGGGGCGAGCTGGTCTACGACGGGCTCTGGTACTCGCCGCTGAAGGCGTCGCTGGAGGCGTTCGTCGCGCACACCCAGCAGCACGTCACCGGCGAGATCCGGATGGTGTTGCACGGCGGCCACATCGCGGTCAACGGCCGGCGCAGCGCCGAGTCGCTGTACGACTTCAACCTCGCCACCTACGACGAGGGCGATTCGTTCGACCAGTCCGCGGCGAAGGGCTTCGTGCACGTCCACGGTCTGTCGTCGAGCCTGTCGGCGCGGCGGGACCTGGCCGGACAGTGAGCACCCCCTCATCGCCCAAACCGACGTTTGGGCGGGAAAGTGCGAGTGGAATCCACCAGAACGTCGATCTCGCCACGGGACGGGGGCGCTGACGTGAGCACGAACGAGGGGTCGCTCTGGGGCGGCCGGTTCGCGGACGGTCCGTCGGATGCGCTTGCAGCACTGAGCAAGTCGACGCACTTCGACTGGGTGCTCGCACCCTACGACGTCATCGCGTCGAAGGCGCACGCGCGGGTGCTGCACCGAGCCGGGCTCTTGACCGACGACCAGCGCGACGGCCTGCTCGCCGGCCTGGACAGTCTCGGTGCCGACGTCGCCGACGGCAGTTTCGGCCCGATCGCCACCGACGAGGACGTGCACGGGGCGCTGGAGCGCGGCTTGATCGACCGCGTGGGCGCGGACCTCGGTGGCCGCCTGCGGGCAGGTCGATCGCGGAACGACCAGGTGGCCACGCTGTTTCGGCTCTGGCTGCGTGATGCGATCCGCCGGATCGCCGACGGGGTCTTCGACGTCGTCGCCGCGCTGACCACTCAGGCCGCCGCGCACCCCACCGCGATCATGCCCGGCAAGACGCACCTGCAGTCCGCGCAGCCGATCCTGCTCGCCCACCATCTGCTTGCGCACGCCCATCCGCTGCTGCGCGACGTCGACCGGCTCGCCGACGCCGACCGGCGCGCCGCGGTGTCCCCGTACGGTTCGGGCGCGCTGGCCGGATCGTCGCTGGGCCTCGACCCGGATGCGATCGCCGAGGAACTCGGCTTCAGTGCCGCGGCCGACAACTCCGTCGATGCCACGGCGGCAAGAGATTTCGCTGCCGAGGCCGCGTTCGTCTTCGGGATGATCGCGGTCGATCTGTCCCGCCTGGCCGAAGACATCATCCTGTGGAGCACCACCGAGTTCGGATACGTCCGACTACACGACGCGTGGTCGACCGGCAGCTCGATCATGCCGCAGAAGAAGAACCCCGACATCGCCGAACTGGCCCGCGGCAAAGCGGGCCGACTCATCGGCAACGTGACCGGTCTGCTGGCCACGTTGAAGGCCCAGCCACTGGCCTACAACCGGGACCTGCAGGAGGACAAGGAGCCGGTGTTCGATTCGGCGGCGCAGCTCGAGCTGCTGCTGCCGGCGATGGCCGGGCTGGTCTCGACACTGCAGTTCGACGAGGACCGTATGGCAGCGCTGGCGCCGCTCGGCTACACCCTGGCCACCGACGTCGCCGAATGGCTGGTTCGCCGCGGCGTCCCGTTCCGCGTCGCGCACGAGGCGGCCGGTGCGGCGGTGCGTGCCGCCGAGGCGCGCGGTATCGCCCTGGAGGATCTCGAGGACGCCGAACTCGCCGGAATACACCCCGAGCTCGGTCCGCAGGTTCGGGACGTGCTGAGCGTGGAAGGGTCGGTCAATTCGCGCGACGCGCGAGGCGGCACGGCTCCGGTCCAGGTGGCGCGCCAGCTGAGCGCGGTCCGGGACGCGTCCGACGATCTGAGAATCCGGCTGCGCCGCTAGCATCTGCCTCCATGGACCCCGGCGAGCGGCACCCGGTGACGAGCCGGCGCGCGCGTGTTCGGCACTGGGTCGTGCAGCGTCCGGTGCGGCAGTGGTGGAAGGCCGGGGTGGCCACGGTTTTGGCGGTTGCCGCGTTGTTCGGCGGCCTCGACACGGTCAACACCGGGGCCGTACCGTTCGCCGCCGGTGACGATTTCAGCGACGGGCAGTACACCGCGACCGTCCACAGGGCGACGCTGCTGCCGACGGTCACCGGCGGGGGACGCACGATCGGGCCCGTCCAGCCCGGCAAGCTGTATCTCGGAGTGACGGTCACGCTCACCAACGACGGCACCGTGCCGGGCCGGCTGCCCGACGAGCTGGACCTCCGCGACGTCGAGGGCAAGCAGTTCTTCGGTGTGTGGCGCGTCCGCGACGGGTCGCAGATCCAGACGCTCGGACCGGGTCTGACGGAAGAACTCGCCTACCTGTGGGTCGTACCGCAGCACGCCGTGACGCCGGGCGGCACCGTCAGCGTGCGGATCTGGAAGAAGCAGTTCAAGCAGCTGATGGTGGCCTACGGCGGCAAGGAATGGCTGGACAGCCTGACCGATTACGGCGTGGTGGACCTGACTGTCGAGGAACCGGCATGAACCCGCCGAACGTGCGTTCCGTGCTGTCGGCGATCTGCGTCGCCGTCCTGGTCGCAGCCGCCGCCCTGGTCTGGCACCACCTGCCCACACCGACCGACCTCTACGGGCCGTTCGACGTCCACGGCAGCGCCGGTGAACCCGTCCGCGGACGTGCCGTCACTGCCACCGTCACGTCGGTCCGCGTTGCGCCGACGGTGAATTCGGTGCCGGCGGCCGGTCGGTGGGTGGTGATCGACGCGACCTTGCAAGGTCGGGGCGGCACCGATGTCCCGCACGCCGATCTTCTCGTCGGCCCCAACACCTACATCCCCACCGACCGGTTCCTGGTGCGTACCCTCGGACGCTCCCTGGCGCCGGGGATCGAGCAGCGCGGCAGCTGGGTCTTCGACGTGGCACCGGCGTTGGTCGACGGACCCGACACCGAGGACCTCGTCCTGAGGGTCTGGGTGGGCAGCGACCTCCTCGATTCCCGGCTCGCGATCGCGATCCCCGCCGAGGCGATCGGCAGAAGCAGCGAGGTGGAACTCGACCCCGTGGAGTCGAGCGCATGAGCATCCGGGTCACCCGACTGTGGCAGCGCAATGTCCTCGGCGCGATCGTCGTCGCCTGCGCCCTCGCCGTCTACTGCGTGATCGACTTCGGTCCGGACTGGTCGGCCTACCGCCGCACGGTCGAGCCGAGCGTCGTCATCGGCAAGGGGCAGAGCGGCTCGGCCGGCGGCGAGACCTGGCGGGTCACGACGGTAAGGCACCTCGACCGCAGCCCGCAGCGCTTCGGCTCACCGCTGCCCATGGGCACGGTACTGATCGTCATCGACGTCGACCGGTCGGGAACACCGGCACCGGGGGTGTGCACCGCCGTCATCACCGACGGCACGACGCGGTGGACTGCCGAGGGTGTCGGCGGATACACCCCCGTCCCGCCCGAGGGCATGACGTCGTTGTGCCACCAACCGGGACCCGCGCAGTTCGCGTTTCTGCTGCCCGGTGACGTCGTGCCCACCGCGCTGGACGTGACCCACAACGGTCAGATCACGGTGCGGCTGCTGCTGTGACCGGTTGTGGGCGTACGTGTTCGACGCAGTACGCGACCGTCGAGGCGATCAGACACACCCGTAGCGGCTCGATGATCAGGTGGGAGACGAATATCAGCGTGGGCCGCACCGCGTCCCAATACGTTTCCGGATGGGGCCCGAGCAGCCAGGCCGCACCGCGGAACAGGTAGCCGGCGCGCACCTCGGGCCGATAGAAGCCGCCGGCCATGTCCAGCCAGGCCAGTCCGAGATACCCGAACACGTAGAGCGCCAACGCCAGGACGCCGCCGTGCAGGATCAGCCGCGCCGAATCGGCGATCGGCCGGTAGTTGCCGAGCTTGGACAGCAGCACGTCGCGCGCCTCGTTGCGGCGGACGTCCGAGAGCCGTAACCAGCGCTCCCGCAGCATCTTCTGCGGGGTGGCGGCTCGCTCGAAGATGAGGTCGGCGCGGTGACCGGCGACGCGGCGCGCCGCGTCGCGCCAGTCACGGGGCATCGACACCCCGTAGACGAGCGCGGCCACAGCCAGCCACAGCAGCGGGATGGTCGCGCCGCCGAACACGGTGCCCACCGTCCACGTGACGCCGTCCCACAGGATCTCCAGCGGCCGGAAGTGGGAGAACAGCTCGGCACGGGTCTCGCTGAACCACACGACGATCCGCCGCTGCGACAACCAGCCCGACGGGTTGACGAAGAAGGTCACGTCCTGGGTGGCGGCGAAGCTCAGGCCGAGGAAGACCCAGAGGGCGTCGACGTACACGCGGATCGCGATCATCCACCGCGGCATTCGATCCGCCAGGCGGCTCAACACGAATCGCAGCACCAGTGCCGTCACGATCACCACCAGAGCGGCCGTGCCGACCGGGAGCGAGTCAGGGTGCAGATCGGTGGTGCCCGGATTGCTCATCGCCTCGCCGATGCGATACCCGAGCGCCTCGTTCTCGAAGGCGATCCAGTCCTCGGCGAACATCTTCCAGGCCAGGTAAATCGCGAAGAACGGCACGATCACGGTGGTGAAGACGTCGATGCGGCGCGCACTGCGCGGCGGCGCCGACGCCAGCACCGGGATGGCCGACCGGAGCACGAAGAACATCGCGACATAAGACCCGAGCCGGGCCAGACCCGCCAGCGGCATGATCAGCGCCGCCCAGAAGTCGTTGTCGTGACCTGCCCACGCGGCCAGCTCGATCGCGCCGCGGCGTCCCAGCAACCCCAGCAGGTAGCACGCCGCGAGCTGAGGCCAGTGCCGCCAGCACAGGACGAACGGTCTGGCCACAGCGGACAGCACCGCGTTCACCCGGCGTCCTCGGCCAGTTCGAGCCACGCCTGCTCGAGGTCGTCCTTGCGGGACAGCAGCTCGCCGAGCTCACCGTTGAGCTCACCCGCGCGCACGTGGTCGGCCGCGGCGTCGGCCATCGCCTCGTGCAGCGCGGCGATCCGGTCGTCGAGCTTGGCGAGCTGGTTCTCGATCCGCGTCATCTCCTTGCCCGCGCGGCGATCTCGGGCAGCAGCGGATTCCCCGCGTGCCGGTTCCGTCCGCACCGGGGCCGACTCGGAAGCCGACCGCTGGTCCAGGTACTGCTCGATCCCGCCGGGCAGCAGATCGCAGCGCCCACCGCCGGTGAGCGCATAGGTGACGTCGCTGACGCGTTCGAGGAAGTAGCGGTCGTGGGTGACCACGATCAGCGTGCCGGGCCAGCCGTCGAGGTAGTCCTCGATGACCGTCAGCGTGTCGATGTCGAGGTCGTTGGTCGGCTCGTCGAGCAGCAGCACGTTGGGTTCGTCGAGCAGCAGCCGCAGGAACTGCAGGCGCCGCCGTTCACCACCGGAGAGCTCACCGAGCCGGGTGGTCAGCTTGTCGCCGGTGAACCCGAAGTCCTTGAGCAGGGTGTCGGCGGTGATCTCGCGGCCACCGGCGAGTTCAGTGACGCGGCGGCGGTTCTCGACGGCGTCGAGCACTCGCGCCGAGGGATCGAGTTCTGCGAGCGCCTGGCTGAGATAGCCGATGCGCAGCGTCTGACCGCGCTTGATCGTGCCGGACGTCGGAGACAGCTCGCCGGCCAGCAGGCGCAGCACCGACGTCTTGCCGGTGCCGTTGACGCCCACCAGTCCGATGCGCGCGCCCGGTCCGATCGACCAGTCGACGCCGTCGAGGAGCGTGCGCGGCGGATCGCCGACCTGCAGGCCGACCCGGTGCAGATCGAACACGTCTTTGCCGAGCCGGGACGTGGCGAAGCGCTGCAGCACCAGTGAGTCGCGCGGCGGCGGCTCGTTCGCGATCAGATCGTTGGCGGCCTGGATGCGGAACTTCGGCTTCGACGTCCGTGCCGGCGGCCCGCGGCGCAGCCACGCCAGCTCTTTGCGCATCAGGTTCCTGCGCCGCGCCTCGGTGCCCTGGGCCATCCGCATGCGTTCGGCGCGGGCCAGGACGAACGCCGCGTAGCCGCCCTCGTAGGCGTCGACGACGCCGTCGTGCACTTCCCACGTGCTGGTGGCGACCGCGTCGAGGAACCAGCGGTCGTGGCTGACCACCACCAGCGCGCGGCTCGGCCGCGTGGCCAGGTGGTCGGCCAGCCACCCGATCACCTCGACGTCGAGGTGGTTGGTGGGTTCGTCGAGAACCAGGACATCATGGGCGGCCAGCAGCACCTCGGCGAGCGCGACGCGACGCCGTTCCCCGCCGGACAGGTCCGCGGCCCGGGCATCGAGATCCACGCCGGAGAGCAGGTGTTCGACGACGGCGCGGGTGTTCGGCTCTGCTGCCCAGATGTGGTCCGGCCGACCCCCGACGATCACGCCGCGCACGGTGTCCTCGGGCGCGAAGTCGTCGGCCTGGCGCAGGTAGCCCACCGAGAGGCCCGAGGTGTGGGTGGCCCGACCCGAGTCGGGGGCCAGCGTGCCCGTCAGCACCTTGAGCAACGTGGTCTTGCCGTCACCGTTGCGGCCGACCACACCGATCGCGTCGCCCTCCTCGACACCGAGGCTGACGGCATCGAGCAACGTGCGGGTGCCGTAGCCCACGGTGACCTTTTCCAGGTTGATCAGGTTCGCCATCAGGGGCAAATGATAGGCCTGCGCTGTGCCATGATGACCTCTGCAGTGGCGGGAGCACGTGTTCCGGGTCGGCGTTAGGGGAGTAGGCGTTGGTGGATCTGTCGGCGATCACCGGGCCGGTCGGCCGGCTGGTCGCGACCGCTCAGAACGGCCTCGAGGTGCTGCGGTACGGCGGTCTGGAGACCGGGTCGGTGCCCTCACCGTTCCAGATCGTGGAGAGCGTGCCGATGTACCGGCTGCGCCGCTACTTCCCGCCCGACACCCGTCCCGGCGCCAAGCCCGCCGGCTCTCCGGTGCTGATGGTCCACCCGATGATGATGTCGGCCAACATGTGGGACGTCACCCGGCAGGACGGCGCCGTCGGCATCCTGCACCGCGCCGGCCTCGACCCGTGGGTGATCGACTTCGGCTCCCCGGACAAGGTCGAAGGCGGCATGCAGCGCACGCTGGCCGACCACATCGTCGCGCTCAGCGAGGCGATCGACACGGTCAAATCGGTGACCGGTCGCGATGTGCACGTGGCGGGGTATTCGCAGGGCGGCATGTTCGCCTATCAGACCGCCGCATACCGCCGCTCCAAGGACCTGGCGAGCATCATCGCGTTCGGTTCGCCGGTCGACACCCTGGCCGCGCTGCCGATGAACCTGCCCGCGAGCATCGCCCCGGTGGCCGCCGACTTCATGGCCGACCACGTCTTCAGTCGCATCGACATCCCCGGCTGGATGGCGCGCACCGGTTTCCAGATGCTCGACCCGATCAAGACCGCCCAGTCGCGGCTGGAGTTCCTGCTGCAGCTGCACGACCGGGAAGCGCTCCTGCCGCGCGAGCAACAGCGCAGATTCCTGGCCTCCGACGGGTGGATCGCGTGGTCGGGCCCGGCGATCTCCGAGCTGCTCAAGCAATTCGTCGCGCACAACCGCATGATGACCGGCGGCTTCTCCGTGCACGGCGACCTCGTCACGCTCTCCGACATCGACTGCCCGGTGCTGGCTGTGGTCGGCGAGGTCGACGACATCGGGCAACCCGCCGCGGTGCGCGGTATCAAGAGGGCCGCGCCCCGGGCCGACGTCTACGAATTCCTGATTCGGGCAGGTCATTTCGGGTTGGTCGTCGGAAGCAAGGCGTCCAGCCAGACCTGGCCGGCGGTGGCGCAGTGGGTGCGCTGGCTCGACGGTGCGGGCACCATGCCCGACGGCGTCACGCCGATGGCGTTGCAATCCGCGGAGTCCTCGGAGAGCGGGGTGTCGCTGACCTCCCGGCTTGCGCACGGCACCGCGGCCGCCACCGAAATGGCGCTCTCCCTGGCCAAGTCGGCCGCCGACGCATTCGTCGCAGCGAACCGCTCGGCGCGCACGCTCGCGGTCGAGACGGCGCGCACGCTGCCCCGCCTGGCGCGCCTGGGGCAGGTCAACGATCACACTCGAATCTCGTTGGGCCGCATCATGAGTGAGCAGGCCCGCGACGCTCCGCAGGGTGAGGCGCTGCTGTTCGACGGTCGGGTGCACACCTACGAGGCCGTCGATCGACGCATCAACAACGTCGTGCGCGGGCTGATCGGGGTGGGGGTGCGTCAGGGTGCGCGCGTCGGGGTGTTGATGGACACCCGGCCCAGCGCGCTGGTCGCGATCGCGGCGCTGTCCCGGCTCGGTGCCGTGGCGGTGCTGATGCCGCCCGACGCCGATCTCGCGGCAGCGGCGCGACTGGGCGCGGTCACCGAGATCATCGCCGATCCGAGCCATCTGGATGACGCTCGCACGCTCGAGACCAGGGTGCTGGTGCTCGGCGGCGGCGAGTCCCGCGACCTGCATCTGCCTGACGACGCCGGCGTGATCGACATGGAGCAGATCGATCCGGACCGTGTCGAGCTGCCCGGCTGGTACCGGCCGAACCCGGGCCTGGCCCGCGATCTCGCGTTCATCGGGTTCAGCACGGTCAGTGGCGAGATCATCGCCCGCCAGATCACCAACTACCGCTGGGCGCTGTCGGCGTTCGGCACGGCGTCGGCGGCCAACCTCAGCCGCAACGACACCGTCTACTGCCTCACCCCGCTGCACCACCAGTCCGGTCTGTTGGTGAGCCTGGGCGGCGCGGTCGTGGCCGGCGCGCGGATCGCGCTGTCGCGGGAACTGCGGCCCGACCGCTTCATGCAGGAGATCCGGCAGTACGGCGTGACGGTGGTGTCCTACACCTGGGCGATGCTGCGGGAGGTGATCGACGATCCCGCGTTCTCCCTGACCGGCAGCCATCCGGTGCGGGTGTTCATCGGGTCCGGCATGCCCAGCGGTCTGTGGGAACGCCTGGTGGAGGTGTTCGAACCGGCGAAGGTCGTCGAGTTCTTCGCCACGACCGACGGACAGGCCGTGTTGGCCAACGTCGCCGGCGCCAAGGTCGGCAGCAAGGGCAGGCCGTTGCCCGGCGGCGGCGAGATCGCCCTGGCCGCGTACGACGCCGAGGAGAACCTCATCCTCGAGGATGACCGCGGTTTCGTCCGCCGCGCCGACAATAACGAGGTCGGTGTGCTGCTCGCCCATCCCCGCGGTCCGGTCGATCCGCTGGCATCGGTCAAGCGCGGTGTGTTCGCCCCTGCGGACACCTGGGTGTCCACGGAGTACCTGTTCCGGCGCGACGAGGACGGCGACTATTGGCTCGTCGACACCCGCGCCGCGGTCATCCACACCGCGCGGGGGCCGGTGTTCGCGGCCGCCGTCAACGACGCGGTCGGCCACCTCGCCGCGGTCGACATGTCCGTCACCTACTCGGTTCCCGGTGGTGACCAGACGCTGGCGGTGACGGCGCTGGCGCTGCGTCCCGGTGGCAGCGTCACCGCGGCCGATGTGTCAGAAGCGCTGGCCGATCTGCCGGTGGGCGCGGCACCCGACATCGTTCATGTCGTGGCGGACATGACGCTGACCGCCACCTACCGTCCGCTCCCAGGACCGCTGCAGGCCGAGGGCATTCCGAAAGCGTCCCGTAACGCCTGGTACCGAGACGCCGATACCCATCGGTACAAGCGGTTGACTGCGGCTGTTCGCAGCGAGATCGCCGGCACCTGAGTAGTGATGCCCGGTGCGTGACCCACTGTTAGGCTCGCGCTGGCGACTCCGAGGAGGATTCATGTCACCACGCAACTGGCGCCGCGCCGCCGGGACCGCATTGGCCGGTGCCGCGCTGGTCGGAGGCCTGGCCGCGGGATTGTCGGCGCCGCTGGCGGCCGCTGATCCGGCCGCCGCGCCGTCGACCGAGGACGCCCGTCCGCCCGTGTCGCCGGACCAGGTCCTGATGATGATCAACCAGCAGTACGCGACCGGGTCGGGCGGCGGTCAGGTATCCAAGCTGATCGACCAGGTGATGACGCTGCGCATGCAAGGGTTCCGGCCCTCGCGTGCCAACACCGCCGCGCTGGTCGACGCGCTCGACAAACGGCCGAACCAGGGCCCGCTCGTGGAGGCTCTCCAGGCGACGCTGCTGACGCAGCGCAAGCTGAAGATGCAGGCCTCAAATCAGGTTCAGCAGCCTGCGGTGGTGCCGCCGGCTACGCCCGGCATCGTGCAGGCCCCGATGGGTCCGAACTGGGGCCCGGGCAACCCGATGATCAAGGATCCCGACGACAATCCGTTCCCGATGCCCGGTCGGACGGGATGACCCTCGACCCTGCACTGCTCGACCTGCTCGTCTGTCCGCAGGACCGGGGCCCGTTGCTGTACGTGGACGGGTGCCTGTACAACCCGCGCCTGCAGCGCAAGTACCGCATCGACGACGACATCCCTGTGCTCCTGATCGACGAAGCCGTCACGGTCGACGATGACGAGCATCGGCGCCTGGCCGCCGCAGCCGGGGAGTCTTAACCGAGTCCGGGGAGATCGCCGGTCAGGTAGCGCTGCAGGTTGGGTGCGATCGTCTTCGCGATCTGCTCCACCGGCAGGGACTTGAACGGTTCCAGCTCGAGGATGTAGCGGGCCATCACGACGCCGACCAGCTGCGACGCCACGAATTGGACGCGGATCCGTCCTGTTCCAGGCGGGTCGTCCACCCGGCCACCCACCTCTGCCGTGATGACGTCCTGCAGGAAGCTGCGCACCATCGACACGTCGCTGCCGGCCAGCAGGGACCGCAGGGTGGCGATGAAGCCCTTACCCATCTCGGAATCCCACAGCGGCAGCAGCAGCGCCGGTAGGACGTGGCCGATCTGGTCGACCGGTACGTCGCGCAGCGGGCCGATCACGGTCATGGGGTCGATCGGGATGTGGATCGCGGCGGCGAACAGCTGTGTCTTGGTGCCGAAATAGTGGTGTACCAGCGCGGCATCGACACCGGCTCCGCCGGCGATGGATCGAATCGACGTGTTGTCGAACCCGTTGCGGGCGAACAGGTCTCGAGCGACGGCCAGGATGCGTTCGCGAGTGTCCGAAGGGCCGGGGGGTCGTCCCGGACGTTTGCGATCCTGCCCCGTCGTCACGGTCGCTACGGTGTCCTTCGTCTCAGTGTCGCTGCGGCCAGGGCCAGGGCCGACACCGCGAAGGCCGCCACGATCAGGAAGTCGCGGACGGCCAGCGACGTCAGCTCGGCGTGCGCGCCGACCTGGCGGAGTGCCTCCAGAGCGTAACTGGCGGGCATCGCGTTGCTCACCCACTGCAGCCACTCGGGCAGCTGGGCGCGGGGGACGATGATGCCGCACAGCAAGAGTTGCGGGGCGATGATCAGCGGCATGAACTGCACGGCCTGGAACTCGGTGCGGGCGAACGCGCTGCACAACAGGCCGAGCCCGACCCCGAGCACAGCGTTGACGATCGCGATGGCGAACACCCACACCGGGCTGCCGGCGGTGTCGAGGCCCAGCAGCCAGAACGACACCAGGCACGCCAACGTGGCCTGGGCCGCGGCGGCCAGCGAGAACGCGGTGCCGTAGGCGGCGAGCAGATCGAACCGTCCCAGCGGCGTGGTGAGGATGCGCTCGAGGGTCCCGGATACGCGCTCGCGCTGCATGGTGATCGAGGTGATCAGGAACATCACGATCAGCGGGAAGACACCCAACATCACCAGGCATGCGGCGTCGAAGGGCGACGGCATGCCCGGCCGGGTCGGCACCTCGTCGAACATGAAGTACATCAGCGCGATGATCAGGCTCGGCACGATCAGGATCATGGCGACACTGCGGTGATCGCCGGCCAGTTGCCGCAGGATGCGGACAGTGGTCGCGACGTAGGCGCGCGGATTCAGGTCCGGGCGGGTCGCCGTCAGGCCGGTGCGGCTGCGGTGTCGCGCCGGATGACGGACAGGAACGCCTCTTCCAACGACTGACATTGGGTGTCCTCTCGGAGTCGGTTGGGTGTGGTGTGCGCCAGGAGCCGTCCGTCGCGCATCAGGAGCAGGTCGCCGCAGTGGTCTGCCTCGTCCATGACGTGGCTGGACACCAGGAGCGTGGTTCCGTGACGGGCCAGCGCCGCGAACCGTTCCCACAGCTCGGCACGCAGAACGGGATCGAGCCCGACGGTCGGCTCGTCCAGCACGAGCACCTCGGGATGCCCGACGAGCGCACCGGCCAGGGACACGCGCGTGCGCTGACCGCCGGAGAGGTTGCCGGCGAGCGCTGTGCGGTGCGTCTCGAGGCCGACGGCCGAGATCGCGTCGTCCACGTCGGCGGCGGCGCTGCCGTAGAGCGCGGCGAAGTAGCGCACGTTGTCGACGACCCGCAGATCGGGATAGACGGTCGGCTGCTGGGTGACGTAGCCGACGCGGTGGCGCAGCGCTGCACACCCGGCGGCCAGTCCGAGCACCCGCACCGTCCCGCTCGCGATGATCTGGGTGCCGACGATGCAGCGCATCAGCGTGGTCTTGCCGCAACCGGACGGACCCAGCAGGCCGGTGATCGTGCCGCGCGCTACCTGCAGGGAAACCCCGTCGACGGCGGTCCTGCCGCCGCGCCGGACGTGCAGGTCCTGGATGTCGATCGCGGAGACGCTCGTCGAACCCATCAATTCATCAGGCGATGAACTCATCATGTGATGAATAGTGCGCCGCGTCGCCGGCGCTGTCAACAGCCTCCGTAGGATGGCGCCGGTGACGCCGGCGACCGCGACCCGACTGGCCGTCGATCCGGTGCGCGCCGCCCGCCTGCTGCTCGGTGCACACCTGACAGGCCGCGATGTGTCAGCGACGATCGTCGAGGTCGAGGCCTACGGCGGACCGCCCGACGGGCCGTGGCCGGACGCGGCATCGCACTCCTACCGCGGACGCGGGGGGCGCAACACCGTGATGTTCGGACCGCCGGGGCATCTGTACACGTATCTGAGTCACGGCATCCATGTGTGCGCGAACGTCGTGTGCGCCACCGACGGCGTCGCCGGTGCTGTACTGCTGCGTGCTGCCGTCATCGAGGACGGTGTGGGGCAGGCGCGTGCGCGGCGGGGCGAACTCGTCAAGGAATCGGCGCTGGCCCGCGGTCCCGGCAATCTGTGTTCGGCGCTCGGCATCGAGATGGGGGACAACGGTCTCGACCTCTTCGATCCGCTTGCGCCGGTCCGGCTTTCGCTCGCGCCGTCGGTGGAGGGCGCGGCGGGACCCCGAACCGGGGTCAGCAAGGCAGCAGACCGACCGTGGCGCTTCTGGGTGGCCGGTCGCTCGGAAGTCTCCCCGTACCGACGCAGCCCGCGGGCACCCGCTCCGGGTCAGAGCGACTGATGCGGGAAGATTCGTTGCGTGGGTGCTGAGATTCTCGATGAACTGGACTGGCGCGGACTGATCGCTCAATCGACGGACCGCGACGCGCTGGGAGAGGCCCTGTCCGCGGGCCCTGTCACCGTGTATTCCGGGTTCGACCCGACGGCCCCCAGCCTGCACGCCGGAAGCCTGATTCCGCTGCTCACCCTGCGGCGTTTTCAGCAGGCCGGGCACCGCCCGATCGTGCTCGCCGGCGGGGCCACCGGCATGATCGGCGACCCCCGCGACGTCGGGGAACGCACGCTGCAGACCGCCGACACGGTCGCCGAGTGGGCGGATCGAATTCGCGGGCAGCTGGAGCGCTTCGTCGATTTCGACGGTTCGCCGACCGGCGCGATCATCGCCGACAACCTGTCCTGGACTCAGGAGATGTCCGCGATCGAATTCCTGCGTGACGTCGGCAAGTACTTCTCCGTGAACGTCATGCTGGACCGCGAGACCGTGCGGCGCCGCCTCGACGGAGAAGGCATCTCCTACACCGAGTTCAGCTACATGCTGTTGCAGGCCAACGACTTCGTGGAGCTGCATCAGCGCTACGGGTGCACGCTGCAGATCGGTGGCTCCGACCAGTGGGGCAACATCATCGCCGGCGTCCGGCTGGTCCGCCAGAAGGCCGGCGCCGGAGTGCATGCGCTGACGACTCCGTTGGTCACCGATTCCGAGGGCCGCAAGTTCGGCAAGTCCACCGGCGGCGGGAGCCTGTGGCTCGATCCGGACATGACCAGTCCCTACGCCTGGTACCAGTACTTCATCAACACCGCCGATGCCGACGTCGTCGGATACCTGCGGTGGTTCACGTTCCTCGGTGCCGACGAGATCGCGGAGCTCGCCGAAGCGACCGAGCAGCGACCCCACGAGCGCGCCGCCCAGCGCCGTCTCGCTCGAGAGCTCACCACCCTCGTCCACGGTCAGGCGGCAACGGATGCGGTGGAGCATGCGAGCCAGGCGTTGTTCGGCCGGGGAGAGTTGACCGATCTCGATGAGCGCACGCTGGCGGCTGCGCTACGCGAGGCGAGCAACAACGAGGTCGTGGAAGTGCCTCCCGCAGGGCAGGATTCGATCGTCGACCTCCTGGTGGCGACCGGTCTGTCGGCCAGCAAGGGAGCCGCCCGGCGGACGATCGCCGAAGGGGGAGTCTCGGTCAACAACGTGAAGATCGCCACAGATGACTGGGCGCCGCAGCAATCGGACTTCCTCCACGGGCGGTGGCTCGTGGTGCGCCGCGGTAAGCGCAACATCGCGGGCGTTCAGCGGGCGGGCTGACAAATTGGCTGGTCACCACGGGTTCCGATGCGCACAAGCCGCGGGAACAAAGCCACGTGCCCGCACGTTGTGGCTTTGAGTAGTCAACGCATGCTCGGTGTGCGCGCGCTGGGGACAGGGTCGAAAAAGCCTTCCTAGCAGGCCATTTGACTCGGCGTTATCCCTGACGTAACTTATCGGAGTCGCTGCGACACGGGCCCAGCCCGGAGAGCGCGGCCGACTCCCGAGAGGTCACTCATTTAGGTGAGAGACCTCATCTGCCCGCAGTACCGGTTCGCGGCTTTCCGCCGCGACATCTGTGCGCGGTCAGGTCGGGGCTGTTGTTTGAGAACTCAATAGTGTGTTTGGTGGTTTTTGTTTGTTGTTTTTTTGTTGTGTCCGCATTTTCCCGTTTGGGGGCGCAACGGTTTTTTGCCAGATGTTTCTGGTTGTTGTGATCGGATTTTTCTGATTCGAATTCTGCCGGGTGTGTCCCGGGGTTTTTGTTTGGAGAGTTTGATCCTGGCTC
>NZ_VKAA01000008.1 GCF_007096635.1 Mycolicibacterium sp. 018/SC-01/001
GCACGATCTGCGCGCCCCGCGCTGATCGTGGGCCCCGGCGGCGGGATCGTGCCCGCACCGCTGCTGGCCGAACTCATCGCCCACGGCGCCACCATGCGTTTCGTCGGACCCACCGACTGCCTGACCAGCCCGGGCTACCGACCCTCCACAGCACTGGACCGGTTCGTGCGCACCCGCGACCTGACCTGCCGCTTCCCCGGCTGCGACCGCCCCGCCACCCACGCCGACATCGACCACACCGTGCCCTACCCGCTCGGGGCGACCCACCCGGGCAACACCAAATGCTATTGCCGCCCACACCATTTACTGAAAACCTTTTGGCAGGGCTGGCGTGAACGTCAAACCCCCGACGGGCGACTGCACCTGATCAGCCCCACCGGCCACACCTACACCACCACACCCCTGTCGACGCTGCTGTTCCCCTCCTGGAACACCAACACCGCACCACCACCACCCACCGGAACGGCGCAGCGACCCGGCCCGGGCCGCCACCTCATGATGCCCACCCGCCGCCGCAACCGCACCCAAAACCACACCGCCTACATCCGCAGAGAACGCCACCTCAACGCCCAGGAACGAGCCCGAGGAAATACTAAAACCGTTGCAGGACAACCGTACTGGGACAGCTACCGACCCCCGCCCAGCGGCAACGATCCACCACCCTTCTGATCGGGGTGCACGTCGTCAGACCGGCCAGCCCGCAACCGAGACCACTGTGCGGCGGGCCGTCCGTCGACGCGCGTGTTCGATCCGTCGACCGCCCACGCCTGGGGCCACCCCTGCGGCGAATCCTCCCAGAACTCTTGTCGTCCGTAGACGGTCAAGTCCATCAGCGCCAAGCTGTTGTCCATCGCCTCGACACCGCGCAGCGTCGTCCAATACGTCTCGAACACCCGATCGCCCTGTCGCACATAGCAAACGATGTGCATCATCCCGACCTGTCTGCCGACCAAAAGATCGTCCAGTGAGGGCACCGCGGAATACCAGGGCACCTCCCAATCCATGAACTGCCGATACCGGGCACTCTCGGGATACGGGCCCTGGCAGAACACCGCATAGGTGATGTCGCGTGAGTGGAGGTAGGACAGCTCTGTCACCTGACTGGTCACCCACGTACAGCCCTCGCACTGCTCGGCGGCCGGATGTCCCGCGTGCCACATGAAGTAGTACGCGATCAGCTGTCGCCGACCCTCGAACGCGTCGAGCAATGTGACCGCCCGTTCGGGTCCGATCAGTGCGAGATCGGCTGCCACCTCCACCATCGGCAGTCGGCGCCGGGCCGCGGCGATCGCATCGCCCTCCCGCACATGGGCTTTCTCGCGGATGCGCAGCCGCTCGATCTCGGCGGAGAACGTCTCCCGATCGACCGTCGGCGGCACCGCACCGTCACTCGCCCGCACAGCAGTTCCGCTCCTCGTGCGAGCCGTACCGATCGTGATGCCGCCACCACTGATAGGGCGGCGTCTGCGGAGTGCCCGGCGGGGAGTCCTCCCATGTCTCCTGGCGCCCCAGCGCTGTGATGTCGAGCAGATTCCACGTCCCGACGAACGCCTCGTCCCCACGATTGTTCACGAAGTACGTCCGGAACACCTCGTCAGTGCCCGGGTCCCGAATGAAGGCGTTGGTGCCGTGCCATTCATCGACGTCGAAATCCACATCGAAGAAGCCGTCCTCGCCCTCGATCATGGTGTACCACGGCATGTTCCAGCCCATACGCTGCTTGATGCGGGCGATGTCGGACTGCGCACCGCGCGACACGTACACGAACGTGGTGTCGCGTGCGTGCAGGTGCGACAGGTCCGCAACGTGGTCGGCCATCAGAGAACATCCCACACAGCCGCGATCCGGCCAACCGCTCACTTCGGGGTCCATGAACGCCCGATACACGATCAACTGCCGCCGGCCCGCGAACAATTCTCGCAGCGTCACCGTCCCGTCGGGGCCACAGAATCGGTACTCCTTGGTCACCGGCGTCCACGGCATCCGGCGTCGCATCGCGGCCAGCTCATCGCGTGCCCGCGTGACCTCCTTCTCCCGAATCAGCATCGCCGCCAACGCCTTCTGCCAGTCGTCCGTCGACACGATCCGAGGTTCCATTCCCACGCCATCCTCCGAATATTCAACACTTCAGTTGAATGTCAGCACACCACCCCACGCCGCTATAGTCAACACAATGGTTGAAGATCTCCTCGATCGCGCCTATGCCGCCCTAGCCGATCCCACGCGACGGCAGCTCCTCGAAGCACTGCGCAACGGTGACGCGCGCATCACCGACCTCGCGGAGCCGCTGCCGATGAGCTTCGCCGGAGTGTCCCGGCACGTCGCAGTCTTGGAGTCCGCCGGGCTCGTCCGCAGGGAGATCCGGGGCCGCGAGCACTGGCTCTCGCTGACCCCCGAAGGACTGTCCCCGGCGCGGCAGTGGATCGACGAGCAGACCGAGTTCTGGTCCACCCGCGCCGACGCGCTCTCCGCGCGGCTCCGCAAGAAGGCGAAGACTCGATGACCCGCCCCGTCGTGCAGGTCCGCCGGGTGATGCCTGCTGCACCGGAGGTCGTCTTCGACGAATGGCTGGACCCCGACGCCCTGATGGACTGGATGTGTCCGCGGCCGACGCACTGCGTCGCGGTCACCGTCGAGCCCTACGTCGGCGGACGGGTCCGCTTCGACGTCGACGACGCGGGCCGCTCGGTCCTGCTCACCGGTCAGTTCCTCGCCGTCGACCGACCGCGGCGACTCACTTTCACCTGGAGTCACTCGGGGTGGTCCGATCCGACGGCCACCAGCATCGTCGACGTCACGTTCGAACCCCACGGCGACCACGACACCCTGATGTCCATCGAGCACACCCTGTTGCCCGCCGAGGCCGTCGACGACCACGACCACGGCTGGGCCGTCACCGCAGACCAACTACACGACAGACTCGATCAGCGGCTGCGCTTCGTCACCGTCGGCCAGGACGATCCCCTCGCCGCACCGCTGATCGACGAGCTCGCCGTCGAGTACGCCGACCGCTACGGCGGCCAGCGGGACCGCGTACACGCCTGGCTGCGCGGATACCCGGCCGCCGAGTTCGACCCACCGTCGGGCGGACTGCTGATCGGGCTCGTCGACGGCCGGCCCGTCACCGGTGGTGCGTTCCGCCGTTTCGACGACACCACCGCAGAGCTCAAACGGATCTGGACCGACAGCGGCCACCGGCGCCGCGGCTATGGCAGAGCATTGGTGAGTCGGTTGGAAGCGGCGATCGCCGCGAGCGGCTACCGCCGGGTCTACCTCACCACCGGGGACCGCCAGCCCGAAGCCGAAGCGCTGTATCACTCGATGGGATACACCCGCCTCGACGAGCCGCTGCCGTACGACGGTGAGACGTACCCGGTCGCCTTTCTCAAGGTCTTCGCCTAGAAACGCGCTATAGGCTGGCCGATGTGTCGCAGGCGAGCGTGGGCTGGTTGATGGTGGCCGCCGCTGCGCTGACCTTCGTGTTCGGCGGGGTCTCCCGCGTTTTCGTCGGCCGCCGCCGGTACTCCGAGGGTGTCCAGCGGATGGTGCGCCTGTTCCGCCGCACCGGCATCGCCCGCGTGCTGTTCGGCCGCTTCGACGACGACGTCCTCAATGACGACGAACTCGACACCATGATCCTGATGCCCTCGATCGTCCTGGCCTGCGGCCTGGTCCTGACCGCGATCTTCCTGCTGGGCTACGACACTCTGGTCTGATTCACGGCTTCGCCGCGGCGGCGTAGGCCTCTCGGGCAGCCTCCGCGACCGGCCCCCGCCACACGGGTCCGTGGCCCGGCAGCAGCACCTCGGATTGCACCTGCGCCAGCACGTCGAGGCTGCGCCGGCACTGCTGCTCGTCGTGGTTGAACAGCGACGGCAGCAGCTGCGGACCGGGGCGCGGTGCCAGCGGGTGCCCGGTGACCAGTGCATCGCCGCTGACCAGCACACCATCCACCAGATACGAGCAGTGCCCGCCGGTGTGCCCGGGCGTCGCGATGATCTGCGGCGTCCCCGGCAGCGCGGCTGCCACCTCGTCGGTCAGCGGTTGCGCCGACGGGATGCCCTCGTGGGTCAGGCCACCGTTGCGCACGAGCGCCAACGACCACAGCAGATATGACGGGCGCCAGGCGCGGGCGAGGACGTCGCGAGGTGACGCCTGCTCGAGGTACTCCCGCCGAACGTGCGCCACCTCGGCGCTGTGGCAGTAGACGGGCGTGCCGTGCTCGCGGGCGAACCAGATCGCCGAACCGAGATGGTCGACGTGAGCATGCGTCAGCAGGATCGCCCGCACGTCCGACGCCCCGAAACCCAGTCCGGACAGCGACGCCAGGATGTCGTCGCGGTCACCGGGATAACCGGCGTCGATGAGCATCACCCCGCCGTCATCGGCCACCAGCGTCCAGTTCACGAGGTCGGTCGCCGCGATGTGCACGCGGTCGGTGACGGCCGAGACACCCAGGGTCATGACGCGAGTGTAGAAACATAGGTATGGCTGAACTGAAACTGGGCTACAAGGCGTCGGCGGAGCAGTTCGCGCCTCGTGAACTCGTCGAACTCGCGGTGCTGGCCGAGGAACACGGCATGGACAGCGCCACCGTCAGTGACCACTTTCAGCCCTGGCGCCACGAGGGCGGGCACGCACCGTTCTCGTTGGCCTGGATGACCGCCGTCGGCGAGCGCACCAAGCGGCTCGTGCTGGGCACCTCGGTGCTCACCCCGACGTTCCGCTACAACCCGGCCGTCATCGCGCAGGCCTTCGCCACGATGGGGTGTCTGTATCCCGATCGCATCTTCCTCGGTGTCGGCACCGGCGAGGCGCTCAACGAGATCGCCACCGGCTACGAGGGGGAGTGGCCCGAGTTCAAGGAGCGCTACGCCCGGCTGCGCGAGTCGGTGCGGCTCATGCGCGAACTGTGGCTCGGTGACCGGGTCGACTTCGACGGCGAGTACTACAAGACCAAAGGCGCCTCGATCTACGACGTGCCCGAGGGCGGCATCCCGATCTACATCGCCGCCGGCGGTCCGCAGGTGGCCAAGTACGCCGGTCGGGCCGGTGACGGTTTCATCTGCACCTCGGGCAAGGGCGAGGAGCTCTACAAGGACAAGCTGATCCCCGCGATGCGCGAAGGCGCCGAGGCCGCCGGCAAGAACCCCGACGACGTCGACCGGATGATCGAGATCAAGATCTCCTACGACACGGATCCCGAACTGGCGCTGGAGAACACACGCTTCTGGGCACCGCTGTCGCTGACCGCCGAGCAGAAGCACTCCATCGACGATCCGATGGAGATGGAGAAGGCCGCCGACGAGCTGCCGATCGAACAGGTGGCCAAGCGCTGGATAGTCGCCTCCGATCCGGACGAGGCCGTCGACAAGGTCAAGGACTACGTCGGGTGGGGCCTCAACCATCTGGTGTTCCACGCCCCCGGCCACGACCAGAAGCGCTTCCTGGAACTGTTCCAGCGCGATCTCGAACCGCGGTTGCGCCGCCTGGGATGATCCGCGTCCTCGCGACGGTGCTCGGCCTGCTCGGCCTCGCCGTCGCCGCGGCAGGGATGGCCGTCCGCTTCCTGCCGCTGTCGAATCAACCGCTGCTGATCGCCGCCGCGGCGGCGCCGTACCTGCTGCTGGCGGCCCCGGTCTCCGCCGTCCTGCTGCTCGTCGGCCGGCGCTGGCTGCTCGTCGTCGTGGCCGTGGCGCTGACCGTCGCGACCGTCCTGCTGTACCTGCCGAGATACCGCGCTCCCGCAGCGGCGCAGCTGCCCACCGTCAGTGTGCGGGTGCTCACCACGAATCTGGCGATGGGACAGGTGGATACGGCCTCCTATTCGGCTCTGGCCGGCCAGCGGGCCGACATCGTCGCCGTGCAGGAGATGACGCCGCAGGCGGCGGCCGGACTGTCCCGGGCAGGCCTGGACACCGTGTTCCCCTACCGGGTGATCGTGCCCGCCGAGGTGGCGTCCGGCATCGGCATCTGGAGTCGCTTCCCGATCGTGGATTCCGGTCGCATCGACGGCTATTCGCTGCCGATGATCGGGACCCGCATCCGGATTCCCGGCGTGCGGGTGGACGCCACCGTGCTGTCGGTGCATCTGGCCGCGCCGTGGCCGCAGGACATCCGCCACTGGCGCGATGACATCGCGCGGCTGCCGCAGACGCTGTCCGAACTCGGTCGCACGGCGGGTGCGGGTGCGGTGATCGTCGCCGGTGACTACAACTCCACCGCCGACATGGCCCCGTTCCGCGCGTTGCTCACCGGGGGTTACAGCAACGCCGTCGCGGGCGGTGGCTTGCTGCGGACCTATCCGCAGAATCGTTTCGTACCACCACTTCTGGGCATCGACCACATCCTGGTCAAGAACGCCGACGCCCAGTCGGTGTCGACGGTGGACGTGGCGGGCACAGATCACCTGGGCCTGTTGGCCACCGTGAGGCTGCCGGTCGACATGACCGCGAGCTGATCGGGCGGTACCGGCCGGCCGGTGGTCCGGTACACGCGGAACATCTCGTCAGAGGTGGGTCCGTCGGTGGTGTACCCGAGCGCCGCGATCCCTGCGCCGTCGTCCCACAGCGACGGGTAGCGGCGGTTGAGCGCATCGGGGACGTTGCGCTTCGGATTGGTTGCGACGATGTAGCGAATACCGAAGTCCCACGGCCGATTCAGGGCCGCGACGAAGTCGTAGTCACTGGTGATGACGAACTGCTTCGGATGCTCGGAGGAGAGCCACACACCCCACGTGAGGAACGTGTCCATCAGCACCGAGCCCTCCGGCAACTGCCTGCTGTCGAACCATTGCGCGAGGCGCCGTTCGCTCAGCAGGCGGCGCCGGGCCGGGTCCTCGCCCGGGGGATGGGCTTCGGGATCGACCAGTGAGGCGAAGCCCGCCTCCAGTTGGCCGTACGCGACGTCCTGGTCCACGATCAACGGCGTCGTCACCGGTATCGCCACGACCACCGACGCGCTGACCAGTGCGGCAGCCACGGCTTTGACGGCCGTCTGCTTCTCCCAGCAGGCCAGCGCGACGCAGATCACCAGCGGGATCGCCAGCAGGTAGAACCGGAACCACCCGAACGTCAGCGAATCGTGTTGTGCGACCGCGGCAAAAGTCAAGGTGCCACCGAACACGACGACCGGGACGAGTGGCGCTGCGCGCCTCTGTGTCGCGGCGACCACCACCGCCACGGCGACGGCGACCCCGGTCAGCGGTTGCATGCCGAACAGCCGCGAGGCGACCACCGGCCACTGCGCCCCGGCATCGGCGGTTCCCCGAGCGAGCCGGCCCGCCACCTGGCTGGCGTTTCCGTACTGTGAGGACATCGTGGCGAAGAACTCGTCGTTGATGATCCAGCCGGTGATCGCCCACGCGAAAAACGCTGTCACGACCGGGAATGCGATGATCACGACATCGATCGCGGTGGCAGACCACCGACCCCCACGTGTGGAGCGCCGCCACGTCAGCACCGCGACCAGCACCACCGCGGCCGCTGCGGCGGGGATCACTTCGTACCGCGCGAGATAGCCCACCCCCAAAGCCATTCCGGCGCAGCCGAGGTCGCCCACCCAGCGGCTGGTGCACCAGCGCATCAGGTAGCGGACGCACCACAGCAGGCAGAACATCTGCGCCGCTTCGCTCAGACCGGAAGCGCCGTAGATGACGATCATCGGGTGCAGCGCGAATCCGGCGGTGGCGACGCGCCGCCAGAGCGCGGGCACGCCCACGTCGAACGCGATCCGCCGCACCATCAGCGCCGCACCGGACATGAAGGCCGCGCTCTGGACGACCCCGGCCAGCCCGGCGTGTTTCAGCACCGACAATCCGGGCCACTGGCTCAACCACACCAGCGGCAACTCCACCAGGCTGGGCAACGGGTTCCACACGAACCCGATGGCCGACAGATGGGGGTGGCGCGACTGCAGTGCGAAGCCGGCGTTGGCCACGCGGTTCGGTGCGTCGGGTTCGAAGATGTTGTACCGGAGCACCAACACCGATCCGACCACGGCATAGAGCAGGCCGAGGGCACCGAAAAGTGCGACGCCGTGCCGCCGGCGCGACGGGTTCACGCGCGGCGGCGGTGACGGATCAGCACGGTCGCGGCGGCGGCGACGGCTGCGGCGCCGACGGTGGCGATGCTCGCCCAGGCCCACCACTGCCACCCCGTACCGGGGGCGGGCTGGTGGGGCATGGAGTCGCCTTCGTTGACCGACAGTGACACCGTCTGGCCGGCGATCCCGGTGGCGACGACATCACCGGTCAGGGAGCCCCAGCGGTTCGGCAGGCCGCGGACGTGGTCGAGGGTGGCATCGACCAGCGTCCAGTCACCGGTTCCGGTGACCGCCACCACCGAGCGGCCGCGATCGGTGAACGCCTGCACCATTCCGAGGGGAGCATGCAGGTCGACTTCCGTTGTCGCCGAGGCATAGCCGCCGTCGCCGACATTGACGGTGTCGGACGCTCCGGGCAGCAGCGGCGGGTGCATCCCGGCGTCGGCCAGCTCCTGCCCGCCGCTCACCACCAGTGCGCTCGACCCCGAGGACGCCGTGTCGGCGAGCTGGGTGACCCGGGGATGCAGGGTGATCTGCGTCTGCTGGGCGATGAGGTTGAGCGCCGCGGCGGCGTACCGCAGATGCTCGGGGCTGTCGATGGCCACCTCGAAGTCGGGGGTGAATGCCATCGGCAGCGCGGAGAAGCCGCCGCGATTGCCCGCGCCGGGTCGCACCGTCACCGTCGACTGCGGATCGATCGAGAACGTGACCCGGTCGTTGAGCGGCGGGCAGTCCTGCCGCGGGATGTAGCGCAGTTCCAGAGCGAGGCCCACGTTGGAGGTGATCGATTCGGCCGGAATGTCGCCGGTGATGTCGAGTGTGCCGGAGCCGTCGAGCGTGTGGGTGGCCAGCACGGTGTCACCGGAGCGCACGAGCACCGATCCCTCCCCGCCCACGACCGGGGTGTAGTGGGCTTTGAGGTGCACCGCGGCGCCGTTGATCGCGCCGACGCCGAACGCGGCGGCGTCGAAACCGGTGTAGAGGGTGGCGGTGCCGGCCACGGACGTCTGCGCCGAGATGCCGAGCTGACCGAACGTCTTCATGGTCGAGGACAGTTCGGATGCGTCCCGGCTGGACACCAGCATCGCCGAATTGCCCTGCGCCAGGCCGATTCGCCGGTCGGTGAACAGACCGACCTGGGTGGCGAGCTGCTCACCGGTGCCGGTGATCGCGAGTACGGCTGCCGGCGTCCCCGGATTCTCGACGGTGACACCCGGGCGGCCTCCCTCGCGGATGTCGATGACGCGCGTGGTGCCCGAGAGTGATTGCAGCGAAAGGACTCCGGGCTCGTCACCCGGCGCGACGTCGATGCGCACCGGCATCGGGCGGTAGAGCCGGGTGAGCTTGGCGACGAGATCGAGCGCGGCCTGCTGGACGGCGGGGGACGGAGCGGTGCC
This sequence comes from Mycolicibacterium sp. 018/SC-01/001, assembly GCF_007096635.1. GTDB lineage: Bacteria > Actinomycetota > Actinomycetes > Mycobacteriales > Mycobacteriaceae > Mycobacterium. The sequence goes on from NZ_VKAA01000008.1 coordinate 9,441, forward strand.
GACGCGGACGACCACGCGATCGAGGTAGCCGGGCAGGAAGCCGGCGACGGTGGTGGGGTCCGGCGCGGGGCCGGAGAACGTGGTGGCCAACCGGCTGAGCGTGACCGCGGGCGGCTGGGTGCACATCGTCGCGGCCGGACCGGAATCGCGGACGACGAAGCTCAGCTTCGCGCGTCCGTCGACCACCTGCGCGGCCGAGGTGTCGATCGTGAACGGAACGCTGATCGCGCCCGCGGGCAGAGGGATGACCCCGAGCACGACACCGCGGCCGTCCAGCACGTCCACCCGGCCATCGGTGACGTCGACGATCGAGCCCACCTCACCGGTCAGGACTGACGGGACCACCCCGAGGGGCACCGGAACGGATGTGTCCGCAGGTAGATTCGCGCCGACGATGTCCATCCGGTCCGACAGGCCCAGCTGCGCCCAGCCGATCGCCGGGGACACCGAGGGTCCGGACACCGCCTCGACGTACGGGTCGGCGGCGGCGGGAGCGACGGCGGGCAGCACCGCGAGGGCGGCCGCCACCCCAGTGGCGGTGGCGAGGCGGAGGAAGCGCGTGGGGAGCCGCAGCGTCATCGGGGGGAACCTTCCGTGGTGGGGGTGTCGAGGGGGTGGCTGAGTCCGTGCACGGTCTTCTCCCAGAAGGACGGCCGAAACACCAACTGGTAGATCGCTTTCAGTGCTGCGACGGACTGCAGCACCCAGTAGAGCGGGGTCAGCAGTGCGGCCCACCAGAGGTGCGGTTTACCGAGTGCGCGGGTGACGATCACGCCGCAGTAGACCGACAGCGGGGAGCCGACGAGGAACAGCGTCAGGCACACGTAGTAGGTCAGCGGCGGGAAGAGCACCTCGATGAACGGCGGCCGGCCCAGCACCCACACCATCAGCGCGAACCAGAACAGGACGTTCACCGCGCTGGTCAACGGGACACCGCCGGTCATGTTGATCAGGCGCAGCGTGGCTTTGGTGCCGATGGTGCGATGCAATCCGACGGGATCGCGCAGGGCCACGAGCATCGTCTGCAGGTAGCCCTTGTACCAGCGGGACCGCTGCCGGATCCAGTTGACGACGTCGGAGTTGGCTTCCTCCAACGTGATCGAGTCCAGGATCAGGGTGCGGTAACCGTGCCGGGCGAGCCGGACACCGAGATCGGCATCCTCGGTGACGTTGAACTCGTCCCAGCCGCCGATGTCGCGCCAGACCGATGTCCGCATGTGGTTCGACGTCCCGCCCAGGGGGACCACGCAGCGGGCCTGTTCGACCGCGGGCAGTACCACACCGAACCACTGGTCGTATTCGAGGGAGAAGAACCGGGTCAGCAGGTTCTGTCGTTCGTTGAAGTAGCCCAGCCGCGCCTGCAGGCATCCGATGTCGGCGGGCATCCGCCGGAAAGCCGCTGCGGCGCGGCGCAGTTGCAGCGGATCGGGGATGTCCTCGGCGTCGTAGATCGTGAGCAGCTCGCCGCGCAGGTCCGGCAGCGACATACCGTAGTTGCAGGCCTTGGGTTTGGTCTTGGGTTGGCTGTCCGGAACGATCACCACGCGCACCGAGCGCAGATCTGCGTCCAGCAGCGCGGTCTGGGTGGCGATGTCGTCTTCTTCGACCAGCAGCAGGATTTCGAGCTTGTCGGCGGGGTAGTCGAGCTTGCCGACACCGTTGATCAAGTTGCTCACGATAGAGGGCTCGTCGTAGACAGGCAGCAGCACGGTGTAGACGGGCAGCTCGTCATCGGGGATCGTCAGTGCCTCGTCGGCGTCGATACGCACGAGCGCTGACGCACGAAGACCGCGGAGCAGCAGCAGATTTCGGTCCAGCGTCGACACCAGGTAGAGCAGGGCGACGAGCGCGGTCACGGCGGGCAGAAGCAGGTGCGGCCAGTAGGCCAGCGCCGCCACGACGGGTGTCAGCGCCAGGCCGGCGCGCACCAGCGTGCGGCGGCCCAGCAGAGAGCGCGCCGACAGATGCGCCGCCAGCCGTTCAGACACCGGTGTGCTCGTCGCTGCTGCGGGCCACCGCGGTGCTCACCTGATCGACGACGGTGCGGACACGGGCCGCGACCAGATCATCGATCCCGCCGGTGTCGTCGGGCTGCTGGCGTGCCAGCCACAGCAGTGGCCGCACGGACGTGTCGGGCAGCGACAACGGGGCCGGAGCGGGCGGCGGGATGGATCCGGTGAGCGACTGGCTGACGATCACGGTGATGCGCTGGTGCACCGGCCCGCTCGTCCATGTCCACGTCACGGCGTACCAGGGCGTGTCGGCGCCGCTGGTCACGGCGTCGGCGTTGCTGTGCAGGACACGCGCGCCGGCGGGCAGGCCGTCTCCGCCCGCAGCGCGGTAGTCCAGCGGACGGGCCGACGGATACCAGACCGCATCGGCCAGGTCCCGCAGAGCGCCGGCATCGGGCGTGCTCATCACGTCGACGGCGGCGGCGGGTAGGCCGTCGACCGGGAGCATCGAGAACCGCTGCAGCGTGCTGTGCGGGCCGAGGTAGCGCGTGATGAACGGGAACTCGCGTGGCGCACCCCACGCCGTGCGCTCGATCCACGCGCCGCTGACCGAGGCCTCCGCGCTGTGCCCTGAGTCCGACCGCACGCCGACGAGCGCGAGCACTGCGGCCAGGCAGGCCAGGAGCGCCATCGACGACGTGGACCGCTGGGGCAACGGAAACGACAGTGGCACGGAGCTCGTCGCCACCCGGGCATGGACGACCAGGATGGCGAGCACGGGCAGGACGCCGGTGACCAGCACAGCAGGGGTGATCAGGCCTGCCTCGGTCGACCAGGCCCACGCGATCAGGAGCCCGGCGCCGAGGCAGATCAGCGTCGCGACGGTGCGCAGCCGCCACGGCGCGTCGGGTGTCGCGAGCGCGACGGCCGCCGCGCCGATGCCTGCCGACACGGCGATCGCCGCGCTGTCGCTGCCGCCGAGCTCCGCGGTGAGCAGCAGGAAGGGCAGCGGGGTGGTCACGGCCACCGCGAACACCCATACCATCCACATCCGCACCGCGTGGCGGACACCGAAGAGCACGATCAGCACACACGCAAACCAGACCACGCCACTGAGGGCGGGCAGCCGCCACAGCCCCGCGAGCGTGGGCAGTCGGTCAGTGAGGACCTCGATCGCCGTGATGCCGGCGACGCCGAGGAGGACTGCGACGATCCAGTCCGACTCGGCGTCGCCGACGCCACAGGGCGGGGTCCGGTAGCCGGCGGCCAGCACGGCCAGCAGAACGGGGACGGCGAGAAGGTACGCGGCGCGCGATCCGCCCGGGAGATCTGCCAGGACTCCTAGGTACAGGGGCGCCCAACCCGCAACCGCCAGCGCGGCGGCGGCGAGCATGCGCACCTGGAACGGGCCGAGCCGCACGGCTCCGGTGGCTGCCGCACCGACCCTCGGCAGCACGTCAAGGGCGGTCGTGCCGCGCAGGTCCAGGACGGACATGGGAGCCTCACTGTCGAGAAAATGTCGGGCCGTGCGATTTCAGCGATGTCAAATGTGGAGCAAATTAACGTCTTGGTCAGCACGTTGTACGGAGTGAACCAGGTTCAGCAAACTTTGACAACTTACCGCTGAGTAAATTCGATCCCCGCGGTTCCGTAACGTGTGCCGATGGCCACCGCGCCGGCCACCGCACTGGCCATCGGGCGGGGGATCGGGCAGGCTTTCGGTGTGCCCGACGCTCCCCAGACCGCAACAGCGATATACGTCGCCTCACCCGAGGGAGACACCGGAAAGTCGACGATCGCGCTGGGCATCCTGCACAGGCTGGCCGCGACGGTGGCCCGTGTCGGCGTGTTCCGGCCGATCACCCGCATCAGCGAGGGCCGCGACTACATCCTCGAACTGCTGCTGACCCACACCACCGCAGGCCTGTCGTACGAAGACTGCGTCGGGGTGAGCTACGAGCAGCTGCACGACGACCCCGACGCCGCGCTCGGCGACATCGTGGACCGGTTCCACCAGGTCGCCGACCGGTGCGACGCGGTGCTGATCGTCGGCAGCGACTACACCGACGTCGCCACCCCCAGTGAACTGTCGACCAATGCGCGGATCGCGGCCAACCTCGGCGCCCCGGTCGTGCTCGCGGTCAAGGGGCTGGGCCGCACCCCGGAGCAGGTGGCGCAGGTCGTCGCGCTCTGCATCGACGAGATCGCCGCCCAGCACGCGCACACCGCGGCCGTCGTGGTCAACCGCTGCGATCCCGCCCAGCTGGGTCAGGTCGCCGATGCGCTGACCGCGCTGCAGCCACCCAGTTACGTGCTGCCCGAGGAGCCGCTGTTGGTGGCGCCGTCGGTCGCCGAACTGCAGACCGCCGTCGAGGGTTCGGTGGTCCAGGGCGATCATGCGCTGCTGGTGCGCGAGGCCGAGGACGTTCTGGTCGCCGGGATGACGGCCGAGCACGTGCTGGAACGGCTGACCGAGGGCGTCGCCGTCATCACCCCTGGGGACCGTTCCGACGTCGTACTGGCCGTGCTGAGTGCTCATGCGGCTGAGGGGTTTCCGTCGCTGTCATGCGTCATCCTCAACGGTGGTCTGGCGCTGCACCCGGCCATCGACGCGCTGGTCCGCGGACTGGGGTTGCGGGTGCCGATCCTGCAGACGCGGTTCGGCACGTTCGAGACCGCCAGCCGCGTCGCGGCGACCCGGGGCCGGGTGACCACGGAATCGCCCCGCAAGGTCGACACGGCGCTGGCGTTGATGGACACCTATGTCGACACCGCAGACCTGCTGGACCGCTTGACCATTCAGGTTCCGTCCGTGGTCACCCCGCAGATGTTCACCCATCAGCTCCTCGACCGCGCGCGCACCGACCGCCGCCGCATCGTTCTTCCCGAGGGCGACGACGACCGCATCCTGCAGGCGGCCGGCCGACTGCTCAAGCGCAACGTCGCCGACCTGACGATCCTCGGTGACGAGCAGCAGGTGCGGGCGCGGGCGGCCGAGCTCGGGGTGGACCTGGCCGCTGCCGACATCCTCGATCCGCAGCGCAGCGAGCTGTGTGACCGGTTCGCCGAGCAGTACGCCGAGATGCGTAAGCACAAGGGGGTGACGGTCGAGCGGGCTCGCGAAACCATGCACGACGTCTCGTATTTCGGCACGATGCTGGTGCACAACGACATGGTCGACGGCATGGTCTCCGGGGCCCGGCACACGACCGCGCACACGGTGCGGCCGGCGTTCGAGATCATCAAGACGCTGCCCGACACCTCGACCGTGTCGAGCATCTTCTTCATGTGCCTGGCCGACAAGGTGCTCGCCTACGGTGACTGCGCCATCGTGCCCGACCCCACCGACGAGCAGCTCGCCGACATCGCGCTGTCCTCGGCGCGCACCGCGGCCCAGTTCGGCATCGAGCCGCGGGTGGCCATGCTGTCCTATTCGACCGGGACGTCGGGCAGTGGCGCCGATGTCGAGAAGGTCAGGAAGGCGACCGAATTGGTCAGATCGCGAGACCCGGAACTGTTGGTGGAAGGCCCGATTCAGTACGACGCGGCCGTCGAGCCGTCGGTGGCGGCCACCAAGATGCCCGACTCGGCTGTCGCTGGGCGCGCGACGGTGCTGATCTTCCCCGACCTGAACACCGGTAACAACACCTACAAGGCCGTCCAGCGCAGCGCCGGTGCCATCGCGATCGGCCCGGTGCTGCAGGGTCTGAACAAACCCGTCAACGACCTGTCCCGCGGTGCGCTGGTCGAAGACATCGTCAACACGGTGGCCATCACCGCGATCCAGGCGCAGGGGCACCCGAGATGACCGATTCCGTCCTGGTGCTCAACTCCGGTTCGTCGTCAGTGAAATACTCCGTCGTGCAACCGATGTCCGGAGTGACGGTGGCCGACGGGATCGTCGAACGGATCGGTGACGATCCAGAGGTGCCCGACCACCGCGCCGCGCTCGACGCGGTCTTCGCCGCACTGGCGCAGGACGGCCACGACCTCGACGAACTCGGGCTGGTCGCCGTGGGGCACCGCGTCGTCCACGGCGGCCCCGACCTGTACCGACCCACCGTCATCGACGACGCCATCGTGCAACGGCTGCAACAGCTCTCAGCCCTCGCGCCGCTACACAACCCACCCGCGCTGCTCGGCATCGAGGTGGCCCGCCAGGCTCTGCCCGACCTCCCGCACGTCGCGGTGTTCGACACCGCGTTCTTCCACGATCTGCCGCCCGAGGCCGCCACCTACGCCATCGACCGCGACGTGGCGCACGAGTGGCACATCCGGCGCTACGGATTCCACGGCACGTCGCACCAGTTCGTCAGCGAGCAGGCTGCCCGCTATCTCGATGTCCGGCTCACCTCGCTACGCCAGATCGTGCTGCACCTGGGCAACGGTGCGTCGGCATCGGCGATCGTCGGCGGACGGCCGGTCGAGACGTCGATGGGGCTGACGCCGATGGAGGGGCTGGTGATGGGCACCCGCTCCGGTGACGTCGACGCGGGCATCGTGATGTATCTGTGGCGGGAAGCGGGCATGTCCGTCGAGGACATCGAGACCATGCTGAACCGCCGCTCCGGCGTACGCGGCCTCGGTGGTGAGATCGACTTCCGGGAACTGCACCGGCGCATCGACGCGGGCGACGCGGACGCCCGGCTGGCCTATGACGTCTACATCCACCGGTTGCGCAAGTACGTCGGTGCCTACGTCGCGGTGCTCGGGGCCGTCGACGTCATCACGTTCACCGCGGGTGTGGGGGAGAACGACGCCGTGGTGCGCCGGGACGCGCTGACCGGGCTCACCGCGTTCGGCATCGAGATCGACGAGCATCTCAACGAGAGCCCGTCGCGGGCGGCGCGACGGATCTCGGCCGACGGTGCACGGACGACGGTGCTAGTGATCCCGACCGACGAGGAGCTTGCGATCGCTCGGGCGTGTGCGGACGTACTTGGCGGCGCCGGCAGCGACGGGTAGCTCGCGGTCCGGGTCGCAGACCCGCAGCATCCGCAGCACATGGGTGCCGGCCAGCAGCGACCAGCGCACACCGGCCCGCCGGCACAGCACCTCCACGCGCACCAGCGCGGCGAATCCCGATGCGGCGAAGAACTCCACGGTCTGCAGGTCGAGAATCAGTTTGCGGGACTGGCCCAGTCGCTTCTCGACGTAGAGCGCCATGGCGGTGGCGTTGGCGGCGTCGATTTCGCCGTGGATGGTGATCAGCACCGTGTGCGGCGGCAGCTCGCAGGCCGAGAACGTCGCGCGGTGATGTTCCTCGCGCAGGTCGAACTGTGCGGGGTCCGGACGGAACACGCGCTGTGTGCTCACCGTCGTCTGTCCATCGGAGGCCTCCCTGGAGGCGAGATGCCGGGGGAATGGGGAAAGCGGCCCTAGGTCTCAAAGCGTGGCGTCGACGATACTACGAAATTCGTAGGTTGACCATAATGTCGCGACAGTCGGTCCAGGTGAAATTGACTGGCTTGTTAAGGTATAGACGCTTTACCTACGGATTTCGTCGTCAGAACGTCGACATGGGCCGCACGCTGTTCGCCAGGTCGATCAGCGCATACCGGTGTGCTTGCGTCGGCGCGACGCGGGCGAGGCTGCGCAGCGACGCCTCGACGCCCAGTTGCAAGCCGTGTTCGGTGAACGGGAACCCGAGGATGTGGTTGGTGCTCGCGGTGTGGTCGGCCAGCCAGTCCATCGCGGTGCCGAGCACCAGGGCGCGGATCTGCAGCACGCGCGGTTCGGTGTCGGGTAGTGCCTCGACCCGGCGCGCGGCATCGCGGATGTGCTGTTCGGTGATCTCTCCGCTGGAGCGGCCCGACAGCAGCGTCACCGCGCTCGTCAGCCGTGCCGTCGTGAAATGCCGTGAGGTGGCGGGCACTTCGTCGAGGGTGCGCACCGCGGCGTCACGCTCGCCGGCCGCCGATTGTGCCCGCGCGAGACCGAAGCCTGCCGAGATCACCCCGTTGTCGGTGCTCCACACGGTCTTGTAGAACGTCTGCTCGTCGGCGCTACCGGCCAGTTCGGCCGTGGCCGCCAGCGCCAGCTTCGGCGCGAGCTCGCCGGGCAGGGTGTCCAGCACCTCGGTGAAATACTTTGTCGCCGAATCGTAGTCGGCGGTCAGCAGCGCGGCCACGGCGCGGAACCACATCAGCCGCCACCGCCAGCCGACCCGCTCGGCCAGTTCGTCGAGCTTGCGGGTGGCCTTCGCGACGTCGCCGAGGTCGAGCAGCGCGCGGACCTCCATCAGCGGCAGTTCGATCGACTGCGAGAGGTCGATGCCCTCGGAGTCCAGCGCGCCGTGGCGGGCCGCGCGCAGTGAATCCAGCGTCTGCACAGGCTGACTGAGCACCGTTGCGCTCAGGATCGTCGCGCCGACATCGGTCGGGTCGACGAGCGGGACCTGCAGCGCCCGGACGATCTCCTGGGCGGTCAGCTTCTCCGAGTGCACCTGGCCGTCGAGGTAGACGTCGGTGTGGGCGACCAACAGGTCGACCCCGAACGTCGACCGGGATCGGCTGAACGTGGTGGACAACCCCGGCCGCGGCACCCCGGTGTCCTGGGCGACGACCTCGCGCAGCACGCCCATCAGCTGGCTGGACATCTCCTCGGCGCTGCCGAACCGGCGCCGCGGATCGGGATCGATCGCGCGGCGCAGGAACCGGCCGAACGAGTCGTACTCGGAGAGCACGGGATCGTCCTCCGGCAGCCCGTCGACGTAGCGGCCTTTTCGTGTGCGCATCCGCAGTGTCAGCGCTGCCAGCGTGCGGCCCACCGTGTAGATGTCGGTGGCCACCGTCGGCCCGGTCCGCACGATCTCGGGAGCCTGGTAACCCGGTGTGCCGTAAAGGTATCCGAACGAATTGATGCGCGACACCGCACCGAGGTCGATGAGCTTGAGCTGGTCCTCGGTGACCATGATGTTCTCGGGTTTGAGGTCGTTGTACACCAGGCCGATCGAATGCAGGTAGCCCAGCGCGGGCAGGATCTCGAGCATGAATCCGATCGCCTCGGCCACCGGTAGCCGGGTCCGCTCGCTGGACTTCAGGTGCGTGGCCTGTTTGAGCGAGGTACCGCCGACGTACTCCATCACGATGTAGCCGACCGGATTGCCGTGCTTGTCCTCGTGCTCGACGAAGTTGTAGATCTTCACGATGCCGGGATGGGTCACCTGGGCGAGGAATTGGCGCTCCGCCATGGCGATGGCCTGTGCCTCGGCGTCACCGGAATGCACGAGGCCTTTCAACACCACCGGCCGGTCGTTGACGTTCTTGTCGAACGCGAGGTACACCCAGCCCAGGCCGCCGTGCGCGATGCAGCCCTTGATCTCGTACTGGTCGGCGATGATGTCGCCCGCCGAGAGTTGCGGCAGGAACGAGTACGCGCTGCCGCAGTGCGGGCACCAGCCCTCCGACAGCGCCTTGCCGTCCGAGGTCGATCGCCCCACCGGCCGGCCGCAGTTCCAGCAGAACCGCTTGGACTCGGCGACCACCGGATCGGTCATCAACGCGGTCAACGGATCTCGCGCCGGCACCCGGGGGATCTCGACCAGACCGCCACCGAGGCGCCGGGTGGGCGACAGCGTCCGCTTCAGCGTCACCGACCTGTCCTGGGGTTCGGTGTCCCCGGTGTGGAAGGTGGCGTCGTCATCGTCGTCGTCGTCGTCGAAATTGGGCCGGAACACCGCCTGGGTGGCCATCGGCCGCATCGTGGCGATCGAATCGTCGTTGAGCTCGGCCAGATCGGCGAACGAGGCCGGCTGGGTGCCGGGATCCTCGGTGTCGTTCCCGGTGTCGAGTTCGGTGTCGTTATCGCTCATCAGTCCGAGTACCTCGCGACCGGAGGGGACGGCGCGGGGCCCAGCACCGTCAACCACTTGCGGTACAACGTGTTCCACGTGCCGTCGCGCCGGATGCGCTCCAGTGTCCGGTTCACGTACCGCACCAGGCCGGGATTGTCGAGATTGACCCCGATGCCGTAGGGCTCCTGGTTCATCGACGGCCCGACGATGTGCAGGTACGGATCCTGGGACACCAGCCCGGCCAGGATCGAGTTGTCGGTGCTGACCGCGTCGACCTGGCTCTGCTGCAGCGCCACCAGGCAGTCGGCCCATGTCACCACGCCGACGATGATCGGCGGCGGCGCGATCTCCTGGATGCGTTGCAGCGACGTCGTGCCCTTGGCCACGCAGACGCGCTTGCCGGAGAGGTCGGCCGCGCGCCGGATCGTGGAATCGCGCGGCGCGAGGATGCGCTGATCGGCGGTCAGGTAGGCGGTGGAGAAGTTGACCAGCTTCTTGCGCTCGCAGGTGATCGTCATGGTCTTGACGACGACGTCGACCTCGTTGTTGCGCAGCGCCGCGATCCGGTCGGCCGAGGACAGGATGCGGTACTCCACCTGCGAGGGGGTGCCGAAGATGTCGCGGGCGATCTCGCCGGCGATGTCGACGTCGAAGCCCGTGATCTCGCCGGTGATCGGGTCGCGGAAGCTGAACAGGTTGCTGCCGATGTCCAGGCCCACGATCAGCCGTCCGCGCGCCTTGATGTTGGCCACCGCGGCGTCGGCCTCGGCCTCGGTGTCGAAGGGGCGCAGGCTGGCCGTGCGGTCGCACTGGTCGTCCGGCAGGGACGGCGGCTGCGCCGGACCGGGCGGCAGCTCGGCCATGCCGGACGGTGACGGCGGCGCGAGCGTGACCGTCGGCATAGGCACCACCGGCGCGCTCTGCCCGCACCCGGCCAGGAGCAGCGCGCCCATCAACGTCGCAAGTCTCTTCCTCATCTGTACTCGCTCAACCGCGGCCAGATGCCCAGCGCCACCGCGATCGCCGCCATCACCGACAGCACCGCGGCGCCGACGGTGGCCCCGGACAGCACGCGGCGGGCGTTGACGATCTCGTTGCGCAACTGGGCCCGGCTCTGCTCGATGCCGTTGGTCAGGGCCTCGTCGAGTTTGTCGAAGGCCGGCGTCGCGTCGTCCTCGCCGACCCCGAGGGCCACCTGCGTCGCGGCCTGGTAGTTGCCGACGGCGATGTAGGCGGTGATCCGGTCGTCGGCGGCGCGCCACCGGTTGAGCAGCGAATCGGCATCGGCCAGGTTCGTCTTGTCGATCGAGTTGTCGGTGTTCAGGTAGCGGGTGAGCTGCTCCTGCATCTGGTCGATGCGCTGGTAGTAGGACTGCTTGCGGACGTTCTCGTCGCCGCGCCGGATCAGCGACAGCGTCTCGTCGGCGCGGGCCTGCTGGGCGGTGATCGCGAGCGTGGTGACGGTCTTGAGGGATTCGGCCGCGGTCTCCTTGGCGCTGCGGCTGTCGGAGGTCGAGATGATCAGCGCCGTGCCGACCCAGATCAGCATGATCAGAACCGCCATGCCGCCGGCCACGAAGCCGATGTTCACGCGGCGGCGGGTCCGTTTGGCCAACCACCGGTTGGCGAAGGCCCCGAACAGCAGCGTGCCGACGACGATGAGGATGACCGGGCCGGGGATGCGGGTCGATGCGGTGGTCTCGGCGTCCACCCGCGCGGACGTCTGCTCGTAGAGCCGCTGGGCGTCGGGCAGGATCTGCTGCTGCATCAGCGAGGACGCTTCGGACAGATAGGACGAGCCGACCGGGTTGCCCGCGCGGTTGTTGGTGCGCGCGGTCTCGACCAGCCCGGTGTAGACGGCCAGTCGTGCGTTGATCCTGCCGAGCAGCTGCACCAGGGGCTCGTCGGTCAGTCCGCTGGACGCGCGCGCCACGGCGACCGAGGCGTCGGTGATGGCCTGCTCGTAGCGTTGCCGCACGGGGCGGGGCTCGGCACCGGCGATGAACGCTGTGGCTGCCGCCGCGTCGGCGACCGACAGAGTGGTGTAGAGCTGGCCGGCGGCGAACGCCAGCGGCTCGGTGCGGTTCAGCACGGTCGTGAGCGCCTGCTGGCGGTCGTTGATCGTCGTCGAGGTGGCGAAGGCGCTGGCGATGACGAGGGCGGCGAGGATGAGGCCGATCGTGAGGATGCGACCCGGCGTCGTCCAGAGGAACCACCAGCGCGGGTGGGCGGTGGCCGTCGGCGACCGCGACGCAAGAGGCTCCGTCGACGGGTGCGCCAACTCGACTGTCACGTGTGCGCGGACCTCATCCCGGTCTCGATCTCAACGGCGGTCACGAACTGGCACAACTCTAACGGTGCCAAATCTATGAGGGAATTCTAAGAGATTCGGGTCCGGCGCGCGCGGATTCGCGGTCGCGACTCGCCAGCGGCCGCCCCGGACCTGACCGGGTTCCCTAAGCTGGACGGGTGCGTGGTGACGGCGACGGGTGGGTGGTGTCAGCCAACGGGGCCGCGTACTGGGGCAGACACGGTGCCGCCGGTCTGCTGCTACGGGCCCCGCTCTCGGACGGGTCGCTGGCAGTGCTGCTGCAGCACCGGGCGCCGTGGAGCCACCAGGGCGGGACGTGGGGACTGCCCGGAGGTGCCCGCGACAGTCACGAGACCGCCGAGCAGGCCGCGATCCGCGAGGCCCACGAAGAGGCCGGTCTGCCGGCCGAACAGGTCGTGGTCCGCACGACGGTCGTGACGGCCGAGGTGTCCGGCTGGACCTACACCACTGTCATCGCCGACGCCGAGGAACTGCTGGAGACCACGCCGAACCGGGAGAGCGCCGAGCTGCGCTGGGTCGCCGAGGACGAGGTGGCCGAGTTGCCGCTGCACCCGGGGTTCGCGGCCAGCTGGGGCCGGCTGCGCGAGGTCACCGCGGGTATCCCGCCGCTGGTCAACCCGCCGCGCTGAGGCTCTTCTTCAAGTCGGCGGCCGCCGCTTTCGGGTCGTCGGCGGCGGTGATGGCCCGCACGACGACGATCCGGCGCGCGCCGGCGGCGAGCACCTCCGGAAGGCGGGCGGCGTCGATGCCGCCGATCGCGAACCACGGCTTGTCCGGATTCAGTGCCGCGGTGGCCCGGACCAGGTCCAGACCGGGGGCGGGGCGGCCGGGTTTGGTCGGCGTCGGCCAGCACGGGCCCACGCAGAAGTAGTCGACGGGCTCGGTGAGCGCCGCGTGCACCTGGTCGATGTCGTGCGTGGAGCGCCCGACGGTGCCGCCGAAGATGTGCCGGGCCACCGGCAGCGGCAGGTCGTCCTGGCCGAGGTGCAGCACGTCGGCGCGCGCCGCGTACGCGACGTCGGCCCGGTCGTTGACCGCGACCAGCGCGTCGTGGCGACGCGCGGCGTCGGCGAGGATCTCCAGCGCGGCCAGCTCGTCGCGGGCCTCCAACGGTCCGAACTGTTGTTCGCCCGGCGATCCCTTGTCCCGTAGCTGGATGATGTCGACCCCGCCGGCCAGGGCGGCGTCGGCGAACTCCGCGAGATCGCCCCGCTCCCGGCGGGCGTCGGTGCACAGGTAGAGAGAGGCGTCCACAGTGCGAACCGTAGCCTTTCCGCGACGTAGGCTGGTGGGCGACAAGACCGACCACACGGGAGTCCCGGGTACGGGGACTGAGAGTGAGCCAGCCGGCTCTGACCGTCGCACCTGATCCGGGTCATGCCGGCGAAGGGAGTAGTAGTTCGTGAATTCGCACCCCGACCGGCTCGCCGTCATCGGCGGCGGCGTCATCGGTCTCGCGGTCGCGCGCCGGGCTGCCCAGGACGGTTGGCGTGTGCGGGTACACCGGACGGACACCCCCGGCGCCTCGTGGGTGGCCGGCGGCATGCTCGCCCCGCACAGCGAGGGCTGGCCGGGTGAGGAACGTCTGCTGCAGATCGGGCTCGACTCTCTGAAGCTGTGGCACGACGGCTTCCTCGACGGTCTGCCGCCCGAGGTCGTGACCGCCCGCGAGTCCCTGGTCGTCGCCGTGGACCGCGGTGACGCCGCCGACCTGCGCACGGTCGGGGACTGGCTGTCGTCCCAGGGCCATCCCGTCACCCCGACGACCGCCGCCCGCGACATCGAACCGCTTCTGGCGCAGACCATCCGGCACGGGTTCATCGCCGAGACCGAGCTCGCGGTGGACAACCGCGCCGTGGTCGACGGGCTGGCCGCGCACTGTGAGCGGCTCGGCGTCGAGTGGGCGGCACCGGTGGACGCGCTGACGGAGGTGAGTGACGTCGACGCGGTCGTGCTCGCCAACGGCATCGACGCTCCTGCGCTGTGGCCGGGTCTGCCGATCCGGCCGGTCAAGGGCGAGGTGCTACGGCTGCGCTGGCGGCGCGGGTGCCTGCCGATCCCGACGCGCGTGGTGCGGGCGCGGGTGCACGGCCGCCAGGTGTACCTGGTGCCGAGGGCGGACGGCGTCGTTGTGGGTGCCACCCAGTACGAGCACGGGCGGGACACCGCGCCGTCGGTGACGGGGGTGCGGGAGCTGCTCGACGATGCCTGCGAGGTGATGCCGGCGCTGGGGGAGTACGAGCTGGCCGAGGCCGCGGCGGGGCTGCGCCCGATGACCGAGGACAACGTGCCGCTCGTCGGCAGGCTCGACGAGCGGACGCTGGTGGCCGCGGGCCACGGCAGGTCGGGCTTCCTGCTCGCGCCGTGGACCGCCGAGACCATCGCCGCCGAACTGCGCACCGCGCGGGTGCTGGAAGGAGTGACACCGTGAAACTGACGGTCAACGACAAGACGGTCGAGGTCGACGGTCAGGTCACCGTCGCCGCGCTGCTGGACCGGCTCGGCTACCCCGAGAAGGGCATCGCGGTCGCCGTCGACTGGGCGGTGATCCCCCGGTCGGAATGGGACACCGAACTGTGCGACGGGGCGAAGATCGACGTGGTGGCGGCGGTGCAGGGTGGCTGAGGTCTCGACGGGCAAGCTCAGCATCGCCGGCCGCGAGTTCGGATCGCGGCTGATCCTGGGCACCGGTGGCGCAGCGAACCTGGCCGTCCTCGAGGAGGCGCTGGTGGCCTCGGAGACCGAGCTCACCACCGTGGCGATGCGCCGCGTCGACGCCGAGGGCGGAACCGGGGTGCTCGACCTGCTCACCCGGTTGGGCATCACGCCGCTGCCGAACACCGCGGGCTGTCGCGGAGCCGCCGAAGCGGTGATGACCGCTCAGCTGGCCCGGGAGGCGTTGCAGACCAACTGGGTGAAGCTCGAGGTGATCGCCGACGAGCGCACGCTGCTGCCCGATGCGATCGAATTGGTCAGGGCGGCAGAACAATTGGTCGACGACGGCTTCGTCGTCCTGCCGTACACCAACGACGACCCGGTGCTGGCGCGCCGCCTGGAGGACACCGGCTGCGCCGCGGTGATGCCGCTGGGCTCGCCGATCGGTACCGGACTGGGCATCGCCAACCCCCACCACATCGAGATGATCGTCGACCGCGCCTCGGTGCCGGTGATCCTCGACGCGGGCATCGGGACGGCCAGCGACGCCACACTCGCGATGGAGCTGGGCTGCGATGCCGTACTCCTGGCCACGGCGGTGACGCGCGCCGCCGATCCGGCCGCGATGGCCGCGGCGATGTCGGCCGCGGTGCGCGCGGGCTATCTGGCGCGCCGTGCCGGTCGCATTCCGAAGCGGTTCTGGGCGCAGGCGTCCAGCCCCGCCTTATGAGGTACGTGGCGCTGGGTAGCTCGATGGCCGCGGGGCCGGGCATCCAGCCCCGGGTGGCCGGCTCGCCTCGTGCCGCGGGTCGCTCGGCCAACAACTACGCCCACCTCGTGGCCGCCGCGCGGGGGTACGGCCTCGTCGACGTCACGTACTCGGGCGCGACGACCGCGCACATCCTGACCGACCGCCAGCGCGGCGCACCGCCCCAGATCGAGGCGCTGGACGGATCCGAGACCCTGGTGACGATCACGATCGGCGGCAACGACGTGGGCTACGTCCCGATGCTGTTCGCCGCCGGGCTGCCCCGGGCGCTGCGGGCCGTTCCGCTGCTGGGCGGCCGCCTGCGCCGCCTGCTGGACCCCGCCGAGAGATACGTCGCACTCGACGCGGTCGGTGCGGCGCTGGTGGAGGTGGGCCGGACCGTCCGGCAGCGTTCGCCGCAGGCGACGGTGCTGTTCGTCGATTACCTGACACTGCTGCCACCGGCGGGCGGTGCCGCTCCGCCGCTGGACGATCGCGACGTGGCGCTGGGGCGCCACGTCGCCGGCGAGCTCGAGCGCCTGACCGCCGAGGCGGCCGCGGCCACCGGATGCGGACTGGTGCGCGCGGGTGTTGCCAGCCGCGGGCACCACGCCTGGTCGGCGGACCCGTGGACCACCCGGGTCGGCTGGCCCGTGCCGCGCCGGCCCGCCCCGCTGCATCCGAACGCGGCGGGCATGCGCGCCGTGGCCGACCTCGTCATCGCCGGCCTGGGCTGACCCCCTCTACTGACATGATGTCGAATTTCTCAACACACTGTTGACCATGTCGACATGATGTTGATAGCTTTACATCATGACTGAATTTGTCGACGTCGTCATCGTGGGAGCCGGCATCTCCGGCATCAGCGCCGCCTGGCACCTGCAGGAACACTGCCCGGGCAAGAACTACCTGATCCTCGAGCGGCGCCAGCAGCTCGGCGGCACCTGGGACCTCTTCAAATACCCCGGTATCCGGTCGGACTCCGACATGTACACGCTCGGTTTCCACTTCAAGCCGTGGGCCACCGACCAGATGATCGCCGACGGCCCGTCGATCTGGAACTACCTCAACGAGGCCGCGACCGAGAACGGCATCACCGAGCACATCCGCTACGGCCAGCGCGTGGTCGCGGCGAACTGGTCCGACGAGCACAGCCGGTGGGAGCTGACCATCGAGCGCGACGGCGAGACCGTCGAACTGCACACCAACTTCCTGTGGGCGTGCAGCGGCTACTACAACTACGACAAGGGCTTCTCGCCGGAGTTCCCCGGTGCGGAGAACTTCACCGGCACCATCGTCCACCCCCAGCACTGGCCCGAGGACCTCGACTACCAGGGCAAGAACATCGTCGTGATCGGCAGCGGAGCGACCGCGATCACGCTGATCCCCGCGCTGGTCGACAGCGGCGCGGGCCACGTGACGATGCTGCAGCGCACCCCCACCTACATCGGGTCGCTGCCCGACAAGGACCCCTTCGCGGCCCGCGCCTACAAGTTCCTGCCGGAGAAGGCCGCCTACACCGCGGTGCGTTGGAAGGCGATCCTGCAGGCCACCGCCCAGTACCAACTGGCCCGCACCCTGCCCGACGTGTTTCGGAAAGCGTTGCGCACCATGGCTGAACGTCGCCTGCCCGAGGGCTTCGACTACGACAAGCACTTCGCACCCGACTACAAGCCGTGGGACCAGCGGGTGTGCCTGGCCCCCAACGGCGATCTGTTCAAGACGATCCGTAAGGGCAAGGCCGACGTCGTCACCGACGTGATCGACCACTTCACCGCCGACGGCATCGCGCTGAAGTCCGGCCAGGAGGTCAAGGCCGACATCATCATCACCGCAACGGGACTGAACGTGCAGTTCTTCGGCGGCGCGGAGGTGCTGCGCAACGGCGAACCGCAGGACCTGGCGAAGTCGGTGGCCTACCGGGGTCTGATGCTCTCGGGCCTGCCGAACGTCGCGTTCACCTTCGGCTACACCAACGCGTCGTGGACGCTCAAGGCCGACCTCACCTCCGAGTACGTCAGCCGTCTGCTGCACTACATGGACAGCCGCGGGTACGACACCGTCGTGCCCCGCGACCCGGCCCCCGACGTCGAGCAACTCCCGTTCGTCGACCTGACGTCGGGGTACATCAAGCGTGCACTCGACCGGCTGCCGAAGTCCGGATCGAAGGCGCCGTGGCGGCTCAAGCAGAACTACCTCGTCGATCTGCGCGTCATCCGCAACGCCAAGATCGACGACGGCACGCTGGAGTTCAGCAAGCAGCGGGCACTGGCGTCCGCGTAGATTCTGGGCGTGACCGACGCCCAGCGGCTGACCTTCGAGCTCGACCATCTGAAGGTCAGTGCGCTGGCGTGGGGACCCGCCGACGGCCGGCTGGTGCTGTGCCTGCACGGCTTTCCCGACAGCGCCTGGGGCTGGCAGAAATTCGCGCTGCTGCTGGCCGGGCGCGGGATGCGGGTGGTCGCACCGTTCTCGCGCGGGTATGACCCGACCGGTCCGGCACCCGACGGGGACTACCACATCGGCGCGCTGGTCCACGACGCGCTGGAGGTGCACCGCGCCCTCGGGGCACCCCCCGACGCGGTCATGATCGGTCACGACTGGGGTGCGTTCACCGCGGCCGCGCTCGCGGCGAACCCCGCGTCGCCGTTCGCCGAGCACGTCACGATGGCGGTCGCGCCGATCGGAGCCGTCAACCGGGCCCGCGGCGATGTCGGCCGGCAGCTGCGGCAACTGCCCCGTCAGCTGCGCAACAGCTGGTACATCCTGTTCTTCCAGCTGCCCGGTGTGCCCGAACGCCTTCTCCCGAGAGTGATCCGCCGGCTCTGGCGCGACTGGGGGCCGGCCGGATTCGACACCGGCGCCGAGCTCGACGCCGCGCTGGCCGCGCTGCCGAGCCCGGCGCACCGGCGTGCGGCGCTCGGGTACTACCGCGCGCTGGTCCGCCCGGGCGCTCCGCACGCCCGCTACGCCGAGCTCCACCGCTACCGCTTCGAGATGCCCCGCGTGCCCGTCCTGCACCTGCAGGGCATGCAGGACGGGGCAATGCTGGTGGACTACGCCGAGGCGATCCGCGACGTGTTGCCCCCGGGCAGCAGAGTCACCACGCTCGCATCGGCCGGCCATTTCCTGCAGATCGAGGAGCCGCAGCTCGCAGCTGACGCGGTACTGGAGTATCTGGCCGCGCGCTAACGTTGTGCGGGTGACTCTCACCCGATCGCGGCTGGCCGTCCTGCTCGCCGTCGCACTGCTGGTCGGCGGCGGCTGCACCCGCGGCAACCAGTCCGCCCCCGCCCAGTCCTCTCCCTCGCCGTCCGTCGACGCCGGCGCCGCGGGGCAGTTCGCCGACACCCTCGCGAAGAAGGTCACCGTCGATGCGACGATGGCACATCTGCAGGCGCTGCAGGACATCGCGAACGCCAACGGCGGCAACCGGGCGCTGGGCACCAGAGGGTACGACGCCAGCGTCGACTACGTGGCGAAGGCGCTGCGCGACAAGGGCTTCGACGTCCAGACCCCGGAGTTCGACGTCCGATTGCCGTGGGCCGACGCGCCGAACCTCACCGTCGGTGGCGCGCAGGTCACCGCGCGGCCCCTCCAGTACACCGTGGGTGCGCCCGGCGCGGGGGTGTCCGGACCGATCGTCGCGGCGCGCGTCGAAGACAGCCCGGGCTGCACGGCGCAGGACTACGACGGACTGCCGACCCAGGGTGCGGTCGTCGTCGTCGACCGCGGTTCGTGTCCTTTCGGGGAGAAGCAGACCGCCGCCGTGGCGCGAGGAGCCGTCGGGCTGATCGTCGTGAACAACGCCGACGGCGAAGTCGACGGCGGGACGCTCGGCGAGGATACCGACGTGAAGATCCCGGTCATCACCGTCGCGAAGGCCGAGGGTCCGCGGTTGCGTGCGGCAGCCGGGGATCCGGCCACGATCCGGATGAACGCCGGAGTGCGACAAGAGAAGACACGTAACGTCATCGCGCAGACCAAGACCGGCTCCACCGCCGATGTCGTGATGGTCGGCTCGCACCTGGACAGCGTGCCCGAGGGTCCGGGAATCAACGACAACGGCTCCGGCAGCGCCGCCGTCCTCGAAACAGCTCTGCAACTCGGGCCGTCACCCCAGGTCGCCAACGCGGTCCGGTTCGCTTTCTGGGGCGCCGAGGAGGAGGGACTGCTCGGTTCCTACGATTACGTCAACTCCTTGAATGTCGATCAGCTGAAGGACATTGCGCTCTACCTCAACTTCGACATGCTGGGCTCACCCAACCCGGGCTACTTCACCTACGACGGTGATCAGTCGACCGGTGTCGGCAATCAACCCGTCCCACGGGTACCGGAAGGATCGGCGGGGATCGAACGAGCACTGGTCGGTTACCTCGACCGCGCCGGAAAAAAGGGCGAGGACACGTCATTCGACGGCCGGTCCGACTACGACGCCTTCACCCGGGCCGGCGTGCCCTCCGGCGGGCTCTTCTCCGGGGCCGAGGAGAAGAAGGACGCCCGGCAGGCGCAGCTGTGGGGCGGTCAGGCCGACCAGCCGTTCGACCCGAACTATCACAAGGCGACCGACACCGTCGACCGCATCGACCGGACGGCGATGGGGATCAACGGCAGCGGCGTCGGTTGGGCCGTGGGCTATTACGCACAGGATCAACGCGGTCGCACCGGGATTCCGCAGCGAGACGACCGCACGCGCCACACTCTGCGCGAGTCATGAGGCGTCGGCGCCGGGCGGCCGCTGCGGTGCTGGCCGCGCTCGTCGTGACGCTGACTTCGTGTTCGTCGCGGGCTGCCGCGCCACCGGCCGATCTGGCCGCCGAGCTGGATGACCGGGTGGGGGTCGACGCCGTCTACGGCCACCTGGTGGAGCTGCAGAAGATCGCCGACGCGAACGACGGTACGCGTGCCGACGGCACGCCGGGCTATCAGGCGAGCGTCGACTATGTCACGAAGGCGCTGCGGGACAAGGGATTCGACGTGCAGACCCCGGAGTTCCAGCGGCTCTCCGGTTCTCTTGGCGGCAAGCCGGCGCTGACCGTCGCAGGCCGCACGTTCCGCGTCGATCAGGCGTCGCTGCTGCTTACCACGGCACCGGGTGGTGTCACAGCGCTGACGTTGCGGCCCAGGAAGGCGGCCGGATGTGGCGCCGCGGACTACACCGGGGTCGCCATCAAGGGCGCGATCGCGGTCGTCGACGACAGTGGCTGTTCGGTCGTGGCCAAACACGATGCGGCCGCTGCCGCCGGCGCAGTAGGGCTGCTCGTGGTCACCGAGTCCACGCCGAGCCGACCGGTCGGCGCGCCCGCCGGATTGTTCACCCCCGGTTACTACCAGCGCATGTCGATCCCGGTCGGTGTCATCGATCCGACCGCCGATGCGGCGCTGCGCCGCACTAGCGCCCCGGTCACGCTAGTGCTGGACAACAAGCCGGTGATGACGACGTCACGCAGCGTGATCGCCCAGACCGCGTCCGGCGATACGGGCAACGTCGTGATGGTGGGCGCCCATCTCGACAGCTCGGGCGGCGGGCCCGGTATCGACGACAACGGTTCCGGTGTCGGCGCGGTCCTCGAGACCGCCCTGCAGCTGGGCGCGAAGCCCAACGCGCACAACGCGGTTCGTTTCGCCTTCTGGGGTGGCGGCGAGGAATCGGGGGACGGAGCGGCGGCCTATCTGCGTGCGCTGAAGCCCGATGAGCTCAGCGACCTCGCGCTGTATGTCGACCTCGACGTCATCGGCTCGCCGAACGCGGGCTATTTCACCCTCGACGGTGACCAGTCGGCGCAGCCTGGGGCTCGCGTCACCGCCCTGCCCGAGGGCTCGGCCGGTATCGAGCGCACGCTGGCCGCACGGCTCTACGGGCACGGGGTGCGGCCCGCGGACATGCCGCTGACCAGCGGTACCGACTACGCCCCGTTCGTCGCCGCGGGCATACCGGTGGGCGGCTTGACCACGGGGACCTCCCAGCTCAAATCCGATGTGCAGGCGCGTATCTGGGGTGGTCGATCCGGCGTCGCGTTCGATCCCAACTATCACCGCCGTGGCGACACCATCGACAACGTCGACCGTGCCGCGCTGGGTGTCATGGCCCCGACGGCGGCCGCCGCAGTCGGCGGTTACGCGCAGTCGATCGACGGTGTCAACGGAGTCCCGGCGCGGGATCAGAGGAATCGGCGTACGCCCTAGCCACCCGTGTGACGAACTGGTACACACCGTCCTCGTCGGGAGCCAGCGGGCCGGGTCGTGCCTGCGGTGAACTCAGGCCGCGCTGGACGGACTCGCAGGCCGCCCAGTCCTGCCGATTCGTCAGGTCCCAGAAATCGACGGCGTACGACGGGTCGAAATCGCGTTGAGCCGCAACGTCTTTCGGGAAAGCCCAGGTGCACTCCACATGTGTGCGGTCGGCGGCCAGCGGCGTCA
This sequence comes from Mycolicibacterium sp. 018/SC-01/001, assembly GCF_007096635.1. Lineage (GTDB taxonomy): Bacteria > Actinomycetota > Actinomycetes > Mycobacteriales > Mycobacteriaceae > Mycobacterium. Next base: position 31,343 of record NZ_VKAA01000008.1, read on the forward strand.
TCAGGTGGGTCATCACGTAATCGGGATGCAGGCTGATCAGCAGGTTGGGGTAGGCGACGACGTACATGACCGTGCGCTGCTCGTGTTCCGAGAGGCCCGCGATGGTGACCCCGCCGCTCCTGCCGTCGAGGGACATCGTCTCCGCGCCCTCGACGATCGACATCCAGCCGCCCATCCACGCGCCGTCGTGGTCGAGGTTCTCGCCGCTGGTGGGCGGGCTGATGCGTGACAGCTCGGGGTGAATGCTCTGGCAGTGGTAGCACTCCTGGTAGTTCTCGGCGATGACTTTCCAGTTGGTCGCCAGCTCGTAGGAATGTCGTGCCACGACGGTGAGATCCTCGGGGCGATAGGGGGCGATGACCTCCTCCCATCCGGCGACGTGCTCGGCGAAGTCGCCGGCTTTCCCGCTGCGGTCGACGAACAGCCAACCGTGCCAGTCCACCAGGCGCAGCTCGGCCAGCCCGAACTCGTTCGCGTCGAATCCGTCATCCTCGGTGAAACCCGCTGCCTTGCGCAAGCTTCCGTCGAGTCGGTAGGACCAGGCGTGATAGGGGCAGACGATGCTGCGGGCCTTTCTGGTCGCCGCGCCGGGGGTAGCGCAGGGTAGTAGTTCGTGGCCGCGGTGCCGGCACGTGTTGGCGAATGCGCGGATCGCGCCGTCCTCTCCCCGCACGAGCAAGGTCCCGTCGGCACCGCTGCCGAGTGCCTTCTGAGCGCCGACGGTCGTGAGATCGTCGGCGCGCCCGACGCAGGTCCAGCCCGAGAAGATGTGGCGCCGTTCCCATTCGAACACTGCCGGCTCGACGTACGCTTCGCGCGGCAGCATCCGGGACCGGCCGAACGGTGCGAGTGCGGCGGCCACCCCGTCGGCGGGAACGGGCGCGGGGTCTGGCTGTTTGAACATACAGTCAGTCTAGTGCCGGGCCTCGGGTTGGTCCATACGTCAGAGCTCGCCGGCGAACGCGCCGATACCCCGATCGGCGGTCGTGCCGTCGTTGCGGGTCATCCGGCGGAACACCAGATAACCGATGGTGACCGCCGCGAGCGCGGTGAACAGCAGCAGGGTCGCCAAGGCGTTCAGTGCAGGCGTCGGCGCGCCGCGCGCGGTGTTGTAGATCTTCACCGACACGGGTTCGGACGAGGCGCCGCCGGACAGGTAGCGAACCATCACGAAGTCGTCGATGACGTCGGCGAACACCAGCACGGTGCTCGCGAAGATCGCCGGCGTCAGCATCGGCATGACTACCCGCCGCAGCGCACCGAGGGGAGAGGCGCCCAGGTCCATGGCCGCCTCCTCGTACTGCGGTCCGATCGTCGCGAGGCGGGCCCGCACCAGGACGGCGGGATAGGAGATCTGGAACGTCACCAGACCGATCACCTGGGCCGCCGTGCCGAGTTCGACAGGCAGCGCGACGGTGGTGATGACGAACAGCAGCGACACCGCGAGCAGCACCTCGGGCAGCACGAAGGCCAGCAGCATCAGGAAGTTCGCCCCGGCGGGTAGCCGGCCGCGCCACCGATCGATCCCCAGGGCGAACAGCACCCCCAGCGGCACGGTGATCAGAGTTGTGAGGACCCCGAGCTTCAGCGTCTGCAGCAGCGCGTTGTGCAGGGTCGCGTCGTGCCAGACCGACAGCGTCGCATCACCCCAGTACCAGCGGAACGAAAAGCCCTGCCAGACAGTGCGTGACCGCCCGGCGTTGAACGAGAACAGCACCGCGACGAGAACAGGGAGCAGCGACCACAGCAGGTATCCGATCGTGATCGCGATCAGCACCCGAGGAGGTCGCCACGGATCGTGCCACCAGGTGACCAGGGACCTGCGCGGGACGCTCACGACGCCACCTCGTCGCGCCGGCCGGTGACGCGGATGTAGTACAGCATCGGGATCAGTGCGACGAGGAACACCAGCAGCACGAACGCACCGGCCTGCCCCGTCTGACCCGGGGTGAGCACGCTGTCGTTGATGAGGTTGCCGACCATCGCGGTCTTCGGGGAGGCCGAGAGCATGTCGCTGGTGAAGTAGTCACCCAGCATCGGCAGGCACGTCAACAGCACCGCGGCCACGATCGTCGGCCGACTCAGCGGCAGCGTCACCCGCCAGAACGACGACGCGCGGTCGGCGCCGAGATCGCGCGAGGCTTCCAGCACCGGTTGGGGCAGCCGGTCCAGCCCCGCGTAGAGCGGCAGGATCATGTAGGGCACGTAGCCGTAGACCAGGCCGAGGATCACCACGACGGGCTGTCCCGTCAGCCAGTCGATGTCGGGGGTGAACACCCCGCCCAGCCCGAGGACCCGGTTGACCAGCCCGTCGTCCTGTAACAGGTTGACCCAGGCGAACATTCGCATCATGTAGCTGATCCAGAACGGCGCGATCAGCAGCGTGAGCAGCAATCCCTTGCGCCGTCCGGACAACCGCGCGACGTAGTAGGCCACCGGAAAGGCGATGACCAGACACAGTGCACTGGCGGTGAGCACGTACACCGCGGTCCGGAGCAGGGCCGGCCCGAAAACCCCGTCGGCGCCCACGATGTGGGACATCACGTAGGCGAACTGGGTCGGATCCCACTGCACCGGGTTCCAGACGGGCACCGCGGTCCGGAAGATGGGATCGAGCCGCCCGAAGACGATGCACAGCACCACGTACATCGGCGCGACGAAGAAGAGCAGCAGCCAGATGACTCCGGGGGCGGCCAGTGCGGGCCAGATCCCGCGGGCCCTCATCGGCCTGCTCGACATGCCGATGAGCCTACGACCCGCCGGCTTTGAAGGTGCGCCAGATGTTCTGCCAGGCGGCGTCGTTGGCCGGGTCGAGCTCGAGGATGCGGTAGCCGCTGTCGAACCATTCCGGCTTCACGATCGCGGTCGCGAGATTCGGTGGGATGAACCCGTCGGACACCAGCGCGTCGGGCTTGATCGAGTTCTGCGGCGGTTGGTAGCCGATGGCCTGGAAGTTCTGCATGGCCACCGAGGGGTCGAGCATGTGATCGAGGAACAGATGCGCGAGAACCGGATTCTTGCCGCCCTTGAGGGTGACGAGCATGTCGTTGTCGACCATGCCCTTGCCGTCGGCAGGGAACCAGTAGCGCAGGATCTCGGGGCCGGTGCCCTCCGGTAGGTAGGACTGCGCGTTGATGATGTCACCCGACCACATCTGGGCCAGACCCAGTTGGCCGGCGGGCAGATCGTTGTAGGCGGTGATCGTGACCTTCGGGGAGGTGGCGGCCACCAGTTGGCCCAGTTGATCGCCGACCATCTTCAGCTCGCTCTGTGACGACGTGTTCACGTCGGTGATGCCGTTGCGCAGCAACACCATTGCCATCGTGGTGTGCCAATCGTCCAGAACCGCGGTCTTGCCCTTGTAGGTCGGGTCCCAGAACGCGTCGTACGGGTTGCCGAGCGCGCCGATGTTCGCGGGCACCTGGTCGGTGCGCCAGCCGATGCCGGTGGTGTAGATCGTGTAGGGCACGCTGTACCGCCACTGCTGGTCGTACCAGGGGTTGGTGAAGCTCGGCCAGACGTTGGTGATGTTCGGGATGTAGGAGTGGTTCAGCGGCCGCAGCAGCCCGCCGTTGACCAGCCTGCTGATCTCGGTGTAGTTCGCGTTGTAGATGTCGAAGTCGACGCCGCTGCGCAGTTTGGTCAGCGCCTCGCCGCCGTCGTTGAACGTCGAGATCTCCACGGTGACGCCGTATTTCTGCTCAAACGACTTGACCGCGTCCGGGCTCACGTAATCGGCGTAGGTGTAGAGCTTCAGCGTGCCCTTCTCGGGGGCCAGGCCGTCGGCGATGGGCGTGTTGTCGGCGGGGATGTCCCAGGTGACCGGGTTGGTGGGCGATGCCAGTTTGAGTGTGGGCGTGGCGCTCGCGCCGCCGCCGGATCCGCCACCGCCACAGGCTGCCAGCACGGCGCCGAGTGCAGGGGCTCCTGCAGCGAGAAGCGCTGCGCGCGTCAGGAACTGACGCCGGGTGGTGGGCTCTGGCATCGGGCCTCCCGATTGATTCCGCGTCTTGTCGCTGGTAGGACTCTCGCATAGACTGAATGCTCAGTCAACCGATAGACCGGAGGTTCGCGGTGGCTGCAACGGTGACGTCTCGTCCCCATCCCGTCGGTGCCCTCGACTCCCTGATCGCCGAGCAGGAGCGGATCTTCCTGCGGCGCCAGCCACGCAGCGCCGAGCTCATCGACATCGCCGGCGCTCACCTCGCCGGCGGTGCGACGTCCAACTGGCAGATCGCACAGCCGCAGGCGGTGTGGATGAGCCACGGCCTCGGTTCGAAAGTCTTCGACGTCGACGGCACTGAGTACGTGGACATGCACGGTGGTTACGGCGCAGCCATCGCCGGGCACGCGCACCCGGCGATCGTGACCGCCGTCAGCGATCGTGTGCGCCGCGGCACCCACTTCGCCCAGCCGACCGAGGATGCGATCTGGATCGCCGCCGAGCTGGCCCGCCGGTTCGGACTGCCGTTGTGGCGCTACGCCAACTCCGGCACCGAAGCCACGATGGACGCGGTGCACCTGGCTCGCTCGGTGACCGGGCGTGACCTGATCATCAAGGTGGAGGGCTGCTATCACGGCCATCACGACTCGGTGCAGGTCTCGGTGCTGCCCGAAGCCGACGAGATCGGACCGCGTGAGGAGCCGACGCCGGTACCCGGCAACACCGGAATCCCAGGCGCCATCAGGGATCTGGTCGTCGTCGTGCCGTTCAACGACGTCGGTGCCGTGGCCAGGGCGCTGACCGCGCATCCGGGCCGGGTGGCCGCGATGATCGTCGAACCGGTGATGATGAACGCCGGCATCATTCCACCGGAGGACGGCTACCTCGCCGCGGTGCGGCAGCTCGTCCACGACGAGGGCGCCCTGCTGATCTACGACGAGGTGAAGACCGGATTCACCACAGGGCCGGGCGGAATCACCGCGCGCACCGGCGTCACACCGGACCTGGTCTGCCTGGCCAAGGCACTCGGTGGCGGCATCGCCGTCGCGGCGATCGGCGGCACCGAATCGGTGATGTCGGCGATCGCGGACGGGCGCTACGAGCAGGTCGGCACGTTCAACGGCAATCCGCTGGCGATGGCCGCGACCCGGGCCACGCTGGCGGAGGTGCTCACCGCGGACAGCTACCGTCATCTGGAATCGTTGTCGGCGCGGCTACGCTCTTCGCTCGAGGAGATCATCGCCGACCGCGGATTCGATTGGCACGTCGTCGCGGTCGGCGCCAAAGGCTGCGTGACGTTCCGCGGCGAACCGGTCCGGGAGTTCCGCGACTTCCTCGAGATCGACGCCCGGTTGGGTCACCTGCACTGGCTCATGCAGCACAACGGTGGCGTGTTCCTCCCACCATGGGGGAAAGTGGAGCAATGGTTGTTGTCGGTTCAGCACACGGTCGACGATGTCGACAGGTTCACCCGCAACTTCGCAGCGTTCGCGACCGCGGTCGCGGGATCACACTGACGGTGATGGCCTGATGGCCGGCGGCGCGATCCGGCTCGAGGCGCTGGTCAAGTCGTTCGCCGGGATGACGGCGGTCAACGGCATCGACCTCGACATCCCTGCCGGACAGTTCTTTTCGCTGCTGGGACCGTCAGGGTGCGGGAAGACGACGACACTGCGCATGATCGCGGGCTTCGAACGGCCCGACTCCGGACGCATCGAACTCGACGGGCGCGACGTCGCCGCAGATCCGCCGCACCGCCGGCCGGTCAACACCGTGTTCCAGACCTACGCGCTGTTCCCGTTCATGTCCGTCTGGGACAACGTCGCCTTCGGCTTGAAGTACCAGAAGGTCTCCCGGGAGGAGACGCGACACCGCGTCGATGAGGCGTTGGCACTGGTGCAGATGGACTCCTTCGCCAAGCGCAAGCCCGCCCAGCTCTCCGGTGGGCAGCAGCAGCGCGTCGCTCTGGCACGCGCCCTGGTGCTGCGACCGCGGGTGCTGCTGCTGGACGAACCGCTCGGGGCCCTGGATGCCAAGCTGCGCAAGCAGTTGCAGCTCGAGCTGCGCGCCCTGCAGCGCGGGATCGGGATCACCTTCGTCTACGTCACCCACGATCAGGAGGAAGCGCTCACGATGAGCGACCAGATCGCGGTGCTGGCCGAGGGCAGGATCGAGCAGGTCGGGGCGCCCCAGGAGATCTACTCCGCGCCGGCGACGACGTTCGTCGCGGGTTTCCTCGGCGCTGCGAACATCTTCGACGCGGAGGTCGTCGACGTCGTGGGCGATACAGAAGCGAGCGCGGTGAGATGTCGCGCTCTCGGAACGCAGCTGACGGCCGAGGTGACCGGCGGGGCCGCACTCGGCACTGCCGCCATCGTGATCCGCCCGGAACGGATCACGCTGCAGGACGTGAACCAGGACAGGAACACTGCCTCCGGGTCAGGAACGAACGCCATCCCCGGAACCGTCACGCACGTCGTCTATCTGGGCAACTGCACCCACGTGCACGTCGACGTCGGCGCACCGCACGACCTCGTCGTCGAAGTGCCCAACAGGAGTGGTCCGGCCTCGGTGACGCACCGCCCCGGTGCAGAGGTCGTGTGCACCTGCACCCATGATGCGGTGCGGGTGCTGCAGCGCAGCGCAGCGCAGGTCGTTGCCGACCCGGCGACGGCGCTCAGCTCCGCTTAGCCGCCGACGGCAGGTTGAGCTCCCGCTCGGCGAAGCGCATCGCGATGTCGTAGGCCACCTCGGAATCGATCTCCGGATCCTCCAGTGCCACTTGGATCGAGAGCCCGTCGAGCAGCGCGGCGAACTCGAGGGCGAAGAACCGCGGATCGACGTTCGCCTCGTCGGCTCCCGAGCGGACCGCGTCGACGATCATCGCGCGCCAGCGCGCGTCCAGTTCGACCCGGCCGGCCTTGATCTCGTTGTGCCGGAACGCTTGTGCCCACAGGTCGAACCACAGTCCCCAGGCTCCGGGGATCTCGTCGTCACCCCGGGAGATGCAGGTCCACCGAATCAACAGGGACAGCCGGTCTTGAAGGGACGGCACTTCGGCGAGCATTCTCTCCGCCGCCTCGTAGAAGGATTCCTCGGAGAAGCGCAGTGCATCGACCAGCAACCGATCCCGAGTGCCGAAGTAGTAGATCACCAGCGCGGAGCTGACCCCAGCGCGCTTGGCGACGTCGGCGATCCTGGTGTCGCCGAACCCGCGCTCACAGATGAGCTCGGCTGCGGCACGCAGCATCTCGATCCGGCGGCCCTCGTTCTGCTCGGTCGCCGGCGCGGGTTCTGCCATGGTGGCACTCCTCCCATCGTGGGGCCGCGTTGCCCTTGTCGGAAGCCTAACACTTCGTTAGATTGAACAGTCAGTCAGGACCCCTTCGGGAGAGGCTTTCGATGTCCAACAAGTACGACGCTCTGGTGATCGGCGGCGGTCACAACGGCCTGGTCTCGGCCGCCTATCTCGCCCGCTCCGGGGCACGCACCCTGGTCCTCGAATCACGCGGATCCCTCGGCGGTGCGGCGACCACGGAAGCGCCCTGGGAGGAGGCGCCGCATCTGCGCGTCACCCGGCTCTCCTACGTGGTGAGCCTGATGCCCCCGACGATCGTGCGGGACCTGCAATTGGAGCGGCACGGCTACAAGGTGTACCCGATGGGACCGTACTACCAGGCGTTCCCGGAGGGTGGATCGCTGACCATCTACGAGGACGATCCGGCGCGCACCTATGAGCAACTGGCGAAGTGGTCGAAGAAGGATGCCGACGCCTGGCCGAAGTGGAATGCGTGGCTGGAAGGCATCGCCGATGTGATGGGGCCCCTGCTCACGCAGGTTCCGCCGACGATCGGATCGCACAAACCCGCTGACCTCCTCGAACTCGCCAAGCTGGCGTGGAGTCAGCGCGGTATCTCGGTGCGCACCACGGCCGACGTGACCCGGCTGCTGACGATGAGCATCGCCGACCTCCTCGACGACTGGTTCGAATCTCCGCAGATCAAGGGAGCTCTCGCGGTCAACGGCGTGATCGGGACGTGGGCGGGACCGTACGAGCCCGGCACCGCCTATGTGATGGCACACCACTCGATCGGTGATGTGGGTGACGGCCAGCTCGGCAGCTGGGGATACCCCGAGGGCGGCATGGGCGGCGTCTCCGAGGCGATCGCGAAGTCGGCCCGCAGCTTCGGCGCCGAGATCCGCACCCGGGCCCGGGTGGCGCGGTTGCTCGTGCGCGGCGGTGCGGTGCGCGGTGCGGTCCTCGACACCGGCGAGGAGATCACCGCGCCGCTCGTGGTCACCACGCTGCACCCGAAAACGGCCTTTCTCGAGCATGTTCCGCGTACCGAGCTGCCCGAGGACTTCGTCACCGACATCGAGCGGTTCAAGACGCGCAGCGGTGTGGTGAAGATCAATCTGGCGCTCGGCGAGCTCCCGAACTTCACCGCCGACCCGAGCAGCGGTCTCGCCGAGCATCACACCGGTTCGGTGGAGATGGCGCCGACGATGGAGTACATCGAGGCGGCGTTCCAGGACGCCCGCGCCGGCCGGCCCGCGCTGACGCCGTTCAGCGACGGGGTGATCCCGACGACGTTGGACACCACGCTGAATCCCGATGGCACACACATCATGTCGCTGTTCACGCAGTGGGTCCCGGCCGCGTGGGCAGAAGCTCCGCACACCGAGGAACTCGATGCCTACGCCGACCGGTTGATCGACCTGTACGACCAGGTCGCGCCCGGCTTCAAGGCCTCGATCCTGCATCGCGACATCGTCGGACCCCACGAGATGGAGCAGGAGTACGGGCTGCTCGGCGGGAACATCTTCCACGGCGAGCTCTCGCTCGAGCAGCTGTTCCACATGCGGCCCGCGCCCGGCTACGCCGACTACCGCACGCCGATCGCCGGGCTGTACAACGGCAGCTCCGGAACCCACGCCGGCGGCGGAGTCTGCGGTATCCCCGGATGGCAGGCGGCCCGGGCGGCGTTGGCGGATCAGAAGAAGAAGCGCCGCCGGTTTGCGCGATGAGCGCTTGCGCGAAGAGCAGAAGATACCGATGAGCGCTAGGGCGGAGGCGGTCGCCGCGATGCTGGGCGCCCGGTCGATCGCCGTCGTCGGCGCGAGTCCCCGGCCCGACAGCTTCGGTGCGCGGATGGTGATCGAGGCGTCGCGGGGCACAGCGGCTGTGCACCTGGTGAATCCACGCTATGACCGGATCGGCGAGCATCAGTGTGCGCCCTCGGTGGCGGATCTCGACGGGCCGGTGGATCTGGTGATGCTCGGAGTCCCGGACGCTGTGCTCGTCGAGCAGTTGCGCGCAGCTGCCGACGCGGGGGCGCGCTCGGCCGTGGTCTTCGGGGCGGCACACGGTGTGCGTGACGAGGTGCGGGAGGTGGCAGCCGACGCCGGCATGGCGTTGTGCGGGGCGGGCTGCATGGGATTCGTCAACGTGGCCGCGGGGGTGCGGGCCCTGGGTTATCTGGAACCCGACCCGCTGCCGGCCGGTCACGTCAGCCTCGTGACGCATTCGGGGTCGGCGTTCTCGACACTGCTGCGGGCCAACCGCGCCTTCGGCTTCCGGCTCGCGGTGTCCTCGGGCCAGGAGCTGGTCACCGATACCGCCGATTACATCGACTACGCGCTGTCCGACAACGGGACTCGCCTGATCGCACTGCTGTTGGAAACCCCGCGCGCGGTGCCGCGGCTGCGTGCGGCGCTGGTGCGGGCCGCCGATGCGGGCACACCCGTGATCGTGCTGACGATCGGCGGCTCGGCCCGTGGCCGCGCGATGGTGGCCGCGCACTCCGGCGCGCTGGCCGGCGGCAGCGACGCCTGGCGGGCGTTCTGCGCGGCCACCGGCGCGGTTCACGTCAGCGACATGGCCGAGTTCGCCGACACCATCGAGCTGTTCGCGACGCAGCGGCGGGCCCGCAGAGGTGGCGTGGCCACGGTGCACGATTCGGGGGCCGAGCGGGCGCTGACCGTTGACCTCGCCGACGAGCTGGGCATCGAGTTCGCGCCGCTGACCCCCGCCACCGTGGCGACGATCGCCTCACTCCTCGACGACGGCCTGCAGCCGACGAATCCTCTCGATGTGTGGGGGACCGGGGCGGACACTCGGAACCTGTTCGGCGCGTGCCTGCGCGCGATGACCGACGATCCCGCAGTCGGTGTGACGGCTCTGGCGGTGGATCTGGTCACCGAGTTCGACGGAGACACCGACTACGCCGACGCCGTCGTCGACGTGGCCAAGCAAACCGATGCGCCGCTGGCGGTGCTCACCTCGGTGCCCTCGGCGATCGACCGGATCACGGCACAACGATTGCGGGACAACGGTGTCGCGGTGCTCGAGGGGCTGCGCAGCGGGCTGACCGCGATGGGCCACCTCGCCGCCTGGCCGTCACCCCTCGACACGGTCACGGCGGTGGGGCCGGGGCCGACGACGGCCGAGGGATTCGATCTGCTGGCCCACTACGGGATCTCGGTGGTGCCGACACGTACCGCTGCGGATCTGGACACCGCATGTGCGGCCGCCGCGCAGATCGGCTACCCGGTGGCGGTGAAAACGACTGCGGCGGAGCACAAGAGCGACGTCGGCGGTGTCGTACTCGATGTCGGCGACGACGATGCGCTGCACAAGGCATACCGTGGCCTGGCAATGTTGGGACCCACAGTGACCGTCTCGGCGATGGCACCCGCTGGTGTCGAGGTGTCGGTCGGGTACGTGTGCGATGCGGCTTTCGGTCCGCTGGTCGTGGTCGCCGCAGGCGGGACACTGGTCGAGCTACTCGCCGACAGAGCGGTCGCGTGTCCGCCGGTGTCGCGGGAGCGGGCACAGAACATGCTGGCGAGACTGAAGATTCGAGCCCTGCTCGACGGGTGGCGCGGCGGTCCCGCAGCCGATGTCGATGCGCTCGTCGACGTGGTGGTCGCGTTCGGACAGATGGCCGTCGACCTCGCCGACCGCTATTCGGCCGTCGAGGCCAATCCGGTCATCGTGTCACCCAGCGGAGCCGTGGCCGTCGACGTGCTGGCTCAGAAGATCGAATAGACCTTCCGCAGCGTTTCGTGGATCAGCCACGTACCCGTCCATCCGAGCGGGAACACCGCGACGTCACCGGCTCCGACCTCGAGCGGTTCACCACCGTCCGAAGTCACCGTCATCCGCCCCGACAGCACGTAGATCACCTCGTTCTCCTCGAGGCGCCAGCGCGACGGGCCGGGGCTGCACTGCCAGATACCCGCCGACCTCTCGCCGTCGACCCAGAGTTCGACGCCGTGCACCGCCATCGGGCCCTCGGTGGCCTCGTCCAGTGGGCCCCAGTCCTCGAGTTCGGCAGAGTCGGCACCGGGCAGCAGTGAGGTGAGAATGGCGTTGGTCATCGGGTGAGAGCCTCCGTGGTCTCGGGGAACGGTAGCGAGATCGGTTCGGGTGCAAGCCGACTGCGGCCATCGGCGTCGAAGCGGTCCAGCCCGAGATCGGTCAGGTCGAGCCAGTCGCACCGACCGGATCTGACCAGGTCGGCGGCGACCTGGGCGACCGCGGGGCCCCACATCATGCCGTGGCCGGCGGCGCTGGCGACGACCGTTCCCTCGATCGGCCCGTCGTCGGTGAGCAGCGGGCCGAGGATCGGCAGGTGATCGGGGGTGTAATCGATCGTGGCGGCCCAGGTGCGGCGCAACCCGAGACCGGTCACCGCGGGGAACAGCGTCTCGATACGAGCGAGTGCGGTGTGGTAGTAACCGTTGTCGAAATCGGTTGCCTCGCCAGGCGCTTCGTCGGGGTTGCTCATGCCCCACAGCAGCCCGCCGGCCTCGCCCGGGCGCCAGTAGATACCCGAGGTGACGTCGAACACCATCGGCAGCTCGGTGACGTCGAAATCGCGCAGCGGCGCGGTGACGACCACCTGGTGCCGTGTGCCGCCCGCGGGAATCCGGCCCCCGGCCCGAGCACCCACGTCTGCCAGCCGTGGTCCACCGGTGAGCACCACCCTGTCGGCGTCGATGGGACCGTCGGAGGTGTCCACTCCGATGACCCGGCCGCCGGAGGTGCGCAGTCCGGTGAATGCGCAGCGCTCGCGGACGTCGACGCCGGCGGTCGCCAGTGCCGCGGTGTAGGCGAGCACGTTGCGCGGGGCGTCGATGTAGCCGTCCCCGGGCGCATAGGACGCACCCCGGGTCACTCCCGGTGCGATTCCCGTTGCACGCGAGTCGATGTCGTCACTGGTGAGCCATTCGACCTCGAGACCGAGGGAGCGTTGCAGCGCGATCCGGTCGTGTGCGGCCGCGACGTCGGCGTCACTGAAACACGGCATCAGGTAGCCCTGCCGCACGAATCCGCAGTCCAGCGGGAACCGGTCTCCGCTCTCGGTGTAGAACTGCTGGCTGCGCAGCCCGAGCCGGATGGCGGTCTCGGTGCCACCCTGTGCGCGCACCATCCCGGCCGCGCGACTGCTCGCGCCGTCACCGAGCGTTCGCGACTCGACCAACACCACGTCGGCACCGCGGTTCTCGGCCAGCAGCACCGCCGTCCACGCTCCGACGGTGCCGCCACCCACCACCACGACGTCGGCGCTTCGGATGCTGGTCATACCGAAGAACGCTGGCATAGACTGAACACTCAGTCAAGAGGAGAGGCGGACCGGATGTACGGGTTGACCGACGAGGATCTGCGCATCCGCGATACGGCACGCGAGTTCGTGGAATCGTTGATGCCCCTTGAGGTGGAGGCCGAACTGGCCGGTGGGGTGCTGCCCAAGGAGGTCACCGCCGAGCACCGGGCCCGCGCCCTCGCCGAGGGCCTCTACGCAACGAACATGCCGGTCTCCCTCGGTGGGGGAGGGTGTACCGCGCTGCAGCAGGTCCTCGTCCAAGAACAGTGCGGCCGGGTGAGCAACGGGCTGGGCTGGGTGATGGCGACCCCACCGCAGTGGTGGCCCGAGGTGGCCACCGAGCATCAGCTGCAGCGCTGGTTGTTGCCGACGGTGCGCGGAGAGATGCACGAGGCGTACGCGATCACCGAGGAGTTCGCCGGCTCCGACACCTCGGCTCTGCAGACGACCGCGCGCCGGGACGGCGACGAGTACGTCATCGACGGCGTCAAATGGCATGTCACCTCGTACAACCTGGCCGACTACGTGTTCGTCGAGGCGGTGCTGTCCGACGGGCCGCACGCCGGTGACCACGTGCTGCTCGTGGTCGACGTGCCCTGGCCGGGCATGGAAGTCGTTCGCTCACCCAAGTATTCGCACAACATCGCCGACGAACACCCGATCGTCGCGTTCCGGGACGTGCGGGTGCCGGTGGACAACCTCGTGGGCGTCGAGGGCGGGCCGATGACGTTCACCCAGGACTGGTTCCGGTTCGAGCGGATGATGGTCGCCGCCCGCTGTGTGGGTGCCGCGCAGCGCCTGCTCGACGAGGTCAGCGAGTTCGCGCGCGAACGGATCGTCGGTGGCCGTCCGCTCGGCGAGCACCAGCTGGTCGCGGGCATGCTCGCCGACAGCGCCACCGAACTGTTCGCCGCCCGCACGATGCTCTACGAGGTGGCGCGCGCGATCGACGCGGGCCACGACCGCAAGACGCTGCACGGTCAGGCGTCGATGACCAAGCTGTACTGCTCTGAGATGGCGGGCCGGGCCGCCGACCGGGCGGTGCAGATCTTCGGTGGGCGCGGCTACATGCGCGAGAACGTGGCCGAGCGACTGTTCCGCGAGCTACGGGTGGAGCGAATCTGGGAGGGCGCCAGCGAGATTCAGCGGATCATCGTGGCGCGTCAGCTGATGACTCGGGGTCCGGCCGCGCTGCTCGATCCGACCGAAGGCCCAGCAACCGCATGCCGTGGTAGATGACCAGCGCGGCGATCGAGCCCAGCGCGATGCCGGTGAACTGCAGATCACCTGCGGTCCAGGTGAAGTCGGCGATACCGATGATCAGCGGGATGGCTGCGGTCATCTGGTTGACCGGAAGCGAGAAGTCCACGTGGTTGGTCAGCCAGATCCGCACACCGAGAATGCCGACCAGGCCGTAGAGCACGACGGTCGCGCCGCCCAGCACGCCGGCCGGGACCGCGGAGATCGCCGCTCCGACCTTGGGGCACAACGACAGCAGGATCGCCACGCCCGCAGCGATCCAGTACGGTGCCGTCGAGTAGACCCGCGTCGCGGCCATCACGCCGATGTTCTCCGCGTACGTCGTCGTGGCCGAGCCGCCGCCGAAACCCGCCAGCGTCGTGGCGAATCCGTCCGCGGCCAGTGCGCGGCCCATCAGCGGGTCCATGTCGCGTTGCGTCATCTGCCCCACCGACTTGACGTGCCCGATGTTCTCGGCGATCAGCGCCACCACGGCGGGCAGGAACAGCGGCAGCACCGACAGTGAGAACGTCGGGGTCTGGAACTCCGGCAGCCCGATCCACGGCGCGGCCGCGATGGCCGAGGTGTCGACCTGCCCGAGGACCAGCGCGAGCACGTAACCCGCCGCGACGGCGAGGAAGATCGCGAGCCGGCCGATCATGCCGCGGAAAAACGCAAGCACCGCGACCAGCAGCACCAAGGTGACGATGCCCAGCACCGGACCCTTCTCGAAGTTCGACTTGGCCACCGGTGCCAGGTTCAAGCCGATCAGCGCGACGATGGCACCCGTCACCACGGGCGGCAACGTCAGGTCGATCCAGCGGGTACCGGCGACATGCACGACGGCGCCGACGAGCATCAACAGCACGCCGACAGCGATGATGCCGCCGAGTGCGCTGCCGGTGCCGTTCGACGCGACGGCCGCGGTGATCGGTGCGATGACCGAGAAGCTGGATCCCAGATAGCTGGGCAGGCGGTTTCCGGTGATCAGCAAGAAGAGCAGCGTGCCGACGCCGGAGAACAGCAGCGTGGTGGCCGGCGGGAACCCGGTCAACACCGGCACCAGGAACGTCGCCCCGAACATCGCGACGACGTGCTGGGCACCCAGGCCGATGGTGCGGGGCCAGCTCAGCCGTTCGTCGGGTGCGACGACCAGGGACGGGTCAGCTCGGGAATCTACGCGCTTCCAGGCCAGAGGCATTCACCAGACTCTAGTGAATGTGGCTGCCTCCGTTGATGTCAACGGTGGTGCCAGTGAGGTAGCTCGCATCGTCGCCGGAGAGGAACGTGATCACCGCTGCGACCTCCTCGGTGCTGGCGGTGCGACCGACGGGGATGTCGGCGGCCAGCTTGGCCTCCTGCTCGTCGGTCGAGCCGACCCGGATGTTGGTGTCGACCGCACCGGGGGTGACCGCGTTGACGGTGACGCCCGTGGCGGCGATCTCGCGGGCGAGTGCCTTGGTGAAGCCGAGGATCGCGGCCTTGGCCGACGAGTAGGGCACCTTGCCGAACACACCGCCGCCGCGCTGCGCCGACACCGACGACATGTTCACGATGCGCCCCCAGCCCTGCGCGATCATGCCGGGAAGGAATGCCTTGGTGACCAGATAGGTGCCGGTCGCGTTGACGGCCATCACCGTGTTCCACAGCTCGAGAGTGGTCTCGAGGAACGGCACGGGCGAGGTGATGCCGGCGATGTTGGCCAGCGCGCCGACCGGCGGCAGGTTGCCCGATGAGACCTCGGCGGCGACGGCCTGCTGGGCGGCGTGCACCGATTCCTCCGAGGTGACGTCGATCGCGCAGCCGAACGCGGGCACCGCGTACTGGTTGCCGATGTCGGCGGCCACCTTGGCGGACTTCTCGCCGTCGAGGTCGAGAATGACGACAGCCCAGCCTTCCCGGGCGTAGCGCTGGGCGACGGTCATGCCGATGCCGCGGTCGGAGGTGGCGCCGGTGATGACTGCAGTTTTCATGGGTGTCTCCTAGATCAGTTCGGAAATCAGGTGCGCGGCAGCGGCCGTCGCCTCGGGTCGTTGGTCGTCGGTGATGTCACGGGTTTCCAGCTCCAGCGAGAAATGGCCGTGATAGCCGGCGTCGGCCAGGGCCTTGAGACCCCCGGCGAAATCGACAGCGCCGTTTCCGACGGAGAGATTGATGTTGCCGGGCACGGCATCGCGGATGTGCACGTGCGCGATTCGCGGGCCGAATCGGGCGGCGAAGTCCAGCGGGTCGCCGCCGGAGGCGACCACATGACTGAAGTCCATGACGATGCCGACTTCGGCGCCGAACCGGCTGGTGAGCGCGGCAGCACGGTCGATGTCGCAGCACAGTCTGTGGAAGTGCAGCGACTCGGTCCACAGTTCGACGCGGGAGGCGGCGGCGACGTGCGCGGCGGCGACGAGTTGGTCGGCCACCCGGTCGAGGTCGTCGTCGAGGGATACCACGGGAGTGTGGGAGAGCGCGCCGCACGGCAGCACCAGTGCGTGGGCCCCGGTGGCGGCGGCGAGCGCCACGAGCATGTCCAGATGCCGGCGTCTTGCGACGGCGTCGGCGGGGGACAGCTCAGCGTTCAGGTCGCCGATGTCGCCATTGATCGAGCGGACATGCAGGCCCGTGGCGGTGACGGTCGCCGCGACCTGCTGCACCGCGGACTCGTCGAGGACATAGGGCACGTGGTCGCAGACGCCGGGCAGGGCACCGAGGTCGATCTCGGAAAAGCCCAGGCCCGCAATCGTTTCCAGGGCTTTGTCGAGTGGCTGGTGCCGAAAGCTGATCGTCGAGCATCCCAGCCGCGAGTGGATACCGCTCATGGTCACCTCCTGTGATGGGAGACACACTAGCTGGGTCGACTGTCAACAGTCAACTACCGACCTATCAGTGTTGTCGACTGTTGACATTGAATGTGCGTGGGGTCACACTGGGTGACGCAGCCCACTGTTGACCGTCGACAGTGACGCGGATCTTTGAAAGGATGGCCATCATGAGCGATGACGCTCTGACGATGCGGGGTCCGGTGCACGGCACGAAGGACGCCAAACGGGTCGCGATCGGTTCCGGGGTCGGAGCCGTCATCGAGACCTACGACTTCATCGGCTTCGGAACCGCCGCCGCGCTCTACTTCGGCACCGCGTTCTTCCCGAACTCCAGCCCCGTCGCCGGAACGCTGGCCGCGTTCGCCACGCTCGGCGTCGGCTTCGCGGCCCGCCCGCTCGGCGGCATCATCGGCGGCCACCTCGGCGACAAGGTCGGCCGCAAACCGGTGCTCGTCGCCTCGCTGATCGTCATGGGCCTGGCCACCTTCGCGATCGGCCTGCTGCCCACCTACGCCATGGCCGGGGTGGCGGCGCCGATCCTGCTGGTGACCGTCCGCATCATCCAGGGCCTGGCATTCGGCGCCGAGTGGGGCGGCGCCATCCTGATGAGCTACGAGCACGCACCCTGGAAGCAGAAGGGCCGCTACACCGGGATCGTGCAGGCCGGCTTCCCCGTCGGGCTGCTCCTGGCCAACCTGGTGTTCCTGGTCAGCGTCCATCTCGGCGGCGATTGGGCCTGGCGGGTGCCGTTCCTGGCCAGCATCGTGCTCGTCATCGTCGGGCTGATCATCCGAGCCAAGGTGCCCGAGTCCCCGGTGTTCGAGAACGTCAAGGACAAGGGCGACATCGTCAGAGCGCCGATCGTCGAGGTCGTCAAGCGCGACTGGCGGAACATCCTGCGCGGCATCGGTCTTCGCATCGCCGAGACCGCCGGCTACGCCGTATCGATCACCTACATGATCAGCTACCTCAAGAGCGCCGAGCTGGCCACCAAGACCGAGACCCTGGTCGCGCTGTGTGTCGCCTCGTTCCTCGGCATCTTCGCCACGATGGCGTGGGCGCGGCTGACCGACAAGATCGGCAGACGGCCGGTCTACATCGGTGTGTGCGCCTTCGCGATCCCCTTCGGCGTACTGATGTTCCTGCTGGTCAACACCGGTCTGCTGGTGCTGATCATCGCGACCTTCGTCGTCGCCTACGGCGTGTGCCAGAACGCCCTGGCCGGGGCCCAGGGCGCCTGGTTCCCGGAGCTGTTCACCGCGAACACCCGCGCATCGGGAGCCTCGCTGGCCTACCAGATCTCGGCGATGGTCTCCGGATTCACCCCGTTCATCACCACGCTGCTCTACGAGGGCTTCGGATGGATGGGCCCGGCGCTGCTGTTCTCCGGTTACGCGGCGATCGGCCTGTGGGCTGCCGTGGTCACCCGGGAAACCTGGGGCCTCGCCGAACGCAAGGCCGCTGACCTCGCAGCCCGCCAGTCCCACGCGCTGGCCGGCTGATGCGCGCGCAACGGGTGCGTGACGCTGCCTACCGGATGCGTCACCACGTGCTGAACATGGGCGAAGCGCAGGGGCAGGGCTACGTCGGTCAAGCCCTCGGGGCCGCAGACATGCTGGCCGCCGTCTACGCCGACCAGCTCACCTTCCGCGCCGACGATCCGCACTGGGCCGGGCGCGACCGGTTCCTGCTGTCGACCGGCCACTACGCGATCGGCCTGTACGCCGCACTCGCCGAGGCGGGCATCATCGGCGTCGACGAACTCGACAGCTACGGATCCGACGACTCCCGCCTGCCTATGTCCGGAATGGCAAGTTACACACCGGGAATGGAGATATCCGGCGGATCGCTCGGCCACGGTCTCACCGTCGCGGTGGGAATGGCGCTGGGGTTGCGGCACCAGGGCTCGACGGCCCGGGTGATCAACTTCCTGTCCGACGGCGAGCTCGACGAAGGGTCGACCTGGGAAGCCGCGATGGGCGCCTCACACCACGCGCTCGGGAACCTGATCGCGATGGTCGACATCAATGCTCTGCAGGCCGACGGGCCGACCGTCGGGGTGCTGCGTACCGAACCCGTCGCCGACAAATGGGCGGCGTGCGGGTGGCACGTGCAGCGTGTCGACGGCAACGACGTCGACGCGCTGCTGGACGCCTTCGACCGACTCGGCGCCGGGCGTCCGTCGGTCATCCTGTGCGACACCAAGATCGGCCGAGGGGTGCCGATGCTGGAGCAGCGGGAGAAGGCGCACTTCATGCGCATCGACGCCGACGAGTGGCAGATCTGCCGCGATCAACTGACCGAAGGACACCGAGGAGTGCCGGCATGACCTCTGCGACCAAGCTCAAGACCTCGGCGATGATCGCATCGTTCGCCGATCCCGGGCAGAAGACCACGCCCGCACCGTTCGGACACGCCCTGGTCGAGGCCGCCCGCCGCGACGAGCGCATCGTGGGACTGACGGCCGATCTGGGCAAGTACACCGACATGCACATCTTCGCCCAGGCCTTCCCTGAGCGCTTCTTCCAGATGGGCATGGCCGAGCAGTTGCTGTTCGGTGCCGCGGCGGGCATGGCCGAGACCGGGTTGATTCCGTTCGCGTCGACCTACGCGGTGTTCGCCGCGCGGCGCGCCTACGACTTCATCTGCCTCGACATCGCCGAGCCCAACCTCAACGTCAACGTCGTCGGTGGATTGCCCGGTCTGACAACCGGTTACGGACCGTCACACCAGGCGACCGAGGACATCGCGATCTTCCGAGGGATGCCGAACCTGACGATCGTCGACCCGTGCGACTCGGTCGACATCGCCGAGGCCGTCCCACAGCTCGCCGAGCACCCGGGCCCGACATACCTGCGGTTGCTGCGCGGGAACGTGCCCACCGTGCTGGACGAGTACGACTACCGATTCGAGCTCGGGAAAGCGAAGGTGCTGCGCGACGGAGCCGACGTCGTGCTGATCTCGTCGGGGTTGATGACGATGCGAGCGTTGCAGGCGGCCGAGCAGTTGGCGAAGCACAAGGTCGACGTCGCCGTGGTACATAGCCCGACCATCAAACCATTCGACGCAGATACCGTTGCTGCACAGATGGATTCGGACCGATTGGTGCTGACGTGTGAGAACCACACCGTGGTCGGCGGCCTCTTCGAGACCGTCGCCGCGATGGCAGCGCGGCGCGGCCTCGGTACCCGGATCACGCCGATCGGCCTGCCCGACGAGTTCCTCGACGCGGGGGCGCTGCCCACGCTGCACGACCGCTACGGCCTGTCGACCGCGCGGATCGTCGCGACAGTCCTCGAGCAACTGTAGGATTCGATGTCGACAGCCAAATGTTGACAGTCCGGGAGTCCGTCATGTCCGTCGATTCGACGTCGCTGCTGCGGCTGGAGAAGACCAGCCTGCGCGAGCAGGCGCTCAGCGCGCTGCGGCGGGCGATCACGACCGGACAGCTGCGCCCCGGCACCCACCTGGTGGAGACCGAACTCTCCGAAGCGCTGCAGATCAGCCGCGGCACCCTGAGGGAGGCGATGCGCCAGCTGCAGCAGGAGGGACTGATCTC
Organism: Mycolicibacterium sp. 018/SC-01/001; assembly: GCF_007096635.1. Lineage (GTDB taxonomy): Bacteria > Actinomycetota > Actinomycetes > Mycobacteriales > Mycobacteriaceae > Mycobacterium. The sequence goes on from NZ_VKAA01000008.1 coordinate 51,509, forward strand.
GGCGGGTGCGCGAGGCCGGCTGTCGGTTCGACACCTGGATGCCAAGGAGATCAGCGACATCTTCGACGTCCGCGCAGCGCTGGAGTCGCTGGCCGCCACCCTGCTGGCCGCTCGCGACGATCGAACCGACTCCGCGGCGGCATTGCGGCGGGCTGTCGACGACATGGATCGCTGGTCGGCGTCGAACCTCGAGGACCGCATCGAAGCCGACCTGCGCTTTCACCGGACGATGTGCACGCTGACAGGGAACGAAACACTGCTGCACTCCTGGTCGTCGCTGGAAGGCAGTATCCGTATGTCGATCATGTACGCCGGCGTCGACCGCGCTCTGAAGAACATGGACGTCAAGCGGCACCTGGAGATCGTCGACGCCATTGCGGCCGGCGACTGTGCCGCGGCCGCCACCACGGTGCGTCAGCACATGGCCACCGCCGCCGCGAATCTGATCTGATCCGGGCCGACGAGCGCGTCAAGGCTCGTCAGCGAACCCCACCGTTTCCGCTCGCCGACCCCCACGCGGCGGCGTGACCTGGAACACATGGCCTTGCCACCTCGCGGCCATCTCCGTTCGGCAACCCCGGAACAACGCGTACAGCGGAAAGCCGTAAAAGAGTGCCGCGGGGGCGTCAAAAAGGCGTAAAGAACGTGGCGGCACCGGTTCTGAGCGGCAGAAGCTGTATCGGGCCTGTGAGATTCGCGGGCCTGTCTGTGTGTGGGAGAACCCGTGTCCGTATTCATCTTCGTCGCGCTGACGGTGGCGGTCTTCGCCGTGCTCGGCCTGGTGCAGAAGCTGGTCGAGAGGCTGTGAGCGCCGAGAACATCGTCGGCCTGGCGCTGGCGATCTTGACAGCGATCTTCCTGTTCGCCGCCCTGCTGTTCCCGGAGAGGTTCTAGTGAGTAGCACCGCCGCGGGGATCCTCTTCCTCGTCTCGCTCATCGTCGCCCTGGCGGCCGTCCACGTGCCGCTGGGCGACTACATGTACCGCGTCTACTCGTCGGAGAAGCACCTCGGCGGAGAACGCGTGCTCTACCGGCTGATCGGTGCCGACCCGAAGTCCGAGCAGACCTGGGGCGCCTATGCCCGCAGCGTGCTGGCCTTCTCTGCTGTCAGCATCCTTTTCCTGTTCATCCTGCAGCTGGCGCAAGGGAGGCTGCCTCTGCACCTCAACGATCCGGGCACCCCGATGACCCCGGCACTGGCCTGGAACACCGCGGTCAGCTTCGTCACCAACACGAACTGGCAGGCCTACTCCGGCGAATCGACGCAGGGCCACCTCGTGCAGATGGCCGGGCTCGCGGTGCAGAATTTCGTCTCCGCCGCTGTCGGCATGGCCGTCGCGATGGCGTTCGTGCGCGGCCTGGCCCGCCGCAACACCGGAGAACTCGGCAACTTCTGGGTCGACCTGGTGCGCGGCTGCCTGCGAATCCTGCTTCCGCTGTCGGTCGTGGCTGCGATCGTGTTGGTCGCCGGTGGCGCCATCCAGAATTTCGCGCTGCACGACCAGGTGGTCAACACCCTCGCCGGTGCGCAGCAGACGATCCCGGGCGGCCCGGTCGCCAGCCAGGAGGCGATCAAGGAACTCGGCACGAACGGTGGCGGCTTCTACAACGCCAACTCGGCGCATCCGTTCGAGAACCCCACCACGTGGACCAACTGGGTCGAGATCTTCCTGCTGCTCGTGATCGCGTTCTCGCTGCCGCGCACGTTCGGCCGGATGGTCGGCAGCCGCAAGCAGGGTTACGCCATCGTCGCCGTCATGGGTGTCATCGCGACGATCAGCTGTAGCCTGACGATGCTGTTCCAGGTGCAGGCCCACGGCACCGTGCCGACTGCGATCGGCGCGGCCGCCGAAGGCGTCGAACAGCGTTTCGGCGTCGCCGATTCCGCGATCTTCGCCGCATCGACGACCCTGACCTCGACCGGCGCGGTGAACTCGTTCCACGACTCCTACACCAGCTTGGGCGGCATGATGACGCTGTTCAACATGCAGCTCGGTGAAGTCGCGCCCGGTGGCGTCGGCTCGGGCCTCTACGGAATGCTGATCCTCGCCGTCATCACTGTGTTCGTCGCCGGCCTGATGGTCGGACGCACCCCGGAGTATCTGGGCAAGAAGATCACACCGCGCGAAATCAAGCTCGCTGCAACGTACTTCCTGATCACGCCGCTGATCGTGCTGACGGGAACGGCTGCGGCGATGGCTCTGCCGGGCCAGCGCGCGGGAATGCTGAACACCGGCCCGCACGGGTTGTCGGAGGTCCTGTACGCCTTCACGTCCGCGGGCAACAACAACGGGTCCGCGTTCGCCGGCATCAGCGTCAACACCGAGTGGTACAACACCGCGTTGGGTCTGGCCATGGTCTTCGGCCGCTTCCTCCCCATCATCGTCGCCCTCGCACTGGCCGCATCCTTTGCCCGACAGGGCAAGACGCCGGAGTCCATCGGCACGCTGCCCACGCACCGGCCGCAGTTCGTCGGCATGGTCGTCGGCGTGACGCTGATCCTGGTCGCACTCACCTTCCTGCCCGCGCTCGCGCTCGGGCCCCTCGCTGAAGGAATCCACTGATGTCTGTCACCACCATCGACGCCGCCCAGAAGAAGCACACGGCGTCACCGAACCCCGGCAAAGCTCCCAGCGGTCTGCTCGATCCGAAGATGCTGTGGAAGTCGCTGCCCAATGCGCTGGCCAAGCTCGATCCCCGCACGCTGTGGCGCAACCCGGTCATGTTCATCGTCGAGCTCGGCGCGGTGTGGAGCACTGTGCTGGCGATCGCCGATCCCACCCTCTTCGGCTGGCTGATCGTCGTATGGCTCTGGCTCACGGTCGTTTTCGCAAATCTTGCCGAAGCGGTCGCCGAGGGACGCGGCAAGGCGCAGGCGGAATCCCTGCGTAAGACCAAGACATCCACGATGGCCCGCCGGCTCCTCGACTGGCAGCCCGGTGCCGCGCTGCGCGAAGAGGAGGTCGCCGCACCCCTGCTGCAGCAGGGCGACGTCGTCGTGGTGGAAGCCGGTCAGGTGATCCCCGGCGACGGTGACGTGGTCGAAGGCATTGCGTCGGTGGACGAATCGGCCATCACGGGCGAGTCCGCACCGGTCATCCGCGAATCCGGCGGCGATCGCTCCGCCGTCACCGGGGGTACCACGGTGCTCTCCGACCGCATCGTCGTCCGCATCACGCAGAAGCCGGGCGAGAGCTTCATCGACCGGATGATCGCGCTGGTCGAAGGTGCCAACCGGCAGAAGACGCCCAACGAGATCGCGCTGAACATCCTGCTCGCGTCCCTGACGATCATCTTCGTGTTCGCCGTCGCGACGCTGCAGCCGCTCGCGATCTACTCGAAGGCCAACAACCCCGGTGTCCCGGACAGCCTGGCGCTGGGCGGCAACGGTGTGACCGGCATCGTGATGGTCTCGCTGCTCGTGTGTCTGATCCCCACCACGATCGGTGCGTTGCTGTCGGCGATCGGCATCGCCGGCATGGACCGGCTGGTGCAGCGCAACGTGCTGGCGATGTCCGGACGCGCCGTCGAGGCGGCCGGCGACGTGAACACGCTGCTGCTGGACAAGACCGGCACGATCACACTCGGCAACCGGCAGGCGGCGGCGTTCGTGCCGGTCGACGGCATCACCGAGCACGAGCTCGCCGACGCGGCGCAGCTGTCCAGCCTGGCCGACGAGACACCGGAAGGCCGGTCGATCGTCGTGTTCGCCAAACAGCAGTACGGCCTGCGCGCCCGCACCCCGGGCGAGCTGGCGCAGGCGACCTGGATCGAATTCTCCGCCACCACAAGGATGTCCGGCGTCGACCTGAAGGACGGGACTGGCGACCACCAGCTCCGAAAGGGTGCGGCCAGCTCCGTCGCGGCGTGGGTCCGCGAGCAGGGCGCCGACGTGCCGTCACAACTCGGCGACATCGTCGACGGCGTGTCCGCGGCGGGCGGCACCCCCCTGGTGGTGGGTGAGGTGCGCGACGGCACCCCGCGGGTCCTCGGCGTCATCCACCTCAAGGACGTCGTCAAGGAGGGCATGCGGGAGCGCTTCGACGAGATGCGCCGCATGGGTATCCGCACGGTGATGATCACCGGCGACAACCCGTTGACCGCCAAAGCCATTGCCGACGAAGCGGGTGTCGACGACTTCCTCGCCGAGGCCACGCCCGAAGACAAGATGGCGCTGATCAAGAAGGAACAGGCCGGCGGCAAGCTGGTCGCGATGACCGGTGACGGCACCAACGATGCCCCCGCGCTCGCGCAGGCCGACGTCGGCGTCGCGATGAACAGCGGCACGTCGGCGGCCAAAGAGGCCGGCAACATGGTCGATCTCGATTCGGACCCGACGAAGCTGATCGAGATCGTCGAGATCGGCAAGCAACTGCTCATCACCCGCGGAGCGCTCACGACGTTCTCCATCGCCAACGACATCGCCAAGTACTTCGCGATCATCCCGGCGCTGTTCGTGGGTCTGTTCCCCGGGCTCGATCTGCTCAACATCATGCGACTGCACAGCCCGCAGTCGGCGATCCTGTCCGCGGTCATCTTCAACGCGCTGGTGATCGTCGCGCTGATCCCACTGGCGTTGCGCGGTGTGCGCTACACGCCGAGCAGTGCGTCGAAACTGTTGAGCCGCAACCTGTCCCTGTACGGACTCGGCGGCATCGTCGCTCCGTTCATCGGTATCAAGCTGATCGACCTGATCGTCCAACTCTTCCCAGGAATGTGACATGACCATCTCCAATCTCGTCCGGCAACACTGGGCGGCGCTGCGTGCACTGCTCGTCCTGACGGTCATCCTCGGGCTCGTCTACCCCGTGGTGATCTGGCTGATCGCCCAGATCCCCGGCCTGTCGAACAAGGCAGACGGATCGATCCTGACGGTCAACGGCCAGCAGGTCGGCAGCAGCCTCATCGGCCAGTCGTTCACCGACTCCGACGGGAACCCGCTGCCGCAGTACTTCCAGAGCCGGCCCTCAGCCGCCGGAGACGGCTACGACCCGATGGCGACCAGCGCCAGCAACCTCGGGCCGGAGAGCATCGTCGACACCCCCGACAAGCCGAGCCTGCTGACCACGGTGTGCGCCCGCAGCAAGGCGATCGGTGACCTCGACGGGGTCGACGGCTCGCGCCCGTTCTGCACCAGCGGAGGCGTCGGCGCCGTGCTGTCGGTCTTCGGTCCGCGGGACCTGACCGGCAACGTCGTCGACCCGACACGCGTGGTCAGCGTCAACGAGAAGTGCGGCAGCGTCGCGGCCCCGTTCCTCGACGCCTACGAGGGTGTGCGCGTCGAATGTGCGAAGCCCGGTGAGGACTATGCCGCGGGCCAGATCGTACCGATCCGCGGAGGCGCCCCCGCGGAACCCGCGGTGCCCGCCGACGCGGTGACCGCCAGCGGCAGCGGCCTCGATCCCCACATCTCGCCGGCCTACGCCGACCTGCAGATCGCCCGGATCGCGCGGGCACGAGGCGTGTCGGACGATCAGATCCGGACCCTCGTCGCCGAGTACACATCCGGGCGTACGCTCGGATTCTTCGGTGAGCCGCGGGTCAACGTGCTGGAATTGAATCTGGCCCTCGACGAGCAATATCCCGCCAGGAGCTGATGCCAGCGTGCCGGAGACGTCCACCCCGCCCGGCCACAAGCCGAAACGCGGGGAGCTGCGCATCTATCTGGGCGCGGCTCCCGGCGTGGGCAAGACGTTCGCGATGCTCGGGGAGGCGCACCGGCGCCTCGAACGGGGCACCGATCTGGTGGCCGGCGTCGTCGAGACCCACGGCCGCAAGAGAACGGCCGAGCTGCTCGAGGGTATCGAGGTCATCCCGCCGCGCTACGTCGACTATCGCGGCGGCCGGTTCCCGGAACTCGACGTCCCGGCCATCCTCGAGCGCAGACCCCAGGTGGTGCTCGTCGACGAGATGGCGCACACCAACACTCCGGGCAGCAAGAACACCAAACGCTGGCAGGACATCGAGGAACTCCTCGATGCGGGTATCACCGTCGTCACCACGGTCAACGTCCAGCACCTGGAGAGCCTCAACGACGTCGTCACCCAGATCACCGGCATCGAACAGCAGGAGAAGGTGCCCGACGAGGTGGTGCGTGCCGCCGACCAGATCGAGCTCGTCGACATCACACCGGAAGCATTGCGACGCAGGCTTTCTCACGGCAACGTGTACGCCCCGGAGCGCATCGATGCCGCGCTGAGCAATTACTTCCGCCGCGGCAATCTCACCGCTCTGCGGGAACTCGCGCTGCTCTGGCTGGCCGATCAGGTCGACGCCGCGCTCGCGAAGTACCGCGAGGAGAACGACATCACCGCGACCTGGGAGGCGCGCGAGCGCGTCGTCGTCGCGGTCACCGGCGGCGCGGAGTCGGAGACACTGGTGCGCAGGGCATCTCGAATCGCGTCGAAGTCCAGCGCGGAGCTGATGGTCGTGCACGTGGTCCGAGGTGACGGCCTGTCCGGAGTCTCGGCCTCGCACATGGGGAAGGTGCGCGAACTCGTGACCAACCTCGGCGCGACGCTGCACACCGTGGTCGGCGATGACGTACCCGCGGCGCTGCTGGATTTCGCGCGGGAGATGAACGCCACCCAGCTGGTTCTCGGCACGTCTCGCCGCTCACGCTGGGCCCGCATCTTCGACGAGGGCATCGGCGCCACGGTGGTCCAGGACTCCGAGAAGATCGACGTCCACATGGTGACCCACCCGGAGGCCTCCCGCGGCTTCCGCTGGTCGTCGCTGGCACCGCGCAACCGGTACGTCACGTCGTGGCTCGCCGCGCTGGTGGTGCCGTCGAGCATCTGCGCGCTGATCGTCGGCGTCCTGGACCCGTTCCTGCAAGTCGGCGGCGAGAGCGCGCTGTTCTTCATCGGGGTGCTCATCGTCGCGCTGCTCGGCGGCATCCTGCCGGCGGCGTTGTCGGCGGGACTCTCGGGCCTGCTGCTGAACTACTTCCTGGTCACGCCGCGCTACACCTTCACGATCGCCCAACCCGACAGCGCGGTCACGGTCGTGGTCATGCTGCTGGTCGCCGTCGCCGTGGCCGCCCTGGTGGACAGCTCGGTCAACCGTCGGCGCGAGGCCCGGCGCGCCTCGCAGGAAGCCGAACTGCTCGCGCTGTTCGCCGGCTCCGTGCTGCGTGGCGCCGACCTGGATGCGCTGCTGGACAAGGTGCGTGAGACGTACTCGCAGCGCTCGGTCAGCCTGCTGCGCCGGCGCGACGGCGTCGACGAGATCGTCGGGTGTGTCGGCCCGGACCCGTGCGCCGACGTCGAACGCGCCGACACCGCCGTCGAAGTCGGTGACGACGAGTTCTGGTTGATGCTCACAGGCCCGACGCTGCAGGCCCGCGACCGGCGGGTGCTGACCGCGGTGGCCAAACAAGCGGCCGGCCTGGTCCGGCAGCGTGAACTGGCCGCGGAAGCCGGCGAGGCCGAATCCATCGCGCGTGCCGATGAACTGCGACGATCGCTGCTCTCGGCGGTCAGCCATGACCTGCGCACACCGCTGGCCGCCGCCAAGGCCGCGGTGTCGAGCCTGCGCAGCACCGACATCGAGTTCTCCGAGGACGACACGGCCGAATTGCTCGCCACGATCGAGGAATCGACCGATCAGCTCACCGCACTCGTCGGGAACTTGCTCGACTCCTCCCGGCTGGCGGCCGGCGTGGTGCGCCCCCAGCTCAACCGGGTCTATCTCGAGGAGACCGTGCAGCGCGCGCTCGTCGGCATCAGCCGGGGCGTGACCGGTTACGGCCGGGCCGAGCAGGTCGACCGCGTGAAAGTCGATGTGGGACATCAGGTCGCGCTCGCCGACGGCGGGTTGCTCGAACGCGTGCTCGCCAACCTGATCGACAACGCACTGCGCTACGCACCTGACGGACCGGTGCGGATCACTGCCGGCCAGGTGGGCGACCGCGTGCTGATCGCCGTCGCCGACGAGGGACCCGGCATCGCACGCGGTAGTGAGGAACAGATCTTCGACGCGTTCCAGCGCCTGGGCGACCAGGACAACAGCATCGGTGTCGGTCTCGGCCTCTCGGTCGCGCGCGGGTTCGTCGAGGCGATGGGCGGATCGATCTCCGTCGGTGACACCCCCGGCGGGGGCCTGACAGTCGAGATCGACCTCGCCGCACCCCGGGAGGTGACACGGTGACCCGTGTTCTCGTCGTCGACGACGAGCCGCAGATCCTGCGTGCCTTGCGAATCAATCTGTCGGTGCGCGGTTATGACGTCAAAACCGCGGCCAGTGGCGCCGAAGCGCTGCGCCTGACCGCGGACTTCCGGCCCGATGTCGTCGTGCTCGACCTCGGGTTGCCCGACATGAGCGGCATCGACGTGCTGGGCGGGTTGCGCGGCTGGTCGACCGCGCCCGTCCTGGTGCTGTCGGCGCGCACCGACGCCGCGGACAAGGTGGCCGCGCTCGACGCCGGCGCCGACGACTACGTCACCAAACCCTTCGGTATGGACGAGTTCCTCGCGCGGCTGCGCGCGGCGGTGCGCCGATCCTCCACCGTCGGCGCCGAGAGCAGTGAGCCCGTGGTCGAGACCGCGTCGTTCACCGTCGACCTGGCCAAGAAGGAAGTCACGAAAAACGGTGCGCTCGTTCATCTCACCCCCACCGAGTGGGGCATCCTGGAGATCCTCGTGCGCAACAGCGGCAAGCTCGTGACGCGCGAGCAGCTACTGACCGAGGTGTGGGGGCCGACGTATGCGAAGTCGAGCCACTATCTGAGGGTGTACCTGGCACAGCTGCGCCGCAAACTCGAAGACGATCCGTCCCACCCGGTGCACCTGGTCACCGAGGCCGGGATGGGACATCGTTTTCGGCCCTGAGGTTCAGGTGTCGGCACGTGAGGAGCACGACGGTCGGGGGAACCAGGATCACCAGCAGCGCAACCACATCGGTCATGGGATCCACTGTTGCGCCCGATCCTCGAGCGGCGCCAGCGTCTTGACGGGATCCCTACGGCCTCAGGCCGATTCCTGACGTGCCCGTACCGCGTAGGTGACCATTCCCACCGCGACGACCGCCGACCCCGCCAGCACCGAACTCAGCGGCAGCGTGACCGCCAGTGCCAGGCAACCGATCAGTCCGATGACCGGAATCACCCTGCGCCCCAGCGTGAACGCCGAAGCGTTCGCGATCGCGTAGTACAGCAGCACACCGAAGCTGGAGAACCCGATCGCAACGCGCACGTCGACCAGCGCGGTCACCAGCGCGACCACGATGCCGACCGCCACCTCGGCACGATGCGGGGTGCCCAGACGCGGATGCACGGCGGCCAACGTGTGCGGCAGGTGGCGGTCGCGCGCCATGGCCAGCGTGGTGCGGGATACGCCCAGCAGCAGCGCCAGCAGCGCGCCGAGCGCTCCGATCGCCGCGCCGGCGCTGACGACGGGCACCAGGCCGCCGAACCCGGCGGCCCGGATCGCTTCCGACAGCGGCGCATCGGCGGCCGCCAGGCGTGCGCTGCCCAACTCGGCGAGCACCGCGACGGCCACGACGGCGTAGACGACCAGCGTGATACCGAGCGCGATCATGACCGCCCGCGGGATGGTGCGGGCCGGGTCGCGGACCTCCTCGCCCAGCGTCGCGATCCGGGCGTACCCGGCGAACGCGAAGAACAGCAGCCCCGCGGCCTGCAGCACCCCGTAGAGCGAGGGATCGTCACCGGTCAGCCGGCCGGCGTCGGGGGTGCCCGAGCCGACGATCAACGCTACGACGAGCGCCAGCACAGCGAGCACCACGGCGACGATCACCCGGGTCACCAGCGCCGACTTCTGCACGCCCGCATACCCGATCGCGGTCAGCGCCACCACCGAGGCGACGGCGACCGCCGTCGCGTGCGCGGGCCACACATAGTGCCCGACGGTCAGTGCCATCGCCGCGCACGACGCCGTCTTGCCGACCACGAAACTCCAGCCAGCCGTGTGTCCCCAGAACGGGCCGAGCCGCTCGCGACCGTAGACGTAGGTGCCGCCCGACTGCGGGTGGCGTGCGGCCAGCCACGCCGACGAGAGCGCGTTGCACCCGGCCACGACGGCGGCGATCGCGAGCCCGATCAGCAGGCCCGTTCCGGCGACGGCCGCCGCCGGTGCCAGCGCCACGAAGATCCCGGCGCCGATCATGGCGCCCAACCCGAGCACGACCGTGTCGAGCGTGCCGAGCCGTCGCGCGAGCGCGGGCCCGTCGGTCACGTCACTTCTGGCGGATGACGTTGCCGCCCAGGTAGGCCCCGTAGGCGAGCAGTCCGAGCAGGGCGAGCTTGCGTGTCTTGGCGGCGGCGAGCCCGAGCCCGAGGGCGGTCTCGATGCCCCCATCGACGTACACGTGGGTACGCGTGTTGTCCGGGAACGCGGCCTTCGTCATGCCCTCGTAGATCTGCGGGGCGACGAAATGCGACAGGCCGGTCGCGGCCAAACCCAGCCCGGCGATCTTGGCGGCGGATGAATTCTGTTGCGGCACAGCAGTCCTAACTGATCTGGTAGTCGCTCAAGGGGAATTCCGACGCTTCCCGGATCGCGGTGCGCGTCGACATCGGCCGCAGCAGGCTCGGTTCGCCGTGCGGGTTGAAGTAGTAGGAGCGCGAGCTCGCGCAATTGCCCCGGGTCCACAGCGAGTCCCCGAGCAACTCCGTCATGCGGTCCAGATACTCGGCGTTGGCGGCTTCGGTGACCTCGAACGTCGTCGCACCCCGGCGCTCGAGTTCGCCGAACAGCCGATCCATCAGCCGCATCTGGTATTCCATCGTGTTGAAGAAGTTCAACCCGAGGAAGGCGTACGGACTGGCCAGTGACAGATAGTTCGGGAAGTACGGCATCGAGACGCCCTGATAGGCCTGGAACCGGTTGTCCCGCCACCACTTCCCGAGATCACGGCCCTCGCGCCCGATCACCTCGATCGCGGGGAAGTTGGCCTCCCAGAGGTCGAACCCGGTGGCCAGCACCAGCGTGTCGATGACGGTCTTCGTACCGTCGGCGTTGACGATGCCGTCGGCGGTGACGTGGTCGATGCCGTCGCTCTGCAGGTGCACGTGCGGTTTGGTGAACGTGCGGAAGTAGCTGTTGGAGAACGTCGGTCGCTTGCACCCGATGTCGTAGTCGGGGGTGAGCCTGCGGCGCAGTTCTTTGTCACGGACCTGGATGAACTGGTTGATCTTGCACAGGTCCATCGCCGAGATGTTCAGTCGCCGAAAGAGCGGCACCTTGTAGTGCACCACGCCGACATTGATCATCATCTCGTAGATGGTGTCGGTGATCGCCCGAACAACGCGCTGCACCAATGGAATTCGCCGGAAAATCCGCTTGGTGCGCTCGGAGATCGCGAAGTCGAGCTTGGGGGCCACCCAGATGGGGGTGCGCTGATAGACGGTCAGGTCGGCGGCCGTCTTGGCCAGCTCGGGAATGAGCTGCACAGCCGTCGCGCCGGTGCCGATCACGGCCACCCGCTGTCCCGCCGGATCGTAGGAGTCGTCCCAGTCGGTGGTGTGCAGCACCCTGCCCTCGAACGTCTCGATACCGGGGATCTCGGGCAGGCGGGGCTGGGACAGGAAGCCGGTCGCGGTGAACAGATAGCGCGCCGCCAGCGTCTCGCCGTCGGCGAGCGTCACGTGCCAGCACGCGGCCTCCTCGTCCCAGCGGGCTCCCGAGACGACCACGTTGAAGCGCATGTGCCGGCGCACGTCGTACTTGTCGGCGACGTCGTCGGCGTACTGCTTGATCTCCGAACCGGTGGAGAACAGTCGCGACCAGTTGGGGTTCGGCTCGAAGAAGTAGGAGTAGGTGGTGGTCGGCACGTCGACCGCCAGCCCGGGGTAGTGGTTGACGTACCAGGTACCGCCGAGGTCGTCTTCTCTGTCGAGGATCACGAAGTTCTCGTAGCCCATCCGCTTGAGCTGGATGGCGGCCCCGATTCCGGCGAATCCGGCCCCTACGATGACCGCGTCGTACTGCACCGAAGTCATGCGGTAGACGGTACTAGAGGTCCCGCCAATCGCCGGATCAGCCCTTGATGGAGCCGGCGCGCGGCGGGTTCAGCGTCGCCACACAGGTGACTGCGCGGTCCCCGCTGGCCCAGGTTTCGGCGGTCGGGTACAGCACGTAGAGCTGCACGCCGTTGTCGGTCATCGAGGCAGGGGAGTAGGTGGCCAGAGCGGGACTGCACTTCTGGCTGTAGGCCTCCACGGCGGGCTGGCCCGGGAAATCCCCGTCGGGCATGTTCAACACGGCGAACACCTCGCCGGCGTGGGTCTGCGCGCAGTCGACGGTCTGCACCCGCATCACCTTGTCGCCCGTCGGGATCTCGGACAGGCAATCCCCGACCTTGACGTCAGTGGCGGTGACGTTGCCGGATCCGGCGACGGCCCACACGATCACGCCGCCGACGACCACGAGCAGCAGGACCGCGGCGAGACCGCCGATCAGCCACCACTTCGCCGTGCTCTTCTTCTGCGGCGGTGGGTACGGGCCGGGATATCCCTGGTAGGGCATCGGAGGCGGTGGTGGGTACTGGGGGTATTGGGGGTATCCGCCGGGCCCCTGTTGATACCCGCCCGGACCCTGCGGCGGCGGTCCGTAGGGCGGCGGCGGTGGCGGCGGCCCGGGCGGTGTGCTCACGGGAGTGACGATAGCTCAGCCGAGCAGCCCGAGCGCCGCATCGACAGCCAGAGCGGGCACGTCGAGAGTCTTCGACTTCAGGTCGTGGCGAGCGCCGGTGACCTCGATGATCGCGGTCGGCGCGGCGATCATCGCGGCCGCCGGACGTAGCTCTGCGATCGTGCCGAACGGGTCCGCGGTGCCATGGGTGAAGACCGTCGGCACGGCGATCCGTGGCAGGTGCTCGGTGCGGGCCTTCTCCGGCTTGCCGGGCGGGTGCAGGGGATAGGAGAACAGCGTCAGGGCGTCGAGGGTCAGGCCGTGATCGGCCACGGCCATCGAGGTGAGCCGGCCCCCGTAGGAGTGTCCGCCGGCGATCACCGGACCGTCGGCCAGCTCACGCACCGCTGCGACGGCTTCAGAGATGCCCGCCAGGTCCGCGGCCGCCCCCGAGGGTGGACCCTTCGGGCGGCGGCGCCGGTAGGGCAGGTCGTAGCGGACCGCGAGCCAGCCGCGACGGGCCCACTCCTCGCACACGGCGACCAGCATCGGGGAGTTCCGGTTGCCGCCCGCGCCGTGGGTGAGGGCGACGGTGCCGGCAGGTCGGCCCGCCGGCCGATGCACGATGCCGGCGATGTCCTCGAGCTCATCCATCGGTCAACCGGAACAGCGGGGACACCGGACCGTGGCCGTGGCCGAGCGGATAGGCGGCGCGCAGACATTCGGTGATCCACGCCTTGGCGAAGGCCACCGCCTCGGGCATCGGGACGCCGTGGGCGAGCGCGGCGGCCGTCGCCGCGGCCAGCGTGTCCCCGGCGCCGTGGTCGTGCGGGGTGTCGATGCGGGTGGAGTCGTAGGTGTGGAAATCGGTGCCGTCGAACAGCAGGTCCGGGCTGTGCGACGACCGGCGCAGATGGCCGCCCTTGACCAGCGCCCACCGCGGGCCCAGCTCATGCAGCGCCCGGGCCGCGGCCCGCTGGCTGTCGGGGTCGACGACCTCGATGCCGGTGATGAGCCGGACCTCGTCGAGGTTCGGCGTGACGAGTGTGGCCAGGGGGAACAGCCGCTCCCTCAGCGATCCCAGTGCACTGGGATGCAGCAGCGGGTCCCCGTGCATCGACGCGCAGACCGGGTCGACGACCAGCGGCACGGTGCCGGCCAGGCCGAGGCGCACCCAGGTGTCGGCGACGGTGTCGATGATCTCCGAGGACGCGAGCATGCCGGTCTTGGCGGCCTGGACGCCGATGTCGGTGACCACCGCGTCGATCTGCCCGGCGATGATGTCGAGCGGGATCTCGTGGAACCCCTGCACGCCGACGGAGTTCTGGATCGTCACCGCGGTCATCGCGACCAGGGAATGCACCCCGAGCAGCGCCAGCGTGCGCATGTCCGCCTGGATTCCGGCGCCGCCGCCGGAGTCGGAACCGGCGATGGTCAGCACGCGTAGCGGTGTCTGGCCCGGTGGCGTCAGCGGCAGAACATCCATGGTCATCTCCCTACGCCGGCATTACCCGGTCAGGTTCGTACGGTCGACGGCGCATCAGCCGTCCTCTCAGCGCGCTCGGCGCGCGCTCCCGCGTGGGTGTTCTCAACGTAGCCGACCGGCGATCGCCACCGGTGGCGGGAATACGGTTTGGCCGCGATGATTTATATAGCTAACATATGTGTTTTGCGGCGCGGTGCTGCGTCAACTCTTGGAAACGAAACGTAATCAGCGAAAAGACGGCGACGATGACGATGACGAACGACCGCACGGCGGTGGTGGACACCCAGCTGAGCGAGACCACGATCCGGCGCACCCGGATGGACCACGAGCATCCGCACTACAAGTGGATCGTGCTGTCCAACACGACGCTGGGCACGCTGCTGGCCACGATCAACGCCTCGATCGTGCTGATCTCCCTGCCGGCCATCTTCCGCGGGATCGGACTCAACCCGCTGGCTCCGGGCAACGTGAGCTACCTGCTGTGGATGCTGATGGGATACCTGGTGGTGACCGCCGTGCTGGTGGTTCCGTTCGGGCGCCTCGGCGACATGTTCGGCCGCGTGCGGATCTACAACCTGGGCTTCGCGGTGTTCACCGTCGCAGCGGTCGCGCTGTCGTTCGATCCGTTCCAGCTCGGCGGCGGCGCGGTCTGGTTGATCGCGTGGCGGGTCGTGCAGGGCGTCGGCGGGGCCATGCTGATGTCGTCGTCGTCGGCGATCCTCACCGACGCCTTCCCCGCGAACCAGCGCGGCATGGCGCTGGGCACGAACATGGTCGCGGCGGTCGCCGGCTCGTTCCTCGGCCTGCTGATCGGCGGCGTCCTGTCCGAATGGCACTGGAAGGCGATCTTCTGGGTCGGCGTCCCGATCGGCATCCTCGGCACGATCTGGAGCATCCGCTCGCTCAAAGAGCTGGGCGTCCGGACTCCCGGCAAGCTGGACTGGGCCGGCACGCTGACCTTCGGCATCGGTCTGACAGTCCTGCTGATCGGCATCACCTACGGGATTCAGCCCTACGGAGATTCGACGACGGGCTGGACCAGCCCGGCCGTGCTCGGCGCGATCGGCGTGGGTTTGGCGTTGCTCGTCGCGTTCTGTTTCGTCGAACTGCGGGTCAAGCAACCGATGGTCGACATCCCGCTGTTCCGGTCCGCGTCGTTCGGCATGGGCAACCTCGCGGGGCTGATGGCCTCGGTCGGCCGCGGCGGGTTGCAGTTCATGCTGATCATCTGGCTGCAGGGGATCTGGCTGCCGCTGCACGGCTACAGCTTCGAGTCCACTCCGCTGTGGGCCGGCATCTACATGCTGCCGATGACGGTGGGTTTCCTGGTCGCCGGCCCGCTGGCGGGCTCCCTGTCAGACCGCTTCGGCGCGCGGCCGTTCACCGTCGGCGGCAGTCTGCTGATGGCGGTGACGTTCGTCGCATTGGTCATGATCCCGGTGAACTTCAACTACGTGCTGTTCGCGGTGCTGCTGTTCCTCAACGGCCTGGGCGGCGGAATTTTCACCGCCCCCAACAGTGCGGCGATCATGTCGAGCGTTCCGTCGTCCGAGCGGGGCGCGGCATCCGGGGTGCGCGCGACGTTCTTCAACGCGGGCTCGTCGCTGTCGATCGGCGTGTTCTTCTCGCTGATGATCGTCGGGCTGGCGAACACCTTGCCCTCGGCGTTGAGCAGTGGGCTGCAGGCGCAGGGGGTGTCGTCCTCGGTCGCCAACGACGTGGCGAATCTGCCGCCGGTGGGCAGCCTGTTCGCCGCGTTCCTCGGCTTCAACCCGATCGCGGAGCTCCTCGAGCCGTCGCACGCTCTGCAGCAGCCGGGCGTCAATGCCGACGTGCTGACGGGCAAGACGTTCTTCCCCGAGCTCATCACCGGGCCTTTCCACTCCGGCCTGACCGTCGTGTTCCTCGCCGCCGCGGCGATGATGCTGATCGGCGCGGTCGCGTCGATGTTCAACCCCGGCCGGTACGCCGAGGACGTCAACTAGAACGGCGGCGGCTCGTCGGGGTCGACCTCGGCGGGAGGGGATGGCTGCCAGTTCGGCGGTAGTTCCTCGGGTTCGATGGGGTCGTTGACGAACCGGGCGAACGGGCTGGTGCTGGGTGTGACGCTGGTGGGTGCACCGTGGAAGAACTCACGGAAGCGGCGAAACTCGTTGCGTTACACCCGTTGACGGATTTCCTCGCGGGCCGCCCGGTTGCGGTGGCGATTGACTGTGTTTGCGTGACGGATGGTGCAGTTGCGTTCCCGGCGGGTGGTGACGACGTCGGGGTCGGGTGTGCGGTGACGCCCGGTGAGGTCGGGAAACAGCGCGGCCCCGCCCGGCGTGGTGATGTACGTGTGGCCTGCGGGCGAGGTCCATTCGATCGTGCCGTCGGGGAGTTGGCGGTCACGCCAGCCGTTGTCGAAGGTTTTGCGGCGGTGGTGTTCTCGGCAGTAGCAGGCCAGGTTCTCGGCGACGGTCAGACCGCCGGCAGCGGGGTCGGCATGGTTGTACGGTTCGGTGTGGTCGATGTCGCAGCGGGCTGCGGGCACCGTGCAGCCGGGGAAACGGCAGGTCAGGTCGCGGGTGCGGATGTAGCGGGCCAGCGCGGCGGCGGGCCGGTAGCAGTGCGCCTGCTCGACACTGACCTGGGGTGGCCCGACCAGGCGCCGGGTGGCGTCGCGCGCCAGCTCCCGCACCAGTTCGGCGTCGATGACGCCGTGCCCGACCAGGTAGCCCGGCTGATCACTGCGCCCGGTGACGGTGTCGGCGGCCGCGACGATGTTCAGCACCACCGGCACGACCGGGGCGGGCGGCCGGTCGCCGGCCGGGCAGTCCGCTGTGCCGCAGGCGCAGGCCAAGTCGAGGCGTCCGTGCCCGAGTGCGGACAGCGCGTCGGCGCGGCGCTGCATCAACGTACGGGGATCGCCCGGGCACACCGAGGCGGCCATCGCTGCCAGGCGCCGGTCGAGCACCGCGCCGTCGGTACGCGACAGATCCGCCCGGATGCGGGCCATTCCGTCGAGACCGGGCCGCACGTCGACCCGGCGTCGGTCATAGGCCGCGGTGCGGCGCTGCTTGGCCGCGTCGGCGTCCACGCTGGTGACGACCGCGTCGATCGTGGTGATCAGCTTCTCCCGTGACCAGCAGCGCCAGCTGCTGATCTGCTCGGCCAGGGCCGCGTCCACCGCGGCGATCACGTCATCGCTGACCAGCTCGGTGCGGGCACAGATCAGTTCGGTGGCGCGCCAGTCGATGTGCCCGGCGGCCAACGCCGCCGCCACCGCGGGCAGCCGCGCGGCCAGCGCCTCGGCATGCCCGACCAGCACACGAGCCCCGGCGGCGGTCATGTTCAGCGCTGCCGACACCTCCGCGGCGGTGCGGTTGAACCCGCTCATCACCGCCGCCATGTCTTCCTCGACGGCCAGCTCCTGCTCGGTCCGCCGACCCAGCAGCTCTGCGATCGCGGCCAGCTTGCGCGCCATCAGCATCGCCTCCTGCCGATGCGCATCGTCCACCGCGGCGACGAGATCAGCGTCGGTCAGAGTATCGAACATGTGTTCGATACTAGATGGACCGACCGACAAGCCTCGGCACCGTTAGAGTGCTCAGCCGAGGGGGTCGCCCATGCTCACCATCGTGCGCCGGACCGCCGCGCTGTGGTGGCGCACCTGGCCGCGGCTGGTCGCGCTGTACCTGACGGGCTGGTTCGTCCGGTACTGGGTGCTGCAGTTCGCGATCTCGATCGGCATCCACCACGGCGAGCTGTGGGGCTCCATCATCATGGCGGTCGTCCCGATCGTGCGACTGCTCACCTATCTCGGGATGTTCCTCGTCATCCGGTCGGCGGCGACCGGTCTGCAGCACGTCGACGAGGGCGGCGCCGGGGCGCCTCGCGGCGTCATCGACGTGACGCTGACCGCGGTGCTGCCCTTCCTCGTGATCTACACCCTGTGGAAACTCGTCGTCGCGGACTTCTACGTGTACTTCACGACCGTGAACATCACGACCGTCTACGAGGGCACCCAGGATCGCGTGGCGCAGGTCGTCAACCATGCCGCCGGTGCGCCGCTGATCACCGTCATCGTCGTGGCGTTCCTGCTGCGCCAGCTGATCACCCGATTCCGGGAGCGGTTGCCCGCTGCGGCGATGCTGCTGGCCGTCTACTTCCAGGTGCTGTGGCTGTTCCTGACCATCCAGGCTTCGTTCGCGGCCCTGTTCGGCACCGCCGACTGGATTGCGGAGCGGCGAATCGTCGTGTGGTACAGCACTATTCGCGAGCAGGTCCTGTCCCACCTGGGCGAACTGGGCCGGCTCTACCAATCGCTGACCGACGCGCTCGGGCCGCTGGCCCAGGTGATCGCGCTCTCCTTGGCCTGGCTGGCGATCGCCTCGGCGGTCTACGGCACCCCGTTGACGCCGACGTGGCAGGGCGGACGGCGGGCGTTCCTCGGCCACCGCGGCGACGTCGCAGCGGCCCGCGCGATCCGGCGCGGCAGGCAGACACTGCAGCCGCGCTGGCAGCGGGTGCCGGTGACGATCCAGGAACGGGCGGTCGAATTCCTGCGCGGCCAGCTCGGCATGTTCGGCCCCATCGTCGACGCCGGCCGGCTGATCCTGCACGGCGGGGCGCTGCCGATCGCGTTCTTCGTGCTGGTCTACACGGCGCTGGTGGTGCTCGCCCCTGGCAACGCCTACTTCGACCCGACGGTCACCGACGGCTACCTGTTCCGGGCGGTCGCTGTCACCCTCGGCCCGCACCAGTGGGCCTGGTGGCAGGCCTTCGACGACACGATACGGCTGATCATCGACGCCGCTGTCGATCCGATCCGGATATGTCTGGTGGCCGCGACGTACTGGTTCTGCGTCGACCAGGTCCGAGCGCAGCAGGCCGCGTCAGGTCTGGAACCTGAGCACCAGCGGTGACTCGTCGGAACTGGTGAAGACCGGCGCGTTCGCGTCCTCGGCGTCCGTCTCGGGGGCCGGTGCCCGGCCCGGCTGGAACAGCACCTCCACGGCGCTGATCGTGGCATCTTTCGGCACGTACATCGCCACCAGCAGCGGACCGTCCTGGCCGCAGACCGTGGTGACGTGCTGTCGGTAGGCGAACATGAACACCGCCGTGTCCGTCGCCGTCGTCGTCCAGCGGCGCGGTCCGTCGACCAGCGACGCCGAGCAGAACTGGAAGCCGTCGGGCAGTCCACCCGGCCGGCCGTCCCGGTCACGGTCGAGCACATAGCTCGCCAGGCGTCCGCCGGTCGGGATGTCACCGGGGGACGGCACCGTCACCGGCGAGAGGCGCCACCGCATCCCGAAAGCCTCACCCCACTGCCCGGCCGCGACGGTCTGCACCGGTCGCGTGTAGCCGAGTTGCCGCGCCCACTGCTTGTAGGTGACGGTGCCTGCGGTCGCCGCGACCAGCGCCACGATCACGAGGAACGCCCACCAGTTCGCGCGCAGCCAGCGTCTCACAATGCGGTGGCCTTGTTGAGGTCCAGCTGCGGAAGCGCCTCGTCGGGCACCGGCAGCGGCACCGCGATCGCAGAATCCAGCGGCGCCGGCATCGGGTTGCCGTACTGATCGATGGTCTTGTTGTAGACCAGCAGCTCGGCCAACGTCGGCACCGTCGGTACCTCGAACGCGACGACGCTGCGCTGCGTCAGCCCCGGCGGCGCGTTGCGGTCGAAGCCGCTCAGCGGCGAGGTGAACCGTCGGCCGTCGGCGGTCAGCTCGAACACCGGCGACTCCGCCGAGAGCAGCGGTTCATAGCTCAGGACGGTGACCAGCCACGCTCCGTCAGTCGACATCCGCACCGGCACACCGTCGTTGGTGAACGTGATCACCCGGGCCAACTGGACGTCGTGCACGGTGACCGCCAGGTTGCGGCCCTCGACATGCTCGCCGACCGCGCCGGTCACCTCGATCGGTGCCCACGACTGCATCTTGGTGGGCAGCTGCAGCCACAGCCAGGTCGCCGCGGCCAGCATCGCCGCCGCGATCACCAGCCGCGCCGCCGGCGCCAGCCGGCCGATCACCGGTACACCTGGGGGCTCAGCGGGAGGTCGCCGTACTCCGAGGCGTCGCCGGCGAAGTCTTCAGCGATTCGAAACGTCGAGATGAACTCGGTCATCTTCGGCAACCGGACAGTGATCGCGGGCTCGGCGGCCAGGGCGGCGGCGGGCACCGCCCACGCGAAGCGGTAGTCGGTGGTGAATCCCGGCTCGACCGTCGGCATCGGCTGGCCGTCGCGCAGCCGAAGAGCCGTCTTGAAGTACGCGGGGACGCCGGTGATACCGATGACTCCGGTGACGGCCGACGGCCGGGGACCCGTGCAGTCGGCGTCGGTGCCGATCACCGCGAACGCCGTCGGCAACGTGACCGAGCGGTCCGAGACGTTGTGGATCGTCGCGTCGACCGTCAGGAACCTGCAGTGCCCGGTCAGCTGGCGCAGTCCGTCGACCTCGGCCGGCAGAGCCGCCGAACGCACGGTGATCTGCAGCGGACCGTCGTCGTAGGACTGGCCCATCGCCAGGGGTGTCACCCGGTCGGCGGAGTCCAGGCCGCCGAACACCGCTGTCGCGCCGATCACGATCAGCGCGGCCACCCATTTCAGCCGGCCCAAAGAGACGCGGCGCCAGGGTGACTCGACGGTCGTCATGACGAAGCCAGGGTCACCACGACGGGCGCGTGATCGCTCGGCGATCCGACGCGGTCCTTCCCCGTCTTGCGTTCGTCGCGGGCGATCTCCGCGTGCTCGACCCGGGCCGCCAGCGCCGGCGAGCCCAGGATGAAATCGATGCGCATACCGCGGTTCTTCGGGAAGCGCAGCTGCGTGTAGTCCCAGTAGGTGAAGGTCCCGGGTCCGGGTGTGAACGGGCGGACCACGTCGGCGAATCCGGCGTCGACGACGGCACTGAACGCGGCGCGTTCCGGTCCGGTGACGTGGGTGCTGCCCGCGTACGCCTCCACGCTCCACACGTCGTCGTCGGTGGGCGCGATGTTCCAGTCGCCGACCAGTGCGATCTGCTCCGACGGATCGGCTGCCAACCAGGATGACGCTGAATCACGAAGAGCAGCAAGCCATTGCAACTTGTAGTGGTAGTGCGGAGAATCGACTGTGCGGCCGTTGGGGACGTAGAGGCTCCACACCCGGACCCCGCCGCACGTCGCGCCAAGCGCCCGCGCCTCCGCAGCCGCCTCCGCCCCGTCGCCCCAGGTGGGTTGCCCGTCGAAACCCACGGCGACGTCGTCGATTCCGACGCGTGAGGCGATCGCCACCCCGTTCCATTGACTGAACCCGCAGTGCACCACCTCATAGCCGAGAGCGGCGAACGGCATCGTGGGGAACTGGTCGTCGGAACACTTGGTCTCCTGCATGGCGAGCACGTCGACGTCCGCGCGCTCCAGCCAGTCGGTGACCCGATCGACCCGGGCGCGAATCGAATTGACGTTCCACGTCGCCAACCGCATACCGCTCACAGTAAGTCCTCGGCCCGTACGTAGCGCGAGCGATGGTGCAGTGTGAATCCCATCTGCTCGTAGAGTCGGCGCGCACCGTCGTTGTCGCTGACCACCTGCACGTAGGCCCGGGTCGCGCCGCGCGCGCCGGCCCAGCCGAGCAGATCCTCACACAGCCGGCGGGCCAGACCCTGGCGGCGGGCCGATTTGACGACGTGGACCGCCGACACCCCGGCCCAGCGGGTGCCGTCGGGCGCCTCGGTGATCGCCACCCGGCCCACCGCCGCCCCGGCCAGTGTGCCGAACCCGACCTCGCCGTCCACCACGGCGGTCAGCACGGCCGGCGGCACGTCTCGCTCGTAGAGAGTCAGCCAGCGGTCGTCCGGTTCGGCCGTCAGTCCCGCATCCGCGGGCCCACCCGGTCCGATATCCGTTGTCATGACCAGGTTCTCGGCGTCGGTCGGCACGCCGCCGGGGATGCGGAAGAGACGGTCCGGGGCCGAGATCAGAGCGGGCAGCCCGCGGGCAGCGTATTGCTCGGCCACCGCCGCGATCTCGGCATGCGACGTGAACAGCAGGGGCACAGCAGAATTGGCACGCCGGGTGGCACCGCCGCCGAAGCGCAGGAACCAACCGTCGTGCCACCGCTGCTCGGTACCCGGCCAGGCGAGCGCGGCCGCGTGTTCGAGGTTGCGGATCGCCCCGGCGCGCACCGGCTGTTCGGGAACCACCCGGACCGCGACGACGTCACCCGGACGGATGGTGACGACCTCACCATGGCGGGTGCGGACGGCCACCGCCGGCTCGACCTGCTCGACGTGGCCGACCACGTCGGTGAACGGTCGCGCCTCGTCGGTGGGGAGCCGATAACGCAGGCTCACCCGCGCGCCGAGCGGCGGCAGCTGCGGCACGGTTCAGTGGCCGAACGGATCAGGGTCCTTGCCGGGCAGCCACGTCAGCCCGGGCACACCCCACCCGTGCGACTTCACCGCCCGCTTGGCGCTGCGGGCGTTACGGCCGATCAGCCGGTCCAGGTACAGGAAACCGTCGAGATGTCCCGTCTCGTGCTGCAGCATGCGGGCGAACAGGTCCTCGCCCTCCAACGTGATCGGGGTGCCGTCGGCATCGAGGCCGGTGACCCGCGCCCAGGACGCGCGCCCGGTGGGGAACGACTCGCCGGGCACCGACAGGCAGCCCTCGTCGTCGTCCTCGGGGTCCGGCATCGTCTCGGGGACCTCCGAGGTCTCCAGCACCGGGTTGACGACGACGCCGCGTCGCCGCACCGTCTTGCCGCGCGCGTCCGCGCAGTCGTAGACGAACACCCGTTTGGCGACACCGATCTGGTTGGCGGCCAACCCCACTCCGTTGGCGGCGTCCATCGTGTCGTAGAGATCGGTGATCAGATCGGCGAGATCGGCGGGCAGCGATCCGTCGTCACCGACGGGGATCGGCTCGGTGGCAGTGTGGAGAACGGGGTCACCCACGATGCAGATCGGTCGGACAGCCATGCCCGAAAGCTTAGGGTCACACGCGCGCGCCCCGACTCGCGGTCATCGGTGCCGACGTCCGTGACCGAGCCGTGATTAAATACCGGTCGAAACCACACTGGTGTCATTTCGACCGTTGGAAGGGTCCAAGAGGCGATATGGACGGCGCGATCGTGCGGGCTGAGCAGTCAGGGGACTCCGCTGACGGCGCTGACCCCGCCGATGGTCTGACCCGTCGGGAACACGACATCCTGGCATTCGAACGGCAGTGGTGGAAGTACGCCGGATCGAAGGAAGACGCCATCAAAGAGCTCTTCTCGATGTCGGCGACCCGGTACTACCAGGTGCTCAATGCCCTCGTCGACCGGCCGGAAGCACTCGCGGCCGACCCGATGCTGGTCAAGCGGCTGCGCAGGCTCCGCGCGAGCCGGCAGAAGGCGCGCGCGGCGCGGCGCCTCGGCTTCGACGTGACCTGACGCCGTCGGCGAGCCGATACAGTAGGCGCCGATGAACCAGCGAGAATCCTCAGGACTGCCCCTGCGGGCCATGGTGATGGTCCTGCTGTTCCTCGGTGTGGTGTTCCTGCTCGTCGCCTTCCAGTCGATGGGCAGCAGCGACGACGACTCCGGCAGCGACTCGATCGCGACGTCGATCACCAGCACCCCCACCACGCCGTCGACCACTGCGCCGCCTGCGAAGTCCGAGGTGCGGGTGTTCAACATCTCGAGCACCGAGGGGGCCGCGCAGAGCACCGCCGACCGGCTGCGCGAGGCCGGCTGGAACGTGACCGAGACCGGCAACCTCGCACTGCCGGACACGACGGTCACCACGGTGTTCTTCTCCGACGCCCCCGGTGAGCAGAAGTCCGCCGAAGAGATCGGCCGGTTGCTCGAAGCGCCGGTCGCACCACGGGTGCCCGAGCTGACAGAGCAGCCGCCGGGCGTGATCGTCGCGGTCACCGGTTAGGCTCTTGCCCATGCGCAGGACCGTCGTCGCCACCTTGTTCGCAACGCCCGCACTCGTGTTGGCCGCGTGCTCACCTCCGGGAGACGTGCCGACCGATGCGCCGGGCACCACGCCCCCGGTCTGGACCGGGTCGCCGTCGCCGTCGTCATCTGCGGGCGAGGGACAGGGCGGTGCCGCCGAGGGACAGGGCCAGGCCGCGGGGGGCGAGACCCTGAAGGCCGACCTGAAGACCGCCGATGGCACCACCGTCGCCACCGCGGACATCGCGTTCTCCGGCGGGTACGCCACCGTCACCGTGCAGACCTCGGCGACCAGCCCGCTCACGCCCGGTTTCCACGGCCTGCACATCCACTCCGTCGGCAAGTGCGAGGCGAACTCGGTCGCGCCGACCGGCGGCGCCCCGGCGAACTTCAACTCCGCGGGCGGGCATCTCCAGGTGCCCGGCCACACCGGCCATCCCGCCAGCGGCGACCTCGCCTCGCTGCAGGTTCGTGAAGACGGTTCGGCCAAGCTGGTGACCACCACCGACGCGTTCACCGCCGACCAACTTCTCGACGGCGCCGGGACGGCGATCATCATCCACGAGAAGGCGGACAACTTCGCCAACATCCCGCCGGAGCGCTACCAGCAGGTCAACGGCGCGCCGCCGCCGGATCAGACCACCCTGGCGACCGGTGATGCCGGAGCCCGGGTGGCGTGCGGTGTCATCACTCGGGGCTGACCGACGGCCCGACAGCCGCATCGATTTCGCCGGGTCGGCCCGGCCGACCCTCGGTGTCGAGTGGGAGTTCGCCCTCGTCGACGCGCAGACACGGGATCTGAGCAACGAAGCCGCCTCGGTGATCGCCGAGGTCGGCGAAAACCCGCGTGTGCACAAGGAATTGCTACGCAACACCATCGAGGTCGTCACCGGGGTGTGTGACACGGTGCCCCAGGCCATGGACGACCTGCGGGCGACCCTGCAGCCGGTACGGTCCATCGTGCACGAGCGCGGCATGGAGTTGTTCTGCGCAGGCACCCACCCGTTCGCGAAGTGGTCGGCGCAGAAGCTGACCGATGCTCCGCGCTACGCCGAACTGATCAAGCGCACGCAGTGGTGGGGCCGGCAGATGCTGATCTGGGGCGTACACGTGCACATCGGAATCTCCTCGGCGCACAAGGTGATGCCGATCATCACCTCACTGCTCGACTACTACCCGCACCTGCTCGCGCTGTCGGCGTCGTCGCCGTTCTGGGACGGCGAGGACACCGGCTACGCCAGCAACCGCGCGATGATGTTCCAGCAGCTGCCCACGGCCGGTCTGCCGTTCCACTTCCAGGAATGGCGCGAGTTCGAAGGGTTCGTGGCCGATCAGAAGAAGACCGGCATCATCGATCACATGAACGAGATCCGTTGGGACATCAGGCCGTCCCCGCATCTCGGAACGATCGAGGTACGCATCTTCGACGGGGTGTCCAATCTGAAGGAACTGGCGGCGCTCGTCGCGCTGACCCACTGCCTCGTCGTCGACCTGGACCGCCGGCTCGACGCGGGGGAGGCGCTGCCGGTGATGCCGCCCTGGCACGTGCAGGAGAACAAGTGGCGCGCAGCGCGTTACGGCCTGGACGCGATCATCATCCTCGACGCCGACAGCAACGAGCGGCTGGTCACCGAGGACCTCGACGAGCAACTCGAGCGGTTGGCTCCGGTCGCCCGGTCGTTGGGCTGCGCCGACGAACTCGCCTCCGTCGCCGACATCTACCGCGATGGCGCCTCGTATCAACGGCAGCGACGGATCGCCGAGGAGGCCGACGGAGATCTGCGCGCGGTCGTGGACGGGCTGATCGCCGAGTTGGTGCTCTGACATGCCGACGATACCGATGTTCCCCCTCGAGGTGGCCATGCTGCCGTCGGAGACGTTGCCGCTGAGGATCTTCGAGCCGCGTTACTCCGCGCTGGTGCAGGCATGCCTGACCGCACCGGATCCGGCGTTCGGCGTGGTGCTGATCGCCGCCGGCCGGGAGGTCGGCGGTGGCGACAGCCGCAGCGACGTCGGCACCGTCGCGCACATCACCGAGCACGAGAACCTGGGCGCAGGCCAGTACGTGATGAAATGCTCGATGCGGGAACGCTTCCGGGTCGTCGAATGGTTGCCGGACGCGCCGTATCCGCGGGCGGTGATCGAGCTGTGGCCTGACGAGCCCGGACCGCCGGTGACCGCCGAGTCGATTCGGGACATCGAGGACCGGATGGTCGCGCTGTTCGAGCGGATCGCGCAGGCGCGCGGCGCCGAGGTCAACGCTCGCGACATCGTGCTCGGCGCTGACGAATCCGGCGATGCGGCTCTGTGGTTGTACGCGTTGACGGCCCGGCTACCGATGGGACAGGCCGACCGCTACTCGATACTGGCGGCGCCGACAGTGGCCGATCGGGTGGTGGCGCTGTCGGAGGCCGTGGACACCGTCACCGCGATGGTGGAGTTCCAGCTCTCGGAGTGATCACCGCTACTCACCGCTGGGACGCATCGTGGCCGCCGGGTTCCCGATCCTCGGCGAAATCGTGCATCTCGTCGGTCGTCATCAGATCGTCGCGGATGTTCTGCTCGCGGTAGGCGAGTTGCCCGACCCTGTTGGCGATCACGGGGGCGGTGATCGCAGTGAACAAGCCGGTCAGGATCAGCATCCCGACGTCGACGTGGCCGCGCAGGCGCAGCGCGGCGCCCAGCAGCACGAGCAGCAGCCCGAGCACCTGAGGTTTGGTGGCCGCATGCATGCGGGACAGCGTGTCGGGAAAGCGGACGACGCCGATCGCCGCGGTCAGCGCGAGCGCTGACCCGCTGAGGATCAGTACCGCTGCGGCGATATCGAATCCGGTCATCGCGAAGGTCCCTTGTCGGCCGGGTCGGCGACGTCGGGAACACGAAATCGGGCGACGCTGACCGAGCCGACGAACGTGATCAACGCGAGCGCGGTCAGGCTGTAGGTGACGGTGGTGTCCAGACTGAACGCCGCCCAGGTACCGATCGAGCACAGGGCGACCGCCACCAGGGTGTCCAGCGCCACCAGTCGGTCGAGGGTGGTCGGGCCCAGCAGCATCCTGAGCATCGTCGCCAGCGCGGCGGCCGACAACATGGCTCCAGCAGCGATCCACACGACGGTCACAGCGCCTCCTCCTTCGCGGCCGGCCGCCAGTCACTGTCCCGTTCGAAGGACGCGACCAGCAGCTTCTGCAGACTCGCCACCTGCTTGTAGAAGCGTTGCACCGTGCGTTCGTTGCCGACGTCGAGCACGTGCACGTAGATCATCCGGCGGGGCTGGTCGATCTCGAGCACGATGGTGCCCGGCGTCAGGTTGATGATGTTGACCGCCAGCACCAGCACGAGATCCGACTTCAGCGCGAGATGCGCTCGCAGCACCGCGGTCAGTGGCGGCGGTCCCGGCTTGAGCGTCAGCGCCGCGACCTGCACCGAGGAACTCAGCAGGCGGAAGATGATCGTGAAGACCAGGCGTAGCAACGGAATCGGGTGCAACCGGCCCTCGACGGGCACCGGCGGCAGCGGCAGCAGCAGCGTGATGATCAGGGCGATCAGCAGACCGGAGAGGATGTTGGCCGCGGACACGGTGCCCCACAGCAGCACCCACACCAGGATCAGCCAGCAGACCATCCAGACGCGCAGCGCGACGTTTCTCATCGCACCGCCTCCCCGAGCACGGCGGTGATGTACTGACCGCGGTCCATGACCTCCGCCGCTGCGCGCTCGCTGTAGGCGAAGATCGGCCCCGCCGCGACGGTCATCGCGAGCCCGACGGCGATCAACGCACCCGTGGGCACCAGCATGCCGATCGGCATCTTGCCGACGTCGTCGCGATCGACGAATTCGATGTCGGAATCCTCCGGGCTGTCGAGCAGCACCGTCGGCGCACCACCGGACAGGTGGCCCTCCGGTGCGTCTTCGCGCGATCGCCAGAACGCCTTCGTCCACACCCGGGCGACGACGTAGAGGGTGAGCAGGCTGGTGATCACGCTGCCCGCCACCAGCGACCACGCCAGCACCGACCCCGACTCCGAGCCCGCCTCCAGCAGGGCCACCTTGCCGATGAACCCCGAGAACGGCGGAATGCCACCGAGATTGAGCGCAGGCACGACGAACACGAAGGCCAGCACCGGGCTCGCCGCGGCCAGCCCGCCGAGGCGTTCCAGCGTCGATGCCCCCGCCTGCCGTTCGATCAGACCGACCACCAGGAACAGCGTCGTCTGCACCAGGATGTGGTGGGCGACGTAGTAGATCGCCCCCGACATGCCCAGCTGGTTGGACAGCGCGATGCCGAACACCATGTAGCCGATGTGACTGACGAGCGTGAAGGACAGCAGCCGCTTGATGTCGCTCTGCGCGATCGCGCCGAGGATGCCCATCAGCATCGTGGCCAGCCCGGCGACCAGCAGCACGTTGTCCATGCTGCCGCCGGGGAAGAGCAGCGAGTGGGCCCGGATGATCGCGTAGACACCGACTTTGGTGAGCAGGCCGGCGAACACGGCGGTGACCGGTGCGGGCGCGGTGGGGTAGGAGTCGGGCAGCCAGGTGGACAGCGGGAACACCGCCGCCTTGATACCGAAGGCGACCAGCAGCACCGCGAACAGTGCGGTGCGGGTGCCCTCGGAGACGCCGCCGAGCCGTACCGACAACTCCGCCAGGTTCAGCGTGCCCGTCGTCGCGTACACCAGCGCGATGCCGAACAGGAACACCAGCGACGACACCATCGACACCATCACGTACGAGATGCCCGCCCGCACCCGTTCTCGGCTCGCACCGATCGTCAGCAGCACGAAGCTCGCGCTGAGCAGCACCTCGAACCCGACGAACAGGTTGAACAGGTCACCGGCCAGGAACGCCATGAACACGCCGGCCGAGAGCACCAGGTACGTGGGCAGGAAGATCGACACGGGCTGGCGGCCGTCGCCGTCGCGGATGCCCTGCCCGATGGCGTAGAACACCACGGCGAGCAACACGATCGACGAGACGACGAGCATCAACGCCGAGAGCCGGTCGACGACGAGGGTGATACCCAGCGGACCCATGCCCGGCTCGGTGGGTCCCCAACCGCCGACCTGCAGGGCGATCGTGCCGTCGCGGTCGGCGAGATGGACCAGCACCGCCGAGACCACCAGCACGGCGGACAGCGCGATCACCGCGATGATGCGCTGCAGGCGCGGCTTGCGGCCCGCCAGCAGGGTGACGGCCGCGGCCAGCATCGGGATCAGCACCGGCAGCGGCGTGAAAACCCCGGCGAGGTGTGAGCCGATCATCGGGACCCCTCGTAACCGGGTATCGCGTCCAGATCGTCGGGCAAATCGGTGTCGCGGGTGCGGTCGGGTTCCAACCGGCCCTCGAGCTCCTCGCCGACCTCGGTGCCGGACTGCTGAGACACCCGGATGTCCTCGGGGTCGTTGCTGACTTCTTCACGGGTGTTGAGCTGATAGGACCGGTAGGTCAGCGCCAGCACGAACGCCGCCACCCCCATCGTGATCACGATGGCCGTCAGGATCAGGCCCTGCGCCAACGGATCCGCGGTCGTGGTGTTGTCCCCGCTGGTGCGCCCACGCACCGGCGGATTGCCGGCCGGGCCGCCCACCGACAACAGCAGCAGGTTGATCGCATTGCCGATCAGGAGCAGTCCCAACAGCATTCGGGTCAGATGCCGCTCGAGAAGCAGGTAGACCCCCGCGGTGGTCAACCCGCCGATCATCACCAGGGAGATCACGTACGTCGTCATGACTGCCCGGCCTTGTCCATGGTCCGGGCGGCGAGCGGGCCGATCTCGTCGTCGATCTGTGCACCCAGACTGCGCAGCACGTCGAGCACCAGGCCCACCACGATCAGGTACACCCCCAAGTCGAAGAACAGTGCGGTGACGAACTTGACCGTGCCCAGCACCGGGACGTCGATCTGGATCAATGCCGACGACAACACCGGGGCGCCCAGGAGCAGCGACGCGGTGGCGGTGCCCGCCGCCAGTGCCAGCCCGGCGCCCAAAATCTTGCCGGCGTCCAGCGGAAGGGCCTCGCCGAGTTCGTAACGGCCGCCGGCCAGATACCGCAGCACCAGTGCGAGACCGGCCATCAGACCGCCGGCGAAACCGCCGCCGGGGGTGTTGTGCCCGGCGAAGAAGAAATACGCCGACAGCACCATCATCACGGGGAAGATCAGCCGGGTGGCGACCTCGAGCACCAGCGACCGGTTGCGCGGGTCGCGCAGCTCGCTGCCGCGCAGCCAGGTCACCTCGCCGGCAGCGGGGCTGTTCTGCGCGAAGATCGCCAGCTTGCCGATGTCGGGCTGGCCGGCGTCGGCCACCCGCGGCGCGGCACCGAACCGCCGGTTCCGGAACACCATCGACGCCACCCCGGTGGCCGCGACCAGCAACACCGAGATCTCACCGAGTGTGTCCCAGGCGCGGATGTCGACGAGCAGGACGTTGACCGTGTTGGCGCCGTGGCCGCGCAGATACGCCGCATCGGGCAACAATTCCGCGATGGGCCGGCCCGATCGCGCAGCCATCGCGAACGCCGCCAGCGTCGTCACCGTCACACCGACGGCCACCGCCAGCGCGGCGCGGGGCACGCGGAACCGCCGCATGTCGGCGCCGCCTGTCTCGGCGGGCAGGACCCGCAGCACGAGCACGAACACCACCAGCGTCACGGTCTCGACAAGGAACTGCGTCAACGCCAGGTCGGGTGCGCCGTGAAGGGCGAAGATGACCCCGCAGCCGTAGCCGGTGACCCCGACGAGCAGGACTGCCGCCAAGCGGTTGCGCATCACGCAGGCGGCGAACGCGGCGGCGAGCATGATCACGCCCACGACGGCCTGCGGCGCCGATTCCCACAGCGCGAAGTCGGGCCGGTCGCGGGCACCGAACGCCAGCACGGCCAGCGGGAGGACGACGAGGGTGGTCAGGATCACCGACTGGGTGGCCGGGATCGAGCCGCGCTGCGTGATCGCCGTCAGCCGCACCGACATCACATCGGCGCCCCGCAGTACCGCGTCGTAGATGCGGTCGGCGTTGGCCAGGGGCAGGAAGCCCAGCCGTAGACGCCGTAGCCGGCTACGTCCGAGGTACAGCGCGATGCCCGCGACGAGCACGAGCGCCGACAGCAGCAGCGGCAGGTTGACCCCGTGCCACAGCGCCAGGTAGTAGTCGGCCTTGTAGCCCGCCGGGTCGGGGACCTGATCGGCGTAGTCGTCCAGTACGTCGTCCAGCCCGGCGGGCCAGACGCCGAAGACCAGCCCGGCGGCGGCCAGGATCGCCGGCGGAAGCAGGAACGTGATCTCGGGCCGGTGCATCTCACGCACCCGCGTGCTCGGCTCGGGCCGGCCTTTGCGGCCGAATGCGCCGACGACGAAACGCAGGCTGTAGCCGGTGGTCAGCACCGAGCCGAGCACGATCCCGGTCAGCACGAACGGCGCGAACGCGCCCAGCGTCGGGCTGTGCAGGACCGTCTCGAAGTCGGCTTCCTTGGCGACGAAGCCGAGGAACGGCGGCAGGGCAGCCATGCTGGCCGCACCGGCGCACCCGACGACGAGCAGCGGCTTGCTGCGGTCCCCGAGCCAGGCGAGCCTGCGGATGTCGCGGGTGCCGGTCGCGTGGTCGATGATGCCGACGACCATGAACAGTGTCGCCTTGAACAGCGCATGCGCGCACAGCATCGCGAGCCCGGCGAGCATCATCTCGCTTCCGCCGGCGCCGACCATCAGCGTGATGAAGCCCAGCTGGCTGACCGTGCCGAACGCCAGGATCAGCTTCAGGTCGTACTCCCGCAGCGCCCGCCAGCCCGCCAGCAGCATCGTCAGCAATCCCAGCGACACCACCGTCGGGCGCCACTCGGGGGCGTCGGAGAACCCGGGCGTCAACCGCGCGATCAGGTACACGCCGGCCTTGACCATGGCCGCCGCGTGCAGATACGCGCTGACCGGGGTGGGCGCTGCCATCGCGCCGGGCAGCCAGAAGTGCAGCGGCACGATCGCCGATTTCGACAGCGCGCCGACGAGCACGAGCACGATCGCCACCGAGGCGGCCACGCCGGTCGGCGGGGCGGCCACCAGTTCCGAGATCAGGAACGTCCCTGCGCGGTTGCCCAGGATCACGATCCCGACCAGCATCGCCAGCCCGCCCAGCGTCGTCACCAGCAGTGCCTGCACGGCGGCGCGCCGGCTGATGGCCCGTTCCGCGTAGTGGCCGACCAGCAGGAAGGACAGGACGGTGGTGATCTCCCAGAACACGTACAGCACCAGCATGTTGTCACTGGTGACGAGGCCGAACATCGCTCCGGAGAACGCGACGAGTTCGGCGGCGAAGCTGGGCAGCCGCTTCTCGGTGTGGCCGTCGTGGTGGTTGAAGTAGGCGGCGCAGTAGAACAGCACCAGCGCGCCGATGCCCAGCACCAGCACACTCATGATCGCCGCGAGCGCGTCGAAGCGCAGCGTGATGTCCATCGACAGGCCGGGCACCCACGGGACGGTCAGCCGCTCACCGGCACCGCTGCCCGGCCAGTTGCCGGCCACCCAGACCAGGGAGCCCAGGGGGACGAGCGAGAGCGGATAGAACGCGCGCCGGCCCCACCGGAGGACGAGAACGGGCGCCAGCAGGGTGGCCACTGCGTGCGCAGTGAGGATGGCGAGCATGGCTCCGTTTCCGTCGTCGATCGGCGGGGGCCTCAGTCTACGGGGCGCTCGTCACCGACCCGGCTTCGCTCAACTCCCGGCGACCATCACCTCGATCCGCTCCTCGCCGTCCGGGCCGCAGACGAACAGGATCTCGTCGCCGTCGCGCAGCACGTCGTGGGCCTCGGGCACGATCAGCCGGTTGCCGCGCAGTACCGTCACCAAGGCGCTGTCGGTCGGCATCGTGAGATCGCCCACCCGACGACCGACCAGCGGGCTGTCCGCCGGCAGCGTGAACGAGGCGATGTTCGCGCTGCCCTCGCCGCGCAACTCTCGCGGCCCGCGACCGAGGGCCATCAGCCGCACGATGTGGCCCACGTCGATCGCGCCCTCGACCGCGGCGACCATCGCCACCGGGGTCGACACCGCCACGTCGATGCCCCACCCGTCGTCGAACAACCACTCATTGCGGGCATCGTTGATGCGGGCCACGACCCGGGGAATGCCGAACTCGCTCTTGGCGAGCAGAGCCATCGCGAGGTTGGCCTTGTCGTCACCGGTCGCGGCGATCGCGACGTCGCAGATGTGCATCTCGGCCTCCTCGAGGGATGACACCTCGCACGCGTCGGCCAGGAACCACTCGGCCCCCGGCACCGTCGCCGGCTCGTAGCGGTGCACGTCCTTCTCGATCAGCAGCACCCGGTGGCCGTAGTCGACCAGTTCCTGCGCCACCGAGCGACCCACCGCCCCGGCCCCCGCGATCGCGATCCGCATGAACACGACTGTCCTGATTTACTGTCACCGACACAAGTGCCTGCAGCGAGGAAACAGTGACACTGCACGAGCTGTACGTGGCGCTGTTCATCGGGGGCCTGGTGCTGCTGGCGAGCATCGCCGCCACCAGGCTGGCCACCGGAGCGGGGTTGCCGAGCCTTCTGCTGTTTCTGGGCGTCGGCGTGCTGGTCGGCGAAGACGGGCTGGGGCTGCAGTTCGACAACGCCCAGCTGGCCCAGGATCTGGGCACCGCCGCGCTGGGCATCATCCTGGTCGAGGGCGGTCTGACGACGCGGTTCTCCGACATCCGCAAGGTCCTGGCGCCGGCCGCCGTGCTGGCAACGGTGGGCGTCCTCGTCAGCACGCTCGTCACCGCGGTCGCCGCGCATCTGCTGCTGGGGATGTCATGGCAGCTGGCGCTACTCCTGGGGGCGATCGTGTCGAGCACCGACGCCGCGGCCGTGTTCTCCGTGCTGCGGGTGGTGCCGCTGCCGCGCCGCCTGGGGGGACTGCTGGAAGCCGAATCGGGCTTCAACGACGCTCCCGCGGTGATCCTGGTGCTGCTGTTCAGCGTGACACCGCTGGTCCTGGAGCCGGTGTCGGTGGCCGGGACGCTGGTCTACGAACTGGGGGTCGGCGCCGCGATCGGGCTGGGGTGCGGATTCTTCGGCGCGATGGCGTTGCGCCGCACCGCTCTTCCCGCCGCCGGCCTGTACCCGCTCGCGACGTTCGGGCTGGGCATGCTGGCGTTCGCCGCTGCCGGATCGGCGCATGCCAGCGGATTCCTCGCCGCCTATCTGGCCAGCGTGGTGCTGGCCAATTCCGGTCTACCGCACCGCTCCGCGACCCGCTCCTTCGCCGAGGGATTCGGATGGCTGGCTCAGATCGGGCTGTTCGTGATCCTCGGGCTGCTGGTCTCGCCCGACGAGCTGCTCGACGAACTGGTGCCCGCGATCGTCATCGGCCTGGTGCTGCTGCTGCTCGCGCGGCCGGCGTCGGTTGTCCTGTCGCTGATCGGCTTTCGCGTGGCGTGGCGAGAGCAGGCGTTCCTGTCGTATGCGGGGCTGCGTGGCGCGGTACCGATCGTGCTCGCGACGTATCCGATCGTGGCCGGCGTTCCCGACAGCGGGCGGCTGCTGAACATCGTCTTCATCCTCGTCGTGGTGTTCACCCTGGTGCAGGGGCCCAGCCTGCGTCAGGTCGCCGCGTGGCTGGACCTGATCCCGCGCGACACCACGCGCGAGATCCAGGTCGACGCGGCGCCGCTGGACGTGCTGGGGGCCGAGCTGATCACGATGACGGTGGTGCCGGGCTCGCGCCTGCACAACGTGACCGTGCTCGAACTGCGGTTGCCCGACCCGAGCGTGATCACGCTTATCATCCGCGGAGGCCGTGCGTTCGTGCCAGAACCGTTGAGCCGCTTGCAGATCGGTGACGAGGTGATGATCGTCACGACGACGACCACACGGGACGAGGCCGAGCGGCGGCTGCGTGCGGTCAGCCGGCGAGGCAAGCTCGCGTACTGGTTCGACGAGTACGGCGAGCCGGGTTAGTCACTCGCTGTCGGCGGTGCTGGTCTTCTCGGCTTTCTCTGTTTTGTCTGCCCTGGCGGCTCTGCGCGCCTCGCGAGCTTCCCGGCGCTGCTCACGCTTCTCGGCGTTCTCGGCCTTCGCTTGAGCCCGTTGCTCGGCGCGGGCCTCCCGCTTGGCCTTCCAGTCGGACAGCAGTGACGGCTTCTCCGGTCGGTCTGTCTGCGCGGCGTCCGTGTCCCCGGCTTTCACCGGCTCCTCGGCCTCGACGGTCGACGCGAGGTCGTCCTGTCCCCGGTCGGGCACCGTCAGCGGGCCGATGAACGGCGCGTCGGCATCCTCCCACCGCGCGGGGCGGTCACCCGGAGCACGCGTCAGCACGACCGCGTCCGGATAGTTGACAGTGGCGAACTCGTCGATGACGACCCACAGGCCCGCATTCGCGACGTCCACGGCCATCGACCCGAGATTGCGGAACAGCCCCTCGCCGCGCAGGATGTCGGTGCCGTTGAACACGGCACTGGCCAGCACGCTCTCGGCGAAGTTCACGCCGATGTAGATCTGCTTGCCGATGGGGCCGAGCAGGTTCAGGACCGGGGTGACGGCGGTGCGGAACAGGATCGTGCCGTCGATGAACGCGTTGTCGATGCCGTCGAGGAACGGGGTGGGCCCGGCCGCGACGGCAGCCTGCTCGGTGGAGGTGGCGCCACCGCCAGGCACAGTCAGCGGGTCGTTGCGGTTCGGGGCCAGCGCGTCGGTCCACCCCGCCGGGCGATCGGTGGGCGGCCGGGTGATGGCGATCGGGTAGGTGTCCGGCGAGGCGAGGCTGATCTCGTCGATCGCGACGAACGCCGCGGACAGCAGCACGTCACCGGCGAACTGGCCGATGTTGCGCAGGAGTCCTTCGCCGCGGGCCACATCGGTGCCATTGAAGACCGCGCTTGCCAGGATGCTCTCGATCAGGTTGTAGCCGATGTAGAGCTGCTTGCCGAGATAGCCGAGCTCGTTGGCAAATGCGGTGAACTCCGCACGCGCTTCGAGGCGGGCGGCCAGGAAGTCGTCGTCGATCTGGTCAGGCGTTCGTGCCAGTGGGGGCAGAGCCGGCCACGGCTGCAACGCAGTGGATGACGCGGTCAGATCGACCTCGGCGGTCAATCCGGCCGCAACACTGTGTTCGGACACCTGTACCGGGTTGGCCAGCAATGCCGATCCCGCGATCGCCGCCACCGCGACGACGGCGTTGCCCCGCTCGATGAGCTTCATGATGTCTCCGTTCCCCCGCTCCGTTGCGTAGTTCATTCAGCAAACACCAGGCAGGGCGTGACAGCAATGGGGGAATCCCCTCGTCGTGAGAAGTTAGCGCGCGTCGGCGAAGGCCCGCAACGACGCCACCTGCGCGGCGTCCAGCGACGGGCGCACCGCCTCGCGGGCGGCCGCGACATCGGCGGCCGTCACGTCGGCCGCGTCGATCGAACGGCGCATCGCCGTCAGAGCAGCTTCCCGCAGGAGTGCCACGCAGTCCGCGGCGCTGTACCCGTCGAGTTCGGCGGCCAGGGCGTCCAGGTCGACCGCGTCGGAGCCGTCGCGGGCAAGCGGCACCGACTTGCCCGCGGTCCGGAGGATCTGCGCGCGGGCCTCGGCGTCGGGGGGTTCGACGAACACCAGCTTCTCCAGCCGGCCGGGACGCAGCAGCGCCGGGTCGATCAGATCGGGCCGGTTCGTCGCACCCAGCACCACGACGTCGCGCAGCGGCTCGATCCCGTCGAGTTCGGTCAGCAGCGCGGCCACCACGCGATCGGTCACGCCGGAGTCGAAACTCTGGCCGCGCCGAGGTGCCATCGCGTCGATCTCGTCGAGGAACACCAGCGACGGTGCGGAATCCCGTGCCCGACGGAACAATTCGCGGACCGCCTTCTCCGACGAGCCCACCCATTTGTCCATCAGCTCGGCGCCCTTGACGGCGTGCACACTCAACCGGCCGGAGCTGGCCAGCGCGCGCACCACGTACGTCTTGCCGCAGCCGGGCGGTCCGTAGAGCAGGACCCCGCGCGGGGGCTCCACCCCGAGGCGGGCGAATGTGTCGGGATGCTGCAGCGGCCACAGCACCGCCTCGGTGAGCGCCTGCTTGGTGTCGACCATGTCGCCGACGTCGTCGAGCGTGACCGAGCCGACCGAGATCTCTTCGGCCGCAGAGCGAGACAGCGGGCGGATGACGCTGAGCGCGCCGATCAGATCGTCCTGACGAAGTTGCGGTGCGGTGTCGTCCTCGCTGGCCCGTGCTGCCGCCCGCAACGCGGCCTCGCGCACCAGCGCGGCCAGGTCGGCCACCACGAATCCGGGTGTGCGCTGGGCGATCTCGTGCAGATCGAGATCGTCGGCAGGTACGTTCCGCAGGAGCACCTCGAGCAACTGCTCGCGCACGCCGCCGTCGGGCAGGCTCAGCCCGAGCTCGCGATCGCACAGATCCGGTGCCCGCAGCCGCGGATCCACCGCATCCGGGGTCGCCGTCGTCGCGATGAGCGCGACGCCCGATGTGCCCACCGCCGAACGCAATTCGGCGAGGAGAAGTGCTGCGACCGGTTCCGGGGGAACCGGCAGCAACGTGTCGATGTCGGTGATCAGCAGCACGCCGCCGCCGTCGCGCACGGACGCCACTGCAGCGGCGACGTTCTTCAGCCGGTCATCGGCCTGCAGTGAGCCCACCTCGGGGCCGTCGAGCTCCACCAGCCTCCGGCCGCTGCACACCGTACGGACCAGGCGGGCCTTGCCGACCCCGGCCGGCCCCGATACCAGCACACCCAGATTGGCGCCGGCGCCGAGGGTGCGGAGCAGCTCGGGTTGATCCAGGGCCAGCTTGAGCCAT
Source organism: Mycolicibacterium sp. 018/SC-01/001 (assembly GCF_007096635.1). Classification (GTDB taxonomy): domain Bacteria; phylum Actinomycetota; class Actinomycetes; order Mycobacteriales; family Mycobacteriaceae; genus Mycobacterium. The sequence goes on from NZ_VKAA01000008.1 coordinate 89,279, forward strand.
TCGGTCAGCCGGGCGGCCTGCGCGTGGGCGCCTTTGAGGTCGTCGATGCTCATGGCCGGAGCCGTTTCCTCGGTGACCACATGGGTCCCCGTGTCCGATCCGGTGGCCGGGGCGGCAGCCCCGCTGTCCGGCGAACCCCAGCAGACCAGTGAATTCGGTTGCACGCTCACCGGTCCGGCAGGATCGACCGCGGTGACGGTCAGCAGCTCCGAGGTCCACACGATGCCGACCGACGCCGCGAGCGCAGCCGTCGCCGCCGATGTCGACGTACCCGGACCGAGGTCGCGCGGCAGCAGCGACACCGTGTCGCCCACGGTCATCACCTTGCCCAGCAGGGCCTGACGCAGCGTGGCCGGGGTGATGGACCGGCTCGCCAGGTTCGAGCCCGTCAGCGTCACCGACCGCGCGCCGTAGACGGTGGCGGCGGCGACCAGTACGGGCGTGTCCTCACGCAGCCCCGCGTTGCTCAGCGTGACGTCGTCGAGCAGGGCGGTGCCGGCGGGGATGCCGTCCGGCGCTGTCCCGACCACCGCCGAGGTGGTGCGCGACCCGGTCAGCGACACCGCATCCCACTCGCGGATGCCCAGCGCGGCGATCGCTTCGGGATGCAACCGGACCACGCCCCGGCGGGAGTCCAGCGCCGACGTGTTCAACCGCGCGGTCAGGCTCAGCTGCACCATGTCTCAGCTCCGAGGTGGCCGGCGCAGACCCAGTCGCATCATCGAGCGGCGGTGCGGCTGTGCCCGTCGGATCGCCCGGCGCGCGGCGCGCTGCTGCCGCGGCTTGTCATCCCACACCTCGGGATGCGCGGCCAGGAAGCGCCGGGTCCGGATCGCGAACGGGATGTGCAGGAGGTAGCCGATGACGATCACGAGGATCACCACGTAGCCGTAGAGGATCGACGCGGCGACGCCGATGGCGAGCAGTGCCAGCAGCGGTGCGACCGCGTTCGGGGGCACGGAGAACGTGTGGATCTTGCGCATCGGCAGCGTGCTGACCACCAGCAGCGAGACCGCGATCATCCAGATCACCACGGCCGGTTCGGAGGTCCACCAGCCGTCGCCGAACTGCATCTTCGCTGCGAGCGGAGCGATCGCGACGATCGCGCCCGCCGGGGCGGGCATACCGACGAAGAACTTCTTCTCGTAGTCCGGCTGGTCGAGGTCCAGCATCGCGTTGAACCGGGCCAGCCTCAACACGATGCACACCGCGTAGAGCAGCACCACGATCCAGCCCACCCGCGAGTGCGACAACAGCGTGCCGTAGACGATGAATGCCGGTGCCACACCGAAATTCACCGCGTCGGCCAGGGAGTCGATCTCCTCGCCCATCCGCGACGTCGCGTTCAGGGCGCGCGCGGTGCGGCCGTCGAGCGCGTCGAGGATCGCGGCGATCGCCAGGAACGCCATCGCCTCGGTGGGCCGGTCGTCGAGCGCGAATTTCACCGCACTCAGGCCCAGGCAGATCGCGGCGACCGTCATCGCGCTGGGCAGGATGCGTGCGCTGACCACCGGCGCCTTCAGTCGCGGCTTGCGGGGCTTCATGGCAGTTCGGCCAGCACGGTTTCGCCGGCGAGCGTGCGCTGACCCACCGTGACGAGTACCCGGGAACCGGCGGGCAGGTAGGTGTCCAGGCGGGAGCCGTACCGGATCAGGCCGTAGGTGTCGCCGATGCCGATCTTCTCGCCGGGGGAGACGGTGCAGACGATGCGACGCGCCAGCAGGCCGGCGATCTGAACCGCGATCACCTGCTGCCCCTCGGGGGTGCGGATCACGACGCTGTTGCGTTCGTTGTCCTCGCTGGCGGCGGCCAGTTCAGCCGACACGAACAGGCCGGGCCGGTGCTTCACCGTCACCACCTCACCGCCGACCGGCGCCCTCTGCACGTGGGCGTCCAGCAGCGACAGGAAGATGCTGATGCGCGGCAGCGGCTCGGCGGGCAACCCGAGCTCGGCGGGCGGCACCTCCTCCTCGACCAGGCAGATCAGCCCGTCGGCGGGCGCGACGACCACGCCGGGCCGGGTCGGTGGAGTGCGCGGCGGGTGCCGGAAGAACGCGGCGTTGGCGGCGGCGGAGGTCAGCCCGGCGTTACGGACGAAGCGGTTCCGGCGTCCGGCCAGCGCCACCGCCAGGCTCGCGCCGACGAACGGCAGACCTGCGGGGTGCATCGGGGGAACGGACGTGCGGATCAGCGCCGCCAGCCGCGCGGGGCCTGTCTTGAGGTCGGGGCGTCTGGCCATCGTGGGGCCAATAGTACGGTGGCCCTCCTCACCGGAGGTCCCACACCTGTACGCGGCTTCCCGACGCCACCTCGGCGGTGTCCTCGTCGAGTTCGAGCAGGCAGTTCGCCGAGGCCAGCCAGCGCAGGTGGTGCGACGCCGGCGGCCCGTAACTGGTCACCGTGTCGGTGACGGGATCCAGGACGCCGCGGCGGAACTGCCGTTTACCGCGCGGCGAGGTCAGGTCTTCGGTGAGCATCGCGGTCCGCCGCGGCCGCTCGGGCTGAGGCAGCCCCATCGCGGCACGCATCGCGGGCCGGACGAACACCTCGAACGACACCAGCGCGCTGACCGGATTGCCCGGCAGCGTCACCGCCGGAGTGCCGTCGATCGAGCCGGCGCCCTGCGGCATGCCGGGCTGCATCGCCACCTTGGCGAACTCGACTCCACCGGACGGCCCGCCCAGCGCGTCTTTGACCACCTCATACGCGCCCGCGCTGACACCGCCGGTGGTCAGGATCAGGTCCGCCCGCCCGGCGTGCTCGCGCAGGGTCGCGCGAAAGGCGTCGACGTCGTCGCCGGTGGTGGGGGAGGCCACCACCTCGGCGCCGGCGTCGCGGACCGCGGCGGCGAGCATCACGCCGTTGGATTCGTAGATCTGCCCCGGGGCCAGCTCTGCGCCGGCGGCCACCAACTCGGTGCCCGTCGACACGACCAGCACCCGCTGGCGGGGCGTCACGCTCAGCGTCTGCAGGCCCAGCGCGGCGGCCAGGCCGAGTGCGGCCGGGGTGAGCACGTGACCGCTCCGCAACACCGTCGTGCCCGCGGTGACGTCCTCACCGGCGCGCCGGATGTGCTGGCCGTCGCGCGTGGCGGCGCGGATCGTCACCGTGTCCACGGCGGCGTCGGTCGCCTCGACCGGGACGATCCCGGTCGCCCCGACGGGCAGCGGCGCGCCGGTCATGATGCGGTGCGCGGTGCCCGGCTGCAGCGTCGGGATGTCGGTGCGCCCGGCCGGGATGTCCTCGGCGACCGGCAGCCGTACCGGGGTGTCCTGTGAGGCCGTCGCGACGTCGGAGGCCAGCACCGCGTAACCGTCCATCGCCGAGTTGTCGAAACCCGGCAGAGAGAGGGGCGCGACCACGTCCTCGGCGAGGACGAGTCCCAGAGCGTCGGCCAGCGGGAGCGCGACCGGCGGACGTGCGGTGATCAGGCTGCCGACCAGCGTGCGGTGCTCGGCGACGGAGCGCATGGAGACACTGCCCATCAGACGGGATAGCTCACGCCGGTGAGGTCTTCGGACACGGCCCACAGCCGCTGCTGGATCGCGACGTCGTGGGACTTGCGGGTGGAGTCCACGAGCACCGGATGTCCGACGAGCTCACGGAAACCGGACGGGCCGTAGTACTGGCCGCCGCGCACCTGCGGATCGGTGGCTGCGCGCAGCGTCGCCAGCGCGCCGACCGCCGGGCTGTTGGTGAACAGGCCGGCCAGCTTGGAGAAGCCGGGCAGGCCGGAGCCGGGGACGTGGCGCATCAGCTCGGTGTTGGAGATCCCCGGATGCGCGGCCACGGCGATCGTCTTCGCCCCGGCGGCCGCGAGGCGGCGCTGCAGCTCGTAGGTGAACATCAGGTTCGCGAGCTTGGACTGCCCGTAGGCGGCGACGCGGTTGTAGCCGCGCTCCCACTGCAGGTCCTCGAAATGGATGTCGGCCTGGATGTTGTGGGCGATGCTCGCGACCACCACGACCCGCGACCCCTCGACGGACAGCAGATGGTCCAGAAGGAGGCCGGTGAGCGCGAAGTGCCCGAGATGGTTGGTGCCGAACTGCAGTTCGAAGCCGTCGGCCGTGACCTGCTTGGGCGGATACATCACGCCGGCGTTGTCGATCAGCAGGTCGATCGCCGGATACGCCGCGCGCAGCGCCTCGGCTGCGGCCCGCACGCTGGCCAGTGAGGTCAGGTCGAGTTCGGTGACCTCGACGTGCGCGCCGGCGTGGGCTGCCCGAATCCGGTCCGCGGCCTGCCCGCCCTTGGTCAGGTCACGCACGGCGAGCACCACCTTCGCGCCGCGGCCGGCGAGGACGAGGGCGGCCTCGTAACCGATGCCCGAGTTCGCTCCGGTGACGATCGCGACGCGGCCGGACTGGTCGGGGACGTCGGCGGCGGTCCATGTGGCGCTCATGGCATCAAGATAGCGATTTCGCCCACCCGGGTTGCCCCCGGTTGCGCACATCCGGCGGCCGTTTACTGTCGCACCATGGCGATCGGTGGAGTGCTGTTCGACATCGACGGCGTGCTGGTCACCTCCTGGCAGCCGATCCCCGGTGCGGCGGAGACGTTGCGCACGCTGGCCGACCACCAGGTCGCGTGCGCGTACCTGACCAACACCACGACCCGGACGCGGGCCCAGATCGCCGAGCTGCTGACCGACGCCGGCATGGCCGTGCGGGCCGACGAGGTGATCACCGCGGCCGCGCTGACCGCCGACTACGTGCGCGATCGCTATCCCGACGCCCGCTGCTTCCTGGTCAACAGCGGGCAGATCGGCGAGGACATGCCGGGGATCGACCTCGTCTACTCGACCGACGTCACCGGCCCGCAGGCCCCGGAGACACCGGATGTGGTGCTGCTCGGCGGGGCCGGACCCGAGTACACGCATGTGACGCTGTCGTGGGTGTACGACTGGATGGCCCAGGGTGTGCCGGTCGTCGCCATGCACCGCAGCACGGCGTGGACCACGACCGACGGGCTGCGTGTCGACACCGGCATGTATCTGATCGGCATGGAGGAAACCTCCGGACGCAAGGCGACCGCGGTCGGAAAGCCAGCGCCCGAAGGCTTCCTGTCTGCGGCCGGTCGGCTCGGCGTCGACGCCGAGGAGATGTACATGATCGGCGACGATCTGAACAACGATGTGCTCGCGGCGCAGGTGGTCGGCATGACGGGCGTGCTGGTGCGCACCGGCAAATTCCGTCAGGACACCTTGGACCGCTGGGCCGCAGACGAATTCGCGATGCAGCCCAACCATGTCATCGATTCGGTGGCCGACCTGCCGGCGCTGCTCGGGCTGTAGAGCGGTGAGTTTCGCGCGGTCGCGGAGTCTGAACTGCCATGACCGACACCTTGATTCTCACCACTGTTGCCGACGCCGACCCCGCCGCGGTGTTCGCCGTGCTCGCCGACCCTGCACAGCATCCCGCCATCGACGGGACTGGATGGCTGCGCGAATCCCTGGACCCGGGACCAGTGACCGGTGACGGGCAGATCTTCCGAATCCGGATGTACCACGACAACCATCCCGACGGGTACTACGACATGGCCAACAAGGTCATCGCCTACGACCGCGACCGGACGATCGCGTGGGAGCCGGGCCAGGCCGGTGAGCACGGCGAGATCGAATTCGGAGGCTGGACATGGCGTCACGACCTCGAACCGGAAGACTCCGGCCGCACCCGCGTGCGTCTGACCTATGACTGGTCGCGCGTCCCGGCGCACCTGCGCGAACACATCACGTTTCCGCCGTTTCCGACGAGCTACCTGGAGCACTCACTGGCCAACCTGGCCGCTCTGGCCTCAGGTCGTCAGCTCCCGCTGAGCTGGAGCGGATCTCAACCGTTCGGCTGAGGTTTTCGTCGCCTGACGGGCTTTTGATCTTGTCATGACCCGACACGGCGAGCACGCGGTCGTCCTCGGTGCGAGCATGGCCGGACTGCTCGCGGCGCGCGTGTTGACGGACTTCTACGACCGGGTGACGCTCGTCGAGCGAGATGTCCTCGACGACACCAGCTGCGCGCGCCGCGGCGTGCCGCAGGGAAAACAGCCGCACGCCATGTTGGCCCGCTGCGGACAGATCATCGACGAGCTGCTGCCCGGGGCATGCACGGAACTGATCGCCGATGGGGCGCATGTGTGGAGCGACGGAGACCTGTCGCGCGTGTACACGCGCCTCGGTGGGCATCTCGTCGTCCGGTCCGGGTACATCCCGGACCCTTCTGCGCTCACCATCATGTATGCGAGCCGGCCGTTGATCGAGCGCCACGTTCGGCGCCGGGTGCGTGCGCTGCCGCAGGTGACGATCATGGACGGACACGCGTTCGATGGCCCGGTCCTCGACGACGGCGTCCTCGCGGGGGTTCGGACACGTGCTCGCGCTGACAATGAAATGCATTCTCTCACAGCAGATCTTGTGGTCGACGCGACTGGGCGCGGGTCGCGTACGCCGGTGTTCCTCGAAGCCCTGGGATATTCGCGGCCACCCGAGGATCGACTCGAAGTCAACGTCAACTACGTGAGTATGCCGGTGCGCATCCCGTCTGCCGCACTGCACGAAGACCTCTTCATCGACATGTTCGCACCGGGGCGCACCCGCGGCTTCGCCATGTCGCGGTGTGAGGGCGAGACCTGGATCGTCCTGGTCGGCACCCTCGGTCGGGACACGAAGCCGCCGGCCAGCCGCACCGAGTTGATCGAGCAGGCGCGACATCTCATGCCTGCTCACGCATTCGACGCGTTGTGCAGCGGTGAGCCACTGGCCGACATTGCGCTGCACCGATTCCCGGCCAGCAGATGGCGCCGCTACGACACAATGGACCGGATGCCCGCCGGACTGCTGGTGACGGGCGACGCAGTCTGCAGCTTCAATCCGATCTACGGGCAGGGGATGACGGTCGCCGCCATCGAGGCGATGGCGTTGCGTGACTCGCTGCGGCGCGGGCCCGCTGATCTGCCTCGGCGTTTCCACCGATCGGCAGCGAAGGGTATCGAGGTCGCGTGGCGGACAGCGCTCAGTTCGGACCTCTCGCTTCCCGAGGTGGACGGAGCGCGCACACCGGTGACCAAGATGACCAATGCCTACATCGACCGGGTGCTGCGGGCAGCGGAGACCGACCCGTGGGTGGCCCAGGAATTCCTGCTCGTCACCGGCATGATCGCGCCACCGACACGCCTCCTGCGACCGGCGATGGTGCGGCGGGTCCTGACGAGTTCGCTGAGGGGGCGGAGAAAACCGGGCGCTTCGGTGAGCGCAGCTAGGGCGTGAGGGAGAGCAGCAGACGGACCAGTTCGGCCTGTCGGTGCGTGTCGGTCTTGCCGTAGACGTGCTGCAGGTGGGTCTTGACCGTGGCCAACGACAGTGACAGGCCGTCTGCGATCATGGCCAGGCTCTCGCCCCGGCCGATGAGGAGCGCCACCTCGGCCTCTGCATTGGTGAGGGAAAACACCCTGCACAAAAGCGATTTCGTCGGCTCAGGCCGAGTGTCCGGATCGACGACCACCAGCAGAACGCTCGGACGATCGGTCGCGCCCAGCGACAGGACGTGCACGATCAGCGGTCGAGTCGATCCGCAGTGTCGAACCGGCACAGCATCGCTGGTGCGTGTGCCGGCGACCTGGGCGGCGTTGGTGACGGCGCGTCGCAGCTCGACGTCCGCGGCGGGCGGGCCGGCCCGCAATCGGCCGCCGAGGATCGACAGTGCCGAGTTGCTCCGCAACATCGCCTCGGCAGCCGGGTTGGCATACGTCACGGTCATGTCGGCGGCGACGACCATGGCGGGCGCGGTGAAGGAGTCCGCGGGCTGTCCGGCCCGGGCGGCCTGATCCTGCAATTCCGACAGGGCGCGATGAGTGCGGAGCGCATGCTGCAGGTGGGGGACGAGCGCATTGACCGTCCTGATGGTGTCGCCGGAGGCGAACGGGGTGCTACGCCGGGGCGCGGCCACCAGGAACGAGCAGGGACGAGGACCGTCGCCGACGCGGACGAACACACCGTCGTCCATCTCGTACGGGCGCATCCAGTCGGCGTGGAACTCCGAGCGCGGATTGAGCGCCACCAGCGATTGCCCGCTGTGCACGAGCCCCAAGGGGCTCGCGTCGACAGCATCGAGGACGTAGTCGAGCGGCCGAAAGTACGCCTCGTACGCCTGCATCGCGGGCGCGTCGGGGACGCTGCAGTGCCGCACGTCCCGATATCCCTGACCACCGCTGATGAGCCCGCTGGCGGTGGCTCCCATCGCGGTGCGCACCAGCTCGAGCGCGTCGACCCACCGCGTCGGTGTCAGCGCCGCGTCGTGGACGGCGGTGACGATGTGCGAGAACTGCTCGACCGTGACCATGAAACCCCCTCACGCCGAAGCGTGCCCGAGGTGAATATAGCGCCGGTGACCACGGGAAACGAGTTACCGACGGGTTGGTTTCAGGCTGTTAACTCGCGCTGCAGCACGCGAACCGCCTCGATTCGCTCTTTCAGCTGTTCGCGGGTCGCGGCCGCGACGGGCGGGCCCCCGCAGCGGCGGCGCAGCTCGTTGTGGATCCAGCCGTGCGGCCGACCCGTGCGGTGGTGTGCCAGCGAGACCAGCGTGTTGAGTTCGCGCCGGAGCTCGCGCAGCTGCCCGTGCGTCGTCGGCGGCACCACGGCACCCGATTCGGTGCGTTTCTGGAGCTGCTCGTCCTGGCGTCGGCGCAGCAGATCCCGCATCGCGTTCGCGTCGAGCAGACCGGGAATGCCCAGGTAATCGGCCTCCTCATCGCTGCCCGCGGGGGTTGCCGTGCCGAATGACGCCCCGTCGAAGATCACCTGGTCCAGTTCGGCGTCCGCGCCGAGGTACTCGATCTTGCCCTCGTTGTCGTCGGGCTCGTCGCGCTTCTGCTCGGCGAGTTCGGCGTCCAGCGGATCGTCGTCGGTCTCGCGGTGCGGCTTGCCGAGCACGTGGTTGCGCTGGGCCTCCATCTCGCTGGCCAGCATCAGCAGGTTCGGCACCGACGGCAGGAAGATGCTCGCCGTCTCACCGGGCCGGCGCGACCGAACGAAGCGCCCGATCGCCTGCGCGAAGAACAGCGGCGTCGACGCGCTCGTCGCGTACACGCCGACGGCCAGACGCGGCACGTCCACGCCTTCGGACACCATGCGCACCGCCACCAGCCAGCGCGACGTGTCGGCCGCGAACTGCGAGATCCTGTCCGAGGCGCCCTTGTCATCGGAGAGCACCACGGTCGGTGCTTCGCCGGTGATCGTCAGCAGGAGGTCGGCGTACGCGCGGGCGGCGGTCTGATCGGAGGCGATGATCATGCCGCCGGCGTCGGGCACGTGCTGGCGCAGGCCACGCAGCCGGGTGTCGGCGGCGGCGATGACCGCGGGCATCCACTGTCCGGCCGGGTTGAGTGCGGTCTTCCAGGCCCGTGCGGTCTGCTCGGCGGTCAGCGGCTCCCCGAGCCGGGCGGCGTGCTCCTCGCCGGCGCTGTCGCGCCAGCGGGCCTCGCCCGAGTACGCCATGAACACGACCGGCCGGACGACGCCGTCGGCCAATGCGTCGGAGTATCCGTAGGTGTGGTCGGCCACCGAGGTCTTCAAGCCCGCGGCGTCCTCTTCGTAGGTGACGAACGGGATCGCGCTGTCGTCGCTGCGGAACGGGGTCCCGGTCAGCGAGAGGCGCCGGGTCGCGTCGTCGAAGGCCTCCCGGATCGCGTCGCCCCAGCTCTTGGCGTCACCGCCGTGGTGGATCTCGTCGAACACGACGAGCGTCTTGCGGTTCTCGGTGCGCACCCGGTGCCGCGACGGGTGGCTGGCCACCTGCGCGTAGGTGACGACGACGCCGTGGTACTCCGACGACGTCTGGCTGTTCGAGTTGGAGAACTTCGGGTCGAGCGCGATGCCCTGACGCGCCGCGGCCTGCGCCCACTGGATCTTCAGGTGCTCGGTCGGCACCACGATCGTGACCGCCTCGACGGTGCGCTGGGCCAGCAGTTCGGCGACGATGCGCAGCGCGAACGTCGTCTTTCCCGAACCCGGGGTGGCCACGGCGAGGAAGTCGCGAGGCTGCGCCGACAGGTATTTGACCAGCGCCCGTCGCTGCCAACCGCGAAGCGTGGGGGTGCTGGGCGCTGCATCAGCCCGCACCCACGACTCCTTTCGACCGAATCGCAGTCTAGGGCAGGCGCTTCCGCGATCGCATCCGACGCGGCGTGTCCGGACCCGGCGTGTCTGGCGGCTACTCGACCCCTATTCGACGAAGTGGTTGTCGTTCGCGGCGAACCACTCGCGGCGTTCCTCGTCGGTCAGCTCGCCGAGCTGGGCCAACCCCTCGAAGTAGTGCTCCCGCGGGGCGCCGGGGGCGAACAGCATCAGCATCGTCGCCGGTTCGTCGGCCCGGTTGCCGAAGCCGTGGATGCCGCCCGGCGGGACGTAGAGGAAATCCCCCGCACCGCCGTCGGTCCAGTCGCTGCCGTCGTACAGCGCGACAGTGCCCGACAGCACGTAGAACGCCTCGCTCATGCCGCGGTGATAGTGCGGGCCGGGACCCCCCGCACGCGGTGCGATCTGCACGCGGTAGAGGCCGTAGTCGCCGCCGGTGTCGCCCTGACCAGCCAGGTAGTGGTACCGGACCAGGCCGAACGAGTCGTAGTCCGGTGGTGCGTCGCCACGCTTGAACCACGCGCTGACCTCGGGCTCGTCGGCCGTGTAGCGGGGCGGGGGATAGGGCGGCACCAGCAGCGACATGCGCCCACGCTAAACGGGGAAGGTGACTCCGGTGAGCTCTTCGGACACCGACCACAGGCGCCGCTGCTGGGCCACGTCGTAGGACACTGCGTTGGAGGCGACGACGACGGGGTTGCCGCGCTGCTGGCCGATCCCGTCCGGGCCGTAGTACTGGCCGCCGAGCACGCCGGGATCGGTGGCGGCGCGCAGCGACGGCAGCGCACCGCCGTCGGGGGTCTGCGCGAACAGCACCGGCGCAGCGGCCAGGAAAGCGCGCTCGACGGGCCGGGGGAGGTTGCGGGCCAGCTCGGTGGTGGCGGTGCCGGGGTGGGCGGCCACCGCGATCGTCTTGCCCCGGGGCGCGAGGCGGCGCTCCAGCTCGTAGGTGAACATCAGGTTGGCCAGCTTGGACTGGGTGTAGGCGCCCATCCGGCTGTAACTGCGCTCCCACTGAAGGTCGTCCCAGTGGATCGCGCCGCCCATCCTGTGGCCGTTGCTGCTGACCGTGACCACCCGGGAGCCTTCGACGTCGAGGATGGCGTCGAGCAGCAGACCGGTCAACGCGAAGTGGCCGAGATGGTTGGTGCCGAACTGCAGCTCGAAACCGTCCTTCGTGGTGCCCTTCGGCGTCGTCATCACCCCGGCGTTGTTGATCAGCAGGTCGATGCGGTCGAACCGGCCCTTCAGCGCATCGGCGGCGCTGCGGATCGAGGCCAGCGATGTCAGGTCCAGCTCCTGCACCTCGACATCGCCGCCGATCCGGTCGGCGGCCTGCTTGCCCTTCTCGACGTTGCGCACGGCGATCACCACGCGGCCGCCCTTCTCGGCGAGCGCCTTGGCGGTCTCGAATCCGAGGCCGGTGTTGGCGCCGGTGATGACGGCGACGCGTCCGCTCTGGTCAGGGATGTCGGCGGTGGTCCAGTTGCTCATGGCTGTCGCTCCTAGAATGGGGTGAAACGGGGCGGCCGCCCCGGTTGACGACCACTATACGGAACGATCGCCCCGTTTTCATCGACCCGGGAGGTGACCATGGTCCGGCCCCTGCGCGCGGATGCGGCGCGTAACCGCGAGCGCGTGCTCCAGGTCGCCTACGAGACCTTTGCCGCCGAGGGGCTGTCCGTGCCGATCGACGAGATCGCCCGCCGCGCCGGCGTCGGCGCCGGCACGGTCTACCGGCATTTCCCGACGAAGGAGGACCTGTTCCGGGCCGTCGTCGACGACCGGATTCGCGGCATCATCGCGTGGGGTCGCGCGCTGCTCCACGACGTGGCGCCCGGGGAGGCGCTGTTCACCTTCCTGCGCACCCTGGTCCTGAAGTGGGGCGCCACCGACCGTGGCATGAGCGAAGCGCTCGCCGGAGCAGGCGTGTCCGTGGAGGCGGAGATCCCGGAGATCGAAGACGAGTTCCTGGCGATGCTGGGTGAGTTGCTGCGTGCCGGGCAGGACGCGGGGACCGTCCGCGGCGGGATCAGCGTGGCCGAGGTCAAGGCGCTGCTGGTCGGCCTCCAGGCTGTCCAGGGCTACAACAGCGACGCGGCCACCACGGTCATCGACGTGGTCCTCGACGGCTTGCGCAGCACCTGACCCACAGGTCGCCTACAGGTCCGCGGCGCATAGTTGCCGACTATGAGTGCGGTGACCGTGCCGCTGACCTGGTCGACCGCGCTGACCAGTTGGCAACCGAACACCACTGCAGCGGCATGCGCGCTGATCGGGGCCGCCGGTTACGCATGGTGTTACCGGCGGGCCCGCCCGTCGCTGACCACGGCCCACGCGAGCTGCTACGCGGTCGCCGTCGCGCTGTTCGTCGTCGCGACGCTGAGCGTGGTCAACGTCTACTCGCCCGTGCTGTTCTGGATGCGGGCCGTGCAGGTGCTGCTCCTGCTGATGGTCATCCCGTTCTTCCTCGCGATGAGTCGGCCGGTCACCGCGCTGCGGGCGGCGCTGAGCCCGGCCCGGCAGGACCGGCTCGACGCGATTCTGGCCGGCCGCGCGCCGCGCCTGCTGCTGCATCCGGCGACGACGTCGGTGGCGATGCTCGCGCTGCCCTGGCTGTTCTACCTGACCCCGTGGTACCGGGCCGCGCTGCGCTATCCGTCGGTGATGGAGGCGGCCGGCGCGCTGATGCTGACCGTCGGATTCGGTTACTACTACGCGCGGCTGCAGACCGATCCCGTGCCCCGGCGCTACACCCAGTTGCTCTCGCTGGTCATCACGATCGTCGAGTCGCTCGGCGACGGGGTGCTCGGCATCGTGCTGTGGCTGGGCCCGTTGATCGCCGCCCACTACTACCGCGGCCTCGGGCGGCAGTGGGGTCCGTCGATGCGCGTCGACCAGTCCATCGGGGCGGGGGTGCTCTGGCTCGTCGGGGACGTGCTCGGCGTGTTCTTCGTGTTGGTGCTGATGCGCTACTTCGCGGCCGACGAGAAGCGGCACGCGCGGATCGTCGACACCGAACTGGACACCGGAGTCGCAGACGTGCCGCAGTCCGGGTTGTGGTGGGAGAACGATCCGCAGCTGCGCTACCGGATGGGTCGCGGATGACGGTCCCCCTGCTGGGCACCTTCTCGATGGGCGGGTTCACGCACGCATGGTTCTTCCTGGTGCTGGCCGGTGTCCTGGCACTGCTGGCGGCCTACATCGTCGCGCAGCGGCGCAGGAGGCGGCGAGCGCTGCGGTTCGCCAATTTCGACCTCCTCACCACAGTGAGCCCGCCCACCCGCCGACGGTGGCGCCACGTCCCCGCGGCGCTGCTGCTCGCATCGCTGGCTCTGCTGACCACCGCGATGGCCGGCCCCACCGACACCGTGCGGGTGCCCCGCAACCGGGCGGTGGTGATGCTCGTCATCGATGTGTCGGAGTCGATGGTGTCCACCGATGTGGCGCCCAACCGGCTGGCCGCCGCCAAAGAGGCCGGCAAACGCTTCGCCGACGAGCTGACGCCGGGGATCAACCTCGGCCTCGTCGAGTTCGCCGGCTCGGCGACACTCCTGATGGCACCCACCCCGGACCACGAGGCGGTCAAGGCGTCGATCGACAGCCTGAAGGCCGCCGAGCGGACCGCGACCGGCGAGGGACTGTTCACCGCGCTGCAGGCGGTGGCGGCGACCGCCGACGTGCTCGGCGGCGGCGACGGACCACCGCCGGCGCGGATCGTGCTGGAGTCCGACGGCAAGGAGACGGTGCCGGCCGATCCGGAGGAGCCGCGCGGCGCCTTCACCGCAGCGCGTGCGGCCAAGGAACAGCACGTGGAGATCTCGACCATCTCGTTCGGCACGCCCGACGGCACCGTCACGATCAACGGCACCGAGGTCCCGGTGCCTGTCGACGACTCGACGCTGCAGCAGATCAGTGAGATCTCGGGTGGTCAGACGTTCCACGCCAGCACGCTGGATCAGCTCAACCACGTCTACGACACGTTGCAGAGCATCATCGGCTACGAGATGGTGCCGGGCGATGCGAGCGCGCCGTGGGCGCGATTGGCCGCGCTCGTTCTGATCGCGGCGCTGGCCACCGCGGTCGTCGTCGACCGGCGGCTGCCCGTATAGCTACGCCGGGAGCCGGCGACCGACCAGCAGTGCCAGCAGCGCCCCGGCGAAGGCGAGCACCGCACTCAGGCGCAACCAGCCGGTGCTCGCCGGCCCGCGTTCGGTCTGGTACCCGAGCTGATCGTCGACCTTCTCGAATGCCTGGTTCAGGTCGTCGACGTTGGCCGCCGACGACGTCTGACCGCCCGAGAGCCGGGCGATGGTCGTCATCGTCTGGCCGACCGGGACGGGGATCGACTGGTTGCCCATCTCGACGTGTCCCTGGGGGGTGCCGAACGAGATCGTCGTGATCGGAACACCGGCCTCGCGGGCGGCGCGGGCGGCGGTGTAGGCGCCTTGCGGGGCGTCCGGATTGGCGGGATGGTTCTCCTCACCGTCGGAGAGCACGACGATGCGTGCGGGCGGGGTCTGATCGCGGGGGCCCTGGAGCACCGCGTTGACCGTCTGGATGGACTGCAGCGCGGCGAAGATCGCCTGGCCGGTCGCGGTGCTGTCGGCGAGCTGCAGCTTGTCCAGCGCGTCGATGGTCAGTTGGTGGTCCGGGTTCGGTGCGACGAGCACTGCGGCGCTGCCGGCGAACGAGATGAGGCCCAGGTTGACACCCGGGGTGACGTGACCGGCGTAGTCGGCGGCGGCCTTCTCGGCGGCCTGCAGGCGGGTCGGCGAGACGTCCGTGGCGCCCATCGACCGGGACACGTCGATGGCGAGCATCACGACGGCACGGTTGCGCGGCACGCGGATGTCCTGGCTCGGCTGCGCGATCGCGAGGGTCAGCGGCACCAGCGCGAGCAGCAGCAGAGCGGCAGCCACGTGCCGGAGTCGCGGCGCACGCGGTTGCCGCAGCGCCGCGGGCTGGGACGGGACGAATCGGGCCAGCCGCCGCCGCCGGTGAACCGCGGCGACGACGTAGGCGACCAGCAGCACCACCGGCGCGGCGAGCAGCAGGAGCCACCCGGGGCTCTCGAAACCGGAAAGCGATAGCGGGCCGAGGCCGGGGACACTCACCGGCCCAGGGTGGACTGCCCGGCTGGCAACCCGCTGTGGCCGGTTTCGCTGCGCGCTGAGAACCTTGCACTCACCCTGGTCGAGTGCTAAGAATGCTGTTGGCACTCGCGACCGGCGAGTGCTAGGTCGGGACAGTGAGGCCGGGGCCGCATTTCCGCGAGCACATCCCCAGCCGTCCGTCGCGGGCACTGAGCCTGACCAGCAAGACGTGCATCCCCAATCCCGGAGGAAACACTTCGCAATGGCCAAGACAATTGCGTATGACGAAGAGGCCCGTCGCGGCCTCGAGCGGGGCCTCAACAGCCTCGCCGACGCGGTAAAGGTGACGCTGGGCCCCAAGGGTCGCAACGTCGTTCTCGAGAAGAAGTGGGGCGCCCCCACGATCACCAACGATGGTGTGTCCATCGCCAAGGAGATCGAGCTCGAGGATCCGTACGAGAAGATCGGCGCCGAGCTGGTCAAGGAAGTCGCCAAGAAGACCGACGACGTCGCAGGTGACGGCACCACCACCGCCACCGTGCTGGCGCAGGCGCTGGTGCGCGAGGGCCTGCGCAACGTGGCCGCCGGCGCCAACCCGCTGGGCCTCAAGCGCGGCATCGAGAAGGCCGTCGAGAAGGTCACCCAGACCCTGCTGTCCTCGGCCAAGGAGGTCGAGACCAAGGAGCAGATCGCTGCCACCGCCGCGATCTCGGCCGGTGACACCCAGATCGGCGAGCTCATCGCCGAGGCCATGGACAAGGTCGGCAACGAGGGCGTCATCACCGTCGAGGAGAGCAACACCTTCGGCCTGCAGCTCGAGCTCACCGAGGGCATGCGCTTCGACAAGGGCTACATCTCGGGGTACTTCGTGACCGACGCCGAGCGTCAGGAAGCGGTCCTCGAGGATCCCTACATCCTGCTGGTGTCGTCGAAGGTCTCGACCGTCAAGGATCTGCTCCCGCTGCTGGAGAAGGTCATCCAGTCGGGCAAGCCGCTGCTGATCATCGCCGAGGACGTCGAGGGCGAAGCCCTGTCGACCCTGGTGGTCAACAAGATCCGCGGCACCTTCAAGTCCGTCGCCGTCAAGGCCCCGGGCTTCGGCGACCGTCGCAAGGCGATGCTGCAGGACATGGCGATCCTCACCGGTGGCCAGGTCATCAGCGAAGAGGTCGGCCTGTCCCTGGAGACCGCCGACGTCTCGCTGCTCGGCAAGGCCCGCAAGGTCGTCGTGACCAAGGACGAGACCACCATCGTCGAGGGCGCCGGTGACTCCGACGCCATCGCCGGCCGGGTGGCCCAGATCCGCGCCGAGATCGAGAACAGCGACTCCGACTACGACCGCGAGAAGCTGCAGGAGCGCCTGGCCAAGCTGGCCGGCGGTGTTGCGGTGATCAAGGCCGGAGCTGCCACCGAGGTGGAGCTCAAGGAGCGCAAGCACCGCATCGAGGACGCCGTCCGCAACGCCAAGGCTGCCGTCGAAGAGGGCATCGTCGCCGGTGGCGGCGTGGCCCTGCTGCAGTCGGCCCCGGCGCTGGAGGAGCTCAAGCTCACCGGTGACGAGGCCACCGGCGCGAACATCGTCCGCGTCGCGCTGTCGGCCCCGCTCAAGCAGATCGCCTTCAACGGTGGTCTGGAGCCCGGCGTCGTCGCCGAGAAGGTCACCAACTCGCCCGCCGGCACCGGCCTCAACGCCGCCACCGGTGAGTACGAGGACCTGCTCAAGGCCGGCGTCGCCGACCCGGTGAAGGTCACCCGCTCGGCGCTGCAGAACGCAGCATCGATCGCGGCGCTGTTCCTCACCACCGAGGCCGTCGTCGCCGACAAGCCGGAGAAGGCCGCCGCACCCGCCGGCGACCCGACCGGTGGCATGGGCGGTATGGACTTCTAAGTCTGTACTGCGGGAAAGTCCTGCTACCACGAGAAAGCCCGGTCCCGTTCGCGGGGCCGGGCTTTTTCGTTTGCTGAGAATCACCGATTCGCGTGGCACGTCCGATTACGCTGGCGCGGAATGGAACCACGGGCACATGGATCGCGTCGTGAGCAGCGCGAGGTCCTCGACCAACTTGCGATGCGCGAGAAGCGGTTCCGTACTGCCATCGCCGGGTTCGGCCTGATCTTCGCCAGCTTTGCCCTGCTCCTGCTCCTGAGCGACGAGGGACCACGATCACCGGTCGAGATCGCGGTCGCGTGTGGGTTCGCGGCGACCACGATCCCGGTGGGTTTCGCGATGAGCCGCATTCATCTGGGGTCGGTGTGGTGGTCACATCGCACCCGCGTGCATTACGCGCCCGAGTTCTTCCTCCTCTATGCCGACGTCGGGCTGACCGCGGTTCTGCTGACGCTGCAGACCGCCGCCATGGCGCTCTTCGGGTCCATGCTGTTCGCGATCATCGGAGCCTATGTCGCGCACTTCATCCTCCCGTGGGTGCGCGTCGCACACGTGATCGTGTGCAGCGGTGTCATCGTCGGTCTCGGCGTCTGGGGTATCCGCGACCACGAGTTCGACACGGTCGGCGGTATCGCACGCATTCTGATCACGCTGTTCGTCGTCAACGGCACCGTCGCCCTGCACAGCGCCTACACGCAGGAAGTGCGGCGCGCCATCGTGCACAACTTCCGCCGCGCCACCACCGACCCTCTCACCGGACTCGCCAACCGCAGGGCGTTCGAGCAGCGTGCGCGGCTCCTCGTCGAAAGCGCGCCACAGGGTGCCGTGGTGATGATCATCGACATCGACGACTTCAAGTCGATCAACGACACTCGCGGTCACGACCACGGCGACGTGGCCCTGACCAAAGTCGCGCACGCCATCGGATCGGCGCTGCCGACCGATGCGACCGTCGCGAGGCTCGGAGGTGACGAGTTCGCCGTCGCCGTCGACGCGTCGGCGGTCAGCCTGTCCGTCGCGGCCGAACTGGCCGAGGCGGTGCACGAATCAGCCGGGATGGCCGTCAGTGTCGGGCTGGCCTCGAGCGGAGCACCGGCAGCCGATGGTGCCGAGGCGCTCTCGGCCCTGCTGTCGGAGGCCGACCGCGACCTCTACCGGTCGAAGCGCTCCCGCGGTCGTTGACGCGGTGCGCTACATCGCCTGCAGCGGTGTGGGTTTGAGGGCCAGCGTCGCAGCCACGCTGACGGCCGCGGTCACCACCAGGTACCCGCACGCCAGCCACGGACTGCCGCCCGCCGCGCCGATCAGCGCGGTCAGGATCAGGGGCGTGAGGCCCGAGGCGAACACCCCGGAGAGCTGGTAGACCGTCGAGAGCCCCGTGTAGCGGATGCGGGCGGGGAACAGCGACGCGTACAGCGACCCCTGCGCGCCGTAGAACAGCGCGTGCACGACGCCGAACACCACGAGCATGCCGACCGCGTACAGCGCGATGTCGCGGGTGCCGAAGAGTGCGAACACCGGGAACACCGCGATCCCGTAGGCGGCGATACCGATGGCGTAGATCCGCTTCGGGCCGTAGCGGTCGGTCAGCAGGCCCGAGACGGGCAGCAGCACCGCCATCAGCAGCGCGGCGGCGGTGACGGCGATCAGCACCGGCACCTTCTCGAGCTTCAGCGTGCCGGTGGCGTAGGCGATGGCGAACACTCCCCAGGTGTTGAACGCCGCGCCCTCACCCCACCGCGACAGCATGCCCAGCACGGTCGAGCGCAGCGCTGGCGGCCTGAACACCTCCCGCACCGGCACCGCGGCCCGGTCGTCGTCATCACGGACCCTCTCGAACGCGGGGGTCTCGCTGGCCTTCAACCGCACCGCGACGCCGAAGACCACCAGCACGATGCTGAACAGGAACGCGATGCGCCAGCCGTAGGCCAGGAACGCGTCGTCGGGCAGCGCGATCTGCAGCAGCGCGAAAACGCCTGTGCCCAGGGCGAGTCCGAGTGCGAGACCGATCTGGGGAATGCTGCCGAACAGGCCTCTCCTGCGCGCCGGGCCGTGCTCGACGGCCAGCAGCACCGCGCCTGCCCATTCACCGCCGAGCGCGAAGCCCTGGACGATGCGCAGCAGGAGCAGCAGGATCGGCGCGAGCACGCCGATCTGCGCGGCGGTCGGCAACACACCCATCAGCGCGGTCGCCGCGCCCATCAGCAGCATGGTCAGCGCGAGCGTCTTCTTGCGGCCGATGCGATCGCCGATGTGGCCGAACACGAACCCGCCGATGGGTCGCACCAGGAACCCGACGGCGAACGTCGCGAACGACAGCAGCGTGCCGACGAACGTGGTCTGGTCGGGGAAGAAGGCCCGGTTGAAGACCAGGCTCGCGGCCGTGGCGTAGAGGAAGAAGTCGTACCACTCGATCGTCGTGCCGACGAGGCTCGCCCACAGCGCCGTGCGCGCGGCGGGCGTCACGGGTTCGGTGTCGGGTGAGGCGGTGACAGTCACGAGGATCCATCAGCTCACTGGAGACGACCGGCGACAACCTTTGTGATCGGCGTGGATGAAAGTCGTGCCCGATGAGGTTCACTGTCAGCATGGACACGATGACGGCGATCGGCGCCTACGCCGCCGACACGATCGACGACAGCCTGCGCGACATCACCGTCCCGGTGCCGACGCTGCGAGACCGCGACGTGCTGGTCCGGGTGCATGCGGTGTCGGTCAACCCGGTCGACGTGAAACAGCGTGCAGCGCTGGAGCCCTCATCCGAGCCGAAGATCCTGGGTTACGACGCGGCCGGTGTGGTCGAGGCGGTCGGTCCGCACGTGTCGACCCTGTCGGTCGGCGACGAGGTCTGGTACGCCGGTGACATCACCCGAGACGGGAGCAACGCCGAACTGCAGGCCGTGGACGAGCGCATCGTGTCCCGCAAACCGGCTACGTTGTCGTTCGCCGATGCGGCCGCACTGCCGTTGACGACGATCACCGCGTGGGAATCGCTGTTCGACCGGTTCGGGCTCACCGGCGACTCGACCGGCGACCTGCTGGTGCTCGGCGCCGCGGGCGGCGTGGGCTCGATCATGATCCAGCTCGCGAAGGCGCTGACGCAGGTGCGCGTGATCGCCACCGCCAGCCGCGACGAGTCACGCGCCTGGGCGCAACGGATGGGTGCCGACCTGATCGTCAATCACCACCATCTGCGGGAGGAGACGCTGGCGGCGGTGCCCGGCGGCGTCGACTACCTGTTCTCCCCGCACTCGGCGGGCAACATCGACACCTACGAAGCGATCGTCAAGCCATTCGGCCACATCACGGCGATCGACGAACCCGAGGGCCTGGAGCTGGTGGACCTGAAAGCGAAAAGCATTGCGTGGCACTGGGAATTGATGTTCACCCGGGCCATGTACGAGACGCCGGACATGGTCGAGCAGCAGCGGTTGCTGGCTCGGGCGGCGGATCTGGTGGACCAGGGCGTGCTGAGCACCACGGTCACCAAGACCATCAACGACTTCTCGGCGGCCGGGCTGGCCGAGGCGCACCGCGACGTGGAGTCGGGCCGCATGACGGGCAAGGTGGTCGTCACCCGCTGACCGGTGGCGGCGTAGGTTCCCACACCATGGCCCTTCCCCGCCCATCCGAGACCACCACCGCCGTCGTCACCGGAGCCTCGTCGGGCATCGGTGCCGACCTGGCTCGCGAGCTCGCCGGGCGCGGGCACGGCCTGACGCTGGTCGCCCGCCGCGAGGACCGGCTGCGTGAACTGGCCGACGAACTGTCGGGCCGGGTCCGGGTCGAGGTCATCGCCTGCGATGTCGCCGATGCGGCCGCTCGCGCAGATCTCCTGGACGAGGTCGGCCGCCGCGGCCTCACGATGGACATCCTGGTCAACAACGCCGGCATCGGCACCATCGGTCCGGTCCTCGAGTCGACCCCGGAAGCCGAGATCGGCCAGGTGCGGGTCAACGTCGAGGCGGTGATCGACCTGACCACCCGTGCGGTGCAGCAGATGGTGCCGCGCGGCCGCGGGGCGATCCTCAATGTCGGGTCGACGGCCGGCTTCCAGCCGTTCCCCGGTCAGTCGGGCTATGCCGCGACGAAGGCGTTCGTGCGGTCCTACACCGATGGGTTGCGCGGTGAGCTGGCCGGTACCGGCGTCACCGTCGCCGCCCTGCATCCGGGGCCGGTGCGCACCGAGTTCCTCGAGTCGGCAGGCATGGACGAGCGGACGTTCGCGGCGGCGTTCCCGAAGTTCCTGTGGATTCCGTCGCGCACGGTCGCCAGGAAGGGGATCGAGGCACTGGAGAGCGGGCGCAGCGTCATCCCGGGTTGGCAGAACGAGATTCCGGCACGGGTGTTCGAGGTCATGCCGCGCCGGCTGCTGTTGCCTCTGCTGCGTAACCAGCACCCGGCGTTGAAGCGGTCGAGCTAGCCGGGCCAGGGCCGCATCCAGCCTTCGACCGGAAGGTCCATTCCGTTGCACAGCGTGCAGATGGTGCGGTACCAGCCGACCGCGATCAGCAGTTCCATCCGCTGCTCGTCAGTGAGGTTGCCTCCCAACGCCGTCCAGGTCTGCTCGGTCCACGAGCCGGTTGCCTCCAGTTCGTCGACCGCGGAGATCAGCGTGCGTTCCTCTGCTGACCATCCGACGTCGGCGCCGGTGACCAGCGCGTCGCATTCGGCCTCGGACACTCCCGCGATCGGACCCCAGAACGCGGCCTGCCCACCCCACTCGTAGGCGCATTCCAGGAGCGCGCAGATGCGCAGGATCGCGATGGTGCGCAACCGAGGGGGCAGTGTCGCATCGACATACAGGGCCTCACCCAGCGCGCGCAGCTTCGCGGTCAGTGCAGGGTGACGCTGCAGGCACCGCACCAGCAGCAGCGGCTCGTAGGTCCGGTCGGGATGACCCCAGCGGTTGATGCCGTCGGCGTCCTGCTTGCTCCACGGCGGGGCAAGCGGCGCAACGCGACTCACGCGTTCGGTGCCTGCCGCCGGCCCCGGATGAGCGTCCCGGGCCGGGCCTCGGTCGGCACCCCGTTCTCGGCGATCACCTGACCCGAGACGATGGTCGCGACGTAACCGTCGGCGCTCTGGTCCAGTCGCCGTCCGCCGGCGGGGAGGTCGGCGACGACGACGGGCCGGTGCAGTCGGAGCGCGTCGGCGTCGATGACGTTCAGGTCGGCCTTGTAGCCGACGGCGATGCGGCCCCGATCGGCCAGCCCGGCCACCGACGCCGGAACGGAGGTGAGTTCGCGTACGGCGTCGGCCACCGAGAGCCGGCCGGTCGGCCGGTCCCGCACCCAGTGCGTCAGCATGTAGGTGGGAAAGCTTGCGTCGCAGATCATTCCGTAGTGGGCGCCCCCGTCGCCGAGACCGAGCACCACGTCGTCGCGGCGGATCAGCTCGGCGACGGTGTCGAGTGAGCCGTCCCGGAAGTTGGCCAATGTCACCAGCAGCATCGCCGTGCCGTCGTCGTCGAGCAGCCGGTCATAGGCTTCCTCAGCCGGGGCGACGCCGCGGGCGCGCGCCCGGGCGCCGATCGAATCCTGCGGTGCAGGTTCGTAATTCGGCGGATCGGCGAGCGGGAACATGTAGTCCCAGGCCTGCGCGGCGAACATCAGCGGATGCCCGTCGGACACCGGGCGATCGTTCAGAATGCGGTCGCGTACTTCGGGTCTACGCATCTGGGCGACCCGCTCGGCGAGCGGTAGCCCCGCGATGGCCTGGTAGGACGGGTACATCACGAACGGGTTGCCCGACAGCTCGAGGCCGAGCATCAGCCCGATCGGGCGCGGGAAGATCTGCGCGCTGATCCGGCCGCCGTTGCCGTTGGCCTTCTCGACCATCCGCAGTGCCTCGAGGAAGAACGGGTCACCGGCGTTGCCGATGGCCAGGGTGAAGGTGACGGGCAGCCCGACGTCGGCCGCCACATCGAAGACCGTGCGCAGCGCCGGCTCGTAGTCACCGGCCATCAGGTCGGGCACGAACTGGATCAGGCCGCCACCGGCGTCGTCGACACCGCGGGCGATCGCCTCGATCTCGGCGTACCCGGCGTCGTAACTCGGGATCGGGTGACCGCTCTCGGACTTGTGCAGCGTCAGCCGCGACGACGCGAATCCCAGCGCCCCGGCCTGCACGGCCTCGGCGGCCAGTTTGCGCATCATCGCCAGATCCTCGGGCGTGGCCGGTTCCCGCTCGACTCCGCGGCGGCCCATCACGTACACCCGCAGCGGCGAGTGCGGCAGGAACGCGGCCACGTCGATGTCGTGGGGTCGCGCGTCGACGGCGTCGAGGAACTCGGGGAACGTCTCCCAGTGCCACGGCAGGCCGTCGACCATGACCACGCCGGGGATGTCCTCGACACCGGCCATCAGGTCGACGAGGACGTCGTGGTCGTCGGCCCGGCACGGTGCGAAACCGACACCGCAGTTACCCATCACCGCGGTGGTGACCCCGTGCGCCGACGACGGGGTCAGCCGGTCCGACCAGATGGCCTGCCCGTCGTAGTGGGTGTGCAGGTCGACGAACCCGGGGGTGACGAGCAGGCCGGTGGCGTCGATCTCGCGCGTGGCCGATTCCGTGATCCCGGGCCGCACCTCGGTGATGACGCCGTTGCGGACCGCCACGTCGGCGACGAACGGTTCGCCTCCGAGCCCGTCGACCACGGTCCCGCCGCGAATGATCAGGTCGTATGTCATAGCTCGAATGTACGGTGAGGGCGTGATCGACCACTTCGGAATCAACTGCGTGCACTGGGAAGACTCGAAGACGTTCTACGACAAGGTCCTCGGGGTGCTCGGCTACACCCGGCAGATGGACGTGGAGGTCGCCATCGGCTACGGCGCCGACGGTCATCCGTCGTTCTGGATCGGAGACGCGTCGGTGGGCAACGTGTCGGGTCCGAACCGGGAGATGCACCTGGCGTTCGTGGCGAAGGACGCCGAGGCCGTGCAGGCGTTCTACCGGACCGCGCTGGCGCTGGGCGCCGAGCCGCTGCACGAGCCGCGGATGTGGCCGGAGTACCACGACAACTACTACGGCGCGTTCGTGCGCGACCCCGAGGGCAACAACGTCGAGGCCGTCTTCCACGGCGGCGGTCCGGCGGTCACCGGCCCTCCGGTTTGAGCCAGCGCCACTGGCCTTTGGACCACGGGGCGGCGCCGTCCAGGGTGTCCGCGACGGCCTGCACCACGCCCGGCCACTGCCATTCGTCGTAGTCGTCGCCCGACAGCCAGCCGCCGGGGCGCACCTTCGGCAACCACGCGATGATGTCGGCGCACACGCTGTCGTAGTCGTGCCGGGCGTCGAGATGGACCCACGCCAGTGATTCGTCGGCGAACAGGGCGGCCGCGGCCAGCGAGTCGCTGATCAACAACTGCACCTGATCGGCCGCGCCGCACGCGATGAGGTTGCGGTGCAGCAGTCCGGCCAGGGTGCCGCCGCCGTGGCTGACCGCGGGGGCGTGCGCGTTGGTCCCGCCGCGCCCCTCGGGTCCGCTGCCGCGGGCGGTGTCGACGCCGACGATCACCAGGTCGCGGCCGCTCGCCAGTTCAGCGAGGGAGCAGATGCTGCGACCGAGGTAGCAGCCGACCTCGACGATGCGATCACCGGCGCCGAAGGTCTCGACGGCCTCCTCCTGCCCCGAGCGCCACTGGAACCAGCCGGGGATGTCCTCCCAGGACCGCACCGGCTCGTCGAATCCGGCCATCGGGTCAGGCACGTTCATCAGCCATGGGTAGCCACCGTCCTCGTCGTGATGTCGATGCGATCGCCGTCGCGGGTGATGAGGCCTCCGCGTTCGAACGCGTCCAGCCACCCCGCCATCGGCCACCGGCCCCAACGCCGGCGGAACACCCGGGCATTCGCCACGATGGCGGCCAGGTGTTCGACGGGCGGATCGGAGATCGGGTGGTGCTGGTGGTAGGCGTGCGCGCCACCCACCCAGATCAGCGGAATGTCCTGCGCGGCGGCGGTCGCCGCGAAGTCGGTGTCCTCGCCGCCGTAGCCGGCGTACTCCTCGCAGAACCCGCCGAGTTGCCGCCACGTGTGCGCCGAGCAGGCGAACGACAGCGACCAGAACAGATCCTGGTTCGGTTCGGGCTGCAGCACACCCGGCGGCGGGGCCGACCGGGCGGGGTGGGGGTCGGTGAGGGAGTCGAGGCGGTCCAGCGGGTAGGGCCCGGGTGCGGGCGGGAGGTAGGTCACGGGCCCGCTCAGCAGCGCAGGCAGGTCGAGCCGCTCGTGCGCCGCGATGTAGCGGCCGAACAGGTCGTGGCCGGGGATGCAGTCGACGTCGAGGAAGACGAGGAGGTCGGCGCCGCGGTCGAGGGCTGCCAGCGCGCCGATGTTGCGCGCTCGGGCCACCGG
Source organism: Mycolicibacterium sp. 018/SC-01/001 (assembly GCF_007096635.1). Taxonomy (GTDB): domain Bacteria; phylum Actinomycetota; class Actinomycetes; order Mycobacteriales; family Mycobacteriaceae; genus Mycobacterium. Next base: position 114,750 of record NZ_VKAA01000008.1, read on the forward strand.
GAGCGCGTCAGGGTCGGCGGCGCAGGCGACGACGTGCACGCCCGGGCCGGCCAGCGTGCCGATCGCCGGGTCGGCCAGGGCGACGACGATGCGGTCGTGCGGCCCGGGCCGGCACAATGCCATCCCTGCCTGCTGTGCCGCGAAATGTGCGTGCCGACCGTGGACGACCGTGATCACGGCTGCGCGCAGCGTCACGCGGCGATCACCTCAGCCGCGCGGGCCGCGGCGCCGCGGACCCGCAGCCTCGACCACGCCGAGCGGTCGAGCGCCAGTGTGCCGGCGAGCAGCGCGGGCCAGCGGTCACGGGCGGGCCACTCGGGTAGGTCGACGGTGAGGCCCGCATCGGCCAACGCTGCCGCGGTGGCGTGCTGTTCGGCGAACGGTCGGTGCTGCGGGATCACGATCACCGCGGCACGGGTCAGTGCGACGTCGGCGACCGCGTTCTGCCCGGCATGGGTGACCACCAGGTCGGCGTCCCGCAGCACCGGCCACGGGTCGTCGACCCATCCTGTCGCGCCCAGCGCGATCCACCGATACTGCGGGAGCGTGGCTCGGAGTTGCTCGACGGCGTCTGCTGGCAGGTCGTCTCCGCCCAGGCCGCCGAGCAGGACGCCGGTCGGTCGGGCGGCCGAGCCGGTGCCACAGGCCCGGTTCTCGAACTGGCTGATCGAGCCGACGAAGTGGGTCCGGTCGGCGTGTTCGCGCAGCCAGGGCGGCCGGTAGAGGTCGGCGGACCAGGGTGCGACGATCTGATCGGCGATGTCGTAGGCGAGCCGATGTGGCGCGTCGGTGCGATCGCCCGGCATCGCCATCACGGTGACGGGGAGTCCCGCCAACCGGCCGAGAAGGGCGATCTCCACCGAGACGTCCACGACGAGGCGCCGCAGCCCTGCGTCCACGGCGACGCGGAGGACCTCCAGCGCGCGCTCGGCCAGTCCCATCACATGCATTGGTGCCCAATGCAATCGACCGTTGCTGCCAGGATCGGTGGGCGCGGAGCCGTCTTCGGGAACGTCGAGCGGGAGCTGCACCCAGCGATCTGCGGGTCGCAGCGGAAAGGGCCGCGGCAGCGACGAGAAGAACGTGACCGGCTCGTCCACCCATGCGCAGATCGACCGTGCCCGCGCTGCGTGGCCCCGGCCGTGGTGGTGGACGTAGTAGCCGATCACGCCGAAACTCCCTCCAGCGGTTGGCATGTCAGCTGTCGGTACAGGTCGAGGTACTGCGCCACCATCACGTCGTGGGAGCAGCAGCGCTCGGCGCGGGCACGGGCGTCGGCCCTGCGCAGTGTCCGGGCCTCGAGCATCGCGCGGCTCAACCCGCCGATGTCACCAGGTGCGGCCAGGCGGCCGCACGTTCGGTCGACGATCTCGGGGATGCCGCCGCGCGCGAAGGCCGCGACGGGAGTGCCCGCCGCCAGCGCCTCGGCGACGACGCGGCCGTAGGGCTCGTCCCAGTGCGGGGTCACCAGCGCCACCGCAGCGCCGCCGACCAGGGCGTTGAGATCGTCGCGGCGCAGGTGACCGTCGTAGACCGCGCCGGTGGGGCCGTCGCCCAACAGGGGCCGCACGGCGGCGTCGAAGTACGCGGTGTCCCCGATCGGTCCGGCGATGCGCAACGGCATGCCCGCCGCGCGGGCGGCGGCGATCGCCGAGGTGACGCCTTTCTCGGGGACCAGACGTCCGGTCCAGACGGCGTAGCCGCCGCCGGGCCCCATCGGTCGGTGCGCGATGTCCACGCCGTTGAGGATCACCGGGATGGGGCCACTGATCGGCTTCCATTGTCGCGCAGTGAATTCACTGACCGCGACGAAGCTGCTGGCCACCCCGCCGGGCAGGAGAACGGCCTGTTCCATCCATTTCAGCGGCGGGGTGTGCAGCGTGGTCAGCATCGGCGCATCGACGGTGTGCGCCATCGCCAGTGGCAGGTAGTGGGGGCTGTGGTTGTGGATCACGTCGAAGGCGCCGAGCTCCGCGCGGGCCAGGCTCACCATCACCGACAGGTAGGCGTGAGTCTCCGCCACCATCCATTCCGGCGTCGTGGGGTCGAGACGGCGGGTCGCGTCACTCATCTCGAGGGTGCGCAGCGGCACCACGTTCCAGGGCAGCCCGACGTCGGAGTCGGCTGCCGCGAACACGGTGACGCTGTGACCTTCGGCGGTGAGGCCGTGGGCGAGTTCGAAGACGAACGCCTCGAGTCCACCGCTGAACGGTTGCCGGACCGGATAGCGCGACGAGCCCAGCAGCGCAATGCGTAACGGGCGGACGCTCATGCGGATCTCGACGTCTCGCTCAGCCGGCGGTACAGGCGGGCGGTCTCGTGGCGCACCTGCTCGCGTTCCTGCGCCCGTGCGCGGCGCAGTCCGAGATCGTCGCCGTCCGGCCGTCTGCGAACCCGCTCGACTGCGTCGTCGACCGCACTGCGCAGGCCGGCGTCGTCGAACCGTCCGATCCCGAAGCCGAATGTGGCGCAGGGGCGTTGTTCGTGCAGGTGGCCGCAGTCGGGGACGACGGGGACGACTCCGCTGTCATGGCAGGCCTCGACCCATCCGGAGTGTGTCCCGAAACGGTAGGGCAGAACCAGGATGTCGATCTCGCGCAGGAAGTCGACGAGTTCGTCGTCGGTGAACGGTGGGTGCACCCGGACGTCGACGCCGCGGTCCCGGTAGACCGCGAGGCGGCCCGGCATGTCGGCGTCGGCCCGCGGCGAGGTGAGCGCGTTGTCATCGAGGTCGAGACGTAGCGAAACATGCCGCGCCGAACCATATTCAGCAGCCAATGCGTCCAAGACCGGCCACGGGTCGATGTTGGCGCGCAGGAACTTCGCGTGCACGGCGATGATGGGCGCGTGGCGGCGCTCACGCACGTGACCGACAGCGCCGAGAGGCAGCAGGTGCGGATGCGGCAGCACCGTCGCCGCGACGCCCCACCGCTCGCGGATCTCCCGGGCGGCGCCGTCGGTGAGCGTGGTCACCGCGTCCGCGCGGTGCACCAGGGTGGCGAGTTTGGCGCGGTGGGCGGCTTGGTCGGCCAGGTGCGGGTTCGCCAGGTCGTGCACGGTCACCACGAGCGGGACGGCATGGGCGGCCAGAACGTCCGCGACGGCCACCAGGTCTCGGTGCGCGACGCTTTCGAACCCGAAATGCACATGGAGAACGTCGATCTCACCGATGTGCGCGAGTAGGTAGCGCGGATCGAGCCACCGCGGGGGCCACCACTGCCCGGGCTGATCGGCGTCCGGCGGGACCGGATCGGGCAGCAGCATGAGCAGCCGGGAGTTCGGCTCGGCGTCCACGGTTGCGGAGATGTACGGGTGTGCAGCCGGAACCGAGGCAACACGAATCAGATTCACACAATCCCTTCGACAGGGCGAATTGTCTCGCCGCTGTCTCGACGAATTGCTGTGACAGGTATACCACGCGGCGGCGACACGTAACCTCGCGGCATGGACCCGGGTGACGGCCGCAGGCGGCACTACCACGACTTCTACAGCGCGTCCGCCGAGCGGTCGGCGCACGATCGGCCGCTGTGGCTGGTGGTGGGCAACTGCCAGGCCGAGGCGCTGCGCCGCGTCCTCGACAGCGTGCCCACCGGACCCTACCGAACCGTCCGGATTCCGCCGGTTCACGAACTGACACAACAGGATCTGCCGCACCTCGATGCGTTGCTCGGGCAGGCAGCGGTGCTGCTGAGCCAACCGATCCGGCCCGACTACAGAGACCTGCCTCTCGGCACGCTCCAGCTCGTTGCGCGGCTGAACCCCGCTGCGAAAGCCGTGCGGTGGCCGGTGATCCGTTACGCCGGCCTGTACCCTTTCCAGGTCATCGTCCGGCGGCCGGCCGACCGCTCGCTGACCCCGCCGGTGGTGCCGTATCACGACCTGCGGACCATCGCGGCGGCACGTGCGGGGCACGGGCCGGACGACCCGTGGGACGTCGACGTCAGCGGTGAGCAACTGCGAGCGGTGGCCGCGTCGAGCCGCGAGGAGCTGGCGATGCGAGAGGCCCGGGACTGTGACCTCGGAGTATCGGATCTGTTGGCGGACTTCGGTGTTGACGCCGCCCACACGATCAACCATCCCGGCAACCCGGTGTTGATCGCGCTCGCTCAGCGCATCCTCGATCATCTGGCAGCGCACGTGACGGCCGGTCCCGTCGACACCGTGCTGCTGTCCTCGGTGACCGCCCCCCTGGAGGCGCGGGTCCTCGATGCGTTGGGGCTGGCCGGCACACCGCGGCCGGCGTGGTGTCAGGACGGGATCGCCATCTCGGCCCAGGAGGTGCATGCCGCACAGTTGGCGTGGTACGGCGCCCATCGCGACTTCCTCGAGTTGGCCGTGCAGCGTCATCGAAATGTCATGGATGCGCTGGGGTTGCTCGCATGACCGTGACCCAGGCGCTGATCGGTCCCCGTCACCACGGTGTGGTCCGGTTCGGGCTCGCGCTGCCCCTGCCGCACGTGTGGTCGCCGGACATCGCCGGCCTGCCGCCCCTCGCCGGCGGCGGGGTGCACCTGCAGTTCACCGATCGTCTGTTCGGGGACACCCCCGAAGCAGCCGCCCGTGCCGTCGCGGCGATCGCCCGCCGCGCCCGCATCACGGCCACGCTGCACGACCTCCCGCAGCGTTCGGATGGCCGCATCGCCGACCGGCGGGCGGCCGCCTACGCCGAGGTGATCACGCAGTCCGCCGGCGTGGCGGTGAGCAGTGAGCACGAGCGAGATCTGTTGTGCGACATCGGGGTCGACGTGTCGTCGATCGCGGTGATCCCGCTGCCCATTGCGCCGCCGGCGGCCGCTCGCTGCCGCGTGACGGATGTCCGCGCCATCGGTGTGTTCGGGTTCCTGTACCCGGGCAAGGGGCATGACGAGGTGCTCGACGCGAGCGCGGACCTGCCGTGCGACGTCGAGATCCACGCGATCGGCGAACCGTCGGCCGGCCACGACGATCTCGTGGACCAGCTGAGCACCCGTGCCGCCGCTCAGGGCCGACGGTTCCGCGTCACGGGACACGTCGACGACGACAGGCTGGTCGACGTTCTGCAGATGGTGGCGGTGCCCGTCGTCGCGCACACCCACGTTTCGGCCTCCGGGTCGCTCGGCTCGTGGCTCACGGCGGCGCGCCGTCCCGTCGTCGCGACGAACCGGTACACCCGCGAGATCGCCCACCGCAATCCCGGCATGCTCACGCTCTATCCGCCGCACGGTCTCGGGGACGCGCTGAAGCATGCCCTCGACAACCCGCAATCCACCTGGCTCGCTGCCGATCTGGTGCCCAGGCCGACGCCGGCCGACACTGCAGACGCGTACCGAGACTTCGTCCGCCGGTGGCACTCGTGAGCGCACAGCTGTTCCCGCTGACCGACGGCAGGTTCTGCGTGCCGGGCAACGGGTGGCATGCGCTCGACGGCCGGCCCGGCAGGATGGCGTCCATCGCCGTCGTCGTTCCGTTCTACGACCAGCAGGCCGACCTCGACAGGCTGCTCGCCGCGTTGGATCTGCAGGACTATCCGGTAGAGCTGATCGATGTCGTGGTCGCCGACGACGGTTCTCCGGTACCGCCCGACACGTCGTCATCGTCGTTGCGCTGCAGCGTGGTTCGTCAACCCGACCGCGGGTTCCGCGCTGCAGCGGCACGCAATCTGGGAGCGGCCGCGGCGAACGGAGAAGTCCTGTGTTTCCTGGACGCCGACACCCTCCCCGAACCCGGCTACCTTCGGGAGATCACCCGGCTTCCGTCTCTGCTGCCGGATGCCCTGGTGGTCGGCCGGCGCCGCCACGCCGACCTCGACGGCTGGCCGGCGGCCGACGTGGCGCGGTGGTGGGCGGGAGAGCGCTGCCCCGTGGTGCTCGACGAGCCGCGTTGGCTGGCCGACGCCTACGTGCGCACCGGCGATCTCGCGACCGTCGATCACACCGCGTACCGCTACGTGATCAGCTCCGTGATGTGTTGCAGCCGAGAGTTGTTCGACTACTGCGGAGGGTTCGACGAGTCCTTCGGCCAATACGGGGGTGAGGACTGGGAGTTCGCCCACCGGGCAGCCGTGTGCGGCGCGGTGTTCCACCACGCGCGCCGCGCGGTGGCCTGGCACAACGGCCCCGACTGGGGCGGGCGGGAAGTGGCCGACCGCGCGGCGGCCAAGAACACCGAAGCTCTCGCGCTGGCGCGGCTGATCACCGATCCGGACGCCCGCACCCACGGACTGCATTACGAGATTCCCGAAGTGGCAGTCGAACTCGATGCCGACGGGCACGGACTGGGGTCCCTCGTCGCCACACTCGCCGGCTTGCTCACCCATGACGTCGGTATCTGGATCACCGGGGCGGACGCGGAATCCCTGTACGCGCGCGCCCAGCTGCAGGACGGGCGCGTCCACGTCGGCCCGGTGCCCCAGGGGATCCGTCGCCGGGCACGGTTCCTCGTCACCGTGACGGGGCGGGCCGTGCTCGCCCCGCGGGGCGTCGCCGAACTCGTGGACGTCTGCACACGACCCGGTGTCACCGAGGTCCGTGTGAGCGGTGCAGCCGCTGAGGTGGTGTGCCGAGCCTCCTGGGCGGTGCATCGGCAGGCGCGCTGGCAGATCCGGGACGCATTCGGGGTCGTCGAGCAGGTCGACGGCGAGGTGGTCGGCATGACCGTGGTGGACGCCGAACTCGATCTGTCCTGGTGAGAGCGCAGGCGTAGGTTGGCCTCATGGCCGACATCGACGCCGCCCGTGAACTCCTGCGTGACTCGTTCACCCGTCTGATCGAGCACGCCGACGATCTGACCGACGGGCTCACCGACGAGGTGGCCTACTACCGGCCGACGCCGGAGGCCAACACCATCACCTGGCTGCTCTGGCACAGCGCCCGCATCCAGGACGCGCAACTGTGTGACATCGCGGGCATCGAGCAGGTGTGGTTCCGCGAGGGCTGGGTGGACCGCTTCGCGTTGGACCTGCCGCGTGGCGCCCACGGCTACGGCCACACCCCCGAGGACGTCGCGAAGGTGCGCGCATCGGCGGACCTGCTCGCGGGTTACTACCACGCGGTGCACCGGGAGTGCCTGTCGTATGTCGCGTCGGTATCGGGGGAGGACCTGGCCCGCGTGATCGACAAGCGCTGGACACCGCCGGTGACGGCCAGTGCGCGCCTGGTCAGCATCATCGACGACGCGGCCCAGCACCTCGGGCAAGCCGCGTACATCCGGGGCATCGTCCCGCAGAATTGACACCTGTCAACCCCGCCTGCGACGTGGGTCACACCGCTGGTTAGAGTGAGGGTCATGACTGCGACTTCCGACGTCACGCCCTTCACCGGCACCGGCACGATCCTCAACCCCGCGACCGGCGCCCTGGCTGGTCAGGTGCACTGGACCGACGCCGCCGAGGTGCCGCGCATCGCCGGGGCCCTGCGCGACGCGCAACGCGAGTGGGAGGCCCGCGGCGCGGCCGGGCGGGCGAAGGTGCTGGCCCGCTACGCGGTGTGGCTCGGGGAGCACCGCGCCGAGGTCGAGGAGCTGCTGATCGCCGAAACGGGCAAATCGGCGACGGACGCGGCGCAGGAGGTGCCGCTGATCCTGATGATCCTGTCGTACTACGTGCGCACCATGGAGAAGGCGCTCGCGCCCGACCACCGCCCGGCGGCGCTGCCGTTCCTGTCGATCAAGAAGATCGAGGTGCACTACCGGCCCCGCCCGGTCGTCGGGATCATCGCGCCGTGGAACTACCCGGTCGCCAACGCGCTGATGGATGCCGTCGGTGCGCTCGCCGCCGGCTGCGCGGTGCTGCTCAAGCCCTCCGAACGCACGCCGCTGACCGCCGAACTGCTGCTGCGCGGGTGGCTCGACTCGGGCGCGCCCGACGTGCTGGCCCTGGCTCAGGGCGCGCGGGAGGTGTCCGAGGCCGTCATCGACAATGCCGACTACGTCCAGTTCACCGGGTCCAGCGCCACGGGCGCGAAGGTGGCCGAGCGGGCCGCCCGCCGGCTCATCCCCGTCAGCCTGGAACTCGGCGGCAAGGACCCGATGATCGTGCTCGAAGACGCCGACATCGAGCTCGCGGCCCATGCCGCCGTCTGGGGCGCGATGTTCAACGCCGGACAGACCTGTGTGTCGGTCGAGCGGGTGTACGTGCTGGAGCCGGTCTACGACCAGTTCGTCGACGCCGTGGTCCGCGATGTGCGCAAGCTCCAGATGGGCGCCGGCGACGGCCATCACTTCGGCGCGATGATCGACGAGGCCCAGGTGGCGGTCACCGAGCGTCACGTTGCCGATGCGCTGGCCAAGGGTGCGCGCGCACTGACCGGCGGAAAACGCCGTCCGGGCACCGGCAGCTTCTACGAACCCACCGTGCTGGTGGATGTCGACCACTCGATGGCGGCCATGACCGAGGAGACGTTCGGTCCGACGCTGCCGATCATGAAGGTGTCGTCGGTGGCCGAGGCGGTCCGGTTGGCCAACGACAGCCCCTACGGACTGTCGGCCGCAGTGTTCTCCCGCGATGTCGAGCGCGCCAAAGAGGTTGCCGTGCAACTGGATTGCGGCGCGGTCAACATCAATGACGTGATCTCCAACCTGATGTGCACCACCGCCCCGATGGGTGGCTGGAAGACCTCGGGCATCGGGGCGCGCTTCGGCGGACCCGAAGGGCTGCGCAAGTTCTGCCGCGTCGAGACCGTGGTGAGCCCTCGCACGGCCGCGGGCGCGGGCGGCAACTACTACAACAACTCCCAGCGCGCGCTCAAGCGGATGAACACGATGATGACCAAGCTCGCGCTGATCCGCCCCAAGCGCGTCGCGAAGTAAGCCACCCGCTGTTCACCCGGCGGTCACGTTCTCGACGGCAGGGCTGGATAGCTTGCGCCGGTGAGCTTGGATGCCTCGGGTTATGACGTCATCGACGATGACGACGACGATCCCGTCCTGATGCTGCGCCCCACCGGCGAGATCGTCGACACCTGGCGCGAGAACTACCCGTACGACGAGCGTATGACGCGGGACGAGTACGAGGAGCAGAAGCGGCTGCTGCAGATCGAATTGCTGAAGCTGCAGAAGTGGAGTCAGGCCCACGGCCACCGGCACGTGATCGTGTTCGAGGGTCGCGATGCGGCAGGTAAGGGCGGCACCATCAAGCGCTTCATGGAGCATCTCAACCCGCGCGGCGCCCGCGTCGTCGCGCTGGAGAAGCCCACGGAGAAGGAACAGACGCAGTGGTACTTTCAGCGCTACGTCACGCACCTGCCGTCCGCGGGAGAGATCGTGCTGTTCGACCGGTCCTGGTACAACCGCGCCGGCGTGGAGCGCGTGATGAGCTATTGCTCGGCCAAGCAGCACGCGGAGTTCATCCGGCAGGCGCCGCTGTTCGAGCAGATGCTCGTCAACGACGGGATCAGCCTCACCAAGCTGTGGTTCTCGGTGACCCAGTCCGAGCAGCGCACCCGCTTCACGATCCGGCAGGTCGACCCGGTGCGGCAGTGGAAGCTCTCGCCCACCGACCTGGCGTCGCTGGACAAGTGGGACGACTACACGGCGGCCAAAGAGGACATGTTCGCCTGGACCGACACCGAGATCGCCCCGTGGGTGGTGGTCAAGAGCAACGACAAGAAGCGCGCCCGCATCAACGCCATGCGCCACGTGCTGAGTAAATTCGACTACGACAACAAGGACCACGAGGTGGTCGGCCGGCCCGACCCGTTGATCGTGGGACGCGCGCTGGCCGACTGACCACCCGCGTTCCGACAGGAGGGACGCGCGGTGCGCTTTCTCGCCACGCTGATGCTGTGGCTGCTGACGACGCTCGCGCTGGCGATCGCGGTGCCCGCGGGGTGGGCTCAGCTGAGCATCGTCGACGAGGACGGGTATGCCGCGCTGGCCGCCCGCGCGGCGGGCGACTCCCGCCTGCAGGACGCGATGGCCGGCGAGCTGACCACCCAGATCATCGCGCTGGGTGCCGACAACGGCTATCAGCTCAATCCCCAGCTGGTGCGTGCCGTCGCCGACTCCTACACCCGCAACTCCGGTTTCCCCGGGCAGTTCGCCCAGGCCAACCGGATCGCGCACCGCTGGATGTTCACCGGCGCGGTGCCCGAGGGCAATTCGACCGACCGGTGGCTGATCGACATCGCGCCGATGCTGTCGGACCCCTCGTTCCACGCCACGCTCGGCAGCCTCGACCTGGCAGTGCCGCCGACGCTGACCGTGCCGATCACGGTCGAATCGCCCGATCTGCGTCCCGGCAAGCTGCGCCCGCTGGCCACCTGGGGTCCGTGGGCGAGCATCGGTGCCGCGGTGCTGACCGGTGTGCTGGCGCTGCTGACGCTCGCGGCAGCCCGGTCGAAGGGTCGCGCGCTGTGTGCGCTCGGGGTGTCGGCGCTGCTGGTCGGCGCCGCCGGCTGGGCAGGCATCGAGATCGGACGGCGCTTCGTCGACGCGGCGGTGAACAGGACGACCGGCGACATCCGCACCGTGGCCGAGGTGATGGTGCGCACCGCCGAGGACAGCGCCCACTTCTGGCTCAACATCACGCTGGTCACCGGCATCGGCCTCGTCGTGCTCGGCGTGCTGGGTGCCACCGTGGGTGCCGCGCTGCGCCGGACTACAGGCGGTCCATCATCCGTGACATCGCCGCGCTCTCGATGAAGTCCTGATGACGCGGGTGCAGGTGCACATCCCAGTCTGATCTGACGTGCTTCGGATGCTTGGCCCGCCACTGCGTCAGCGCCGTCGTCGGATGCGGCATGTGGATCGTCATCGGAGTCCCCCTTGGTTCGACAATCTTTCGACAATCTGTGGAAAGAATCGTCACTCGCGTCAACGGCGGCGGCGTCAGTGACCTGGTACTGCATCTCGGGGTACACCAGTGGACCACGCCTGAGTGTCGGGTCCGACCACCGATCGGGCAGTCTGGTGTCACGATGACGACTGCCCGACCGCTCCTGGCGCCCACCGCGGGTGCCGACCCCGATGAGCTGTTCACCTCCTTCGCCGCGTGGGCCGAGAACAGCGGCACTCCGTTGTACCCGGCGCAGGAAGAAGCGTTGATCGAGTTCGTCAGCGGAGCAAACGTCGTCCTCGCGACGCCGACCGGGTCGGGCAAGTCCCTCGTCGCGACCGGGGCGCAGTACGCGTCGCTGGCCGCGAGGCGGCGCAGCTTCTACACCGCGCCGATCAAGGCGCTGGTGAGTGAGAAGTTCTTCGCGCTGTGCGGGATCTTCGGGCCGGAGAACGTGGGCATGCTGACCGGGGATGCCGCTGTCAACGCTGCAGCGCCGATCATCGTGTGCACGGCCGAGGTGCTGGCCAACATGGCGCTTCGGGAGGGAGCGGCGTCGGACATCGGGGTGGTGGTGGCCGACGAGTTCCACTTCTACGGCGACCCGGACCGAGGCTGGGCATGGCAGGTGCCGCTACTGGAACTGCCTGCGGCGCAATTCCTCCTGATGTCCGCGACGCTCGGCGACGTGACGTTCCTGCGGGCCGATCTGACCCGGCGGACCGGCCGGCCGACCGCGCTGGTCGCCAACGCCGAACGCCCGGTGCCGCTGTTCTTCTCGTATGCGACGACGCCGATACACGAGACCATCGGTGATCTGCTCGACACCCGGCAGGCGCCGATCTACATCGTGCACTTCACGCAGGCGTCGGCGCTGGAGCGCGCGCAGGCGCTGATGAGCGTCAACGTCAGCACCAAGGCCGAAAAGGCGGCCATCGCCGAACATCTCGGGGCGTTCCGATTCTCGTCGGCATTCGGCACGACGCTGTCGCGGCTCGTGCGTCACGGCATCGGGGTGCACCACGCGGGCATGCTGCCCAAATACCGGCGCCTCGTCGAGCAGCTCGCCCAGGCCGGTTTGCTCAAGATCATCTGCGGCACCGACACACTCGGCGTCGGCATCAATGTTCCGATCCGCACGGTGGTGTTCACCGCTCTGTCGAAGTACGACGGCACCCGCACCCGGCTGCTCACGGCGCGCGAATTCCACCAGATCGCCGGGCGAGCGGGCCGCGCCGGGTACGACACCGCGGGCACCGTCGTGGTCCAGGCGCCCGACCACGAGGTCGAGAACATCAAGCAGTTCGCCAAAGTCGCCGATGATCCGAAGAAGCGGCGGAAGCTGGTGCGCCGCAAAGTGCCCGAGGGCATGGTTCCGTGGAGTGAGAAGACGATGACGCGACTCGTCGAGGCGCCGCCCGAGCCGCTGGTCAGCAACATGCGGGTGTCGACCGCGATGATCCTCGACGTCGTCGACCGGCCGGGCAATCCATTCGAGGCGATGCGACGGCTGCTCACCGACAACCACGAACCCCGCAGGCGGCAGCTGCAGCTGATCCGGGAAGCGGTCGGCATCGCGCGGTCCCTGCTGCAGGCCGGCGTGATCGAACGGCTGCCCGAGCCCGAGGCCGACGGCCGCCGCTACCGGCTGACCGTCGACCTGCCACGCGATTTCGCGCTCAACCAGCCGCTGTCGACATTTGCGCTGGCCGCCATCGATGTCCTCGACGCGAGCGCGGAAAGCTATGCGCGCGATGTGGTCTCGGTGATCGAGGCGACGCTGGAGGACCCCCGGCAGATCCTGGCCGCGCAGCTGAAGAAGGCCAGGGGCGAGGCGGTCGCGGCGATGAAGGCCGAGGGCATCGAGTACGAGGAACGCATCGAACTGCTCGACGACGTCACCTACCCCAAGCCGCTCGACGAGTTGCTGCACGGCGTGTTCGAGATCTACCTGCAGACCAACCCCTGGGCGGCCGACGGAGCGCTCTCGCCGAAGTCGGTGGTGCGCGAGATGTGGGAGGGCGCCTTCACGTTCCGCGAGTACGTGAGCGTCTACGGGCTGACCCGCTCAGAGGGCGCGGTGCTGCGGTACCTGTCCGACGCGGTCAAGGCGCTGCGGTCCGGTGTGCCCGCCGCGGCGCGCACCGAGGAGCTGACCGACATCACCGAGTGGCTCGCCGAGCTGGTGCGGCAGGTGGATTCGAGCCTGCTCGACGAGTGGGAGCAACTCACGAGTCCCGACCAGCCGCTGGACGCGCCGGTGGCGGTTCCGGTGCGACCGCGGCCGGTGACCGGCAACGAGCGGGCGTTCACCGCGATGGTGCGCAACGCGCTCTTCCGCCGGGTCGAGCTGTTCGCCCGCGAACGCTGGGATGAGTTGGGCGCGTTGGACAATGGCTCCGGCTGGTCGGCGCAGCGCTGGCAGGACGCCGGTGACGAGTACTACGCCGAGCACGCCGACGTCGGGACCGGCCCCGACGCGCGAGGCCCCGCGATGCTGATCATCGACCGCGATACCGATGTATGGCGGGTGCGCCAGATCCTCGACGATCCTGCCGGTGACCACGACTGGGGCATCGACGGGGAGGTCGATCTGCCGATGAGTGACGAGGAGGGCGTGGCGGTGCTGCGGGTCATCGACGTGGGACGGATGGACTAGCCGGCCGGAGGGGCTAGGGCCTGAGCGCGGTGCGCAGGCGGTCCGCCGGGAGCTGCATCAGCACCGTGCCCGGCGTCGCTGTCGCAGTCGCCGACCGCGCGGAGCCCGGTCGCAGCGCGGCGCGCTCGCCGAAAAGAGCGCCCTCGCCGAGCGTCCGAATCACGGTGTCGCCCTGCGTCATCTCGACACACCCGGACACGATGAAGTAGGCGTCTCCCGCCGGATCACCTTCCCGGAAGATCTCCGATGTCTGGTCATGCGTGCACAATCGAGCCGAATCCGCGACGTCATGGATGATCTCACGGGGTAGGCCGGCGAACAGCGGCACCTTCGCGAGGACGCCCGCCTGCTCGGCCGGTGACGGGCTGTGTACCGTCCGCTGGCTGGACACCGTGTCGATCGCGTGACCGGTAGCCGGAAACCCGGACAGAATCGTCAGGAATGCGGTGCGCGGCAGCGTCCACAGCCGGCAGTCGGTCGTCGCGACCACGGTGGCGGTACGGGGTGAATCGGCCAGTAACGCAAGCTCACCGAAGAAGTCGTCGGACCCGAGGGATCGCACGTACTGCCTCGCGACGAAGACGTCCAGTTCCCCCTCGTCGACGACGTAGAACTCGTCGCCGTACTCACCCTGGTGGATCACCGTCTCGCCGGCCGCCACCTCGAGTGCTTCCAGTTGACTCGCCAACCGATCGCGCAGCGAGTTCGGCAGCGGCTCGAAAAGGGTTATCCGGTCCAGTGATTCGATCCGCTGGCGCGCCGCCGTCACCCGGGCGTCGGTACGCAACACCGACCACGCGAGGGCGATCGCGCCGACGACGATGACGGTGCCCAGCACGTACAGGCTGACGGCCACCGACCAGCGGTCAATCAGGTAGGCGGCGACGCTCACGCCGGCGGCACCGGCGAGACATCCCACTCCTTCGAGCGTGCCCAGCACCCGTCCGCTCGCCGACAACGGAACCAGGCTCTGGATCTGGACTTGACTGGCCGTAGTGACGAGCGCCGCGCCCGCTCCGAACACGGCGCTGGCGACGAGGACGACGACGGCCTCCGGCACGGCGGCGAGGAGCACGAGTCCGAGTCCGGTGACGACCGTCGCGAGGACGAACCACGGACCGAGGCGACGACCTCCGATGGCCCCGAGGGCAACTCCGGCAAGCAGCCCGCCCCCGGCGACGCTGGCCAGCAGCACGCCGGGACCGGCTTCCCCCCATCCGAGCGTGTCGATCGCCAGCGGCACGACGAACACCTCGGCCGCACCCAGGGCGGCGAACCCGAGCACCGTGACGACGGCGATCGCGCGGACATCACGTTGGCCGATGGCACGCGCACCGCCGAGCACCTCGGAGGCGACATGCCGTAAACCCGAACCCGACATCGTCTCTGCGAGATCCGGTGCATCGATGCGTACCAGCGCCACCGCAGCCGCCGATCCGAGCGCGCACACTGCGGCGACCGACATCGCGATGGCCGGTGTCGTCGCGGCCAACAGCACTCCACCGGCCAGCGGACCGACACACACGCCGATGTTCTCGGCAGCACTGAGCCATGCGTAGGCCCGCACCAGTTGCTCGGGCCGCGTCGTCACCGACGGCAGCATCGCAGCGCTCGTCGGCCGGACGAACAGTGTCGCGATCCCTTCCACGGTGGCCACCACCACGAGTACCGCGACGGACGGAAAGTACGCCGCGGACACCACGGTGAAAGCCACCGCGAGAAAACGCATTCCGAGCATCACCGTCAGCATCCGCTCGCGGCGATACCGGTCGATGAGATATCCGACGGCGGGACCGAGCAGACCGGCGGGCAGCACGGACGCGACGCCGATGAGCCCGACAGCGCCGACCCCGCCGAGACTGAAGGCGAACACCGTGGCCACCGAGTACCACATCCACTCGGCCATCGAGCCGAGGAGTCTGCTGACGATCAGCAGACTCACCGCCCGGGGGGTCACGACCGTCGCAGCCGAACGTCGATGACGCTGCGGATGCGGTCTCGGACCGGGGGGAGCCGCGCCACCACGGCGTACGCGGGCTGGGGCACGACAAGCAGCCGTAGCGACGTGGTGGCCACGACGTCGGCCAACCGTGGATAGCCGTAGCCGGCGCCCCAGTCGGTGGCCGCCAGTTCACCGAAGAACTCGCCCGGGCCCAGCGAGCGAACGACCTCGTCCCCCACGATGACCTCCACGGTCCCGTCCAGGATCACGTAGAAGTCGCGATCGGCGTCCCAGCGGCGTACCACCTGCTGACCGGCGGGGACAGTGCGTTCGCGACACGCCGCGGCCAGAAAGTCCAACGCCGCGTCGTCGATACCAGCGAATACGTCGAGGGCACTCAGCTTTTCGATGTCCACAGCGCCGCGGGTCCGCCAGGACAAGGGCGTCGACGGCGAGCGTGCGACGGTCTGCTGCAAGGCCTCGGCCTCGGGCTCGGTGACGGTCACTTGGCACCGCGCCAACCAGGCCAGGACCGACTCGACATCGGAGAGCGACGATGTGTGGTTGAGCACGCAGAGGCGGATGGCGTAGCGGCCCTGCAACCGCGTGGACGAGACGAGGCCGTAGCCCGACTCGTCGAGTGCGCGCACTGCAGCGGCGTTGAGCGCATCCAACCGCGCATCGTCGGTCACCCCGTCGAAGCGTCGACGGAAGCAGACGATGCCGAGCTGGGCGGGGAGCAGGAGCTCGAGGTGCTCGCTGTTCTCGATGTAGGCCTGGGCGGCAATCGCGAGGTCGAGTGTCCTGTCGATCGTCGCGCGGAAGGCATCGAGGCCGAAGTACCGGATCGAGATCCAGATCTTGAACGCCCGCGCCATGCGGCTGAGCTGGAGTCCGAAGTCGGCGAAGTTGACTTCGCCCGTCGACACCACGGCGTCTTTGAGGTAATCGGGCGTCATCTCGAATGCGGTCCGCAACCGCGCGCCGTCACGAACCAGGACGGCACCGCACTCGAACGGCTGGTACAGCCACTTGTGGGGATCGAGGGTGACCGAATCGGCGCGTTCGATGCCCTGCAACGCTTTTCGCCCGCGCTCGGTGAGCGTCGCGAATCCGCCGTACGCGGCATCGACGTGCATCCACATGCCCTGCGCAGCGCAGATGTCGGCGATGGCGTGCAGGGGATCGACGCTGCCGCTGTTGGTGGCGCCCGCGGCCGCGGAGACGAAGATCGGTCGGCGCCCGGCGCGGCGGTCGGCCTCGATCGCGCCGTCGAGAGCGTCGGGGCGCATCGCCTGCTGGTCGTCGACGGGGATGACGCGCAGTTGGTCTGGGCGGAAGCCGAGCGTACGCGCGGCGCGGGCCAGCGAGGAATGCGCCTGATCGGAGACGTAGGCGACGACGTCGTCGGTCATCGCGCCGACGGCGTGCTCGCGCGCAGCGGCCAGTGCGGTCATGTTCGCCGCGGAGCCGCCGCTGACCAGAACGCCTGCCGTGCTGGACGGCAGACCGAGCCAGTCGGCGAACCAGCGCAGCACGGTGAGCTCGACCTGACTGGGTCCCGCTGATTCCATCCAGGCACCGCAGTACGCGTTGACCCCCGCGGCGAGGAAGTCGCCGAGGGCCGAGGGCCAGGTGCCGTTCGACGGGATGAACGCGAAGTAGCGGGGGTGCTCGCTGCGTGACATGTAGGGCAGCACGTCGACGCGAAGGTCGTGCAGGATCTCGTCGAGGCTCGCCGCCCCGGCGGGCGGCGCGGCCGGGATGCGGTCGGCCATCTCGGCCGGGGTTGCCCGCCGCAGCGCCGGTGCATCGGTCTGGGTGAGGTGATCGACGAGGAAATCCACCATCGCGTAGCCCTGGCGGCGCATCGTGTCGGCGTCGACGAACAACGGGTCGTCCACGCTCACGGGGCCAACCGTACCGACGCGCGTCCTCGCCGACGGGCATTTCGCCGATACGCACGTATGGGGTGTCTACGCTCGGCGGATGGGGAGGCTCTGGCAGTGGTTGTGGGACCGGTACGGGCGGTTCTATTCGTGGGCGATCATCGTCGCCGTCATTCCGACACTGGTGATGACCTACGTGTTCTACGCGTGCATCATCGTTGCGTTCGAGCACTCCGAACGGTACGCAGAGGCGATCGGCGTGGTGGTTGTCGCCGCCACGGTGATCGAAACGGTGGCCGTCCGACTCGGCCGCCGGTGGTTCCGTCCGTTGGAGCAGTTCGCCGCAGGTCAGGAAATCGACCGCGCATCGGCGCTGGCAGGTACCTATACCTACACGCGCAAGGTGTCCGCCTATCTCGCGTGGGGTCATGCGGTGTGGATCGGGTCGACGTTCGCGGTCATCGGTGTCGTCGCAGGTGCTGCGTGGGCAAGGGTGGTCCAATACGGAGTCGTAGGCGCGCTCATCGGCGCCGGCGCTGTCCTGTCCACGCAACAGGGAATACTCGAAGCGATCTTCCGGCCGGTGCGAGTCGCGCTGATCGGCGACTCAGACATCGGCGACAGGCTGCCGCGATCCCGGCCGACGTTCGCCACACATGCGATCACGTCGATGCTGTCGCAGGAGTTCCTGTTCACCTTGTCGGGCGCCCTGCTCATCGCCCTGGCACCCCGGCTCGGTGAACATCCCGTGCTGTGCGCGCTTCTCGCCATCGCGATCACGCTTGTCTACGGAGTGCCGTTCGCCGTCGGTAGCGGCATGGCGCCGCGCCTGCGTCCGATCCGGGATCTGTCGCTCGGTGCCGACAGGGTGGCCACCGGTGACTACAGTCAGCGGCTGCCGGTGGCCCAGGATGACGATCTCGGTGCGTTGGTGGGCTCGTTCAACCGCATGCAGGCGGGTTTGGCTGAGCGGCAACGTCTTGCGGTGGCGTTCGGGGCGTATGTGGATCCGGTGTTGGCGGCTCGACTGCTCGACCAGGGCGACGACGTGTTCACCGGTGAACGGCGTGTGGTGACGGTGATGTTCCTGGATGTTCGGGATTTCACGCCGTTCGCCGAGGCGAATTCCGCTGAGGACACCGTCGCACGGCTCAATGATCTGTTTCAGATCGTGGTGCCCGAGGTGGTCAACGGCGGCGGGCACGTGAACAAGTTCATGGGCGATGGAGCCATGGCCGTGTTCGGCGCTCCCAATCAGCTTGTGCAGCAGGCGGATGCGGCGGTTGCTGCGGCGATGGCGATCCAGCAGCGCGTTGATGAGCGCTTCGGTGGCCAGATGCGCATCGGTATCGGCATCAACACCGGGGAGGTGATCGCGGGAACGATCGGCGCAGTGGGACATCTGGAGTTCGCGATCATCGGCGACACGACGAATGTGGCTGCGCGGGTGGAGCAGCTGACCAAGACCACGGGTGACACCATCCTGCTGACACGTCAGTGCGTGGACGCGCTCGCCCACCCGCCCTCTGGACTCGTCGACCGGGGAGAGCATGCCCTCAAAGGCAAAAGCGTTTCGATACGGGTGTACGGCCTGTCCTGCCACGCCGCTGCTGCGAACGGCTGACCGCGATGGGCTTCTGGCAACAGCTATGGGATCGGTACGGGCGGCACTATTCGTGGGCGATCATCGCGGTCGGATCGGTGTCGATCGTTCCCGCCTACACGTTGTTCCTCCTCCTGATCCTCGGATACGAGAATTCTCACCGCTACGGCCAAGCTGTCGCCGTTGCCGTGTTCGCCGGGGTTGTGGTGCAGACGTCGGTCACGCTCTACGGGCGTCGATGGTTGCGTCCGGTCGAACGCTGGGCGGCCGGTGAGGCCATTGATCGCGTCGACGCGCTGGAAGGCACCTATGTCTATGTTCGAAAGGTCATGCCCCGCATCGTGTGGGGCACCGCGATCTGGAACGCGGCCATGGGTGCGGCGGTGGGGCTGATCGCTGACGCGTCGACGCAGCGGGTGGCGCAATACGCCTTACTCGGCGCATGTTTCGGAGTGTGCGGACCGTTGATCACGGCACGCGGCACCTTCGAGGCTGCGATGCGGCCGCTCCGTAGCGCGCTGGCCGGTGATTCCGACTGTGGTGATGGCATGCCGCGGTCCCGGCCGACGTTCGCGTGGCACGCCACCGTCTGCCTGCTCGCGGCGATCTTCCAGTTCACGATGGGCGGCGCGATGCTGGCATCCGTCTTCTCGCGGGCAGCCGACGTCCCCGCTCTTGCGGCGGTGTTCGCCTTCTCGATCGCGATCTTCTACGGGATTCCGCTCGCGGCCGGCAGTGGGCTGATCCCGAGTTTGCGGCCGATCCGAGACCTCCTGCAGGGTGCGGACAGAGTGGCGGCCGGTGACTACAGTCAGCGGCTTCCGGTGGTCCAGGATGACGATCTCGGCGCGCTGGTGGGTTCGTTCAACCGGATGCAAGCGGGGTTGGCGCAGCGCCAGCAGCTTCAGGTGGCTTTCGGCGCTTATGTCGATCCGGTGTTGGCGGCGCGGTTGTTGGAGCAAAGCGATGAGATGTTCTCGGGTGAGCGGCGTGTGGTGACGGTGATGTTCCTCGATGTTCGTGATTTCACGCCGTTTTCGGAAGCCAATGCTGCCGAGGATGTGGTGACTCGGCTCAACGAGTTGTTCGCGATCGTGGTGCCCGCGGTGGTCGCTGCGGGTGGGCATGTGAACAAGTTCATGGGCGACGGGGTGATGGCGGTGTTCGGGGCGCCCAATGAGCTTGTCGGACATGCTGATGTGGCGGTGTCGGTGGCTGATGAGATCTCACGGCGGGTGGCGCAGCGCTTCGGTGGTGAGGTGCGGATCGGGATCGGGATCAACACGGGGGAGGTGGTGGCGGGAACGATCGGTGCGGCGGGGCATCTGGAGTTCGCGGTGATCGGGGACACCACGAATGTGGCTGCGCGAGTGGAGCAGCTGACCAAGACCACCGGCGATACGGTCCTCGTGACCGGTCAGTGCGTGGACACCCTGACCCGCCGGCCGCCCGGTCTGGTAGATCGGGGAGCACACGGCCTCAAAGGCAAGAGCGCCCCCATCCGCGTCTACGGGCTCACCGGTGATCTAGGGCTCGATCACGTGTGACGGGTCAGGCCGCCGATCGGGTGGCGCCTGGCTGTAGTCGCCCCACGGCCCGTCGCGCTGCTCGACGGCGGCGCGGACACCGTCACGTTCGGCCGTCTCGACGAAGCGCAGCGCGTCGGGGGTGTTGCGCATCAGCCCGTCGAGGATGCCGCCGAGGGTCTGCGTCGACGCCAGGCCCATGTTCTCGTAGGCCTGGTTGACGATGAGCTTCTGCGCCTGCAGTTGCGACAGCGGGATCCTCGCGAGTGAGGCCGCCACCTCGGCCACCCGCGCCTCGAGGCGCTCGAAAGGAACCGACTCGTTGATCAATTCGACTGCGGCGGCTTCCTTTCCGGTCAGCGGCTCACCGGTCAGCGCATGCCACTTCACCTTCGCCAGGCTCAGCCGGTAGAGCCACATCCCGGTCAGGTACGCACCCCACATGCGGGCATACGGCGTCCCGATCACCGCGTCGTCACTGGCGATCACCAGATCCGCGCACAACGCGTAATCGCTCGCGCCGCCGACGCACCAGCCGTGCACCTGCGCGATCACCGGCTTGGACGCCCGCCAGATCGCCATGAACTTGCTCGTCGGCCCGGTCTCCCGGGAGCTCACCATCGCGAAGTCCTTGCCGGGATCCCATCGGCCGTCGGTGGTCATCGCCTCGCCCCAGTGCTCGAAACCCCCGCCGAAGTCGTAGCCGCCCGAGAACGCGCGCCCGGCACCGCGCAGCACGATCACCTTGACCGCCGGATCGCGCTCGGCCAGCCCGATCGCGGCCTCGATCTCGTCGGGCATCGGCGGCACGATCGTGTTGAGCCGTTCCGGCCGGTTCAGCGTGATGGTGGCGACGGGCGGTTCGGCACGGTAGAGGACCGTCTGGAACTGGCTCATCTGAGCAGTTCTAGCGCCAGTCGCGGAAGGCGTCCAGCAACCGGTCGCGCAGCGGCGGGTCGACATCGTCGTCACACAGCACGCTGAGGGTGCGCACCGTGGCGCGGAACTGCTGCAGATAGGTCAGACAGCCGTCGCAGCCCGCCAGGTGCTGTTCGAATCGGGTCTGTGTGAGTGGGTCGAGCGCACCGTCGAAGTAGGCGGTGATCAGATCAACCAGCTCGTAGCAGTCCATCGGCGCGGGTTCGGTCACGTCACGTCCCTCACATCCGCGTCTTTCACGTCCGCGTCTTTCACGTAGTCCTCGAGAACCTGCCGGATCGCCGTGCGCCCGCGGTGCAGCAGCACCCGCTGGTTGGCGAGGCTGATCCCGAGCAGGCGACTGACCTCGGCGGAATCGACGTCGAGCACGTCGCGCAACGTGACCACCAGTCGCTGGCGCTCGGGCAGGGTGTCCAGCGCCTCGCGGGTGAGGTCCAGCAGTTCCGAACTGAGCACCGAACCTTCGGGTGACTCGGGAAACGGCACCGGCTCCTCGCCGTCGCGCCAGTGCCCCGCCCATCGTTCGTCGCCGCTGTGGAATCGGGCCGGGTGCACGGTGCCGCCGGTGTACGCGGCGATCTGGGCGTCGGATTCCCGGCGATCGCGCATCCCCCGCTTCTTGGCGATGTTGATCAGCACCGTGAACAGCCAGGTCCGCAGCGAGGACCGGCCCTCGAAGCCGTCGATGCCCTTGAGCAGCGCGATCCACGCCTCTTGCACGACGTCCTCGGCGACTTCGCGGGACGACACGTAGCCCTGCGCGATGCGCAGCATCGCCGGTGTGTGCGCGTCGACCAGCGCGGCGAAGGCCGCCTCGTCGCGGGCCCGCAGCGCAGCGACGATGGCAGCCTCGTCCGCTGAAGTGGCGGTCATGTCCGCGAGATCGTAACCCGGCGTGCCACACCGCGGCGCCTCGAAGCGAACCGGCCGGTGCCCGTCGCCAGATGCCCGGCAGAACATGACGTTGAGTGCCCGTTGGGCCCGCCGCCGTTACACCGCGCCACGTGCCGTCACCGCTCGGGGTCGCGCAGCGTCGGGTCCGCCGTGCGGACCCGGCCGCCGATCACGATGTTCGGCGTCCGGAAGTACGCCCAGCCCAGCGTCAGCACGGCTGCGGCCGCGGCCAGCGCCAGGGCGCTCTGCAGGTCGGGCAGACCCGAGAGGAACAGCACCACGATGCCCGCACCGGTTCCGGCCCAGTAGATGCGGCGCTTGACGGCGCGACGATCCAGCCGCGCGGTATCCCATCCCGGCGCGGCGATGCCGGCCAGCACGAGCGCCGCACCGACGACCAGGAGCACCTCCGAGATGGTCATGGCAGCAGCAATTGGAAGCCGTCGACGATCTCCTTGGAGTCGCGCACGTAATCGGGATTGGCGGGATCGGTGGTCTGGACGGTCAGCGTCGCCAGGTAGGTGGCGGTGGGGCCCTGCGCGACGACGGCGTGCATGATGACGGGCCGTACCGGTGCGGGGCCCATCGCCGGGGCCGTGTATGTCGTTGTCTCCGAGGGGAACCCGCAGGTGGTGTTGCTCTCGGTTTGCAAGTCGGACGCGCCCATCATCGTGGTCAGGTTGGACCGGTTCTGCGTGAACACCACGTCCGGATCCTGGCTGCCGCGAACCGATTCGAGGGTGACGACGGCATTGGGGGCGAAGTTGTCGGCCGCCAGATCCTGGGCCACGATCGCGAATCGGATGATCTGGTTGTCCATCATGGTGTTGCGTTCCCAGCCCGGTGGTTTCGGGATGCGCAGCTGCGGCTCCCGGGGGCTGTTCTGCGGGATGTCGGCCAGCGGCGCGGAGACGCTGGCGCACTGCGAGTCGTCAACGGGTCCGGATGGGGCTGCCCCGCCGGGGCTGGACGTGCTCGCAGGGGCGCGTCCGGCGGCTGTCACCGCGGTGCCGGTGACCTCCCGGCCGCAGCCGGTGAGTACCAAGGCGGCCGCCACCATCAGTACGCCGGCCGATCGGATGACCGTCACGTCACTCCCCTCCCAGGGTCCGTAGCAGGAATTCGTAGATCAACGCGGCGCGGAACGCGATCTGCGGGTTGTCCGCCGCACCGGCGTGGCCGCCCTCGAGGTTCTCGTAGTAGCGCACGGGGTGGCCGGCCGCCTCCAGTGCCGCGGTCATCTTCCTGGCGTGGCCGGGGTGCACGCGGTCATCGCGCGTCGACGTGGTGATCAACACCGGCGGGTACCGGCGCTGCGACGAGATGTTCTGATAGGGAGAGTATTTCGAGATGAACGCCCAGTCGTCGGGATCGTCCGGATCGCCGTACTCGGCCACCCAGGAGGCGCCGGCAAGCAGCAGGTGGAACCTCTTCATGTCCAGCAGCGGAACGCTGCACACCAGCGCGCCGAACAGTTCCGGGTACTGCGTGAGCATGATGCCCATCAGCAGTCCGCCGTTGCTCCCGCCCTGGGCGCCGAGCTGCTCCACGGTGGTGATGCCACGGGCGACGAGATCCTTTGCCACAGCGGCGAAATCCTCGGCGACCAGGTGCCGGCCCTCGCGCATCGCCTGGGTGTGCCAGGTGGGGCCGTATTCGCCGCCGCCCCGGATGTTGGCCAGTACGTAGGTGCCGCCCCGGGAGAGCCAGAGCCGGCCCAGGACGCCGTCGTAACCGGGGGTGCGGGCCACCTCGAAACCGCCGTAGCCGCCGAGCAGCGTCGGACCGGCGCTCTGCGCGTGCCGATGCGCCACCACGAAGTACGGGATCGCGGTGCCGTCGTCGGAGGTCGCGAAGTACTGCGTCACGTCGAGATCGGCCGCGTCGAAAAACGACGGAGCACGCTTGATCTCGGTCAGCGCGCCGCCTGCCGGCCCGTGCAGCAGTCGCGACGGCGTCACGAAACCCGAACAGTCCACGAAGATCTCGTCGCCCAGGTGATCGGCCCCGACCAGTGACACCGTGGTGTTGTCCGGCAGCCCGGCCACCGGTTCGCGCCCCCAGGAACCCGGGGTGATCACCTCGACGCGGCTGGCCACGTCGGCGAGGGTGACCAGCACCAGCCGGTCACGGGTCCAGCCGTAGTGGTGCAGGCTGGTGTGCTGGTCCGGGGTGAACACAGTCGTCAGTTCGGCACTGCCGGAGAGGAATTCGTCATAATCGGTGGCCAGGAGCGTGCCCGCGGCATAGTGCTGCGTACCCGCCCCGTAGCTGTAGTGCCACTCGCTGCGCAGCTCGATCAGCAACCAGGTGCGGTGGATCGAGATGCTGGCATCGGTCGGGGTGTCGATGCGGATCAGCTCCGCGCCACGCAGCTCGTAGACCTCCTCGTTGAAGAAGTCCAGCGCGCGGCTGACGAGCGTGCGTTCGAACCCGGGCGTGCGGTCCACCGACGCCGCGACGAGGACGTCGGCGGGATCTCCTTCGAAGATCGTCTCCGCATCGGCGAGCGGCTGGCCGCGCGTCCAACGCTTCACCACTCGCGGGTATCCCGATTCGGTGAGCGAGCCCTCCCCGAAATCCGTTCCGACCAGCAGGGTGTCCGCGTCGACCCAGGTGGTCTGCGACTTGGCCTCGGCGAGCTCGAATCCACCGTCGACGAACGTGCGCGTCGCCATGTCGAATTCACGGACCACCGCGGCATCCGACCCGCCCAGCGACAAGCTCACCAGGGCACGCTCGTGGCCGGGTTCGATCACGGCCGCGCCGGCCCACACCCAGTTCTGTCCATCGGTACGCGCCAGCTCGTCGACGTCGATGACGACGTCCCACTCCGGCGCCTCGGTCCGGTAGCTCTCGAGCGTCGTGCGCCGCCACAGACCCTTCGGGTTCGCCGCGTCGCGCCAGAAGTTGTAGAGGAACTCACCGCGGCGGCGCACATAGGGGATCCGGGTGTCGGTGTCGAGGACGTCGAGCGCCTCGGCGCGCATCTGCTCGAAGCGCTCACCGTCGAGCTCGGCGAGCGTCGGATCGTTGTGCTCGCGCACCCAGGCGAGCGCGTCGTCGCCGGTGATCTCCTCGAGCCAGAGGAACGGATCGTCCGCCTGCGGGGGATTCGTCACGCCCCTATTCTGCGCACCAGTGCCGGTGGTGCTCGAATCGGCTGCGGGAAAGGGAGCGGTCGGTACGATCACCCCAGCTGAACATCGGGGGCCCGTGGTGAACCACATCAGTCAGTGGTGGCGTCAGCCCGACCGCTACGACTGGCTGGCCCGCTACCTCGCGTCACGTCGACTGCTCCGGATCGCCTCGGCGATGATGGCCGCGATCATGGCGGTGCTTGCCGTCGCCGTGGTGTTGACCACGCTCAGTCCCGCAGGCCCACACGGTGCCGCCCGACCCGTGGTCTGGATGCTCGCGGCGGGATTCGCCGTCGTCGCTGCCGTGTATGCCCGCCGGTGGCCGACGCGCAGGCAGTCGGCGGTGTTCGCGATGTACGGCTGCGTCGCCCTGGCTGTCACCGCGGTGGTCCAGTCCGATCCGCACGCCGGCCTGCTGACCTGCTGGGCGTTCGTCGGGCTGGCGGCCTACGTGGCCTCGGCACACAGTCCGCGCCTGCTCGCCCTCGCCGTCGGCGTCGCGCTCGGCACCGCCGCCATCAGTGCGGTGCGGATGGGCGTGGACGGCGATGTGCCCCTGGGCGTGGCCACCTTGCTGATGTCCATCGGCGGGTTGCTGACCGTCCCGTTCGGCGGCCAGATCCTGACGCGGCTGCTGTGGAACGACGCCGTGTCGACCGATCCGCTGACCGGGCTGACCAACCGCAGAGGGTTCCGGCGGTCGGCGCAAGCCATGATCATCGACGCGGCCCGGCGTGGACCGGGGAGCTTCAGCATGGTGGTGATCGACCTCGACGCATTCAAAAGGCTCAACGACACCCTGGGTCATGCCGTGGGGGACCGGGTCCTGGTCGACGTGGCCGGCAGGCTACGGGCCGCGTGCGCGCCGGGCACGATCGCGGCGCGTGTCGGCGGCGAGGAGTTCGTGGTCGCTCGGGTGTGCCCGCCACGCGAGATGGACATGCTGGCGCGGCGGCTGTGCGCGGCGATCGCGGCGAATCCGTGGCATGTGACGGCGAGCCTGGGGGTCGCAGGCGTTGCCGTGCAGGAGCCGGGCGCTGACACCCGCACGGTGATCGATCGGGTCTTCGCCGCAGCCGACATGGCGATGTACGAGGCGAAACGGGCCGGCGGCAACCAGATTCGCATCTCTGATGCCGCCTGAGCCCGTCGCCCCTCAGCTGAGGTGGTGCACCTCCTGCAGGCCGTACACCGGGGTCGGCAGACCCTCATAGCGGGCCTTGAGCTGCAGCGCCAGATACAGCGAGTAGTGCCGGGACTGATGCAGATTGCCGCCGTGGAACCACAGGTTGGGCTGCTGCGTGGGCTTCCACATGTTGCGCTGCTCGCCCTCCCAGGGCCCGGGATCCTTGGGCGTGTCACTGCCCAGACCCCACACCTTGCCCACCTTGTCGGCGACGTCCTGGCCGATCAGATCCGCCGCCCAGCCGTTCATCGAGCCGTAGCCGGTCGCGTACACCACGACGTCGGCGGGCAATTCGGTGCCGTCGGCGAGCACCACCGAGTCTTCCGTGAGGTGGTCGACCTGCCCGTGCGCGAGCTTGATCCGGCCGTCAGCGACCATGTCGCAGGCGCCGACGTCGATGTAGTAACCCGAGCCGCGCCGCAGGTATTTCATGAACAGCCCGGAACCGTCTGCGCCCCAATCCAATTCGAAGCCAGCGGCGGCCAGGCGGTCGTAGAACTCCTTGTCGCGTTCCCGCATCTGGTCGTACAGCGGGATCTGGAATTCGTGCATGATCCGGTACGGCAGTGAGGCGAATGTCAGGTCGGCCTTCTCGGTCGTCATGCCGGCGGCCAGTGCCCGCTCCGAGTACAGGTCGCCCAGGCCGATGTCCATCAGGGTGTCGGACTTGACGATGTGGGTGGACGACCGCTGCACCATCGTGACGTCGACGCCGTTCTCGTAGAGCGCCTTGCAGATGTCGTGCGCGGAATTGTTGGAGCCGATGACGACGGCTTTCTTGCCGGCGTAGGCATCGGGCCCGGGATGCTGCGACGAGTGGTGCTGATCGCCGCGGAAGACGTCCTGGCCGGACAGCGTCGGCACGTAGGGCTTGCCCGACATGCCGGTCGCGAGCACCAGCTGGGTCGGATGCAGCGTGAGGCGTTCGCCGTCGCGATCCACCTCGACGGTCCATTTCTGGCTGTCCTCGTCGAAGGTGGCCGACAGGCACGTCGTCTTCGACCAGTACGGCACCTCCATCACGCGGGTGTAGAACTCCAGCCAGTCGCCGATCTTGTCCTTGGGCGCGAACACCGGCCAGTTCTGGGGGAACGGCAGGTAGGGCAGATGGTCGTACCAGACCGGGTCGTGCAGGCACAGCGACTTGTACCGTTTGCGCCACTGGTCGCCGGGGCGTTCGTGCTTGTCGACGACGATCGCGGGCACGCCGAGCTGGCGCAGCCGGGCACCGAGGGCGATGCCACCCTGACCGCCGCCGATCACCAGCGCGTAGGGCTGGATCGTGCGGCCGAGCTCGGCGTCCTCGGCGGCCTTCTTCTCGGCCCACGAGCGCGGGTCCGGGTCGTCGCCGTGCACCGCGCCGAGCACGCGACTGGCACCCTTGCGCTCCTCGTGGCCCTTGAGTTCCTGCAGCGCGGTGAGCAGTGTCCAGGCTCTGTCTTCTCCGGCGTCGCTCCTGATCCGAAGATGCCCGGTGCCGCGGCCGGCGGCGGTCTCGAACTTGATGAACGCGGAGACGACGTCCCCATCCTGGGTGGGTTCGTCCCGCGTCGCGAAGCCCGACGGGTCGGTCTCGGCGAGGCGGGCAGTCAGCATGTCGGTGATCTGGTCGCGGCCTTCGAGCGTCTTGAGGTTCCAGGTGAAGGACACCAGGTCACGCCAGAAGCCGTCGACGGCGAACATGGCCGCGGCGCGCTCGATGTCGCGGACGGCGAGTGCAGCCTCGAAGTCGGCCAGCCACGCGTCGACGCGCTGCTGCGGGGTCAGGGTGGTGGTGCGGGGGTCGAGAGTGGAAGTCATGTGAGCCAGACCACACCCAGGCGGGTACGGCTGACAAGAGTTGCGAAGAGTTGCACCCACACCCCACTCCTAGCGCCCACGCTTCATACGCCCAAACCGACGATCGGGTCGCGACACGCCGCGATTTCTCGCCCAAACCGACGTTTGGGCGTAGTGGGGGCGAGATGCGATGGCGGGGTGCAACCCCCTGCAACTCTTTCGTCGTGTGGCCGCCGTCACATACAACTGGCCGCATGAGAGCAGCTGTCTACTACGGCCCCCACAAACTCGAGATCGACGACGTCGCCGAACCGGAGGTCCGCCCCGGCACCGTCAAGCTGCAGGTCGGCTTCAATGGCATCTGCGGTACCGACCTGCACGAGTACTACGCCGGCCCGATCTTCGTGCCGACTTCGCCGCACCCGCTGACCGGTGCGCAGCTGCCGCTGACGATGGGCCACGAGTTCTCCGGCACCATCACCGCCGTCGGCGAGGGCGTGACCGGGTGGGCCGAGGGTGACAGGGTCGCCGTCGAGCCGATCTACAAATGCGACCAGTGCGGACCCTGCCGGGCCGGCAACTACAACGTCTGCCAGCAGATCGGGTTCCACGGCCTGATGTCCGACGGCGGCATGGCCGAGTCCACCGTGGTGCCGACGTCGATGCTGCACCGGCTGCCCGACAACGTCTCGCTGGAGCTGGGCGCACTCGTCGAGCCGATGTCGGTGGCCTATCACGCCGCTACCCTCGGGGACGTCACACAGGGGAACACCGCGATGGTGTTCGGGGCCGGGCCGATCGGCATCGGATTATGGTTCGCGTTGCGCGGCAAGGGCCTTGACGACGTGTTCGTAGTGGAGCCGTCGCCGACCCGGCGCGCAGCGATCGAAGCGCTCGGGGCGCAGACCCTCGACCCGACCGCGACCGATGTACCCGCGTTCATCGCCGACCACACCTCCGGCGCCGGTGCCGACGCGGTGTTCGACGCCGCCGGCGTCGCACCCGCGGTCAGTACCGCACTGGCCTGCGTCGGCTCCCGCCGGCCGATGATCAGCGTGGCGATCTACGAAAAGCCGCTCGAGACATCGCTTCTCAATCTGGTGATGAACGAATCCCGCATCCAGGGCTCGCTCTGCTACACCGGTGCGGACTTCGAGGCGGTGATCGCGCTGATGGCCGACGGCCGCTACGACACGACGGGCTGGGTGACCCGCATCCCGCTCGACGACGTCGTCGACGAGGGATTCGAGGCGCTGCACGCCGGTACCAAGATGAAAGTTCTCGTCGACCCGAACGGAGCGAACTGACATGATCCTCAACGGAAAAGTCGCGCTGGTCACCGGAGCCGGCCGCGGCATCGGCCGAGGCATCGCGCTGCGGTTGGCGCGCGACGGTGCCGATGTGGCACTGGTCGACGTGACCGCCGACGGCATCGAGACGGTTGCCGACGAGATCGCCGAGATCGGCTCCAAGGCAACCACATTCGTCGCCGACGTCAGTGATCGCGACCAGGTGTTCGCGGCCGTCGACCACACGGCCAGCGCACTCGGCGGCCTCGACATCATGGTCAACAACGCCGGCATCGCACTGGTCGGACCCCTCAAAGACGTCACGCCCGACGAGCTGAAGAAGCTGTGGGCCATCAATGTCGACGGCGTGCTGTGGGGGATTCAAGCCGCGGTCGCGCACTTCACCGGCAACAACAAGCCGGGCAAGATCATCAATGCCTCGTCGATCGCCGGCCACGACGGCTTCGCGATGCTCGGCCCCTACAGCGCCACGAAGTTCGCCGTGCGGGCGCTGACCCAGGCCGCCGCCAAGGAACACGCCGCCGACGGCATCACCGTCAACGCCTACTGCCCCGGCGTGGTCGGCACCGACATGTGGGTCGAGATCGACAAGCGCTTCGCCGAATTGACCGGCGCCGCCGAGGGCGAGACCTACGACAAGTTCGTCGGCGGTATCGCGCTGGGCCGCGCTGAAACGCCCGACGATGTCGCCGGTTTCGTGTCCTACCTCGCCGGTCCCGACGCCGACTACATGACGGGCCAGGCCGGGTTGATCGACGGCGGCCTGGTCTACCGCTGAGATGGGGAGCACAATCGCAGGTGATGCCAGGGTCGTCCGTGCCTGAACCCGCCGTCGCCGTCGGGGAGGATCCGCGCAGCTATGCGCGGCTGATGTCGGCTGTCTACGACGCGACGATGGCCGGCCACCGGGCCCCGGCCCGCCCGCGCGAGGTGATCGGCGACTCCTGGCAGCGGCTGCTGGCCAGCGGCGTGGAACCGAGCGACACCCCGGTCGTCGAAACCGGTGGCCTCGAATCGCTGCGCCGTGCCTCGGGCTTGATGGAGGTGCTCGACGAGATCTCCCACGGCTTGGAGTCACTGGTCGCCGACGGCGAGAACATCCTCGTCGTCGCCGACGCGACCGGCCGGGTGCTGTGGCGCTCTGGCTCGCCGTCGGTGCTCCACAACGCCGACCGACTCGGGTTCGTCGAGGGCGCGCACTGGGGCGAGGGCGCCGTCGGCACCAACGCGATCGGCACCGCGCTCGCCGCGCAGCGCGCCGTGCAGGTGTTCTCGGCCGAGCACTTCCTGCGCAGCCACCATTCTTGGACGTGCGCCGGGGCGCCGATCCGGGACCCACGCACCGGCCAGGTGCTCGGCGTCGTCGACGTGTCCGGGCCGGCGGCCACCGTGCACCCGACCACGATCGCGCTCGTCGACGCCGTCGCCCGGCTCGCCGAATCGCACCTGCGCTCCGAGCACGACCGCACGCTGAACCGGCTGCGCACCGTGGCGGCGCCGATCCTGGCGCGCATGGGCACCCCGGCGCTGGCCGTCGACACCGAGGGTTGGGTGGCCGCGGTCGATGCGATGCCGCTGCACAACCGCATCCTGCTGCCCGACCAGATGGGGCCGGGCCGGGTGTGGCTGGCGACGCTTGGGCTGTGCGCGGTCGAACCGCTGCCCGGCGGATGGCTGGTAAGGCTGGCCGGCCGAGGCGATGGGACTGACGACGACTCGGCGGCCGCGCAGGTCTCGCAGGTGACGCTCGACTTCGCCGATGCCGACAAGCCGGTGCTCCGAATCGTCGGCGAGTTCGGCAGCTGGTGCCACGACCTGTCGCTGCGGCACGCCGAGATCCTCTGCGCGCTGGCGCGCTCCCCGCAGGGCCGCACCGCGCCGGAACTCGCCGAGGACCTCTACGGCGATCGCACCCGCGTGGTCACCGTGCGGGCCGAGGTGTCGCGGCTGCGCAAGCAGTTCTCCGGTCTGCTCGCCGCGCAGCCGTACCGCTTCGCGTCGTCGGTCGGACTGACGGTCCGCTATCCGACGGACCGGCGCACGCTGCTGCCGCCGTCGACCGCGCCGGCCATCCGGGCCGCGCGACTGGAGGAAGATGGGTGACGTGCCCGCACCGAATAGAGCCCTGATCACCTCAGCCGCAGCCGACTTACTGCGCACGCTGCAGAACCGCCACGGCGCGCTGATGTTCCACCAGTCCGGCGGCTGCTGCGACGGGTCGTCGCCGATGTGCTACCCGGACAGCGACTTCGTCGTCGGCGACCGCGATGTGCTGCTCGCGGTGTTCGATGTCGGCGACGGGGTCCCGGTGTGGATCTCGGGGCCGCAGTTCGACGTCTGGAAACACACCCAGCTGGTGATCGACGTGGTGCCCGGCCGTGGTGGCGGGTTCAGCCTCGAGGCACCCGAGGGTAAGCGGTTCCTCTCCCGCGGACGCGCGTTCACCGACGACGAGATGTCCGCACTGGCCGACGAACCGGTGATCACCGGGGCGTCCTACGAACGCGGCGAACGGCCCGCGGTGACGGGCACGCACATCGTCGCCGAAGCGGTCGACGCCTGCCCGGTGCCGCTGCGCTGAATCAGACCCCCCGCGCGCCTGAGCCGAGACTCGACCCGCCGGCGTTACCGTCGCAGACGTGATCCCGCTGCCCCGCGCGTCGGTGCTGGCCGGGGTGATGCTCGTCGGCGTCACCCTCGGAGTGACCGGTGCCCTGTTCGCCGCTGGTGAGCTCACCGCCCTGAAGCCCGCGGCCGTCATCGCGCTCGCGCTGGGCATCCCCAGCCTCCTGGGCACGCTGACGATCCTGCTGTCCGCACGCCGCTGGACCACGGCCGTCGGCGCCCTCGTCGTCGCGATCGGGCCCGGCTGCCTCGCGGCACTGACCGCCGTCCAGGTGGGCGCCGGTGTCTGACCAGCTCGTCGCCGAACACCTGAGCCGATGGAAGTTCGCGCTGGTCACGGTTGCCGTCTGGGTCGTCGCCGCCGCCGCGGGCGCCGGTCTGTACCACTGGTGGACCCAGTCCCCGGACAAGTCGGTCCCGGTGTTCGCGGTGTTGGTCTACCTCGTCGCCACCGTCGTCGGAAGCCTCCTGACGGCGCTGGTCCAGGACCGCCCGGCGGTCACCGCGCTGGCGATCGCGTTCATGTCGGCACCGTTGGCCGCGGCCATGGGTGCTGCGCTGTTGCGTGGCCACTAGGGTGGTAAGGCGTGACCCACTATGACGTCGTCGTTCTCGGAGCCGGCCCCGGCGGGTACGTGGCGGCCATCCGCGCCGCCCAGCTCGGGCTGAACACTGCCATCATCGAACCCAAGTACTGGGGTGGCGTCTGCCTCAACGTCGGGTGCATCCCGTCGAAGGCACTCCTGCGCAATGCGGAGATCGCGCACATGTTCACCAAGGAAGCCAAGACGTTCGGCATCAGCGGTGACGTCAGCTTCGACTACGGCGCGGCGTTCGACCGCAGCCGCAAGGTCGCCGACGGCCGCGTCGCCGGTGTGCACTTCCTGATGAAGAAGAACAAGATCACCGAGATCCACGGCTACGGCAAGTTCACCGATGACCACACGATCGTCGTCGACCTGAACGAAGGCGACACCGAGACCGTCACGTTCGACAACGCGATCATCGCGACCGGGGCGCACACCAAGCTGGTCCCGGGAACCAAGCTCTCGAAGAACGTCATCACCTACGAAGAGCAGATCATGGAGCGCGATCTGCCCGGCTCGATCGTCATCGCCGGCGCCGGCGCGATCGGCATGGAGTTCGCGTACGTGATGAAGAACTACGGCGTCGACGTCACGATCGTCGAGTTCCTGCCGCGCGCCCTGCCGAACGAGGACGCCGAGGTCTCCAAGGAGATCGAGAAGCAGTACAAGAAGCTGGGCGTCAAGATCCTCACCAACACCAAGGTCGAGTCGATCACTGACAATGAGGCTGACGGCACCGTCGTCGTCAAGATCAGCAAGGACGGCAAAGAGGACGAGCTCAAGGCCGACAAGGTCATGCAGGCCATCGGCTTCGTGCCGAACGTCGACGGCTACGACCTGAAGAAGGCCGGCGTCGAGCTGACCGATCGCGGGGGCATCGGCATCGACGACTACATGCGCACCAACAAGCCGCACATCTACGCGATCGGCGATGTCACCGGCAAGCTGCAGCTCGCCCACGTCGCCGAGGCGATGGGTGTCGTCGCCGCCGAGACCATCGCCGGCGCCGAGACGCTGGCCCTCGGCGACTATCGGATGATGCCGCGCGCGACGTTCTGTCAGCCGCAGGTCGCCAGCTTCGGGCTGACAGAGCAGCAGGCCAAGGACGAGGGCCATGACGTCGTCGTCGCGAAGTTCCCGTTCACGGCCAACGGCAAGGCGCACGGTCTCGCCGATCCGACCGGCTTCGTCAAGCTGATCGCCGACAAGAAGTACGGCGAACTGCTCGGCGGTCACCTGATCGGCCCCGACGTCGCCGAGCTGCTGCCGGAGCTGACCCTGGCGCAGAAGTGGGACCTGACCGCCACCGAGCTGGCCCGCAACGTGCACACCCACCCGACCCTGTCCGAGGCGCTGCAAGAGTGCTTCCACGGCCTGGTCGGCCACATGATCAACTTCTAATTGAGGACGATCTGGGTCGCCGGCATCGGCGGGTTGGTCATCGGCCACATGTTGTGGCTGGCCGGGATCTCGGCGGCGATCGCGTCATCTGACGTGCCGACCTGGGTGCTCGTCGTCGCGGGTGTGTCGTTCCTCGTCGGGATCGTGTCCGGGTACCTCGGGTGGCGCCAGTGGCGGCAGAAGTCGCGCACGGCCGAGGCATGGGCGGTGTTCTGCTGGGCGCTGCCGGTCTCTCCGGTGCTGTTCTCGGTGGCCGTATTGGGCGTGACGTACCTGTAGCGGTGTCATGATGAGCCAGTGGGGGATGGCAGCGTCCGGGGTTTGCTGCGGCAGTGGTGGGATCAACGCGACGACTACGACTGGCGCATCGACTTCCTGCGCACCCGCGGCCTGCTGCCGATCCTGCGCTACCTGATCGCCGGTATCGGCGCAGTGCTGGGACTGCTCGGCGCGATCAACGTGGTGGCCCCGCCGATGGCCGACAGTGCGCTCGTGCGCGTGGGCTGGGCGGTGGTCTCGCTCGGCTCGCTGGTGTGGGCGGTGCGCTGGGCGCTGCGGCCCTGGCCGACCATGCGGGAGTCGACGGCCCTGCTGATCTATGTCGACATGCTGATCACGCTGTCCACCGTGCTGTTCGGCGATCCGAACCTGGCGATGTCCGGCATGCCGCTGCTGCTGTGTGCCGGCGCCTACGTCGTGTTCTTCCACGGCCCGCGGCTGCATCTGGCGCACATCGGGTGGTGCATCGTGGCCGTCGGCGGTGCCGCGATCTGGCTGGCCGCCGATACTCCGGTCGGCGGACTGCAGGTCGCGGTGTCGCGGGCCGTGATCGCGCTGGTCGTCACCGCGTGCATCCTGCCGGCGCTGCAGTTCGGCTTCTGGTTGCTGCAGGGCAGCTCCAAGCAGTCGCTGACCGATCCGCTGACCGAGCTGACGAACCGGCGGGGCCTGTCGGTGTCGATGAAACGCCTCAACGAGCGGGCGCCGGTCGACGCCGATCTGTGCGCGTTGCTGGTCGACCTCGACGGCTTCAAGGGCATCAACGACACTCTCGGCCACGCAGTGGGCGACGAGGTGCTGATCCGCACCGCCCGGCGTATTCGGGAGAGCGTGCGCAACGACGCAGTCGTGGTCCGGTGGGGCGGTGAGGAGTTCCTCGTGATCGACCGGATGCCTGCTGCTCAGGCCGGCACGGTGGCCGAGCGGATCCGCGCGGCCGTGGCGGTGCCCGCGCAGCCGACCGTGACGGCGAGCATCGGCGTCGCGGCCGGGGTGCCGTCGGGCACCGACCTCTTCGACGTGATCTCTGCCGCGGACGCCGCGATGTACGAGGCGAAGGCGCGCGGCGGGGACCGGGTGGCGGTCGCAGGAGTTCTCACGGACTTGTGAACGCCTGCGGAGTACCGCCGTCCGTCGGCCGTCGGGACGGTACTTTGCACCAGAACGGAAGTCTTCGAGCAACCGGTGCGTACCCAGGCGCAGACGGGGCAGTACGTTCGTGGCAACACTGCTGATGGCCCCGCGGGGAGGCTGGCGCGGTGTTGCCGGCGCCGGGGATGGATCCAGACCGTGTCCTCCCGCAGCGCCCCATCCCCGACAGTGAGGCGACGAGCATCATGGCCGATCAGCTCCACCACGCCACGGAAGCGCTGCGCAAGGCGCTGCTTCAGATCGAACGGTTGAAGACCAAGAACCGGGAACTGGTGCAACGGTCCGGGGAGCCCATCGCCATCGTCGGCATGTCCTGCCGCTATCCCGGCGGCGTCCAATCGCCGGAAGACCTGTGGGCGATGGTGGCCGACGGACGTGACGTCATCTCCGACTTCCCGACCGACCGCGGCTGGGACCTGCCCGGTCTCTACGACGCCGACCCCGATGCCCCGGGCAAGGCGTACGCACGCACGGGTGGATTCGTCGACGGCGCGGCAGACTTCGACGCCGCGTTCTTCGGTATCGCGCCCAGCGAGGCGCTCGCGATGGATCCGCAGCAGCGCATGCTGCTCGAGCTGTCGTGGGAGGCGCTGGAGCGCGCCGGCCTGGACCCGAACTCGTTGCGTGGGAGCGCGACCGGTGTGTTCGCCGGGGTCATCGCGGGCGGCTACGGCATGGCCGCCGACAGCATCGAGGGATACCGCCTGACCGGTATGACCTCCAGCGTCACCTCCGGACGCGTCTCCTACGTGCTGGGGCTGGAGGGGCCTGCGGTCTCGATCGACACCGCCTGCTCGTCCTCACTGGTCGCGCTGCACATGGCGGTTCAGTCGCTACGGTCCGGGGAGTGCGACCTCGCGCTGGCGGGCGGGGTCACCGTCAACGCGTCACCGACGATCTTCGTCGAGTTCAGCCGGCACCGGGGCCTGGCGCCTGACGGCCGGTGCAAGCCGTACGCGGGTGCGGCCGACGGTGTCGGATGGGCCGAGGGAGGCGGCGTGCTGACCCTCGAGCGGCTCTCCGACGCCCAGCGACTCGGGCATCCCGTCCTCGCCGTGGTGCGCGGCGTCGCCGTCAATCAGGACGGCGCGTCCAACGGGTTGACCGCGCCCAACGGCCCGTCGCAACAGCGGGTGGTGCGGGCTGCGCTCGCCAACGCCGGCGTCGGAGCGGCCGACGTGGACGTCGTCGAGGGTCACGGCACCGGCACCATGCTGGGCGACCCGATCGAGGCGCAGGCGCTGCTGGCGACCTATGGCCAGGGCCGCGAGCCCGGCAGGCCGCTGTGGCTGGGCTCGGTCAAGTCGAACATGGGGCACACCCAGGCGGCCGCCGGCGTGGCCGGCGTCATCAAGATGGTGATGGCGATGCGCAACGGCGTGCTGCCCGCCTCGCTGCACGTCGACGCGCCCAGCCCGCACGTCGACTGGACCGCCGGCGACGTCGCGCTCTTGACCGACAGCCGCGAGTGGCCCGACATGGGGCGGCCCCGCCGTGCCGGGGTGTCCTCGTTCGGCATCAGCGGCACCAACTCCCACGTCATCATCGAGGAGGCTCCCGAATCCTCCGGCGCTGCAGCGGCTCCCGCGCCTGCGTCCGGTCCCGTTCCGTGGGTGCTGTCGGGTCGCACCGCTGCGACGGTGTCGGCGCAGGCGGCTCGCCTGGTGGCGCAGCTGGAACGCCATCCCGACCTCGATCCTCTCGATGTCGCGTGGACGCTGGCAGGCCGCGCGACGTTCGCTCACCGCGCCGTGGCACTCGGCGCCGATCTGGACAGTCTGCTCACCGAACTGGTCGCGTTGGCGGCCGGCGAGCAGGGTGCGGCGACGGTTCGCGGCGAGGTCACCGCGGCGGGCAAGACCGCCTTCGTGTTCCCGGGTCAGGGTTCGCAGTGGATCGGTATGGGTGCCGAGATGCTGGACGCCTCAGATGTTTTCGTGGAGTCGATCGCCGCGTGCGAGGCCGCGCTGTCGGAGTTCGTGGACTGGTCGCTCACCGATGTCCTGCGTGGCACCCCAGGTGCCCCCGGGTACGACCGCGTCGACGTGGTCCAGCCCGTGCTGTTCGCGGTGATGGTGTCGCTGGCCGCGGAGTGGCGCTCGGTGGGGGTGCATCCGGATGCGGTGATCGGGCACTCGCAGGGTGAGATCGCGGCCGCGCACGTGGCCGGTGCGCTGAGTCTGCGTGACGCGGCACGTATCGTGGCGCTGCGCAGCCGGTTGCTGGTCGCGCTGACGGGGCCGGCCGGCATGGTCTCGGTGGCCGCGGGCGCGGAGACCGTGCGGGAACTGCTGGCGCCCTACGGTGACCAGCTGGGTGTCGCGGTAGTGAACGGTCCTGCGGCCGTGGTCATCTCAGGTGATCGTGGCGCGCTGTCCGAGTTCGTGGAACAGGCCGAGGCGACGGGACTTCGGACCCGGTGGATTGATGTCGATTACGCCTCGCACTCGGTGCAGGTCGAGGTGATCCGCGCCGAACTGCTCGATGCGCTCGCCGACATCGCACCGCAACGCACCCGCACCGCTTTCTTCTCCACCGTCACCGGAAGCCTTTTCGACACCACGTCTCTGGATGCCGACTACTGGTTCCGCAACATCCGGCAGACCGTCGAGTTCGAGCAGGCGGTGCGCAGCGCGCACGCGGCGGGTTACCGGTTCTTCGTCGAATCGAGTCCGCACCCGGCGCTCATCGCCGCGGTCGAGAGCACGGTGGCCGCCGCTGACACGTCGAGTTCGTCCGTGCCGGCGGTGATTCCGTCTCTCGGCCGCGACGACGGCGGTATCGACCGCTTCCGCGCGTCGGCCGCGTACGCCTACGTCTGCGGCGCGGCGGTCGACTGGCGGGCGATGTGTGCCGGAGGCCGTCTGGTCGACCTGCCGACCTACGCGTTCGACCGGCGCCGCTTCTGGCTGACCGACGAGAGCGCCCCGTCGTCGGATGCGCTGGGACTCGGCGACACCGGCCACGCGTTGCTGCGCGCCGTGGTGGACCTGCCCGACTCCGGCGGTGTGGTGCTGACCGGTCGCCTCGCCGTGTCCGACCAGCCGTGGCTCGCCGATCACGCCGTCGCCGGCACCGTGCTGTTCCCCGGCACCGGTTTCATCGAATTGGCAGTCTGCGCAGGCGATCACGTCGACTGCACCTCCATCGACGAGCTGACGTTGCACGCGCCCCTGGTGCTCACCCCCGACGCCCCGGTGCGCCTGCAGGTCGTTGTCGAGGGCGCCTCGTCGGAGGGCGGCCCGCGAACCGTGTCCGTGTTCTCGCGGCCCGGCTCCGACGACGGCACGGCGTGGACCCTGCACGCAGAGGGTGCGCTCAGCCCGCAGGCCGTCGAACCCGCCGCGGATCTGGCGCAGTGGCCGCCCGCCGGAGCCCGCCCGATCGAGATCGCGGAAGCCTACGAGGACATGGCGTCCCGTGGTTTCGACTACGGTCCGGCCTTCCGGGGGTTGACGGCAGTCTGGCGTCGCGGGGACGAGGTATTCGCGGAAGTCGTTGCACCCGAGGGGCTGAAGACCGAGGACTTCGGGGTACACCCGGCTCTGCTCGACAGCGCGCTGCACGCGCTGCTCGCCGCCGCCGACGGCAGCGATCTCGCGCTGCCGTTCGCGTGGCGCGGGGTCGCGCTGCACGCCGCGGGCGCCGCGGCAGCCCGCGTCCGGATCGCCCCGGCGGGTCCACACGCAGTGTCGATCGAACTGGCCGACACGCTGGGATTGCCGGTGCTGTCGGTCGCCTCGATGAGCGTGCGCCCCGTCACCGCCGAGCAGCTGCAGGCGGCCAAGGATGGGGACGGCGGCGGCGAGCTGTTCACGCTGGAATGGACGCCGGTGTCGGCGCCCGCGGGTGCGGCCGCCGGTTCGGCTGACGTGCTCGACCTCCGTTCTCCGGGAACACGATCGGACACCGTCGGTCACGTGCACGCGACGGTGCACCAGGTGCTGGACCGGCTACAGACACATCTGGCCGAGCCGTCGGCGGGCACCCTGCTCGTCGTCACCCGCGGTGCGGTGCCGCTGCCCGGCGAAGACGTCACCGACATGGCCGGCGCGGCCGTGTGGGGTCTGGTGCGCTCGGCGCAGACGGAGAACCCCGGCCGGATCGTGCTGGTGGACAGCGACAGTCAGGACATCGTCGAGGCGTCGCTGCTGGCCGTCGGTGAGGCGCAGATCGTCGAGCGCGGCGGCGTGCTGCACCGTGCCCGGGTGGTCCCCAGCGCGGCGAGCCGCGGACTGCTGGCACCTCCTGCGGACGGACCGTGGCGGCTCGGCATCTCCGAGGCGGGCACCTTCGACAACCTGCGGCTCGAACCCGTGCCGCACGCGGGAGAACCCCTAGCGCCCGGCTACATTCGCGTCCAGGTGCGCGCCGTGGCGGCCAACTTCCGCGACGTCATGATCACCCTCGGGATGTTCACCCATGATGCGCTACTCGGCAGCGAAGCGGCCGGTGTCGTCACCGAGGTGGGCCCCGGCGTCGCCCGCTTCGCCGTCGGCGACCGTGTGATGGGGCTCTTCCCTGACGGCACAGGCACCCTCGTCCACGCCGACGAGAGACTCGTCGCGCCGCTGCCGGCCGGCTGGACCGACGCCCAGGGTGCGGCAGTGCTCGTCGTCTTCACCACCGCGTTCTACGGGTTGCGGGAGTTGGCGCGGGTGCGGCCGGGGCAGTCGGTGTTGATTCATGCGGCGACCGGTGGGGTGGGGTTGGCTGCGGTGCAGTTGGCGCGGTATTGGGGGTTGGAGGTGTTCGCGACGGCGTCTCGGGGGAAGTGGGACACGTTGCGGGCGTTGGGTTTCGATGATGATCACATCGGTGATTCGCGGTCGTTGGAGTTCGAGGAACGCTTCCTTTCGGCGACGGGTGGTCGTGGTGTGGATGTGGTGTTGGATTCGTTGGCCGGGGATTTCGTGGATGCGTCGTTGCGGTTGTTGCCGCGGGGCGGGGTGTTCTTGGAGATGGGCAAGACCGATATCCGCGATGCCGATGTGGTTGCCGCGGCGCATCCGGGGGTGACCTACCGCGCGTTCGACCTCTTCGAACCGGGCCGTGCCCGCATGGGCGAATACCTCGTCGAGCTCTCGGCGATGTTCGACGCCGGTGTCCTGCAACCGCTTCCGGTCACCACATTCGACATTCGGCGCGCCCCTGCGGCGCTGCGCTACCTCAGCCAGGCCCGCCAGATCGGCAAGGTCGTCATGACCATGCCCGACGCCTGGGCGGCGGGGACCGTGCTGATCACCGGCGGTACCGGCATGGCCGGAGCGACGGTGGCCCGGCATGTGGTGGCGCATCACCGAGTGCGCGATCTGCTGCTGGTGTCCCGGCGCGGGCCTGCGGCGCCGGGCGCCGACGAGTTGGTGGCCGAACTGGACGCGGTGGGCGCGCGCGTGCGTGTGGTGGCCGCCGACGTCGCCGACCGCGACGCGGTCGCCGGCGTGCTGGCTGGGGTCGGCGGACCTCTGACCGCGGTGATCCATGCCGGTGGTGTCCTCGACGACGCGGTGATCGGCTCCCTGACCCCCGAGCGCGTCGACGCCGTGCTGCGCGCCAAGGTCGACGCGGCATGGAACCTGCACGAGCTGACCCGAGATGCCGATGTCGCTGCGTTCGTTCTGTTCTCGTCGCTCGCCGGTGTGGTGGGGTCGCCCGGTCAGGGCAACTACGCCGCCGGCAACACGTTCCTCGATGCGCTGGCCGCACACCGCCGCGCGTCCGGCCTGCCGGCCATCTCTCTCGCCTGGGGGCTCTGGGACCAGGCCAGCGACATGACGGGCCACCTCGAGGCCGCGGCGCTGGAGCGGCTCGGTCGTGACGGCGTGCTCGCCCTGAGTGCCGAGGACGCGATGGTGCTGTTCGACGCGGCGCTCACGGTCGACGAGGCGTTTCTGGCCCCGGCGCGGCTGGACCGCGCCGCGCTGCGGGCACGGTCCGCGCAGGGCCTGCTCCCGCCGATGTTCGCCGAACTTGCGAGCGCCCGTTCCCGCCGCCGCGTCGAGGACTCGGTGGCCGCGGCCACCTCGACATCGGCCCTGGCGAAGCGGTTGACCGGCAAATCCGAGGCAGAGCAGCAAGCCCTGGTGCTCGACGTGCTGCGCAGCCACATGGCCACGGTGCTGGGCACCGCCGAGCCGGAGAGGATCGACGGCGCACTGGCCTTCGCCGAGCACGGCTTCGACTCGCTGACCGCCGTCGAGTTGCGTAACCGCCTCAAGGCCGCAACGGGATTGGCGCTCTCACCCACGCTGATCTTCGACTACCCCACCCCGGACGCGCTGGCCGGTTACATCCGGGCCGAGCTGGCCGGGGCGGCGCCGGCGGCACCCGCCGACGCGCCCACAGCGAGATCCGTGATCGACGAGCCCATCGCCGTCGTCGGGATGGCCTGCCGCTACCCCGGAGG
Organism: Mycolicibacterium sp. 018/SC-01/001; assembly: GCF_007096635.1. Lineage (GTDB taxonomy): Bacteria > Actinomycetota > Actinomycetes > Mycobacteriales > Mycobacteriaceae > Mycobacterium. Next base: position 156,817 of record NZ_VKAA01000008.1, read on the forward strand.
TGTGACCTCACCGGAGGACCTCTGGCGGATGGTCGCCGACGGCCGCGACGTCCTGTCGGACTTCCCGGCCGACCGCGGGTGGGACATCGCCGAGCTGTTCGACGCAGACCCGGACGCACCCGGCAAGACGTGCTCGCGCACCGGCGGATTCCTCGACGACGCCGCCGATTTCGACGCAGGCTTCTTCGGCATCTCGCCCAGCGAGGCGCTCGCGATGGACCCGCAGCAGCGGTTGTTCCTCGAATTGTCCTGGGAGGCTTTGGAACGCGGCGGCTTCGATCCGTCGGCTCTACGCGGCAGCGCCACCGGAGTGTTCACCGGCATCATCGCCCAGGGATACGGCGTGGTCGCCGGCGCGGCCGCTGCGGACACCGAGGGCTTCCGCCTGACCGGGCAGGCGGCCAGCGTCGCCTCCGGACGTGTCGCCTACGTGCTCGGCCTCGAAGGTCCGGCCGTCTCGGTCGACACCGCCTGCTCGTCGTCACTGACCGCCTTGCACATGGCGGTGCAGGCGCTGCGGCTCGGCGAGTGCGATCTCGCGCTGGCCGGCGGCGTCACGATCAACGCCACGCCGGACATCTTCGTCGAGTTCAGCAGGCAGCGCGGGCTCTCACCCGACGGCCGCTGCAAAGCCTTCGCCGGTGCCGCCGACGGCACCGGGTTCGCCGACGGCGGCGGTGTTCTCGTCGTCGAACGGCTCTCGGACGCGCAGCGGCTCGGCCACCCGGTGCTCGCGGTGGTCGCCGGTTCGGCGGTCAATCAGGACGGTGCGTCGAACGGGCTGACCGCACCCAACGGCCCCTCGCAGCAACGTGTGGTGCGCGCTGCGCTCGCCAACGCGGGCCTGGGATCGGCGGACGTCGACGTCATCGAGGGCCACGGCACGGGCACGACGCTGGGCGATCCCATCGAAGCGCAAGCGATTCTGGCCACCTACGGGCAGGGCCGCCCTGTCGACTCGCCGGTCTGGCTGGGCTCGATCAAGTCGAACATGGGCCACACGCAGGCCGCGGCCGGCGTGGCCGGGGTCATCAAGATGATCATGGCGATGCGGAACGAGACGATGCCGCCCACGCTGCACGTCGATGCGCCGAGCCCTCACGTCGACTGGTCGACGGGTGCGGTCGCCCTGCTCACCGAGCCGCGACCCTGGCCTGCCGATCACGTGCGCCGTGCCGGGGTGTCGTCGTTCGGCATCAGCGGCACCAACGCCCATGTCATCGTCGAATCGGCGCCCGAAGTCGCCGAAGACCGAGCCGGGTCGACGTCGTCTCCGGTCGTGCCCTGGGTGCTGTCCGCGAAGACCCCTGAGGCACTCATCAGCCAGGCCGGCCGGCTGGCCGACTTCCTGCGCGCACATCCCGACGCCGATCCGCTCGATGTGGGCTGGACCCTCGGCGGGCGCTCCGCGTTCGCTCAGCGGGCCGTCGTCATGGGCGCCGACCGGGACGAGTTGCTCACTGCCCTCGAGGCTTTCGACGAGGGTGTCCGTGGGGCCGTGCGGCCAGGGGCCAAGATGGCGTTCGTCTTTCCGGGGCAAGGTGCCCAGGTACTGGGCATGGGCCGCGAGCTGCACGCGGCCTATCCGGTGTTCGGCGCGGCGCTGGACGCCGTGATCACCGAGCTCGACCGGCATCTGCTGCGGCCGCTGCGCGAGGTCATGTGGGGTACCAACGACGAGCTGCTGGAGAGCACCGAATATGCGCAACCCGCGCTCTTCGCCGTCGAGGTCGCCCTGTATCGGCTCCTGGAGAGCTGGGGCATGACTCCCGATGCGGTGCTGGGACATTCGGTCGGGGAGATCTCGGCGGCGCACGTCGCCGGTGTGCTCTCCCTGGAGAACGCGGCGGTCCTGGTCGTCGCCCGGGGACGGCTCATGCAACGGCTACCGGCGGGTGGCGCGATGGTCGCCGTCGCCGGCAGCGAGGCCGAGATCCGGGCTGTGCTGCCCGATGACGTGGACCTCGCCGCGGTGAACGGTCCGGACTCCGTGGTTCTGTCCGGGCCCGAGGATGCGGTGACTGCGCTGGCCGAGCGCCTGCGTGCCGAGGGCCGGCGGGTGCACCGGTTGGCCGTGTCCCATGCCTTCCACTCGGCGCTGATGGAGCCCATGCTGCCCGAATTCGCCACCGTGGCACAGGGAATACCGGTATCGGCCCCGACCATCGACATCATCTCCAATCTCACCGGAACGCCGGCCGAGGACGACTACGGTACGAGCGCGTATTGGCAGCGGCACGTCCGCCAGCCGGTGCGATTCGCCGACAGCGTGCGTTCGCTCGCCGAGTCCGGCGTCGTCCGCTTCCTGGAGGTTGGTCCCGCCAGCGGGCTCACCGCGTCGATCGTCGCCACGCTCGCCGACAGCGAACCCGTCACGGCGTCGGTGCTGCGCAAGGACCGTGACGAAGCGCGGACCCTGATCCAGGCGCTGGCCGAGGTGTTCGTCTCCGGCGCCGCCGTCGATTGGCGCGCCGTCTGCGACGGAGGCCGGTTGACCGAGGTGCCGACGTATGCGTTTCAGCGCCGCCGGTTCTGGCTCTCCGGCAGCGGACGTGCCTCCGACGCTGTGGGTCTGGGCCAGAGCCGAGCCGACCATGCACTGCTGGGCGCAGTCGTCGAGCTGCCGGACAGCGGTGGCGTGGTGCTGACCGGCCGGCTGGCGGTGTCGGTTCACCCGTGGCTGGCCGACCACGCTGTCGGCGGCACGGTGCTGTTCCCCGGTGCCGGCTTCGTCGAACTCGCCATCCGCGCCGGCGACGAGGTGGGGTGCTCCGTCATCGACGAGCTGACGTTGCACGCGCCGTTGATGCTGCCGGCCACCGGCGCGGCGGTGCGGGTGGTCGTCGGCAGCGACACGGGCAGCGACACCGACGGCGTCCGTGAGGTGTCGCTGTACTCGCACGACGGCGTCGACGGTGCCGAGTGGGTGCTGCATGCCGAGGGACTGCTCAGCTCGGCGACCGTCGAACCGGGCGTGGAGCTGACGGCCTGGCCGCCGCCGGCGGCCACGAGTGTCGATGTCGCGCAGACGTATACAGATCTCGCCGAGCGCGGTTACCAGTACGGACCGGCGTTCCACGGGCTGCGGGCGATGTGGCGTCGGGGTGAGGAGATCTTCGCCGAGGTCGTCCTGCCGAACGACCTGTCGGCCACCGGGTTCGGTGTACACCCCGTGCTGCTGGACAGTGCGCTCCACGCGGTGCTGGTGGCCGCCGATCGTGACGAGCTGGCACTGCCCTTCTCCTGGCAGAAGGTGAGACTGTTCGCCTCGGGTGCCTCCGCACTGAGGGTCCGGATCGCGCCGAGCGGCCCCAACGCCGTGTCCATCGATCTCGCGGACGGCCTCGGTCTGCCGGTGCTGTCGGTGCAGTCGATGGTGGCTCGGCCGGTCACCGCCGAGCAATTGGCCGCCGCGGTCGGCGGCAGCCGTGGCGCCGAACTGTTCGAGGTGGTCTGGTCACCCGTGCCCGACGCGGGGCAGTCCGCGCCGGAAACTGATGTGATCCTCTACGACGCGACAGGGACGGCACCAGATCTCACGTTCTCTCCGATTGCCACCCACCGCGCGCTCGAGCGTCTCAAGAGCTTCGTGACCGACGCTTCGACGGCGGTCCTGATGGTGCACACCCGCGGTGCGATCGCGCTGCCGGGGGAGAACGTCGCCGACCTGTCCGGCGCGGCGGTGTGGGGTCTGGTGCGCGCCGCACAGACCGAACACCCGGGACGCATCGTGCTCGTGGACAGCGACAGCGATACCGAGACCCTCGACGCCGCAGCGATTCTGGCCACCGGTGAGCCGCAGCTGGTGCTCCGTGACGGCGTGCCGCACCGGGCCAGGGTGCTGCCGAACCGGGCGACCGTGCTGACCCCGCCTGTCGACGGTGCGTGGCGGCTGAGTGTCTCCGAGGCGGGAACGTTCGACAATCTCGTGCTCGAATCGTCCGCGGCGGAACCCCTTGCGGCCGGCCAGGTTCGCGTGGCTGTTCGGGCGATCGCGGCGAACTTCCGCGACGTCATGATGACGCTCGGGGTGTACCCGGGCGACGGTGCGATCGGTATCGAGGCGTCGGGCGTCGTCACCGAGATCGGCACCGGTGTCACGGGAGTGGCCGTCGGCGACCGGGTGATGGGCCTGTTCCCCGAAGGCACCGCGACACTCGCGGTCACCGATGCGCGGCTGCTGCTTCCCATGCCGGAGGGCTGGGGTTACGCGCAGGCCGCCGGCTTCCCGGTGGGTTTCGCGACCGCGTTCTTCGGCTTGCGGGAGTTGGCGCGCGTGCGGCCGGGGCAGTCGGTGTTGATTCATGCGGCGACCGGTGGGGTGGGGTTGGCTGCGGTGCAGTTGGCGCGGTATTGGGGGTTGGAGGTGTTCGCGACGGCGTCTCGGGGGAAGTGGGACACGTTGCGGGCGTTGGGTTTCGATGATGATCACATCGGTGATTCGCGGTCGTTGGAGTTCGAGGAACGCTTCCTTTCGGCGACGGGTGGTCGTGGTGTGGATGTGGTGTTGGATTCGTTGGCCGGGGATTTCGTGGATGCGTCGTTGCGGTTGTTGCCGCGGGGCGGGGTGTTCTTGGAGATGGGCAAGACCGATATCCGGGATGCCGATGTGGTTGCCGCGGCGCATCCGGGGGTGACCTATCGCGCGTTCGACCTCTTCGAGGCCGGCGCGCCCGGCGTGCAGCGGATCCTCGACGGTCTGCAGGTCCTCGTCGACGAGGGGGTGTGCAGCCCGCTGCCCGTGACACCCTTCGACATCCGGCGCGCCCCGGCGGCCCTGCGCCATCTGGGCCAGGCCCGCCACATCGGCAAGGTCGTCATGACGATGCCCGACGCCTGGGCGGCGGGGACCGTGCTGATCACCGGCGGGACCGGCATGGCCGGTGCCGCGGTCGCCCGTCACGTCGTCGATCGGCACGGGGCGCGCGATCTTCTGCTGGTGTCGCGCCGCGGTGCGGCCGCACCCGGCGCGGACGACCTGGTGGGTGAACTCACCTCCGCCGGGGCGCGGGTGCGGGTGCTGGCCGCAGACGTGTCCGACCGCGATGCCCTGGCGAAGGTGCTCGCCGACATCGACCACCGGCGGCCGCTATCCGCGGTCTTCCACACGGCGGCGGTGCTCGACGATGCGGTGGTCACGTCGCTGACTCCCGAGCGTGTCGACACCGTCCTGCGGGCGAAATCTGATGCGGCACTGCATCTGCACGAACTGACCAAGGGGTATGACCTGTCGGCGTTCGTGATGTTCTCGTCGATGGCGGGTCTGGTGGGTGCCTCCGGCCAGGCCAACTACTCGGCGGCCAACGCCACCCTCGACGCGCTGGCTGCGCGGCGCCGTGCCGCTGGGCTGCCGGCGATCTCGCTGGGCTGGGGGCTGTGGAATCAGACCAGCGGTTTGACCGGTCACCTCGAGGACACCGACATCGCACGCCTGGGCCGCGACGGCATCCTGGCGATGACGGTGACCGACGCGCTGGCACTGCTCGACACCGCGCTGGTGGTGAACGAGCCGTATCTGGTGCCGGCCCTGATCGACCGCGCCGCACTGCGCACCAAGGCTGCCGCCGGCACGCTGCCGCCGATGTTCACCACGCTCATCGCGGGGCCGGCGCGTCGGCAGGTCGGGGATGCGCTCGCCGCTGCGCAGTCCAGATCCGCTCTGGCGCAGCGCTTGTCGGGCCTCCCCGTCGAGGAGCAGCAGGGCGTGCTGCTCGATCTGGTGCGCTCCCACATGGCCACGGTGCTCGGACTGCCGACCCCGGAGTCGATCGCGCCCGACCTGGCGTTCCACGACCACGGGTTCGATTCGCTGACCGCGGTGGAACTGCGCAACCGGCTCAAGGCCGCGACGGGGCTGACGTTGTCGCCGACGCTGATCTTCGACTATCCGACCCCGGCCGCCATCGCCGGCTTCTTCCACAGCCAATTGGTCGAGGAGGTCGAGGGTGTCGACCCCGCCGTCGAGCTCGACGACCAGGAGATCCGGGAGGCGGTCGCGTCCATTCCGGTGAAACGGCTACGTCAGGCAGGTCTTCTCGACCTGCTGCTGGGAATGGCGAACGAGGACGGTTCGTCGACGGGTGCCGATCGTGAGGACGCGATCGCCGACATGGATCTCGAGGACCTCCTGAATGCCTTCGACGACGATGACGAATAACGCGCGCGCATGAGGATCGTCATCTCGGGATCGGACACGGTGGTGGGCCGGCTGCTGGCGGCGCGCCTGCGCACCGCCGGTCATCACGTCGACGGTGACGCCGACCCGCGCGGTGCTGACGTCGTGGTGCACTGCGCGGGGCTCGACGGCCCGGACGACGCATCGTTCGCCCAGGCCGTCGACTCGGCTGTCGGAGTGGCGCGCTTCGTGTTCGCCTACAGCGGTCCCCGACGTCGCGGAGACGAGGAGTTCCTGCGCGCGCGGATTCCCGATGCGGTGATCTGCCGGTCGGGCCTGCTGCTCGGACGGGATCTCGGAGACGGCCTCGTCCTGCTGCTGGCTCGGCGAACGCTGCCTGCCGGCGGAGGGTCGCCGCTGTCGGTCGTCCACGTCGACGACGTGCTACGGATTCTGGTCCAGGCGACAGTGGACCCGGAAAAAGTCGTCGGCACAGTAGAACTCGCCGCGCCTGATCCCGTGACACCCACCGAGATCGCGGACGCTCTCGGCCGCTCGACAACCCGACTCACCCGCCGCGACGCCCTCGCGCAGTGGTTTCTCGGCTGCCCGGTGCTCGACGCCTCGCAGTACCCGACCGCGTGGTCGGCGCCTGCATGTCTCGCCGACACCGCGCTGGCCGTGCGCGGTCGGATCACGGTCGGCGGCCGTGTCTGGAACGCGCCGTGGCGGTTGCCGCGGGTGCGCACGGCCGACATTCCGGCCGTCGACTGTCCCGCCTCGGACGGGGTGCTGCCGGTGTTCACCGGCCCGCCGGATGGCAACGGAGAGTTCGACACTCCGATCGATCCCCGCTTTCCGGCGTTCGTCGCGACCAACCTGTCCGAGGCACTTCCGGGTCCGTTCACGCCGTCGTCGGCATCGGTGACGGTCCTCGGCGCCCGGGCCGGCGGCGTCACCATCGCCCGGCAGTTGCGGCCCGGCGGTGTGGTGGAACGCGAGATCGCTGCCCGCACAGTCGGTGTGTTCGGTCACCGCCTGTTCGCCGCGGTCACCTCTGCTCACTTCATGGCGCAGACCGTGCCGTTCACCGATCCGATGCTGGTGCTCGGCCAGTTCTTCGGCCGCACCGTGCACCAGTTGCCGATCTTCGGGTCCGAGGCGCCACCTGCCGGGCGTACCGGGATCCTCGCGCAGCTGCGCAATGTCGGGGTGTTCGGCAGCAACCTCGTCGGGCTCTCCGCCGGCTCCGTGCGCGACACCCGCGACTTCGTCGCCGATGTCGATTCCTTCGAAGCCGAAGTGCAGCAGCATCTTTCGATGATCGATGACGCGCAACTGGCCGACCTGATCCGTCGCGGCCGGGACCTCGTGGTGTACGGCTGGGTGCTGGCGTCGGCCTCGATCATGCTCTGCTCGGCCTACAGCGTGCTGTTGCGGTTGCTCACCGGACGTGACACCACGCCGGCGGCCGGCCCGGAGGTGGCCAGCGCCCGGTCGGTCGACGCCATCCGCCGGCTCGCCGCACTTGCCCGGCGCGACCCCGAGGTGGCCGAGCTGCTGCACGGCCCTGTCCTCGACCTCACCGAGATCGAGCGTCGCACACCGGCTTTCCACCGTGCGCTCACCGACGAGCTGCATCGCATCGGCCACCGCGGGCCGGCAGAGGTGGAGATGAGCTCGCCGACCTACGCCGACGACCCCGCGCTCCTGCTGCGCATCGTGACCCGCACGCTGGACACCGAACACGACGTCGCTGCAGAACCCACGTCGGTGGCACCGTACGTCCGTCCGGTGGCCGCATTGGCGGCGCGGCAGCTGCGCGACCGCGAAGATCGACGGGACAAGATGGTGCGCGCCATCTGGCTGCTGCGTCGACTGCTGCGGGAAAAGGGCCGCCGTATGACGGCCGCCGGTGTCCTGGCAGACCCGGAGGACGTCTTCTACCTGCTGGTCGACGAGCTCGACACCCCGCTGCCCAACGCCGCGGCGTCGGTGGCGCGGCGTCGCGCCGAGCAGACCCGGCTCACCGCGATCGTGCCGCCGCCGGCCTTCAGTGGACACTGGGAGGCCCAGCCGACCGCGCCGGCGTCACTGACTGCCGGGAGCGAGCTGCAGGGCCTGGGGATCTGTGGTGGACGCGTCCGAGGCCGGGTTCGCGTGGTGCGGCCCGACACCATCGACGACCTCCAGCCCGGCGAGGTGCTGGTCGCCGAGGTCACCGACGTCGGCTACACCCCGGCGTTCGGCTACGCCGCTGCCGTGGTGACCGAGCTCGGCGGCCCGATGTCGCACGCCGCCGTCGTCGCTCGCGAGTTCGGCTTCCCGTGTGTCGTCGATGCGCGCGGCGCCACCCGCCTGTCGACCGGCACGCTCATCGAGGTCGACGGAGCCACGGGCGCCATCTACGTTCTCGACGCGTGACGGACCGGCCTAGGGCTGAAACAGCTTGGCCGGCATCCGATGTCGACCCGCGGTCTTGACGATCTTCGTCTCGCTGAGACCGAAACGGCTGTGCAGCCGCACCATCCACCGCGGTGCCCACCAGTTCGCATCACCGAGGATGTGCATGAATGCGGGCAACAGCAGCATGCGCACCAGCGTGGCGTCGACGATCACCGCCAACGTCAGCCCTAGACCGAACATGCGCATGATCGAGACGTCCGAAGCGATCAGTGCGGCAAAGGAGATCGACATCAACAACGCGGCGGCGGTCACGACGCGACCGGTCTTGGCCAACCCCAGCGCCACCGCTTCGTCGTTGCCCGCAGTGGCATACGCGAGCCGCTGCTCCCGGATGCGGGAGATCAGGAACACCTCGTAGTCCATCGACAGCCCGAACGCGATGCAGAACAGCAGCACGGGCACGTTGGCCACCAGACTGCCCGTCGACGTCGTCCCCAGCGCGCCGAGGTGGCCGTCCTGGAAGATCCAGACCAGAGCACCGAACGTCGCTGTCAGCGACAGTGCGTTCAGCACAAGGGCTTTGATCGGGATCACCACGCTGCCGGTGAGCAGGAACAGCAGGATGAACGTGATGGTGGCCATCACCGCCAGCACCAGAGGCAGCCGCGACATGATGGCCGCGGCGTTGTCGTGATTGACCTGCGCGGTGCCGGTCAACAGAGTCTCGCGGCCGCCCGGTCCCGGAACCGCGGACAGCCGCGCCAGCTGGAGCTCGGAGTCCGCGGAGAACAACGGGGCGGAACTGTTGACGGTCAGGAAGGCGCGGTCACCGGCCACCCCCGCCGGTCCCGACGGACCGAGGACGTCCAGGCCCTGCGCGAACATTCCGACCGGCGAGGACACCGACGTCACCCGGAACACCTGAGAGAGTTCGGCGGCGTAGCGGGCCATCTCGGCGGGTGGCACTCCCGCGGTGTCGGGCACGACGATCGTGACCGCTTGCGTGGTGTCCTCGGCGAAATCGTTGCGCAGCTGATCGCCGACCTGCCGCGCCGAGGCGGTCTCAGGGAGGATGCGGTCGTCGGGAAAACCCCACGTGATCCCGAGGAACGGCGCGCCGAGCACCAGCAGCAGCGCGACCGAGGCGATCGCGACCGGGACGGCCCGCCGGGTACCGAAACGCCCCGCGCGATACCAGAAGTTGCGTTCGACGGGCTGGGGCTGCGGCGGCGGCCTCCGCAGGATTCGCCGCGCCGCGCGCCGGATGTCCAGCGCGTCGATGCGCTCACCGAGCAGCACGATCGCTGCCGGGGTGACGAGCAGCGCCGCCAGCGCGGTGAGGGTCACCACCCCGATGCCGGCGTAGGCGAACGACCTCAGGAAGTACATGGGGAACAGTGCGAGCGCCAGCATCGAACAGCCGACGGTGATCGCCGAGAACAGCACGGTGCGGCCCGCCGTCGCCATGGTGACGACGAGCGCGTCGTCGACACCTGCACCGGCGCGCCGCTCGTCGCGGAACCGGCTGACGATCAGCAGCGTGTAATCGATCGCCAGCGCCATCCCCATCGCCGCGGTCAGATTCAGCGCGAAGGTCGACACCTCGGTCGCCAGGGTGATCACGCGGAGCAGCGCCAGGCAGCCGACGATCGCCATGATCCCGACCGTCAGCGGCACCGCTGCGGCGAGCAGCCCACCGAACACCCAGACCAGCACCAAGAAGCTCAGCGGTATGACGATGCCCTCGACCAGCAGGAGGTCGTGCTTGGACTGGTGGTTGATCTGCACGTAGGCCATCGCAGGGCCGCCCGCCACCACGGTGACGCCCTCCCGCGTGCCGACCAGATCCCGGGCGAGCTCCTCGGCCCGCAGCTGGGCGTCGGTGCCTCCGCCGTCGATGCCGGCGACGACGAGGCCGGTCTTGCCATCGGTACTGATCAGCCCGCGCGCGGCCGGCGGCGGTGCGGTCCACGGCGATGTCACCGCCGCGACGTCGGCCGCACCGTCGAGCGTGTCGACGATCTCCATGCCCACCCGGCGTGCGTCCGCGCTGCTCGCCCCCTGCTCGGAGCGCACGGCGAAGACGAGCTGCAGGTCACCCTGACCGAATTCCTGCGACAACAGATCGGCCGCGCGCGACGACTGCGCCGCCGGATCGCGAAAGCCGGCGGCCGACAGTGATTTGAAGACGGGCAGGCCGAGCACCGCGGCGCAGCAGACGATCAGGACCGCGACGGCGATGATCCGCTTCGGGGCCGCAAGGGCCAGCAGGGCAATGCGTTGCAGAGGGCAGTCCTTTGCAGTGCGGTCGAGGTCACCGCCCAGCGTGCGCGCTGATCATGGGGGATGTCACGGAACAGGCAAATATGTCGGCTGTGTCACGTCTTTCAGTCGGCGCGCCCGGCCCGCGCTTCGTCGGTGCGGGTCAGGCCGGCTGCGACGAGGAGCTCTTCGTGCAGCGCGAACCAGGCGGAGTGATACGAGTCGACCAGCGGATGGGTGAACCACTGCCGATCGCCACCGTGGAGGTGCCGCAGTGCCTCCTCGAGTCGGACGCGATAGGACTCCAGACGGGGGAGTTGCGCCGCCGCACGGTCGACGATGCCCGTGACCCGGCCGTGGATCCGGTCGAGCCGGTCGATCACCGCGCCGTCGTACGTCGAGTCCGAGTGATCGTTGGGCTGCCCATCGCGGAGCTGCCAGTCGGTGACGACCGCCTTGAAGTCGGCGTTGACAGCCCAGAAATCGCGGTAGATGTCCGACAGCGCGGCAGTGTCGGCGCCCGCCCGTTCGGCGGTGAGCAGGTCCCACAGTCGGGCACGGCCCTGCGGTGTCAGGCGCACCGTCGTCGTCCCTGTCACGAGGCCGGCCGCCGACAGCTGGTCATGCAGTGCAGGGTGGATGTCGTCGCGCGACATCGCGCCCGACATCCGAAGGCGCTGCAGGGTCTCGAGTTCACCGGCCTGCTGCCCGGCCCCGGCGGAGCGACGATCCGCCCCGGCTGCGATGTCCTGATAGGCCCGCAGGTCGGCGTCGGCGTCGGCGTCGAGCCAGGATTCGACGTCGAGCGTGCCGGCGAAGACCTCGCCGGTCGTCCCGTCCACGGTGACCAGCAGCCCCTCGAGCGCCGCCACCGTGCCGGGACCGCATCCGACGACCGCGGGCCGGCCGATGTCACGGCAGATCACCGCGGCGTGGCTGGCAGGACCGCCGACCTCGGTGACCACCGCGGAGCACGCCAGCATCCCGACGATGTCGGCCGGGCTGGTCGTGGTGCGGACCAGCACGACGGGCTCGCGCTCGGCCGCGTCGACGGCGTGGTCCAGGTCGCTCACCGCCCGGCCGGTGGCGACCCCGGGCGCCGCGGAGAGTCCCGCGGCGAGGCGCGGTGCGGAGCGTTCCACCGGTCGCCGGGAGCTTGCCCGCAGCGCGTCCAGGTCGGCAGGCGTGACGCGGTTCAGCAGTTCGGTGACGTCGAGCACACCGTCTGCGTACAGCGCCAGCGCCGTACGGAGTGCGGCGCGCGGGGAGCGGGTCGCGGTGCGCGTCTGCAGTAACCACAGCTGCCCGGATTCGACCGTGAACTCGATGTCCTGCATGTCTGCGTGGTGGCGTTCCAGCAGCCGTGCCGCGTGGGCCAACGCGGCGTGGACGGGCGGCAGCTCACCGGCCAGCACGTGCAGCGGGGCGCTCTCGGCAGTTCCGGAAACGACCGCGTCACCTCGGCTGTGGCGACGCCACTCGCCGAACAGCTCGTCGGCCCCGGTGAGTGGATTGCGGCTGAACGCGACCCCCGCGCCGGAGGCGTCATCACGCACGCCCGACACCATCACCTGCACGATGACCGCCGTTGCCGCCGCGTCGCCGAGCTGTCGGTGCCGACGGTAGGCGACCGAGCGCGGCGCGTCCCACGACGCGAGCACCGCCTCGACGGCAGGCATGACCTCGTGTGCATCGACGTCGAGGACGGTGTCGAGCATCCCGGGCATCGACACGGTGGGACTGCTGCGGACGCTGACCCTGACGGGCCCGGACTGCCGCCGAAGCCACTCCAGCCCCTCAGTGACGGCATCGGCCAACGGTGCGCGTGCCGCGCACAGGGGCGCCGGCAGGCAGAACGCCGGGGGCACGGGCAGACCGAGCCGGCGCATCGTGTTCAGCGACGCCGCCTTCGCACCGATGAGCTCGGTGGGTGGTTGTGCCCGTCCGTCGAGCAGGACGACCGCCGCGCGAGCAGCCGTCAATTCGGGAAGTCCAGCGGCACCTGCAACGTCGTGATCGTCGCCGCCAAGCCGTCGTACTGCGCGGCGAGCATGCAGAACTCGATCAGTTGGGGTTTGGTCAGATGCGTCGCCAGTTGCGCCCAGGTCTGCTGCGAGACACTGCGCGTGATCACGAACTCGTCGGTGGCGGTGATGAGGATGCGCTGGCGGTCGGTCAGCCCCTCGGCATCCGGCCCCTCGAAGATCCGGGCCTGGGTCTGCTGGTCGACACCCCGGGTACGGGCCAGCCTGCGGTGCTGCTGGAGTTCGTACTCGCAGTCCCGGAGATGACCCACGCGCAGGATGACCAGCTCGGCGTCACGTCCCGGGAGTTTGCTCAGCGCGCCGAGCAGGGCTGCGCTGTAGGGCAGCCACAGGAGGAACAGGATGCGGTGCTGTCCCAGCACGTTGAACAGCGTGAATCGGGGCGCCCGGATGACGCGGGCGCCCACCTTGGCGATCACCCAGTTGAGCGGCCCGAGCTCCTTGAAGCCGCCGGGGGCGATGTGTCCAGCACTCATTGCTGCCTCACCAGGTACGGGGACACCGTGGAGCGGTGTTCGTCGATGTCGAGTGCGCGGCCGAGCGCGGGGAAGGCCCGCTGAGGGCAGTTGTCCCTCTCACAGACGCGGCATCCGGCGCCGATGGGCGTCGCTGAAACCTTGGGGTCACCACTGAGGTCGAGGCCTTCCGAGTAGACCAGCCGATGCGCGTGCCGCAGTTCGCAGCCCAGGCCGATCGCGAACGTCTTACCCGGCTGACCATAGCGCGACGCACGCCGCTCCACCGTGCGCGCCACCCATAGGTAGGACCGGCCGTCGGGCATCTCGGCCACCTGCACGCTGATCTTGCCGGGGTAGGCGAACGTCTCGTAGACGTTCCACAGCGGGCAGGTACCGCCGCTCGAGGAGAAGTGAAAACCCGTGGCGGACTGCCGTTTCGACATGTTGCCGGCACGGTCGACGCGCACGAACGAGAACGGGACACCACGCATCGAGGGTCGCTGCAGCGTGGACAGCCGATGACAGATCGTCTCGTAACTCGTCGAGTAGTAGGCGGAGAGTCGCTCGACGTCGTATTTGAACGTCTCTGCGACGTTGTGGAATTGGGCGTAGGGGAGCACGGTCGCGGCCGCGAAGTAGTTGGCGAGCCCGAGCCTGGCCAGGCGGCGGGACTCGTCGCTGGTGAAGTGACCCTCCTCGGTCAGCTTGTCGATCAGGTCGCCGTATTCGAGGTAGGCGAGTTCGGCGGCCATCCGGAACACCCGCTGCCCCATCGACAGGTGCGCGGTGATCTCCAGGGTCTTGGTCGCCGGGTCGAAGCGGTGCAGCACGCCTTCGCCGAGATCCTGGCGTCGGATGATGCGCACACCGTGCACGAACCGCAGCCGGTCCGACAGGTCGCTGGCCAGCTCGCCGCGCTGCACCCGCATGCCAGCCGTCAGTTCTTCGGCGGCCGTGTCGAGTTCGTGCAGGTAGTTCTGCCGCTCGTAGAAGTAGTCGCGCACCTCCTCGTGCGGCATCGAGATCGATCCGGTGCCGCTCGCCCCCGGATTCACGGCGGCGACGTTGAACCGTCCTTCGGTGGCGGCGGCCAGCTGGGTCGTCGTCAATTGGTAGCGGCGGTGGAGGTTGACCATCGCGCGCGCGAGGTCGGGGTGCGCGGCCACCATCTCGGCGACCTCCGTCGCTCCGACGTCGACGTCCAGATCACGGTCCATGAGGACTTCCCGCAGCTCGGCGATCAGGCGGGTGTCGTCCTGAGAGGCGAAGAACGTCGCGTCGACGCCGAACACCTCGGTGATGCGCAGTAGCACCGCCACCGTCAGCGGCCGCACGTCGTGCTCGATCTGGTTCAGGTAGCTGGGGGAGATGTCCAGCATCTGGGCCAGCGCCGCCTGGCTGAAACCGCGCTCGTTGCGGAGCTGGCGAACGCGCGCTCCCACGTATGTCTTGGCCACGTCGACCCAGCGTAGCCGCCTGTTAAGGGCTTCTTCGCAGGATTGGCAGCGCCGGTGCGTGTGGCATCATCAGGTTCCGTGAGCTTGGCCAAGACGCTGATGCCGGTGCCCGACGGGCACCCGGACGTATTCGACATCGAGTGGCCGTTGCGCGTGGCCGACGTCGATCGTGAAGGCCGGCTGAAGTTCGACGCGGCGACCAGGCACATCCAGGACATCGGCACCGATCAGCTGCGGGAGATGGGTTACGAGGAGACCCACCCGCTGTGGATCGTGCGCCGGACGATGATCGACATGATCGAGCCGATCGTGTTCAAGGACATCCTGCGGTTGCGGCGCTGGTGCTCGGGCACGTCGAACCGGTGGTGCGAGATGCGGGTGCGGATCGAGGGGCGCAAGGGCGGGCTCGTCGAGTCCGAGGCGTTCTGGATCAACATCAACCGCGAGACGCAGGGGCCGGCGCGGATCGCCGACGACTTCATCGAGGGGTTGCGCCGGACGACGAGCGAGGGCCGGTTGCGATGGAAGGCGTACCTGACGGCGGGGTCGCGTCAGGACGCCGAACAGATCCGCGACTTTCCGGTGCGGGTGAGCGACATCGACATCTTCGACCACATGAACAACTCGGTGTACTGGTCGGTGGTGGAGGACTACCTGAACGCTCACCCCGAACTGATGCGGGTACCGCTGCGGGTGACAATCGAACACGATCTGCCGGTGGCCCTCGGCGACAAATTGGAGATCCTGCAGCACACGTATCCGGCCGGATCGACGGACAAGTTCGGCCCGGAGCTCGCCGATCGGAGTGTTACAACGCTCACATATGCGGTCGGCGATGAGGTCAAAGCGGTCGCCGCGATCTTCCCGCTCTGAATCGCTCCACCAAACAGTACGGGCGTACTGACCTGCGACGATCTGTTACCGCCGGGTAACTTCTGAACCGGTTCAGCTGTGTCGAGCCTTCGCAAAATTAGCAACATCCCGCGGCTCGTTGGCGAAAGTTTACAAGCTAAACGGGTGGACCTGCGGTTATGCCGTGATGCATCCTCGTCTTAGCAGTCCGGTGAATTCACCGGGACGTTAACAACAGTTTGAAGGAGTGGGTCACCTCATGACCAAGTCGACCGTGGGCACGCCGAAGTCCCCCGAACAGATCCAGCACGACTGGGACCACAACCCCCGCTGGAAGGGCATCACCCGCACCTACACGCCCAAGGACGTCGTCGCCCTGCAGGGCACGGTCGTCGAAGAGGCGACCCTGGCCCGCCGCGGCGCCGAGGTGCTGTGGGAGCAGCTGCACGAGATGGACTTCGTGAACTCGCTCGGCGCCCTGACCGGCAACATGGCCGTGCAGCAGGTGCGCGCCGGCCTCAAGGCCATCTACCTGTCCGGGTGGCAGGTCGCCGGTGATGCGAACCTCTCCGGTCACACCTACCCCGACCAGAGCCTCTACCCGGCCAACTCGGTGCCGCAGGTCATCCGCCGCATCAACAACGCGCTGCTGCGCGCCGACGAGATCGCCAAGGTCGAGGGTGACACCTCGGTGGAGAACTGGCTGGCCCCGATCGTCGCCGACGGTGAGGCCGGCTTCGGTGGCGCGCTGAACGTCTACGAGCTGCAGAAGGCGATGATCGCCGCCGGTGTCGCCGGGTCGCACTGGGAGGACCAGCTGGCCTCGGAGAAGAAGTGCGGCCACCTCGGTGGCAAGGTGCTGATCCCCACCCAGCAGCACATCCGCACCCTGACTTCGGCCCGCCTCGCGGCCGACGTCGCCGACGTCCCGACCGTCGTCATCGCCCGTACCGATGCCGAGGCGGCGACGCTGATCACCTCCGACGTCGACGAGCGCGACCAGCCGTTCATCACCGGTGACCGCACCGCCGAGGGCTTCTACCGCGTCAAGAACGGTCTCGAGCCCTGCATCGCGCGCGCCAAGGCCTACGCGCCGTACTCCGACCTCATCTGGATGGAGACCGGCACGCCGGACCTGGAGCTGGCCAAGAAGTTCGCCGAGGGTGTCAAGAGCGAGTTCCCGGACCAGATGCTGGCCTACAACTGCTCGCCGTCGTTCAACTGGAAGCAGCACCTCGACGACGACACGATCGCCAAGTTCCAGCGCGAGCTGGGCGCGATGGGCTTCAAGTTCCAGTTCATCACCCTCGCCGGCTTCCACGCCCTCAACTACTCGATGTTCGATCTGGCCTACGGCTACGCCCGCAACCAGATGAGCGCCTACGTCGAGCTGCAGGAGCGCGAGTTCGCCGCCGAGAGCCGTGGTTACACCGCGACCAAGCACCAGCGCGAGGTCGGCGCCGGCTACTTCGACCGGATCGCCACCACCGTGGACCCGACCAGCTCGACCACCGCGCTCGCGGGCTCGACCGAAGAGGGCCAGTTCCACTGACGATGCGCGGCCCCCAGGCCGCGAGGAGGAAGTGGAACCGATGAGCCGGAGCCACTGAGAATCGCTGTTGATAACGTCAGGCCCCGTCCGAATCTCGGGCGGGGCCTGACGCTTTTCGAGGAGAGCTAGTGAGCATTGAACGTGTGGGCGTCGTCGGCGCCGGGCAGATGGGCGGCGGCATCGCCGAGGTGTGTGCCAAATCCGGCGCGCACGTCGTGGTCTACGAGCCCACGCAGGAGTTGGTCGAGGCCGGTCGGGCCCGGATCACCGCGTCGCTGGAACGGGCCAAGGCCAAGGGCAAGCTGGCGGCCGACGATTTCGAGATCACGCAGGCGCGCCTCGTCTACACCAGCGACCTCGCCGACCTGGCCGACCGCCAGCTGGTGATCGAGGCGATCGTCGAGAACGAGGCCGTCAAGGCCAAGGTCTTCGCTCAGCTCGACGAGATCGTCACCGACCCCGACGCGGTGCTGGCGTCGAACACCTCGAGCATCCCGATCATGAAAATCGCTGCGGCGACCAAGAATCCGAGCCGCGTGCTGGGGCTGCACTTCTTCAACCCGGTGCCGGTTCTCCCGCTGGTCGAGGTGATCAACACGCTGGTGACCTCCGACGAGGCGATCGCGCGGGTGGAGAAGTTCGCCGGGGAGACGCTGGGCAAGAAGGTGGTTCGCTGCGGTGACCGCTCGGGTTTCATCGTCAACGCCCTGCTGGTGCCGTACCTGCTGTCGGCGATCCGGATGGCCGAGGCCGGGGTGGCCAGCGTCGAGGACATCGACACCGCCGTCGTCGCGGGGCTCTCGCACCCGATGGGCCCGCTGCGATTGAGCGACCTGATCGGTCTGGACACGATGAAGCTGATCGCGGACTCGATGTACGACGAGTACAAGGACGCGCACTACGCGCCACCGCCGCTGCTGCAGCGGATGGTGGAGGCCGGGCAGCTGGGCAAGAAGACGGGCCAGGGCTTCTACACCTACTGACCGCCGCGCCGAGTGCACGCTTTCTGACGAGTTCTCCCGCTTTTTCCGTCACAAACCGTGCAGTCGGGAACCGGGCGAGTGCCCTGTGCGCCTAACCAGGTGTGGGGGACATCATCATCGTGGGCTCCGAGGCGCTTGCTGCAGGCTCGGTGACTCGCCAGGATCTGCGGCGCCGGTACGTGAAGCTGCATCACAACGTCTATGCACCCAACGGTTTCGCACTGACTGCGCGCGACCGTGCCTATGCAGCCTGGCTGTGGTCCCGCCGCAGCGCCACACTCGCCGGACTGTCGGCTGCAGCGATGCACGGCTCCCGATGGCTACCCGCCGAAGGCCCGGCCGAGCTCACCCGCGTGCGATGCGGAAGCCCGCCAGGCATCGCGATCCACCGTGAAGTCCTCCGCGACGACGAAACCTGTCTCGTGCAGAGCATCGACTGCACGACCGTGGCACGCACGATCTTCGACATCGGTCGTCGAATCCCGAGCGACGAGGCGGTGATTCGCATCGACGCGCTTCTCAACGCCACCCGCATTCCGGTCGACGACGTGGCCGTCGTCGCGTCCCGTCATCCCGGCGCACGTGGAATCCGCCGACTGCGGCAGGTCATGGCACTCGTCGACGGGGGCGCCGAGTCTCCGCAGGAAAGTCGGCTGCGCCTGATACTCCTGCGGGCGGGCCTGCCCCGGCCGCGAACTCAGGTGCCGATCATCGGTGACGCCGGCCGGGTGATCCGCCGTATCGACATCGGCTGGCCCGAGTACGGCGTCGGGGTGGAGTACGACGGCGAGCACCACTGGACGGACCCTCGAACTCACGCCGAGGACATCAACCGCTTGGAATTCCTCGCCGCGCGCGGCTGGGCGATCGTTCGGGTCAGCGGGCGACACATGGGCGATCCTGCCGCCGTCGTCGCGCGGGTGAGGGCGGCGCTTCTCCCGCGAATGCACGGTTTGTGACGGGAAATGAGGGGAGAACGTCATAAAGCGTGCACTCGGCGCGCGAGGCACCCAGCTCAGGCCTTCGCCAGCCTCTTCTTCTCCGCGGCCACGTCGAAGTCCGGCGGCGGCCACGACATGTTCAGGCCCTTGAGCGCCTCGATCATCAACTCGGTGATCGCCAGCCGGCTGTACCACTTCCTGTTGCACGGGACCACATGCCAGGGCGCGTAGTCCGTCGACGTCCGCTCCAGCATCGCCTGGTAGGCCTCCTGGTACGCCGGCCACTTCAACCGCTCGTCGATGTCAGCGGGGTTGTACTTCCAGTACTTGTCCGGCCGCTCGAGGCGTTCGGCAAGCCGCTTCTTCTGCTCGTCCAGCGAGACGAACATCGCGACCTTCACCAACCGCATCCCGCCGTCGACCAGTTCCCGCTCGAACGCATTGATCTCGTCGTAGCGCGGCTCCCAGACCTCCGGCGGCACCAGGTCGTGCACGCGCACGATCAGCACGTCCTCGTAGTGGGAGCGGTCGAACACCCCGATGTGGCCCGCGGTCGGCAGCGCGTTGCGAATCCGCCACAGGTAGTGGTGCGACAGCTCCTCGGCGGTCGGCTTGCCGAAGCTGCGGTACTGGACCCCCTGCGGATTGCAGCCGCCCACAACGTGTTTGACGATGCCACCCTTGCCTGCGGTGTCCATGCCCTGCAGCACCAGCAGCACCGACCGGGTGTCACCCGAGCGGCTGTTGGCGTACAGCATCTCCTGCAGTTCGGCGAACCGGACGTTGCGCTCCTCCTGCAGCGTGGGCGCGTCCGACTTGGTCCCGCGGAACCCCGGCGTCGACTCCGCGTCGATGTCGGCCACCTGGTCACCGGGGGTGTAGCGCAACAGCGACGACGGCTCGTGCGACCACAGTGACGGCAGATCGAGGGGTTCGTTCACCGGTCTAGTCAAGCAGTCTGGTCGGCAATTCCGGGGAGGGATGGGCTTCCGAGCGGAATCGCTCGAGCGACCCGCCCACCTCGACGATGCCGCACAGTGCGCTCCACGACAACATCGTCAGGTAGTCGATCAGCTCGTCGGCGCTCATCCGCGGATGCGACATCCACGAGTGCGTGGCGAGCTGGACGCCGCCGACGATGTGGTACGCCCACGGCTCGACCCCGCCGGTGTCCATGCCGACCGACACCATGCGCCTGCGCAGCATCACCGCGAGCATGCGGGCGATGATCCGCTCGGACTCGACGACCGCCTTGCTCTTGCTCGCCGAGTTGTTGGCCATGACGAACCGGTACGGCTCCGGCTCGGCCGCCACCGTCGCCACGTAGACGCGGATGATCTCCCGCGTCAGCGCGTACCCGTCCAGGTTCGACGACAGCGCGGCCGCCATGTTGGGGATCAGCGTCGTCTGGGCGAATCGCATCATCACCGCAGTGGTCAGGTCGTTCTTGTCGACGAAGTAGCGGTACAGCACGGTCTTGGAGACCCCGATGTCCGCGGCGATCTCGTCCATGCTGACGTTGCTGCCGAGGCGGCGAATGGCTTCCAGCGTGCCATCCACCAATTCGTTGCGGCGTTCGACCTTGTGCCGATGCCAGCGCTTTTTGCGCCCATCGGTCTTGACCGCCACCGGGGGTGATTGTTGTGCCACGTTCGCGGTGATCCGTTCCTTCGTCCTCGTCGATAATACGGCGGTCGAGGGTTCGCGGTCGCCCGCGCTGGGAAGATGTAGGCGTGGCTCATCGAGTGAACGTCCCTGACGCCGGGCAGCGGCCCCGTGCGAGCTTCGCCGAGAAACTCGCGGGAGCGGATTCTCCGGCCGATGAGGAACGTCGGCGCGCGCTGCGGCGCATGAAGGCCGTCGCGCTGAGTTTCCTGATCGGCGCCACGGTGGTCTTCCTGGTGTGCACCTGGAGGCAGACCCAGGGCGCGCCGGGGTGGGTGGGTTACGTCCGCGCGGCTGCAGAAGCCGGCATGGTCGGTGCGTTGGCGGACTGGTTCGCGGTGACCGCTCTGTTCAGGCACCCGCTGGGCCTGCCGATCCCACACACCGCGATCATCAAACGCAAGAAGGACCAGCTCGGCGAGGGCCTGAGCGACTTCGTGCGGGAGAACTTCCTGTCCCCGGAGAACGTGGAGACCAAGCTGCGCGACGCCGACGTGGCCAGCCGCGCCGGAAAGTGGCTGGCCGAGCCGGTGAACGCCGAGCGGGTGGCCGCCGAGGTGTCGACCGTGGCCCGGGTCCTGCTGGAGATGCTGCGCGACGAGGACGTGCAGCAGATGCTGGACCGGATGATCGTCAAACGCATCGCCGAGCCGCAGTGGGGGCCGCCGGTCGGCCGGGTGTTGTCCTCGCTGCTGGAAGAGGGCCGGCAGGAGGCGCTGCTGCAGCTGCTCGCCGATCGCGCGTTCCAGTGGTCGCTGGGCGCCGGCGAGGTCATCGAGCGGGTCATCGAACGTGATTCGCCGACGTGGTCGCCCCGCTGGGTGGATCACGTGGTGGGCGACCGCATCCACCGGGAGCTGATGGACTTCACCGACAAGGTGCGCCGCAACCCCGACCACGAGCTGCGCCGCTCGGCGACGAAGTTCCTCTTCGAGTTCGCCGACGACCTGCAGCGCGATGAGGCGACGATCCAGAAGGCCGAGAACGTCAAGGCGCAGATCATGGCCCGCGACGAGGTGGCCCGCGCCGCCGAGACCGCATGGGGCGCCGCCAAGCGCATCATCCTGGAGTCGGTCGACGATCCGTCCTCGGCCCTGCGTACCCGCATCGCCGACACCGTCGTGCGCATCGGTGAGTCCGTCCGAGACGACGCGGATCTGCGGGACAAGGTCGACAACTGGGTCGTGCGCGGCGCCCAGCATCTGGTGAGCCAGTACGGGGCGGAGATCACCACGATCATCACCGACACCATCGAGCGCTGGGACGCCGACGAGGCCAGCCGCCGCATCGAGTTGCACGTCGGTCGTGACCTGCAGTTCATCCGCATCAACGGCACCGTGGTGGGGTCGATCGCCGGACTGGTCATCTACACGATCGCCCAGCTACTGTTCTGACCTGCGCTAACTCAGTGCTTGCAAAAGTTAGCACTCCGCCGTACCGTGGAAATGTCGGTCATTCGGATACCCACGGCAGCGAAGGAGGCGAGCCATGGCGCAGGACGAAAACCTTGCCGCGGTCGTCACCAACGCCGCTTCGGACATCGGCAGTTTCATTCGATCCCAGCGGGAAGCCGCGCAGGTTTCTGTGCGTCAGCTCGCCGAGAAGGCCGGTGTCAGCAATCCCTACCTCAGCCAGATCGAGCGGGGATTGCGCAAACCCTCAGCGGACGTGCTGAACCAGATCGCCAAAGCGCTGAGGGTGTCGGCGGAGGTGCTCTACATCCGGGCGGGGATCCTCGAGCCCAGTGAGACGAACCAGGTGCGCGACGCCATCATCACCGACACGGCGATCAACGAGCGGCAGAAGCAGGTGCTGCTCGACATCTACTCCTCGTTCTGTCAGCAGAACGAGGCGGCGCTGCTCGAGGCTGCCGCGCACGCGGACCAGCCCCCATCCGAAGACGATCAGAGCCTCTTGCAGATCACCGAATCACCTCGTGAATCACCTCAGACCTCCGTCCCCCACTGAAAGGAATCACCATGGCTGAGAAGAACCAGCTCGACATCGACGACCTGAAGGCCCCGCTGTTGGCCGCCGTCGGCGCCGCCGACCTCGCGCTCGAGCGCGTCAACGAGATCGTCGCGACCCTGCGCGAGCGTGCCGGTGAGGCCCGCACCGACGCCGAGAGCCGCGTCGAGGAGAGCCGCGCCCGCATCACCAAGCTGCAGGAAGACCTGCCGGCGCAGTTCGGCGACATCCGCGAGAAGCTGAACTCCGACGAGCTGCGCAAGTTCGCCGAGAGCTACGCCGAGAACGCGCAGTCCGCCTACACCAAGCTGATCGAGCGCGGCGAGGCCGCCCTGGAGCGCCTGCGCAGCCAGCCGGCCCTGGAGACCGCTGCCAGCCGGGTCGAGGAGTACACCGACCAGGCTGTCGAGCTGACCCAGGAAGCGCTGGGCAACGTGGCCTCGCAGACTCGCGCGGTCGGTGAGCGGGCCGCCAAGCTGGTCGGCGTCGAGCTGCCCAAGCGTGCCGAGTCCGCGGCGGAGCCGGTGAAGGAAGCCGCCAAGAAGGCGCCCGCCAAGAAGGCCCCCGCCAAGAAGGCTCCGGCCAAGAAGGCGCCCGCCAAGAAGGCTCCCGCCAAGAAGGTCACCCAGAAGTAAGCCCGGAAGTACGCCGGACTCCCGGAGACCGGGAAGTCGAAAAGGGGACGTAACCCGCCTAGGCTGTCGAGCGTGGAGCTCCAAGGCCTGACGGGTTACGTCCTCTTCGCGTTGCAGATCGCGGTGTTGGTGGCGACGGTGTACGCGTTCGTCCACGCTGCGATGCAGCGAAGCGACGCTTATCCGGCTGCCGACAAGCTGACCAAGCCCGTGTGGCTGGTGATCATCGGCGTGGCGGGTCTGCTCGCCCTGGTGCTCAACATCACCGGCGCGGCGATCGCCGCGGTGGCGGCCGGCGTGTACCTGGTCGACGTGCGACCGAAACTCCTCGAGGTCCAGGGGAAGTCGCGCTAGTGCGACGTCGTCTCGTCACCGCTGCGGCCCTCGCCGCATCGGCCCTGGCCTTCGCTCCCGCCGCCGCCGCCCAGCCCACCCTGCAGCCGCCGCCCTACATCGATCACGTGACGTGGGCCAAATGGGGTGACCTGTCGAGCCTGCGCGTCTACCCCACGCCGGCCGGGCGCGACGTCTCGGGCCGGCCTGGCACCGCAGCGCAGGGCGACGAGGCCTGGGGTGAGGTGCTGGCGCTGTCGCCCGATGCAGCGATCCCCGGCATGAAGGAGCAGTTCATCTGCCATTGGCGGTTCGCCGAGATCGCCGAACCGGGCAAGGTGAGCTGGAACCTCGAACCGTGGCGGCCGGAGGTCACCCCGGATGAGATGATCGCCGCCCGGTGTAATCCCGGCGGCACGGAAGAACCGTTCTGATGGGGTACACCCGCGCGGACGTCGCCGCCGTCGTCGACCACACGCTGCTCAAACCCGAAGCGACGGAAGCCGATATCGTCGCGTTGGTCGCCGAGGCCGTGGAACTCGGGGTGTACGCGGTGTGTGTGTCGCCGCCGTTCGTGGCCACGGCTTTCGCCCTGGCGACCGGGCGCGCCGTGGCGGCCGTGGCGGGTTTCCCGTCGGGCAAGCATCTTTCGGCGATCAAGGCGCACGAAGCCGCCGCCGCGGTGGAGGCCGGGGCCGGCGAGATCGACATGGTGATCGACGTCGGCGCGGCGATCGGCGGCGAGCTCGACCTGGTCCGCGCCGACGTGGCCGCGGTGCGGGGGGCGACGCCGGGCGCGGTGCTGAAGGTGATCGTCGAGTCCTCGGCGCTGGTGGAGTTCGGCGGATGGCCGCTGCTGACCGATGTGTGCCGGGTGGTCGAGGACGCGGGCGCCGATTTCGTCAAGACCTCCACGGGTTTTCATCCGGCCGGCGGCGCATCCGTGCGTGCGGTGGAGGTGATGGCGACCGCGGTCGGGGGCCGGCTCGGCGTCAAGGCCAGCGGCGGGATCCGGTCGGCGGCCGACGCGGTGGCGATGCTGAACGCGGGGGCGACGCGGCTCGGGCTGTCCGGAACGCGCGCCGTCCTCGATGGCTTGGGGTGACGGCCCGGCTCAGATCTTTCCGAAACAGGGGTCGTCGGTCTGCTTCGGCATCGAGGCGTTCTGCGTCGAAAACCGGCTCTGCACACCGGTATCGGTGACCGACACCGAGTCCGCCTTGATGTCCAGCGGGTAGTTCTGGGTGAGCTGGCTGGTGAAGGCGTCCAGGGCCGGCTGCACCGCTTCCCGCGGCAGCGTGAAGCCCAGGCCCGTCACCTGCTGCACGGCGAGTGAGATGCCGCCGTTGGAGACCTGCGGTTTGGCGGTGATGCTGCCGAGCGGACCTTCGAGCTCGATCGTGCCCTGGCTCGCGTTGGTGCTCACGCCGCTGACGAAGCTGCCGATCAGCGGGACGGCACTCTGGATCGTCTGCTTGATGCCGTCGGCGGACCAGTCGATGGTCGCAACGAGTGAGCCGACGGTTCCGCTCGAGTTCGCGGTGTCCTGCAGGCGAACGTCGTTGATGTCGAGGTTGAGTTTCATGCCCTTCGCATCGCGGATCTGGTTGCCGGCGGTCTCGATGTGGATGTTGGTGTAGTGGCCGGACACGTGCTGCATGAGGAACGGCGGCAGCACCCCGAACGACGCGGTGGCCTTGTCCTGCACCACGCACTCGACCACCGACGCGACGACCGTGTCGGCGCGATGGCGGGCGTACAGTTCACCGCCGATCAGACCTGCCACGACGAGCGCCACGACTATCACCGCGACGAGGACGATGGACAGCGGATCGCTGAAGAAACTCTTGAGCTTCGCCGGCAACGCCGAACCTTTCTGCGGGGGAGCGGGCGGTGGGCCTGGCTGCGGCTGCGGACGGGCCCAGGGATCGGTCATCTGAGGGATTCTGCCCTACCGATGTGAGCAGAACCTGAGCGGTTGCTCATGACCGCGACGGCGGCGCGGGCCGCGCGGGCCGCCTCGACATCGACGTCGTGGACCAGCAGCTCGGGTTCCGCACCGGCCGAGGTCAGGATCTCACCCAGCGCCGACGTCACCAGGCTGCCGCCGACACCGACAGGTCCGCGCGGGGGGATGTCGGACCCGGGATGGGCCTGGCCGACGGCGGCGACGACGGTCGAGGTGTCGATCGCCCGCGCGCGTGCCAGCAACGTCCACTGGTCGAGCTTGCCCGGTCCGGTGCCCCACGACGCGTGCGCGGTGATGAGGTCGGCGCCGCGAGCGGCGAGCTCGACGTAGAGCTCGGGGAACCGGATGTCGTAGCAGAGCGTCAACCCGACGGTCAGTCCGTCGACGACGATCGTCACCGGGTCGCGTCCCGGGGCGACGGTGTCGGACTCGAGGAATCCGAACGCGTCGTAGAGGTGGATCTTGTCGTAGCGGGCGTCCACCCCCGGGCCGGTGGCGATCAGCGTGTTGGTCACGCGGCCGTCGCCGGAGGGCACGAACATCCCCGCGACGACGACCACCCCGGCGCGCGCGGCGATGCGGCGAACCTCTTCGGCCCATGGCCCGTCGAACGGTTCGGCGATCGGCGCCAGCGGCACGCCGAAGCGGCACATGGTGGCCTCGGGGAAGAGCACCAGCTTCGCGCCCGCGTCGGCGGCGCGGTCGGTGTACTCGTCGACCAGGGTCAGGTTGGCCGCCGGATCGGCGCCACTGCGGATCTGGGCCAGCGCGATACGCATGGCCCCACCCTAGTTACGGAGGCCTGGTTACGGACCCCAGGCCGGCCGGTTGGCCTTGGCCGCCTTCTTGCCGAGCTTCCCGGAGTTGATCTGCGCGGCCAGGCTGTCGAGGATCACCCGCGAGCTGAGCAGGGCGGTCTGCTCGGCCCAGTCATACGGCGGCGAGCACTCGACGACCTCGATGCCGGCCAGCCCCGGCTCGGAGATCTTCTTGACCAGGTTCAGCGCCTCGCGGGGCAGCAGACCACCGGGTTCGGGCCAGCCGGTGCCGGGCACGAAGCCGGCGTCGATCACGTCGATGTCGAACGACAGGTACACCGCCTTGGCGCCCTTCCAGGCCACCTCCAACGCGATCTCGGCGATCTTGTCGATGCCGACGCGCTCGACGTCGCCGACGGTGATGACGGTGGATTTGCGCTCACGGCCCACCTTGACGCCTTCCCGCGGCGCCTGCCAGCCGCCGATGCCGACCTGCACCAGGTTGGTCGCCGGCGCGTTCTTGATGTTGGTGGCGTGGAACCACGGGGTGGTGTGCATCCGTTCGTCGAGGTCGGTTTCCTGGGTGTCGACGTGGCGGTCGAAGTGGATGATCCCGATGTTGCCCTCCATGTACGGCGCCAGGCCGCGGATGGTGGGGAAGCCGATGGAGTGGTCACCGCCGAGCACGATCGGCATCACGCCCTTGCTCGCGACGTGGGCCATCGCCTGGCTGATCTGGTCGAACGACTTCTCCAGGTTGCCGGGGATCGTGAACACATCGCCGATGTCGACGATGTTGAGTTGCTCGCGCAGGTCGACGCCGGTCTCGTAGTTGTAGGTGCCGAACAGGTTGGTCGAGCGCCGGATGCCCTGCGGGCCGAACCGGGTGCCGGGCCGGTAGGTGGCGCCGGCGTCGAGCGGAACGCCGAACACCGCGACCTCGGCGTCGTCGACCTCGTTGACGTCCTCGACGAACGGGCACTTGAGGAAGGTGCCCCGCTCTCCCGCGAAGTGCGGCTTCTCGCCGCGCACGAACGTGGAGATGGTGCGGTCGTTGATCGTCGGCGCGGCCTCCAGGCCGTAGCTCAGCCCGCGGTCGATCTCCTCGCGCAGGCGACGGTCACCGAGGCGGGCCTCGGCCTGCTGAGCCCACGCGCCTTCGGCGTTGGGCAGATTCGGGTCGGCGCCCTGCGGCACATCGGACATGAGTTCTCCTCACGCGCCGTCTTGTCGCAAACCGGGTACGACGCACCTCGTCCGGGGAGCCGGTGCACCGACTCCTGCGAGTCATTGTCAGCACGCTCCGGAGAACCTGTCCACCGGAGAGAGTGAGATTCTTCAGACCGGTGCGACCACCGGCCACGGCACCGTGAGCACGCCGTCGCGCACCGGCCGCCGCGGGACGATCACCGGAATGCCTTGTGCGACAAGCACGTCGACCATCGCTCGCCAGCGCACCCGCGGGCCGAACACGCCGTGGGCGGCGCTGGTGGCCCAGGCGCGGTCGGCGGCGGCGAGAAGGCTGTGGATCGGCTGGCCGGGCACGTTGTGGTGGATCAGTACCTTGGGCAACCGCTCGGCGAGGTCGGAGGGCCGCTCGATCGCGAACGGGTCGCAGGCCAACGTCAGGCTCACCGCCGTGGTGGCGTCGAGCAGCACCCAGCAGCACCGGCGCCCCAACTCGTCGCACGTGCCGTCGACGATCAGGCCGCCCGGCGCGAGCCCGCCTCGCATCGCCGCCCACGCACCCTCGACCGCGTCGAGCGGGTACTGCCGCAGCACGTTGAACGCCCGCACCAGCACCGGCCGGTGCCCGGCGAGTTCGAAACCCCCGAGCGCGAAGTCCACTCCGGGTCCGGCGGCGGCGCGGGCCACGTCCACGCGGTGCGGGTCGATCTCGAGACCCAGGACGCGCACATCGGAGCGCACCTGACGCAGCCGGACCGCGAGCTCCAGCGTCGTCACCGGCAGCGCGCCGTACCCCAGGTCGACGACCAGCGGGTCGGCGGCACTCTGCAGAGCGCTGCGCACTCGCGTGGAGTGCACCAGCCACCGGTCGCTGCGCCGCAGGCGGTTGTGCCCGGTCGTGCCCCGCGTCACCGCGCCGAGGGGACGGGAGCCGGTCACGGGCGGCTCAGCTGTTCTCGGCGATCCACACCGTGGTGAACCGTTGTTCGGCGATCAGCAGATCGACCAGTTGATGGCCGATGAAGTTCTCGATCTTGCCGCCCACGAGAGGCACCCGGACCTCGACTTTCGCGGTGAGTGCCAGCCGGGAACCGGACCCGTTCGGTGCGAGCACCGCCGAGCCGGTCAGCCCGGCCGGGGCGCCGGGGATCGAGCCGGTGACGGTGGCCGAGGTTCGGCCGTCCACGACCGGTGCCCACCGTTCCTCCCGGACGAAGCTCAGATCGCCGCGGTGGAACTGCGTGACGACAGCCGGCAATCGGTCGGCGCGCAGCGTCTGGGTGGTCTTGACGCGCAGCGCGCCGTCGGTACCGACGGTCATCTCGTCGAGTGTGGCGTGATCGGCGCCGGAGCCGTCGAGCCGGACGAGCCAGTACTGCTCGTCGCTGAATGCGCGGTGCACCTGTTCGACGGTGCCCCCGTATTCGGCGGCCATGTCGAATGAACGCGGCATGGCAAACCACGCTACCGTTACCGCCCGTGGTCACTTCGTCTATCGCGGGCGTGGCGGTCGCCGAGAATGTGCCGCTGGCGCCGCTGACCACGCTGCGAGTCGGGCCCGTCGCAGAGCGCCTGATCACCTGCACCTCGACCGCCGAGCTTGTCGAGGTGCTGCGCGCGGTCGGGCCGCAGGCGCTGATCCTCGCCGGCGGCTCGAACGTGGTACTCGCCGACGATGTGCGCCCGCGGACGGTGGTGCGGATCGCCACCCGCGGTGTCGCCGTCGACGGGCCGCTGCTGCGCGCCGAAGCCGGGGCGGTCTGGGACGAGGTCGTCGCGATGTCGCTGGCGCACGGGCTGGGCGGCCTGGAGTGCCTGTCGGGCATTCCGGGGTCCACGGGGGCGACGCCCGTGCAGAACGTCGGCGCCTACGGTGCCGAGGTCGCCGACACGATCAGCCGGGTCCGGCTGCTGGAGTGGGCGACGGGCGAGGATCGCTGGGTGTCGCCCGAGTACCTGCAATTCGGTTATCGCACAAGCATTCTCAAGGGCGCCCCGGTCGCGGTGGTGCTGGAGGTGGAGTTCCGGCTCGACGAGTCGGGCCGCAGCGCGCCGCTGCGCTACGGCGAGCTCGCGGCAGCGCTGGGTGTCGCGGCGGGGGAGCGTGCCGACTCCGCGCGGGTGCGCGAGACGGTGCTCGGACTGCGCGCCGGCAAAGGTATGGTGCTGGACGCGGACGACCACGACACGTGGAGCGTCGGCTCCTTCTTCACCAACCCGGTCGTCAGCGAGGAGCACTACCGCCGGATCGCCGATAGGGCGGGCGGGAACGTCCCGCGCTATCCGGCCACCGGCGGGGTCAAGATGGCGGCGGGGTGGCTCGTCGAGCGGGCCGGTTTCAGCAAGGGCTATCCGGGTCCTGATGCGCCCGCTCGGCTGTCGACCAAGCACGCGCTGGCGCTGACCAACCGCGGCAGCGCGACGAGTGCCGACCTGATCGCCCTGGCCAGGACCATTCGTGACGGTGTCGCGGCGCAGTTCGGGATCGATCTCACACCCGAACCGATTCTGATCGGCTGCACTCTCTAGGTACGCTGGCAACACGTGAGACCTGCCAACCCGATCACCAGGCGGCGAGCGCTTGCCGCGCTGGCGGTCGGCGTCGCCGCGCCGGGTGTACTGGCGGCCTGCCGGACGCAGAACGGCACCGCCACCTCTGGGCAGGCCGCCGACGACACGCCCCCGGCTCCGGTGGTGACCTACGAACCGAAGAACGCCGCGGCCGACGTCGCCCCCACCTCCCGCGTCGCGGTCCGGGTGGACAACGGCTGGTTCCAGAAGGTCAGTTTGACCAATGCCGACGGCAAGGTCGTGGCCGGCGCCCTGAACCGCGATCGCACCGAGTTCGCCGCGTCCGAGCCGCTGGGCTACGGCGTGGAGTACCGCTGGGCGGGCACCGTGGTCGGCGAAGACGGAAAACAGGTGCCGGTCAAGGCGGCGTTCACGACGGTCAACCCCAGCACGCAGGTGAACGGGCAGTTCCAGCTCTCGGATGGACAGACGGTCGGCGTGGCCGCGCCGATCATCCTGCAGTTCGACGCCGCCATCGCCGACGAGGACCGTGCCGCGGTCGAGAAGGCGGTCAAGGTCACCACGACGCCGGAGGTCGAGGGCAGCTGGGCGTGGCTGCCCGACGAGGTCGGCGGTTCCCGCATGCACTGGCGGACGAGGGAGTACTACCCGTCGGGCACCGCTGTGCACGTCGACGCGAAGCTCTACGGCGTCCCGTTCGGCCAGGGGGCTTACGGCGCGTCGGATTCGACACTGGACTTCACGATCGGCCGGCGCCAGGTGGTCAAGGCCGAGGCGTCGAGCCACCGGATCCAGGTGCTCGACGAGAGCGGTGCGGTGATCATGGACTTCCCCTGCAGCTACGGGGAGGGTGACCTCGACCGCAATGTGACGCGCAGCGGTATCCACGTGGTCACCGAGAAGTACGAGGACTTCTACATGACCAACCCGGCCGCCGGGTACGCCAACGTGCACGAGCGCTTCGCGGTGCGGATCTCGAACAACGGCGAGTTCATCCACTGCAACCCGAACAGCATCGGCGCCCAGGGCAACACGAACGTCACCAACGGCTGCATCAACCTGAACCTGGAGAACTCGCAGGAGTACTTCAACTCGGCGATGTACGGCGATCCGGTCGAGGTGACGGGCACCCGCATCGACCTGTCCTACGCCGACGGCGACATCTGGGACTGGGTGGTGCCGTGGGACGAGTGGAAGTCGATGTCGGCGCTGTCGACGGAGAAGAAGCCCGGCGAGATCCCCAGCACGGCGCCGGCGACCCCGACCGATGCGCCGCAGCCGGTCAGCGGCCGCCCCGGGGGCTGAGTTCTCATACGCCCAAACCGACGTTCGGGCGTGAAATCGGGCCTTTTTCACGCCCAAACGTTGGTTTGGGCGTAGTGGGGCGGGGCCGTCAGGTGCGGCGGTTGAAGCGCGAGCCTGCGGCGCCGCTGACCTGATCCCGCGGGCGCACCACGATCAGATCGAGGTCGACGTGCGACGGGCGGCTGGCCACGAACCCGATCACCTCGGCGATGTCCTCGGCCAGCAGCGGCGTGACGCCCTCGTAGACCTTGGCGGCGCGCTCGTCGTCGCCGGAGAAGCGATTGAGCGAGAACTCCGTCTTGACCATCCCGGGTGCCACCTCCGTGAGCCGCACGGGCTGCCCCAGCAGTTCACTGCGCAGCGTGCGGTGCAACACGCCCTGGGCGTGCTTGGCCGATGTGTATCCGGCGCCGTTGTCGTAGATCTCGACGGCGGCGATCGACGTCACCGTGATGATCAGCCCGTCCCCGGAGGCGATCAGCTTGGGCAGCAGCGCCCGGGTGACGTGCAGCGTGCCCATCACGTTGGCCTCCCACATCCAGCGCCAGTGCTCGATGTCGGCCTCGGCCACCGACTCCAGCCCGCGCGCCCCGCCGGCGTTGTTCACCAGCACGTCGACCCGGTCCAGGCGGCCCGCCATCGCCGCGACCGCCTCGGGGTCAGTGACGTCCGCCACAATCGCGGTCCCGTCCAGCTCGGCGGCCAGCGCCGTGATCGGCCGTTCGCGGCGTGCCACGCAGACAACGTGAAAGCCTTGTGCGGCAAGGGTTTTGGCAGTGGCTTCCCCGATCCCGGCACTGGCGCCGGTGACCACGGCGACCGGGCGGGCATCTGATGGCGTCGTCATGATCCCAACCCTAGGCCCCGTGCTACATTCGCCAGGTGTTCGGTATCAGTCAGGCAGTGAACGCTGCCGCGCGGCGTGCGTGTTGTTGTTGCGCACCCCGCCGCGCCTGACTGCATCCGGACATCTCCTTCGTCCCCGCGTCCGCCAGGTGTGGCCACCAGCCCACCGACAGGCCGACCAGGAGACGATTCCATGACCCGCTCGATCCCCGCCCGCTCGCACCGCACTCCGGCGCGCGCCGCTGATCCCGCCCGCTACCCCCAGGCTCTGGTGCACCAGATCGTGCCGGCCGCTCTGCGGGAGCCCGAGGCGGCGGCCGCGACGGTGTTCGCCGCGGCACGTCAGCGCGGACCGATCGCACGCGACGCCATCGCCGGGGTCACCGACCTGTCGATCGCGACAGTAAACCGCCAGGTCACTGCGCTGCTCGAGGTCGGTCTGCTCCGCGAGCGTGCTGACCTCGCGGTGTCGGGCGCCATCGGCAGGCCGCGGGTGCCCGTCGAGGTCAACCACGAACCGTTCCTGACGCTCGGCGTCCACATCGGCGCGCGCACCACCAGCATCGTCGCCACCGATCTGCTCGGCCGCACCCTCGACGTCGTCGAGACCCCCACCCCGCGCGGCCCGCAGTCCGCGGCCCTGTCGGCGATCGCGGCCAGTGCGCGGCGCTACCTGAGCCGCTGGCACCGCAGGCGGCCGCTGTGGGTCGGCGTCGCCGCAGGTGGCGTCGTCGACAGCACCACCGGTTACCTCGACCACTCGCGGCTGGGCTGGGCGGACGCACCGGTGGGGCCGGTCCTCGCCGAGGCGCTCGGCCTGCCGGTCTCACTCGCTGCCCACGTCGATGCCATGGCCGGCGCGGAACTGCTGCTGGGGCCGCGCCGGTCGTCGGGTCGCGACACGACGAGCCTCTACGTCTACGCCCGCGAGACCGTCGGCTACGCCTTGGCCATCGGCGGCCGGGTGCACTCGCCGGCCAGCGGTCCCGGTACGATCGCCGCACTGCCGGTGCGTTCTGAATTGCTCGGCGGCAGTGGCGAATTGGAGTCGACGGTCAGCGACGAAGCGGTGCTCGTCGCCGCGCGCAGGGCGCGTATCGTGCCCGCCGACGGACCCGGGTCGACGGTGACGGCCGTGCTGCGCGCCGCCAGGGACGGTGACCAGGCGGCCGTGGCGCTGGTCACCGAGCGCGCCAGGGTGCTCGGCGAGGCCGTCGCGCTGCTGCGGGACATGCTCAATCCCGACGACCTGGTGGTCGGCGGGCAGGCGTTCAGCGAGTACCCCGACGGAATGGGTGTCGTGGAAGAGGCCTTCGCGCGGCGTTCGGTGCTCCCGCACCGCGACATCCGGATGACGGCCTTCGGGAACAGGGTGCAGGAGGCCGGTGCGGGCATCGTGTCGCTCGGCGGCCTGTTCGCCGACCCGGTCGGCGCCATGCGCCGGGCGCAGGCCCGCCGCCCCGAGGTGAGTGCCTGAGCGGGCGGTGTAGACATGACACTGTGCCCCTGACGACCGACCCCCTGCCGGTGCCGCGACGGGTGGCCGTGCTGTCCGTGCACACGTCCCCGCTGGCTCAGCCGGGCACCGGCGACGCGGGCGGCATGAACGTGTACGTGTTGCAGACCGCACTCGAGATGGCCCGCCGTGGTGTCGAGGTCGAGATCTTCACCAGAGCGACGTCGTCGACCGACGCGCCGGTGGTCGCGGTCGCGCCGGGCGTGCTGGTGCGCAACGTGGCGGCCGGCCCGTTCGAGGGTCTGGACAAGAACGACCTGCCGACGCAGCTGTGCGCGTTCACTGCGGGCGTGCTGCGCGCCGAGGCCACTCACGAGCCCGGCTACTACGACGTCGTGCACTCGCACTACTGGCTCTCCGGTCAGGTCGGCTGGTTGGCTGCCGACCGGTGGGCGGTGCCGCTCGTGCACACCGCGCACACGCTGGCCGCGGTCAAGAACGCGGCGCTCGCCGACGGTGACACCCCCGAACCGCCACTGCGTTCGATCGGCGAGCAGCAGGTGGTCGACGCCGCCGACCGTCTCATCGTCAACACCGAACACGAAGCGGCGCAGCTGGTTTCGCTGCACCACGCGAACATCGATCAGATCGATGTGGTCTACCCGGGCGTCGACCTGGACACCTTCACACCCGGCGACAGGTCCGCCGCGCGCGCGACGGTGGGTCTCGATCCGCACGTTCCGGTCGTGGCGTTCGTCGGCCGCATCCAACCGCTGAAGGCGCCCGACGTGCTCCTTCGCGCCGCAGCCCTGCTGCCCGGTGTGCACGTGGTGATCGCCGGCGGTCCGTCCGGGTCTGGTCTGGCCCAGCCCGACGGTCTGGTTCGGCTCGCCGCCGAACTGGGTGTCGCCGAGCGCGTGACGTTCCTGCCGCCGCAATCCCAGGCCGGTCTGGTCGCGGTCTACCGTGCCGCCGACGTCGTCGCCGTGCCCAGCTACTCGGAGTCGTTCGGTCTGGTCGCGGTGGAGGCGCAGGCGTGCGGCACACCTGTCGTCGCCGCCTCGGTGGGCGGTCTTCCGGTCGCGGTGCGCGACGGGGTCAGCGGAGCACTCGTCGACGGTCACGATCCGGCGGACTGGGCCGCGACGCTGAACCGCATCCTGCGCGCAGACCGCGAAGCCCTCGGCCGCGCCGCCATCGACCACGCCGCCACGTTCTCGTGGGGGCACACCGTGGACGCGCTGCTGGGCAGCTACGGACGCGCGATCGTCGACCATCGGGGGCGGCACCGCATCCCCGTCACGACCCGCCGCGGTGGGCGGCGATTCTCGATGCGCAGGGGAGTTCGAGCATGACCGCGGCAGAGGTGCAGGCCGTCATCGAGGACACGCTCAACGCCCACGAGCTCACCTACACCCGGCACAAGGGCGCGGCGGGTGGACTACCGGGCCTGGTGGTGGTGCTTCCGGGTGAGCGCCGCCTGTCCACCAACACGATCCTGACCGTCGGGGAGCACTCGGTACGCATCGAAGCGTTCGTCTGCCGCAAGCCGGATGAGAACTTCGAGGGCGTGTACCGATTCCTGCTCAAACGCAACCGCCGGCTCTACGGCGTCGCCTACACGCTGGACAACATCGGCGACATCTACCTGGTCGGCCGGATGTCGCTCGCGTCGGTCACCCCCGACGAGATCGATCGCGTGCTGGGACAGGTCCTCGAAGCCGTCGACAACGACTTCAACACGCTGCTGGAGTTGGGGTTCCGCACCGCCATCCAGAAGGAGTGGGAGTGGCGGCGCTCGCGCGGGGAGTCGCTGAAGAACCTCAAGGCATTCGAGCATCTCATCGACGACCACGACAACAACTGACCCGTGAGAAGATCTGCCCATGGCAGATACCGCGACGCTGATCCTCGTCCGCCACGGCGAGAGCGAATGGAATGCGCTGAACCTGTTCACCGGATGGGTCGACGTCGATCTGACCGACAAGGGCCGCGCGGAGGCGGCCCGCGCCGGTGAGCTGATCGCCGGCCTGGACCGGCTGCCCGACGTGCTCTACACCTCGCTGCTGCGCCGGGCGATCACGACCGCCAACATCGCGCTGGACAAGGCCGACCGGCACTGGATTCCGGTGCACCGCGACTGGCGGCTCAACGAGCGGCACTACGGCGCGCTGCAGGGTCTCGACAAGGCCGAGACCAAGGCCAAGTACGGCGACGAGCAGTTCATGGCGTGGCGGCGCAGCTACGACACCCCGCCGCCGCCGATCGAGCCGGGCAGCCAGTACAGCCAGGACGCCGACCCGCGCTACGCCGACGTGCCCGGCGGGGCGCCGCTGACGGAATGCCTCAAGGACGTCGTCGAACGCTTCGTGCCGTACTTCACCGACGTCATCGTGCCCGACCTGCAGTCAGGCAAGACGGTGATGATCGCCGCGCACGGAAATTCACTGCGCGCGCTGGTCAAGTACCTCGACGGCATGTCCGACGACGACGTGGTGGGGCTCAACATCCCGACGGGGATCCCGCTGCGCTACGACCTCGACGGCGACCTGAAGCCGACCGTCGCCGGCGGGACGTACCTGGATCCGGACGCCGCCGCGGCCGGCGCTGCGGCCGTGGCGGCTCAAGGCGCCAAGTAGGACGCCCGCGGCGTTCGGCAAACGGAAGGTGAACGGCGGCGGGCGCGGGGCCGAACATCGGTCTCTGAGTGTGTGACTTGTCCGGTTTTCGCCGCACGCTGCTGGGATGACGTTCACCGAGTGCGTACGATTTTCGCGTGAGTGTCTCCTCGGCGCTGCTTCTCGCAGCGGTCGTGGCACTGCTCGCCGTGTCGATCGGTGTGGTGCTCGGCGTGGCGGCGGCCCCGCGGTTGCGTGACCGGCGCGAGCGCCGAGCGGTCGAGCAATCCGGGATCACTGTCTCGCAGATGCTGCGCCACACCGTCGCGCAGTCCCCGGTCGGCATCGTGGTCGTCGACACGTATCGCGACGTGGTCTACGCCAACGACCGGGCCACCGAACTGGGCGTGGTGCGCGACCGCCTGCTCGACGACACCGCGTGGCGGGCCGCGCAGCGGACGCTGGCCACCGGTCAGGACACCGAGTTCGATCTGTCGCCCCGTCGACGGGAGCGGCCGGGACGGTCCGGGCTGTCGGTGCGCGGACACGCTCGGCTGCTGACCGACGACGACCGCCGCTTCGCGGTCCTCTACGTCGACGATCAGTCCGAGCACGCGCGGATGGAGGCGACGCGCAGGGATTTCGTGGCCAACGTCAGCCACGAACTCAAGACGCCGGTCGGGGCCATGGGGGTGCTGGCCGAAGCCGTGCTCGCCTCGGCCGACGACCCCGGGACGGTTCGGCACTTCGCCGAGAAGATGGTCACCGAGTCGCATCGGCTGGCCAACATGGTCGGCGAGCTGATCGAGCTCTCCCGCCTGCAGGGCGGGGAGCGGCTGCCCGATCTGGAGTCGGTCGACGTCGACAGTGTCGTCGCCGAGGCGCTCTCGCGGCACAAGGTCGCCGCCGACAACGCCGACATCTCGATCACGACCGACGCACCGACGGGCTTCCAGGTGCTCGGCGACGAGACGCTGCTGGTGACCGCGATCGCCAACCTGGTCTCGAATGCGATCGCCTACTCACCCAACGGCTCCTCGGTGTCCGTCAGTCGCCGCCGGCGTGGCGACGACATCGAGATCGCCGTCACCGACCGGGGAATCGGCATCGCGCCCGCCGACCAGGAGCGGGTGTTCGAGCGGTTCTTCCGGGTCGACAAGGCGCGCTCCCGGGCGACCGGCGGGACCGGCCTGGGACTGGCGATCGTCAAGCACGTCGCCGCCAACCACAACGGCTCCATCCGGCTGTGGAGTCAGCCGGGCACGGGCTCCACGTTCACCCTGGCGATTCCCGCGTACCACCCGCGCAACGGTGATCCCGACGATCCCGCCGAGCATGACGACCGAGAGGACTAGGACTGCGATGACCAGTGTGCTGATCGTGGAGGACGAGGAGTCCTTGGCCGATCCCCTGGCCTTCCTCCTGCGCAAGGAGGGCTTCGAGGCCACCGTGGTGGCCGACGGGCCGTCCGCGCTGGCCGAATTCGACCGCTCCGGCGCCGACATCGTGCTGCTCGACCTGATGCTGCCCGGCATGAGCGGCACCGACGTGTGCAAGCAGCTGCGGTCGCGGTCGAGCGTGCCCGTGATCATGGTGACCGCGCGCGACAGCGAGATCGACAAGGTGGTCGGTCTGGAGCTGGGTGCCGACGACTACGTGACGAAACCGTATTCGGCGCGGGAGTTGATCGCCCGGATCCGGGCGGTCCTGCGCCGCGGCGCCGACACCGAGGACGCGGGCATCGACGACGGCGTGCTCGAGGCGGGACCGGTGCGCATGGATGTCGAGCGCCACGTGGTCAGCGTCAACGGGTCGCCGATCACCCTTCCGCTCAAGGAGTTCGATCTGCTCGAGTATCTGATGCGCAACAGCGGGCGGGTACTGACGCGCGGTCAGCTCATCGATCGCGTCTGGGGCGCCGACTATGTCGGGGACACCAAGACGCTCGACGTCCACGTCAAGCGGCTGCGCAGCAAGATCGAGGCGGACCCGGCCAATCCTGTGCATCTGGTGACGGTGCGCGGGCTGGGTTACAAGCTGGAGGGCTGACCCACCCGATCGACCGGCTGACGCCCCGCGCCGCTGGCACGGGGCGTCGAGTCGTGCGCGCGGCGACGACGTCAGCGCGGCAGTGAATGTCTATGGCGTTTGCCCTGAAGTGGCAAGCGATGCCGCATGACATACCTACGACGCCGATTTCTGTGAATTAGGTAACAATGCAAATGTATGGTTGTGGTCGGTTTTTGTTTGCTAAGTCTGCATGGAGATGCGCAATCTTACGAAAGTAGAACCAGATTTCCATCCGATGAACATGCAAATTAGAGGCTATAACTGCAGATCGAACCCCGATCTTGACGGACGTGGCGATTTTCGCTCATCGTCCTCTCGACCGTTAGCTGGGAGTCCTATTTCTTTGCCTGGACGGTTCCACGCATGGGTGGTAGCGTCCCGTCCAGACGTCTCCTGATGCCAAGGCTTGCGGTGTAGCGAACATCGAAAGATTTGCGCGGATCGCCGTGGTCGAACTGTGGGCGACTGCACGAAGGAACAGCTGGGAACGTCGCCAACGTCGAACAGAGCCGAAGAGAACGGAGTCAGGGTGACCGATGTGGTAGCTCAGAACGGGCACGACACGACTGCGCCGAGGGCGGCCAGTCTGCTCAACGCGAACCACACCGCGGGGTTCAACGCGGCAGGCAACGGTCTGCGCACGGTCGGCTCATCGACGATGACCGTCAGCCTCGTCATCCCCGTCCGCAACGAGGCACGCAACGTCGCGTGGGTGCTGGAGCAGATCACCGACGATGTCGACGAGATCGTGCTGGTCGACGGCAATTCGACCGATGCGACGGTCATCACCGCCAAGAGCGCCCGGCCCGACATCCGCGTGGTGTCCCAGCAGGGGACCGGTAAGGGTGACGCGCTGCGGACCGGTTTCCACGCCGCCACGGGCGACGTCATCGTCATGATGGATGCCGACGGCAGCATGGCGCCGCAGGAGATCAAGCACTTCCTGCACTTCCTGTCGAGCGGTTACGACTTCGTCAAGGGGTCGCGCTTCATCGCAGGCGGGGGGTCCTCGGACATCACGCCGCTGCGCCGGTTGGGCAACAAGTTCCTGCTGAGGGTCTTCAACACCGCTTTCGACGCCGAGCTGACCGACCTCTGCTACGGGTTCTGCGCCTTCCATCGCCGGTACCTCGAGGTGATGTCGCTGCAGGCCACCGGATTCGAGATCGAAGCCGAGATGACCGTGCGGGCGATGCAAGCGGGTCTCCGTGTCGCCGAGGTGCCGAGCATGGAGATGCCACGCCGCCACGGCAAGTCCAATCTGCGTGCCTTCCGGGACGGAGTGCGGGTGCTGCGAACGGTGTTGCGCGATCACGACTCCGGGGTCTCGGGCCGGGTGGTCCGGGTGCTGGCGGCCGAGAAGTAGAAGTCGACCGGGGGGAAGACGACATGGCCGGAATCATCTCGACGAGCGTGCACACGGCGCTGTCCGAGCCGGTGCGCCAGACGCAGGGTCGCGTTCCGCGCCCGCGGGTGTCGATCTGCATACCGGCCTATCAGGCGGGGCGGCATCTGACGGCCACGCTCGACAGCGCCCTGGCGCAGGACTGCGACGACTTCGAGATCGTGGTCATCGACAACAACAGCACGGACGAGACGGCACAGATCCTCGACAGGGTCGCAGATCCTCGGATTCGGGTGCTGCGCAACGACGTCACCGTTCCGATGATGGACAACTTCAACATCGCGGTGCAGGAAAGCCGAGGGAGATACGTGAAGGTGGTGTGTGCCGACGACATCGTCGCGCCGAACTGCCTGCGCCTGCAGGCTTCCGTTCTCGACGCGATGCCGAAAGTGACGCTGGTGTCGGCGCGCACCGACTTCGTGGACGACTGCGGCGCGATGATGCGCCCTGCCCGGGGGCTGGCGGGGATCGTGGGCCTGCAGCCGGCCGGTCGGGTGGTCCGGCGCATCGTGCGCAGCGGCACCAACCCGGTCGGGCCGCCGGTCGCGGCCATGTTCCGCCGCGACGACTTCGACCGCTGCGGTGGCTTCCGGCACGTCACCTCGTTCCTCAGCGAACTGGACCTGTGGGTCCGGCTGCTCGACCGCGGCGACTTCTACGGCATCCCTTCGACTCTGGCGGCGTTCCGGATCGCCAGCGGCTCCACCACGGCGATGACGTCTGCGCGCTCGCAGCTGCGCCAGCAGCTGGGGTTCAGCGATCACCTGGCCGCCGACACGCGGTGGCGTGTCACCACCGGGGACGTGCTCTACGGCCGCTTCCGGTCCTACGACATGCAGCTGCGCCGCACCGGTCTGTACGCACTGAGCAATCTGCGTGAGCGGCGCCGGTGCGCGACCCTCCGACGAGCAGGAAAGGACCCCCGCGGCGATGCTCTTGCAGAACGTCGGTGACCCTCAGGTGCGGCGCGGCGCGCGCAGCCTGTCGGTCGTCGTCTGCGCCTACACCGTCCAGCGCTGGGACGATCTCTGCCGCTCGGTGGGATCGGTGCTGGCCGAACAGGCCGCTGAGCCGGACACGGTGTCGCAACTGGTGATCGTGATCGACCACAACGAGGAGCTCTTCGCGCGGGTCTCAGCCCGATTCGGAGGTGATCCGCGGATCACGCTGCGCCGCAACGCGTATGAGCGTGGCCTGTCGGGAGCGCGCAACACGGGCGTGGCGGCCAGCACGGGTGAGATCGTCGCGTTCCTCGACGACGACGCGGCGGCGCAGCCGGGCTGGAGCGCCGCTCTGGTGAGGCACTACGACGATCCGCAGGTCGTCGGGGTCGGCGGCCACGCCGCACCGGTGTGGCCCCAGGGCAGGCCGCGGTGGATGCCGGCCGAGTTCGACTGGGTGGTGGGCTGCAGCTACGTCGGCCAGCCGGAGCGGCTCGCTTCGGTCCGTAACCCGTTGGGCTGCAACATGTCTCTGCGCCGCTCCGTCTTCGCCGAGCTCGGTGGGTTCCGCTCCGAGGTCGGCCGCGTGGGTGCGGTGCCGGTCGGGGGTGAGGAAACCGAGCTGTTCCTGCGGGTGCGCTCGCAGCGTCCCACCCATCGGGTGCTGCTCGATCCGTCCGCGGCGGTGTCGCACCACGTCAGCGCCGATCGCGCGACGCCGCGGTACTTCCTGCGCCGCTGCTACCACGAAGGAATGTCCAAGGCCGTGGTGACCAGACTGGCCGCAGCACCGAAGTCGCTGGACAGCGAGCAGAGCTACGCCACCCGCGTGCTGCCGCGCGCTGTCATCCGCGAGGTGACCTCGCGGCAGCCGGGCGGGCGTGCTCGCGCGGCCATGATCGTGGCCGGCCTCGTCGTCACCACCGCCGGTTACGTGCGCGGCGTCGTGTCCGGCCGGGGTGGTGCGTGCTCATGACCGATGTGACTCTGCCCGAGGCGAAGATCGCCCCGGTACTGCCGGCTGCGGAATCCCCCACCTGGTCGGGTGCGACGTGGATCGGCGAAGTGTGGACCGATGCGCTCGACACCGGCACGCCGCGCTATCGCCTGGAGGGTGCCGACGGATTCGGCACGGCGCGACTGCTGGTGCGGGCCGAAGGCGGCCCGCTCGGGTTCGTCACCGCCGACGTCGTGGACGCCACGGTGGACGCGGACCAGTTGCGCGCCCTGACCGCCGCGCTGCCCACCCCACCGGCGCCTCCGGTCCTCGCGGACCCGCCGCCGGCCATCTCCGTCGTGATCTGTACCCGCGACCGGGTGTCGATGCTGCAGACGGCCCTCGATTCGGTCCGGGCGCTCGACTACCCCGACTTCGAGATCATCGTGGTGGACAACGCCGCGGCGACCACCGCCACCCATCGCTACGTCGCCGCACTCGGCGATCCGCGGGTCCGGGTGATCGACGAACCGCGCCCCGGCCTCTCGCGTGCCCGCAACACAGGACTGCTGGCCGCCGCGGGAGACATCGTGGCGTTCACCGACGACGATGTCGTCGTCGACCGGCACTGGCTCACCGCGGTCGCGCGCGGCTTCACCCGCGGAGACTCCGTGTCGTGCGTCTCGGGCCTGGTGCCCGCCGCGGAGCTGCGGACTCCTGCGCAGGCCTACTTCGACGCCCGGGTGGGCTGGTCGGTATGTCTTCGGACACGCGTCTTCGAGTGGGCGGCAGCGCCTCTCGACATCCCACTGTTCCCGTTCGCCGTCGGGCACTACGGCACCGGGGCCAACTTCGCCGTCGATCGCGAAGCGGTGGTGCGCGTCGGCGGTTTCGACGAGGCGCTCGGCGCCGGTTCCCCCACCGGCGGCGGCGAAGATCTCGACATGTTCTTCCGGCTGCTGCGCGCCGGCGGTCAACTGGTCTACGACCCGGCATCGATCGTGTGGCACCGGCACCGCGCCAGCAGCGAGGGGCTCGCCGCGCAGAGCCGCACCTACGGGGTCGGTCTGGGCGCGTGGATCGCCAAGATCGCGATGGACCCCGCGATCGCCCCGAAAGCCTTCGCCACCGCGGTGCGCAAGGCCCCCCAGTTCGCCACGTACCTGGCGGATTCGGCGGCGACCTCGCGACCGGCGGACGACCTCGTCGAGCTGCTTCCCGAGGGGCTCACCACGCCGGCGTGGCGGTCGGTGCTGGCGGGCTTCCGTGCTTACCGTGCCGCGCGCCGGGAAGGACGGTCGGTGACACCGTTGGCGGTGCCCCGATGAGCCCGGCCCTGTCGGCGCTGCGGCCCGACGGTGCAGGCGCGGACCCCACGGCCGCCCAGAACCTGCGGCTCAACACGGTCGCCCTGATCCTGTCGACAGCGTCGACAGGCGTTCTGGGACTGGCTTTCTGGGCCGTCGCCGCGCGCCTGTTCCCGCCCGACCAGGTGGGTGTGGCGTCCGCCCTCATCACCTCCGCGGTGTTGCTGTCGACGATGTCCACGCTCGGTATCGACGTTCTCTACGAGCGGTTCCTGCCGATTGCCGGCACGCGAGCTCCGGTCCTGCTGCGGCGCGGTTTCGTGCTCGTGGCCGCGATGGGGCTGCTGACGGGTGCCGCGCTGGTGGCGTTCGGTCCGCGGGATCCGCTGTTCCAGACCCCCTCGGCGATGGTCGGCTTCCCGCTGATGGTGCTCGTCCTCGCCGTGTTCGCGCTGCTCGACAAGGCCTCCGCCGGGCTGGGAGTGGCGCGTTGGGCCGCCGTGAAGAACCTCGTGCACGCGGTCGCGAAGCTGGCCGCGGTGGCGGCGCTGGCGATCTGGGATCACGCCGCGACCATCGTGCTGAGCTGGACGCTGACGGCCGCGGTGGCAGCGCTGGTCACCTATGCCGTCCTGGCCAGGCGCAGCCGCAGGAACCCGCGTTGGCACCGGGAGCCGGACCTGCCTCCGCGCCGGCAGATGTGGTCGTACTTCGGGTCCTCGTTCGGTATCGCGTCACTGTGGTCGATCGGGCCGCTGGTGGTTCCGCTGATCGTGGTGACGCAGGTCGGTGAGGCGGCCAACGCCTACTTCGCGGTCGCGTGGGCGATGATCAGCGCGCTCTACCTGATGCTGCACCTGGTCGTCAGCCCGTACGTCGCCGAGGTGGCCGCCCATCCCGAGCAGATCGCCGCGCTGTCCTGGCGCATGGTGCGCACGCTGGCGGCCGTGGCGATCGCCGCGTCCGCCGGCCTGGTGCTGGTGGGTCCGCTGATGCTGAGCATCGCCGGCCCGGAGTACCGCGCCGAGGCACACGGTCTGCTGTGGTTGGCGGCGGCCTTCCTGCCGCTCTCCGGCGTCGCCGCGGTCTACGAAGGCTTCTCTCGGGTGCGCCGCACCCTCGGGCTGTATCTGAGCGTGCAAGCGCTGATGACCGTCGTGATCATCGCCGGTTCGTGGTTCGCCACCCGGTCGATGGGCATCGTCGGCGTCGGATGGGCGTACCTGGCGGCCGAGGCGCTGTCCGCAGCGATCCTGATCGGGCCCGCGATCGTGTGGCTGCGCCGGGTCGGCAACGGCGCCCCCGGCGGCGGGGTCGAAGCGAAAGGACTTCTATCGTGACGTGTCGCTTGTGTGGTTCGGCCAGGATGCACAGCGTGCTGGATCTGGGCGCCACCCCGCCGTGTGAGAAGTTCCTCACCGCAGGGGAATTGGACGCCCCGGAACCGACCTTCCCGCTGCATCTGCGGGTCTGCCAGGACTGCCTGCTGCTGCAGATCCCCGCGCTGATCACCCCCGAAGACACCTTCACCGAATACGCCTACTTCTCCTCGTACTCGGACAGCTGGGTCGAACACGCCCGCCGCTACGTCGACGACGCAACGGAACGGATTGGCCTGCGGGAGGATTCGTTCGTCGTCGAAGTCGCGAGCAATGACGGATACCTGCTCACCCACGTCGTCGACGCCGGTATCCGGTGCCTGGGCATCGAACCGTCGGTCAACGTCGGCGATGCCGCGCGCCGCCGCGGCGTGCCGACGGTCTCGGCGTTCCTCGACGAGCAGGTGGCCGCCGCGACGCGCGCCGAACACGGTCCGGCCGATCTCGTCGTCGCCAACAACGTCTACGCCCACATCCCCGACCTGAACGGGTTCACCCGGTCACTGCGGGCCTTGCTCGCCGACGAC
Source organism: Mycolicibacterium sp. 018/SC-01/001 (assembly GCF_007096635.1). Classification (GTDB taxonomy): domain Bacteria; phylum Actinomycetota; class Actinomycetes; order Mycobacteriales; family Mycobacteriaceae; genus Mycobacterium. Next base: position 201,727 of record NZ_VKAA01000008.1, read on the forward strand.
GGCTGGTGCAGCATCGAGGTGCACCACGCGCTGAACCTGGTGTCGCTGGGGCAGTTCGACACGATCTACCACGAGCACTTCCAGTACTACACGGTGCTGTCGGCGATCCGGGCGCTGAGGGTCGGCGGTCTGTCGGTCGTCGACGTCGAGATGCTGCCGACGCACGGCGGTTCGATCCGGCTGTGGGCGCGGCCCGCCGAGCTCGACGTGGCGCCCTCGCCACGGGTGGCCGAGGCGCTCGCCGAGGAGGAGCGCGCCGGCCTGCACGACATCGGCGGCTACCTCACGTTGCGGCCACGGACCGAGACCATCCGGCACGACCTGCTGCGGTACCTGCTGGACTGCCGCGCCCGCGGTGAGCGGGTGGTGGGCTACGGTGCGCCCGGCAAGGGCAACACCCTGCTCAACTACTGCGGCATCCGGCCGGACCTGCTCGAGTACACGGTCGACCGAAACCCCTACAAACACGGCCGTTTCACCCCGGGAACCCGCATCCCGATCCACGATCCGGCACTCCTGGCCAAGGATCAGCCCGACGTGATCGTCGTGCTGCCCTGGAATCTGGAGCAGGAGATCACCGAACAGCTGCGCTACGCGGGGTCGTGGGGCGCGCGGCTGGTCTATCCGCTCCCCACACTGCACGTCGTCGATCTGGCGGAAGGAAAACAACGATGAAGGTGGTCCTGTTCTGCGGCGGTTACGGCATGCGGATGCGTAACGGGAGCGACGACGAGATCCCCAAGCCGATGCAGATGATCGGTCCGCGACCCTTGATCTGGCACGTGATGCGCTACTACGCGCACTTCGGCCACACCGATTTCGTGCTGTGCCTGGGTTACGGTGCCGAGCACATCAAGAACTATTTCCTGTCCTACCGGGAATCGGTGTCCAACGACTTCGTCATCCGCGGCGGCAAGGTCGAGCTGCTGCAGACCGACATCAGCGACTGGACCATCACGTTCGTCGACACCGGCGCCGAATCGCCCATTGGGGAACGTCTTCGGCGGGTTCGGCCGTATCTGGAGGGGGAGGAGTACTTCCTCGCCAACTACGCCGACGTCCTGACCGACGCCCCGATGAACGACATCATCACCGAGGTCAAGGAATCCGGGGCCACCGCGTCCATGCTGATCGTCCCGCCACAATCGTCGTTCCACTGCGTCGACGTGATCGAATCCGGCCCGCACGCCGGCTCGGTCACCGGGATCACTCCGGTGTCCCGGCTGCCGATCTGGGAGAACGGCGGATACTTCGTCCTCTCTGGCGCCGTACTGGACATGCTGACGGAGAACTGCGATCTGGTCGAGGACGTCTGCGGCGCACTCGCCACCCGCGGAAAGCTCTACGGCTACAAGCATCTCGGGTTCTGGAAACCGGCCGACACGTTCAAGGAGCGTGCCGAACTCGACGCCGCGTACCGGACCGGGAACCGGCCGTGGGCCCTGTGGGAAGACGAGAAAGCGGTGGCGTCGTGATCCCGCTGCAGACCGGCGCGCTGCGCGAGATCGCGGTCCTGGGTGCACATTGCGACGACATCGCCATCGGCATGGGTGCCACCTTGCTGACACTGAGCCGCGCGCACCCGGGACTGCGGGTGCACGCCCTCGTGCTCTGCGGCGCGGGCACCGTCCGGGAGGCCGAGGAGCGCGGTGCGCTGGCGGAGTTCTGCCCCGACGCCGAAGTGCAATTGACGCTGCTGGGCATCCCCGACGGGGCGACGCCCGCGCACTGGAACGACGTCAAGAACGGACTGCGCAGCTTCCGGCGCAGCTGCGAGCCCGACGTCGTGTTCGCCACCCATCGGGCTGACGCCCACCAGGATCACCGGCTGCTGGCCGAGCTGACCCCGACGGAGTTCCGCGACCAGCTGATCCTGGGCTACGAGATCCTCAAGTGGGAGTCGGACACCCCGACGCCCAGCGTGTTCCATCCCGTCACCGCGGAGATCGCGCGGGAGAAGGCGCGCCTGCTGCACAAGCACTACCCGTCGCAGACCGAGCGCGACTGGTTCGACGAGGACGCGTTCCTCGGTCTGTCCCGGCTACGCGGCGTGCAGTGCCGCAGCGAGCACGCCGAGGCGTTCCTCGTGGAGAAGACGATCGTGAGATTCGGGGAGGCGGCATGAAGGTATTGGTGACGGGCCACCAGGGCTATCTCGGCACGGTGATGGTGCCGGTGCTGCAGGCGGCCGGACACGAGGTGGTCGGGCTCGACAGCGGGTTGTTCGCCGACTGCGTGCTGGGACCGGCGCCGGCCGATCCGCCGGCGCTGGGGGTCGACCTGCGCGACGTCACGGTCGAGCAGCTGCGCGGATTCGACGCGGTCGTGCACCTGGCCGCGCTGTCGAACGATCCGCTGGGCGCGCTCAACCCCGACATCACCCACGACATCAACCATCACGCGTCGGTGCGGCTGGCCAGGATGGCGAAAGAGGCTGGTGTACAACGGTTCTGCTATGCATCGACGTGCTCGGTGTACGGCGCCGCGGGCGACGGTCTGGTCGACGAGAACGCGCCGCTGCGCCCGCTGACGCCGTACGCGGTGAGCAAGGTCCGCGTCGAGGACGACCTGAGCGCGCTGGCCGACGCCGGGTTCACCCCGGTGTTCCTGCGCAACGCCACCGCGTTCGGGTTCTCACCGCGGTTGCGCGCCGACATCGTGCTCAACAATCTCGTCGGCTCCGCGGTGCTGACCGGGGTGGTGCGGGTGCTCTCCGATGGCACACCGTGGCGCCCGCTGGTGCACGCGCGTGACATCGCGGCCGCGTTCGCACTGTGCCTGACCGCGCCCGCGGAGCTGGTGTCGTGCCGGGCGTACAACATCGGCAGCGAAGTCAACAACGTCACCGTCGAGCAGATCGCCCGCCGCGTCGCCGAGGCGGTTCCGGGCGCACGGGTGGACATCACCGGGGAGACCGGCGCCGACCCGCGTTCCTATCGCGTCGACTTCACCCGCGCGCGTGCCGAACTCGGTTTCGAGGCGGCGATCTCGGTCGCCGACGGTGCGGTCGAACTGGCCGACGCCTACACCCGCCACGGATTGACCACAGCCGATTTCGAGCACACCTTCACCCGGTTGGCCCGGCTCGCCCATCTGCAGGGCGCCGGCCGCCTCGACGAGATGATGCGTCGTGTCAGCGAATTCGTGTGAGCAGCTCCGGCCAGCTGCCCGCCCCGGCGTCGCGCGCCGACATCGTCGACGGCGGCATCGGCCACTCGATGCCCAGCGTGGGGTCCTGCCACGACACGGCGAGATCGTCGGCCGGGTCGTGGGCGCGGTCGATGCGGTAGCACACGTCGGCCCACTCGGTCAGCGCCTGGAAACCGTGCAGCATGCCCGGCGGCACGAACAGGTGTGCACACGTGGTGTCGTCGAGCAGGAACGCCTCGTGCTCTCCGAATGTCGGCGAGTCCGGCCGGGCGTCGACGAGCACGTCGTGCACCGCGCCGCGCGCGCAGCGCACCAGTTTGGCCTCGCCGGGGGCGCGGCGGCCGTGCATGCCGCGGATCACGCCACGCGCCGAGCGGGATTGGGAATCCTGGATGAAGCGGGCGGCTGTGCTGTCGACGCCTCGGGTGGCGCACCACTGGTCGAAGACCTCGGCGTCGAAGGTGCGGGTGAACCATCCGCGCTCGTCGTGGTGCGGCTGCGGGACGAAGGTGACGACGCCGGCGAGGCGGCCCGGTTCGATACGCACGAAGACATCGTGACATGAGCAGTGACATGACCAGGGCCCGGCTCGACGGCACGTGCCGCAGTTGTCGGCACCCGCGGCTGCATCGGGTGCTCGATCTCGGGGCCGTTCCCGCGGCCGACCACTTCCCGCCCGCCGACACACCGGCGGCCGTGCCGGAGGCGGTCCATCCGCTCGTCATGGTCGTCTGCGGCGCCTGCGGACTCGCTCAGCTCGCCGAGGACGACACAGAGACCGCCGAGCCGCGCGGTGTGGAACCCCAGGCATTGAAAGATCAAGCAGCAGAGGCTGTCTCGCGGGTCGCTGCGGACGGCTGGCTGCCCGGCGGGACGGTGCGCGAATTCGGGAGCCCGCACGGCGGCAGCTGGCTGCCCCTGCTGGCCCAGCGCGGTTACGACGGCTCGGAGGGTCCGGCGGACGTGGTGCTGGACTGCTTCGGCATCATGCACGAAGCCGATCAGCAGGCGGCGTTCGCCCGGCGTGCCGCCGCCACCGCGCCTGATGGCGTACTGCTCCTGCAGTTCCACACGCTCGCCGCGATCGTGCGCGGCGGCCAGTGGAATGCGTTGCGTCACGGCCACTTCGCCTACTACTCGACGCCGGCGATCGTCGCGCAACTCGCCGACGTCGGTATGCGGCCCGTTGACGCGTGGACCTTCGACCTGTACGGCGGCACCGTTCTGGTGGCCGCCGTGCACGGCACCGGTGAGCCCGGTCCCGCGGTTGCCGAGCTGCTGCGTGCGGAGGCCGCCATGACCGATCCGGCGACGATCGGGGTGCTGCAGGATGCCGCCGACAGGCAGACCGTCGCGCTGCGGCGGTGGCTGGAAGCCGAGCGTCGCGCGGGCCGGCGGGTGTACGCCTACGGTGCGGCGTCCCGCGCGGTGGCGTTGTTCTCGCGTGCCGGCGCCGATGCGTCGCTGATCGCAGCGGTCGCCGACGCTTCTCCGGCCAAGCAGGGCTGCAGGATGCCGGGCACCGACATCCCCATCATCTCGCCGCAGGACCTCGTCGCGGCCGGGCCCGACACGGTGTTGCTGACGCTGCCCGATCTGCTCGCCGAGGTGTCGCAACGCCTGCCTGAGCTGGCCGGACGCTGGGTGATCGACGACTTCGCCTCGGATGCACGAGTTTTCGCCCGGTCGCGGATGATGCAGGATCGTCTGCACGACCTGGTGCCCGGCGGGGCTCACACCTACGCGCGCGGGGCCGACCAGTACCCGGAGTCGATGCCGCCCGTGCTCACCCACGGTTCGGGCGCACGGGTGTGGGACGTCGACGGCAACGAGTTCGTCGAGTACGGCATGGGGTTGCGCTCGGTGACGCTCGGACACGGCTACCCGCCCGTCGTCGAGGCCGTCACCAGAGCGATCGCCGGCGGCATCAACTTCAGCAGGCCCACCGCATCCGAAGTCGCTGCCGCCGAGGATTTCCTGACCCTGGTGCCCGGTGCCGACATGGTGAAATTCGGAAAGAACGGCTCCGACGCCACGACCGCTGCCGTCCGGCTGGCCCGCGCGGTCACCGGCCGGGTCGCGGTCGCCATCTGCGACCAACCGTTCTTCTCCACCGATGACTGGTTCATCGGCGCCACGCCGATGGCCGGCGGCATCCCCGCCGAACACGCCGCAGCGACGAAGCGCTTCCCGTACAACGATCTCGGCGCGCTGGCTGCGCTGCTGTCGGCGGGCGACATCGCCTGCGTCGTGATGGAAGCCGCCACGGCCACCTCAGAACCGGAGCCCGGCTATCTGCAGGGCGTGCGGGAGCTGTGTGACCGGCACGGGACGCTGCTGGTGTTCGACGAGATGATCACCGGTTTCCGCTGGGCAGCCAGTGGCGCGCAATCCGTATACGGGGTGACCCCCGACCTGTCGTGCTGGGGTAAGGCGATGGCCAACGGTTTCCCGCTGTCGGCGCTGGCGGGCCGGCGCGAGTACATGGAACGCGGCGGGCTGCGCACCGACGGCGAGCGGGTGTTCCTGCTGTCGACCACGCACGGTCCAGAGACGGCGTCGCTGGCAGCGTTCCGCGCCGTCGTCGCGGCCTACCGGACCGAGGATCCGGTGGCGCGCATGGAGGACGCGGGCCGCCGGCTCGCGGCCGGTGCGAACGCCGCGATCGCCGAGGCGGGGCTGTCCGATCACCTGACGGTGACGGGCCGCCCGTCGTGCCTGGTGTTCGTCACCCGCGATGCCGACGGGGTGCCGTCGCAGGCGTACCGCACGCTGTTCATGCAGGAACTGCTGCGTCGTGGGGTGCTCGGCCAGTCGTTCGTGACGTCGGCCGCGCACGACGACGACGCCGTCGATCTGACGATCGAGGCCGTGCGCGACACGCTGCCCGTCTACCGATACGCGATCGACGCGGGCCACGTGACCGGCCTGTTGCAGGGACGCCCCGTCGCCCCGGCGCTGCGGCGCACTGCGGCGCCGCGCCGGCTCGCTACCCCGTTCGCGTCACTCGGCGGCCCGCGTGGCCGGGTGTACAGCAACCAGCCCTAATGCGCTGCGCCGCTTGCACATTGCGGCCAACTCCGCGTAGGCCTTCTCGCCCATCAGCTCGGTCAGCTCGGGCGCGTAGGACTGCCACACCGGCTTCTCACCGACGTGGGCGTTCGGATCACCCGTGCAGTACCACGTCAGGTCGAGGCCGCCCTCGCCCCAGCCGCGCCGGTCGTACTCGGTGATCGTCGATTTCAGGATCTCCGAACCGTCGGGACGTGTCACCCACTCCTGCGTGCGGCGGATCGGCAGCTGCCAGCACACCTCGGGTTTGAGGGTCAGCGGCTCCACGCCCAGCTGCAACGCCTTGGTGTGCAGCGAGCACCCGATCCCGCCCGGCCATCCTGGACGGTTCAGGAAGATGCACGCGCCCTTGTACTTTCGCGTCCGCCACGCCGGCTCGTCGTCGTAGGAGTCCCGCTCCAGGTAACCCTTCTTGCCCAGGCCCTTGTCCCTGAACTGCCAATCCTCGTCGGTGAGCAACTTCACCGCGTCGTCGAGCTTGGCGCGGTCGTCGTCGTCGGAGAGAAACGCGCCGTGGGAACAACATCCGTCGTCGGGACGGTCGGCCACGGTGCCCTTGCACGCCGGTGTGCCGAACACGCACGTCCACCGGGACAGCAGCCAGGTCATGTCCGCGGCGATCAGATGCTTGGGATCTTCGGGGTCGAAGAACTCCACCCACTCGCGGGCGAAATCGAGTTCCACCTCACCCGGATACGGACCAGTCACGGTTTTCCACGGTAGACCCATTAGGTTGGACGGGTGCGATTAGGCGTGCTCGACGTGGGCAGCAATACCGTCCACCTTCTGGTGGTGGACGCGCGCCGTGGTGGGCATCCGACGCCGATGAGTTCGACGAAGGCTTCGCTGCGGCTGGCCGAAGCCATCGACACGTCCGGCAAGCTGACGCGCCGCGGCGCCGACAAGCTGATCGGCACGATCGACGAATTCGCCAAGATCGCCACCAGTTCGGGGTGTTCGGAGCTGATGGCGTTCGCGACGTCGGCGGTGCGGGACGCCAAGAACTCCGAAGACGTGCTGTCGCGGGTGAAATCGGACACCGGCGTGGATCTGCGGGTGCTCAGCGGTGTCGACGAGTCGCGGCTGACGTTCCTGGCGGTGCGGCGCTGGTACGGCTGGAGCGCCGGACGCATCATCAACATCGACATCGGCGGCGGGTCGCTGGAACTGTCGAGCGGTGTCGACGAGGAGCCCGACGTGGCCATGTCGCTGCCGCTGGGTGCGGGCCGGCTGACGCGGGAGTGGTTGCCCGAGGACCCGCCCGGCCGCCGTCGCGTGGCGATGCTGCGGGACTGGCTGGCCAACGAACTGTCCGAGGCCGGCGCCGCGATCACCGAAGCCGGCAGTCCCGATCTGGCGGTCGCGACGTCGAAGACGTTCCGCTCCCTGGCTCGGCTCACCGGCGCGGCACCGTCGGGGGCCGGTCCACGCGTCAAGCGCACGCTGACGGCTGCGGGTCTTCGTCAGCTCATAGCTTTCATCTCTAGGATGACCGCGTCCGACCGTGCCGAGCTGGAAGGAGTCAGCGCCGACCGTGCGCCGCAGATCGTGGCGGGCGCCCTGGTGGCCGAGGCGAGCATGAAAGCCCTAGGTATCGAAAGCGTAGACATTTGCCCGTGGGCGTTGCGGGAGGGCTTGATCCTGCGGAAACTCGACAGCGAAGCCGACGGTACGGCGCTCGTGGGTGGGCATTCGCCTTCGAGGCGGGTGTCGGTGCGTAATGCTGGACGGTAAGCAGGCAACCGCGAGGGCGAGCAGGCGATGACTGGACCAGACGACTACACCAACACCCGGCCGATCTCGGTCGCCGAGCTGCTGGCCAAGAACGGCACGATCGGCGCGCCCCCGGTCGGCGGCCGCCGCCGTCGTCGTCGCGGCAACGCCGACGCGGTCACCGTCGCCGAGCTCACGGGCGAGATCCCGATCGTGCGGCCCGACGAACCCGCCGCCGAACAGGCACCTGAACCGGAGCCGACTCCGGAGCCCGAGCAGGTGGCCGGCCCGGAGACCGTCGATGAGGTGGCTGACGACGACGAGCTCGCCGATGCGGCCGAAGCGGCTGAGGTCGACGACGAACTCGTCGAGGTCGAAGAGAGCCGGGACGCCGAAGACACGTCCGAGGACACTGCCGAAGTCACTGCCGGAGACATTGCAGAAAACACTTCCGAAGACACGGCCGAGTCCCAGGACATCGCCGAGGACACCCCCGAGGACACGCAACGCGCGTCGCGTCGCTCGCCGTTCGGCCGGTTCGGCCGCAAGAGCGCCCCGGCCGTCGACGCGGAACTGATGAGCCCCGACCCGGTCGACACCGACGTCGACACCGAGGTCGACGAGGCCGGCGGCACCGAGGTGCCGGAGGAACCCGAGGACGAGAACGAGGACGTCGCAGCGGAGATCGAGTCCCCGACCGACACCGACACCGAAGCCGACAGCGATACCGATACCGACACCGACACCGACGAGGACGAACTCCCGTCGTATCTGCGCTCCACCCAGGATCCGCTCTTCGGTGGTCAGACCGTCGCCGACGACGTGGCCCGCCGGGATACCCGGCTGTCCACCGCAACCGACGCCGACGCCGACAGCGACGACGCGGACGAGGACCTCGATGCGCCGCGCACCATGTCACCGCTGGTCCACGGCCTGTGGGTGGTTGGTCAGAGCGTCGTGGCCGTCGTCTTCGGCGCCGGCCTGTTCGTCGCGTTCGACCAGCTGTGGAAGTGGAACAACATCGTCGCCCTGGTGCTCTCGGTGTTGGTGATCCTCGGCCTGGTCGTCGGGGTCCGCGTGGTGCGCAAGACCGAAGACATCGGCAGCACGCTGATAGCTGTGGCGGTCGGGGCGCTCGTCACCCTCGGGCCGCTGGCGTTGCTGCGATCGGGCTGACCGGGGTGCGCCCTGCCATCAAAGTCGGCCTGTCGACGGCCTCGGTCTACCCGCTGAAGACCGAGGCCGCTTTCGAGCTCGCTGCCGAATTGGGATACGACGGCGTCGAGTTGATGGTGTGGGCGGAATCGGTCAGCCAGGACATCGACGCCGTCGAAGAATTGTCGCGGCGTTACGACGTGCCGGTGCTCTCCGTGCACGCTCCCTGCCTGCTCATCTCGCAGCGCGTGTGGGGCGCCAATCCGATCGCGAAGCTGGACCGCAGTGTGCGCGCCGCCGAGCAGCTCGGGGCTCAGACCGTCGTGGTCCATCCGCCCTTCCGCTGGCAGCGGCGGTACGCCGAGGGGTTCGCCGCTCAGGTGGCCCAACTCGAAGCGGGCGGTGACGTGATGGTCGCCGTGGAGAACATGTTCCCGTTCCGCGCCGACCGCTTCTTCGGCTCGGGGCAGACGTCGATCGACCGGATGCGCAAGCGCGGTGGCGCCCCCGGCCCAGGCATCTCGGCGTTCGCGCCGTCCTACGATCCGCTCGACGGCGGGCATGCGCACTACACGCTGGACCTGTCGCACGCCGCGACGGCCGGCTCCGATGCCGTCGACATGGCGCGCCGGATGGGGGAGGGTCTGGTCCATCTGCACCTGTGCGACGGCAGCGGCGGCCCGACCGACGAGCACCTCGTCCCCGGGCGCGGAACGCAGCCGGCCGTGGAGATCTGCGAGACGCTGGCCGCCGGTGACTTCGCAGGCCATGTGATCCTCGAGGTGACGACCTCCGCCGCGCGGTCGGCCGCCGAGCGCGAGGAGTTGCTGGCCGAGTCCCTGCAGTTCGCCCGCACGCACCTGCTGCGCTGATTTCGAGGACACATGACGAGTTCGACGCTGTTCACCGACGCGATGGCGCTGACGCCCGATGGCGCCGGTGTCTACCACGGTCTGCTCAACGAGCACTGGACCATCGGCGCCAAGGTGCACGGCGGCGCGATGCTCGCCCTGTGCGCTCACGCTGCGCGCACCGAGCACGGCGAACCCGGCGCGCAACCCATCGCGGTGTCGGGCAGCTTCCTGTGGGCACCCGATCCCGGTCCCATGCAGATCGTGACGACGGTGCGTAAACGCGGGCGTCGCGTCAGTCTGATCGACGTCGAGCTGAACCAGGGCCAGCGCACCGCATTGCGGGCCGCGATCACGCTCGGGCGCCCCGAAGACCATGTGCCGCCGCTGTTGTCGGTCAACCCGGTGCTGCCGTTGATGCCCCCGGAGCCGCCGCCCGGCCTCGAACCGATCGGCCCTGGGCATCCGATGGCCGATGTCGTCCATCTGTCCCGCGGCTGCGACATCCGCCCGTCGTTGAGGTCGTTCACACCGCGCGGTGACGGCGGCCCGCCGATGATCGAGTACTGGGTCCGGCCCAAGGGGGTGGCGCCCGACGTGCTGTTCGCGCTGCTGTGCGGTGACGTGTCGGCTCCGGTCACGTTCGGGGTCAACAGATTCGGCTGGGCCCCCACCGTGCAGCTGACGGCCTATGTACGCGCCGTGCCGGTCGATGGGTGGCTGCGGGTGATGTGCACGACGACCCAGATCGGTCAGGAGTGGTTCGACGAGGACCACATCGTCGTGGACCGCGAAGGCCGCATCGTCGTGCAGTCCCGGCAGCTGGCCCTGGTACCCGCCGCTGTCGACTGAGTCGCTCCGGGTCCGATCGACACAGCCGTGACATGCTGTCCCGCATGGCCAGAATCGCGATCATCGGCGGCGGAAGCATCGGGGAGGCATTGCTGGCAGGGCTGCTGCGGGCCGGGCGCCAGACCAAGGATCTGGTGGTCGCGGAGAAGAACCCGAGCCGCGGTACCTACCTGGCGGACAAGTACGCGGTCCGCATCGCCTCGGTGGCCGAAGCCGTCGACAGCGCCACGTACGTGATCGTCGCGGTCAAGCCCGGCGATGTCGGCAGCGTGATCGGCGACATCGTCGACACCGCGGCCCGAGCCGACAGCGAGGCCGACGAGCAGATCTTCGTGACGGTGGCGGCCGGCGTCAGCGCGGCCTACTTCGAGAACAAGCTGCCCGCCGGATCGCCCGTCGTGCGGGTCATGCCCAACGCCCCCATGCTGGTCGGCGGCGGGGTCAGTGCGGTCGCCCCGGGGCGCTTCGCCACGGCCGAGCACGTCCGGGGGGTCTCGGCGCTGTTCGACGCCGTCGGCGGGGTGCTGACCGTCGCGGAGAGCCAGATCGACACCGTCACCGCCGTCTCCGGGTCCGGCCCCGCGTACTTCTTCCTGATGGTCGAGGCGCTCGTGGACGCCGCCGTCGAGGCGGGCCTGACGAGATCCGTGGCGACCGATCTGGTGGTGCAGACGATGGCCGGCTCGGCGGCGATGCTGCTGGAGCGGTTGGACGCCGACGGCAGCGAAGCGGCGGGGCCGTCGGGGGCGATGGCGTCGCCGACCGACACCTCCGCGGCGCAGCTGCGGGCGACCGTCACCTCTCCCGGGGGCACCACGGCCGCTGGGCTGCGGGAACTCGAGCGCGGTGGCCTGCGCGCGGCGGTCGCCAACGCGGTCGAGGCTGCCAAAAACCGCTCTGAGCAGCTAGGAATTACACCTGAGTAGTTCAGGAATTTCGAACTGATTAGCCCACACCCGTCGCAGTAACCCCACCCGCCACGCTATTCTCCCAGTGGTAGCGCGGGTCGGTGCCAGCGGTGGGGAAGCCGCTGGAACTGCCCGCGCCTGATGGATTGGGTTGCGATGACGTCTATGAACGGGCCGTCGGCGCGGGATTCAGCCAGCGGAAAGGCGGCGCGTGACGCCGGTCAGTCCGATGGCCAGCCGCCTCGAGCTCAATTTCTCACCGTGGCAGAGGTGGCCAGCCTGATGCGGGTCAGCAAGATGACCGTGTACCGGCTGGTGCACAACGGCGAGCTGCCTGCGGTGCGGGTCGGCCGCTCGTTCCGCGTCCACGCCAAGGCCGTCCACGACATGCTGGAGAGCTCGTACTTCGACGCCGGCTAGTTCTCCGCCCGCGTGACCCGGTGGATTTCGGTGCGGAGACCGTCGCCAGGTAAGGTGACCGGTCGAGATCGTCGAATAAACCGAGGTAGCGGAGTTCATGGGTTCTGTCATCAAGAAGCGGCGTAAGCGCATGTCGAAGAAGAAGCATCGCAAGCTTCTCCGTCGCACCCGGGTGCAGCGCAGAAAACTCGGCAAGTAGTTCGCCTGCACCTGCGGCTAGGCTGCGCAGATGGACGCTGGGGGTAGTTCGGGAGGCTCCGAGACCCGAGACGGTCTGAGTTATCCCAGGGTCGTCCTCGTCACCGGTGCCTGCCGGTTCCTCGGCGGGTACCTGACCGCGCGGCTGGCGCAGAACCCGTTGATCAACCACGTCATCGCCGTCGACGCGATCGCGCCCAGCAAGGATCTGCTGCGCCGGATGGGGCGCGCGGAGTTCGTGCGGGCCGACATTCGGAACCCGTTCATCGCGAAGGTGATTCGCAACGGAGACGTCGACACCGTCGTGCACGCGGCCGCCGCGTCGTACGCGCCCCGCTCCGGCGGGCGCGCCACGCTCAAAGAGCTGAACGTGATGGGTGCGATCCAGCTGTTCGCCGCCTGTCAGAAGGCCGAGTCGGTACGCCGGGTGATCCTCAAGTCGACCTCGGAGATCTACGGGTCGAGTTCGCGAGACCCGGTGCTGTTCGCCGAGAGCAGCAGCCGGCGCAAACCGCCCGGGGAGGGCTTCGCGCGCGACAGCATCGACATCGAGGGTTATGCCCGTGGGCTGGGCCGCCGCCGGCCCGACATCGCAGTCACGATCCTGCGGTTGGCCAACATGATCGGCCCCGCCATGGACACCGCGCTGTCGCGCTATCTGGCCGGACCCGTGGTGCCGACGATCATCGGCCACGACGCACGCATGCAGCTCCTGCACGAGCAGGACGCGCTGGGGGCGATGGAGCGGGCGACGATCGCTGGCAAGGCGGGCACCTTCAACATCGGCGCCTCCGGAGTGATCATGATGAGCCAGGCGATCCGGCGCTCCGGGCGGCTCGCGCTGCCGATGCCGCGCGCCGCGCTGGCCGCCGTCGACTCGGTGTGGCGGGCCGGACGGACGACCGAGCTCGACCGCGAGCGGCTGGACTATCTCAGCTACGGCCGCGTGATGGACACCACCCGTATGCGCACCGACCTCGGCTACGTCCCGAAGTGGACGACGGCGGAGGCGTTCGACGATTACGTGCGCGGCCGGGGGTTGAAGCCGATCGTCGATCCCGGCTGGATTTCTGCTGTGGAGCACCGCGCTACGACGGCAGTTGCCCGGTTGGGGCGTTAGACTCGGGGATCAGCGAGGGGGCGTCGAGACCCGAGCTCGAGGGCGACGAAGGTGGGAAGCGAAACAGTGGCGGGCGAGTCCAAAGCGAAAGTCATTCCCCTGCACTCGAATTCGGGGCGGAGTGCGGCGGGTCGCCGGGCGGCGGCCCAGCGGGGTGAACGATCTCGACGGCATCCGTCGCTGTACGGCGATGCCGATGGCCGCGCCACCGCCGAAGAACTCTCGGCCGTCGTCCGCGACATCGACGCCCACCGTGGTGACGGTGCGGGCTTCGGCGCCGGCCCCGACGCGGAGCCCAGTGAGCTCGCCAACCGGATCGCATCGGTGGCCGACTTCATCCGCAAAAGGATGGTCGGTGACTACACCGTCGACGAGTTCGGGTTCGATCCCCACCTCAACAACGCGGTCTTCCTGCCGGTGCTGCGGGTGCTGTTCAACTCGTGGTTCCGGGTCGAGGTCAGCGGAGTGGAGAACCTGCCGGAGACCGGTGCGGCTCTCGTGGTGGCCAACCACGCCGGCGTGCTGCCCTTCGACGGGCTGATGACCTCTGTGGCGGTCCGCGACAACCATCCCGAGCACCGCGATCTGCGCCTGCTCGCCGCGGACATGGTGTTCGACATGCCGGTGGTCGGGCAGGCGGCGCGCAAGGCCGGCCACACGATGGCCTGCACCGACGACGCGCACCGGCTGCTGGCCGCCGGCGAACTCACCGCGGTGTTCCCCGAGGGCTACAAGGGTCTGGGCAAGCGTTTCAAGGACCGGTACAAGCTGCAGCGCTTCGGCCGCGGCGGTTTCGTCTCCGCGGCGTTGCGCACGAAGGCGCCGATCGTGCCGTGCTCGATCGTCGGCTCCGAAGAGATCTACCCGATGGTCGCCGACGTGAAGTTGCTCGCTCGGCTGCTCGGGCTGCCGTACTTCCCCCTCACCCCGCTGTTCCCGCTGGCGGGTCCGCTGGGCGTGGTGCCGCTGCCGTCCAAGTGGTACATCCAGTTCGGGGAGCCGATCTCCACCGCAGACTACGAGGACGCGGCGGCCGACGATCCGATGATCACGTTCGAGATCACCGATCAGGTCCGGGAGACGATTCAGCAGACGCTCTACCAGCTGCTGGCCAACCGCAGGAACACGTTCTTCGGCTGAGCCCGTCCTACTGGGCGGTCTGCTTGGCGACCATCTTGCGCAGCGCTTCGTCGCGCGCCGCCGCGATCCGGTCGCTGACCTCGTCGGCCTCGGTGTCCGACTGCGCCTCGCCCATCACGGTCACCACGCTGGTCAGCACAGGTTCGCCGTGCTCGTCGGTCACCTCGCCGCGGACCTCGGTGACCACCGCACCGTGCGACTCGGTCACCGAATCCAGGTAGGAGTCGAAGAACAGCTTGTCGCCCGCCAGGATCGGCCGGTGGAACGTGATCTTCTGGTCGCGGTGCAGCACCCGTTCCATGTTGATCGGCACGTCGAACTGGTTGAAGATCTCCAGCTGCACACGCCGGCCGGCGACTGCCAGGAACGTCAGCGACGCGATCAGAGCATCGTGGCCGCACTCCCGGGCGGCCTCCTCGCTGTAGTGCGCCGGGTGATCGTCTTTGACGGCGCGGGCGAACTCCCGGATCTTCTCGCGATCGACCTCGAAGTGGTCGGGGTACCGGTAGTGGGTCCCGATGATGTTCTCGGCGATGGTCATGCGTGTGATCCGCTTTCGTCGTTCGGGCGGTGCGAGCCTACTTGGTGTCGCGACGGGACACCACGGCGGCCAGCGCGCCGCCGACCGCGCCCAGGGCCAGCGCCGACGGCACCCCGATGCGGGCGGCCTTGCGTGCGGTGCGGAAGTCGCGGATCTCCCAGCCACGCTCCCGCGCGAGGTCGCGCAGGTCGGCGTCGGGGTTGATCGCGACGGCCGTCCCGACCAGCGACAGCATCGGCACGTCGTTGAAGCTGTCGGAGTACGCGGTGCAGCGGCGCAGGTTGAGGCCCTCGCGGATGGCCAACGAGCGCACGGCATGAGCCTTGCCGGTGCCGTGCAGGATGTCACCCACCAGACGGCCGGTGAACACGCCGTCGATCGACTCGGCAACCGTGCCCAGCGCGCCGGTCAGCCCCAGCCTGCGGGCGATCGTGTCCGCCAGCTCATAGGGCGTCGCGGTGACGAGCCATACCTGCTGACCGGCATCGAGGTGCATCTGGGCCAGCGCGCGGGTGCCCGGCCAGATCTTGTCGGCGATGATCTCGTCGTAGATCTCCTCGCCGAGGGCCACCAGCTCCGCAGTCGAGCGGCCCTCGATGAAGGCCAGCGCCTTGCGGCGTCCCTCCGCCACGTCGTCGCTGTTCTCCCGGCCGGTGAGCTGGAATTTCGCCTGCGCCAACGCGAAGCGGACCAGGTCCTTGTAGGTGAAGTAGTCGCGCGCTGCGAGCCCACGTGCGAAATGCACCAGCGACGAACCGTGCACCAGCGTGTTGTCGACGTCGAAGAACGCCGCAGCGGTCAGGTCCGGGGGCGGCGGTGGCGGGCCCGGCTGCTGTTCATCGAGTTCCAGCGACGGGTCGCTGCGGCCGTCGGCCGCGACGGCGGCGCTGCTCTCCCCGGCGATCTCCTGCGCCCGGGAGTCGATGCCGATCTCAGTACCGTCGGACACGGATACAACAGTAGGACACGGTCCGGCGATACTGGCGGGGTGGACCGCGCCGTGCACCTGCTCACCCGCCAGGGTTGCCCGATGTGTCAGAAGGTGGCCGACCGGCTGGCCGCGCTGCGTGACGACCTCGGCTTCACGCTGACCGTCACCGACGTCGACGCGGCCGCCGCAGCGGGGGACAAGACGCTGCGCGCCGAATACGGTGACCGCCTGCCCGTCGTGCTGCTCGACGGTGCCGAACACAGCTACTGGGAGCTCGACGAGCCGAGGCTGCGCGCCGATCTGGCCGGCTGAGCGAATTTGGCCGCTCAGCTGGTCAGCGATTACCGTGGTGGGGTGGTGAGGAAGCCGTGAGCGTACTGCTTTTCGGGGTTTCGCACCGGAGCGCGCCGGTGTCGGTGCTCGAGCAGTTGAGCACCGACGAGGCCGATCAGGCCAAGATCATTGCGCAGATCCTGCAATCGTCGCTGGTCACCGAGGCCATGGTGTTGTCGACGTGCAACCGCGTCGAGGTCTACGCAGTGGTCGACGCGTTCCACGGCGCCCTCTCGGTGATCGGTCAGGTGCTCGGCGAGCACTCCGGCATGTCGGTGCAGGATCTGACCCGGTACGCCTACGTCCGCTACGCCGAAGCCGCCGTCGAACATCTCTTCTCGGTTGCGAGCGGGCTCGACTCCGCCGTGGTCGGCGAGGCGCAGGTCCTCGGGCAGGTGCGCCGCGCGTACGCTGCCGCCGAGGCGAATCACACCGTGGGTCGCACGCTGCACGAGCTGTCCCAGCGCGCGTTGTCCGTGGGCAAGCGGGTGCACTCGGAGACCGGCATCGACTCGGCCGGCGCGTCGGTCGTCTCGGTCGCGCTCGACATGGCGACCGCCCGCATCGGGTCGCTGGCCGGCCGCTCGGCCGTGGTCATCGGCGCCGGCTCGATGGGCGCCCTGGCCGCCAAGCAGCTGATGCGCGCCGGCATCGAACGCATCCATGTGGTGAATCGCTCACTACCGCGCGCCAAACGCCTCGCCGAGAACATCCGGGACGACGGACTGTCCGCCGAAGCGTTCCCGTTCGACCATCTGCCGCCCCTGCTCACCGACGCCGACGTGGTGGTCAGCTGCACCGGTGCGGTGCGCCCGGTGGTCACGCTGGCCGATGTGCACCGCGGCCTCGCGCAACGGCTCGGCGGCACGAAGCAGCTGGTGATGTGCGATCTGGGCATGCCCCGCGACATCGATCCCGCCGTCGCCGGACTGCCCGGCGTCGACGTCATCGACATGGAGCGGATCCTGCGGGAGCCGACCGCACGCACCGCCACCTCCGATGCCGAGGCGGCCCGCACGATCGTCGCCGCCGAGGTGGCCGACTACCTGACCGGCCAGCGGATGGCCGAGGTGACCCCCACCGTCACCGCACTTCGCCAACGCGCCGCCGACGTCGTCGAGGCCGAACTGTTGCGGCTCGACAACCGCTTGCCCGGGCTCGATTCGGCGCAGCGCGACGAGGTCGCCAAGACGGTGCGCCGGGTCGTCGACAAACTGCTGCACGCGCCCACCGTGCGCGTCAAGCAGCTGGCCGGCGCCCCCGGCGGAGACAGCTACGCCGAGGCGCTGCGGGAGCTCTTCGAACTCGACCAGCACGCCGTCGACGCGGTCGCGGGCAGTGAGCTCGGCGCCGTCGCGGTCGACGACATCGCGGTCCCCGCAACCGATTACGACAAGGCAGAGTGATCACGAAAGTGATCCGTATCGGCACGCGGGGCAGCCTGCTGGCCACCACACAGGCCGGCGCCGTCCGTGACGCGCTCACCGCTCGCGGGCACGCGGCCGAGCTGGTGATCATCTCCACCGACGGTGATCGTTCGCAGGCGCCGATCGCCGAGATCGGCGTCGGTGTGTTCACCGCAGCGCTGCGCGAGGCCATCGCCGACGGCGCGGTCGACATGGCGGTGCACTCGTACAAGGATTTGCCGACCGCGGCCGACCCGCGCTTCACCATCGCCGCGATCCCGGTGCGGGAGGACGCCCGCGACGCGCTGGTGGCCCGCGACGGGCTGGTGCTGGGGGAGTTGCCGGCCGGCTCGGTGATCGGGACGTCGGCCCCGCGACGGACCGCGCAGCTTAGAGCACTGGGTCTCGGTTTGGAAATCCGCCCCCTACGAGGCAACCTTGATACCAGGTTGAACAGGGTAAGCAACGGTGATCTCGACGCCGTCGTCGTGGCCCGGGCGGGATTGGCCCGCATCGGTCGCCTCGATGCTGTCACCGAGACGCTGGAACCGGTACAGATGTTGCCGGCGCCGGCTCAAGGTGCACTGGCGCTCGAGTGCCGTGCCGGTGATTCCGGCCTGGTCGCGGTGTTGGCGGAGCTCGACGACGCCGACACCCGGGCGTCGGTCACCGCGGAGCGGACCCTGCTCGCCGAACTGGAGGCGGGGTGCTCCGCACCGGTGGGCGCGATTGCCGAGGTGGTCGAGTCGATCGATGAGGACGGTCGCGTCTTCGAAGAGCTGTCGCTGCGCGGCTGCGTGGCGACGCTGGACGGATCCGACGTGATCCGTGCGTCCGGTATCGGGACACCC
Source organism: Mycolicibacterium sp. 018/SC-01/001 (assembly GCF_007096635.1). GTDB lineage: Bacteria > Actinomycetota > Actinomycetes > Mycobacteriales > Mycobacteriaceae > Mycobacterium. The sequence continues at coordinate 220,368 of NZ_VKAA01000008.1, forward strand.
GAGCGGGCACGGGAGCTGGGGCTCTCGGTGGCCGCGGAGCTGTTCGAACTGGGGGCGCGGGAGCTGTTGGACGAACGCGGGAGAGGGACATGACTCGCCAGATGACCTTGCGAGGACGCAAGGGCAAGCCCGGCCGCATCACCTTCGTCGGCTCCGGACCCGGGGACCCGGGCCTGCTGACGATGCGCGCCCGCGCGGTGTTGGCCAACGCGGCGCTGGTCTTCGTCGACCCCGACGTGCCGGAAGCGGTACTCGCGCTGGTCGGCTCCGAACTGCCACCGCCGTCCGGGCCGTTGCCGGCCTCAGAGCCCGCCGCCGCGGCCGATGCCCGCGACACAGCGTCCACGGACGCGCCTGCCGACACGGCGGAGCCCGCCATCCCCGGTGGACCCGACATCCGGCCCGCGCTGGGAGACCCCGCCGAAGTCGCCAAGACCCTGGCCACCGAGGCGCGCACCGGTGTGGACGTGGTGCGTCTGGTCGCCGGTGATCCGCTGTCGATCGACGCCGTCATCACCGAGGTGAACGCGCTGGCGCGCACCCAGCTCACGTTCGAGATCGTCCCGGGTCTGCCCGACACGTCGGCGGTGCCGACGTACGCTGGCCTGCCGTTGGGGTCGTCGCACACCGTCGCCGATGTCCGCGACCCCGAGGTCGACTGGGCGGCGCTGGCGGCGGCGCCCGGCCCGCTGATCCTGCACGCGACGGCATCGCATCTTCCCGAGGCCGCGCGCACGCTGATCGAGTACGGACTGGCCGAGGGCACCCCCGCGGTCGTGACCGCCAACGGGACCACGTGCGCGCAGCGATCCATCGAGACGACGCTGGCCGGTCTGCTCGACAAGGCCGTGCTCGACAAGCCCGCCGGGGTGGAGCCGGCCGGACCGCTGACCGGAACGCTGGTCGTCACGATCGGCCGGACCGTGTCCAACCGCGCGAAGCTGAACTGGTGGGAGAGCCGCGCCCTGTACGGCTGGACCGTCTTGGTGCCCCGCACCAAGGACCAGGCGGGCGAGATGAGCGAGCGGCTCGTCGGGCACGGCGCGCTGCCGATCGAGGTGCCGACCATCGCGGTTGAGCCGCCGCGCAGCCCGGCCCAGATGGAAAGGGCCGTCAAGGGTCTGGTCGACGGCCGGTTCCAGTGGGTCGTGTTCACCTCCACCAACGCGGTGCGTGCGGTGTGGGAGAAGTTCAACGAGTTCGGCCTCGACGCGCGTGCGTTCTCCGGCGTGAAGATCGCCTGCGTGGGGCAGGCCACCGCCGACCGGGTCCGCGCCTTCGGGATCAACCCCGAGCTGGTGCCCACCGGCGAGCAGAGCTCGCTCGGCCTGCTCGATGAATTCCCGCCGTACGACGACGTTTTCGACCCGGTGAACCGGGTCCTGTTGCCGCGCGCCGACATCGCCACCGAGACGCTGGCCGAGGGGCTGCGCGAACGGGGCTGGGAGATCGAGGACGTCACCGCCTACCGGACTGTGCGCGCAGCACCGCCGCCTGCGCACACTCGCGAGATGATCAAGACCGGCGGCTTCGACGCGGTGTGCTTCACGTCGAGCTCCACGGTGCGCAACCTGGTCGGCATCGCCGGAAAGCCGCACGCCCGCACCATCGTGGCGTGCATCGGACCCAAGACTGCCGAAACCGCAGCGGAATTCGGACTGCGCGTGGACGTGCAGCCCGAGGTGGCCGCTGTCGGGCCGCTCGTCGAGGCGCTGGCCGAGCACGCTGCCCGGCTGCGCGCCGAGGGTGCCCTCCCGCCGCCGCGGAAGAAGAGCCGCCGCCGCTAGCCGCAAGGACGGTCATGCCCTACCCGAGTCATCGTCCGCGGCGGTTACGTTCCACCCCGGCCATGCGCCGGCTGGTGTCCGAGACATCGCTGCAGGCGCGCCAACTCGTGCTGCCGATGTTCGTCGCCGACGGAATCGACGAACCGCGGCCCATCGCCTCCATGCCGGGAGTCGTTCAGCACACCCGGGATTCACTGCGTCGCGCAGCGGCCGATGCGGTGGACGCCGGTGTCGGCGGTCTGATGCTCTTCGGCGTGCCGCGGGACGAGGACAAGGATGCGCGCGGCTCCGCGGGCACCGATTATGACGGCGTCCTCAACGTGGCACTGCGCGATCTGTCGGCCGACCTCGGTGACGCCACGGTCCTGATGGCCGACACGTGCCTGGACGAGTTCACCGATCACGGGCACTGCGGCGTCCTGGACCGGGCCGGCAGGGTGGATAATGACGAGACCAATCGTCGCTATGTCGAACTGGCTGTCGCACAAGCGGATTCGGGCGCGCACATGGTGGGGCCGAGCGGCATGATGGACGGACAGGTGGCTGCGATCCGCGCCGGACTCGACGCTGCGGGCCACATGGACACCGCGATCCTGGCCTATGCGGCCAAGTTCGCGTCCGGCTTCTACGGCCCGTTCCGCGAGGCGGTGTCGTCGAGCCTGCAGGGCGATCGGCGCACCTATCAGCAGCAGCCCAGCAACGCGCGCGAAGCGCTGCACGAGGTGGACCTCGACATCGACGAGGGCGCGGACATCATCATGGTCAAACCCGCGATGGCTTACCTCGACATCGTGCGGGCCGCTGCGGAGCGTTCACCCGTTCCCGTTGCGGCATACCAGGTGTCGGGGGAGTACTCGATGATCTGCGCTGCCGCCGCCAACGGTTGGATCGACCTCGACACGGTCGTGCTCGAATCGCTGACGGGCATCGCCCGCGCCGGCGCCGATGTCGTCCTGACCTACTGGGCCGCCGACGTGGCCCGTCGCCTCTCGTGACGGATCCGTCTCCCGCCCGCCCGCCCGGGC
>NZ_VKAA01000009.1 GCF_007096635.1 Mycolicibacterium sp. 018/SC-01/001
CGGGCATCGATCGCGTTGCGCTGTCCCGTCAGCTCCGCCAACTCCTCGTGCAGCACCGACAACCGCTCATCGATGGCACGAGAACTGATCGGAGACATGCCCCCAATCTCCCAGCCCCGACCGACATTTCAGTCCCCCGACCCGAGAAGCTGGGGATCAATCCGCGTCTGGGGACACCTCGCCGACGGTGATCAGGTCGGAGAACAGCTGGGTCCACAGCGGACGGCGCACGCGGTGCTGATCGACGACCGTCAATCCGGCGCCGGTGAACAACCGGCGCATCTCCGCCGGATCCGGCGCGTCGTAGGAGGGCAACCGCACCGCGGGCAGCAGATCGACCGGCACGAGCCGGCGCGGGCTCAGCGTCGCGACCGCCGCGACGCCCCCGGCCCGCAGCACCCGGCGGAACTCCCGCAGCGCCGCAGGCTGATTGAACCAGTGGAACGCCGACGTGCTCACCACCGCATCGAGGCTGCCGTCGGCGAACGGCAGCTGCTCGGCGGGCGCGCGCACCCACTCCACCGCGCTCGAGCGGCGGCGCGCCTCGGACAGCATGCCGTCGGACATGTCGACGCCGGACACCTCCGACCCCGCCACCTCCCGAGCGATCCGGTCAGCGAGAATCCCTGTGCCACAACCGATGTCGGCGATCCGGCGAGAACCGCGGGCCTGCAGCAGCGCGATCACCTCGTCCTGGGCCGGCCGATAGACCCAGCGCTGCAGCACCGCGGTGTCGTAGACCGGCGCCGCGAAGCCCCAGAATCCCGTGACGGCCTCGTTGAACCGTCTGCGGGTGGCCGACGTCATTGCTGGCGGGCGGCGTCCAGAACCGACAGCTTCTCCGGGCAGTACGTGCGCAGCCCCGCACCGATGAACTGGTAGGTCTGCTCCGTCGTCGTGCCCTTTTCCAGGTTCATCTGGATGAAGCGCGCCGTGGCGAACACGTCCTTGTCCACACCGGTGTAGAGCCGCTTGCACATGATCTTGCCGATCCAGGCGTTGTAGTCCTTCTGCCCGTAGATCCCGTAGACATGCAACTCGTTCGCGAAGTCGGTGTCCGGATCGGCCATCGCGGGCGCCGCGGTGCCCACCGCCCCCACCGTCAGCGCCGCCGCCGCGATACCCATCAGAATGCGCCTCATGCTCTTACTCCTTCTGCCGGATCACTCTGTAAGCCAACGGGTCTCGGCCACGGCGCCGGAACGGGGCGCCTGCGCACCCGCTGCGGCCACCAGAACCACGGGCCCATCAGCGCGGCGATCGCGGGCGTCATGAACGCGCGGATCACCAACGTGTCGAAGAGCAGCCCCAGCCCGATCGTCGTGCCGACCTGCCCGATGATGGTCAGCTCGCTGACCGCCATCGACATCATCGTCAACGCGAACACCAGACCTGCCGCCGTCACGACCGAACCGCTGCCGCCCATCGCACGGATGATGCCGGTACCGATGCCCGCGGTGATCTCCTCCTTCAACCGGGAGACCAGCAGCAGGTTGTAGTCCGCGCCCACGGCGAGCAGGATGATCACCGCCATCGCCAGCACCATCCAGTGCAGCGGCTGACCCAGGATGTGCTGCCAGAACAGCACCGACAGGCCGAACGATGCGCCCAGCGAGATCACCACCGTGCCCACGATCACCGCCGACGCCACGACCGCGCGGGTCAGCAGCAACATGATGATGAAGATCAGCCCGAGTGCGGAGATCCCCGCGATCAACAGGTCGTAGTTGTTGCCGTCCTTCATGTCCTTGAAGGTGGCCGCGGTGCCGCCGAGGTAGACCTTCGAGCCCTCCAGCGGGGTGCCCTTGATCGCCTCCTTCGCGGCGGTCTTGATCTTGTCGATCCGGGCGATGCCCTCCGGTGTCAGCGGATCACCCTCGTGGGCGATGATGAACCGCACCGACTTGCCGTCGGGGGAGAGGAACTGTTCGAGCCCGCGCTGGAAGTCCTTGTTGTCGAAGATCTCCGGGGGCAGGTAGAACGAGTCGTCGTTCATGGAGTTGTCGAACGCCTCACCCATGGCGTCGGCATCCTCCTGCTGCGCCGCCATCTGGTCCTGCATGCCCTTCTGCGACTGATACATCGTCAGCATCATGGTCTTCATGGTCTTCATCGTGGAGATCATCTCGGGCATCAGCTCGACCATCTGCGGCATCAACTGATCGAGCCGCTCCATCTCCGGGATGATCTCGCTGAAGTCGTCGCTCATCACGTTGATGCCGTCGAGGGTGTCGAACACCGACCGGATCGCCCAGCAGACCGGGATGTTGTAGCAGTGCGGTTCCCAGTAGAAGTAGTTGCGGATCGGCCGGAAGAAGTCGTCGAAGTTCGCGATGCTGTCGCGCAGCGCCTCGATGTCGACGTACATCCCCTTCATCTTGGTGACCATCGAATGGGTGACTTCGGACATCTGCTTGGTCAGGCTGGACATCTTCTCCATCGTGGCGATGGTCTTGTCCATCTCGGCGGCCTGATCCAGCATGTCGGCCATCCGGTCCTGCATGTACTTCTCGTTGAGCCGCTGGGTGGTGCCCTGCATGCTCATCTGGAACGGGATCGACGTGTGCTTGATGGGCTTGCCGTCCGGGCGGGTGATCGCCTGCACGCGGGCGATGCCCTCGACCCGGAACAGCGCCTTGGCGATCTTGTCGATGACCAGGAAGTCCGCGGAGTTGCGCATGTCGTGATCGCTTTCGATCATCAACAGCTCCGGGTTCATCCGGGCCTGCGAGAAGTGCCGGTCGGCAGCGGCGTACCCCTCGTTGGCGGGAAGATCGGCGGGCAGATAGTTCCGGTCGTTGTAGTTGGTCTGGTAACCGGGCAGCGTCAGGAGGCCGACCAGCGACAGCGCGATCGCGCCCACCAGGATCGGGCCGGGCCACCGCACGATCGCGGCGCCGATCTTGCGCCACCCGCGGATGCGCATCGCGCGCTTGGGCTCGAGCAGTCCGAAGCGGGTGGCCAGCGAGATGATCGCCACCATCAGCACGACGCCGGCGAGCACCACGACGACCATGCCGATGGCCAGCGGCACGCCCAGCGTCTGGAAGTACGGCAGTCGGGTGAAGCTCAGGCAGAACGTCGCACCCGCGATGGTCAGGCCCGACCCGAGCACGACGTGCGCGGTGCCGTGGAACATCGTGTAGAACGCCGTCTCTTTGTCCTCACCGACACTGCGGGCCTCCTGATAGCGGCCTATCAGGAAGATCGCGTAGTCCGTGGCCGCGGCTATCGCCAACGTGACCAGCAAGTTCGTGGCGAACGTGGAGAGCCCGATGATGTCGTGGTAGCCGAGGAAGGCCACCAGCCCGCGCGCGGTGGCCAGCGACAGCACCACCATCACCAGCGTGATCAACACCGTGACGATCGAGCGGTACACCAGCAGCAACATGATGATGATGACGGTGAACGTGGCCATCTCGATCATCCGCATGCTGCGGTCGCCGGCGATGTGCTGGTCGGCCGCCAGGGCTGCCGGGCCGGTGACGTAGGCCTTCACCCCCGGCGGCGGCGGGACGTTCTCGACGATCTTCTGGACCGCCTCCACCGACTCGTTGGCCAGAGCCTCGCCCTGGTTGCCGGCGATCTTCACCTGGACGTAGGCGGCCTTGCCGTCGTTGCTGGTCGAGCCCGCCGCGGTGAGCGGATCGCTCCAGAAGTCCTGCACCGACTGCACATGGGTGGTGTCGGCCTCGAGCTTCTTGACCATCTGGTCGTACCAGGCGTGGGCCTCGTCACCGAGCGGCTTGTCACTCTCGAAGACGATCATCACGGAGCTGTCGGAGTCGCCCTCGCGAAACGCCTCACCGACCTTCTTCATCGAGATCAGCGACGGCGCGTCGTCGGGGCTCATCGACACCGCGCGCTGCTGGCCGACGACCTCGAGCTGCGGGACGACGGTGTTGAGGATGATGATCACCGCGACCCACACGAGCACGATCGGCAGCGCCAGCGTGCGGATCATCCGGGGGATGACGGGCCGGGACGGTCGGCGGTGGGGTGGGAAGGCGTCGGTGGGAGCGTCCTGCACGGGAGTGCTCATGCGGACTTCACAAAGCAGAAGGTCTGCGCGTTCAGACCGGTCGTCGTCTTCTCGTCGCGCACCTCGTCGTCGACCAGGATCCGGCAGGTGATCGAGCTGCCGTCACCCTGGGCCACGATGTTGGGAGCGGCCGAGGGCTCGGTGGTCGACAGCGTCAGGGACCACGGCAGCGCTGCGTTGTCCACGCGCTGGGGCTTGGCGTCGAGGTCGAGATAGTTGATGTCGGCGTAGCTGCCGGTCCCCGTGATCTCGTAGCGGACGACCTTGGGATCGAACGGTTCCGGCAGGTCGGCGAAGTTGCGCGGCGTCTCGATGATGCCCTCGGAGCCGAAGAAGGTCCGGATGCGGGAGACCGTCAGGCCGGCGATGACGACCACGACGATGATCAGCAGCGGCAGCCATATCTTCCTGGCGACCTTGATCACGACCCGTGTCTCCCGATCTCTTCCCGGCATGTGCCGCGCAATGTAACCCCTGGCCTCGTGCGATGTTCCGGTGATCGTAACTTAGCCCGTATAAGTTCTCATCGGACACACAGTAGTTCAAGCCGGTGTGGTCCTGTTCACTAGATCGCCGGGGAGGCGCTGCGCGTCACAGTTTCCGGCGTCGGTACTACGACGGGGTGTCGCCGTCCGCTTCCCGGTCGGAATCCCGCTCCGACGCGTCGAGCACGCTGACCGCGATGCCGTAGGGCAGGAACCGCACCCGGCGCGCCGGATCGACGTTGTCCTTGTTTGCCCGCAGCGCGTCCAGTTCGGTCGGGAACACCTGCTCGATGTGCGCCCCGCCCGATGCGTCGACGGTGTAGATCGCCCACACCCCGTCGCCGGTCTCACCGGCCGTCTCGGGTCGGCGCGGCCGGCCGCCGCGCGCGAGGTCGTCGAACAGCACCGACCAGCCGGCGCGTTCACCCGACGTCGTCATGAACTTGCCGAGCGCATCCCGCAGACCCTCGCCCGCGTCGCGGATCACCCGGTCGAAGTCCTCCGGGTCGAAGCCGAAAGGTCCGTTACCGCTCATGGCTGTCCTCCTCGCAGGCCGTGATGCGCCCAGCACGCACAGCGGATGCCCTCCAGTGTGCCTGTGACGGCGCGGGCAGTCGACTGTTCGCGGTGGCGAATGGTAGGCAACCGTATGGCCTCTCAGCGCGCCGAACTCCTGGCGGCGGCCCAGCGTTCGCTCGTCGCCGCCGGCGCGCGCGACCGCACCGGCTGGCTGGCCCTGTTCGCCGCAGGCGGCCGGGTCGAGGATCCGGTCGGCTCCTCGCCGCACCGGGGGCGCGTCGCCATCGGGCACTTCTACGACACGTTCATCGGCCCGCGCGAGATCACGTTCGACCTCGAGGCGGACTTCGTCGTCGGTGCGACGGTGCTGCGGGACCTCACCCTGGTGATCCAGATGTCGCCGACGCTGACCATGCGGGTGCCCGCCTACATCCGCTACGACATGACCGACACGGCCGAGGGCATCCGGATCGCGGCGTTGTCCGCCTATTGGGAGCTGCCGGCGATGATCCGGCAGTTCCTGCGCGGTGGCGTCGGCGCGCTGCCCGCCGGCGTGGGGTTGGGCCGTGCGCTGGTCAGCCATCAGGGCCTGCGCGGCACCCTGGGCTTCCTGCGTGGGTTCGGCGGCGTGGCCAGCGGCGCCAGAGCGGCGTTCGGGGCGTTCCTCGACGCCGCGTGCGCCGGCGACGAGGTCGGCTTGCGGCGGAGCACCGCCGGCGTGGCGATCACCGCGGGGGACGAAGAGCCACGCACCGCCTCCGACCTCGCCCGCCTGCTGTCGGGCGGCCGCTGGGACAAGCCGATCCGCTCCGGACGGTCGGTCGCGGCGCGGGTGGACGCCCCCGGGGGGCGTTGCCTCCTGATCGGTGAGTACCGAACCCGCGGCGCCGAACGCGCCGCGCTGCACCGGTTGCAGGTCTTCACCGAGACCGGGTGGCGCCATGACGGCCGTGTTGTCGCCTCCGGTGGGGCGGACGTGAGAACGTAGCAGGACCATGGACATCACGTCGGACACCACCTCTCGCGCTCCTGCGACCTACATGAGCTACGAAGAGTTCGGCCGTCGCTTCTTCGAGGTCGCCGTCACCGAGGACCGGGTGGGTGAAGCGATCGGCCAGATCGCCGGCGAAGCCTTCGAGATGGGCCCGATCGCGCAGGGGCCGGGCCGGCTGGCGAAGGTGACTGCCAAGGTGCGCATCATGACGCCCCGGGTGAGCCGGCGGGTGGCCGAGGAGATCACGTTCGGGATCCGTATCCCGCTCGAGATCGACATGGTGGTCGACCTGCGCATCGACAAGCCCCGGTTCATGGTCTTCGGCGAGATCTCGCTGCGCGCGGTGGCGCGCGCCGCGGAACCGCTGCTGCTGATCATCGACGTCGAGAAGCCGCGCGCCACCGACATCGCGATCCACGTGACGTCCAAATCGCTGCGGGGCGAGGTCGTGCGCATCATCGGTGGCGTGGACGCCGAGATCCGGCGGTTCATCGCGGCGCACGTCGCGGGGGAGATCGACAGCCCGACATCGCAGCAGGCCAAGGTCATCGACGTCGCGCACGAGCTCGAGACGACCTGGACCGGGATCTGAACCCGGGTCAGCCGGCCAGCTGACTCAGTTCCGGGCGCCGCGCACCACGCGTGTCACCCACCGATCGGCCGCGCAGATGGTTCCACAGCCACGGCATCAGCATGTTCTGGGTCCACAGCAGCTGCGAGTAGGTGCGCGAACGCAGCGACGGCGGGCGGGCGTGCGGATCTGCGGTCGCCCAGGTGTGCGAGCTGCCCGGCAGACCGAGCGCTTCGGCGGCCGCCTCGGCGAACAGCAGGTGCCCCCGCGGTGAACCGTGCACCCGGTCAGGGCTCCACGTGTCGGGCTGTGTCATCGACGGCGCCCGGTACAGGTCGACGAGCGCGAAACCGTGCCGCGCGGCAGCCGACCGGATGACCCCGTTGATCGTCAGAACGCGCCTGCCGAGCACGCGCCCGATCGGCAGGATGCGGGCCAGGTCGGGGAACGTCGTCGTGACCACCGTCGCACCGGATGCCGCCAGCGCGCGGTGCACGTGATCGAGCTGAGCCAGCGCCCGTTCGAAACCCGTTCCGGGACGGGTCATGTCGTTCATGCCGATGCAGAGGGTGATGAGGTCGGCGCCCATCGCCAGTGCGGCAGGCAGCTGGACATCGGCGACATCGCGGATCTGATCGCCGCGCACCGCGAGGTTGGCGTACTGCAGACCCGGGTGGAGCCCGTCGAGCCGCTCGGCCAGCCGATCCGCGAACCCGCGCAGACCCGTGGTGTCGTCGCCGTCCCACAGCCCCTCGGTCTGGCTGTCACCGAGAGCGACGTACCGGGTGTACCGGGCGCGACCGACCACGACAGCAGACTCTAACGCGAGCGGCCCAGTCGCGTCAGGTTGAGCACCATGCCGGAGCTCAGTCCAGTGATGGTGTCCTCCAATCGTTTCCGGTCCAGGGCGACACGCCACTGGGGCAGCGTTCCCGTCACCCGCACCACCCGGGGTGCGAACTCGACGCCGGTCAGTGTCACGCCGTGCGCGAGCTCGGGCAGCCGCACCGGGTAGGCCGGGGTCCGTGCCGGCAGCCGCCACCGTCGGGCGCCGAGCGCCACCGTGTGCGCCTGCAGCCACAGCGTCGACCCGTCGACGCTGACGTCGACCTCGACATGACCGAACCGGGGCCGGCGGGCGAACCGGATGCGGGCCACCCCGTCCTCTCCGACGTCGCCGGCCAACCGCGGCGCCGCACGTCCGAACAGGTCGTCGACCATCGGTGCGGACACCTCGAACGTCACCTCCACCGGCGCGGCCACGAGCGTCGGCGGCGCGCCGGGCCGCACGTGAACGTTGTGCAAGATCACCGTTGCCGAGTTGAGAAGGCCGCCCTGCCAACGGATGTCGGAAGCGTCCAACCGAACGTCGGTGAGCTGGCCGACGGCCAGGCCGTGGACGTCGAGCCGGGAGTCGAACCGGGTGACGGTCAGTGCGAGGTCACCGTCGTCGAGGCGCATCGTGAGGCGACGCCCCAGAACGAGCCGGCGGATTGTGACGAACAGCGTGCGGTAGGCCGCCGCGGCGCCGCCGTTGACCGGGACCATCGTGGTCGCCGACCAGAGCGAGGTGAGCATGCGCCGCGTGGGACGGGTCATCCTCTCCATCCTCGCACGGGCTATCGTCGGCTGTGACTTCCCGCGTCCCCTCCCGTAGAGCCCAGCGCAGCGCCGGACTCCTGCTCTACCGGAACGGGGCGAACGGGCTCGAGGTGTTGCTCGGCCATCCCGGCGGCCCCTTCTGGGCACGCAAGGACGACGGTGCCTGGTCGATCCCGAAGGGCGAATACGACGACGGAGAGGACCCGTGGGCGGCCGCACAGCGCGAATTCGCCGAAGAGGTGGGGACGCCGCCGCCGGCCGGGCCGCGCATCGACCTGCCACCGGTACGTCAGTCCGGCGGCAAGATCGTCACCGCGTTCGCGGTGCGGGGCGACCTCGACCCCAGCGGCGCCGTCAGCAACACGTTCACGATGGAGTGGCCGCCGCGTTCGGGGAAGACCGCGGAGTTCCCCGAACTGGACCGGATCGCCTGGTGGGATCTGCCGACAGCACGCGAGAAGCTGCTCACAAGCCAACGCCCGCTGCTCGATGCGCTGATCGAGGCGCTGGGTTAGAGGTCGAGCGTCAACGGGCCGCGGCCGCGGGACACGCAGGTCAGCATCATGTGGGCGGCGCGCTCGGCATCGGTGAGCAGCGTGTCGCGGTGCTCGACCGCGCCGTCGAGGACACGGACCCGGCAGGTCCCGCAGAACCCCTGCTGACAGGAGTACGGCGCCGCGACGCCGGAGCGCTGCAGCGCGCCCAGCAGCGTCTGGTCGGCGCCGACCGTGATCGTGGTGCCCGTCGATGCCACGGTCGCGTCGAACGGTGTGCCGTCCACCACGGGCGGCGCCGCGAACCGCTCGACATGCACCTCCACATCCGCGCGGTCGGCCAACGCGGTGTGTAGCGCCGTCAGCATCGGGGCCGGGCCGCACGCATACACCGCCGTGCCCGCCGGACAGTCACCGAGAAGCGTTGCTGCAGTGGGCAATCCATCGGCATCGTCGGTGCGGACCGTTGCCCCGAGCGCTTCCACCTCATCGACGAAGGGCAGACTGTCGCGGCTGCGGCCGGTGTAGACCATCGACCACTCCACACCGAGTCCGCGGGCCGCGCGCAGCATCGGCAGGATCGGCGTGACGCCGATGCCACCGGCGATGAATCGCACGCGGCGCGTGGGAGATCCGTGGCCGGGCACCGCCATCGGGAATGCGTTGCGAGGGCCGTGGCTGTGGATGATCGCGCCGACTCCCAGCGCATCGTGGCACTCGACCGACCCGCCGCCACCGTCGGGGATGCGGCGCACCGCAATGTGGTACTCGCCGGCATCGGCGGGATCACCGCACAGGGAGTACTGCCGGATGCGGCCGCTGGGCAGGTGGACATCGAGATGTGCACCCGGATACCAGCGGGGCAGTGCCCTCCCGCCCTCGGCGGCCAGCGTGAACTGCACGACGTCCTGATCGCGGGCCACCACCCGCCGATCGCGCACGGTCAGCCTCAGCGGCGCCGCCGCCCGGTGCCGTGGCGGGCGGACACGGCGCACCGCGGCGGTGGCGGAGAACAGCCCGGCGATGCCGGCCCCGGCCAGCGCCAGCACCGGGTCGTGGCGGCTGCGGCCCGACGCCGACGGCGGCGTCTGCCGGTAATGGGCAGGCATCGCAGTCACAACTGCGCTGCCCGCGCCGCCGGCGAGCTCGCGAGGTAGGCCACCGCCTGCGCGGTGGAGCCGAACTGCTCCGGGGAATAGCCGGGCCGGAAATACGTCAGCGTGCTCGACCCGAACAGCGAGCGATACCGGGGCAGCAGGCCCAGCTTCGAATCCCGCTGCCGCATCCGGTTGAAGCCCCACCACGAGGCCGGGACATCCGGGTCGGTCTTGACGAGATACCACGCGGTGCGCTGGAAGAACACGAACAGCATCGACGCCGCGAGCGTCATCGCCTTGATGCGGGCGAGGTAGCTGTCGTGGAAGTAGGTGGCGACGTCGTGGGCGACGCTGCGGTGCTCGACCTCCTCGCTGCCGTGCCAGCGGAACAGGTCGGTCAGCGTGGGATCGGCACCGTGGTCGTCCCACGTGCAGTTCAGCGCGAAGTCCCCCATCACGGCGGTGTAGTGCTCGATCGCGGCGATGAGCCACAGCCGGTCGCAGAGGTGGTTGTGCCGCACCCCGGGGTCGGGGGAGTCGACCGGTGCCAGCACCCGGGAGAACACGTGCTCGACCTGGGCGAGGATCGGGCCGGGATCGACGCCGCGTTCGACCATGAAGTCGTGCAGGATCGCGTCGTGCACGTCGGCGTGGGTGGCTTCCTGGCCGATGAAGCCGCGGATGTCCTCGGCCAGCTTCGGGTCCTCGACCAGGGGCAGCGCTTCGCCGAACGTCTGCACGAACCAGCGCTCACCCGCGGGCAGCACCAGATTCAGCACGCTGATGACGTGCGATGCGGCCGGGTGACCCGGAATCCAGTGCAGCGGAACGTCGCTGACGTCGAAGGTGACCTTGCGGGCGTGGATCTGCACCGGTCCGGGATCGATGTCAGCGACGCGCGGAGCGTCGCGGCGGGATCGCACCATGCCGGGAGTCTACGACTGCGGAGTCGATTGGTGGGACCGCAGGTCCCGGATACCGGATCAGCCGGCAGGCAGGGGCTGACCGGGAATGGGGGGTCCGCCGGGAATCTGCTGGGGTGCGCCGGCCACCGGCGCGCCGGCACCGGGAGCACCGGCGATCGGCACGACAGGAGTCGGGGTCACTGTCGTGACGCCGTTGGCGCCGACCGTCGGGCCGCCCATCGGGCCCTGCGCCTTGATCTGATCGGCGGCGGCCTGGGTGCAGTCCAGGGAGAGCAGCATCCGCCCGCCGCTGGTGACCTTCTGCTTGTCCACCAGGCACGACGACTGCGGCAGCACGCTGCCGAAGGACCCACCGAAGTACGCCTTGACGCCCTGACTCTTCAGGATCGCCAGGGCGCGGCCGTACTGCTCCCCGGTCACGTTGTACGGGCTGGGGGTCGTCGCGGGCTGCGACAGCGCGTGCCCGGCTCCGATCAGCGCGACTGTTCCGGCGGCGACGAGGCCGCCACTGAGCACGGCGATCTTTCTCACGACAACTGACTCCTCGGATCGATGCGGTGCGAACATATCGCAGCAGTGGCAGTTGTGAAACCGCTGCAATGGTCGCCGGCGTTACAGCTCCTCGTCCCGGGCGGTGTCACGGCAGCTCGGCCGCAGCACGCATCACGTCGCACAGCGCAGCGGCCCTGGCGTCGTCGAACACCGCATCGAGCAGAACCGGACGACCGTCGGGGCCGGCCAGCGGCACCCGCCAGTTCGGGTACTCATCGCTGGTGCCGGGCTGATTCTGGGTGCGCGTCTCACCGACCGCGTCGGCCAGCGACATCGCCAGCAGCCGCGACGGACTGCGCCCCAGATAGCGGTGCAACGCGATCACCACCTGATCCCGATCGACCTCCGGATCGACGTCGGCAGCCAGTAAGCCCACCCGTACCAGCTCGGCCAGCCAGGCGTCCCGGTGCGCACGGTCGGCCGCCCACTCCTCGTCGGCGGGGCGGGTCAGCAGCCCGAGCTCGTCGCGCAGCCGGACGTGCTCACCGACGAGGTAGCCGGCCGTCGGCGGCAGGTCGTGCGTCGTGACCGCCGACAGACAGGCCTGCCGCCACTGCTCGGCAGGCAGCGGCGCGCCGTCTGGGCCGGATTCGAACCACAGGATCGACGTGCCCAACAGGCCCCGGTCCCGCAGGTAATCACGCACCCACGGTTCGACGGTGCCGAGATCCTCACCGACGACGATCGCTCCGGCGCGGTGCGCCTCGAGAGCGACGATGCCGATCATCGCCTCATGGTCGTAGCGGACGTAGGTGCCGTCGGTCGGCGCGACGCCCTCCGGTATCCACCACAGCCGGAACAGGCCGATGATGTGGTCGATGCGCACCCCGCCGGCATGCCGCAGCGCCGCGGCGACCAGCGCGCGGAACGGTTCGTAGGCGGCCTCGGCGAGCCGATCGGGACGCCACGGCGGCTGCGACCAGTCCTGCCCCAGCTGATTGAACTCATCGGGCGGCGCACCCGCGGTCACGCCGAGTGCCAGGACGTCCTGCAGCGCCCACGCGTCGGCGCCCGCGGGATCCACCCCGACCGCGAGGTCGGTCATGACGCCCAGCGCCATGCCCGCGCCCACGGCGCTCGCCTGCGCTGCGGCGAGTTGCTCGTCGAGCAGCCACTGCAGCCAGCGGTGGAAATCCACGGCCGGCGCGTTCTCGGCGGCGAACGCCGCGACCGCCTCATTGCGCGGGTGCCTCAGCTCGGCGGGCCACCGGCGCCAGTCGCCGCCGTACCGTTCCGACAGCGCGCACCATGTAGCGAAATCGTCGAGCGGGGTGCCCTCGCGGCGGCAGAAGGCCTGATAGGCCAGCTCCCGTCCGCGGCTGAACGGGACCAGGTAAAGACTTTCCAGCGCAGCGCGTTTGGCGTCCCACGCCCGATCCCGGTCGATACGCTCGGCGCGGGCCGCCCGGGCCTGCACACGCGCCTGGGCTTTCCGGACCCGGCCGCGATGGCGCAGGTACGCGAACTCCGGCACGGCCTCGACCCGCAGGTACAGCGGATTGCCGAACCGGCGCGATGTGGGCAGATACGGCGACGGCTCCATCGGTGGCGTCGGCGCCGCCGCGTGCAGCGGGTTGACCAGGATGAAGCCGGCGCCGTGCTGACCGGCCGACCACACGGCCAGATCCGTCAGATCGCTCAGATCGCCGATGCCCCAGGATCTTTCGGACCGCACGCTGTAGAGCTGGGTGGACAGCCCCCACGCCCGGTGCTGACCCAGCCGCGCGGGTGGCTCGATCCGCGCCGGCGATACGATCACCGTCGTCGCCGCATCGAACGCCCCCACCTGCAGGTGCAGCCGGTGATAGCCGACCGGCAGATCGTCGGGGAGTTCGAACGTCGCCTCGCCGATCAGCCGACCCTCCAGATCGAAAGGGGCACGGTTGTTCTCAAGCTGACGCAGCCCCGTCCGCACGCTGCCGTCCTCGAGGCGCAGCCACAGCCCGACCGGATCGCCGTGCGTCACGTGCACCCAGAACGAGGTGGCGCTGCCGGCGCGGGCCACGATCGCGGGGGGCAGGGACCGTGCCCAGTGCGCACGCTCGTGATCGGCGATCAACTCGGCACGCTCGTCCTCGGTCGTCGCGGGCACGCCGAGCGCGGCGAGCGCGGCGACCAGCGTCGCGCCCGGCACCGTGACCCGGCGGCCGGTCCAGTCGTCGTACTCGGTGGCGACGCCGTATCGGGTGGCGAGATCGATCAGCGACGCGGTGCGCTCGGCGGCAGGCATGGCGCAATCTTGCCCGGCCCGCGTCGGCGCGTCGCGGCGGCTGCCGGCCATGACTCGAGGGGCGGATTCTCGAGGCGTCTTACCGACGACGATAGGGTCGACGGATCATGGCGCCCCTCCCGCTCGACGGCGGCCAGGCGCGCGACCGGCGGGCCCGGTTCGCGATCGGCGCCGTCTTCCTCACCAACGGCGCGCTGTTCGCCAACCTGCTGCCCCGGTTACCGGAGGTCAAGGCCGATCTCGGGTTGTCCAACGCGCTGCTCGGGGTCGCGGTGGCGTCGTTCTCCACCGGGGCGCTCGTGGCGGGCCCGGCTGCGGCGGTACTGATCCGCCGCTTCCAGTCCGCCCGGGTGTGCCTGGGCACCACGCTGATCCTCGCGGCGTTCATCGCCACCGCCTCGGCCGCGCCGAGCGCCCTCACGCTCGCCGCCGCGCTGTTCGTCGCCGGTGCCGCCGACGCCATCACCGATGTCGCGCAGAACGTCAACGCGCTACGGCTGCAACGGCAGTACGGCCGTTCGATCATCAACTCCCTGCACGCGGTCTGGGCGGTCGGTGCGGTGCTGGGCGGGTCGATGGCCGCTGCGGCGATCGCGGTGCACCTGCCCCGGACCCTGCATCTGAGTCTGTCGGCCGTGCTGTTCTGCGCCGTCGCGGCTGCGGCGTACCCGTTCCTGCTGCACGGCCCCGACCACGACGACCGGCAGCACCCCCGGGGCGGCGCGGCGTCCGCCGGCACGGCCGTGTACCTGGTGCTGCTCGCGCTCGTCGGCATCGCGATCGCGGGGGCCGCCGTCGAGGACGCCGGGAGTTCCTGGGCCACGCTGTATCTGCGGGACAGCCTGGGCGCCCCAGGACCGGTGGCCGCCCTCGGCTACGTCGCGCTGGTCGGCTGCATGTGCATCGGCCGACTCGTCGGCGACCGCCTGGTGGACCGGTTCGGCGAACGGACCGTGGTGCGGGCCGGCGGGGTGGTCACCGCGGTGGGGATGGGTGCGGCCCTGGCTTTTCCGTCGGTACCCGGCAGCATCGCCGGGTTCGCGGCCGCCGGGCTGGGTGTGGCGACGGCGGTGCCTGCCGCGATGCGCGCTGCCGACGAGCTGCCCGGCCTGCGCGCCGGGACCGGCCTGACGATCCTGACGTGGTTGATGCGTGTCGGCTTCCTCGGCGCCCCGCTGATCGTCGGTGTCGTGGCCGACGCGGCCGGGTTGCGGACCGGGTTGCTCATCGTCGTCGCCGCGGGGCTGAGTCTGCTCGTTCTGGGCGGTGTGCTGGGGCGGCGCGGCACTCGATCAGCGCCGGTGTGAGCCCAGAAAGCGCTGGTACAGTGACGTACCGGGGCGTACCGGGGCGTACCGGCCCGTCGATCGAAGGAGATCACTGAGATGACCGCGGACACCCGATTCGAGGAGACCCGCAGCAACGCGGGAGGTCACCTGGTGGTCGACACCGTCCACGGCCCCGTGCGCGGGGTGGACGACGGCACGATCGCGTGCTGGAAGGCCGTGCCCTACGCCGCGCCCCCCGTCGGGGACCTGCGCTGGCGCGCGCCGGTGCCGCCCAGCGCCTGGACCGAACCGCGCGACGCGTCCCGTGTCGGGCCGGTGTGCCCCCAGCCGACCGATCCGCGGATACCGCTGGCACTCGGCGCACCCCAGGGCGAGGACTTCCTGACGCTCAACGTCTGGGCCCCGTCGGGCACACACGCCGGTGCCGGCAAGCCGGTGATGGTGTGGGTGCACGGCGGCGCCTACATCCTCGGTTCGGCCACCCAGCCGCTGTATCACGGCCGGCGGTTGGCCGCCGACGGCGACGTCATCGTCGTCACCGTGAACTACCGACTCGGGGCGCTGGGCTTCCTCGAACTCGCCACAGTGGGCGGTGATTCCGAGCGGTTCGCCACCAACGTCGGACTGCGCGACGTCATCGCCGCCCTGACGTGGGTGCGGGACAACATCGCAGCCTTCGGCGGCGACCCGGGGCGGGTGACCCTCTTCGGCGAGTCGGCCGGCGGCGGCATCGTCGCCTCGCTGCTCGGCAGCCCGGCCGCCGCAGGCCTTTTCCACGCCGCGATCGCCCAGAGCGCGCCGGTGACCTCGTCCTACGACAGCGAGCAGGCCGGCCGCATCGCGGCCCGCTTTCTCGAGGTGGCCGGTGTCGGTCGCGACGACCTGTCCCGCCTCGCGGACATGCCCATCGAGGCGATCGTCGACGCGTCGCGCACCGTGTTCAACGAAGTGCCGGTCCGGACCCCGGGCCGGCTGGCGTACGCGCCGATCGTCGACCGCGACATCCTGCCGGACTACCCGATCAGGCTCGCCCAGAGCGGCCGGACACATCCCGTACCGCTGATCATCGGCACCAACCGCAACGAGGCGGCGCTGTTCCGCTACATGAAGTTGCCGCTCCTGCCGATCAAGGCCGATGCGATCCAGGCCATGTTCGCCCAGATCGCCGCCGAACAACCGGAGCTGGCACTGCCCGAGCGGGCGCAGCTCGAACGCATGTACCGCCGGCGCCGGGCCGGCAAGGGTCTGGGACTGGCCAGCGATCTCGGCTTCCGGATGCCGTCGATCTGGTTCGCCGACGGTCACCGCGCCACCGCACCCGTGTACCTGTACCGCTTCGATTTCGCGACCCCGATGCTGCGCGCGGTCCGGATGCCCGCCGCACACGCCACCGAATTGCCCTTCGTCTGGGGCAATCTCGGCACCGGCCGCAAGGATCCGATGTTCGCACTCGGTGGCCGCGCGGCCGGGACCGAGGTGTCGCGACGCATGCGCGCCCGCTGGACCAGTTTCGCCCGCGACGGCGCGCCGGGCGCTCCCGCGGCCGCGCCGCAGTGGCAGCCCTACGACGACGCCCGCGCCACACTCGTCATCGATCGGCACGACAGCGTCGTCGACGACCTCGACGCGCCGGTACGCGCGGCCTGGGGTGACGACGTGCTGAGCTTCCGGTAGGGGAACACAGTGGCATCAGCGGAGTTCCTCACCGTGCTGCCGCCCGCGATGCGCGATCCGGTGCTGTTCGCCGTCCCGTTCTTCCTGCTGCTGCTCGTCATCGAGTGGGTGGCCGCTCGCAAGCTCGAACACGTTGTGCTGGAGGAGGATTCACAGGGTCGACCCGGCGCGGGGTCGTACCTGGCGCGCGATGCCTGGGCGAGCATCTCGATGGGGCTGGTATCGGTCGCCACGATGGGCGCATGGAAGTTCGTCGCGCTCCTGGGCTACGCGGCGATCTACACCTACCTCGCGCCGTGGCACCTGCCCGCGACGCAGTGGTACACCTGGGTGATCGCGATCCTCGGCGTGGACCTGCTGTTCTACGCCTACCACCGCACCGCCCACCGTGTGCGGCTGATCTGGGCCACCCACCAGGCCCACCACTCCAGCGAGTACTTCAACTTCGCGACGGCGCTGCGGCAGAAATGGAACAACAGCGGCGAGATCGTGATGTGGCTGCCGTTGCCGCTGCTGGGGGTACCGCCGTGGATGGTCTTCTTCAGCTTCTCCGTCAGCCTCGTCTACCAGTTCTGGATTCACACCGAACGGATCGGCACGCTGCCGCGGCCGATCGAGTTCGTGTTCAACACCCCGTCGCATCACCGCGTGCACCACGGCATGGACAAGCTCTACCTGGACCGCAACTACGGCGGCATCCTGATCATCTGGGACCGGCTGTTCGGCACATTCCAGCCCGAGGTGTTCCGGCCGCGCTACGGGCTGACCAAGCCGGTCGGAACGTTCAACATCTGGCGCCTGCAGACCCGCGAGTACGCTGCGATGGGTCGCGATGTCCGCTCCGCGCGGCGCGTGCGTGACAAGCTCGGTTTCGTCTTCGGCCCGCCCGGGTGGCAACCCGCACCCCGCCCCACACCGGGACCCGCGAACGCCGTGGGCACCCCCGCCAGCCCGTAGTCTTCGCAGGGTGCAGACAGTCTTCGACGCTCCCGTCGACCCCGCCCTGGTGGACCGTGCCCTCTCCGGCAGCACGCTCGGCTCGGTGTGGCTGGACCCCGGCTCGGTGCACCGCCCGCAGCACCCCGCCATGTCCGGGCCGCTGACCGCCGACCTGCTCGTCGTCGGCGGCGGCTATGCCGGACTGTGGACCGCTCTGCACGCGGCGCGGCGACACCCCGACCGGCGCATCGTGCTGATCGAGGCCGACCGCATCGGGTGGGCGGCCTCGGGCCGCAACGGCGGTTTCGTCGAGGCGAGCATCACCCACGGTCACGAGAACGGCAAGACGCGCTGGCCCGACGAGATCGACACCCTCGAGGCGCTGGGTCTGGAGAACCTCGACGGGATGGAAGCCGAGATCGCCGAACTCGGTCTCGACACCGAATGGCAGCGCACCGGCATGCTCACCGTGGCGACCGAACCTCACCAGGTGGAGTGGCTGGCGGAGTCCGCGCCGGATCACGGGCAGTTCCTCGACACCGCGGCGGTGCGCGCCGAGGTCGCCTCACCGACGTACCTCGCGGGCCTCTTCGACGCCGAGCACTGCGCGATCGTGCACCCGGCCAAGCTCGCTCTCGAACTCGCCCGTGCGTGCCAAGAGGCCGGCGTCGAGATCTTCGAGCACACGACGGCGCGCCGCATCCACTCCGGCGGCGCCGCGCTGCGCGTCGACACCGACGGGCCCGCGCTGACGTGCCGCCAGATCGTGTTGGCCACCAACGTCTTTCCCAGTCTGCTGCGCCGCAACCGGCTGCACACCGTGCCGGTCTACGACTACGTGCTGGCCACCGAACCACTCACCGAGGCTCAGCTCGACCGCATCGGGTGGCGGCGCCGGCAGGGGATCGGCGACTCGGCCAACCAGTTCCACTACTACCGCCTGACGATGGACAACCGCATCGTCTGGGGCGGGTACGACGCGGTGTACCACTTCGGCGGCAAGGTCAAGTCCAGCTACGAGGACCGCGCTGAGAGCTACCGCCGGCTCGCCGCGCACTTCTTCCTGACGTTCCCGGCACTCGACGACGTGCGCTTCACGCACCGCTGGGCCGGCGCGATCGACACCAACACCCGGTTCTGTGCGCACTGGGGGACCGCGCGCGACGGCCGCGTCGCCTACGTCAACGGGTTCACCGGCCTCGGCGTGGGAGCGGCCCGCTTCGCCGCCGACGTGTGCCTGGACCTGCTCGACGGACTCTCCACGCCGCGCACCCGCCTGGAGATGGTGCGCCGCAAACCGCTGCCCTTCCCGCCCGAACCGCTCGCCAGTGCCGGAATCCAGGCCACTCGGTGGTCGCTGGACCGTGCCGACCACAACGGCGGACGGCGCAACGCGCTGCTGCGCACCCTCGACGCTCTCGGGCTGGGCTTCGACTCCTGACCCCGGTGACCAGCGCCGAGGTGTAACGCCCCGTTACCGGCCCGCGATGAGCCAGTTACACCGTCGGCCCGCGGGGGTATCACCACCGGACCGTGAGCGCGGCGGTCGCCGAGAACTCACCCGGGAAGAGTGGAGGGGCCGTGCCGAACCGATCGCCCAATCGCCTGTCGGGCCGTCATGCGCTGACGGCCGCGGTCGTCGCGGCGCTCGCGCTGCTGGTTCCCTCGGTGCCCGCCGGTGCGCAGCCCGATCCGCTGGTGCACCCCGGCATGGAGATCCACCAGGACTCGGTCCTGTGCACCCTCGGCTACGTCGACCCCGCGACCCGCACGGCGTTCACCGCGGGCCACTGCCGGGCGTCGGGCACCGTCACCGACAAGTCGGGCACCGTCATCGGGACCCAGGGCTCGTTCCGCGACAACACCCCCGACGGCACCACCATCGACACCAACCATCAGATCGCCGACTGGGAGGTCATCCACCTGCTGCCGTCGGCACCCATCAGCAACGTCCTGCCCAGCGGGAAAGCGCTGGTGACCGATCCCGCCGTGCTGCCCGTCGCGGGGATGCCGGTCTGCCACTTCGGTGTCGTGACGGGGGAGAGTTGCGGGACCGTGGAGGCCGTCAACAACGGGTGGTTCACGATGGCGGACGGCGTCGTGAGCCGCAAGGGCGACTCCGGCGGACCGGTCTACACGACCACGCCCGACGGGCGCACGGTGCTGATCGGTGTGTTCAACAGCACCTGGGGCACCTACCCGGCCGCCGTCTCGTGGCAGAGGGCCAGCGCCGAGGCCCGCGCGGACACCATCTCGGCGGCCTCCGCCGAGATCACGCCGGTCTCCGCGCAGCCCTAATCCAGCGCGAACACTGGGATCGTCGGCGCGACCTGCCGAATCTGGTCGTCGGTCGATGTCGGCGTCAGGCCGCCGATGTGCCCCCTGACCTGCCAGTACCACCGGTCCAGGTAGGGGCGCAGCAGTGCCGGCTTGGCCTCGTCGGGCAGTTCGACGGCGCTGCGCCGCCGCGCACGCCGGCGGGGTCCGATCTCGACCTCACCCGCCGCGCGCACGTTGCGCGCCCACTGGGTGTTGCCCCGGGGTGAGATCAGGTAGTCGCGGCCGTCGACGCTCAGCAGGTTGATCACCACCTGACGCTGCTCGCCGCTGGTCCGCCCCCGCACCCGCAGCGCGGCGCTGCCCTGAATGCTCACGCCACGTTCGGCGAGCCACCGGATCGCGGCATTCACCAGGCGAGAACCCGGTCCAGGGACGTCATAGCGCTCGGTCATGTCCTGCCTCCCCTGTCTGAGAGCACTGCTCTCGAAACGATGACACGCTGCCTCCTGAAAAGCAAGAGCAGTGCTCTCGGATGTGTCACACTGATTGCCGTGGGCAGTCGGCAGGACAGCAGGGCGCGGATCGAGCGGCAGATCGTCGAGGTCGGGCGGCGCCACCTCGTCACCGACGGCGCGGCAGGGTTGTCATTACGCGCGATCGCTCGTGACCTCGGCATGGTCTCGTCAGCGGTGTACCGCTACGTCGCCAGCCGCGACGAGCTGCTGACCCTGCTGCTGATCGAGCTCTACACCGAGCTCGCCGATGCGGTCGACCGAGCCCACCGTGCGGCGCCCCCGGACTGGCGCGAACAACTGTCCGCCGTCGCGCACACCGCTCGGACGTGGGCGCTGGGGCAACCGGCGTGTTGGGCGCTGCTCTACGGCAGCCCCGTGCCCGGCTACCACGCGCCGGCCGACCGCACCGTCACACCCGGCACGCGCGTGATCGGAACCCTGTTCGGCATCGTCGACGCCGCCGTGACCGGAGGCGCGATCGCCTCGTCGAAAGTGCCTGCGCCCGAACCGCTCTCGTCGGATTTCCGCAGGCTTGCGGTCGAGTTCGGGGTCGGCCTCGACGACGCCACACTCGCGCGGTGCTTCCTCCTGTGGGCCTCGCTCGTCGGCGCGATCAGCCTGGAGGTGTTCGGCCAGTACGGTGCCGACACGCTGACCGACCCCGCGCTGGTCTTCGACGCTCAGGTGCGCCTACTGACCGAGATGCTGGCGGGCTGACCCTCAGTAACCGCGGCTGCCACTCGGCGAGATCACGAAGCCGTGCTCCCCGTAATGACGATCCGGCGGATCGACGGTGTCGGCCGGCCACGACGCCGGCTTGGCCGCGTGACAGGCGAGCGTCTCGGCGTCGGGGAGCGCGCACACCACACCGTTGCCCGCGTCGAAGCGCGACCCCACCGGCAGCAGCCGCGGCGCCGAATCGGCCCGCCCCATGTCGGAGTCCGTGAAGACCGCGTCGTGGGTGAGGGACACGGAGACCGTCGTGGCGTCGGTGCCCGCCAACGGGCCGGAGCAGACGATCCCGAGGTCGGGGATCAGGCTGTCTTGGCAGCGCACACCCGCCGAGTTGGCGAAGATCCAGCCCGACATGCTCGGATGGGCGCCGAGCACCTGATAAGGGGCGGGATCGACTGCCGGGTACGCCGTCACGTCGACGTCCGGCGGGGTGGCCTGCGCGGGCGCCGCGCAGGCCAGCAGGACGGCGGCGACCAGGGCGGCGGCGGGAGCGGCCAGGGTGGGCATGTCGTGACTATCGCGGCGGCCGCCGGGGTTGTTAGCGCGCGGACCACGCCGCGGTTCGTTCGGGCGACGCCTCGGCCAGCGCGCGCACCGTCTTCTCGGCGTCGAAGTCCTTGCCGTACACCGGCGTTCCCGGCTGTTGGCGCCAGGACTCGGAGATGGGGCCGGCGTGGACCGGGTCGAAGCCCAGCGTATCGACGATGTCGTGCACCAGATCGCGGCCCGGACCGTCCTCCCCGGCGACCGGCAGAGCGATCCGGCCGGCCGCACCGCGCGGCTTCCCGCTCTCGAGCAGGTGCTTCCACCAGATGCCGTTGAAGACCTTGAACACGGGAGCGCCGATCTGTTCTGCGACCCAGGCACTTTCGACCTGACCGTCCTCGATCGCGGCGATCTCCCCGTCACGCTGCTGCGGGTAGTAGTTGTTGGTCTCGATCACCGGCGCGCCGGGTCTGCGTGCATCGACGATGCCGGGCGCGAGATCGGGAACGTTCTTCTGCGGGATGCTGACGATCACCAGATCGGCATCGGCTGCGGCCTCGCCGGCCCACACCGCCGTGGCTCCCGTCTCCTCGGCCAGCTCGGCGAGCGTCTCCGGCGACCGCGAGTTGGCCACCCGCACGTCGTGGCCCAGCTCACGCAGGCGGCGAGTGAGTGTTCCGCCGATCAAACCGGCTCCGATGATTCCGATGCGCACAGTGGGGCTCCTTGATCTGTGACGTGGTCACCTTCGCCGGGAAACGCCGGACCCACCCCGGCTATTCCGGCAGAAATAGAACACGTTCTAGCACCAGCGGTCCGCTGGCGATATCCTCGACTCGATGCTTGACCAGACACCTGTCCAGATTGCGTGGGTGACGCGCGACCTGGACGCCACCGAGGCAGCGCTGACCACCCTGCTGGGTGCACGCACCTGGGTGCGCATGCCGGACGTGCACTTCGGTCCCGAGACCTGCACGTACCGGGGGGAGCCCGCCGACCACGTCGCCGATGTCGCCCTGAGCTACGCCGGAGACACCCAGCTCGAGGTGATCGCGCCGGTCCGCGGGCGCAGCATCTACACCGAATTCCTCGACCGCAGCGGCCCCGGCCTGCACCACGTGTGCCGGGCCGCGCCGGACCTCGAGGCATTCGAGGACGCCGTGGAGGCCGCCGAACGCGACGGCACGCCGGTCGCGATGGCAGGCACCATGGCCGGCATGCGGTTCGCCTACCTCGAAGCCCCCGACGCCGGTGTGCCCTACATCGAAATCGCCTATGTCCCAGACGAACTCGCCGCATTCTTCGACCACATCAAACAGGAGCAGACGTGAGCTTGCCCATTCCCGACACCGTCCGCGCCGCCGAGGTGACGTCGTGGTCCGATGACGCCGACGTCGTCGTCATCGGGTTCGGCATCGCCGGCGGGTGCGCCGCCGTCAGTGCCGCCGCCGCCGGCGCACGGGTGCTCGTGCTGGAGAAGGCCGCCGCTGCCGGCGGCACCACCTCGATGGCCGGCGGCCACTTCTACCTCGGTGGTGGCACGGCGGTCCAGCAGGCCACCGGCCACCCGGATTCCCCCGAGGAGATGTACAAGTACCTGGTCTCCCAGTCCCGCGATCCCGAGCACGACAAGATCCGCGCGTACTGCGAGGGCAGCGTCGAACACTTCGACTGGCTGGAGGCGCTCGGCTTCCAGTTCGAGCGCAGCTACTACCCCGGCAAGGTCGTCGTGCCGCCCGGCACCGAGGGACTGTCCTACACCGGCAACGAGAAGGTCTGGCCGTTCTGCGAGCAGGCCGTGCCCGCGCCGCGGGGACACTCCGTGCCGGTGCCCGGCGAGCTCGGCGGCGCCGGAATGGTCATCGACCTGCTCGTGGCGCGTGCCGGCGAACTCGGCGTGCAGTTCCGCTATGAGACGGGCGCGACGGCACTGGTGCTCGACGACACCGGCGCCGTGGCCGGGGTGCGCTGGAAGCACTTCGGTGAGACGGGCGACATCAAGGCCAAGGCCGTCGTGATCGCCGCGGGCGGCTTCGCGATGAACGCCGAGTTGGTCGCCGAGTACACCCCGGCGCTCGGGACGCAGCGCAAGACCAAACACCACGGCACGGTCGCGCCGTACATCCTGGGCAACCCCAACGACGACGGGCTCGCGATCGGGCTCGGTGTCTCCGCCGGCGGTATCGCCACCCACATGGACCAGCTGTTCATCACCGCCGCCGCGTATCCACCCGAGATCCTGCTCACCGGTGTCATCGTCAACGCCGAAGGCAACCGGTTCGTCGCCGAGGACTCCTACCATGCCCGCACGTCGGCGTTCGTGCTCGAACAGCCCGATCAGGTCGCCTACCTGATCGTCGACGAGGCGCACATGCAGATGCCCGAGATGCCGCTGATCAAATTCATCGACGGCTGGGAGACGGTCGCGGAGATGGAGCAGGCGCTCGGCATCCCCGCCGGCAATCTCGCCGCTACGCTCGACCGCTACAACGCAGGCGCCGCCCGTGGCGAGGATCCCGACTTCCACAAGCAGCCCGAGTACGTCGCCGTCCAGGACCAGGGTCCCTGGGCCGCGTTCGACCTGTCGCTGGGCCGGGCCATGTACTCCGGGTTCACGATGGGCGGCCTGAAGGTCTCGCTCGACGGCGAGGTGCAGCGCGCAGACGGCAGCCCCGTCCCCGGCCTGTACGCGGCCGGAGCCTGTGCGTCGAACATCGCGCAGGACGGTATGGGGTACGCCAGCGGAACCCAGCTGGGGGAGGGATCGTTCTTCGGCCGCCGCGCCGGCACGCACGCCGCCGCCCGGGCGGCGGCCAGCACGGCAGCCGTGTAGGCGGGTCAGACCCGGGCGGGTTCCCCGCCGATCACCGCGAGTTCCCAATCGCCTTCACCCAGCAGCATCAATTCGCGGGTGTGGTGACGCCGCAGGCTGCTGCGATGGCTCACGCTGACCAAGATGGTGTCCGGCAGTGTGGTGCGGACGAGGTCGTACATCGTCAGTTCCAGTCCCTCGTCGAGCGCCGACGTGGACTCGTCGAGGAACACCGCCTTGGGGCGGGTCAGCAGGATGCGGGCAAAGGCGATTCGCTGTTGCTCACCGGGGGAGAGCACCTTCGCCCAGTCCTGGACCTCGTCGAGACGCTCGGCCAGATGGGGGAGGGCGACCTTTCCCAACGCCGCGCGCACCGCATCGTCGGCGATCGTGCCCTCCTTGTTCGGGTAGGACACCACGGCCCGCAGATCACCGAGCGGGACATAGGGCATCTGCGACAAGAACATCGTCTCGTTCTCGTCGATCGGGTAGGTCAGGCGGCCCGACGTGAACGGCCACAGCTGGGCCAGGCTGCGCAGCAGTGTGGTCTTGCCTGTGCCGGATTCGCCGGTGATCATCAGGCACTCGCCCGGCTCCAGGCGAAGGTTCACGGGTTCGATGAGCTGTTTGCCGTCCGGAGTGCGGACCTCGACGTTCTCGAGCGTCACGTTCTGGCCGGTGCAGCCGGCGACGTCGAGGCGCGGCAGCGCCCGGCCCTGCTCGTCGGCCGTGACCAGACCGTCGAGACGGATGATCGCGGCGCGGTAGCCGGCGAACAGATCGTAGGCGTTGCGGAAGAACGACAGCCCGCCCTGGATCGCGCCGAACGCCGACGCGGACTGGTTCAGCGCGCCCAGCGGGATCTCCCCGGAGGCGAACCGCGGGAACTGCACGAGGTAGGGGAGCGGCACGATCAGCTGACCCATCGACCAGTTCCAGCCGTTGAACCGCAGCGACCGATTGACGTAGCGCCGGTAGTTGGTGACGACGGGGGCGAACAGCTTGCGCAGCCCGGTGCGTTCGGCGGCCTCACCGCGGTAGAACGCCACCGCCTCCGACGCGTCCCGCAGCCGCACGAGTGCGTACCGGAACGCGGCGTTGTACTTCTCGTTGAGGAACGACAGGCCGATGATCGGGCGGCCGATCCAGAACGCGATGATCGTGGCGAACAGCACATAGCCGATGGCGATCCAGAAGATGGCGTGCGGCAGCGTGATCCCGGCGAGGGTCAGGGGTCCCGACAGGTTCCACAGGATCAGGGTGAAGGAAATGACCGAGGTGACCGCCGAGATCGCGCCGAACAGCAGCGAGTTGCTCGAGCCGTAGTACGGCAGGTTGGGCTGCGGGCCGTTGGTGGCGGTGAAGATGTCGATGTCGGACTGGATGCGCTGATCCGGGTTGTCGATGGTCTCGTCGATGAAGCGGGCCCGGTAGTACGCGCGGCCGGTCAGCCAGTCGCCGGTCAGCCGATCGGTCAGCCAGGCGCGCCAGCGTAGGCAGAACCGCTGGAACAGGTACATGTCGAGCAGCAGCTGGGTGATCGACAGCGCCGCCAGGATGCTGAAGATGAGGATGGTCGACCAGAAACCGTCGATGCCGGACTGCCTGACAGCCTCGTTGCCCGACGTCAAGCCCTGCACCACCACCTGGAAGGTCGTCAGCAGATCGTTGCTCTGATAGGTGAACAGCACGTCGAGGCGCACGTTGACCATCACCGATGCGAGCAGCACAGCCAGGAACAGCCAGACCTTGATGCTGTCGCGACCGGTGAAGTAGCCGCCCGTGATCCGCCAGAACTGCCGACCCCAGCTGGTGAACCTGCCGATGAGCAGCAGTACGACCACCGTGGCGATCGCCGCGATGGCCCAGGCCTTGGCGACCCACATCAGCGACGTCCACAGTTCGTTGCCCCAGTCCAGCGTCGGGGCGAACATTTCCTCCATCGGGGCAAGGTACCGCGCCAACCTGCACTCGTCGTGGCGGAGGCGTCAACCAGAGGAGGCGAGTCGTTCGAGCTGCCATTCGCCGTCGCCGACGAGGGACAGCCGGCGATCGTGCAACGGGTGCAGGGTGGCGCGGTGGCTGACGCTGACCACGATCGTGTCGGGCAGCCGCTCCCGCAGCAGCCGGTACAGCGTCTCCTCGAGCCCCTCGTCGAGCGCCGAGGTCGACTCGTCGAGGAACACCGCGCCGGGCCGGGCCAGCAGCACCCGCGCGAAGGCGATGCGCTGCTGTTCGCCGACCGAGAGCACCTTGGCCCAGTCCTGTACCTCGGCCAGGCGAATCATCAAGTGCGGCAATGCCACATCGCGAAGCGCCGCCTGCATCGCGGTGTCGTCGTGCGCGTCGGGTGGCTGGGGATACGCCACCGCTGTTCGCAGATCGCCCAGCGGCAGATAGGGCAGCTGGGGAACGAACATCGCCCCGTCACGCCCCCCGGGCAGCAGCACCTCGCCCGAGGCGTACGGCCACACCCCGGCCAGGCTGGCCAGTAGCAGCGACTTCCCGATGCCCGACGCGCCCGTGACGACGAGTGACTCACCGGCCTGAAGCGCCAGGTCGAGCGGGTGCAGCAGCGGGCTGCCGTCGGGGCGGCGCACGGCGACCTCCGACACCTCGAGCCGCCCGTCGGGGGATTCCGCCGGCCGGATCGGGCTGAACCTGCCCGCCCGCGCGTTCTGGTCGGCCAGCCCGTCGAGCCGGATGATCGCCGCGCGGTAGCTGGCGAACTGGTCGTAGGCATTGCGGAAGAACGACAGGTTGTCGTGGATCGCGCTGAAGGCGTTCGACGACTGCCACACCCCGCCGAACGAGATGCGCTGGGCGAACAGGCCCTGGGCCTGTACCAGCCACGGCAGCGGGTTGATGGCCTGGCTCATCGACACGTTCCAGCCGAAGAACACCATCATCCGGGTCAGCCAGTGGCCGTAGTTCTCCATCACCGCATCGAGGCGCCGGCGCAGCACGGTGCGCTCCGCGGCTTCGCCCCGGTAGAGCCCGATCGCGGCCCCGCCGTCGCGCACGCGCACCAGCGCATACCGGAACCCCGCGTTGCGCAGCTCGTTCAGATAGCTGAGCCGGATCAGCGGCCGCCCGATCGCGAACGCGACCACGGTGGCCACCAGCACGTAGACCAGCACGATCCAGAACAGGGCGCGCTGCAGCGTCAGGCCGCCCACGGTCAGCGGCTCGGAGAGCTGCCACAGGATCAGGCCGAACGACAGCACCGACAGCACCGCCTCCACCGCGCCGAACAGCAGCGTGTTGCCCGAGGTGAAGATCGGATTGTTGGTGTCCCCGCCGACTCCGGTGGTGAACACGTCGATGTCCTGCTGGATGCGCTGGTCGGGGTTGTCGATGGGGCGCGGACCGAACTGGGCGCGGTAGTAGGCCAGATCTCCGAGCCAGCCGTCGATGAATCGGTGGCTCAGCCAGATCCGCCAGCGCATGATGAACCGCTGCGTCAGGTACATGTCGAGGAGCAGGCGGACGATGTAGCAGCCGGCGAGCACGGCGAACACCACCATCGTCGCCCAGAACCCCGAGACGCCGCTGGCCCGGTCCGGACCCGACGAGAACGCGATCTGCAATGCCGTGAACAGGTCGTTGACGTAGTAGGTGAGCAGCACGCTGATGCGGACCGAGACGATCACCGACACCAGCAGCAGCGCCAGCCAGGCCCACACCCGGACACTGTCGCGGCCGGTGAAATACGCGCCCGTGACACGCCAGAACTGCCGCCCCCACTCGGTGAACCGGCCGAGCACGACGAGCACCACGGCCAGGCACACCGCACTCACCACGAACGCGATGCCGACCCAGATCGCCGACGACAGCCATTCGCGGCTCCAGTCCAGCGTCGGGGCGAACGTCTGCCCGAACGTCTCGGTGTCCACGCGGCGCACCCCCCTCACGCACGGCCCGGTCTGCGGCGAAGTTACCGCAGGAGCATCCCTTCGAGGGGGACGTGGACACCGCCGCCGCGAATGTCGCGTGGCAGTCCTGCTGACCGCCGGCCGGCCCGCGTACCGTGATCGTGTGGCACGCAGCTCATCGACATCCTCGACCGCAACGTCGACCGCAACACCGGCCAAGAAGCAGAGCGGGCGCCTGTCCGGGCGCTTCTGGAAAATGCTCGGGGCCAGCACCGACCGCAATCAGAGCCGGTCGATGGAGCAGGTCCGGGCGGCCGCCGACTTCGACGCCAAGGCCGCCGACCTCGACGACGAGAAGCTGACCAAGGCCGCGACCCTGCTGCAGCTCGAGGACCTGGCGGATTCGGCCGACATCCCGCAGTTCCTCGCGATCGCGCGCGAGGCCTCCGAACGCACCACCGGCCTGCGCGCCTTCGACGTCCAGCTGCTCGGTGCGCAGCGGATGCTCGCCGGCGACGTCGTCGAGATGGCCACCGGTGAAGGCAAGACGCTCTCGGGCGCGATCGCCGCCGCCGGGTACGCACTCGCCGGCCGCAGCGTGCACGTGATCACGATCAACGACTACCTGGCCCGCCGCGACGCCGAATGGATGGCGCCGCTGATCGAGGCCATGGGCCTCACCGTCGGCTGGATCACCGCCGACTCGACAGCGGAGGAACGTCGCGCCGCCTACCAGTGCAACGTCACCTACGCCTCGGTCAACGAGATCGGCTTCGACGTGCTGCGCGACCAGCTGGTCACCGACGTCGCCGACCTCGTGTCACCGAACCCCGACGTCGCGCTGATCGACGAAGCCGACTCCGTCCTCGTCGACGAGGCGCTCGTGCCGCTGGTGCTGGCCGGCACCAGCCACCGCGAGTCCCCGCGCCTGGACCTGATCCGATACGTCGGCGAGCTCGTCGACGGCGTCGACTGGGCCACCGACGCCGAAGGCCGCAACGTCCACCTCACCGAATCCGGCGCCCAGAAGATCGAGGCCAAGCTCGGCGGCATCGACCTGTACTCCGAGGAGCACGTCGCCACCACGCTCACCGAGATCAACGTCGCGCTGCACGCCCACGTGCTGCTGCAGCGCGACGTGCACTACATCGTCCGCGACAACGCCGTGCACCTGATCAACGCCTCGCGCGGCCGCATCGCGACGCTGCAGCGCTGGCCCGACGGGTTGCAGGCCGCCGTCGAGGCCAAGGAGGGCATCGAGACCACCGAGACCGGCGAGGTGCTCGACACCATCACGGTGCAGGCGCTGATCAACCGCTATCCGACGGTGTGCGGGATGACCGGTACCGCGCTGGCCGCCGGCGAACAGCTGCGCCAGTTCTACAAGCTCGGCGTATCGCCGATCCCGCCGAACACCCCGAACATCCGCGAGGACGAACCGGACCGCGTGTACGTCACCGCCGCGGCGCGCAACGACGCGGTGCTGGAACACATCACCGAGATCCACGAGAGCGGCCAGCCGATCCTGGTCGGCACCCGCGACGTCGCCGAATCCGAGGAACTGCACCGGCGGCTGGTCAAGGCCGGCATCCCCGCGGTCGTCCTGAACGCCAAGAACGACGAGGAAGAGGCGGGCGTCATCGCCGAGGCCGGCCAGCTCGGTGCGGTCACCGTGTCGACGCAGATGGCCGGCCGCGGCACCGACATCCGGCTGGGAGGCTCGGACGTAGACGACCACGACGCCAAGAAAAGCCGGGTGGCCGAACTCGGCGGCCTCCACGTCATCGGCACGGGCCGCCACCACACCGAGCGCCTGGACAACCAGCTGCGAGGGCGCGCCGGGCGCCAGGGCGACCCCGGCTCGACGGTGTTCTTCTCCAGCTGGGAGGACGACGTGGTGGTCTCGCACCTCGACGCCGGCAAGCTGCCGCTGGACTGCGACGACGACGGCAAGGTCCTCAGCCCCAAGGCCGCGACGTTGCTCGAACACGCCCAGCGCGTCGCCGAGGGTCGACTGCTCGACGTGCACGCCAACACGTGGCGCTACAACCAGCTGATCGCCCAGCAGCGCGCGATCCTGGTCGAACGCCGAGATGCGTTGCTGCGCACCGAGACTGCGCGCGAGGAGCTGGCGGCCCTGTCGCCCGAGCGATACGCCGAGCTGCTCGAGCAACTCGGTGAGGGCGGCGAGGAGAAGCTGACGAGGATCTGCCGGCTGATCATGCTCTACCACCTCGACCGCGGCTGGGCCGATCACCTGGCCTACCTGGCCGACATCCGGGAGAGCATCCACCTGCGGGCCCTGGGCCGGCAGAACCCGCTCGACGAGTTCCACCGCCTCGCCGTCGACGCGTTCGGCTCGCTGGCCGCCGACGCGATCGAGGCCGCGCAGCAGACCTTCGACACCGCGCCCTCGATCGAAGACGAACCCGGGGTGGATCTGTCCAAGCTGGCGCGCCCGACCTCGACGTGGACCTACATGGTGCACGACAACCCGCTCAACGACGACACCCTGTCGGCGCTGAGCCTGCCCGGGGTGTTCCGCTAGGTTCTACGCATGGCTCGCGGGTCCGAACCGGGGGACACCCCGCTACCGCCCGACCGGGTGCTGACGATCCCGAACGTGTTGTCGGTGCTGCGGCTCGTCCTGGTTCCGGTGTTCCTGGTGCTGCTGCTTGTCGCCCACCAGACCGGCTGGGCGGTGGCGGTGCTGATGTTCAGCGGCGCGTCGGACTGGGCCGACGGGAAGATCGCCCGGCTGTTCGACAACCAGTCCTCGCGGCTGGGCGCGCTGCTGGACCCGGCCGTCGACCGCATCTACATGGTCGTCATCCCGGTCGCGCTGGCGCTGGCCGGTGTCGTGCCGTGGTGGCTGGTGATCACCCTGCTGGGCCGCGACCTGGTGCTGGCGACGACGCTGCCGCTGTTGCGCAGCCGCGGACTGACCGCGCTGCCGGTCACCTACATCGGCAAGGCGGCGACGTTCGCGCTGATGTCCGGTCTGCCGCTGGTGCTGCTCGGGCAGGGCGACGCACCGTGGCAGCCGCCGGTGCTGGCGTTCGGGTGGGGATTCGTCATCTGGGGCACCGCGATGTACCTGTGGTCGGGCGTGCTCTACCTGATCCAGGTCGGCATGGTCGCGCGGTCACTGCCCCGCGCGAGGTTCGGGGGGACCGGGGTGCGGGCGCCGTGACGCAGCTGGGCGGCTTCGACCCGGCGTCCGGACGCAACGCGCACCGGGCGGGAGCGCCGACGCTGATCCCGGTGCCGTCGCTGTTGCGCTCGCTGCTCTCCGAGCACCTCGATCCGGGATACGCCGCAGCCGCCCGGTCGCCGCGCTCGCGCACCGGCTGGCTGTGGCAGGTGGCCGCCGCAGCGCTGGTCGCGGCGGTGTTCGCACTGGCCTGGTCCCAGGCGCGGGCGACGGAGCCCGGCGTACGCGAATCCCAACAGGTGCTGGTGACCAGCGTGCGCGCCGCCGAAACCGCCACCCGTGAGCTGACAGCGCAGCGCAACGGCCTGGCCGCCGACGCCGACGCGCTGCGACGCAGCCGACTCGCCGGCGACGCGACCGGCCGGCAGCTGCTGAGCGAACTCGACCAGGCCGGCTTCGCCGCGGCCGCCACGCCGGTGATCGGACCCGGTCTGACCGTCACCGTCACCGACCCGGGCGTCACGCGGGATCTGACCGACGTGTCGAAGCAACGCGTCGAAGGCAGCAGGCAGGTGATCCTCGACCGCGACCTGCAGCTGGTAGTGAACTCGCTGTGGCTCGCCGGGGCCGAAGGGATCTCGGTCGGCGGCGTCCGCATCGGGCCCAACGTGACGATCCGACAGGCGGGCGGCGGCATCCTGGTCGACAATCAGCCCATCACGAGCCCCTACACCGTCGTCGCCGTCGGCCCGCCGCACGCCATGGCCGACGCCTTCGACCGCAGCTCCGGTCTGCAGCGCCTGCGGCTGCTCGAGACCTCCTACGGCGTCGGCGTGACCGTGACCTCCGGCGACGGCCTCACCCTGCCGGCCGGCTCGGTGCGCGACCTCAACTTCGCCAGAGGACTGCAGTGATTGGAATCGTCGCCCTGGTCATCGGCATCGTGATCGGTGTCGTGTTCCACCCCAGCGTTCCCGAGGTGATCCAGCCCTACCTGCCGATCGCCGTCGTCGCCGCACTCGACGCCGTCTTCGGCGGGTTGCGGGCCTACCTGGAGAACATCTTCGACGCCAAGGTGTTCGTCGTGTCGTTCGTGTTCAACGTGCTGGTGGCGGCCCTGATCGTCTACGTCGGCGACCAGCTCGGCGTCGGCACCCAGCTGTCCACGGCCATCATCGTCGTGCTCGGCATCCGGATCTTCGGCAACGCCGCCGCGCTGCGGCGCAGGCTGTTCGGAGCCTGACGTGGCCGACTCCGCGCCATCCGAGGAGAACCCGGCCGCCGAGCATCACGGCCGCCACGAGATGCCGCCGCCGGACCATGAATCCCCGATCGATCGGCTGCGGCGCGGCCCCCGCGGCGGGGTGTTCGGGGTGCTGGCGATCCTGCTGTGCCTGGTCCTCGGCATCGCGATCGCCACCCAGGTGCGCCAGACCGACTCCGGCGACGCGCTGGACACCGCCCGGCCCGCCGACCTGCTGGTGCTGCTGGACTCCCTGCAGCAGCGCGAGGCCGCACTGAACTCGGAGGTCGCCGACCTGCAGCGCACGCTGTCGCAACTGCAGGCCTCCGGCAACAGCGACCAAGCGGCCATCGAGAGTGCCCGCGCCCGGCTGGCCGCCCTGTCGATCCTGATCGGCACGGTGCCCGCGACGGGACCGGGCGTCACGCTGACCATCGCCGACCCGTCGTCGGGGGTGGCCGCCGAAGCCATGCTCGACGTCATCAACGAGCTGCGGGCCGCCGGCGCCGAGGCGATGGAGATCCGGGGCGGGCAGGACGTGGTGCGGGTGGGCGTCGACACCTGGGTGGTCGGCCCGCCCGGCGCGCTGGTGGTCGACTCGACCACCCTGTCCGCGCCGTATTCGATTGTCGCCATTGGGGATCCGCCCACCTTGGCCGCCGCGATGAACATCCCGGGCGGCGCCATGGACAGCATCGAACGCGTCGGCGGATCGATGGTGGTACAACAGTCCGACCGGGTCGACGTGACCGCCTTGCGGCAACCGAAACCCCGCCAATACGCTCAGCCCGTCAAGTGACGTGACCAGTCGGGTCACGTGAGCCCCAGAACGAGGAGCCGAGGAACACAGTGACCGAGATCCCCGCCGACCTGTCCTACACCGAAGAGCACGAGTGGGTGGCGAAGACGGGCGACGACACGGTGCGCGTCGGCATCACCGACTTCGCGCAGTCCGCGCTCGGCGACGTGGTGTTCGTCCAGCTGCCCGACGTCGGCGCCGAGATCACCGCGGGGGAGTCGTTCGGCGAGGTCGAGTCCACCAAGTCGGTGTCGGACCTCTACGCGCCTGTCACTGCGAAAGTCGTTGCCGTCAACACCGATCTGGACGGCGATCCGCAGCTCGTCAACTCCGACCCCTACGGCGGCGGCTGGCTGGTGGAACTCCAGGCCGACAGCGCGGCCCTGGCGGACGCGCTGGGCGCGCTTCTCGACGCGGAGGCCTACCGCGCCCACGTGACCGATTGAGGGTTGTTAGGGTCGCAGTCGACCAATGAGCGGATCCGGCCGTGGTGGACCCAACGGGGTCTGCTGCGCGGTACGGTCGACACCAGCGGCGAGACAGCTGGAGGTCCCGGCCGGAGATTGCCACAGCAGCCAGTGAGGAGCAGCGGGTGACGGAAAAAGACTTCACTTCGGGGGCCGACTCTGACGAAGTCACCGTGGAAACGACTTCGGTGTTCCGCGCCGACTTCCTCAACGAGTTGGACGCACCGCCCGCCGCGGGCGGCGAGAGTGCGGTCTCCGGGGTCGAGGGTCTGCCCGTCGGGTCGGCCCTGCTGGTGGTCAAGCGCGGACCCAACGCCGGGTCCCGCTTCCTGCTCGACCAGCCGACCACCTCGGCCGGCCGCCACCCCGACAGCGACATCTTCCTCGACGACGTGACCGTGAGCCGCCGGCACGCGGAGTTCCGCCTCGAGAGCGGTGAGTTCCAGGTCGTCGACGTCGGCAGCCTCAACGGCACCTACGTCAACCGCGAGCCCGTCGACTCGGCCGTGCTGGCCAACGGTGACGAGGTCCAGATCGGCAAGTTCCGTTTGGTCTTTCTGACCGGCCCCAAGGGCGCTGACGGCAGCCCGGACTGACCCGGACTGACCTCCTCGATCGCGGCGACCAGCGATGACCCAACCCGAGACCTCGGGGCAGGCCCTGCCCGGGATGTCGATCGGGGTCGTGCTGGAAACGCTGCGAGCCGACTTCCCGGACGTCACGATCAGCAAGATCCGCTTCCTGGAAGCCGAGGGCTTGGTGACGCCGGAACGCACGGCGTCGGGGTACCGCCGGTTCACCGCGTACGACTGTGCGCGACTGCGGTTCATCCTCACCGCCCAGCGTGATCACTACCTGCCGCTGAAGGTCATCAAGGCACAGCTCGACGCGCAGCCCGACGGCGAACTGCCACCGAGCCCGTCGGCGTACGCCACCCGGCTGACCCCGGTCGGCGGACCGACCGCCGACCACAGTGCCGGCAACGATGGTGCGCCGGCGGCACCGGTGCAGGCGCGGTTGAGCCGGGACACCCTGCTGGAGCGCTCCGGGGTGAGCGACGACCTGCTGACCTCGCTGGTGAAATCCGGGGTGATCACCCCGATCTTCAAGGGCTCCGGAACGGTGTTCTTCGACGAGCACGCGGTCGTGATCGCCCAGTGCGCCCGGGCGCTCGCCGATTACGGCGTGGAGCCGCGACACCTGCGGGCGTTCCGCTCCGCGGCGGACCGGCAGTCCGACCTGATCGCACAGATCGCGGGGCCGGTCGTCAAGGCCGGCAAAGCCGGGGCGCGCGACCGCGCGGACGACCTCGCGCGGGAGGTCGCGGCCCTGGCGATCACGCTGCACACGTCACTGATCAAATCGGCCGTACGCGACGTTCTGGATCGCTGAGGACTAGACTCGGCCTGACGGTTTTTCCGTTACTTCCGGCCCTGTTCGGGGCGGGCGGTCACAGCGCAACACCGGTGCGGAGGGCAGGCACAGATGGGTGAGGTTCGCGTCGTCGGAATCCGTGTGGAGCAGCCGCAGAACCAGCCCGTCCTGCTGCTCCGCGAGGCCGCCGGTGACCGCTATCTGCCGATCTGGATCGGCCAGTCCGAGGCGGCCGCGATCGCACTGGAGCAGCAGGGCGTCGAGCCGCCGCGGCCCCTGACCCATGATCTGTTCGGCAATGTCATTGCCGCGCTGGGGCATTCGCTCAAAGAGGTGCGCATCGTCGATCTGCAGGAGGGCACCTTCTACGCGGATCTGATCTTCGACCGTGACATCAAGGTCTCTGCGCGGCCCTCGGATTCGGTGGCGATCGCGCTGCGCGTGGGCGTGCCGATCTACGTGGAGGAGGCGGTGCTCGCCGAGGCCGGGCTGCTGATCCCCGACGAGAACGACGACGAGGCCCCCGGCGCGGTGCGCGAGGACGAGGTGGAGAAGTTCAAGGAGTTCCTCGACTCGGTGTCACCCGACGACTTCAAAGCCACCTGAGCCGGCCGGCCGAGTCGCGTCCCAAACCCCCTGCATGGTCACGGATGCGTCTCGTCGTGTTCGACACGCGGGGCGAGTTTCCGGCCCGGCCCGAATCGGCGGTGATACTTGGTTCCGACGGGCAGTCACAGCAGGCGTCCAAGCGTATGCTCGAACGATGTTCGGGCTGGGATAACGTGCGCCCACGAGACGACGCGAGTTTCGAACGGCGAGAGGATTCGACACGTGGGAGACACGCCACGCCAGGAAGAGCTGGACCTGAACACCGGCGCCCCCGTGGCCGACACCCTGCCCCGGGTCGCCGCGGAACCCGTACAGGCGGGCCTGTTCCCCGATGACTCGGTGCCCGACGAACTCGTCGGCTATCGCGGGCCCAGCGCCTGCCAGATCGCCGGCATCACCTACCGCCAGCTCGACTACTGGGCGCGCACCTCGCTCGTCGTCCCGTCGATCCGCGGCGCAGCGGGCTCGGGCAGCCAGCGCCTGTACTCGTTCAAAGACATCCTCGTGCTCAAGATCGTCAAGCGTCTGCTCGACACCGGCATCTCGCTGCACAACATCCGCGTGGCCGTCGATCACCTCCGGCAACGCGGCGTGTCCGACCTCGCCAACATCACGCTGTTCTCCGACGGCACCACGGTCTACGAGTGCACCTCGGCCGAGGAAGTCGTCGACCTGCTGCAGGGTGGCCAGGGGGTGTTCGGCATCGCGGTCTCCGGCGCCATGCGGGAGCTGACCGGCGCGATCGCCGACTTCCCGGGTGAGCGCGCCGACGGTGGGGAATCGATCTCCGCACCCGAGGACGAGTTGGCCTCGCGGCGCAAGCACCGCGACCGCAAGATCGGCTGACGCGGCACCCTTACACGGCGGCCGGTAGACTCGGCCGAGCATCGCCCTCACGCGGGAGAGTTCCGTGGCCGCCAGCCACGGGCGCCGAAGGAGCAACACCTCTCCGTCAACCTCTCAGGCCCCCGGACCGCGCCAGGCCCCGATGCCTCTGGAAAGCGGTGCATCGCACCCGCCCATGGGGAAAGGCACACCGGCTCTCAAACGCCGGGCGTGCCGAATCTCTCAGGCAGCCCGGGACGGGCGGACGACAGAGGGGGAGGCGCCGGTACGCCTGCGCGCCTCGCGCCCCGAATGTCGGGAGATCTCGTGTCGAACCCCTCCGCTCCGTCCGCGCCCCGCGAACTCACGTTCGTCGACCGCCACATCGGTCCCGACGCCGACGCCATCGCCACGCTGCTGGAGACGATCGGTGTCGCCTCGCTCGACGAGCTCGCGGCCAAGGCGCTGCCCGCCGGCATCCTCGATGTGGCCGGCGACGGCTCCGACGGCCCGGTGGCACCCGGCCTGGAGCATCTGCCCCCGGCGGCCACCGAAGCCGAGGCATTGGCCGAACTGCGCGCGCTGGCCGACTCCAACACCGTTGCGGTGTCGATGATCGGGCAGGGGTACTACGACACCCTGACCCCGCCGGTGCTGCTGCGCAACATCCTCGAGAACCCCGCCTGGTACACCGCCTATACCCCGTACCAGCCCGAGATCAGCCAGGGCAG
Organism: Mycolicibacterium sp. 018/SC-01/001; assembly: GCF_007096635.1. GTDB lineage: Bacteria > Actinomycetota > Actinomycetes > Mycobacteriales > Mycobacteriaceae > Mycobacterium. Next base: position 37,320 of record NZ_VKAA01000009.1, read on the forward strand.
GCTCGAGGCGCTGCTCAATTTCCAGACCATGGTGACCGACTTGACCGGCCTCGAGGTCGCCAACGCCTCGATGCTGGACGAGGCCACGGCCGCCGCCGAGGCGATGACGCTGATGCAGCGCGCCGTGCGCGGGTCGTCCCGCCGCCTGGCCGTCGACATCGATGTGTTCCCGCAGACCGCCGCGGTGCTCGCCACCCGCGCGCAGCCGCTGGGCATCGAGATCGTGACCGCCGACCTCACCCAGGGTCTGCCCGAGGGTGACTTCTTCGGTGTCGTCGCGCAGCTGCCCGGCGCCAGCGGCGCCGTCCGCGACTGGAGCGCGCTGGTGACCCAGGCCCATGAGCGCGGAGCGCTGGTCGCTATCGGTGCCGACCTGCTGGCCCTCACCCTGATCGCCCCGCCGGGGGAGATCGGCGCCGACGTCGCCTTCGGCACCACGCAGCGCTTCGGCGTGCCGATGGGCTTCGGCGGCCCGCACGCCGGATACCTGGCTGTGCACGCCAAGCACGCACGGCAGCTGCCCGGCCGCCTCGTCGGGGTGTCGGTGGACGCCGACGGCGCACCCGCCTACCGGCTGGCCCTGCAGACGCGCGAGCAGCACATCCGCCGCGACAAGGCGACGAGCAACATCTGCACCGCACAGGTGCTGCTGGCGGTGATGGCCGCGATGTACGCGAGCTACCACGGGGCCGACGGGCTGCGCGCGATCGCCGCGCGTGTGCACGGGCACGCCGCCGGCCTGGCCGGCGGCCTGACCGAGGCCGGCGTCGAGGTGGTGCACGACGCGTTCTTCGACACCGTGCTGGCCCGGGTGCCGGGTCGGGCTCGCGAGATCGTCGACGCCGCCAAGCGCCGCGGCATCAACCTGTGGCCGGTCGACGACGACCACGTCTCGATCGCCTGTGACGAGGCCACCACCGCCGTGCACGTCGCCGACGTGCTCGCCGCGTTCTCCGGCGGTGCGACGGCAGTGGCTTCCGCACCGGCCGGTGGCGACATCGCGAACCGGACGACGGACTTCCTGACGCATCCGGCGTTCACGTCGTACCGCACCGAGACGTCGATGATGCGCTACCTGCGCTCGTTGGCCGACAAGGACATCGCGCTGGACCGCAGCATGATCCCGCTGGGCTCGTGCACGATGAAGCTGAACGCGGCCGCCGAGATGGAACCGATCACGTGGCCGGAGTTCGGCCGCCAGCACCCGTTCGCGCCGGCGTCGGACACCCCGGGCCTGCGCCGCCTGATCGCCGATCTGCAGGCCTGGCTGACCGGCATCACCGGCTACGACGAGATCTCGCTGCAGCCCAACGCCGGTTCGCAGGGCGAGTACGCCGGCCTGCTGGCGATCCAGGCCTACCACATCGCCGCGGGCCAGGCGGAGCGCAACGTGTGCCTGATTCCGTCGAGTGCGCACGGCACCAACGCGGCGTCGGCGGCGCTGGCCGGCATGAAGGTCGTGGTGGTCGCGTGCCGCGACAACGGTGATGTCGATCTCGACGATCTGCGCGCCAAGATCGCCCAGCACGCCGAGCACCTGTCGGCGCTGATGATCACCTACCCGTCCACCCATGGCGTCTACGAGCACGACGTCGCCGACATCTGCGCTGCGGTGCACGACGCCGGCGGCCAGGTCTACGTCGACGGCGCGAACCTCAACGCCCTGGTCGGATTGGCCCGGCCCGGCAAGTTCGGCGGCGACGTCAGCCATCTCAACCTGCACAAGACGTTCTGCATCCCGCACGGCGGTGGCGGCCCCGGCGTCGGTCCGGTCGCGGTTCGTGCCCACCTGGCGCCGTATCTGCCCGGTCATCCGCTGGCCTCCGAGCTCGGGGACGAGTACACCGTGTCGGCCGCGCCCTACGGTTCGGCGTCGATCCTGCCGATCACGTGGGCCTACATCCGGATGATGGGCGCCCGAGGTCTGCGCTCGGCGACGCTGGTCGCGATCGCGTCGGCCAACTACATCGCGCGCCGCCTCGACGAGTACTACCCGGTGCTCTACACCGGCGAGAACGGCATGGTCGCCCACGAGTGCATCCTCGATCTGCGCGGTATCACGAAGGCCACCGGAGTGACCGTCGACGACGTGGCGAAGAGGCTGGCGGACTACGGGTTCCACGCGCCGACGATGAGTTTCCCGGTGGCAGGCACGCTGATGGTCGAGCCGACCGAGAGCGAGTCGCTGGCCGAGGTCGACGCGTTCTGCGAGGCGATGATCGCGATCCGTGCCGAGATCGACAAGGTCGGCTCGGGGGAGTGGCCGGTCGAGGACAACCCGCTGCGCGGCGCCCCGCACACGGCGCAGAGCCTGCTGGTCGAGGACTGGGAGCACCCGTACACGCGCGAGCAGGCGGCCTACCCGCTGGGACACGGCTTCCGGCCGAAGGTGTGGCCGCCGGTGCGGCGCATCGACGGTGCGTACGGCGACCGGAATCTGGTGTGCTCGTGCCCTCCCGTGGAGGCGTTCGCCTGACGACGATGCGCCGAGGGACGAGGCGAGGAGGAGTCGGGCAATTCAGCTTTCGCCTGAGGTGTTCGGAGTCGTTTAGGGTGTCCCGGTGACACAGCCCAGGTTGTTCATCTTTCCGCACGCCGGCGGCTCGGCGCAGTACTACGTGCCGTTCGCCAAGACGTTCACGATCGACGTCAAGCGGACCGCGGTGCAGTACCCGGGCCAGCGCGGTAAGCAGGATTTCGCGTCGTTCACCAGCCTGCCTGCGCTGGCCGACGAGGTCGTGACCATGGTCTCGCCCGACAAGCTCGCCGCGCAGGAGCCGGTGTTCTTCTTCGGGCACAGCATGGGTGGCCTGCTGGCATTCGAGGTGGCGCGCCGGTTCGAAGACGCGGGCCGGCCGATCAACGGGCTGTTCGTGTCGGCCGTGGCGGCCCCGGGCCATGTCGGCTACGAGGACATCCCCGACGACGACGAGGGTCTGCTGGGCGCGGTGAGCACGATGACCGGAGCCAATCCCGAGTTCATGAAGAACCCGGAGTTCGCAGCAGCCATCCTGCCGACGCTGCGTGGGCTCAAGGCGATCGCGTCGTACAGCTGCCCGCCCGAGGTGACGCTGTCCGGACCGATCCACGCCTACTTCGGCGACAACGACGAGATCGCCACCGCCGAGAAGGTGGCGCCGTGGGCCGAGCGCACCCGGTCGGATTTCTCGGCGCGGGAGTTGCCCGGGCACCACTTCTATCTGAACGAGCGCCTCGGCGACGTCGTACCCGACATCGAGGCGAAGATCGTGGCGGCTACCGGCGGGTAGCTTCAGGCCGGGCGTCGGCCTGTCTGCGCGGTGTGGTCTTGGCCACACGATGCTCGCAGCGGCGCGGTGAGACGCCGGGTCCGGAGCACATGAGCAGAGCCCGCAACGAACGCGGATGCCTTCGCGCCGCGGTGCGCCGGACCTGCAACTTACCGGGGAGTCAGAAGTCGAATCGACGCGGACGCGCAGTTCCCGCAAACTGTTTACGTTCGCGTCAACGCGCCTCGGGCATGGCGTTGCGCTGCCGCTGCCGCTGCTTCGCCTGGCCAACCGAGTGGATGCCGAGCAACCGGTCGCCGCGGGGTGAGGTGGACGTTTGCCGCGTGGGCAAAAGAGAAGACGTTGCTTCGGGAATAAAAACGGCGGTCCGTGAAGCGTCCCGCGGACGAAATCGCGCCCAAGTGCCCGACTTCCCCCTGGCAAGCACCTCGTGGTCTAATCCTTGGTCGGATTACACAACATTCGTGACAGGTGGGTGTTAGCCTTCGGCCTGCGGGGGATGGCCGGCCACGGGGCTGGCGTCCGGTTTGCCACACGGCAATGAAGCCGGGACGCAGGATCACATGATGAAAGGACGTCGCCATGCCTTTGCTTGAGTCGACCATTCCTGGCCTCCTCGCCGAACGCGCTCGGCAGCAGCCTGACGACGCGGCCTACACGTTCCTCGACTACGACGTCGACCCCAATGGCTACGCCGAGACGCTGACCTGGTCGCAGGTGCACCACCGGGCCCAGGTGATCGCCGCCGAACTGCTGCGTCACGGAAACAAGGGCGATCGCGCCGCGATCCTCGCACCGCAGGGCCTCGAATACATCGTCGCGTTCTACGGCGCGATGGCCGCCGGCATGATCGCCGTACCGCTGCCCGTCCCCGCGATGGGCCAGCTCGACGAGCGTGTCAGTGGAGCACTGCGCGACTGCCAGCCCGTCGCCGTGCTGACCACCTCCGCCGTCGTCGGCGAGATCCTCAGCTACGTGGGCAACCTGCCCGGCGGCAACCCGCCCGCCGTCGTCGAGGTCGACGCGCTGGACCTGGACTCGCCGGTGACGCCCGAGGTCAACGTCGGTCCGCTGCCCAAGACCGCCTACCTGCAGTACACCTCGGGCTCCACGCGCGCGCCCGCCGGCGTGATCATGACCCACCAGAACGTCATCGCCAACGTCAAGCAGGTCTTCGACGACTACATGGCGCATCGCAACGGCCTGCCGCCGCGCGACATCACGCTGGTGTCGTGGCTGCCCTTCTACCACGACATGGGCCTCATCCAGGGCGTCTTCGCGTCGCTGCTCACCCCCAACGAAGACGACGGCGGCAAGCTGCACGGGCGACCCGCGATCGTGATGAGCCCGGTCGCGTTCCTGCAGAAGCCGGCCCGGTGGATCCAGCAGCTCGCCCTCAACACCACCGCATGGTCGGCCGCCCCGAACTTCGCGTTCGAGCTGTCCGTGCGCCGCACCACCGACGCCGATCTCGAGGGCCTGGACTTCAGCGGTGTCCTGGGCATCATCAGCGGCAGTGAGCGCATCCACGTCGCGACCATCCGCCGGTTCAACGAGCGGTTCACCAAGTTCGGGATGCCGGAGACGACGGTGTTCCCGTCGTACGGTCTGGCCGAGGCCACCCTGTACGTGATCTCCGCCCCGATCGGGCACACCCCGGCGACCGTGCGGTTCGACTACGAGAAGCTCGCCGCCGGCCACGCCGAGCGGTGCGGCACCGAGTCGGGTACCGAACTCGTCAGCTACGGCGCGCCCCGCTCGTCGACCGTGCGCATCGTGGATCCGGAGACGTGTGTCGAGAACCCCGACGGCAAGGTCGGCGAGATCTGGATTCACGGCGAGCAGGTCGCGATGGGCTACTGGCGCGATCCGGTCAAGACCGAGCGCACCTTCAACGGTCAACTGGTGAACCCCTCGGAAGGCACGCCCACCGGACCGTGGCTGCGCACCGGCGATCTCGGCGTGATGAGCGAAGGCGAGATGTTCATCATCGGCCGCATCAAGGACATGCTGATCGTCGACGGCCGCAACCACTACCCGGACGACATCGAGGCGACGATCCAGGAGATCACCGGCGGCCGCGTCGCCGCGATCTCGGTGCTCGACGACACCAGCGAGCAGCTCGTCGCCGTGGTCGAGCTGAAGAAGAAGGGCACCTCCGAAGAAGAGGCGCTGGACAAGCTCAAGGCCGTCAAGCGTGAGGTCGCCTCGGCGATCAAGAAGACGCACAGCGTGCGGGTGTCCGACCTGGTGCTCGTCGCGCCCGGTTCCATCCCGATCACCACCAGCGGCAAGATCCGGCGCTCCGCCTGCGTGGACCGCTATCGCTCCGACGAGTTCAGCCGGTTGGACGTCACTACATGACCTCTGCTTTCGACGAGGATGCACTCCGGCACTGGTTGGTCGACTACCTGGTCACCAACATCGGATGCAGCCCTGACGAAATCGATCTCGATGCTCCGCTGAACGACCTCGCCGTCGGTTCCAGTGACGCCGTGGTGCTCACCGGCGAGCTGTCCGAACTGCTGGGCCGCACGGTGTCGCCGGTCGAGTTCTGGCAGTACCCGACCATCAACGCGCTGGCGAAGTTCCTCACCGGCGGTGAGGTCGATCCGGTCGAGGGTCCCGCGGTGGCTGCTGCCCGGGAGGGCGGCCGTGTCGACGACGACGACGCGATCGCGGTGATCGGTCTGGGCCTGCGGCTGCCCGGCGGGTCCGATCTGGACGGCAACATCGAGGGTCCCGAGCAGTTTTGGGAGTTCCTGCACGAGGGGCGCAGCGCCGTGCGGGAGGTGCCCGCCGATCGCTGGGAATCGTTCCGGATCGAGTCACCCGAGGCGGCCGCCGCGCTCGCCGGGACGACCCGGTGGGGCTCGTTCCTGCGTGACGTCGACGCGTTCGACGCCGAGTTCTTCGAGATCTCGCCCAGCGAGGCCGACAAGATGGATCCGCAGCAGCGGCTGCTGCTGGAAGTCACCCACGAAGCACTCGAGCACGCGGGCATCCCCGCCCACAGCCTGCGGCACACCCAGACCGGTGTCTTCGCCGCGGCGTGCCTGGGGGAGTACGGCTACCTGTCGACCACCGATCTCGGCGACGTCGACTCCTGGTCGGGCACCGGCGGGGCGCTGTCGATCATCGCCAACCGGGTGTCCTACTACTTCGACTTCCGCGGCCCCTCGATGACGATCGACACGGCGTGCTCGTCGTCGCTGGTCACGATCCATCTAGCGTGCCAGAGCCTGCGCGCCGGGGATTCGGACCTGGCGCTGGCTTCCGGCGTGAACATGGTGCTGTCGCCGGCGGTGACCCGCAGTTTCGACCAGCTCGAGGCCATGTCGAAGACGGGCCAGTGCCATGCGTTCGATGCCGCCGCCGACGGGTTCGTGCGCGGTGAGGGCTGCGGGGTCGCGGTGCTCAAGCGCCTGTCGGACGCTCAGCGTGACGGGGACCGGGTGCTCGCCGTCATCCGCGGGTCGGCGGTCAACCAGGACGGCCGTTCCAACGGATTGATGGCGCCGAACCCGGCCGCGCAGATGGCCGTGTTGCGCTCTGCGTATGCCGCGGCGGGGGTCGAGCCCCGCGAGGTGGACTATGTCGAGGCGCACGGCACCGGCACGCTGCTGGGCGATCCGATCGAGGCCCGCGCACTCGGCTCGGTGCTGGGCAAGGGGCGGCCCGTCGACCGGCCGCTGCTGCTGGGCGCGGTGAAGTCCAACCTCGGACATCTGGAGGCCGCGGCGGGTATCGCCGGGTTCGCCAAGGCGGTCCTGGCGCTGCAGCACGACACGATCCCGGCCAACCGCGGGTACCGAAACCCGAATCCGCACATCCCGTTCGACAACCTGCGCCTGCAGGTCGTCGCCGAGCACACCGACTGGACACCGGGCAGCCGCCCCCGCCGGGCCGGGATCTCGTCGTTCGGCTTCGGCGGCACCAACGCCCACGTCGTCATCGAGGAGGCGCCGCGGCAGGCGCAGGCCTCGCCCGCCGACGAGCCGGCGGTCACCACGCTCGTCGTGACGGGCCGCACGCCCGACCGCATCGCCGCCCAGGCGGGGATGCTGGCCGAGTGGATGGCCGGTGCGGGCGCCGAGGCGCCGCTGGCCGACGTGGCGCACGCGCTGAACCACCACCGCTCCCAGCACACCAAGTTCGCGACCGTCGCCGCCCGCACCCGGGCAGACGCGATCACCGGGCTGCAGGCGCTGGCCGCCGGCCAGTCCGCCCCGGGCGTCGTCGGCCCGCACACGGGCGCGTGCACGCCGGGCACGGTGTTCGTCTATTCGGGGCAGGGGTCGCAGTGGGCCGGGATGGGCCGGCAGCTGCTGGCCGACGAGCCGGCGTTCGCGGCCGCCGTCGCCGAGATCGAGCCGGTGTTCGTCGACAAGGTCGGTTTCTCGCTGCAGGAGATCATCGCCGAGGGCCGTGCGGTCAGCGGCGATGCGCAGGTGCAGCCGGTGCTGATGGGTCTGCAGTTGGCGCTGACCGAGCTCTGGCGCTCCTACGGTGTGCACCCCGACGCCGTGATCGGGCACTCGATGGGTGAGGTGACCGCGGCCGTGGTGGCCGGGGCGTTGAGCCTGGCCGACGGTTTGACGGTGATCGCGGCCCGCTCGTCGATCATGTCCCGCCTCGCCGGTCAGGGCGCCGTCGCGCTCGTCGAACTCGATCCCGACGCTGCCGAGGCGCTCGTCGCCGACCATCCGAGCGTGGAGATCGCCGGCCTGGTGTCCCCGCGCCAGACCGTCGTGGCCGGCCTGCCCGACGAGGTCGACGCGGTCATCGCGGCGGTCACCGCGCAGGATCGGTTCGCCCGCCGGGTCAACATGGAGGTCGCCTCCCACACCGCGCTGATGGACCCGGTGCTGCCCGACCTGCGGGACGCCTTCGCCGGGATCACGCCGCGCAGCCCGTCGATCCCGTTCGTGTCCACCGTGGTCGACGACCAGGACCCCGTGCTCGACGCCGACTACTGGGTCGCCAACGTGCGGCGGCCCGTGCAGTTGAGCCGAGCGGTGACCGCGGCCGGCGAGGAGATCGGCACGTTCGTCGAGATCAGCGCCAACCCGATCCTGACGTATGCAGTCGCCGACACCCTCACCACCGGGCACCACCACGTGCTGGGGACCCTGGTCCGCGACGGCGACGACACCGTGGCGTTTCACACCGCGCTCAACGCCACGCACACCACGAAGCCGCCGCAGACGGAGCATCCCGCGCATGCGGGCGGCGCGCGCGTGGCGCTGCCGACCACGCCCTGGCACCGCACCCGGCACTGGGCGCTGCGCACCCCGTCGGCGTCGGGCGCCACGGCGCCCCGCCCCGGCACCGTGCTGGGCGGCCACACCGCGCTCGCCGGCCCGCGGCCCGGGCATCTGTGGCAGGCCCGGCTGACGCCGCAGGCTCGGCCGTACCCGCATCCGCACCGGTTCAACGGGGTCGAGATCGTGCCGCTGTCGGTGCTGCTGCACACGCTGGCGCTGGCCGCCGAGCAGGTCAGCGCCACCGCGCTGGTCGACGTGCGGTTCAAGTCGCCGATCGCCCTGGACGCTGCCAGAACGGTCCAGGTCTACGCCGACGCCGACGTCGTCACGATCTCGTCGGCCGCCGGTGACGCGAAGGACGGGCCGTGGGTGCGGCACGTCAGCGCCCGGATCAGCCGGGAACCCGTCGGCCCGGCCGAGGCTGCAGCCTCGGACGTGGCCGGCTACGACCCGGCCGCGCTGACCGAGCTGCACCACGCGTGGGGTGTCGACGGACTGGCCTACCCCTGGACAGTCGATGGCTCCGCGCAGACGCGTGGTGAGTCCCGCATCGAGGTGACCTTTGCCGACGCGCCGGAGGCGCGGCTCGCGGCCGCGCTGGACGCCGCCGTCAACCTCGGCCGTCTCGTCGACGCGTCGACGCCCGGCCTGCTGGTGCCCGCGACGATCGAGCGGTTCGCGATCATCACCCCGGTCGATGCCTCCGCCGCCGCACGCGGCACCGTCGTGACCCGTCACCTCGTCTCGGATGCGCAGGCGCTCCTCGTCGATCTGTCCGTCGATACGGCCGACGGTGCACCCGTCGCCGACCTGCGCGGCGTGCGCTACGTCGCCGTCGACACCGACGACGCGACGTCGGCAGCCGAACCGCGCCGTATCGCCCACCGGCTCGATTGGCAGCCCTGGAGCACGGACGCCGCAGGGACCGACGCCGGCCCTGTCGCCGTCGTCGGGACCGGCCCGGTGGCCTCCGCTCTGCGCCAGGCCGTGGGTAGCGAGACCGAGGTGGCGCAGGCCCGCACCGTCGTCTACGTCGCTGCTTCCGACGGCCCGTCCGCGCAGGAGGTGGCGGTCCGCCTCACCACCGAGGTCGGGGCGCTGGTCGCCACGCTGGCCGATCGGGAGCCGCGGCACCCCGCCACGCTGTGGATCGTCACCCAGGGCGTGTCCGAATCCGCCACCGACGCGGCGCTGCGACAGAGCCCGCTGTGGGGGCTGGCCGGTGTCATCGGCGCCGAGCAACCGCAGCTGTGGGGTGGCCTCGTCGACGTTCCCGAGACCGAGACCGACCTCGGGGCTCTTGTCCCGGTGCTCGCGAGTCCCGTGAAGTCGGTGGCGGTGTGGCGCGCCGGCGAACTCCTGACGCCCACCCTGGCCGAGATCACCGACGCGCCGTCCCGCGAGCTCCTGCACTGCCGGCCGGACGCTGCCTATCTGATCACCGGTGGCATGGGTGTCCTGGGTCTGCTGATGGCCGAGTGGCTCGCCGATCGGGGCGCGCGCCGCATCGTGTTGGCCGGCCGCACCGCGCTGCCGCCGCGGCGTGCGTGGGATGCGGTGACCGACACTGACGAACGGCACAAGATCGACGCGATCCGGGCCCTCGAACTGCGTGGGGTCAGCGTCGACACCGTCGCTGTCGACATCGCCGACCGCGACGCGGTGGCCGCGATGCTGGAGCGCCGCGACGCCGGTGGCGCGCCGCCGATCCGGGGTGTCATTCACGCGGCAGGCATGACCGAGGCGCAGCTGCTCACCGAATTGGAGGCCGAGCGCGTGCACCGCACGGTGTGGCCGAAGATCGCCGGCGCCCAGGTGCTCGCCGAGGTGTTCCCGCCGCACACGCTGGACTTCCTGTACCTCGCCGCGTCGGCGGGCGCGGTGTTCGGCATCCCCGGGCAGGGCGCCTACGCGGCGGGTAACGCCTACCTCGACGCGCTGGCCCGCGCCCGGCACGCCCAGGGCGACAACACGGTAAGCCTGGACTGGGTCGCCTGGCGGGGCCTCGGCTTCGGCAGCGAGGCGCAGGTCGTGGTGTCCGAACTGGAGCGGGTGGGTTCACGCCCGGTCGCGCCCGGTGAGGCGTTCGCCGCGTGGGATCACGTCACCCGCTTCGACATCGGCCAGGTCGTGATGGCTCCGATGAACTCGGCGCAGGACGCCGCCGCGGTCGCCGACGCGCACCGCCCTGCCGCACCGGTGCGGAACTGGGCGGCGATGGACCGCGACGAGCTGCTGGCCGAGCTGCGCGACGGGCTGCGCGGCATCCTCGCCACCGAGCTGCGGCTGCCGGAGAGCGACGTGCTCACCGACCGGCCGTTCGCCGAGATGGGCCTGAACTCGGTGATGGCGATGTCGATCCGCCGCGAGATCGAGCGGCTGGCCGGCCTCGAGTTGTCAGCGACGATGCTGTTCAACCACCCGACCATCGACAGCTTCGCCGGATACCTGGCCCAGCAGCTGAACCCCGACGCCGGTGGCGACGACGCCGCGGCCGACGACGATGACGACGAGGACAGCCTGCTGGACTCGCTGTTCGACAGCGTCGAGTCGAACTGACCGCACGGGCGTGCCGATGCGACCGACCACGAACGATTTCCCGGATCGACCCGACACGCGAGACCATGTCGGGAGATGTCTGCGAAAGGACCACTGATGCCAGCACTGACGGCGCCCTCCGTGACGACCATCCCCGCGCTCCTCGCCGACCGTGCGCAGCAGCAGCCCGACGATGACGCGTACACGTTCTTCGACTACGAGTCCGATCCCGCGGGCATCGCGGAGACGCTGACCTGGTCCGAGGTGCACCACCGCGTTCGCGTGGTCGCCGCGAAGCTGGCGACCCTCGGCTCGCCCGGGGACCGCGCGGTGATCCTCGCGCCGCAGGGCCTGGAGTACATCATCGGGTTCCTCGGCGCCATCGAGGCCGGCTTCATCGCGGTGCCGCTGACCATGCCGCAGCTGCGCCAGCACGACGAGCGCGTCACCGGCGCGATGAAGGACTCCCAGCCCGTCGCCGTGCTGACCACCTCGGCCGTCGTCGACGACATCCGCCACTACGGTCAGCTCGACCGCCAGCGCGCGCCCAAGTTCCTCGAGGTCGACACGCTGGACTTCGATTCGCCGCTGCGGCCGGCCGCGCCGGTGTCCCTGCCCAAGACCGCCTACCTGCAGTACACGTCGGGGTCGACCCGGCTACCCGCCGGTGTGGTGGTCAGCCATCGCAACGTGCTGGTCAACGTCGCCGAGCTGCTCACCGATTACTACGAGGCCTACCCCGACGGACGGGCGCCCGAGGACACCACGGTCGTGTCGTGGCTGCCCTTCTACCACGACATGGGACTGATCGTCGGCGTGTTCATCCCGATCATGCTGGGCGCACCGGCCGCGTTGATGAGCCCGATCTCGTTCATGCAGAAGCCGTCGCGGTGGATGCAGCTGCTGGGCTCCCACACCAGCGCCTTCACCGCGGCTCCGAATTTCGCGTTCGAGCTGGCCGTGAAGCGCACCAGCGACGAGGACATGGCCGGCAAGGACCTCAGCACCGTGGCCGTGATGATCAACGGGGCCGAGCGCGTGCACGGCACCACGGTGCGCCGGTTCAACGAGCGCTTCGCCGCGTTCGGGCTGCCCGAGGCCGCGATGCGGCCGTCCTACGGTCTGGCCGAGGCGACGGTGTACGTGGTGGCCACCGCGGGTGGCCGGCCGCCGACGTCGGTGCGGTTCGACTACGAGAAGCTGGCGGCGGGGCAGGCGGAGCGCAGCGAGGTCGCCGACGACGGCACCGAGCAGATCGGCCTCGGCGTGCCCCGGTCGACGACGGTGCGCGTCGTCGACCCGGAGACGTGTGTCGAGAACCCGGCCGGCAAGATCGGTGAGGTCTGGCTGCACGGCGAGCACGTCGCCGGTGGGTACTACCAGAATCCCGAGCTGACGCAGAAGTTGTTCTCCGGCCAGCTCGCCGAGCCCAGTGCCGACACCCCGAAGGGTCCGTGGTTGCGCACCGGCGATCTCGGCGTGATCTTCGACGACGAGCTCTACATCGTCGGGCGCATCAAGGATCTGCTGATCGTCGACGGCCGCAACCACTACCCGGACGACATCGAGGGCACGGTCGCGGAGTTCACCGGCGGTCGCGTCGCGGCGATCTCGGTGCCCGACGGCGCGAGCGAGAAGCTCGTCGTGATCGCGGAGCTGAAGAAGCAGATCGATCCGGCGCAGCTGGACGCGATCACCCAGCAGGTGACTTCGGCGATCTCGATGACCCACAGTGTGCGGCTCGCCGACTTCGCGCTGGTGCCGCCGGGCTCGCTGCCGCTGACCACCAGCGGCAAGGTGCGCCGCGCGATGAGCGCGGACCTGTACCGCGACAACACATTCCAACGGTTGGACGCCGCTAGATGACCTCTGCTTTCGACGAGGCTGCTGTTCGTCGCTGGTTGACCGACTACCTGGTTGAGAACAACGGTTGCAGTCCTGAGCACATCGCGCGCGGCGCGTCGATGCACGACCTCGGCGTCGGTTCGCGCGACGCCGTCGTGCTCACGGGTGTGTTGTCGGAGTACCTGGGCACCCCGGTGTCGCCCGTGGACTTCTGGCAGTACCCGACCGTCGACGCGCTGGCGAAGTTCCTGACCGGTGGCGAGGTGGAGCCGGTCGACGGCCCGGTCGGTGGTCGCGCCGGCTCCGGTATCTCTACAGACGAGCCGATCGCCGTGGTCGGGCTGGGATTGCGGCTGCCCGGCGGGGCCGACGCCGACGCCAACATCGAGGGCCCGGACGCGTTCTGGGATTTCCTGACACAGGGACGGTCCTCGGTGGTCGAGGTGCCCGCCGAGCGCTGGGCGCCGTTCGACGACGGCACCGCCGAGGGCGCCGCAGCACTGGCATCGACGACGCGGTGGGGATCGTTCCTGCGCGACGTCGATGCATTCGACGCCGAGTTCTTCGAGGTGATCCCGCGCGAGGCCATGCGGATGGATCCGCAGCAGCGGTTGCTGTTGGAGGTCACGCACGAGGCGTTGGAGAACGCCGGCATCCCCGCCGACTCGCTGGCCGAGACCCGCACCGGGGTGTTCGCGGGCGCGAGCGCCGCGGATTACGCGCAGCTCGGCGCCGCGGACCTCAGCGCGGTCGACGCCTGGTACAGCACCGGCGGGTCGATCAGCATCATCGCCAATCGGATCTCCTACTTCTTCGACTTCCGCGGGCCGTCGGTCACCGTGGACACGGCGTGCTCGTCGTCGCTGGTGGCCATTCACCTGGCGTGCCAAAGCCTGCGCACCGGCGACTCCGACGTGGCGCTGGCGGCGGGAGTGAACCTGCTGCTGTCGCCGGCCGGCACGCGCAGCCTGGATCAGGCCGACGCGATGTCCAAGACCGGGCAGTGCCATGCGTTCGACGCGGCCGCCGACGGGTTCGTGCGCGGTGAAGGTGCCGGAGTCGCGGTGCTCAAGCGGCTCTCGGATGCGCAGGCTGACGGGGACCGCGTGCTCGCGGTGATCCGCGGGTCGGCGGTCAACCAGGACGGTCGGTCCAACGGATTGATGGCGCCGAATCCGTCCGCGCAGATGGCGGTGCTGCGCGCCGCGTACGCAGCCGCCGGCGTGGACCCCCGCGAGGTCGATTACGTGGAGGCGCACGGCACCGGCACGCTGCTGGGCGATCCGATCGAGGCCCGCGCGCTGGGCACGGTCCTGGGCAAGGGCCGCCCCGCAGACCGGCCGCTGCTGATCGGTGCGGTGAAGTCCAACCTCGGCCACCTCGAGGCCGCGGCCGGTATCGCCGGGTTCGCCAAGGCGGTGCTGGCGTTGCAGCACAACACGATTCCGGCCAACCTCGGCTACCAGACCCCGAATCCGCACATCCCGTTCGACAAGCTGCGCCTGCGGGTGGTGGCCGAGCACACCGAGTGGACGCCGGCCGGACGGCCGCGCCGGGCCGGGATCTCGTCGTTCGGGTTCGGCGGCACCAACGCCCACGTCGTCATCGAGCAGCCGCCGGTGACCGTGCCCGCGAACGTCCCCGACGAGCCGGCCGTCACGACGCTGGTCGTGTCGGGCCGCACGCCGCAGCGGGTCGCCGCGCAGGCGGGGATGCTGGCCGAGTGGATGGCCGGCACCGGTGCCGACGCGTCGCTGGCCGACGTGGCGCACGCGCTGAACCACCACCGCTCCCAGCACCCGACCTTCGCGACCGTCGCTGCCCGTACCCGCGCCGACGCGCTCGCCGGTCTCCAGGCGCTGGCCGCCGGTGAATCCGCCGCCGGGGTCGTGCCCGCCGGGTCCGTCGTCCCGAAGCCCGGCACCGTGTTCGTGTACTCCGGGCAGGGGTCCCAGTGGGCGGGGATGGGCCGGCAGCTGCTGGCCGACGAGCCGGCGTTCGCGGCTGCCGTCGCCGAGATCGAGCCGGTGTTCGTCGACAAGGTCGGTTTCTCGCTGCGGGACGTGATCGCCGAGGGCCGAGCGGTCAGTGGCGACGCGCAGGTGCAGCCGGTGCTGATGGGTCTGCAGCTGGCCCTGACCGAACTGTGGCGCTCCTACGGTGTGCACCCGGACGCGGTGATCGGGCACTCGATGGGTGAGGTGACCGCCGCCGTGGTCGCCGGGGCGTTGAGCCTCGCCGACGGGTTGACGGTGATCGCGGCCCGCTCCTCGATCATGTCCCGGCTCGCCGGCCAGGGCGCCGTCGCGCTGCTCGCCGTCGACGAGGACACCGCAGCGGCGCACATCGCCGCGCACGACAGCGTCGAGATCGCCGGCTACCTGTCCCCGCGGCAGACGGTCGTGGCGGGCCTGCCCGACGAGGTCGACGCGGTCATCGCCGCCATCACCGCGCAGAACGCGTTCGCCCGCCGGGTCAACATGGTCGTCGCCTCGCACACCGCGCTGATGGACCCGGTGCTCGCCGACATCGATGCCGCGCTGGCCGCCATCACGCCGGCCGCCCCGACGCTGACGTTCCTGTCCACGGTCACCGATCCGGCGCAGACGCCGACGCTGGACGCCGGCTACTGGGTGGCCAACGTGCGGCAGCCCGTCCGGTTCAGCCGCGCCGTCGCCGCGGCGGCCGCCGACCACGGCACCTTCCTCGAGGTCAGCCCGCACCCCACGCTGGGGCAGCCGATCGCTGCCACCCTGGCCGACGAGGCCGGCATCCTCTCGCTCGGCACGCTGTACCGCGATGCCGACGACACCGTCGCGTTCCACACCAACCTCAACGCCACCCACACCACCCGGCCTCCGCAGACGCCGCATCACGGCGAGCCGCACGTGGTCCTGCCGGCCACCCCGTGGCAGCACACTCGGCACTGGGTGGACGTTCAGCCGGTGCGGCGCGCCCGCGTGGCCAGCACGGGCGCGCTGCCCGCGGACACCGCAGTCCCGGCCGAATGGTTCTGCGAGCTGACCTGGCCGGTCACACCCCTCGGCGACTCCGGGGTTCCAAGCGGTTCATGGGTGGTGGTCGGCGACGACCGCATCGGCGCCGAGATGACGCGTCACCTCGGTGCGCCCGTGGCCACCCGTGAAACGGACGCCGACGACCTGACGCAGGCGCTCTCCGGCGCCACCCACGTCCTGTTCGCGCCCGACGAGCGGGCCGGCGACGAGCTCGGCTACGATCTGTTCAACGCCGCCCGCGCACTCGCGGCGGCGGCGGTCGCCCAGCCGGCACCGCCGGCGCTGTACCTGCTCAGCCGCAACGCACAACCGGTCGGAGAGGGTGACCGCGCCAACCCCGCGCAGGCGGTGCTGTGGGGCCTCGGCCGCACGCTGGCCCTCGAACACCCCGAGATCTGGGGTGCGCTGATCGACGTCGACGCATCGGCGCCCGCACCGGTGGCGGCCCGCCTGGTGCTGGCCGAAGCGCACGCCGGCGACGGAGAAGACCAGGTGGTGTACCGCGCAGGGGAGCGGCGCGTGGCCCGGCTGGTCCACCAGCTGCCGCGAGAGTCAGCGCAGACTCAGCTGAACCCGGACAAGGCCCACCTCGTCGTCGGTGCGACCGGCAACATCGGCCCCCGGCTGATCGAAGAGCTCGCCGCGATGGGCGCGACGACCATCGTCGCGGTGTCGCGCAACCCCGGCACCCGCCTCGACGAGCTGACCGCCCGGCTGGCCGCGCAGGGCACCACCGTCGTCACCGCCGCCGCCGACGTGGCCGACGGCGCCACGCTGGGCACCCTGTTCGAGCGCTTCGGCGCCGACCTCCCGCCGCTGGGCGGCGTCTACCTGGCCGCGATGAGCGGCGGCCCCGTGACGCTGGCCGAGATGACCCGCGATGACGTCGCCGCGATGTTCCGCTCGAAGATGGATGCGGTCGCCCACCTGCACGAGCTGTCGCTGGCCCAGCCCGTCGAGCAGTTCGTGCTGTTCTCGTCGATCTCCGGTGTGCTCGGCTCGCGCTGGCTGGCGCACTACGCGGCGACGACGACGTTCCTGGACACCTTCGCGTACGCGCGCCGCGCCGCCGGGCTGCCCGCCTGCGCGATCAACTGGGGCCTGTGGAAGTCGCTGGCCGACGTGCAGACCGGCTTCGAGAAGCAGGCCACCGCGGAGTCCGGGCTCGAGCCGATGCCCGACGACATCGCGATCTCGGCGCTGCGGCTGTTCACCGGGCCAGGGGCGCCTGCGCGGGCGACGGTGGTGGCCGCCGATTGGCCGCGCCTGGCCGCGGCCTACCACACCCGCGCGCAGCTGCACATCCTCGACGACCTGCTGGCCGACGGTGCAGGAGTCCCGGCGCTGACCGGGGACACGGCGTTCCGGACGGCGCTGCGCGACGCCCGGCCCGAGGATCGCATGGATTTGCTGGCCGATCACGTCGGCGCACAGGTCGCCGCAGCGATGGGCCTGGCCTCGGCACACACGCTGGACCCGACCGTCGGCTTCTTCCAATTCGGCATGGATTCGCTGATGAGCGTAACGTTGCAGCGCTCGCTGAGCGAAAGTCTGGGGGAGGTGCTGCCCGCGTCGGTCGTCTTCGACTATCCGACCATCGAGGCGCTCACCGATTACCTGGCGTCGCTGCTGCCTGAGATAATCGCGACCGCCGGTGGCGACGACGAGGTCGCCCCCGACATCGCTCCCGCCGAGGAGCCCGAGGACGCCTACGACGACCTGGCCGAGGACGAACTCCTGGCCCGGCTCTCGGAACGATTGAATTGAGTGTGATGACGACCGCAAGTTCAGGAACGCCCGGTTCGGGCGCCGCGCCGGACCGTCGGGCGATCATCACCGAGGCGCTCCGCAAGATCGACGACCTGTCCGCCAAGCTCGCGGCGGCCGAGAAGGCCGAGACCGAGCCGATCGCCGTCGTCGGCATCGGTGCCCGCCTGCCCGGCGGTGTCGACGACGCCGACCAGTTCTGGCAGTTCCTGCTCGACGGCGGCAACGGCGTGATCCGCGTCCCGGCCGACCGGTGGGACGCCGACGAGTTCTACTCGCCGGACCACAGCGTTCCGGGCACCATCTGCAACCGTGAGGGCGGCTTCCTCACGACGTGGGCGCCCGACGAGTTCGATGCCGAGTTCTTCGCGATCTCCCCGCGCGAAGCCGCCGGTATGGATCCGCAGCAGCGCCTGCTGATGGAGGTGGCGATCGAGGCGCTGGAGAACGCCAACATCAGCCCCCGCAGCCTGCGTGGCTCGTCGACCGGCGTGTTCGTCGGTCTGACCGCCAACGACTACTTCCGCTCGATCATCGGGACGCTGCAGCCGGAGGAGATCGACCCCTACATCCCGTTCGGCAACGCCCCGAACTTCGCGGCGGGCCGGCTCTCCTACTTCCTCGGCGTGCGGGGCCCGGCCGTCGTCAGCGACACCGCGTGCTCGTCGTCGCTGGTGTCGATCCACCTGGCCTGCCAGAGCCTGCGCCGCGGCGAGAGCGACCACGCGCTGGCCGCCGGGGTGAACCTGATCCTGAGCCCGGAGAACAACATCGCGTGCTCGCGCTGGGGCATGCTCTCGCCCGCGGGCCGGTGCGCGACGTTCGACGCCGACGCCGACGGCTACGTGCGCAGCGAGGGCTGCGGTGTCGTCGTGCTCAAGCGGCTGTCGGACGCACAGCGCGACGGCGACCGGGTGCTGGCGGTCGTGCGCGGGTCGGCGGTCAACCAGGACGGCGCCAGCAGCGGCCAAACGGTGCCGAACGGCCCCGCCCAGCAGGAGCTGATGCGCACAGCGCTGCGCAACGCCCGGCTCGAGCCGTCCGACGTCGACTACGTCGAGGCGCACGGCACCGGCACCGGGCTCGGCGACCCGATCGAACTCGACGCGCTCTCGGCGGTTTACGGCGACCGCAAGGACGCGGCCCCACTGGTGCTCGGTTCGGTCAAGACCAACCTCGGCCACCTCGAATCGGCGGCCGGTGTCACGGGGTTCATCAAGACCGTGCTGAGCCTGCAGCACGGGGTCATCCCGAAGATGCTGCACTTCTCGACACTGACCCCGCAGGCAGGCGAGGGTGCCAAGAAGTTCCACATCGCCGCCGAGGAGATGCCGTGGCCGGCCCACGATGGTCCGCGGCGCGCCGCGGTGTCGTCGTTCGGCGTCAGCGGCACCAACGCCCACATCGTGCTCGAGCAGGCACCTGAGCCCGAATCGGTTGCGCCACAACCGGAACCGCCGGTGAGCACGCTGGTGGTGACCGGCAAGACCCCGGCCCGCATCGCATCGCTGGCCGGCAGGCTCGCCGACTGGCTCGCCAGCCCGGCGGCCGAGCAGGTCAGCCTGGCCGACGTCGCGGAGACGCTGAACCACCGCCGCGCCCAGCACCCCCGGTTCGCGACCGTCGCCGCTACCGATCGCACCCAGGCCGTCGCCGGGTTGCGCGCGCTCGCCGAGGGTTATCCCGCGCCCGGTGTGGTGCCGGCGCACGACGGCGCCTGCGGAACCGGCGCCAAGCCCGGCACCGTGTTCCTGTACTCCGGGCAGGGTTCGCAGTGGGCCGGCATGGGCCGGCGGCTGCTCACCGAGGAGCCCGCGTTCGCCGCCGCCGTCGACGAGCTGGAACCCGACTTCGTCGCCCAGGCCGGCTTCTCGCTGCGTCAGACGCTCGAGTCCGGGGAGACCGTCGTCGGCATCGACCGGATCCAGCCGGTGCTGGTCGGCGTGCAGTTGGCACTCACCGCGCTGTGGCGCTCGTACGGCGTGACACCCGATGCGGTGATCGGCCACTCCATGGGCGAGGTGACGGCCGCCGTCGTGGCCGGCGCACTCAGCCCCGCCGATGGTCTGAAAGTGATTGCCACCCGCTCGCGGCTGATGAAGCGGCTGTCCGGCCAGGGTGCGATGGCGCTGCTGGAACTCGACGCCGCAGCGGCCGAGGAGCTGATCGCGGGCTACGACGGGCTGACCGTCGCGGTGTACGCGTCGCCCAACCAGACCGTGATCGCCGGTCCACCCGAGCAGGTGGACGCCGCGATCGCCGTCGTCGACGCGCAGGACAAGCTGGCCCGCCGCGTCGAGGTCGACGTGGCCTCGCATCACCCGATCATCGACCCGATCCTCGGCGAGCTGCGGACCGAACTCGCGACCCTGCAGCCGCGCACCCCGAGCATCCCGGTGCTCGTCACCACCGACGGCAGGCCGACCGACGGCACGAACGTCTTCGACGCCGACCACTGGGTGGCCAACCTGCGCAACCCGGTGCGGTTCGCCCGTGCCGTCGCCACCGCCGGCGCCGACCACACGGTCTTCGTCGAGGTCAGCCCGCATCCGCTGCTGGGGTATGCCATCAAGGACACCCTCGCGGGCACGCATCACCACAGCATCGCCACGCTGCAGCGCGACGCCAACGACACGCTGACCTTCCGCACCAACCTCAACGCGACGCACACGACGCGGCCGCCCAAGATCCCGTCGCGTCCGGGCCCGCGCATCCAGCTCCCGACCACGCCGTGGCACCATGCGCACCACTGGATCCAGACCCAGGCGATGCGCGCGGCCGCCGGGGCGCCGGCAGGGGCTGCCGGGGCTTCGCAGACGCCCGCCGCCCGCACCGAGGGTGGCCACCACGAGTGGCTGCACGAGCTCACGTGGCCGGTGCGCGACATCGCGCCCGGGCGCGTCGACGGCAGCATCGCCGTGATCTCCGAGGACGTTGATCTGGCGGCCGCCCTGGGTGCCCGGGCGGTCGGCATCGACGAGGTCGGTAGTGCTGAAGCTGCCGAGGTGCTGGTGTACGCGCCGGCGGTCCCGGCGCAGCGCTTCGACGCCGCCGCGGCTTACCGGATGTTCGACGAACTCCGCCGCATCGTCGTGTCGCTGGCCGGAATGTCCTCCGCGCCAAGACTTTTCGTGGTGACCCGGAACGCCCAGCCCGTCGCCGACGGGGACCGGGCCAATCCGGCGCACGCGGTCCTGTGGGGCCAGGGCCGCACGCTGGCGCTGGAGCATCCGGAGTTCTGGGGCGGTCTGCTCGACGTCGACGAGACGCTACCGGCCGAGCTGCTGGCCGCCTATCTGCACGCCGAAGCCGCCGTCGCCGGGGCGGTCACGGGCACCGACCGCGACGACCAGGTGGTGTACCGGGCGGGGGAGCGGCGCGTACCGCGCCTGGCACCCAGGGCGCTGCCCGCGGTAGCGGTGAACCGGCTGGAAGCCAACACCAGCCACCTCGTCGTCGGAGCCACCGGCAACGTCGGCCCGTATCTGATCCGCCAGCTCGCCGACATGGGCGCGGCGACCGTGGTCGCGGTGTCGCGGCGCGGCACGGGCCTGGCCGAGCTGGCCGCCGAGGTGGCCGCGAAGGGCACCACGCTGGTCGAGGTCGCCGCCGACGCCGGTGACGACGCGTCGATGGCCGCGGTGTTCGGGCGGTTCGGCGCGGACCTGCCGCCGCTGGACGGCGTCTACCTGGCCTCGCTGGCCGGCGGTGAGGCGCTGCTGACCGACATGACCGACGACGATCTGCGGCCGATGTTCCGGGCCAAGGTCGACGCGGCCGCGGTGTTGCACAAGCTCTCGCTGACCACGCCGGTGCGCCGGTTCGTGCTGTTCTCGTCGATCACCGGACTGCTCGGTTCGCGTGCCGTGGCCCATTACACGGCGGCCAACGCGTTCGCCGATGCGTTCGCCCACGCCCGCCGCGCGCTGGGTCTGCCGGCCACGGTCGTGGACTGGGGACTGTGGAAGTCCTGGTCGGACGCTCAGCCGCAGATGAAGGCCGCCGGCCTGGAGCCCATGCCCAACGACGTCGCGATCCGCATGCTGCCGACGGTGCTCAGCCCGCAGGCCGGTACGCAGATCGTGCTCGCCGGCGCCGATTGGCCGCGGCTGGCCGAGGCCTACCGCATGCGTGCCGCGGTCAAGGTGCTCGATCGCCTGGTCGCCGGGCCGGACGAGGACGCCGACCTGTCCGCGGTGGCCGACCCGCAGTGGGGCACCGTTCTCGGCGCGCCGGTCACCTCGGCAGACCACGAGCACCTGTGGCGGGCGCGACTGCTGCCCGGCGAGCGCACCTGGGCCAACGCGCACCGGGTCCGCGGAGTCGAGGTCGTGCCCGTCTCGGTGGTGCTGCAGACGCTGGCGGCACTGGCCGAGAACATCGGTGCCGGAACGGTTCCCGGCGACGTGCGGTTCGAGTACCCGATCCTCGCCGACGCGCCGAAGGTGATCCACGCCGTCGCCGACGGCGATGCGCTCACCGTCTGGTCGAGCCCCGCACCCGACACCGCCCCGCAGCGGTGGACCCGGCACGTCAGCGCGACGCTGACCGCCGCACCGCAGCAGCCACCCCACGGCGATCAGAGTCCGGTCGGCACCGTTTTCGACGGCGCCGCGATCGAGGACATGCAGCGCGCCTGGGGTGTCGAGGGCCGGCCGTTCGAGTGGACGGTCGCCGACGCGACGGCCACGACAGCCGGTGCGCGCGGCACCGTCGAGGTGCCCAACACGGACTCGCCCGCCGCTGCACTGCTCGACGCCGCGGTCCACGTGGCGCGACTGGCCGATGCCGACAACGCCGCGCTGCTGCTGCCCGCGGGTGCGGAGAGCCTGACCGAGTCCGCCGGGGCGGGGGCCGGCACCGCGGTGATCGAGGTGTTCCGCCGTGGCGGTGGCGGCGACTCACTGGTCGTCGACGCGCAGGTCACCGGCCCCGACGGCACCGTCTGGGTCGACGTGCGCGGGCTGACGTTCGCGCCGGTGGAATCCGCACCGGCCCCGGCGGCCGCCGACACCGCAACGGCGGCAACCGAATTCATCGACTGGTCGACGATGTCGGCCACGGAGACGGTGGAGACGCTGCGAGTGCGGCTGCGCGCCATCCTCGCCCGCGAGCTGGGCATGCCCGAGAACGCGGTCGACGTCGACTCGGCGTTCCCCGAGCTCGGTCTGGACTCGATGATGGCGATGAACCTGCTGCGCGACGCCAAGGCCCTGGTGCGCATCGACCTGTCCGCGACCATGCTGTGGAACCACCCGTCGATCGCGCAGTTGTCGGAGTTCGTGGCCGAGCTGCTGGCCCCGACCCAGCAGGCCGTACCGGAACCGGAGGAGGAGCCGCAGCAGGCGGACGACTCCGACGAGTTCAGCCTCGACGACCTCTTCGACAGCATCGAATCTTCCGTCGAGTCGGCCAACGCCGGCAGTGAGGGCACCATCTGATGACGACCCCCAAGCCAAAGACCCCCAACGTCAAAACCACCTTCGACCGGATTTCGGCCATGTCCGCCGAGCAGCGGGACAAGCTGGCCGAACAGTTCGAGAAGGCCTCCCGCGTCGCCGGTGCCGAGCCGATCGCCGTCGTCGGGATCGGCTGCCGGCTCCCCGGTGGCGTCACCGGGCCCGAGAGCTTCTGGAAGCTGCTGGAGAGCGGCACGGACGCCGTGACCGAAGTGCCCGCCGACCGCTGGGACGCCGAGGCGTTCTACGACACCGACATGAGCGTGCCGGGCCGGATGCCCACCAAGTGGGGCGCCTATCTGAACGACATCACCGGGTTCGACGCCGACTTCTTCGGCATCACCCCGCGCGAGGCGATGTCGATGGATCCGCAGCAGCGGGTCGCACTCGAAGTGGCGTGGGAGGCTCTGGAGAACGCCGGCTACGCCCCCGATCAGCTCGGCGAATCCCGCACCGCGGTCATGCTCGGCGTCTACTACAGCGAGTACCACAACGCGACGCCGGAGAACGCCGACGCCATCGACGCCTACTCCGCCACCGGCAACGCGCACAGCGTCACCGTCGGCCGCATCGCCTACCTGCTCGGCCTCAAGGGCCCGGCGGTCGCCGTGGACACCGCGTGCTCGTCGTCACTGGTGTCGATCCACCTGGCCTGCCAGAGCCTGCGCATGCGCGAGAGCGACCTCGCATTGGCCGGTGGTGTCAACCTGAACCTGCGCCCGGAAACCCAACTGGCCCTTGCCAAGTGGGGCATGCTCTCCCCGCACGGCCACTGCTATGCCTTCGATTCGCGCGCCGACGGCTTCGTGCGCGGTGAGGGTGCGGGCGTGGTCGTGCTGAAGCGGCTCACCGACGCCGTGCGCGACGGCGACCGCGTGCTCGGCGTCGTGCGCGGCTCGGCGGTCAACCAGGACGGTCGGTCCAACGGCCTGACCGCCCCCAATGCACCGTCGCAGCGCGACGTGCTGACGCGGGCGCTGAAGTCGGCCGACGTCGCCGCGAACACCGTCGACTACATCGAATGCCACGGCACCGGAACGGCTCTGGGCGATCCGATCGAGTTCGACGCGCTGGCCGCCATCTACGGCAAGGGCGAGGTGCCCTGCGCGCTGGGCACCGTCAAGACCAACATGGGCCACCTCGAAGCGGCCGCCGGTGTGGCCGGGTTCATCAAGACCGTGCTCACGCTGGCGCACGGCACGATCGCGCCGAATCTGAACTTCGATGAGTGGAACCCGCAGATCGATCCGAAGCCGACGCGCCTCTTCGTGCCCACCGAGGCGACGCCGTGGCCGGCCAGCGACCATCCGCGCCGCGCGGCGGTGTCGTCGTTCGGGTTCAGCGGTACCAACGCCCACATCGTGCTGGAGCAGGGCCCCGAGCCGGCGCCCGCCGCCGCCGAGGCGCCGGCCGTCACGACGCTCGTCGTGTCCGGCAAGACCCCGGCACGGCTCGCTGCCTCGGCGCAGTCGCTGGCCGACTGGCTGGCCGGCGACGGTGCGTCGGTGCCGCTCACCGACGTCGCCTACACCGTCAACCACCACCGCAGCCGGTACCAGACCATCGCCACCGTCTGCGCCCGCACCCACGCCGAGGCCGTCACCGGCCTGCGTGCACTGGCCGCCGGTCAGCCGGCACCCGGCGTCATCGGCGCCCACGACGCCCGCCTCGGAAACGGGACGGTGTTCCTGTACTCCGGGCAGGGCGCGCAGTGGGCCGGCATGGGCAAGGCGCTGCTGGCCGAAGAGCCGGCGTTCGCCAAGGCCGTCGACGAGCTCGAGCCCGCATTCGTCGACAAGGTCGGTTTCTCGCTGCGCGAGACGCTGGAGGCCGGGGAACCGGTCGTCGGCATCGACCGCATCCAGCCGGTGCTCGTCGGGATGCAGCTGGCGCTGACCGAGCTGTGGCGCTCCTACGGGGTGGAACCCGATGCGGTGATCGGCCACTCGATGGGGGAGGCCACCGCTGCCGTCGTCGCCGGAGTGCTCACTCCCGCCGAGGGTTTCGACATCATCGCGACCCGCACCCGGTTGATGAAGCGGCTCTCGGGCCAGGGCGCGATGGCGCTGCTGGAGCTGGATCCCGCCGCGGCGGAGAAGCTGATCGCCGACACGCCGGACGTGACGATCGCGGTGTACGCCTCGCCCAAGCAGGTCGTCATCGCCGGCCCGCCGGAACAGGTCGACGGGCTCGTCGCCACGGTCGACAAGCAGGGCCGGCTGGCGCGGCGCGTCGAGGTGGACGTCGCCTCGCACCATCCGACGATCGACCCGGTGCTGCCGGAGCTGCGCGAGGCACTGGCGTCGCTGAAGCCGGCCGCGCCGAAGATCCCGCTGATCTCCACGGTCGCCTACACCGGCGACGCCCCGCTCTACACCGCCGACTACTGGGCGGCCAACCTGCGCAACCCGGTCCGGTTCAGCCAGGCCGTGCACGAGGCCAGTGCCGACAACAGTGCGTTCATCGAGATCAGCCCGCACCCGTTGCTGTCCCACGCCATCAACGACACGCTGGCCGCGCAATCGGTCGGCAAGCGTTTCCACGTCGGGTCCACGGTCAACCGCGACACCCCCGAGGTGCTGGCCTTCCACGCGCAGCTCGCGGCGATCCGCCCGCCCGCGATCAGCGCCGAGGGCGCAGCGGGCCGGCTCGTCGACGTCCCGCCGACGGCGTGGCAGCACGTCCCGTTCTGGCTCAGTGACCGCGCCGGCGCCCCGCAGTACGCGGGCGCGCATCCGCTTCTCGGCGTGCACGTCGAGCTGCCGACGGGCAACGGCCACGTCTGGCAGTCCGACGTCGGCACCGACGCGCACCCGTGGCTGGCCGACCACGTGGTGCACGGTCTGCCCGTCATGCCGGGCGCCGGTTTCGCCGAGATCGCGGTCGCCGCCGCGCAGGAGGCGCTGGGCCGGCCCGCCACCGGTGTTGCGGTGTCGGTCGAGGTCGAGGCGATGCTGCCGCTGGATGCGAAGACGCAGCTGACCACCCAGATCACGTCCGACGAGAACGGTGTCCAGCGCGTCGAGATCCACTCCCGTTCCGAGGCCGGCTGGACCCGGCACGCCGTCGGGACCGTCGCGGTGGCCGATCCGGAGACGCCGGCCAAGGTGCTGCCCACCGACGGCGCCACCCCGGTCTCCCCGGCCGATTTCTACACCGCGCTGCGGCGCACCGGTGCCCATCACGGCCCCGCGTTCCAGGCGCTGACCCGCATCGCCCGCTCCGACGGCGCGGCCGACACCGAGATCGAGCTGCCCGAGTCGGTGACCCCGCAGCGCGGCATCACGCTGCACCCGGTGCTGCTGGACGCGGCACTGCAGGGTCTCGCTGCGGCGATGAGCGACTCGACCCTGGCCGATTCCGGTGAGGACACCTACCTGCCCGTCGGCTTCGGCACCATCCGGGTGTTCTCGGACGTCGGCCGCCGGGCGCACTGTCACGCCGAACTGGTCAGTGTCGCCGACAGCGGCGACGCGACGGGCCGGGTCACCCTGACCGACGACACCGGCACCGTCCTGGCCCGCGTCGACGACGTGGCGCTCAAGCGCATCCAGCGCCGCACCGTGCCACTTCCGTTGTCGCAGAAGATCTTCGACTCGCGATGGGTGGAGTCCGCTGCGCCCGCAGCTCAGCCGGTCACCGGCAGCTGGCTCGCGCTGACCGACGGGGCTGCGGGTCAGGCCGCGGCGCAGGAGTTCGCGCAGCGTTTCGGCGGCCCGACCCGGCGCGTCGTGACGGCCGACCTCGGCGACGAGTCGGCGGTGCGGGAGGCCTTCGCCACGGCGACCGCCGACCCGGATCTGCCACCGGCCGGCGTGATCGTGTTCGGCGACTTCGATTCCGGGAACGGCGATCTCGCTGCCGGCCTCGAGCACGCCCGTGACGTGATCTGGGGCGTGGCCGGTACGGTGCGGGCGATCGTGGGCAGCTGGCACGGCAAGGCGCCGCGCCTGTGGCTGGTCACCTCCGGTGGTCTGGTGGCCGCCGCGGCGGACGGCCCGGGCAACCCGGCCGCGAACAGCCTCAAGGGGCTGGTCCGCGTGCTGGCCTACGAGCATCCCGACCTGAAGACGACGCTGCTCGACGCCGGCACGGAGGACGCGGCGGGCGCGCTCAGCGCCGAGATCGAAGGCAACTCGGCCGATGACGTGGTCGCCTGGCGGGGCGGCACCCGCCTGGTCGAGCGGCTCGCTCGCGCCGCGCTGCCGACCACGCCGGGCCAGCTGACGGTCCGCGGGGACGGCAGCTACGTCGTCACCGGCGCGCTGGGCGGTGTCGGCATGGCCGTCGTGCGCTGGCTGGTCGGTCACGGCGCGGGCCGGCTCGTGCTCAACGGCCGCAACGGTCCGTCCGACGAGGTGGCCGCCGAACTCGACACGCTGCGGCAGCGCGCCGAGATCGACGTCGTCACCGGCGATGTCTCAGACGCGGGTGTGGCCGGGCGGCTGGTCGCCGCCGCCGAGGAGACCGGCAAGCCGCTGCGCGGGCTCATCCACTCGGCCGCGGTGCTCGAGGACGAGATCTTCGTCGGCATGACGCGGGAGAGCCTGGACACCATCTGGGCGCCGAAGGCACTGGGTGCGCTGCGCCTGCACGAGGCGACCGTCGGCAAGGACCTGGACTGGTGGGTCGGGTTCAGCTCGATCGTGTCGCTGCTCGGCTCGCCGGGGCAGGCGGCCTACGCGGCGGCCAACGCCTGGTTGGACGGCCTGGTGTCGGCGCGGCAGGCGGCCGGGTTGCCGGCCATCGCGGTCAACTGGGGTCAGTGGGCCGACGTGGGTCTGGCCAGCACGCTGCGGTTCTCGGTGCTCGACCCGATCAGCCCGGCCGAGGGCGTCGACGCGCTCGGCGGCGTGATGGCCGCGGGTCTACCCCGCGTCGGCATCGCCCGGCTACGGCTCGACCGTGCCGCGGCGGCGTTCCCCGAGATCCACCAGATCGGGTTCTTCACCGACATGGTGGGCGAGCTGCAGACCGACGACATCGACGAGGACTGGGGCGGCGCCGAGGCTCTCAAGACGATGGACGCTGCCGAGGTGCACCGGGTCGTCGTGGCCCGGTTGCGTCGCCGGATCTCGGCCATCATGGGGTACTCCGACGACAGCGCGGTGGACGTCGCCCAGCCGCTGACCGAGCTGGGGCTCGACTCCCTGATGGCGGTGCGGATGCGCAACACGATCCGCGGTGACTTCGGGGTCGAGCCGCCGGTCGCGCTGCTGCTGCAGGGCGCGACGCTGACCGACCTCGCGGTGGACCTGATCCGTCAGCTCGGCCTGGAGGAGCAGGAGTCCGCCGAGCGCCCCAACGCCCTGCGCGAGCGCGCCCAGCAGCGCGCCGCCGCGCGTCAACGTGCCGCATCGCGGCGAAAGGTGGGACCACGATCGTGACGAGCAGTACGGGCGAGCAGGACCTCCCGGACGGCGCGATCGCCGTCATCGGTATGGCCGGGAAGTTCCCCGGTGCGGACTCGGTGTCGGCGTTCTGGCGCAACCTGCGGGGCGGGGTCGAGTCGATCGTCGACCTCTCGGAGAGCGAACTGCTGGCCAACGGCGTCACCGAACGCGCGCTGGCCAGCCGCGGCTATGTCCGCCGCGCCGGCCTGATGCCGGGCCTCGAGGAATTCGATGCGGACTTCTTCGGGTTCACGCCGTACGCCGCGCGGATGCTCGACCCGCAGCACCGGTTGTTCCTGCAGGCGGTGTTCCACGCGCTCGAGGACGCCGGCTACGACCCGGCCGACATGGAGTCCACCGTCGGTGTGTTCGGCACCAGCAGCTCCAGCGGCTACCTGCTGCACAACCTGATGTCGAACTTCGACCCGATGATGGTGATCGGCCAGGGCGCCAGCTTCGAGATGGTGAACCTGAGCCTGCAGAACGACAAGGACCACCTCGCCACGCGCGTCGCGCACCAGTTCGACTTCCGCGGACCGGCGCTGTCGGTGGCGACGGCGTGCTCGTCGTCGCTGGTGGCGGTGCACCTGGCGTGCCAGTCGATCCTCAACGGCGAGTGCGACATCGCGCTGGCCGGCGGATCGTCGCTGCGCATCCCGCATCACGTCGGCTACTGGTACGAGCAGGGCGCGATGGTCTCGCCGACGGGGCAGTGCCGGCCGTTCGACGTGCGGTCGGACGGCACGATCTTCGCCAGCGGTGTCGGCGTCGTGGTGCTCAAGGCGCTGGCCGACGCGATCGACGACGGTGACCGCATTCACGCGGTGATCCGCGGCTCGGCGCTGAACAACGACGGTGCCACGAAGATGACCTACGCCGCGCCCAATGCGCTGGGTCAGGCCGAGGTCATCGCCGAGGCGCACGCGATCGCCGGGGTGGACGCCTCGTCGATCACCTACGTCGAGACCCACGGCACCGGGACCCCGCTCGGGGATCCGATCGAAGTGGAGGGCCTGCGGCAGGCGTTCGAGCTGGCCGAGGAGACCCGCAGCGCGCCGTGCTACCTGGGCTCGGTGAAGTCCAACATCGGGCACCTGGAGACCGCGGCCGGCATCGCGGGTCTGATCAAGGCGATCCTGTGCCTGGAGCACAAGGCGATCCCGGCGACGCTGCATTACACCAGCCCGAATCCGGAGCTGCACATCGACCGCGGGCCGTTCCGGATCCGCAACGCCGACGGCCCATGGGAGTCCGACGGCATCCGCCGCGCCGGGGTCAGCTCGTTCGGTGTGGGCGGCACCAACGCCCACATCGTGCTCGAGGAGGCGCCCTACGCCCCCGCGCCGACGCCGAGCGCCAAGCCCCAGGTGCTGGTGCTGTCGGCCCGCACCCAGGAGGCGCTGGCCCAGTCACGCGCAGCGCTGGCCACTCACTTCTCGTCACCGGCGGACGACCTCGACGAGGTCAGCCTGCCCGACGCCGCCTACACGCTGACCCGCCGTCGCACGGAGCCGTTCCGGCTGGCCGCGGTCGTGCACGATCAGGCCAACGCCGCGACGGTGCTCTCCGCGGCGGAAACCGACAACGTCTTCATCGGCGAAGGTGTGCCGGACGTCCAGGGGTCCGGTGAGCGGGTGGCGTTCCTGTTCCCCGGTCAGGGCGCCCAGCACATCGGGATGGCGCGCGGGCTCTACGACACCGAGCCGGTGTTCGCCCGCCACTTCGACGAGTGCGTGGCCGGTTTCAACGACCTGATGGGGTACGACCTGCGCGCCGAGATCTTCGACGGGGTCGGCCGCAACCTCGAGCACACCGACCGCGCTCAGCCCGCACTGTTCACCGTCGAGTACGCGCTGGCGAAACTGCTGCAGTCCTACGGCGTGGAGCCTGCGGTCATGGCGGGCCACAGCATCGGCGAGTACGCGGCCGCGACCATCGCCGGCGTGTTCGACCTCGACACCGCGATCACCGTCGTGGCCAAGCGGGCGCAGCTCATGCACGCCGCCCCCCGCGGCGTCATGGTCGCGGTTCCCCTGAGCCCGCAGGCCGTCGCCGAACACCTCACCGGCGACGTCGACGTCGCCACCATCAACGATCCGGGCAGCTGTGTGGTCGCCGGCAGCGACGCCGCGATCCGCACGTTCCAGGCCGCGCTGGCGGAGAAGGGTGTCGCCGCGCGCCGGGTGCGCACCTCGCACGCGTTCCACTCTCGGCTGATGGATCCGGTGGTGGCGGAGTTCGCCACGTTCCTGTCGTCGGTGACGCTGCACGAGCCGCGAATCCCGTTGCTGTCCAACATCACCGGCACCACGATGTCGCCGGCCGAGGCCACCAACCCGAACACCTGGGCGCGTCAGATCCGGGCCACGGTGCGCTTCGCCGACGAACTCGACCTGCTGCTGAACGCGCCCGACCGGGTGCTCGTGGAGGTCGGTCCGGGCGGCACGCTGACGTCGTCGGCGGGCCGGCACCCGCGGTGGTCGGAACGCCACCGCGCGGTCCGGATGATGCGGCACCAGGCGCAGAACCGCAGCGACGGCGACACCTTCCTGCTCGGGCTGGGTCAGCTGTGGGCGGCAGGTGTCGATGTGGATTGGACCCCAGCCTGGACGCCGGCCTCGAACGGCTCGAACACCGAAGCCGAACCGCAGCTGGTCACGCTGCCCGGCTATCCGTTCGCCAAGCAGCGGCACTGGGTCGAGCACAACGCCACTGCGGCGTGGCTCAACGGGGCACCGGCGGCCAACGGGGTCGCCCCCGATGCCTCCGCACCCGCGGCCGCGCCTGCCGCTGCGGGCGGGGCATCGTCGGTCGAGACGGTGCTCGCGCAGGTGTGGGCGCAGTGCCTCGGGCTGCCGGACATCGACCGCAACGCCAACTTCTTCGAGATCGGCGGCGACTCGCTGATCGCGATCAGCGTGGCGATGACCGCCGGGCACCGCGGGCTGGACCTCACGCCACAGGATCTCTACGAGAACCAGACGGTGTCGTCGCTGGCCAAGGTCCTCAGCGCGCGCTACGCCGAGGGCGGTCTGGCCCGGCAGTCGCTCGACGACGTCGTCACCCCGCCGGTGCCGCCGAACGTCGCGTACTTCCTCGAGCACGGCCTGCGTGACGTCGGCCGCTGGCGCACCCCGGTGGTCCTGGGCTTGCGCGGCGACATCGCAGAAGACGACGTGCGCGCGGTGCTGACCGCGGTCACCGCGGCTCACGACGCCCTGCGCGTGCACCTCGTGGAGCGGGCCGGCACCTGGGAACAGCACATCGCAGAGCCCGGCGAGTTCACCGAATTGGTCGTCCGCGCGCTGCCCGACGGGGTGGCGGCGGGCAGCCCGCAGGAACGCGACGCCGTGGCGGCGGCGCTCGACGAGCAGATGCGCGAGCACCAGCTGCTCACCGCACCGCTGACCGCGACATTCCTGCGCGGCTCCCACGGCGGCCGGTCGTCGCTCGTGCTGGCCCTGCACGGCGTGGCCGGCGGACCCGGTGACGACGGCACGTCCCGCGACGTGCTGCTCACCGATCTGGTCACGGCGTTCTCGCAGCGGATGGCGGGGGAGGAGATCACCCTCGCCCCGGTGCCCACGTCGTGGCGGGAGTGGTCGCAGCGCTGCGCCGGGCTGGCCACTCATCCGGCGGTCCTGGACAGCCGCGACTACTGGCTGCAGGTGGCGCGCTCCGCCACCGTCACGGTGGCGGGCCCGGAACCGTCCGAGCGTCCCGGCGCCGACGACGTCGTCCGGCTGTCGACCTCGCTGTCACCCGCCGAGACCGGTGAGATCGACGACGCCCGGCGCCGGTTGCGGCTGCCGGTGGAGGAGATCCTGCTGGCCGCGCTGGGCCGAACGGTGGCCGCCACGGCCGGTGAGGGCACGGTCGCCGTCGACGTCGGAGGCCGCGGCCGCTCGGTGCTCAAGCCCGACGTCGACCTGCAGCGCACCGTCGGGTGGTTCTCCACCCTGCACCCGGTCGCGCTGCCGGCGGCACAGCACACGGGCGCGGCGGCGCTGCTCGACGACGTCCGCGAGACGCTGAAGGCGGTGCCGCACTACGGCATCGGCTACGGCCTGCTGCGCTACCTGTACGCGCCGACGGCCCGGGCGCTGGCGGCCACTCGCTCGTCGGACATCCTGTTCACCCACGTCGGCACCATCCCCGACGTGCCGGCCGAACAGCCAGAGGACGCGGCGGTCCGGTTCGACAGCGACACCGCGATGCCGATCCGCGATGCGCTGCCGGGCCTGGGGCACGCGCTGGAGCTGCGGGTGTACCGCTCGGCCGGCGTGCTCTACACCGACTGGTGGTACGACAGCCGGCGGCTGGGGCCCACCGATGTGGAATCCTTTGCCCGGCAGTACTCGACCGCACTGCTGGAGATCACGAGGGACGCGCTGGCCGCCGAGGACGCCGACGCGGCCGGAGACGAGCTGGCGCTCGTCGATCTCTCGTGACACCGCGCAACCGGGCAGGAGGAGCTCATGTCCCGCTCTGACAAGGCGGTCGTCGTCGCAGGCATCCGGAAGTCGTTCGGCTCGGTGGTGGCGCTGCGTGACGTCAGCTTCGAAGTCGGCCGCGGCGAGGTGCTGGGCCTGCTCGGCCCCAACGGCGCAGGCAAGACCACGACGGTCAACATCCTGTCGACGCTGATCACCCCTGACAGCGGGCGCGCACTGATCGCCGGCCACGACGTCGTCGCCGACCCGGCCGGAGTGCGGCGCTCGCTGATGCTGACGGGGCAGTACGCCGCGCTCGACGACATGCTGACCGGCCGGGAGAACCTGCTGATGTTCGGTCGGCTGCAGGGCCTGAAGAAGAAGGTGGCCAAGGAGCGCGCGCTGGAACTGCTCGAACAGTTCGACCTGGTCGAGGCCAGCGACCGCCCGGTCAGCACGTACTCAGGCGGCATGAAGCGCCGCATCGACATCGCCTGCGGGTTGGTGGTCCGCCCTGAGGTGGTGTTCCTCGACGAACCGACCACCGGGCTGGATCCGCGCAGCCGCCAGGCGATCTGGGAGTTGGTCACCGACTTCAAGGAAGCCGGGATCGCCACGCTGCTCACCACGCAGTACCTCGAAGAGGCCGATCTGCTCAGCGACCGGATCATCGTGATCGACAAGGGCACGGTGATCGCCGAAGGCACGGCCGACCAGCTCAAGGAGCGCACCGGGGGCACCTACTGCGAGATCGTGCCCCGCCACATGAAGGACCTGCCGGAGGTGGTGCGGGTGCTCGGGCCGCTGCTGCCCCAGGCCAACCGCGCCGCGCTGACGGAGACATCGGACCGCATCTCGATGCCGGCGCCGGAGGGTCCGCGCACGCTGATGGCCGCGCTGACCAAGCTCAACGAGGCCGACATCGAACTGATGGACATCGCGCTGCGCCGCCCGTCGCTCGACGAGGTGTTCCTGGCCCTGACCGGTGACCACGCGCGCGGCGAGACCGACCGGACCGAGGTCCCGGCCGCGGGCGCCTACGCGTGAGCGGCGCCGTCACGACCCGGCCCGCCCGGTCCACGGTCCCGGAGGCCACCCGGCCCCGGGTGCGCGCGCTGCAGCAGTGGTGGGTGCTCACGGTCCGGATGATCACCCCGACACTGCGCAACGGCGAACTGGCCACGCAGATCATCGGGTCGATCGTGTTCACGATCGGCTACTACCTGCCGCTCAAGCAGATGATGGGCCAGGTCCAGCCGCTGTCCAGCTACGCCCAGTACCTGACGCCGCTGATCATCCTGCAGGCCATCTGGTTCGCCGCGGTGTCGGCGGCGTTCCGATCGGCCACCGATTCGGTGCAGGGCATCAACCGGCGGTTCCGCGCGATGCCGATCCCGGCGATCATGCCGCTGGCCTCCCGGCTGACCGCGAGCATGTACCGCTGCGTCATCGCGCTCGTCGTGTCGGTGGCCTGCGGCCACGTCATCGGCTTCCGATTCCACGGCCCCGTGCTGCACATCGTCGGCTTCGCCGGGCTGGTGCTGCTGATCGGCGCGACGCTGGCCGTCATCGGTGACCTCATCGGCATCGCGACCCAGAATCCGGAGGCCACCGCGCCGATGATGCTGGTGCCGCAGCTGACGCTGGGCCTGGCGTCGGTGGGTCTGCAGCCCGTCGAGCAGTTCCCCGATTGGATCCAGGGCTTCGTGCGCAATCAGCCGCTCTCGCAGTGGGTGTACGGCCTGCAGGCACTCGCCGGGGACAGCACCGCCGCGGCACCGCAGGTGACGTGGGCGGTTCTGACCCCGGGTCTGGCGTGGGCGCTCGGCGCGGGCGTCGTCGCCGTCGTGCTGCACCGCATCGTCAGCAGGAGGAGGCGGTGATAGCGCGCGCGTCCGCGGCCAAGGCCGCCCCGGAACCGGTGACCAAGGCGCCGTACCGGCCCGGCAGGCACCGTGACGCCCGGGTCTGGGAGAACTCGCCGCGGCGCCTGGTGCCGCAGGTGCTGCTGCTGACCTACCGGATCCTGCGGCGGTGGAGCCGCGACCCGGCGACCCTGGTGCAGTCGTTCGTCATGCCTGCCGGCTTCCTCGCCGCCCTCGACATCGTGTTCGGCGACGTCATCAAGCAGGTGAGCGGCCAGAGCGGGTTGTACGGCCAGGTGCCTCTCGTCGCGCTGGTCGGCGGGATGACGGGCGCGATCATCGGCGCGATCAGCGTGATGCGGGAGCGCGACACCGGTCTGCTGGCGCGGTTCTGGGTGGTGCCGATGCACCGCGCCGCCGGGCTGTTGTCGCGGATGCTCGCCGAGTGGGTGCGCATCGTGGTGATCACGCTGGTCGTCATGTGTGTCGGGGTCGCGTTGGGCTTCCGGTTCGAGCAGGGCCTGCCGGCGGCGATCGCGTGGGTGTTCATGCCCGCCCTGTTCGGGGTGGCGCTGTCGGCGGCGGTGCTGACGCTGGCGCTGTACTCGTCGAGCACGCTGGTTCCGCAGGCCACCGACATCGTGGTGGCGGTGCTGATGTTCTTCTCCATCGGCTTCGTTCCGCTCGATCAATACCCGAAGTGGCTGCAGCCGTTCGTCGAACACCAGCCCGTCAGCTATACGATCAAGGCGATGCGTGGCCTGTCCGTGGACGGGCCCATCGCCGAACCGGTCCTGTTCACGGTGCTGTGGTCCGTCGGCATCTTCGCGGCGTGCGCGGTGCCGCTGGCCATCGGCTACCGCAGGGCCAGCCGCCGCGGGTGACCCCGCTTTCGACGCACAGGGAGTTGTGAGAAACGTGTATCCGACCTCCGGGATCCGCAAGTTGGCGCGCAGCGAGGAGATGTTCGCCGAGACGCACAACTTCATCGGCCTGGCGGCGCACGTCAGGGGCCCGATGGACGCCGACGCGCTCTCCGACGCCTTCGATGCGCTCATCGAGGCGCATCCCGTCCTCGGCGGGCACCTCGAGCAGCTCCCCGACGGCAAGTGGGAGATCGTGCTCGACGATCTGATGCCCCCGGGCATCGAGGTGGTCGAGCTGGCCGGTGACGAGCCGGCGCCCCCGCTGATCTTCGACCAGACCCAGTCACTGGTGCACCTGCGCCTGACGATCCGCGACGGGGTGGCCCAGCCGACGCTCTACATCCACCACAGCCTGGCCGACGGCCATCACCAGTTCAGCCTCGTCGAGGAGCTGTTCTCCACCTACACCGATCTGGTGACCACGGGGACCACGCGCCCGGTGAAGGTGCATCCCGCGCCCGAGCCGCTCGAGGTGATCCTGGCCAGCCGCGGGGTCGAGAAGAGGCCGCGATCAGGCCTGGAGCGGCTGCTGACAGCGATGTTCGCCTACGAGCTGCCACCCTCGCGCCGCACGCCCTCGGAGACCAATCCGGTTCTGCCGCAACTGGTTCCGATGGAGTACTGCACGCTCTCGGAAGCGGACACCGAGAAGATCATCGCGTTCTGCCGGGCCAACAAGCTCGGCCTGAACAGCCTGCTGTCGGCGGCCGTGCTGATGGCCGAGTGGCAGGTGCGCAACACCCCGAACATCCCGGTGCCCTACGTCTACCCGGTCGATCTGCGCTACCTGCTGACGCCACCGGTGTCGGCGACCGAGAGCACCAACCCGGTGGGCATCGCGACGTACCTGGCCGAAATCCATCCGGGCACCGATGTGGCGGCGCTGGCCCGCGACATCAACGACACGTACAAGAAGGACATCGCCGAGGGCGTCATCCAGCAGAGCTTCCTGCACTTCAGCCCCCAGTACGTCGGCAACCCGCCCGGCCTGCCCGATGTGGTGATGTTCACCGACAACGGCATCGTCCCGCCGCTGCGCACCCCGCCGGACATGGAGGTGGCGGCCAGCCACGGCGAGTTCTACTTCGCGGTGGGCGCGGGCATCGAGATCTACACGTCGAAGATCTTCAACGGCCAGTTGATGATCGAGTACCACAGCCACGGTCCCGATCGCGACAAGTCGATCGCCGCGATCGAGGCCCAGCTGCGCAGCATCGCGGCCAAGCAGACCGCGAGCACCGGCGCCTAGGCGCCGAACGCGTAGCGATGGTATTGCAGCGAAGTCCGCAGCGGCGGCACGGCCGCGACGAGCCGCTTGAGGGCGTGCATGCCGCGACCTGTGCGCGCGTAGGTGTCGGCGTCGAAAAAGTCTGTCGCCGCGAGCAATCGGATGTCGGGCAGCTTGTCGAGGATCTGCTGGGGGCTGTTGACCGCCCAGTACAGCACCGAGCCGGAGGTGCGCACCAGCGATTGGCTCTTCTGCGATTTGATGGCCAGCCAGTTGAAGAAGTCGATCTGCAGCTCGCCGGCGCCGAAGCGGTCGATGAACCGGCGCAGCAGCGCGATGCCCTCGTCCTCGGTCAGGTACATGCTGATGCCCTCGGCGATCAGCAGCGTCGGCCGGTCGGCGGGGATCTGCTCGAGCCACTGCGGTTCGGTGGCCGGAGTCGCGATCAGCTCGTAGTTCTCCCGGCTGGGATAGATCTGTTCGCGCAGCGCGATCACCTGCGGGAAATCGACGTCGTACCACCGCACGTCGGGCCCCGGGTCGATACGGAACACGCGGCAGTCCAGACCGCAGCCCAGATGCACGACCGTGCACTCGGGGTGCGCGGCGATGAACTGGCGGACCCAGATGTCGTACTGCGCGGTGCGAACGGTGAACAGCGGCGCCCATTTCGGGGTGATCTCCAGCTCGCTCCAGTCGAAGTCGAGCTTACCGAGAGCGGCCTTGGCGAATCGGTCGCCGAGAATCGGCCGATCGAAGTCGGCGTCGAGCGCCTTGAGGTACAGCGTGGACAGCATCGTCTTCGCGGGACCGCTCAGATTGACCGCAACTTTGTCGTTCACGTGTGTGAGGCTATGCGCTCGCACCCCGGCGTGGCACGTCGGGTTGGGAAGTCTCGGGTTGGGAAGGCTGGGGTGGGGAAGGCTAGGAAAGGATGTGCCCGAGTTGGCTGATTCACCGAAGGTGCTGCTGCTCTACTACAGCTACACCGGGCAGGCGAAGAAAGTGCTCGACGCCGCCGCCGACGTGTTCCGCGCGCGCGGTTACGAGGTGACCGAGGCGCCGATCGAGTTCACCGACCCCCGGTACGCGGAGCGGTTCTCCCGCTTCCCGATGCGCCGGGTGTGGCCGGAGTTCCTCGGCATGCTGCCTGCACAGACGCTCAAGCGCACGGGCGACATCCGCACGCCCGACGCGGTGCGCACCGGTTCCTACGACCTGATCTGCATCGGGTCGCCGACGTGGTGGGACACCGTGTCGATGCCGCTGCGCACGTTCCTGACGTCGCACGAGGCGCGACCGGTGTTGGACGGCAAGCGTTTTGCGGTGTTCGTGGTGTGCCGGCGCAAGTGGCGCAAGAACCTGGCCGGGGTCCGCAAGCTGGCCGAGAAGAAGGGCGGCCGCTACGTCGACGGCATCCACTTCACCTATCCCGGTGGGGAGCTGACCTCGATGCTGTCGCTGACCAGCTATCTCGGGTCGGGGGAGCACCGGGAGCGTTACCTGGGCCTGAAGATGCCCCCGACCAACATCAACGACGAACACCTCGAAGAGGCGCGGCGATTCGCCGATCGGGTCGCCGACAAGGTGTTCGGTCGGCAGTCCTCGGGGCAGCGGTAGTCGTGGCCCGTCCATTCGACGTGAGCGCCGAGGCGAGCGCCGAGGTCGACGCCGTGTTCGCCGCGTTCGCCAGGAAGGACTACTGGCTGGCCCGGCTGGCCGCCTACGGCGGTGACTCGATGACGCTGGATTCGCTCACCGTCGCGCCCGACGGTTCCGTCGTCGTGCAGACCACGCAGGATCTGCGTCAGGACATGCTGCCCGGTCAGCTCGGCCGCATGCTGCCCGGTGACACGTCGATCACGCGACGCGAGTCGTGGCGGCGGGGCACCGATGCGGGGGAGGTGCATGGCGAGTTCCACATCACGGCGCGCGGTGTACCCAGTTCCGGCTCGGGAACGATGGTGCTGCAAGCGATCCCGGCGGGTTCCCGGCTGCGGGTCCGCGGCACGGTCGAGGTGAAGATCCCGCTGGTGGGTGGGCGCATCGAGAGCTACGTCGCCGATCTGATCGCCAAGGACGTGCCGCAGATGCAGCAGTTCACGGCGGACTGGATCGCGGGGGAGGCATAGCGGTGCCCGAACCGATTCCCAGCTCGGCCGACGCGCTGGCGCGGCTGGACATGCCGCTGGTCGAGGCGATGATGACCCAGCGGGCGATTCGGCGGGTACGCCCCGACCCGGTCGACGACGCGATCGTGCTCAAGTGCATCGAGCTCGCGTTGCGCGCACCGACGGGCGCGAACGGGCAGAACTGGGAGTTCGTGGTCGTCAAGGACCGCCGCGTCAAGAAGAAGCTGCAGCGGCGATACCGGTTGGCGTGGCGCGCTTTCCACCTCACCTCGATCCGCGACATCGCATCGTATGACGACGAGATGGCCAAGAGTGTCAAGGCCATCGAATGGCAGCTGGAGCATTTCACCGAGATCCCGGTGCTGGTGATCGCATGCCTGAAGCTGGGAGCGCGGGAGGGCAAGGTGCCGTTCGTCCCGATGCCCCACTCGGCGGCGTCGTCGTTCTTCGGCTCGATCTATCCCAGCATCCAGAATCTGCTGCTGGCGGCGCGGTCGATGGGACTGGGTGCCTCGCTGATCACGCTGCCCCTGTGGAATCTCACGTCGGCCCGCCGGATCCTCGGGCTGCCGATGGACGTCACACCGTGCGCGGTCGTGCCGCTGGGTTGGCCCAAGGGCCGCTACGGTCCGACCACACGCAGACCGGTGGACGAGGTCGTACACCTCGACCGCTACGGCAACCGGGCGTGGTTCGGTCCGCGCTCGACATGACGGCGGCCGTGCGATTCGTCCGGCGCACGGACGGCCTGAGCTACGAGTTCGTCCGCGACGGGCAGGCCGACTCCTACCCCTGTTACCGCCGCCTCGACGCCGATCTCTGGTGCCGGCGACTTCCCGACTTCGGGTGGGTGGTGTGCGACGAGACCGCCGCGGTGTCGGGTCGCCCGTTCGGTGACGCCGGCTGGGGCGACCTGCCGCCCGAGGGCGTCTGGGTGAGCTACCGGGGTGATCGGTCCTATGTCTACGACCTGGCCCATGTCGATGGTCACCGGGCACCGAGTCACGAATCGGGTTGAGAATCGGGCCTGTCAGCAAGGCACCGATGCGTGCAGCTCAGGCAGCCCTGTTGCTCGTCACCGCGAGTACGCCGGCCAGCCCGATCATCATGGTGCCACCGGCAGCCCGTAGCGCCGCCAGGCGCCTACCCGAGGTGGCGAACCAGACGCGTGCAGTTCCCGCGGCCAGGGCCCACACGCTGTCGCACGCGAGGGCGATCAGCGTGAACAGGACACCAAGAACCATCATCTGGGTCGCGACGGCGCCGGCATGGACGTCGACGAACTGGGGCAGCACAGCGACGAAGAACACGATCGTCTTGGGATTGGTCACCCCGACGACGAAACCCTGACGGAGGCAGTCCCACGACGACGACGCCGAGCCCTCACCCGCGGTGATCGCTTCGCGGTCAGCCCGGCCCCTGATCGCCTGCACGCCGAGGTACACCAGATACGCGGCGCCGGCGAGCTTGATCATCGTGAAGAGCAGGATCGACTGCGCCACCACGGTTCCCACGCCGAGCGCGACGGCAGCGACCAACGGAAGAGCCCCGAGCTCGTTGCCCAGCACACTCGACAATCCGGCCCGCCGCCCGCAGGAGAGCGAACGGCCGATGACGAACAGCACGCTCGGCCCCGGAATGGCGATGATGACGACCGACGCGACGGCGAACGCGGCGAGCGCTTCCCACGATGGCATCGCCGAACCGTAGCCGCGCGTCACGCCGCATGCATCCGAATTTCCGGTCGGGGCTCCCTGGCGTGCGGGCCCCTCGTCCTACTCGGTGCCGCCGGTGTCCTTCTTGGCCGTCTTGGCCGAGGATGCGTCCGATTTCTCGGCACGGTCGCTGCTGCGCGCCGCGGCGCGCTCGGTGGCTTTCTGGGTGGCCTTCTCGGTCGCCTTGTCGCTGGCCGCCTCGAACTTCTTCTGCAGCGAAGCGACAGTGTCCTTCACGCTGAACGTGCCCGCACGAGGCTTGGTGGCGGACTTGCCGCCGGTGGACGAGTCCGCGTCGTCGCCGGCCTTGTCCGCGGATTCTTCTGTCGCGTCAGGGGTTTCGGTCGTCTCGGGAGACGGCCCCTCGTCCACGGACTTCTTCGTGGTGTCGACCACCGACTCGGAGGTGACCGCGGGCTTGGCCGGGGCGGCCTGCTGCGGCGTCGCGACGTCTGTCTTTTCGACCTTCCCCGCGTCCAGGTTGGCCAGGATGGTGGGCGTGGCCTCCGGAGCACCGCCGGGCCAGCCCGTCGGGTTGGCCGGGTAGTCCTTGTCCTCGACGACGGGATTCGCCGGCTTCGGGATGAACAGCTTGACGAACGTCTCGATCTCGCGGACGGCCAGCCAGTCCGGCACGTGTCCGGTGACCTGCAGTGCCGCAGCGAGATTGGCGCTGGCGGTGACGAAGTCGTACATCGTGACGGGCTTGAACGCCTCGGG
The DNA here is from genome assembly GCF_007096635.1 of Mycolicibacterium sp. 018/SC-01/001. Classification (GTDB taxonomy): domain Bacteria; phylum Actinomycetota; class Actinomycetes; order Mycobacteriales; family Mycobacteriaceae; genus Mycobacterium. The sequence continues at coordinate 78,894 of NZ_VKAA01000009.1, forward strand.
CTCACCGGTGAAGTAGTCGGCGACGGACTTGATCACTGCGAACCGATCCAGCTTGACGGTCTGCTCGGACCACTCGGTCGGCTTGCCGTCGACCGGGTTGATCACGACCGGGAAGGTGTAGCCCTCGGGGGAGTAGAACTTCCACATCGGCACCGTGAACATCGATTTGAGCATGCCGATCGGGTCCGGGCACTCGAACGCGCAGCCCGCGTACATCGGCAGATTCGCCGCTGCCCACCAGTTCATCTGCTCGCCGAGCGGCGCGGCCAGCGCCGGGAACGGCACCAGCATGTCGATGAAGCCTTTGAGCATGTCCGGATTCGCCGGGTCCCAGCCCCACACGTTGTTGGGCTGCGACACTTCCCAGCTGCCGCTGGCCGCCATCGCGTCGGCGAAGTGCTGGATGCCGAACACCATGTTGGCCGGGGTGTTGAGGACCGCCATGAAGGCGTTGGCCGGGATGTTGGCCACGGAGCCGGTCAGTGCGACGTCGGCGTCGCGAACGAGCGTGGTGTGCGGGGTGGGGGTGACCGGGCTGACGGCGATCAGGCTGGCGCCCACCAGCGCCACGCCCGCGGTGGCGTACGGCCGCAAAGCTGTGTGCATCGAGAATCCTTCTGTGGTCGAGATGACGTGCCGGCAGCTGGAGTCCGCTCCCCGTACTCGGCGGACGACCGTGGCCGTAGCAAAGCAACCATAGACGGTGCAGCGGCCACTGTGGGCAAAGACCCGCCAATTCGTTCTCACGGGGTCGCGTCACACCGCGAAGCGCGCCGGGAAGCCGCTGACCTCGGTCGCAGGCGGATGGGAATTGACTTGCCAGCAAATTAACCTGGTGATTCGCAGGTGCCGGGCACGTCATGGCACCGCTGCGGGTTTCGGTAACGAAACCGGGGCCTGAGACGATGCAGCTAACTCGCTGTCCACCCGTGATCCGCGGGGCGGTGAGATCAGAGCTTCTTGAGGCCCCGCAGCACGGTCCCGAACGGCCCGCTGGCCGCGACCGCTTTGCGCAACCTCGGATTCAGCTGGCTCGCGTTGAGCACCAGCAGGTAGCGCAACCCGTGATCGCGCCACTGCGCGATCTGCTCCAGTACCTCGCCGGCCGTACCGGAGAACGTGATCTCCCGCATCAGCGACGGGGGCACCGCCTTCGTGTAGGCCAGCGCACTCTCGTAATCGATCGTCTGGGGGACCAGATCCTGCACGCCGGAGAAGTCGGCCCCCAGCGGGTGGACGGCGCCGTGCCGGGCCCACACCTCGGCCGGCGCCGCCAGCGCCGACGATTTCAGGATCACCCCGTCCAGGGCCTCGTCCACGTCGTCGCGGGTGCGGCCCACCACGACCGCACGATTCAGCGCGGGGACGATCTCGGCCGGGTCGCGACCTGCATCCGACGCGACGTCGCGGACGGTGGCGAGCGAGCGCGCGTAGTCGGCCGGGCGGGAGATCGTGAACGGCACCCAGCCGTCGGCGTGCCTGCCGGTGATGCGCAGCATCCGCGGGCCCTGGGCGGCCACCCACATCTCCGGCCAGGTGCCGCGGTAGGGCGGCAGGTCGAACACGGCGTTGTGCAGCGGGAAGAACTCCGAATCCCGGGTGATCGGCTCGCCGCCGGAGTTCCACAGCGCGCGGATCGTCGCCACGGCCTCCTCGAAGCGGGCCACCGGCTTCTCCCACGGCACGCCGTAGGGTTCGTTGCCCTCCCGCTCGCCGACGCCGATGCCGAGCATGGCCCGGCCCTTGGTCAGCAGGTGAAGGGTTGCCGCGGCCTGCGCGGTGACCGCGGGGTTGCGCCTGCTCGCGTCGGTCACGCAGACTCCGAGCCGCAACCGGGTCAGCCGGTTGCGCGCCGCGAGGTGGCCCAGCATCGTCCAGGGCTCCAGGATCGCGTCGACCTTCGGCACCAGCTTGGCCCCGACGCCGAGATGTTCCGGGGTGGCCAGCGAGCGGGGGATGAGCGAGTTCAGGTGATCGCCCACCCACAGCGAGTCGCCGCCGTTGAGCGCGACGGTGGCACCGGCGAACCGGGTGGCAGCAGTCGGCGAGAACCGCGTGTTGACGATCCCGTCGAGCAGCCCGAATCGCAGCCCGCCGGTGGATGTTCCGCCTCGTCGGGCGCTCGACCTCATAGCTGAAACCGTACTATCAGGTGCGCTGCCCACCCGCTCATGCGCTGCCCACCCACCCGAAACCGAGGAGACCATTGCTCGAGGTTGTCGACCGGGGGCAGGCCAGCGCCGCCCATCCGGCCCCGCTGCTGTTCGTGCACGGCGCCTGGCATGCGGCGTGGTGCTGGGACGAGCACTTCCTGGGCTGGTTCGCCGACCGCGGGTATCGCGCGCTGGCACTGAGCCTGCGCGGACACGGCGGGAGCGGGATCGACAAACCCCTCAACGACTGCACCTTCGCCGATTACGAGGCCGATGTCGCGACGGTCGCCGCCACGCTCGAGACCGCCCCGGTGCTGATCGGGCATTCCATGGGCGGTTTCGTCGTGCAGAAACATCTTGAGTCACACGAGGCGCCGGCCGCGGTGCTGATGGCGTCGATGCCGCCGGAGGGTTACCTGCGGTCGGGCCTGCGCTGGCTGCGCCGGCACCCCTGGCACTTCGCGAAGATGTCTGTGACACGTAAGACACTGCCCTACGTCAGCACCCCTGAACTCGCGCGGGAGCGGTTCTTCTCCCCGCACACGCCCGACGACCTGGTGTTGCGGTCCATCGCCCGACTGGGCGAGGAGAGTGCCCGCTCCGGCACCGACGGGATCGTCCACCGGCCGCACCCTGCGCGGATCCGCACGCCGATGCTGGTGCTGGGCGCCGATGACGACGGCGCAGTCACCCGGGCCGAGGTCGAGGCGACCGCGCGGGCCTACCGTACCGAGCCCGAATTCTTTCCCCGGATGGGGCACAACATGATGCTGGAGATCGGCTGGGAGGCGGTCGCTGCCCGCATCGACGCCTGGTTGACCGGCCGAAGGCTCTAGCACCGGTCCGCGATACCCGCCCGGCAAAGCCTCGGCACGGTCACGACACACAGGTGTCTTTGCGCTTTCACATTGCTGACGGGGGTTGGCGAGCCACCGATATTGACGCGCTCGACAGGCGCAAAGCCTGGTCAGCCAGGGCATTTCGTCGTCACAGCGCGCGCACAGCGAATCAGCCGCCGAATGCGCCAGGCACGCGGATCGGTGACATGTTCGCGGATGCGTGTGACGGCGTAGCAATTGCGCGTTCGCTGGACACCTGCATCACACTTCGGTACTGTCATCGTGATCTCGTCGTGACCCGTTACGCGAGAGCGCCCAGCACGTCCGACGAGAGGGATGCACAGATGCAATCAGCGTTGCGACCGTACGTCACGACAGGCGTTGCGCTTGTCGGGGCATCGTTGATCGCGGCGGGGTCGGTATTGCCGGTCGAGGCGGCGGTCAGCGCCGCTCAGGAGCGCACGATCTCGTCGATGGACGTCGGCCTGACGGCCGCGTCGACGGCCCTGGCGCCCGGCCAGTCCTACGCCAACATCCTGCCGAACCTGATCAATGCGGTGCTGAGCGTCCCGCAGGCCGAGATCGACGGCATCAACCGCTTCTCCGCGGCCATGGAGGAGAGCCGGAGCTGGTGGGTCTACAGCAAGTACAACGTCCTCGGGTGGGATCCGCCGAACGAGGAGATGACCAAGGGCTTCGTGGACATGCTCCTGCCCTTCAAGCCGTATTCGACGCAGGCGGGTATCCAGACGTTCTACTGGTTCGCCGCGAACTTCCCGATGGATGCGGGCTGCTCCGGCTTCCCGCCGTGCCCGGATCCGGGAAGCATCCTGAGCCACATGTTCACGGTGGCGCCGTGGGAGTTCTACCTGGGCAACGGCTACACGTTCCCGGCGGTGATCAACCCGATCAGCGACGAGGAGACCTACTGGGGCCAGGAGCTCGGGCAGACGGGCGACCCGACGAACTGGTCGGGCACGACCGTGAAGCTCGATCCCAACGCCGGCTGGGAAGCCACGTGGAACTACCTGCTCGATACCCCGGAACCGGTCGATTTCCCCACCGGCAAGGAGATCTGGGACACCACGGTACGGCTGACGTCGGCGCTGTGGAAGAGCTGGTACCCCTTCGTGCCGCAGAGCACGTTGTGGAACCCGCAGATGTCCATCTCGGCCTACCTGTGGCGGCCGTTCGCCAGGGTGCTGTGCGCGGATTGCAACAAGGCTGATCCGTTCATGCCGGTGGATTGGAAGCCGGGCGACGACATCCCGCCGAACAGCTACGTTCCGCTGAAGTACAAGAAGGACTACGACGAGAACGGCCATTGGATCGGACCCACGCCGACCGAGGACGAGACCTCGACGTCGGTGGGTACCGCGTTGCTCGCAGCCAAGACCACGCCCGAGGTCACGGCCGCCGTCGAGGATCCCGCAAAGGACACCTCCGACACGGTCAAGCCGGCCAAGAAGAACGATTTCCTGGCCACCGCGATCCAGAACCTGACCGACAAGTTCAACCAGGGCAAGACCGACGCGGCCGATGGCACGGACGCGGGCAAGGGTGAGGTCGGTCAGACCCCGGCTCCCGAGGTCACCCCGGTTGCCGACAAGACCGACACCGCTTCGTCCGGCGATGACGCGAAGCCCACCAAGAAGTGGACGTTCGGCAAGAACCGCAAGGACGACACCGACACGTCGTCGGCTGACACGTCGAAGGCCGACACGCCCAAAGCCGATGCGGCGGGCTCGAAGTCGTCCGACGACGCCAAGCCGGCCAAGAAGGCGCCGAAGTTCGGCAAGCGTGACTCCGGTGGCGACGGCGCAGGCGCCAAGGCGGGTGCGGCCAAGTCCGATGGTGGTGACAGCAAGTAGGAGCGGGACTGCGATCGCCCGTACTATCGCCACGTGAGTACCGAGCACTACGACGCTGTCATCGTCGGCGCGGGATTCGGCGGAATGGGTGCCGCAATCCAGCTGAACAGGCTGGGGTACCGCCGGATCGTCATCCTCGACAGGGAGGACGATCTCGGCGGTACCTGGCATGTCAACCGGTACCCGGGTCTGACGGTCGACGTCCCCTCCACCACGTACTCGTACTGGTTCGAACCGAACCCGTACTGGTCGCGGCTCTACGCACCCGGCGCTGAGCTCAAGAGCTACGCCGAGCACGTCGCCGACAAGTACGATCTGCGGCGCTACATGCGGTTCAACACCACGGTCGAGGGTGCGCGCTGGGACGAGGAGTCGCAGACGTGGCAGGTGTCGCTGCAGGGCGGCCAGACCCTACGGGCGCAGTTCCTGATCCTGGCCACCGGCTACCTGTGCCAGCCCAAGAAGCCCGACATCCCCGGTATCGACGACTTCGCCGGCACGGTGTTGCACGCCCAGGAGTGGAACGACGACTACTCGCTGCGCGGGAAGAAGGCGGCGATCATCGGCACCGGGTCGACCGGCGTGCAGTTGATCCCGAAGCTCGCCGAGGACGTCGCCGAGCTCACGGTGTATCAGCGCACGCCGATCTGGGTGATGCCGAAGTTCGATATGACCTTCGGCCCCGCCGCGCAGCGATTGTTCGCCAGATTCCCTGTCACACAACGGCTTCTGCGTCTGTCCAGCGACCTGTTCATGGACATCATGGTGACGATCGCGATGTGGAAGTTCCGGCAGTTCCGCCCGGTGAACACGGCGGCCGCCGCCATCGGCGCGCTGCACCGCTTCCTGGCGATCCGTGACAAGGAGCTGCGGCGCAAGCTCACCCCGAACTACGACTTCGGCTGCAAGCGCCCCACGTTGTCGAACGTGTACTACCGGACGTTCAACAAGCCGCACGTCAACCTGGAGTCCGCAGGCATCGAGCGCATCGAGCCCGACGGCATCGTCGGCCGCGACGGCGTCAAGCGCTCCATCGACACCCTGGTGCTCGCGACGGGATTCGACGTGTGGGAGTCCAACCTGCCGGCGATCCCGGTGATCGGCCGGGAGGGCCGCGACCTCGGAAAGTGGTGGCGGGAGAACAGGTTCCAGGCATACGAGGGCATGACGGTGCCGCTGTTCCCGAACATGGTGACCCAGGCCAGCCCGTACGCGTGGGTGGGCATGTCGTGGTTCGACACGGTCGAATACCAGATGCGGCACATGAAGCGGCTCTTCGGTGAGCTGCAGCGCAGCGGCGGCCGGACGTTCGAGGTCACCGAGGAGGCCAACGACCGGTTCCTGAACCGCATGCTGACCCTGCTCGACGATTCGGTGTTCCGGCTCGGCGACTGCACCAACTCGCGGTCATACTGGTTCAACAGCTCCGGTGAGGCGCCGCTGTTCCGGCCCACGTCGATACGGCAGGCCGTCAAGGAGCAGGAGCACTTTCCGCTCAGCGATTACCAGATCGCCTGACGTAGTCAAGAGGTGACACCATGACAGCGGCCACCACAGATCCGGTCAAGCTGCCGCCCGGCCCGCGTGTGCCGAGCCTGCTCCAGGGCGCGGTCGTGCTCGCGGCCCGCTACGGCTCGATCGCGGCGCTCGGCCGCCGGTTCGGCTCGACGTTCACCCTGCAGGTGCCGGTGTTCGGCACCACGGTGGTGATCAGCGATCCCGCGCTGGTCAAGGAGTTGTTCAGCAGCAGCCGCGAACTGATCGGCCGCCCGCAGAACAACCTGGGCGGCGACGTGCTGGGCCCGGGTTCGATCTTCAACCTCGAGGGTGACGAGCTGCTCGCGCGGCGCAAGCTGTTGCTGCCGCCGTTCAACGGCAAGAACATGCGCGCCTACGAGAGCGTCACCGAGGAGGAGGTGCGCAAAGAGACCGCCACGTGGGCCGAGGGAGTCGAGTTCCCGACCGTCGACCCGATGATGCGGATCACGCTCAACACGATCCTGCGCACCGTGTTCGGCGCCGAGGGCGCCGAACTCGACGAGATGCGCGAGCTGATGCCCAAGGCCGTCGAGTTCGGGTCGAAGATCGCGCTGATGCCGTCGATCGTGCGCAAGGACGTCGGGCCGTGGAGCCCGGGCGGGAAGTTCGCCGGCTATCGCCGCCGCATGGACGAGCTGCTGAAATCGGTGATGAGCCAAGCACGTTCGGATCCGGACTTCGCCGATCGCGGCGACGTGCTGTCGCTGCTCCTGCAGGCCCGCTACGACGACGGCTCACCGATCCCGGACAACTACATCGTCGACGAACTGCTCACGATGCTGGTCGCCGGGCACGAGACCACATCCACGCAGCTGGCGTGGACGATCGAGCGTATCCGCCGCCACCCCGACCTGCTGGTCCGGTTGACCGACGAGGTCGATGCCGGCGGCAACGAGCTGCTGCTGGCCACCATCGCCGAATCGCAACGCACCCGCCCGGTGCTGACGGCCGCCCTGCGTCGAGCCCGCACCCGAATTCAGCTGGGGGAGTGGGTCATTCCCGAGGGCGCGACCATTCTTGCCAGCACCCAGCTGGCGATGGCCGCCGAGAGCAGCTTCCCCGATGCCGAGCGCTTCGACCCCGACCGCTTCGTCGGTAAGCCGCCCAATCCGTTCGCGTGGATTCCGTTCGGCGGCGGCATGATGCGGTGCATCGGAGCGTCGTTCGCGACGATGGAGATGGAGGTCACGCTGCGCACGATCCTGCGTGAGTTCCGCATCGAGCCCACCAGCGAGCCCGACGAGAAGCCGCACAGCCGTGGCGTCACCGTCACGCCGGGCCGGGGCGGCCGCATCGTCGTGCACCGCCGTAGCCCCGCCGCGCCCCGCGCCTCCGATTCGGTGGCGGCGGGTAACGGCGAGACGCGCTAGAACCGGTAGGACAGCACGCGCGCCTTGCGGGCGATCGCCGGGACGCGGTGGGACAGTCGCGCGGCCAGGCGGAGTCCGCGGGGGAAGTCGGCGGCTTCGGGTCGCTGCATCACGCTCTGCTCGTCGCGCAGGGTGAGTCTGGGATTCCAGGATTCGGGTCGGCGGGCGTCGGCGAAGCCCGGGAAGTTCCACTGGTCGTGGGGCGAATTCGTCTTGCGTGAGGTGGCCAGCCGGCCCATCATCCGGTTGAGCTTGCTGACCGGTCCGTAGTCGTTGAAGGCGAGCAGACCGGCGGCGAAATGCGTTGTCACATCGGCAAACAACGCCTTGACCGTGGCTTCGTCGAGGAAGGCGATCAGACCGTCGGCGAACATCATCGCGGGCCGGTCCGCGGGGATCTCGGCGGCCCAACCGGGGACGGCCAGATCGGCGGGTACCGGGTGATCGGCCGGATGCGCGGGAAGCACGGCCGCGCGCACCGCCAGCACCGCCGGACGGTCGACGCTGTACCAGTCGACGCCGGGCCCGGGGTCCACTCGGTGCACGGCCGACGACAGTCCTGCGCCCAGGTCGACGACCACGGCATCGCGGTGCTCGGACACGAAGGTCCTGATGATGTCGTCGAGCATCTTGGCGCGCAGGGCCACCAGCGGCACCACGCTCGGTGTCGCGGCGAGGCTGCTGAAGTCGTAGTCGATGGCGCGCACGGTCTCGTCGGACCACCGATCGCCCAGAATGGGGCGGGCCGCACGCTGGTCGAGGGCGCGGCAGTATTCGGTCAGCAGAGCGGTCTGTTCGAGCGGGGCGAGGTGGCCGACGTCCATGGCCTCAAGCCAAGCACAGCCCGACTCGTCAGTCCTGACCGGCTGCACCGTCCGACGAGCCGGACGAGGAGCCGGACGGTGTGTCCGATCGGGTGGCCGACGCGCGTGTGTGCCGCTCGAAGAGCCGGGCGAACGGCCGCTTGCGCGTGGCGTGCCGATCGGCGGACGTCGTGGCCGTCGACGTCTTCGCTTCTCCCACCGGGGATGTCGTGTCCAGTGCCCCGGGGTCGTCTGGTTCGGCGACGTCAATCGATTCGGCGACATCGGCCGCGCTGGTGGTCGAGCCGGTGGCGACGACCGGCTCGTCCACGTCCGCGGGCTCGGCCGCCGCTGCTTTCCGGGCGGCGCGAGCGGTCGTCAGCGCGGTGGCGAGCGGGGTGGCGGTGCGCGCCTGTGGCTCCGGCTCGGCAGCCGGCGGCGTGACGACCGGGGGCGCCAGATCAGGTGGCCAGCCAGGGGATGCCGGCAGGTAGGACCGGTCGTAAGCCTTCTCGATGATCTTCTTGAGGGGTTCGTTCAGCTCGTCAGCCAGCTTGTCCAGACCCATCTCGCGCAGCGGATCCAGCAGCGGGATGTTCTCCGTGGGAACGAACACGTAGATCGTGTTGCCCTCTTTCCAGACGTAGTTGCGCGGGTCGTAGATGTCGACGTCCTCGTAGTGGGTGTGGATGCCGGTCAAGCCTGCGTTGGCGTTGAGGAAGGCGAGCAGGTTCAACGGCTGGTCGGGCCAGTCCGATGCTCGGTCGTATTGCCGTGTCACATCGATGATCTGGAAGTCGGTGTCGGGTGTCACCGAGCCGAGACGCCGGTGCGTGCCGCCGTGCTTGTTCTCCGGGTTGCCGATCAGCACGAAGCTGACCTGCTGTGGTGTCGGCGCCCCGTCCTTTCCGGCGTGATCGTCGAGCCACTGCGAGACCACCCGCGCGCCCTGGCTGTAGCCGAACACCACCAGGGGCTGGGTCAGGTCAGCGGCGGCGAGTGCGGCGTTGAGGTCGGCCGCGCCGGTGTACCGATCGAGGTAGGGGTAGTCCACCTTCGTGCACGTCCGCGTTCCGGTGCACATGATGCCGCCGTGGTTGTCGCTGTTGAGCCCCGGATAGAGCGCCAAGGTCACCATCGTGAAGGGATCGGGCAGCTCGTCCGCTGCTGCAGGCGCCGCGCCGAGGGTGGACGCCCCGACGGGGAGGACCGCAGCCGCTGCGGCCACGGCTACCCACCGGCGAGCTGAGTGCTTTGCTGACTTCCTCGTCACCCGCATGAGCCCTCCCCGGCGCCGCGATTTGCTGCGTACCGCTCACCCTACTCCTGTTGAGGGCCCAACAGCGCCGTTCAGACGGCATTTCTCGGCGTTAACTCGATCGTCAAATATGACGTTTCGCCGATTGCGACCGAAAAGATGTTTGAGAACGCTGGTTAATGGTTACCGAGTTTGCCCGGCATCAGAGTTTGCCCGCCACGAAGTCGGCCGCCTGATCCACCATCCCGTTCTGCACGTACGCGAAGTGCGCGGGCAGGCTCAGCCCGCGGGAGCAGAACAGGTCGTCGAGCGCACACATGTCGATGCTTCGGGAGCCGTAGGTGGTGCTCATCGCGGGCAGCGGACCGCCGCCCTTGACGTCGCGCAGCGGATTGCCGAACACGGCGATGGCCGCGATGTGATCGGACAGATGGGCCGGCAGGGGTGTCGGCGTGTAATGACCCAGCGGCTGCGGGTCCACGGTGATCAGATCGATGACGCCGGCGCCCTGGGACATGCCGCCGAGCACCAGCCTGGTCGCGGGGCAGTTGTCGGCCATCCACTGCACCCGGCCGGCGGCATCCGCGGCTCCGGCCGGCGCGGACGTGTCGAAGTCGAAGCCCGCCGGGTAGTTGACCGCGTAGGCGCCCACGGACCGACCACCGACCTTGGATCGCAGCGCGTCGACGAAAGCGTCGCCGACGAACCCGAGGCCGGGGTCGGCGCCGGTGCCGCGGGCGAAGATGACCTCGATGTCGGGGCAGGGTTGGGCCTGCGCGGCGGGGGAGCCGGCCAGCGTGGCCAGCATTGCCATCGGCGCCAGAATCACCGCTCCGAGAACGCCCTTGGCTCGCTTGAACTCTCGCCTACCCATGGCACCATGCTAGCCAGGTCGCTCACAGGTACCGGGAAAACCGTCCCTGACCTGCGGTGTCAGCTGAAGGCGTAGTGGCTGAGCGGAAAGCTCTCGTTCTCGCGGTTGGTTTCGTTCGTCGACGCGGGCCGCACAAGCGTCTCCCCGCTGGGGCTGAAGTAGTAGGACCGCGACCGCGCGCAGTCACCCTGCCGGAACACGGTCTTGCCCAACTTCGCCGACATCCGTTGCCGGAATTCCGTATTGGCTTCCTCGGTCACCTCGAAGACACGTGCGCCGCGGCGCTGCAGCTCACCGAACAGCCGGTCCATGTGCCGCATCTGGTACTCCATGGTGTTGAAGTACGACAGGCCGCTCGACGCGTACGGCCCGGCCAGGCTGAACAGGTTGGGGAACGCGGGCACCGTGACCCCCTGATATGACTGGAAACCGTTGTCGCGCCACCATTTTCCGAGGTTGCGGGCATCGCGGCCGATCAGCTCGATGGCCGGGATGTTGGCTTCCCAGATGTCGAATCCGGTGCACAGCACCAGGGTGTCGATCGCGGTCTTGGTGCCGTCGCACGCCACGATGCCGTCGGAGACGATGCGCTCGATGCCCGCGGTCTGCAGGTGCACATGCGGTTTCGCCAGCGTGCGGTAGTAGGAGTTCGAGTAGGTGGGCCGCTTGCAACCGAAGTCGTAATCGGGGGTCAACTTCTTGCGCAGGCCCTTGTCGCGGATGGAGACGAAGCGCAACAGCGCCGACAGATACGACGCGAAGACGTTGAGCTGCCGGAAATACTTGTAGTTGATCACCGACAGGATCATCATCGCCTCGAGGTTGGCGTCTGTAGTGAAGCGGAAAGCCCTCTGCAGCAGAGGGATTCGGGCGAACAGCCGCCGCAGGACCGGTGGGATGGCGAAGTCCATCTTGGGCACCACATGAATGGGGGTGCGCTGGTAGACCGTCAGCTCGGCCGCGCTCTTGGACAGTTCGGGGATCAGCTGCACGGCGGTGGCACCCGTTCCGATCAGACCGATCCGCTCGCCGGCGGGGGAGTAGTCGTCGTCCCAGTCCATGCTGTGGATGATGCGGCCGGCGAAGTCGTCGATACCCGGGATGTCGGGGTTGCGTGGCTGCGAGAGATACCCGGTCGCGGTGATCAGGAACCGCGAGGTCAGCGTCTCGCCATCGGCGGTGGCGACCTGCCAGAGCTGGTTCTCCTCGTCCCACCGGGCACCGTCGACCGACACGTTGAACCGCATGTGCCTGCGCAGGTCGTACTTGTCGGCGACGTGCTCGGCATACTCCTTGAGTTCCGACCCCGGCGCATACAGCCGAGACCACCGTGGATTCGGCTCGAACCAGTAGGAATACGTGGGCGACGGGATGTCGACGGCCAACCCGGGGTAGTGGTTGACATGCCACGTACCACCGAGGTCGTCCTCGCGATCGACGATGAGGAGGTTGTCGTAGCCCATCTTCTTCAGCTGGATCGACGCACCCATCCCGCCGAATCCGGCGCCGACGACGATCGCGTCGTACTGCGGGGAATCCATGGACATCAACGCTACCTCACAGCAAATAGGTCACCGGCGACAGCAGTTTAGGCCGATGGGGCCCCGAGCGCTCATCGTCGAGTACGGGCCGACCGGTCCCCGGACACCACGAAGCCCCGGACAGAGCCGGGGCTTCGGGCGGGCGTCTGAAAGCTTCAGCAGCCTCGAGTTCCGGGGAGGGCTTACTCCGAGGAGCCAGAGGAGTCAGACGACCCAGATCCGTTGGACGACGAGTCGCCCTTCGCAGCCTGCTGACGGGCTGCCTTTCGTGCTTCGCGCTTGGCCGCCGCTTCCGCCTTGGCCGTGGCCCTGGCCTCGGCGCGAGCGGCCTTGGCCTCGGCCCGCTGCGCCTTGGCTTCGGCCCTGGCCTCGGCACGTGCGTCGCGGCGGGCTTGCGCGGCGGTCTTGGGCTCGGGCTGAGCCTGTCCGGCCGACGCCTCGTCTCCCGTGCCGCTGTCCTTGACGGCCGTGCTGTCCGCGGCCTCCGCGGTCACCGGTGCGGCGAGCGCCGCAACCTTGGCGACGGGCGTGGTGACGTTGTCGTAGCGGCTGTAGCCCTTTTGGATCTTGGCCGTGAGCTCGGCCTCCTTGGGCTTGAGCCACGGCATCAGCTGCACCAGCGGCAGCGTGGCGGTGGGCACCAGGTAGTGCTCGGTGACACCGCCCTTGGCATTGACGGTCTTCTCGTAGTACATCGTCCCCTTCAGCGATTCCAGCTCCGCCATCGAGGTCGTGTACATGACGGGAACGTGCACGACGATCGCGCCGGCCATCGCGTTGGCCATGGCCAGGAAGTTCCACGGGCGATCGGGCATGTCGGCCATGCCGTCGTACTCACCGGTGATCACGACGACGTTGAACGGCGTGACGGGCGGCGGCTGGTAGGTGTAGTCGTACTTCGAGCTGTACTTGGCGTCCTTGATCAATTCCTGGCGGCTGGAATCCTCGACGACGATGAACGTCACTTTCGAGGGGTCGGGCATCGTGCCCTCTTCCATCCACTGGCGCATCACTTCGTTGACGACGAGCGACCCGGCCGACAGTCCGACCACGGTGACCTTGTCGGTGGGGGCCGAGAGGTTGCCGACGGCGGTGTCGATGGCCGCGTCCAGGTTCGGGATGCCGATGCGAATCGATGCCCCGAGCGTCATGTCGCCTTTGCCCGAGTACGGCCCTGCCTCGGCCGGCCACGTCACCGACGTTCGAACATCGTCCTTGAACGCGCCTTCGAGAAGCGGCTTCATCAACGTGTCGTCCATCGACTTGATCTTGATGCCGCCGATGATCACCGCAGTGCTCACGGCTCCGGCTCCGGTGGCGGTGGACAGCGCTAGTGCGATCGAGGCAAAAGCGGTGCCACAGGCAACACCAGCTTTGCGAATGGTGCTCTTCATGACGTCTCCCCGAATTCAACTGATGTGATGCGCCGTGATCGGCGCGACAGAAGCATATTGCGCGCGCGTCAACATGGAAGTAGCAAAATTGAATATTCATAATTGACGCACTTTAGGCAAAGTGTCACCCTATTGCCGTTATGCGTTCTTTATCATGTTCTCTACAAAGGTAGAGAATTGTGGACAGCGACCTCGGTGAACACACGTCGCCATACGATCTTGATCGCAAAAAACTGCTGTATCTGCATAAGCATGGAACAGACGCGAAGTGCGTCTTTCTTGACGGCAAAACTTACATGTAGGTAATTAGTACAATCTCTGCATTCGTAGAGTTTGCAATCGAGACGTTGCTGACATCTGGTGGGCTAAAAAAAGTTTTTGGTCTGTACCATCGACCACAGCACACCATTGTGGGCTTTTACGGTCTTCCGGAACATTGGCGTTCAGTCGCTCCGTGATCTTCGTCGTGCGGTCCACGGCCGCAGTTCACCAACTGACTTCCGAGTAAGAAACGCCACCGCGACAGCAAACTCAAGTGACAGTGTGTGCCAATCAGCAAAGAACGGCGCACTTGCTCGATGGCGAGGTCGGCCCGCAGTGCCGATCGGAGATCGCGGGACGTCACGACCAAAATTGTTGCACGACAAAGCAATTGACTCGCAAGACAATTTCGGCAGGGGCGGTGGCGGCCACCGCGTCGGGCGCGCGACCCGTGGCGCAACGATGCCGCCGGGATAGCCACGCACCCCCAATGTCCAGAGAGCGGCGATATTTCACCCTCCATGAGTTTGCTGCTTGGCCACCCAAAAAATGTTTGCATACGGTAATGTCCGCGGCGGTCGTCGCGCCGGCATCCCGTCTGCGCAGAAGCGCAGTCGTGGCCCTCAGGCAATGGCCACGAATCCCATGCGCTCCGGTCACCCGGCCACTCGGTTGTACCGCTGTACCCCCTGCACTTGACCCGTCACCGGACGGCCGCACGGTCGTCCCCTCTGGAAGGAACGCGGCGTGAAACGAGCGACCAAGGCAGTGATGACCGCAGCGGCGCTGCCGATCGTGGCGACGCTTCCCCTGACGCTGGGGGGCGGCGCCATGCCGGCCGCCGCCGCTGCCGCCGCGACCGCATCGCCGTTGATTCCGCCGGGGCCCGCCACGGTTCTGCATCACGGACCCACCCCGTGGGCCATGGACGACTATCTCGGTGGCGCTCTCTGCGATGCGCCGAAGGTGTGCAAAGAGGTTCGCTACGACTGGATACAGCCCTACGGCCCCATCGAATTCGGTGTCACCGAGAACGTGGAGCGGCTCGACAAGGCCATCCACACGGAGGGAACCGACCCCAAGATCGTCTACGCCTACAGCGGCGGCGCGCGGATCGCCGCGGTGTGGCTCAAGGACCACGCCAAGGACAAGGATGCGCCGCCGCCCGAGGACCTGTCCTTCGTGCTGCTCGGCAACGGGGGGCGCAAATACGGCGGGGTGAACGGTTGGTTCTGGGGCGACATGCTGCGCACGCCGACGAACACCCAGTACGACATCCTGGACGTCGCAGCCGAATACGACCCGATCGCCGACTTCCCGACGAACCCGTTCAATCTGCTCGCCGTCGCCAACGGCGTCGCCGCCTTCGTCTACGTCCACCTGCGGTATCAAGATGTCGACCTCGACAACCCGGACAACATCGTGTGGACCGAGGGCAAGACGACCTATGTCTTCGCACCGACGGAGCATCTGCCGCTGCTGCAGGGCTTCTACGATGCCGGGCTCGGCGACATGGTGGCCGGCATCGAGCCCAAACTGCGGGCGATCGTCGACAAGGCCTACGACAGGACCTGGCTGGAGGGCAAGCCCACCCAGGGCGAGGTGGCTGCCGAGTCAGGCCAATCCGTGCAGTCCGTGACCGAATCCGGTGTACGTCCCCAGGTACGCGCGGCCTCCGATACGACAACTGTTTCCGGGACGACAACCGAGGCTGGCGCTGGCCACCAGTCCGCAACTCCCGCACCGACGGTCGAGGCCCCGCAGCAGACGTCGGAGACGGCCTCCGACTCCGAGTCACCCGACACCGAGGGTGCAGCCGGGGGCGCCACAGATGGCGCCACAGATGACGGCACCACATCGGCGACACCGGGGACATCGGGACCCAAGCACCGGATGCCGCTGCGCGGTTTCCTCCAGGCGGTCAAAGCGGAGTTGACCAAGGACACCGGCACCAAGGACACCGACACCAAGGACACCGAAACCAAGGACACCGCAACCAAGGTCACCGCCGAAAAGTCCGACACGGCGGCGACCGAGAAGACGACCCACAAGAAGGCGCAGAAGAAGGCAGAAGCCAAGAGTGCGTCGTCCTCGGCGACCGGAGGCGGCGGGGACTCGCAGGACTGACCGTCTTCGATATCCTTCCGACGTGGCACGACGGGACACGGCAGGCAGGGACACGGCGGGCACGGTCGCTTTCATCACCGGGGGCGCGTCGGGGATCGGTGCCGCCCTGTCGGAGGCGTTGGCCGCCGGGGCAGCCGATGTCTGGATAGCCGACCGGCAGGTCGACGTCGCCGAGGGCCTCGCGCAGCGGCTGCGTGCCGGCGGTGCGACCGCGCATGCGGTGGCCCTCGACGTCCGCGATGCCGCGGCGTTCGACGCCGCGGTCGCCGAGACCGTTCGGGTCAGCGGACGGCTGGACTACCTGTTCAACAACGCCGGCATCGGTATCGGCGGCGAGGTCGACGCGCTGACGCTCGAGGACTGGACCGACATCATCGATGTCAACCTGCGGGGCGTCGTGCACGGCGTGGCGGCCGCCTACCCGAGGATGATCGCCCAGGGCAGCGGCCACATCGTCAACACGGCGTCGATGGCGGGGCTCATCACCACCTCCGCCCAGGCCGGCTACTCGGCCACCAAGCACGCCGTCGTCGCCCTCTCGAAGACCCTGCGGGTGGAGGCAGCTGCGCACGGTGTCCGGGTCTCGGTGCTGTGCCCCGGGGTCGTGCGCACCCCCATCCTGTCGGGGGGCGAATACGGCCGCAATCGCACGCTGAGCCGCGAGAACCTGATCTCACTCGGCGAGGCGCTGCGTCCGATCGAACCGGACCAGTTCGCCACCGCGGCGCTGCGCGGGGTACTGCGCAACCAGGCCATCATCGTCGTCCCGAAATGGTGGAAGGCGCTGTGGTACCTGGAGCGGCTGTCGCCCACGCTGTCGATGCGGACGGCGGCGGTTGCGCTCAAGCGGACCCGTGAGGTGGCTTCAGCCCCCGGGCAGTAGTGGCTCGCCCCGCGGCAGCATGCGCTGTTCCTGGCGCGGCCGCAACGCGGCGAGGCGGATGTCCCCGCGGTAGTGGTTGCGCACCCGCGGGTCCATGACGCGACGCCACAGCGGCGGGCACAGGGCGAGGATCACCATGGCCGCGTACCCGGCGGGCAACTGCGGCGCCTCGTCGGCGTGACACAACGCCTGATACCGGCGCTGCGGGTTGGCGTGGTGATCGGAGTGCCGCTGCAAGTGGAACAGGAAGACGTTCGAGATCACCGAGTTGCTGTTCCAGCTGTGCGCCGGCCGCACGGGCTCGTAACAGCCGTCGCGGCGGCGCTGCCGGCGCAGACCGTAGTGCTCGAGGTAGTTGATCGTCTCCAGCAGGAAGACGCCGAGCAGGGCCTGGCCGATCAGCCAGGGCACCACGTCCAGCCCGAAGCCGATGATCAACGCGGCGAACACCCCGACGGCCATCAGCCACGCGTTGAGCACGTCGTTGTGCAGCGTCCAGACCCTGCGCCCGTGCCGCCGCAACCGGCGACTCTCCAGCGACCAGGCCGACCGCAGACTGCCCCAGATCGAGCGCCAGTAGAACGCGTAGACGCTCTCGCCGAGGCGCGAGCTCGCCGGATCCTCGGGCGTCGCGACCCGCGCATGGTGACCCCGGTTGTGCTCGACGAAGAAGTGGCCGTAGGCGGTCTGGGCGAGAGCGACCTTGCTGAGCCAGCGCTCCGCGCGGTCACGCTGATGACCGAGCTCGTGCGCGGTGTTGATCGCGATACCGCCGATGCCGCCGACGGTCAGCATCAGGCCGATCTTGTCCGGCAGCGTCATCGTCACGCCGCCACCGCCGGTCCACAGCCAGCAGGCCAGCACCAGCGACACGTACTGGGCGGGCAGGTACAGGTAGGTGGCCCACCGGTAGTACCGGTCCTGTTCGAGGTGGGCCAGCACGCTGTCCGGCGGATTGTCCGAGTCGGGCCCGACGAGGTAGTCCAGCACGGGGATGACCACCAGCATCAACGCCGGACCGGACCACCAGAACAGTCCGCTCCCGGTCAGCGCGACCGCCGCCCACGAGGCGGGCACCAGAACCGGGATCACGAGTCCGACCAGCCAGACATACCGCTTGCGGTCCCGCCAGGCACGGGGCACAGCGGCGGACGGCATCTGTCCTGCCCGTTGGTCCGGCATCGTGAGCTCGTTCCCCCTCATCGCCGATACTTAGCTGATCGTCGCATTCGCACACGTCAATTGGGTAACGCGGTCATACCATTGTTGCTTGTCACCGGGCAATCGCTGGAGCGAAACCGGCCGTGTCGGACTGCAGAAAAACACTTTTTGACGTTGCTCGCCACTCACCGCCACCGGCGCCGGCCGAGGCTGACCCGCGGCGCGCGCGCCTCTCCCGCGGTGTTGCGCCGGACGACATCCGACAGCGTCTTCGTCGTCTCGACCACCCGGAGCCCGGCGGCCGAGAACGTTGCCTCACCGTACACGGCGGGGTCGAGCAGCGGGTTGGTCAGCGCCTGGGAAAACGCGTCGACTGCCACCATCGCACTCATGAGCGCGGGCAACGTGCTGCCGCGCCGCACGTCTTCGGCGAACAGGCCGACGAACAACTCGACGCGGTCGATTCCGTCGTCGCCGTAGCACCTCTTGAGCGCGGCCCGTGTGCGCGTGTCCGACGTCAGGTCGTCGACGCTCTGCAGCCGCGGAAAGCCGCACGCTTCGCGGTAGGCGTTGTAGGGCTGCAGCGCGGTGTCCCGGCCGATGGCGATGGACTTCTCCTCGATGGACAGCAGGCTCGGGTCGGTGTTGCCGAGGGAGATCGTGCTGCAGGGTTGTCGCGACGCCTCGTCGAACAGCGCCGCCAGGCCGTGCTCGGTGACCGGGCGGGTGTCCCACCACATGTCGGCGAAGCGCTTCCGCTGCCCGCCGACGGTGACCTCGGTGGGTACCAGCGAGTGCCACCGGTAGAGAAGATTGAACTCGACCGACATCCAGTTCTGCCGGTACCACCTCTCGCGGGCGCCGATGCCGGGCTTGACGAACAGCGGGAACTTGATCGGCGTGATGTGGTTGATGTAGTCCTCGATGACGATGTTGAGCAGCACCGCCGTCAGCGTGTTGCGGGTGGTGTCGAACACCCGGTCGTCGCTCCAGTCGGGATGCTCCGCAGCGATCACGCCCGCGATGCGGTTGTGCTCGCGCAGGAACAGCGTGCTCAGCATCACGAAGCCGTAGTGGATGTTGCCGCGCGGGATGCCGAGCGCAAACAGCGTCGACCGCAGCGCATCGGGGACCGGGCCGCCACGCTCGACCTTGACGTCGCGTCCCCGGAACTCGATGTCCAGGTCCCCGAACTCGGGTTTGATCGTGCCGTCGGCGCCGCACAGGTACGGCGGGAACTCGGCGTCGAGGGTGGGCTCGGTCCTGAGCCGGCCGCCGACGCCGGTGCGCAGCATCCGAGTCACCGCCGGCGTCTGGCCGTAGAGCTGGCTCAGGTCGATGTCGTGCGTCGAGGTGTTCTTGCAGTCGTCCTCGGGGTCGGTCCGCAGGAAACCGTCGACGAACCACTGCGCGAAGAGCGGAAACAGCAGCGTCGACTTCGCCGACTCCGGGCATTGCGCGCCAGGGCGGGCGAACACCGTGGCCACCTCGGCCGCAGCGGGCAGACCGGCGGCGAACTCGGGATCGGGTGGCAGGTGCCGCTGACTGAACGTGCGGTCGTGCAGCGACTCCCACGACGTCCACGGCTGCATCGTGCTCAACGCACCCGGTCTGGTCTTCATCGTGTAGATCAGCGAGTTGATCAACCACCGGTTCACCAGGTCGGACACTCTCGGTGTCGCGCGCAGCGCGTGCCACACCGGTGTGAAATGCGTCGTCGCCAGGATCCGGACGCCGCGAGAGACGCCGTTCTTACGCCAGAACCCCCTGGACACGGACGTCAATATACGGCCAGAACGCTGCGTGCGGCGCGTCTCGGAAGGTGCTCAGCCCGTCATCGCCGCGATGGCCGACGCCAGCTCCGGACCCGACGAGCTGGCCAGATTCTGATAGGTGCCGCCTGTCGTCTGCGCGACCGCCTCCCACGTCGAGCGGTCGGAATCGTCGCCGAAGTCGATGACGTTGACCGCCACCGGTTTGGCCGGATCGAACGCACCGCTGATGTACTGCCGCAGTCCGTCGGCGCCCAGCGACTGATCGGTGTGCGGGCCGGCGGTTATCATCAGCACCGAATTCTTCTGCCCCGCACGGTATTTCGCCGACGCATCGGTGTAGACCAGGCGCAGGGTCGTGAAGGACACGGCGCCGCCGTCGGACGGCGACTGGCCGTCGAGCGCGGAGGTCAGCGCGGCCGACCGGGGCCTGCCGTCCACCTGGTCCGACAGCGCGCCCAGCGGCACCTCCGAGCGTCCCGCCACCCCGTCGAAGGTCCACAGCCCCACCCCGGAGTCCGGCGGCAGTGCCTGCAGTCGTGCCTTGAGCGCGTCGACGACGTTGTTCAGCCGCGCTGTTCCGCCCTCGTCGGTCGGCATCGACTGGTCGAGCATCACGGTGACCGTCGGGGTGGCCGCCGGGCTGGACAGTGTGTCGGCGATGGTGGCCCGCAGCGCGTTGTCGCCGAGGTCGACAGGCGTGCCGATCGGCCCGAAGGCCACGACGTCGCTGGCCGGCGGCTGCTGGCCCTGCACCCGGAACCCGGCCTTCGCGAGCTCGGCGAGCTGGTCGGGCTTGCGCAGGAAGCGGGCGAACTCGCTGGCCGCCGAGATCTGTTCCTGGGCCAGCCAGTCACCGGAGAGCAGCACGGTGGGGAAGTCCGCGACCGCGGTGGGTCCCGGCGGCAGCCACGCCGCGAGCTTGGCCTTGGCATCCGGGGTGTCCGCGGCCTTCTGGAAGAGCCGTTGCTCGGTGGTCACCACGGCGTGCACGGGCGCGGTCGCCGGATCGTCGGCGCCGAGCAGCGCGTCCAGCGCCGTGCCTGCGTTGGCGTCGTCGGTCTTCGGCGCCGCCGCCATCAGCGTGCTGACGGCACCCAGGCCGGCGCTCGGAGGAGAACCCGCGGGAGCGGACTCGGCGGCGACCGCCTCGGCCGCCAGGTACGACGCGTCACTGTCCTGGCCGAGCGGCATCGCGAGGCGGAGCCCACCCCAGCCCTGCAACCCCAGGCCGTCGAGGGCGGCGGCATCGGTCTGCAACCGTGGGAGGGTGCCCCAGTTCTGATCCTTCAACGCGCCCTGCACCTGGGGCGAGGTGGCCAGCACCACCGGCGACGTGACGAGCGAACGGCTGTCGGTGACAGTGCGCGGACCGGTCTTGGCCTCCAGCCGGGCCTCCGAGGCGGAACTCGCCGGAATCCAGAGCGCCGGACGCTGGCCCAGGTCACCGGGCCAGTCCCCGGACAGGCCGTTGAACACCTGGTCGGAGTCCGCCGCGGTGACGTCGACCTTGATGCACTTGTCACCGACGGGCTCGGCGGTGTCGTTGTAGCGCTGAGCCAAGGCGGTGACGGGAGCGGCGATCGCCGGATCGGCCACGACGGCCACGGCGAGATCGCCCTCGACGCAGCGCGCCGCGGCGGTGTTCGACCGGTCGGAGAGGGCGTCGCCGAAGAATCGCCAGGCGATGACGGCGCCCACGATGACGACGACGCTGACCAGGGCGACGATGACGCCGACCGAGATGCCGCGCCGGCCCGGGGTGATCGCGCGGTGGCTGCCGGTCCACTCGCCGTTGTCCCACCCACCGCTGCGCTGGGTCGCCGGCGCCGCGTCGAAGCGTTCGGTCTGCGACTCGTCAGGCGCGGGTGCTTGCCGCCTGGTCGAGTCCGGGTCGTCGGGATCGGGGAGGCTGTGTCTTCCCAATGCGTCGAATACCTGCCTTGTCGTTGACCTGGTCGCCGGTGATCAGTGCGTGCTGTTCGCGGCTTTGAACTCGCGTCGGCGGCGGTGCAGGATCGGCTCGGTGTAGCCGTTGGGCTGCGCGCCGCCCTCGAGGATCAGCTCCTGGGCCGCCTGGAACGCGATGCTGCCGTCCGGGTCCGGCGCCATCGGACGGAAGTCGGGGTCCTTGGCGTTCTGCTCGTCGACCACCGCGGCCATTCTCCGCAGGCTGGCCTTGACGTCGTCGGCGGTGATGACGCCGTGGCGCAGCCAGTTCGCCAGCAGCTGGCTCGAGATCCGCAGCGTCGCGCGGTCCTCCATCAGGGCGACGTCGTGGATGTCGGGCACCTTCGAGCACCCCACGCCGGCGTCGATCCAGCGCACGACGTAGCCGAGGATCGACTGGCAGTTGTTGTCGACCTCTTCGCGGATCTCGTCGGACGCCCACGCCAGCTCCTTGGCCAGCGGGATCGTCAGCAGATCCTCGATCGTGGCCCGCCGCGTGCCCTCGAGCTCCTTCTGCACCTCGAAGACGTCGACGGCGTGGTAGTGCATGGCGTGCAGGGTCGCCGCCGTCGGCGACGGCACCCACGCGGTGGTTGCGCCGGCCTTGGGCTGCCCGATCTTCTGCTCGACCATGTCGGCCATCAGCTCGGTCATCGCCCACATGCCCTTGCCGATCTGCGCCTTCCCGGACAGGCCGGTCTCCAGACCGATGTCGACGTTCTGATCCTCGTAGGCCGAGATCCAGGCGGTCGACTTCATCGCGCCCTTGCGGATCATCGGGCCCGCCTCCATCGAGGTGTGGATCTCGTCACCCGTGCGGTCCAGGAAGCCGGTGTTGATGAACACGACACGGTCGGCGGCCGCCTTGATGCAGGCCTTCAGGTTCAGCGTGGTGCGCCGCTCCTCGTCCATGATGCCGACCTTGATGGTGTTCTGCGGCAGGCCGAGCACGTCCTCGACGCGGCT
This sequence comes from Mycolicibacterium sp. 018/SC-01/001, assembly GCF_007096635.1. Lineage (GTDB taxonomy): Bacteria > Actinomycetota > Actinomycetes > Mycobacteriales > Mycobacteriaceae > Mycobacterium. The sequence continues at coordinate 101,656 of NZ_VKAA01000009.1, forward strand.
GAACAGTTCGCAGGTGAACGCGACCTCGTCCGGGCCGTGCATCTTGGGTTTGACGATGTAGATGGAGCCGGTGCGGCTGTTGAGCAGCGGGCCGTTCTCATCACTGCCCTGCAGCCCGTGGATCGCGATCAGGCTGGTGAACAGTGCGTCCTGGATGCCTTCGGGCACCTCGGCGCCGTCGGCGCCGTCACCCGAGTCGAAGACGATCGCGTCGTTGGTCATCAGGTGACCGACGTTGCGCACGAACAGCAGGCTGCGGCCGGGCAACGTGATCTCTCCGCCGTCCGGGCCGGTGAACGTGCGGTCCTCGTTGAGCACGCGGGTGAAGGTCTTGCCGCCCTTGCTGACCTCTTCGGTCAGGTCGCCGCGGTTCAGGCCCAGCCAGTTGCGGTAGCCGAGCACCTTGTCGTCGGCGTCGACCGCGGCCACGGAGTCCTCGAAATCCATGATCGTGGTGATCGCCGATTCGAGCACGACGTCCTTGATGCCGGCCTTGTCGGTCGATCCGATGGGGGAGTCGGGGTCGACGAGTATCTCGATGTGCAGGCCGTTGTTCTTCAGCAGCACGGCCGTCGGCGAGTCGGGCTCGCCGAGGTAGCCGGCGAACTGGGCCGGGTCCTCGAGTCCGACCGACTGGTCGTCGACCGTCACGGTCACGGCGCCGTCGGCGACGGTGAGGCCGGTGATGTCGGCCCAGGAGCCCTCCGCGAGCGGTGCGGCTCCGTCGAGGAACGTACGTGCGTAGGCGATCACCTTGTCGCCGCGCACCTTGTTGTAGGAATCGCCGGGCTCGGCCCCACCGTCTTCGGGGATCACGTCGGTGCCGTAGAGCGCGTCGTACAGCGAACCCCACCGCGCGTTGGCGGCGTTGAGCGCGAAGCGCGCATTGAGCACCGGCACCACGAGCTGAGGCCCTGCGGTGCTGGTGATCTCGTCGTCGACGCCGGCGGTGGTGATCGTGAAGTCGTCGGGCTCTGGCTCGAGATAGCCGATGTCGGTGAGGAACTGCTTGTAGTCGTCGGCCTCGAACCCGCCGATGATGCGGGCCCGGTGCCACCGGTCGATCTGCGCCTGCAGCTCGTCGCGGCGGGCCAGCAGCTCCTGGTTCTTGGGGGTGAGGTCGGCGACCACCTTGTCGACGCCGGACCAGAACGTGTCGGGGTCGATGCCGGTCCCGGCGAGCGCCTCGTTGGTGATGAAGTCGTACAGCACCGGGGCGACGCGCAGGTTACCCACGGTCACACGTTCGGTCATGATTCCTCCTCCGGCGGCATCTGCGCGTCGGAACGCGGCGTGCCTGTCGTGAAATCCGTCGATCCAGCGTACCCGCCGGTAAACACCCCACCCGGACAGGTGAGCGCCGCCGCCCGTCCCAGCGCGAGGCAGGCGTCGATGAGCCGCGCCCGCAACGGCGCCGCGCGGACCGTGACGGCCTCCTGGGCTGCGGCGTACTGCGCGCGGCCGCTCGCCGTCTCGACGCGGATCGGCGTGAAGCCGAAGTCACGCAGGTCATACGGGCTGGCCCGCATGTCCAGCACACGTGCGTCGAGGGCGAGTTCGAAACAGTCCAGCAGGAGCGAGGATTCGATCAGCGGTCCGAGCTTGGCCGCCCATTTGTAGAGGTCCATGCCTGCGTGGACGCATCCCGGCTGCTCCTCGAGCACCTGCGTGGCCCGTGTCAGACGACGGGCGTTGCGCGGCGCCGCCGCGCTGGTGAAGAAGCGGTAGGCGTCGAAGTGACTGCAGCGCAACGGCATCGACTCGACCACCGCGTCGGTGCCCGCGGGCCCCAGGCGCAGCGGCACCGTGCCGTGGCGCACCTGCGTGGACCGGTACACCATCGCCCACTCGTGCATGCCGAAGCAGCTGAACCGTGGCGGCCGCGACGCGGTCGCCGACAGCAGTTCTGCGATGAACCTCACGGTGTCCGACCGTGTCATCAGATGGTCACGGCTGACGGCCACTGCCGCGCCATCACGGCGGTACCCGGTGCGAGTCACGTAGGCCTCGGCTCCCGGACCGGTCAGCGCGACGCCGTAGCCGGGATGCCACACGCGCAGGTGCCGGGGGCGAAGCGAGTAGTAGGTGAACAGGAAATCGAACACCGGATGCGTCAGCCCGGCCTGCCGGCGTTCGACGTGCGGGCCGAGCAGGAGGTCGGCGCGGCGACGGTGCGCTGCCGCCCTCTCCTGCCAGTCGGCGGCGGTGTCAGACACGGTGCGTGCCGTCGCGCACCGTCCCGACCAGGTCCTCGACGAGATCTTCGAGCGCGACCATCGCGGTGACAGCGCCGTCGGCGGCGGTGACCAGGGCGAGGTGACTGTTGGTGCGGCGCAGGCGGGTCAGCGCGTCGGGCAGTGGCATCGAGGCCGGCACCCGCGGCAGCGGACGCACCATGGACGAGTCCAGCACCATCGCGTCGTCGCGCGGGCCGTCGAGCAGCGGCAGAACGTCCTTGATGTGCAGATACCCGACGTAGGCGCCGGACGGATCGGCGACGGGGAACCGGGAGTACCCGGTCTCGGTGAGCGCCTCTTCCAGCGCGCCGATCGTCGGTCCCGCGCCTGCGCGCGCCGCAGGCACCGCGCGGATCTGGTGCAGCGGCAGCGCGACGTCGTCGACCACCCGGTTGCGGATCTGCAGCGCCCGGGTCAGCCGGGTGTGCTCTTCGGGATCCAGCAGGCCTTCCGAGAGCGATTCGGCGATCATCTCCGACAGTTCGACCGTGGACACCGTCACGTCGAGTTCGTCCTTGGGTTCCACGCCGAACGCGCGCAGCGTGGAGTTGGCGCACCAGTTGTAGAACGCGATGAAGGGCCGCGCGGCGCGGATCCAGACCAGATAGATCGGGACGAGCAGCATCGCCGTCGATTCCGGGCCGGCGATCGCGATGTTCTTCGGCACCATCTCGCCGAGCAGCACGTGCAGTGTGACGACGATCGACAGCGCCACCAGGAACGAGACGGTGTGCAGCACGGCGGTGGGGATGCCGAGCAGATGGAACGGTTTCTCCAGCAGATGCGCGACGGCGGGCTCGGCGACGCGGCCCAGCAGGATCGAACACACCGTGATGCCGAGTTGGGCGCCGGCCAGCATCAGCGACAGGTTCTCCCCGGCCCGGATCACGGTGACCGCGCTGTTCTTGCCCTGCTCGGCGAGCGCCTCGAGCCGGTCGCGGCGGGCGGAGATCAGCGCGAACTCCGAGGCGACGAAGAACGCGTTGGCGGCCAGCAGCACGAAGGTGAGCAGGACGCCGAAGACGTCACCCATCGGCTACCTCCGCCGTGTCGGCCTGGTCGTCGGCGCGGCCCAGCTTGGTCAGCTCGAGCTGGTCGATGCGCCGGCCGTCCATCTTGACCACGGTGGCCAACCACCGGATCGGGTCGTCGATGGGCCCGTCGGGGTCGAACGCGATCAGCTCCACCGACTCTCCCTCGTCGGGGATGTGCCCGAGCTGCTCGAGCACCAGGCCGCCGATCGTCTCGTAATCGCCTTCCGGAGCGCGGAATTCGGTGTTCTCGGCGACTTCGTCGATGCGCAGCAGCCCCGACACCTGCCAGCCCTCGCCGGCGTGGACGACGTCGGGTGGCTCGTCGTCGTGCTCGTCACGGACGTCGCCGACGATCTCTTCGATCAGGTCCTCGACGGTCACCATGCCGGCGGTGCCGCCGTATTCGTCGACGACCAGGGCGGTGGCCAGACCGTTGGCCCGCACCTCGGACATCACCGCGTCACCGTCGAGGGTGGAGGGCACGCGCGCCACCGGCGCGACGATGTCGGAGAGCAGCGTGGTGGGCCGCTGGTCGTGGGGGACGGCGAACACCTGTTTGACGTGCACGACGCCGATGGTCTCGTCGAGGTCGCCGCGGATCACCGGGAACCGGGAGTGGCCGGTGCGCACGGCGGCCTGGCTCAGGTCGAGCACGGTGTCATCGGCGTCGAGGGTGTCGATCTTCGAGCGCGGCGTCATCAGCTCTTCGGCGGTGCGGTCGCCGAACTGCAGCGACCGGTCGACGAGCACCGCGGTCACCGGATCGAGCGAACCGCTCTCGGCCGAGGTGCGCACCAGCGAGACCAGTTCCTGCGGTGAGCGTGCCGATCGCAGCTCCTCGGCGGGCTCGATGCCGACGCGGCGCAGGATCCAGTTCGCGGTGCCGTTGGTCAGCCGGATCAGCGGCGTGAACAGGAACGAGAACATCAGCTGCGGCGGCGAGGCGAACCGGGCCGTCGGGACGGGGCGGGCGACGGCGAGGTTCTTGGGCACCAGCTCGCCGAACACCATCGACAGCGACGTGGCGATCAGGATCGCCAGGATCAGCGCCAGTGTGGTGGCTGCACTCTTGGGCAGCGACAGCGCGGCCAGGGCGGGTTCGAGGAGCCGCGCCACGACGGGTTCGGCGAGGAAGCCGGTCGCCAGCGTGGTGATCGAGATGCCGACCTGGGCGCCGGACAGCTGGGTGGACAGCGCGCGGTGTGCGCGCTGGACCATCTGGTCGCGCCGGTTGCCGGAGCGGGCGTTGGACTCGACGGTGCTGCGTTCGAGCGCGGTCAGGGAGAACTCTGCGGCGACGAACACGGCCGTGCCCGCCGTGAGCACCACGATCGCCAGCACCGACAGCAGTGAGGTGGCAAGGGTCACAGAAGGCCGTCCTGGGCAGGACGGCGGGGGCAGCCGGGCTGTGGACCCGGCCTGCTAGAAGATGGTTCTGCCTCCACCGGCTCCCGGTCGGGCCGCTCGGCGAGTGTGGCCGGCTCGGATGGACCGCCATCCAGTGCCTGCGGCACCTGATCCCTTTCGGCGCAGTGACAAACGAAATTCCCACCCATGCTAGCCGACTGCCAACCGGCGGGCCGCATTCACCGGGCGGCCGCGAACCGGTCTGGTTAGGCTCCCCTTAGCGCGATGGTAGGTTCACAGCTGACGTTCAGGAAAGGTGGACCACAATGTCGCTCCCTCGCTCGGTTACCAGACCCTCCCGGTGGGCCGGCGCGATCGCCACCGTCGCCGCGCTGGTGGCGCTGACGGGCTGCAGTTCGTCGAGCACTCCCGACGATGCCGACAAGGTCGTCGTCTACTCGGGCCGCAGTGAGGAACTGGTGGCGCCGCTGCTCGAGCAGTTCACCGCCGACACCGGCATCGAGGTCGAGGCGCGCTACGCCGGGTCGGGGGAGATGGCTGCGCAGCTGATCACCGAGGGCGACAAGTCGCCGGCGGATGTGTTCCTGTCCCAGGACGCGGGGGCGCTGGGCGCCGTGTCGAAGGCCGGCCTGCTGGCCCCCGTCGATGCCGAGACACTCAAGGCCGTGCCCGCGCCGTACGCCGCCGCGGACGGCACCTGGGTCGGTGTGTCGGGTCGCGCCCGGGTCGTGGTCTACAACCCGACCATGGTGCCCACGCCGCCGGACACGATCGACGCGCTGCTGGCCCCGGAGTGGAGGGGCAAGATCGGGTTCGCGCCGAGCAACGCGTCGTGGCAGTCGTTCGTGACCGGATTGCGGGTCGTGCGCGGTGAGGACGGCGCCGAGCAGTGGCTGCGCGCGTTCAAAGCCCAGGATCCCACGCCGTACGAGAACAACGTCGCCGTGCGCGACGCCGTGGACGCCGGCCAGGTGCCGCTCGGGCTGGTCAACCACTACTACCTGTACGAGCTCATCGACGCCAAGGGTGCCGAGGCGGTGACGGCGCGCAACAAGTTCATGGCCGCCGGCGATCCCGGCGGGCTGGTCAACGTCGCGGGCATCGGCGTGCTGAAGGCCGCCCCGAATCCGCAAGGCGCACAACGGTTTGCGTCCTACCTGGTGAGCGAGCCCGCGCAGAAGTACTTCGCCGACGAGACCGAGGAGTATCCGCTGGCCGCCGGCGTCGCACCGTCGGCGCAGATGCCGCCACTCAGTGAACTGCAGCCGCCCGCGGTCGACCTGTCGCAGCTCGACGACATCGAGACCACGCAGGAGCTCCTGGTCAAGACCGGCCTGCTCACGAATTGACCGCAGGCCCGGTCCGGGCGGCACGCCCGCCCGCGCTGCTGCTCGCCGCGGCCGCGCTGGTGGCCGCCGCGACGCTGATCCCGTTGGTCTACCTGGGCGATCGCGCGCTGTCGCGGGGCTGGGCCGCGGTGGTCGACGAGGTGGTGCAGCCGCGGACCGCGGCGCTGATCGGCCGGTCGCTGCTGCTGGTGATCACGGTGACCGCGGCGTGCGTGCTGTTGGGCGTGACGCTGGCCGTCCTGCTCACCCGCACCGATCTGCGGGGCCGGCGGCTCTGGAGCGTCGCGCTGACGCTGCCGCTGGCGATGCCCAGCTATCTGCTGGCGTACCTGTGGGTGTCGGCGGTGCCGTCGATCGCCGGGTTCTGGGGTGCGGTGCTGGTGCTGACGCTGGTCAGTTATCCGCTGGTGTTGCTGACCACGACGGCGGCGCTGGCCCGCGTCGATCCCGCGCAGGAGGAGGTGGCCCGGTCGCTGGGCCGCGGCGGCTGGTCGGTGCTGTTCGGGGTGACGCTGCGGCAGGCGCGGGCGGCGATCGCGGCGGGTGCGCTGCTGGTCGCGCTCTATGTGCTCAGCGATTTCGGCGCGGTCGCCGCGATGCGGTTCGAGGCGTTCACGTGGGTGATCTACGGCGCGTACCGCTCGGGCTTCAATCCGTCGCGGGCGGCGGTGCTGTCGCTGGTGCTGCTGGCGTTCGCGGTGGCCCTGGTAATCGCCGAGCACGCGGTGCGGGGACGGGCGGCCGCCTCGCGCGTGGGCTCCGGCGCCCCGCGGCCGGCACCGGTGAGTCGGCTCGGCGGGTGGCAGGGCCCCGCCCTGCTGCTGCCGGCGGCGGTCCTGGCGGCGGCGGTCGTCGTGCCCGCCGTCGAACTCGCGGACTGGTTGGCCACGGCCGGGGCCCGCTGGGACGGTGGCCTGTGGTCCGCGGCCCTGGGTGCGACGCTGTGGCTCTCGGCGGTCGCCGCAGTGGTGTCCACGCTCGCGGCGCTGCCGCTCGGTGTGCTGGCGGCGCGGCACCGCGACCGCGCCACCAGGGCGTTGGAGGGCGCGAGCTATGTCGCTCACGGGTTGCCGGCGATCGTGATCGCGATCTCGATGGTGTCGCTCGGGGTGCTGCTGCTGCGGCCCATCTACCAGCGGGAACCGCTGCTGATCCTGGCCTACACGGTGTTGTTCGTGCCCCTGGCGGTCGGTTCGATCCGCGCGGCGGTCGAGTCGGCGCCGATCCGGCTGGAGGAGGTGGCGCGGTCGCTGGGCCGCACGCCGGTGCGCGCGTTCACCGCGGTGACGGCGCGGGTGGCGTTGCCCGGCATCGCGGCCGGCGCTGCCATGGTGCTGCTGACGTGCATGAAGGAGCTGCCGGTGACGCTGCTGCTGCATCCGACCGGAACCGACACGCTGGCAACCCGGCTCTGGGGTTACAGCTCGGTCAGTGACTACGCCGCCGCTGCGCCGTACGCTGCGTCGCTCCTGGTCTTCGCCGCGGTGCCGACGGCGTTGTTGGGCGCATGGAGCGTGCGCGGTGTCTGACTCTGCGGGCGTGGCCGCGCACGGTATCGAGAAGTCGTTCGGTGCTCGTAGGGTGCTCGCCGGGGTGGATCTGGTGGTCCCCGAGGGCAGCATGACCGCGGTGCTCGGGCCGTCGGGCTGCGGCAAGACGACGCTGCTGCGCATCCTGGCCGGGTTCACCGACCCCGACGTGGGCACGGTCCGCATCGCCGGTCAGCTGGTCGCCGGGGGGTCCGCGCCGGTGCCGGTGCACCGCCGCCGGGTCGGACTGATGCCGCAGGAGGGTGCGCTGTTCCCGCACTTGAGCGTCGGCGCCAACGTGGCGTTCGGGATGCCGCGGGGGGAGCGGGTCGAGCACTGGCTCGAGGTGGTCGGTCTCGGCGGATTCGCCGACGCCCGGCCGCACGAGATCTCCGGTGGGCAGCAGCAGCGGGTGGCGCTGGCCCGCGCGCTGGCCGCCCGGCCCCGGGTGCTGCTGCTCGACGAGCCGTTCGCGGCCCTCGACGCGGGGCTGCGCACCCGGGTGCGCGAGGACATCGCGACGATCCTGCGGGACACCGCGACGACATCGATCCTGGTCACCCACGATCAGACCGAGGCGCTGTCGCTGGCGAACTCGGTGGCGCTGCTCATCGACGGCGCGGTGGCACAGCACGGCAGCCCCGCGGAGCTGTACCAGCGCCCGGCAACGTTGGCGGCAGCGCGGTTCGTCGGCGCGACGGTCGAGGTGGTCGGCACGGCCGAGTCGGGCGTCGTGCGGACGGCTCTGGGGCCGCTGCCGGCGCTGGTGCCGATCGCCGACGGTCCCGCGGTGGTGGTGTTGCGGCCCGAGCAGCTGCGGCTGGGACCCGGCGTCCCGGCGCGGGTGAGCGCGTGCCGCTTCTACGGCCCGGACACCGCCGTCGACCTCGTCCTCGGCGACGGCAGTGCGGTGCGGATGCGCACGCCGGGGCAGGTCCACGTCACCCCGGGCACCGGCGTCTCGGTCGAGGTCAGCGGGCCGGTCCTGGCCTACCCGTCACCACCCGGTCGGCAGGGGGTGGCCCTCGGCGAAGCCGGCGGCTGACTGCACGCCGAGCACCACCTTCTCGTGCAACTCGGGCAGCGTCCGGGCGCCGACGTAGGTGCAGGTGCTGCGCACGCCGGAGGTGATGTGGTCGAGCAGGTCCTCGACACCGCCGCGCGCCGGGTCCAGATTCATCCGCGAGGTGGAGATGCCCTCTTCGAACAGACCCTTGCGGGCGCGGTCGAAGGCGCTGTCGCCTGCGGTGCGGGCCGCTACGGCACGCTTGGAGGCCATGCCGTAGCTCTCCTTGTACGGCCTGTCGTCGCGGTCGTGCAGCAGGTCGCCGGGGGACTCGTAGGTGCCGGCGAACCAGGAGCCGATCATCACGTTCGACGCACCGGCGGCCAGCGCCAGGGCGACGTCGCGCGGATGGCGCACACCGCCGTCGGCCCACACATGACCGCCGAGTTCCTTTGCAGCAGCTGCACATTCGACCACCGCGGAGAACTGCGGCCGTCCGACACCGGTCATCATCCGCGTGGTGCACATCGCGCCGGGGCCGACACCGACCTTGACGATGGAGGCACCCGCGGCGATCAGGTCGCGGGTGCCGTCGGCGGAGACGACATTGCCGGCGACCAGCGGCAGCCCCAGGTCGAGTGCGGCCACGGCGGCGATCGCGTCGAGCATCTTGGCCTGGTGGCCGTGCGCGGTGTCGATCACCAGCAGGTCGGCACCGGCGTCGGCCAGTCCGCGGGCCTTGGCCGCGACGTCGCCGTTGATGCCGACCGCAGCGGCGATGCGCAGCCGGCCTAAGGCGTCGACGGCGGGGGTGTAGATGCCGGCGCGGACGGCGCCGGTGCGGGTGAGCACCCCGGCCAGCGCGCCGTCGCCGTCGGTGAGGACTGCGACGTCTGCGCCTTTCTGGGGCACGTGGTCGAGCAGATCGAAGACCTTGCGCGGGTCGGTGCCCACCGGCGCGGTGACGAAATCGGTCAGCGCGACGTCGCTGACCCGTGTGAACCGGTCGACACCGGAGCAGACCGCTTCGGTGACCAGCCCGACCGGGCGGCCGTCGGCGACGACGACCGCGGCGCCGTGCGCCCGCTTGTTGATCAGCGCGCACGCATCGGACACCGAGTCGTCGGGGGAGAGGGTGACGGGCGTGTCGACGACGGTGTCCCGGGTCTTGACGAAGTCGACGGTGTGCTGGACCGCCGACAGCGGCAGGTCCTGCGGCAGGACGACGATGCCGCCGCGGCGTGCGATCGTCTCGGCCATCCGCCGGCCGGCGACCGCGGTCATGTTGGCCACCACCACGGGGATCGTGGTGCCCGAGCCGTCGACGGTGGACAGGTCGACGTCGAAGCGGGACGCGACCTGCGTGCGGCCCGGGACGATGAACACGTCGTTGTAGGTCAGGTCGTACGGCGGCCGGTGGCCATCGAGGAACTTCACGCCGACGAGTCTAAGGGGGCCAGTGAGGTCACCTCACCCCGCGAGCAGTCGCGAACTCGAGCTCTGTAGGCCCCGAAACACTCGAGTTCGCGTCTGCTCGCGGGAGAAAACTACGCGTCGATCTGGCTGCGGTCCCCGCTCCAGAGGGTGTGGAAGCGCTTGGCGGGATCGGCGTCGATGCGGCCGTAGGTGTGCGCGCCGAAGAAGTCGCGCAATCCCTGAGTGAGGGCCGCGGGCAGCCGCTCGGTGCGCAGCGCGTCGTAGTAGGACAGCGCCGAGGCGAAGCCCGGGATCGGAATGCCCAGCTCCGTCGCTTTGACCACCACGCGGCGCCAGCTGTCGATGCCGGACTCGATGGCCTCGCGGAAGTACGGCGCGGAGATCAGCGTCGCCAGCTCCGGATCCTCGTCGAAGGCCTCGGTGATCCGGTTGAGGAACTTGGCGCGGATGATGCAGCCGCCGCGCCAGATCCTGGCCATGTCGCCGGGCTTGATGCCCCAGTCGTACTCGGCGCTGCCTGCCTGGATCTGGTTGAAGCCCTGCGCGTAGGCGATGATCTTCGACGCGTACAGGGCCTTGCTGACGTCGTCGATGAATTGCGCTGCATCACTGGGCTTTTCGCCGAGATCCCCGGAGGCCAGGCCGGTGGTCGCCTTGCGCTGGGCGACCGACCCCGACAGGGCGCGCGCGAACACGGCCTCGGCGATACCGGTCACGGGCACGCCGAGATCGAGCGCCGACTTCACCGTCCACCGGCCGGTGCCCTTCTGCTCGGCCTCGTCGAGGATGACGTCGACCAGCGGCTTTCCGGTCTCGGCGTCGGTCTGGCGCAGCACGGTCGCGGTGATCTCGATCAGGAAGCTGTCCAGGTCGCCGGTGTTCCACTCGGCGAACACATCGGCGATCTCGGGTGCGGACATGCCGAGCCCGTCGCGCAGCAGCTGATAGGCCTCGCCGATGAGCTGCATGTCGGAGTACTCGATACCGTTGTGCACCATCTTGACGAAGTGGCCCGCGCCGTCGGGACCGATGTGGGTGCAGCACGGCACGCCGTCGACGTGGGCGGAGATCTCTTCCAGCAGCGGCCCCAGGCTCTTGTAGGACTCCGCGGGACCGCCCGGCATGATCGACGGACCGTTGAGCGCACCCTCCTCACCGCCGCTGATCCCGGCGCCGACGAAGTGCAGGCCGCGCTCGCGGATGGCCTTCTCGCGGCGGATCGTGTCCGTGTAGAGCGCGTTGCCGCCGTCGATGATGATGTCGCCTTCTTCCATCGCGTCGGCGAGCTCGTCGATGACAGCGTCGGTGGGGTCACCGGCCTTGACCATGATGATCACGCGGCGCGGCTTCTCCAGCGCGTCGAGGAACTCCTCGATGGTCTCGCTGCGCACGAACTTCCCCTCCGAGCCGTGCTCGGCGAGCAGCGCGTCGGTCTTGGCGGTGGTGCGGTTGTGCAGCGCAACGGTGTAGCCGTGGTGGGCGAAGTTGCGCGCCAGATTGGAACCCATCACTGCAAGGCCGGTCACTCCGATCTGCGCGGTGCCTGTCGTCGAGCTGGCGGAGTCGGTCATGCAGGGCGCCTTTCGTTGTGCGGTTGTTTGAGGTCAGGCAAGCATCAGGCGGTGAACAGCCGGTGCAGCTCGGTGAGCCACGGCACCGCCAGGGCGACCGTCGGCACGACCAGCACCGCGGCGGCGCACACATAGGCGCCGGCGGCCAACGCACGACTGTTCGGTGCGCCGCCCAGCCGGCGCACCCGCACCACCGTCGTCGGGCCGCCGGCGGCGAGCGCCCCGCGCGGGGTGTGGCCCGCGGCGCAGGCGACCAGCGCGCGGGCCAGCGGAGTGGGTCCGGTGTGGCGCACCGCGGCGTCGTCGGCGAGGGCCTCGATCAGCAGCCGGACGGCGTTGAGAGCGTTGCCGCTGCGCACGATGCGGGGGAAGGCCGCGTGCACCGCGGTGAACATCTCCAGCACGAGATCGTGCCGGGCCCGCAGATGCGCCTGCTCGTGGGACAGGATCGCCGACACCTCCCGGTCGGACAGGGTGTTGAGCGCGCCCTCGCTGACGACGACGCGGCTGCGCACGCCGGGCAGACAGTAGGCGAGCGGTTGGGCGACGTCGAGGATGCGGACGCCGTGAGCAGGCATCGGTCGCGTGGGGTGGGCGCCCACCAGGTCGACGATCATCCGGTGGTGGGCGCGGCGGCGCCGGGTGGCGATCGCGACCTGCAGCACCGACACGATCAGGCGCGCACCGACGACCAGCGTGAGAGCGAAGACGACGACGTAGGTGGTCCACAGGGGCCAGCCGAGGTCGTCGAGAGCGGTGACGATCGTCGCGGTGGGCCGACCGTCGGGACCGGGCTCGAAGAGCCGGCTCGCGATCGCGATCCCCGCGGAGAAGAACGACAGCACGGCGGCCAGAGCGATGGACTGCCACAGCACGATCGCCGCCCTGGGGGCGCGCAACGGCCAGGACGCGCGGGCCAGCAATGCGGGCACCGGCCCCGACAACGTCAGGGCGACGATGGTGAAGGCCAGCGCGGACACGCTGTCAGTGTCTCTCAGTCGGTGCCGTGATCGCCACCGGGTCGGCCTGCGCGGTGTTTGTCCTCGAGTTCGGCAAGCGCCCGACGCAGTGCAGCGGCCTCGTCGGCGCCGACGCGCTCGACGAAATGCACCAGTGCCGCCTCCCGGCTCCCGGAGTCCGCGGCCTGGTCGAGGGCATCGACCATCAGGCCCGCGACCAGCTCGTCGCGCCCGTGGGTGGGGGCGTACCGGTGGGCGCGATCGTCGCGGTGCTGGACGACGAGGTTCTTCTTCGCCAGCCGCTGCAGCACGGTCATGATCGTGGTGTAGGCCAGATCACGCTCGGCTGAGAGCGCCTCGTGGACCTGCCGCACGGTCTGCGGCTCACCGGCGGACCACAGATGGTCCATCACGGAGCGCTCGAGCTCGCCGAGCCGTGTCAACTTGGGCATGGTCCTCTCTCCTGACGGCGGTGAATGCGAGCCTACTACGGGATTACTACCGCCCGTCGTATCAAGGTCTCGTTCGTTGACGGCAACAGCGCGACGACGCGCGCCGGTGTCCGGCGCGGTTGTGAGTCCGATCACAGGGGAGCCCTCCTGCGGCGTCATTGGCCGCGTGGTTATAGTAAGCCTAACCTAACTTACTGGAGGTGGCCGTGTCGGTCCTCGTCGACGATCCGCTGATCACGAGCATGACGATCCGCCGCCCGCTCCCGATCCACGCGTCCAGCGCGCGGCTGCGGGAGCTCGATCCCGACACCCCGCGAGTGCACGGTGTCGCGGTGATGGGCGATCTCTCCCGACGGCGCTGGTGGCCCCTCGTCGAGCTGCTGACCACCGACCGCCTGCCGCGCATGTACGCGGCCGGGCTCGCCGAGATGGGCAGTTCGGCGACGGTGACGGCGCAGCTGGCGGCCACGTTCGCCCACGTCGTCGTCGGCCGGGTGATCCCGCTGCTGGTTCTGGAGGGCCGAGCCTGGGACACCGGGCCGGAGAACCTGTGGGTGCACGTGGATTCCGAGGGGGCGATCGACTGGGTCGGGGTCGTCGACCCGACGCTGCGGGCGCTGCCCGACGACGTCGCGTTCACCGGCCGGGCGGACGGCATCGTCGCGCTGCCCAGCGAGGCGGCGCTGACCACGTGGGTCGCCCACCGCAGCCACCGCGCGCTCGGTCCGCTGTTCACCCGGCTGGCCGCCGTAGGGGACGGATCCACGCCAGTGGCGGCGATGTGGCACGCCGTCGGCGCCGCGGCGGTGAGCGCGGCGACCCAGATCCCGCTGCTGGCCGGCAGCAGTGAAGCGGTGAGCATGCGTCGCACCCAGGCCGTGCTGGACGCGCTGATGAGCTTCGGCCTCCCGGTCCGGGGCACGAGTCGGACGCACGGCACGAAGCACTTGCTCAATTAGGCAAGGCTTGCCTATATTGATCGGGTACCACCCGGACCGCGCCGGAGTCCTGAGGGCTGCAGAGACCCCCGGTCCGACCACAGGACGGGCCCCATGCCGCACGGCGTGGGGCCCGTCCGCTCGGCCCGTCTTTCGAGGTGCTCCCGCCAGCGTGTAGACACGATCCGTGACTGATCTTCCCGAAGGACTCGGTGACGGGTTCGACACCGTGCTCGGCCTGCGCTACGCGGAGATGTCCGTCGACGGCGGCCGCGCCACACTCGAGATCACCGACAAGCTCCTGCAGCCCTGGGGCATCGTGCACGGCGGCGTCTACTGTGCGGTGATCGAGAGCATGGCCAGCGTCTCCGGCCATGTCTGGCTCACTCAGAACGGCGGCGGCTACGTCGTCGGGGTCAACAACACCACCGACTTCCTGCGTGCGATCCGGTCGGGCACCGTGACGGCGACATCGACGCCGATCCACCGCGGCCGCCGGCAGCAGCTGTGGCTGGTGACGATCACCGAGGGCGCCGAGGAGGGCGGGCGCCTGGTGGCTCGCGGCCAGGTTCGCCTGCAGAACATGACCGAGGAGTAGCCCCGAGAGAACACTGCACACGTGTGCGCTGCCCAGCGCCGCCGGTCGTGGCAGGATCGCCCTCTATGCGCCTGACACCGCATGAACAGGAGCGGCTGCTCATCTCCTATGCCGCCGAACTCGCCCGTCGCCGCCAGGCACGCGGACTGCGGCTCAACCACCCCGAGGCCGTCGCGGTGATCACCGACCACATCCTCGAGGGCGCCCGCGACGGGCGCACCGTGGCCGAGCTGATGGTCAGCGGGCGCGGCGTGCTCGCGCGCGACGACGTGATGGAGGGGATCCCCGAGATGCTGCACGACGTCCAGGTCGAGGCGACGTTCCCCGACGGCACCAAGCTCGTCACCGTCCACGATCCGATCGCATGAACCCCGGCGAACACCCCGGCGAAGTCGTCTTCGGCGACGGGGACATCGAACTCAACGCCGGTGCCGAGCGCCTCGAGCTCGACATCGTCAACACCGGTGACCGGCCCGTGCAGGTCGGTAGTCACGTGCATGTGCCGCAAGCCAATTCGGCGCTGGACTTCGACCGTGCCGCAGCCCACGGCTACCGGTTCGACATCCCCGCGGGCACCGCGATCCGGTTCGAACCGGGCATCGCGCAGCGCGTGAGCCTGGTCCCGTTGCGCGGCACGCGCGAGGTCTACGGCCTCAGCCTCGACCCCCCGGGCAGATTGGACCCCCACTGATGACCTCACTGTCCCGCGCCCGCTACGCCGCCCTCTACGGGCCGACGACGGGTGACCGCATCCGGTTGGCGGACACCGACCTGTTCGTGGAGATCACCGAGGATCGCAGCGGTGGCCCGGGGCTGGCGGGCGACGAAGCGGTGTTCGGCGGCGGGAAAGTGCTGCGCGAGTCGATGGGCCAGTCCCGCGCCACCCGCGCCGACGGCGCCCCCGACACCGTCATCACGGGCGCGGTGATCCTCGACTACTGGGGGATCATCAAGGCCGACATCGGTATTCGGGATGGGCGCATCGTCGCCATCGGCAAGGCCGGCAACCCCGACATCATGACCGGCGTGCACCCTGATCTGGTGGTCGGGCCGTCGACGGAGATCATCTCGGGTAACGGCCGCATCGTCACCGCGGGTGCGATCGACTGCCACGTGCACCTGATCTGTCCGCAGATCATGGAGGAGGCCCTCGGCGGCGGCATCACGACGATCGTCGCCGGCGGCACCGGTCCGGCCGAGGGCAGCAAGGCCACCACCGTCACGCCCGGAGCCTGGCATCTGGCCCGCATGTTGGAAGCGCTCGACACCTGGCCCCTCAACGTGGCGCTGCTGGGCAAGGGCAACACCGTCAGCGCCGAAGCGATGTGGGAGCAATTGCGCGGCGGCGCAGCAGGATTCAAACTGCACGAGGACTGGGGCACCACGCCCGCGGCGATCGACGCCTGCCTCACCGTGTCCGAGGCCGCCGGTGTGCAGGCCAACATCCACACCGACACCCTCAACGAGGCCGGCTTCGTCGAGGACACGCTCGCGGCGATCAAGGGCCGCTCGATCCACGCGTACCACACCGAGGGTGCCGGCGGTGGTCACGCGCCCGACATCATCACCGTCGCAGGCAAGCCGAACGTGCTGCCCAGTTCCACCAACCCGACGCGCCCGCACACCGTCAACACCCTCGACGAGCACCTCGACATGCTCATGGTGTGCCACCACCTCAACCCCAGCGTGCCCGAGGATCTGGCGTTCGCCGAGAGCCGGATTCGCCCCTCGACGATCGCGGCCGAGGACCTGCTGCACGACATCGGCGCCATCTCGATGATCGGCAGCGACGCCCAGGCGATGGGTCGCATCGGCGAGGTGGTGCTGCGCACCTGGCAGACCGCGCACGTGATGAAGCGCCGCCGCGGTTTCCTGCCCGGCGACACCAGGGCCGACAACACCCGCGCGCAACGCTATGTCGCCAAGTACACGATCTGCCCCGCGATCGCGCACGGCATGGACCGTGAGATCGGCTCGGTCGAGGTGGGCAAGCTCGCCGACCTCGTGCTGTGGGAGCCGGCGTTCTTCGGGGTGCGCCCGCATGCCGTGCTCAAGGGCGGCATGATCGCGTGGGCCGCGATGGGGGATGCGAATGCCTCGATCCCGACACCGCAGCCGGTGCTGCCGCGCCCGATGTTCGGCGCGTCCCCGACCGCGGCCGCCGCGACGTCCGTGCACTTCGTCGCGCCGCAGGCGATCGAGGACGGACTGGCCGAGCGTATCTCGGTGCAGCGTCGCCTCGTGCCCGTCGGCAACGTCCGCGCCGTCGGCAAAGCACAGATGCCGCTCAACGACGCACTGCCCGACATCCGGGTGGATCCCGACACGTTCACCGTGCACATCGACGGCGAGGTGTGGCAGGAGCAGCCCGCCGCGGAACTGCCGATGGCGCAACGCTACTTCCTGTTCTGATGATCACCACGCTGCTCGCCCTGGCGGATTCGCGCCTGCCCACCGGCGGCCACGTGCACTCCGGCGGGATCGAGGAGGCGGTGACGAGCGGACTGGTTCGCGACCTGCCCACCGTGCGGGCCTACCTGCAGCGCCGGATCCGCAGCACCGGTCTGGTCACCGCCTCGCTCGCGGCGGCCGTGCACACCGGTGCGCTCTCATCGACGGCCGGCGGCTCCGGCGAGGCCGAAACCGATGCGCGCACAACGGCTCCCGCTGCGCGGGCCGCCTCGCGCGCCCAGGGCAGGGGACTGGTGCGGCTGGCCCGGCGGGTCTGGCCGGACACCGACTGGGCCGCGCTCGGCCGCACCCCGCACCTGGCGGTCGCGGCGGGCGTCGTGGGGCGCGCCAGTGGTATTCCCGCGGCGCACACTGCGCTCTCGGTCGTCTACACGACGATGACCGGATCGGCGACGGCCGCGCAGCGACTGCTGGCGCTCGACCCCGGCGATGTCGCCGCGGTGACCTTCGCATTGGCCTCGCTGTGCGAAGAGACCGCCGCCCGGGCCGCCGCCGGTCTCGCCGACCTGTCCGACCCGCTGCTCGACGTCCTCGCTCAGCGCCACCTCGACCGCGATCGCCCGCTGTTCGCGTCCTGACACCGAAAGAGCCTTCATGCCACCTCATCTGATCGACGGTGTCGGCCACTCCCACGACCATCCCGACCGGCCGCGTCGGGTGCGCCAGCCGGGGGAGCCGTTGCGCATCGGCATCGGCGGGCCGGTCGGCTCGGGCAAAACGGCGCTCGTGGCGGCACTGTGTCGTCAGCTCCGCGACGAGTTGTCCCTGGCGGTCCTGACCAACGACATCTACACCACCGAGGACGCGGACTTCCTGCGCCGCAACGCTGTACTGCCCGACGCCCGCATCGCGGCGGTGCAGACCGGCGGGTGCCCGCACACCGCCATCCGCGACGACATCACCGCCAACCTCGACGCGATCGACGACCTGATCGCCGCGCACGACGATCTCGATCTGATCCTCGTCGAATCCGGCGGGGACAACCTGACGGCGACGTTCTCCTCGGGGCTCATCGACGTTCAGATCTTCGTCATCGACGTCGCGGGCGGGGACAAGGTGCCGCGCAAAGGTGGCCCGGGCGTGACGTTCTCGGACCTGTTGGTGATCAACAAGACCGATCTGGCCCCGATGGTCGGCGCCGATCTGGACGTGATGCGCCGGGACGCGGCGGCGGTGCGCGCCGATCGTCCGTTCGCGCTGATCTCGCTGACCGAAGATCCGGCGGCGACGCCGGTGCTCGACTGGGTGCGCGAGCAGCTGCGAGTCACCCAGGCGGTGTAGGTGCGCTCCGATGTGCTGATCGTCGCGCGGCCGGGACGTGCTCCACATCTGGAGGGCGGCGGAGCGATCGCGGTACGGCGGACCGGGCCCGAGACCGTGCACCTGGTGTCGGCCGCGGCCACCCCGCTGGGTGGTGACGTGCTGCGACTGCGTGTCGTGGTCGAGGAAGGCGCCCGACTGCAGGTCCGCACGGTTGCGGCGACGGTCGTGCTGCCCAGTGTGGCGACCGTCGAGTCGCATGCCTGCTGGACGGTCGAGGTGGCGGGCACGTTGGACCTCGATCCCGAGCCGACGATCGTGGCGGGCCCGTCCCGCCACGTCGCCCACACGGTACTGTCCCTGACCGGTGACGCGTCGCTGCGGCTGCGCGAGCGGGTTCAGATCGGCAGATCCGGTGAACGCGAGGGGTTCTGGTCGGGGATGCTGCGCGCGGATGTGGACGGAACCGCGCTGCTGCGCCACCGGACCGAACTGGGCTGCGGCTCGCTCGCCGACGACGAGATCGCCGCACCGCGCGCCTATGAAGCCGAATTGCATTATCCGGCAACCGATGTCGTCACTGCCGGGATGACGCTCGCGCTGGCGGGAGGCGGCTGCCTGACCACGTGGCAGGGTGATCGGCTGTGACGGGGGTGGTGTGGCGGCCCGACGTCGATCCGCGGACGCTGGCTCCGTTCTGCCAGCGTGCCGAGCGCGCGGGCCTGGCGCAGGTGTGGCTCTGGGAGGACTGTTTCCTGCAGGGCGGGATCGCGCAGGCCGCAGTGGCCCTGATGTCGACCCGGACGCTGGTGGTGGGTATCGGGGTGCTGCCGGCCCCGTTACGCAGCGTGGTGGCCACGGCGTTGGAGATCTCGACGCTGGCCACGATGTTCCCCGGTCGTGTGCAGGTCGGCATCGGGCATGGTGTGCAGGACTGGATGCGTCAGGCCGGGGTGGCGGTGGCCTCGCCGCTGACGCTGCTGAGAGAGTACGTGACCGCGCTGCGGGCACTGCTGGCCGGGCAGACGGTCACCATCGCGGGCGACTACGTGCACCTGGATGCGGTGCGGCTGGACTGGGTGCCCGAGACGGCGGTGCCGGTGCTGATCGGCGGTACGGGGCCCAGGACGCTGGCGCTGGCCGGCGAGGCGGCCGACGGCGTGGTGCTCGACTGTCAGCACACCGCGACCAGCGTCGCCGCCGCACTCGGCCACGTCGCGCGAGGCGGTGCCGACCGTGACATGGGGTCGTTTCAGCGAGTGCTGTATCTGGCCTGCGCCCCAACGCCGTTCGATGCGCGGGGTGTGCTCGTCGACGAAGCGCGACGCTGGCACGTCACGCCGGAGGACGACTTCGGCGTCGGGGGATCGCTGGAGGAGATCGGCGCCGGCGTGGCGCGCTATCACGCCGCGGGAATCGACACCGTGGTCCTGCAGCCGATCGGCACACCGCCCGACCCGATCGCGTTCGTCGACGCGTTGGGCCCGCGCTAGCTGGCCGCTTTCTCCTCGACGGTGGCCGCGATCTCCTCGAGTTCCTCGATCCGCGTTCGCGCGTAGGCCTGCTGTTCGGTGATCGTCAGCTGCCCGCGGTTGCGGCCCAGGAACGTCACCGTCCACGACAGCAGCGTCGCGATCTTGGTCCGGAACCCGACCAGGTACACCAGGTGCAGCACCAGCCACGACAGCCAGGCGATGAACCCGCTGAATTCGATCGGCCCGACCTTGGCGACCGCGCTGTACTTCGACACCGTGGCCATCGAGCCCTTGTCGAAGTAGCTGAACGGTTCCCGCTCGGACGGGTCGGCGCCTTTGAGCCCCGCCATGATGGCCTTGGCCGCGTACTTCGCACCTTGGATGGCGCCCTGCGCCATGCCGGGGACACCGTCGACGGCGGCCATGTCGCCGACGACGAACACATTGGGGTGCCCCGGGATCGACAGATCAGGCAGCACCTTCACGCGGCCGGCCCGGTCGAGTTCGACGCCCGACTGCTCAGCCAGATCGCGGCCGAGCGGGCTGGCCGAGACACCGGCCGACCACACCTTGCAGGCCGCCTCGATGCGGCGGATCTTGCCGTCGGGGTCCTTGACCGTGATGCCGTTGCGATCCACATCGGTCACCATCGCGTTGAGCTGGATCTCCACGCCCATCTTCTCGAGCCGGGCCTGCGCCTTCTTCCCCAGCTTCTCGCCCATCGGCGGCAGCACCGCCGGAGCCGCGTCGAGCAGGATCACGCGGGCCTTGGTCGAATCGATGTGGCGGAACGCGCCTTTGAGCGTGTCATCGGCCAATTCTGCGATCTGGCCTGCCATTTCGACGCCCGTCGGCCCCGCACCGACGACGACGAACGTGAGCAGCTTCTCTCTGCGGGCCGGATCGCTGGAACGCTCGGCCTGCTCGAAGGCACCGAGGATGCGGCCGCGCAACTCGAGAGCATCGTCGATCGATTTCATGCCCGGCGCCCATTCGGCGAAGTGGTCGTTGCCGAAGTAGGACTGCCCGGCGCCGGCGGCCACGATGAGGCTGTCGAACGGGGTGACATAGGTGTGCCCCAGCAGCTCGGAACGCACGGTCTTGTTCTTGAGGTCGATACCGGTGACGTCACCGAGCAGGACCTGGGCGTTCTTCTGGTCGCGCAGGATCACCCGGGTGGGCGGGGCGATCTCGCCTTCGGAGATGATGCCGGTCGCCACCTGGTACAGCAGCGGCTGGAACAGGTGATGGGTGGTGCGGGCGATCAGCTTGATGTCGACGTCGGCCTTCTTGAGCGTCTTGGCCGCGGTCAACCCTCCGAATCCCGATCCGATGATCACCACTTTGTGGCGATCGGACGCGGTGGCTCCCGGATGGTTCATGGCTACTCCTCGGCACGGTGCTGTCGGGCATCTGTCAGGGCGATACGTCTTTACCCATTCAGAACAACCAGAACCTTAGTCGTCGGGCTTCCGGTGGGCGCGGTGAGATGGCCCACCGTCACCGCTCAGGCGCTGACCAGCGGTCTGAGCGCCTCGCCCAGCGCGGTGATCTGACCCGGCTGATACCCGACGGTCTGCGTCGGGACGAACAGGATCACCCCGTCGATGCCGGCATCGAGGACCTTGCTCTGGATCTGCTCGGCGATCTGCTCCACGCTGCCGAACACCATTCGCTGCTTGAAGTCGTCGGGGATCATGTCCGCGCTCACGCCGTCACCGACGATCGCACCGACGAGCATCGACGTCTCGAGTGTGGCCGGGTCGCGATCGATCTCCTCGCAGCGCTGCTTGACCACCGCGACCTTGCGGGCCAGCTCGTCGAACCCGGCGATCACGTTGAGGTGGTCGAAGTGCTTGGCCGCCAACGGGATCGTCTTCTTCTCGCCACTGCCGCCGATCATGAGCGGAATGTGGTCGCGGAAGCGGGGATTGGCCAGCGCCTCCTGGGTGCGGTAGTGCGTCCCGGTGACGGTGGGTCGCTCGCCGGCCAGCATCGGCAGGATGATCTGCAGGGCCTCGCCGAGCTTTTCGAAACGGTCGGTGAACGTGCCGAAGTCGTAGCCCAGTTGATCGTGTTCGAGTTCGAACCAGCCGGTGCCGATCCCGAGGATGGCACGGCCTGCGCTGATCACGTCGAGCGTCGTGATCGCCTTGGCGAGCAGGGTGGGGTTGCGATAGGTGTTGCCGGTGACGAGCGTGCCCAACTGGACGTTGCTGGTCGCGGCGGCGAGCGCGCCGAGTGTCGTGTACGCCTCGAGCATCGGTTCGTCGTAGTTCCCGATACCCGGCAGTTGGTAGAAGTGGTCCATCAGGAAGACCGAGTCGAAGCCGGCGTCGTCGGCTTCCTTGGCTTGTGCGGTGACGGTGGGGAAGATCTCGCCCACGCCGGTCCCGTACGAGAAGTTGTTGATCTGCAATCCGAGTCGAATCGTCACACGAGGGACCCTACGGACTCTGACGTGGGCGTTCCAGGGTGTTTCGCCGCTGGCGAAGCGGGGATAACGCCGGAATGAAACCGGAATAAAGCGGAGGCGAAAACCGTTAGCAGATCAGCCGAAATTGGCCAGCGCGCCGTGGCTCACATGCAGGGTCTGGCCGGTGATGTGGCGGGCCGAGGGCGTGGTCAGGAACAACGCGAGCCGGGCGATCTCGGCGTCCACCGTCGGCGAGGCCGTGCCGAGTCCCTCGTATCCGGGTTCGGCGCCACGCCCGATCGCGACGGCGTTGACGGTGATGCCGCGCACGCCGAAGTAGTGCGCCTGCCCGGCCGTCCAGGTCGATACGGCCGCCTTGACGGCAGCGGCCGCACCACCCTCCTGCTGCGCGTCGTCGATCACGGTCACGATCGAGCCGCCCGACCTCAACTGGTCGCCGAGTGTCTGCACGGTCAGCACGGCGGAGAGCAGGCCCGCGTCGAAGATGCCGCGCCACTCGGCCGCACGATCGGCCAGGGTGTAGGCGCGCGGATCGCCGTCGGGGATGCGGGGGGCGGGCACGTTGATGACGGTGTCGATGTGCGCCGGGAGCTGCCGTGCGGCCGCGGCGATCGACGCGGGGTCGGTGGTGTCGACGACGACAGCGCCTGTCCCGAGACCTGCTCCGAGGTCCGTCTCGAGTTCTTTGGCCAGCAGCTCGACGTCGTCGGCGCGCCGGCCGGCGACGATGACTCGGTGTCCGGCGGCACTGAAGTTCTCGGCGATGATGCGGCCCCGGTCGGTGTCGCATCCCGTGATCAGCACGTCCATCATCGGCCTCCTGTTGTGTTCGGCGCTGAACCCCAGCGAGCCCCGCCCATGTTACTGGACGGTAGCTAGCCGTCGGTCGCCGACGCGCCCGCGTCGGTAACGGCGCGTCGCGGGCCTGCGATCACACTCATGAGCCCACGAGGGTCGCCCCTCGACGGCGTGCCGCAGTCTCTGCCACGCCCCGGGCTCTTTGTCGTGCCAGCAAACCGCTAACAGGCTTCTGCCAGCCAGTTCAAGAGGATCAGCAATATCACAATTTGGCACATTCTCAGCTGCATGCGCTTGCGTCACGCGTGTAACACGGTAGTTTCTTCGGCATGCGTGATCCAGCCAAGTCGTCACCCCGCCGGAAAGGCCTGCCGACGTCGATCGGGCTCGCCGCCATGACCGGCGCGACCGTCGCCGCGCTGACGCTGCCCGCCGTGGCGACAGCGCAGCCTGTGCCCACGCCACCGCCACCCGCGCCGGCGGCGCCGGGCGCACCCGCTCCGGCCGATCCCAACGCCCCGGTACCACCTCCCGCGGCGCCGGCGCCTCCTGCGCCGCCCGCGGACCCCAACGCGCCGGCGCCGCCGCCAGCCGCGCCCGCGCCTCCCGCGGACCCCAACGCTCCGGTTCCGCCGGCCGACCCGAACGCCCCGGCACCTGCCCCGCCGCCCGCGCCCGAGCCGGGCCGCGTGGACAACGCCGCCGGCGGATTCAGCTACGTGGTGCCCGCCGGCTGGAAGGTGGCGGACGCTGCGCAGCTGTCGTACGGCCAGGCGCTGCTGAACAAGCTGCCCCCGGCCGGCTCCCCGCCGAACACGCCGGCGCCCAACGACACCAGCGTGCTGCTCGGCCGCCTCGACCTCAAACTGTTCGCCGGGGCCGAAACGGACAACACCAAGGCGGCCCAGCGTCTGGCCTCGGACATGGGCGAGTTCTTCATGCCCTTCCCGGGAACCCGCATCAACCAGCAGACCGTTCCGCTCAACGCCAACGGCATGACGGGTGTCGCTGCGTCCTACGACGTCAAGTTCACCGACACGAACAAGCCGAACGGCCAGATCTGGGCCGGTGTGGTCGGCGCGCCGACGGCGCCGGGCACACCGCGCGGCCAACGGGCCCCCGAGCGGTGGTTCGTGGTCTGGCTCGGCACGGCGAACAATCCGATCCCGCAGGCCGAGGCCGTCACGTTGGCGAATTCGATCCGGCCCTGGACCCCGCCGCCCCCTCCGCCGCCGGCTCCGGTCGACCCGGCCGCTCCGCCGCCGCCTGCCGATCCGAATGCGCCGCCACCGCGGCCGGCCGTCGGCCAGCCGGTACCGGTCGACCCGAACACCGCGCCGGGAATGTTGCCGCCGGCGTAGCGACGATCACCGTCTGATCGTGTCCGATCCTGTCGAGTAATCGTGACCTTTCCGGGCTATACCGGAGTCAGGCCCGGGTGCTGCCGCAGCCGGGCCTGACTGCGACAGGCAGGAGATCGACATGTTCACCACCTCCACCGACATCGTGGCGGCGACGGAGCATCTGGCGCGTTCGACCACGCAGACCAGCGTGGGTTGGATCGGCTACATCATCATCGGCGCGCTCGCCGGCTGGATCGCCGGCAAGATCGTCAAAGGTTCGGGCTCGGGCATCCTGATGAACATCGTCATCGGCGTGATCGGTGCGTTGATCGGCGGCTTCCTGCTCAGCTTCTTCCTCGACACCGCGGGCGGCGGCTGGTGGTTCACGCTGTTCACCGCGATCCTCGGCTCGGTGATCCTGCTCTGGATCGTCGGGATGGTGCAGGGGCGCCGCACCTAGGAGCACCCGGGGTGGTCGGAGCCGGGCGCGTCTAGCTGAGGTGCCACACCAGCGCCGCGGCCAGCGCGCCGAGCCCGTTGAGCGACCAGTGCAGCGCGATCGGCGCGATCAGGCTGCCGCTGCGCCGGCGTAACCAGGTGAAGACGAATCCGGCTGCCGCCGTGGCGAGTACGGCCCCCACCACGCCGGCGATCATGCCGAAGACGCCGCCGCCGAGAACGCGGGTGAAGCCGACGTTGCTGGCGGTGAGCCCGAGCGACGTGGCGATGTGCCACAGCCCGAACAGCAGCGAGCCGGCTGCCGCCACACCGCGGAACCCCCAGGCGCGATCCAGTGCGCCGTGCAGGACGCCGCGGAAAGCGAGCTCTTCGGGGATCACGGTCTGCAGCGGGATGATCACCATCGACGCGATCAGCGCCCCCGACAGCGTCGCGTAGTGGTTGTTCAGGAACATCGGCCGGGTCCAGGGCAGCAGCGCGCCGACGGCGATCACGGTGCCGACCACCGCGACGGCCCCCACCGCGTACCCGGCACCCGAGCGCCAGTGCTCGCGGCCCAGGCCCAGTTCGTGCCAGCCCAACCCGCGGGAGCGGACCAGCGCCACCAGACCGACCGCGGCGATCGGTACCACGGCGACATTGGCCCACGGCGTGGTGAAGTGCGCGATCAGGTTCGTCAGCGCGAGGACGACGACGACGACACCGATGTCGACGTAGGCGCGCACGTGGTGCAACGCCGCCAACTGCTCCACCAGCGGGTGGGGCTCGGCATGGGCGTCGGCCCCGGACACAACCGTCATAACCGGCTCAGAATACCCAAGCCGGCGATCACCGCAGGTCAGCTACTCGTTGTCGCCACCGGTGTCGAAGTCGGCGCCTGCGACACCAAAGCCGGATTCGCGCGCGGCGGGTCACACCCAGTCCTTCACCTCGCCGATGTCGTCACCGTGAGCGCGGGTGTACTCCCGCGCGGCGATCCGCTTGTCGGCCATCTGCTGGCGCAGCGTCGCGCAGCGCGGACCGAGCGAGGGCACGCGGTCGATGACGTCCATCACCAGGTGGTAGCGGTCCAGGTCGTTGAGCATCACCATGTCGAACGGCGTCGTCGTGGTGCCCTCCTCCTTGTAGCCGCGCACGTGCAGATTGGCGTGACCGGTCCGCCGGTAGGTCAGGCGGTGGATCAGCCACGGATAGCCGTGGTAGGCGAAGATGATCGGCCGGTCCGTCGTGAAGATCATGTCGAAGTCCCGGGTGGACAGCCCGTGGGGATGCTCGGTGTCGTCCTGCAGGCGCATCAGGTCGACGACGTTGACGAAGCGCACCAACAGATCGGGCAGGTGCTGGCGCAGGATGTCGGCGGCGGCCAGCGCCTCCAGCGTCGGGATGTCACCAGCAGAGGCCAGCACCACATCCGGATCGGTGCCCAACTCCTCGCTGCCGGCCCATTCCCAGATGCCGAGACCGCGCGTGCAGTGCGCGATCGCCTGCTCCATCGTCAGGTAGGTGGGGGAGGGCTGCTTGCCCGCGACGACGACGTTGACGTACTGGCGTGAGCGCAGGCAGTGGTCGTAGGTGGACAGCAGCGTGTTGGCGTCCGGGGGCAGATAGACGCGCACCACGTGCGCGCTCTTGTTGACGACGTGGTCGATGAAGCCGGGATCCTGGTGGGAGAACCCGTTGTGGTCCTGCCGCCAGACATGGCTGGAGAGAAGGTAATTTAGGCTCGCGATGGGCCGGCGCCAGGGAATCCGGTCGGTGACCTTGAGCCATTTGGCGTGCTGGTTGAGCATCGAGTCCACGATGTGGATGAACGCCTCGTAGCAGTTGAACAGGCCGTGCCGCCCGGTCAGCAGGTAGCCCTCGAGCCAGCCTTGGCACTGGTGTTCCGACAGCATCTCGACCACACGGCCGACGCGGGCCAGGTGCTCGTCGACCTCCGGGCCGATCAGGTCGGCGTTCCACTGCTTGTCGGTGGCGTCGTAGACCGCCTGCAGACGGTTCGATGCCGTCTCGTCGGGACCGAAGATGCGGAAGTTGTCCGGATTGAGCCGGATCACTTCGGTGAGCCAGTGCCCGAGCACCCGCGTGGCCTCGACGACGGTCGCGCCGGGCGCGGGCACCTCCACACCGAACTCGCGGAAATCGGGCAGGCGCAGATCCCGCAGCAGCAATCCGCCGTTGGCGTGCGGGTTGTCGCTCATTCGCAGCGGACCGTCGGGCGCCAGCGCTGCGATGTCGTCGTGCAACCGGCCCTCGTCGTCGAACAGCTCTTCGGGCCGGTAGGACGCGAGCCAGTCGCCGAGGACGGCGAGGTGCTCGGCGGTGTCGCGCGCGTTGGCCAGGGGCACCTGATGTGCGCGCCAGGAGCCGGTGGTCTTGTTGCCGTCGATGACGGCGGGCCCGGTCCACCCCTTCGGGGTTCGGAACACGATCATCGGCCACGCCGGGCGGGAGGTGTCGCCGTCGGCGGCGCGGGCCTTGATCGCGGCGATCTCGTCGAGCACGTCGTCGAGCAGTGCGGCGAAGCGCCGGTGCGCGTCGAAACGCGTGTCCTGCGACGCTTCGTCGGGGTCGTCGGGCACCTCGAAGAAGTACGGTGTGTGCCCGTACCCGACCATCAGACTGCGCAACTCGTCCTCGGGGATGCGCGCGAGCACGGTCGGGTTGGCGATCTTGTAGCCGTTGAGATGCAGGATCGGCAGCACCACACCGTCGTGCGCAGGGTTGGCCAGCTTGTTCGAATGCCAGCTGGTGGCCAGCGGTCCCGTCTCGGCCTCGCCGTCGCCGACGACGGCGGCCACCAGCAGATCGGGGTTGTCGAACGCCGCGCCGTAGGCGTGGGAGAGCGCGTACCCCAGTTCGCCGCCCTCGTGGATCGAGCCCGGGGTCTCCGGTGCCACATGGGACGGAATGCCTCCCGGGAAGGAGAACTGCCGGAACAGCCTGCGCATCCCCTCGGCGTCGGGGGTGATGTCGGAGTAGATCTCGCTGTAGGTGCCGTCGAGATAGGCGTTGGCGACCAACCCCGGACCGCCGTGTCCGGGTCCGGTGACGTAGATCGTCGACTGAGCCCGCTCGGCGATCACCCGGTTGAGGTGTGCGTAGAGGAAGTTCAGGCCGGGTGTGGTGCCCCAGTGTCCGAGCAGGCGCGGCTTGACGTTCTCGCGTGCCAGCGGGGTGCGCAGCAGCGGGTTGTCGAGCAGGTAGATCTGGCCGACCGACAGGTAGTTCGCGGCGCGCCACCACCGATCCAGCCGGGCCACCGTCTCGTCGCTGATCTCGTGTCGGTCCACGGTCGTCCAGGCTGTCGTCATCGTCGCCTTCCCACATCCCCATCCAACTCACGATCGGCGGACCGTCAACCCGTACCCGATGAGCGGCGGGTTAACCTGTGCGCCGACGGGCACCACAGGAGGGCGGGCACCAGCGATGGGCGGAGCGCGATTGCTGACCTCCGTGCGCGTGCTCGACCTGTCGGTGGGTACGGGTGACGGGGTGGGACGCATCCTGGCCGATCTCGGGGCCGACGTGCTCAAGGTGGAGCCGCCCGCGGGCAGCGCCGCGCGGAAGGCGGAGCCCACGATCGCGGGTTGTGGAATCGGTTTCGCACTGGACAATGCGAACAAGCGGCTGGCGACGCTCGATCCGGCCGTTCCGGCGGACCGGGACAGGCTGCTGCACCTCGCAGCGGACGCCGACATCCTGATCGACAGCGGAAACCCCGGCGGTGCAACGGTTTTCGGCACGTCCGCGCTGGAGCTGGCCGACCGCTTCCCCCGGCTGGTCGTGTTGTCGGTCACCGATTTCGGACTGAGCGGCCCGAAAGCGTCCTGGCGCGGCAACGATGCCGTGTTCTACGCCCTCTCCTCGGCGCTGTCCCGCACGGGACCGACCAGCGGGACACCGGTGCTGCCGCCCGTCGGCGTCGGCTCCGCGACGGCGACGGTGCAGGCGGCGTGGGCGACATTGGTGGCCTACTACAACAGAACCCGCAGCGGCACAGGCGAATTCATCGATTTCGCACTGTTCGAGGCGGTGGTGCAGGCACTCGACCCGCCGTACGGTTCCGAGGGTCAGGCCGCTGTCGGACTCAAACCGCCGACCGCGCTGTGGCGTGGCCGTCCCCGGAACCAGCAGATCTACCCGATCTTCGGCTGCCGCGACGGCCATGTACGGATCTGCCTGCTGTCCCCGCGGCAGTGGCGCGGCATGTTCGCCTGGCTGGGGGAGCCACCGCGCTTCGCGGGGCCCGAATTCGAGACGATCGCGGCACGGTACGCGGCGTCTGCCGACCTGAACGCGGCGATCGCCGCGGCGTTCGGTCCGCAGTCGATGGAGGACCTCGTCGCTGCGGGCCGGGAGTACGGCGTGCCGATTGCCGCGGTCCGCACGCCGGCGGAAGCGTTGCGCGCCGAGCACTTCCGCGTCACCGGGGCCCTGGCCGCGATGCCGCTCATGCCGGATGCGACGGTGACCATGCCGCTCGGCCCCGTCACCGTCGACGGTGAGCGTCTCGGATTCCGTTCTCCTGCTTCGCCCGTCGGGACCGACGACCCCTCCTGGCCGCGACCCGCGACGCCCGTGGCAACAGAATCGTCCCCGCCCGATCGTCCGTTCGCCGGCCTGCGCATCCTCGACCTCGGTGTGATCGTCGCGGGCGGTGAACTCGGCCGGCTCTTCGCCGATCTCGGCGCCGAGGTGATCAAGGTCGAGAGCGCCGCCTACCCCGACGGGCTGCGGCAGACCCCGGCGGGTATGGCGCTGAGCCGGTCCTGGGCACTGACCCATCGCAACGAGTACAGCCTGGGGCTCGATCTGCGGGATGCGCGCGGTGCGCAGCTGTTCGCCGAGCTGGTCGCCGAGGCCGACGCGGTGTTCGCCAACTTCAAGCCGGGAACCCTGGCAGCACTGGGCTTTTCGATGGATCGGCTGCGCGAGATCAATCCTGACATCGTGCTGGCCGAGAGCAGCGCCTACGGCGACCACGGGCCGTGGAGCGCCCAGATGGGCTATGGACCGCTGGTGCGCGCGTCCACCGGCATCACGCGATTGTGGACATCCCCGGACGCGCCGCCCGGCGAGTTCTTCGATGCCACGACGATCTTCCCCGACCACGTCGTGGGCCGGTGGACCGCGGTCGCGGCGCTGGCCGCGCTGATCCGCCGCGACCGCGACGGCGGCGGTGCGCACGTGCACCTGTCGCAGGCCGAGGTGGCGATCAATCAGCTGGCGGACCGCTACATCGTCGAATCCGCCCGTGCAGCAGGTCTTCCCGTTACCGAGGACGGTACCGTGCACGCCGTGTGCCCGTGCGCGGGTGATGACGAATGGTGCGTGATCTCGGTGCCAGGCGCCACCGAGCGTGCCGCCCTCGCCACACTGCTGGGCGAGGACCTGCCCGCGGGACGGTCGGCGATGATCGCCGCGCTCGGGGCGTGGACGTCCGGCCGCGACAAGAACGACGTCGCCGAGCTCCTGCAACAGCACGGAGTTCCTGCGGCGCCGATGAACCGGGCGGCCGATGTGCCCGCGGATCCGCAGGTGCAGCACCGCCGGCTCTACGACGAGCTCGTCCACCCGCTGCTGGAGCGCCCGATTCCCGCGGAGACCGCGCCGGCTCCCTATCGTCGCATCCCCCGCGCGCCGCTGCGTCCGGCACCGATGCCGGGCGAGCACACCCGCCAGATCTGCACGCACGTGCTCGGCCTGACACCCCAGCGCATCGACGAGCTGGTGGCCGCGGGTGTGCTGTTCGACTACCACCAGGAAGGTTGATCCGTGCCCCTTGAACCCAGAACGCCGGTCCTCGTCGGCTACGGCCAGGTCAATCAGCACTCGGAGAGCCCGGACGTCGAGCCCGCCGACCTGATGGTCGCAGCGGCGCGCGAGGCCGCCGATCCGCGGGTGCTGGCCGCTGTCGACGCGGTGCGGGTGGTCAACCTGCTCTCATGGCGCTACCGCGACGCCGGACTGCTGGTCGCGCAGCGGATCGGCGCGGAGAAGGCCGCGACCCGCTACACCGGGATCGGCGGCAACGTCCCGCAGACACTCGTGAATCAGGCCTGCCTGGACATCCAGCAGGGCCGCGCCGATGTCGTGCTGATCGCGGGCGCCGAGACGTGGCGGACAAAGACGAAGATGCGCGCGGCAGGCACGAAGGCGAGGTGGACGCACCAGGACGACACGGTGCCGCTGGCACCCGGATCGGACGATGTGATGCCGATGGCAGGTCCCGGCGATCTGAAGATCCACCTCGACCGGCCGGCGTACGTGTACCCGATGTTCGAGCAGTCGGTCCGCATCGCTGCAGGGGAATCCGCCGAGGCGCACCGGCAACGCATCGGCGCGTTGTGGGCCCAGTTCTCCGAAGTGGCCGCGCGCAATCCGCACGCGTGGAATAGGCAGGCCTACAGCGCGCAGGACATCTACGAGCCGTCGGCGCAGAACCGGATGATCAGCTGGCCGTACACCAAGCTGATGAACTCCAACAACATGGTCGACCAGGGGGCCGCACTGATCGTGGTGTCGGCAGAGAAGGCCGATCACTTGCAGATTCCCAGGGAGCGTTGGGTTTTCCCGTATGCCGGTACCGACGCCCATGACACCTACGCGATCGGGGAGCGTGCGGAGTTCCACACGTCGCCGGCGATCCGCGTCGCGGGCCGCCGCGCGCTCGACCTGGCCGGCGTCGGTATCGACGAGATGGATCTCGTCGACGTGTACTCGTGCTTCCCGTCGGCGGTCCAGGTGGCGGCCGCCGAACTCGGTCTGCCCGTCGGCGATCCCGACAGGCCGCTGACCGTCACGGGAGGCCTGACGTTCGCCGGCGGACCCTGGAACAACTACGTCACGCACTCCATCGCGACGATGGCCGAGCAGCTCGCCGCCAGCCCCGGCGCGCGCGGCTTCATCACCGCCAACGGCGGTTACCTCACCAAGCACAGTTTCGGCGTGTACGGCACGGAGCCGCCACAGCACGAATTCCGGTGGGAGAACGTCCAGGACACCGTCGACCGGGAACCGACCCGCACCGAACTGGTCGACTGGACCGGGGCCGGCACGGTGGAGACGTGGACGGTGCCCTTCGACCGCGACGGTGAGCCCGAGAAGGCGTTCCTGGCGGTGCGCACCCCCAGCGACGACCGGGTGCTGGCGGTCATCACCGACGCCGATGCCGCCAGGGCGGCGGTCACTGACGACATCGCCGGAGCGGCTGTGCACGTGCGCGCCGACGGCACCGCGTCACTGGACTGACTAGAGCAACCCGAGCGCGGCGACCGCGTCGCGTTCGGCCCGCAGTTCGGCCACCGATGCGTCGATCCTGCTGCGGGAGAACGGGTTGACGTCGAGTCCGTCGACGATCTCCCACCGCCCGTCGACCGATCGGCAGGGGAACGAGCACACCAGCCCCTCGTCGATGCCGTAGGCACCGGGGGAGGGCAGCGCCACCGACGTCCAGTCACCGTCGGCGGTGCCGTGGATCCAGTCGTCGACGTGGTCGATGGCCCCGTTGGCCGCCGATGCTGCGGAGCTGGCGCCGCGCGCCTCGATGATCGCGGTGCCGCGGCGCGCCACTGTCGGGATGAAATCGTCGGTGAGCCAATGGGTGTCGGCGGCATAGTCGGCGCCCGCGCGGCCGCCGACGATCGCGTGGAAGATGTCGGGGTACTGGGTCGGGGAGTGGTTGCCCCAGATCGTCATCCGGCTGATCTCGGTGACGGGGACCCGGGCGTGACGGGCCATGGCGGCGACCGCCCGGTTGTGGTCGAGGCGCGTCAGCGCCGTGAACCGGTCCTTCGGGATGTCGGGGGCGTGCGCCGCGGCGACGAGCGCGTTGGTGTTGGCGGGGTTCCCGACGACCAGCACCCGCACGTCGGATGCGGCGCCGGCATTCAGCGCGCGGCCCGCCGTCGCGAAGATGGCCGCGTTGGCGCTCAGCAGGTCGGCGCGCTCCATGCCTTTGGTGCGCGGTCTGGCTCCGATCAGCAGCGCGACGTTGACGCCGTCGAATGCGCGGACGGGATCGTCGTGGATCTCGGTGCCGGCGAGCAACGGGAAGGCGCCGTCGTCGAGTTCCATCACCACCCCCTCGGCGGCGCGCACGGCGGCGGGCAGTTCGAGCAGGCGCAGCACCACCGGGGTGTCGTGGCCCAGCATGGCGCCGGCGGCGATCCGGAACAGCGCGGCGTAGCCGA
The DNA here is from genome assembly GCF_007096635.1 of Mycolicibacterium sp. 018/SC-01/001. GTDB lineage: Bacteria > Actinomycetota > Actinomycetes > Mycobacteriales > Mycobacteriaceae > Mycobacterium. Next base: position 134,573 of record NZ_VKAA01000009.1, read on the forward strand.
TCTGCCCGGCGGCTCCGGTGACGGTGACGGTGACCGGTCGTGCAGGCATTGGTTCTCCTTGGTCAGGGCGCGTCGGCGGGCACATCGGTGTAGGCGGTGGTGAAACCGTCGGCCGAGAACGTGAAGCCCTTGCCCGACAACTCCGACAGGCACGACACGCCTGAGGCCTCCTGCACGTTGCAGCGGAATCCGGCGACGGCCAGGATGCGGTTGAACGGCAGGACGGGCGGATCGTCAATCGTCGAGGCCGGCAGCGCGGCGAATTGCGGGGCGCCCGTACGGTCGACCAGGAGCGCGGTCGGGGTGGCGGTCTCGCCGTCGGCGGCGGGCACCTCGTCAGGCGCGCCGGTGATACCGATCGCCGTCGCCGTCGTACCGGCCTTGCCGCAGGAAGCCTGTGTGCGCGGGGTGATCTGGCACTGCCAGCGTCCGCTGGGCGTGGTGAAGGCGTAGACGGTCGTGCCATCGGCGGCGCCGGGGATCGCATAGGTGAACGCGTTGGCGAGGTGGACGTTGCTGGGCCGGGTGGTCTCCGGCGCCGACGGCGACGCGGGAGGCGCGGTGACGGTGTCGTCGGTTGTGATGACGGTCGGCCCGGTGCAGGCGGCGAGCGGCGGGCCGAGCAGCGCGGCGACGCAGAGTCGTGTGATCAGTCGCATGTCGGTGCACCAGCATGCCACCTGCGGTCGTTCGGCGAGCTGGGGGCACCTCCCGCTTGCGGGGGAGCGTGTCTGCACCTCGACACGCCCGCACGCCCGCGATTTCGCGCGCGCTCGTCGCGGCCGAGCGCGCGTCAGCTGAGCACGGCGTCCCGCAGAGCGCGGTTCAGTGACACCCGAACCAGCGCCGCCGCCAACGGTGCGCAGGCGTCGCCGGCCAAAGACCCGAGCTCGTCGGCGTCGTCGGGCAACCCGAGATCCTTCGCCGCATCGAGTGCCCGCCGGTCGAAGTAGGGACGCACCCAGGTCCACACGTCCTGGACCTCGCGCAGGAAGATGCCTGCGCCGGTGTCACCGATGCCCGTGAACTCCTCCAGCAGATCTGTGGCTGCAGCCACGTCGCCCGCGGCACGCTCAGCGAGACCCCGCAGATCGCCGTGGTAGTTCTCCTTGACCGCGGTCGCGATCTGCGTGAGCCGGGTCGCCGAGCTCTCGTCGTAGCGGGCGTATCCGGCTCGGCCGAAGGCGTCGATGACGGTCCGGCGCGTCGCCGACAGCACCGCGTCGGGGGTGCGCAACTTCTCGCTGAACAGCTCTGCGGCGGCTCTGGTCGCGATGTTCGCTTCGATCGGCTTGCTCGCGAGCATGCACAACACCAGCAACTCGAACAGCGGCATGGGTTTGTCGGCCAACGTGATGCCGGCCTGCGTCGCGAAGGTCTCCCCGGCGTCGGAGAGGAGGCGGCGCACGGTGTCCTTCTGACGCTGGTTCGTTCTCATCGCCGTCGGCTACCCGCGCGGCGCCGCATGGAACCTCTACTTGGCGGGCAGGCTGGTCGCGTAGGCCACGCCCCGGCGGACCCAGTCGCGCAGTGCGGCCTCGCCCGTCACCCCGTCGGCGCTCACGCGCACCCAGCCGCGGGTCTGTCGGCCCGCCATGATCATCGGCTCGACGTGGTCGTCGGCGAGCAGCTCGTCAGTCTGGTCGGGCGGTACACGCACCATCAGGCCGCCCTTGCCGCTCACACAGACCGCCATGTTGCCGTTGAGCAGAAACGCCAACCCGCCGAACATCGGCTTCTCGTCGAGGCCCCGCTCCGTGCTGATGTGCTCACGCACCCGGTCGGCGAGGTCGGTGTCGTACGCCACCGGCTCATTCTCGCGTCTGTTCGCCTCTCGGGGAAGCTCAGAACTTCGGCGTCCACCCCAGCGCCGGTCCCAGCTTCTCGGCGAGGTCGGTGATGATCTGCGCGTAGTCGTCAGAGTCGAATGTGAACGGAAGTGCGAAGGCCACCTCGTCGGCGCGCTGGAACCCGGCGTGGTCGAACAGCTGGTCGGCGAGTTCGTCGGAGGTGCCGACGTAATCGGGGGAGAACAGCATGCCGCGCGGAGCCGGGCCGCCGGCGACATGGGGCCGAAGCCCCTGTGGTGCGGTGGTTCGTTCGTATCTGCTTGCGGCGTACTCGCGGTAGCGGCGAACCTGGTCGTCGGTGGCTGAGTCTGTGGGGATGACGACAAGACCTTGTGACACACGGGCGCGCCCGGGGTGGGGGTGTGCTGCCCGGAAGGCGTCGATCTGCTCGGCCTGGATGGTGGCGAAGTCCCAGGATCGGGAGCCCTCGACGGTGACGACCGAGCTCGTCAGATAGTTGATGCCCTGCTCGCCGGCCCAGATGGCCGAGGCCAGCCCGCCGCCATACCAGACCCGGTCGGCCAGGCCGGGTGAGTGCGGCTGGATGTGGTCGGTGTACTGCTCGATGCCCACGGCGCCGGAGAAGTCGCTCACCGGCTCACCGCGCAGGCAGTGCAGGAGACGCAGCACGCGGTCTTTCGAAAAGTCCTGAAGATCATGCGATTCCGGGTAGAGCGCGGCCTTGTAGTGGTCGTACATCATCGGGGTGCCCACTGACACCCCGGGATTGATGCGGCCGCCGGAGAGGATGTCGACCGTGGCGAGATCTTCGGCGAGCCGGAACGGGTTCTCCAGGCCCAGCGGGATGACCGCCGTGCCGAGCTCGACGCGGCTGGTGCGCTGCGAGGCCGCCGCCATGATCGCCACCGGCGAGGAGATGCCGGGCTGCAGGTGCCGGTCACGGAGCCAGACGCTGTCGAAGCCCAGCGCCTCGGCTCGGTCGATCACCGTGAGGGTCTCCTCGATTCCCGGCCCCGGGTTGTCGACGTCGAAGCGTCCGATGGTGAGAAATCCCAGCTTGTCTAACGGCATTCCACGTACGGGCACGGGTTGACTCCTTCCGACGAGCAGACACAAACTCGCACGGAATCGCGGGATTCCGTGCGAGTTCGCGTCTGCTCGCGCTAAAAACGGTCAGGCCGCGGCGGTCACCGCGTCGGCCGCCGGCTCCAGCGCCAGCGCGACGATCTCCGCCACGTCGGTCATCGGCCGAACATCGAGCGCCTCGAGCACCTCGGCCGGCACGTCGTCCAGATCGGGCTCGTTGCGCTGCGGGATGAACACCGTCGAGAGCCCCGCCCGTTGCGCGGCCAGCAGCTTCTGCTTGACCCCGCCGATGGGCAGCACCCGCCCGTTCAGCGTCACCTCACCGGTCATTCCGACGTCGGAGCGCACGTTGCGTCCGGTCGCCATCGACACCAGCGCGGTCACCATCGTGACGCCGGCCGACGGCCCGTCCTTGGGCACCGCGCCCGCGGGAACGTGCACGTGGATCCGGCGGTCCAGCGCTGCCGGGTCGACGCCCAGTTCGGCGGCGTGCGCGCGGACGTAGGACAGCGCGATCTGGGCCGATTCCTTCATCACGTCGCCCAGCTGACCGGTCAGCGCCAATCCCGCCTCACCGTCGGTGGAGCCGGCCTCGATGTAGAGGACGTCGCCGCCGAGGCCGGTGACAGCCAACCCCGTTGCGACACCGGGCACCGCGGTGCGTTCCGCCGATTCCGGCGTGAACCGCGGACGGCCCAGGTAGGCAACGAGATCCGGCTCATCGATGACGATCGGCGTCGGGTCGGCCGCCAGCTTGGTGGTGGCCTTGCGCATCGCCTTGGCCAGCAGTCGCTCGAACTGCCGCACGCCCGGCTCTCGGGTGTAGTCGGCGGCGATCTTGCGCAGCGCTTCGTCGGTCACCGTCACCTCGTCGACGGTCAGCGCGGCCCGCTCGGCCTGCCGGGGCAGCAGGTAGTTCCGGGCGATGGCCACCTTGTCGTCGGCGGTGTACCCGTCGATCTGCACCAGCTCCATGCGGTCCAGCAGCGCCTGCGGGATGTTCTCGATGACGTTGGCCGTCGCCAGGAACACCACGTCGGACAGATCCAGATCCAGGTCCAGGTAGTGGTCGCGGAACGTGTGGTTCTGCGCCGGGTCGAGCACCTCCAGCAGCGCCGCCGACGGGTCGCCCCGGTAGTCCGAGCCCACCTTGTCGATCTCGTCCAGCAGCACAACGGGATTCATCGATCCCGCTTCGCCGATGGCCCGCACGATGCGGCCGGGCAGCGCGCCCACATAGGTGCGGCGGTGCCCGCGGATCTCGGCCTCGTCCCGCACGCCGCCCAACGCGACGCGCACGAACGTGCGGCCCAGTGCCCGCGCAACGGACTCGCCGAGCGAGGTCTTGCCGACGCCGGGAGGGCCGGCCAGCACCATCACCGCACCGGAGCCGCGACCGCCGACGACGGCCATGCCGCGCTGGGCGCGACGAGCGCGCACCGCCAGGTACTCGACGATGCGGTCCTTGACGTCGTCCAGACCGTGGTGGTCGGCGTCCAGAATGGCCCGTGCCGCAGCGAGATCCGTCGAATCCTCGGTCGTGACGTTCCACGGCAGGTCGAGCACCGTGTCCAGCCACGTGCGGATCCAGCCGCCCTCGGGGCTCTGGTCGCTGGAGCGTTCCAGCTTGCCCACTTCCCGCAGCGCGGCCTCCCGCACTTTCTCGGGCAGATCGGCCGCTTCGACGCGGGCCCGGTAGTCATCGGACCCTTCGGGCTCGCCCTCGCCGAGCTCCTTGCGGATCGCGGCCAGTTGCTGACGAAGCAGGAATTCCTTCTGCTGCTTGTCCATTCCGGCGCGCACGTCTTCGGCGATCTTGTCGTTGACCTCGGTCTCGGCCAGGTGATCGCTCGTCCAGCCGATCAGCAGGCGCAGCCGTGCGGCCACGTCCTCGGTCTCGAGCAGCTCACGCTTCTCGACATCGGACAGGTAGGACGCGTATCCGGCCGTGTCGGCCAGCGCCGACGGGTCGGTGATCTTGTTGACCACGTCGACGATCTGCCACGCTTCCCGGCGCTGCAACATCGCCAGCAGCAGCTTCTTGTATTCGGCTGCCAGCGTGCGGGTTTCGTCGGTGATCGGCGGGTCGGCCACTTCCTCGACCGTGACCCACAGCGCAGCACCGGGGCCGGTCGCGCCGGTGCCGATGTGGGCGCGCGTCTCGCCGCGCACGACGGCGGCCGCACCGCCGCCGGGCACGCGGCCGACCTGAACGATCGACGCGAGCACGCCGTAGGTGGGGTAGCGGTCGTCGAGCCGGGGGGCGATCAGCAGCTTGCCGGTCTGGCTCGCCTGCGCCGCGTCGACCGCGGCACGGGCCGCCTCATCGAGTTCGATCGGCACCACCATTCCGGGCAGCACGATCGGCTCGCTCACAAAAAGAAGGGGCACAGGACGCGTCGTTGCATTGGCTTCAGCCATCAATCCTCCAAAGTTGAACCTGATGCGCTCAACCCTGGGCCGGGGCTCTTTGTTCCCCGCGCTGATTCCGCCCACAGCGGAATAGCCCCGGACCTGCCGAGGTCGTACACGGCATGACCCCAGATCCCATCACCGGCCAGATCGTCGCGATCACAGGAGCCAGCAGCGGTATCGGCGAGGCGACAGCGCGGTTGTTGTCCGCACGCGGTGCCCGCGTGGTGCTCGCCGCCCGGCGCACGGACCGGTTGGCCGCATTGACGCAGGAGCTACCCACCGAGGCGGTGGCCGTTGCAGCCGACGTCACCGTGCCCGCGGATGTGCAGCGTGTCATCAACACCGCGCTGGACACGTTCGGCCGACTCGACGTGCTGGTGAACAACGCAGGAATCGCGTCGATCGGCGAGTTCACCGATGGTGACGTCGCGGAGTGGGACGCGATGATCGACGTCAACGTCCGCGGCGTGCTCTACGGCATCGCCGCAGCCCTGCCGGTGTTCCGACGTCAGGGGCACGGCCACGTGGTGACGACTGTGTCGACCGCGGGCCTGAAGATCGTTCCGACGATGGGCGTCTACGCGGCGACCAAGAACGCGGTGCGCACGGTGATGGAGGCGCTGCGCCAGGAATCCACCGACGGGGTGGTGCGCACGACGTCCATTTCACCCGGATTCGTCAACACCGAACTCGACGGCTCGATCACCGACGACGCGCTGGCCGCACAGATTCGGGCCCAGATGGACGAGTTGGGCTTGGCGCCGGATGCCGTGGCCCGCGCCATCGCGTTCGCGATCGAGCAACCCCACGACGTGGAGATCGGCGATCTGACGATCCGTCCCACCCGCCAGGGGTGAGCGGCTCAGGCCGCGGAGTCCTTGGCGGTGACGCACGAACCGCAACCGGCCGTGTCGAAGTCGATGTCGATGTCGACCGAGCCGCAAGTGGGGCAGATGAAGGGGATCACGACTGTCTCCAGTGTTCTCGACATCAGCGCGACCATCGCGCCCGACAAGCCGCCTGATACCCCCGGGTGGTGCCGCCCCAAACGCGTCGCATCGTGGCGTGGCGAGTGTTCACATCCCGGTCATCTTTGAGCCGGCCGCACACAGCAGAGAGCCTGCCGCTCGGGGGAAACGGCAGGCTCTCTGGGTGTGGCGGGTGGTCAGGCGGAGGCCTGGGCTCCGAGCACCCGCTGGATGTCAGGCTTCATCTGCAAGAGCTGCTGTCCCCAGTAGCCCCAGCTGTGAGTGCCCTGGGCGGGGAAGTTGAACACCCCGTTGGTGCCGCCCGCCGCGATGTACTTGTCGCGGAAGCTGATGTTGGTCCGCAAGGTGAAGCCCTCGAGGAACTGCGCCGCCATCAGGTTCTGGCCGGCCGTACCCGCGTCGAGGTCCGACGGGGTGCCCGTGCCGCAGTAGACCCAGACCCGGGTGTTGTTGGCCACCAGCTGGTTGATGTTGACCATCGGGTCGTTGCGCTTCCACGCCGGGTCCGACGACGGTCCCCACATGCTCTCGGCGTTGAAGCCGCCGGCGTCGTTCATCGCCAGCCCGATGAGCATGGGCCACCAGCCTTCGGACGGGTTGAGGAAGCCCGACAGCGACGCGGCGTAGATGAACTGCTGCGGATGGTAGATCGCCAGGGTCATCGACGCGCTGCCGGCCATCGACAGACCGACGACCGCGTTCCCGGTCCGTGACACACCGCGGTTGGCTTCCAGCCACGCGGGCAGTTCCTGGGTCAGGAACGTCTCCCACTTGTAGGTGTAGTCCTGACCGTTGCCACGCGAGGGCTGGTACCAGTCGCTGTAGAAGCTGGACTGGCCGCCGACCGGCATGATCGTCGACAGACCCGACTGGTAGTACCACTCGAACGCCGGGGTGTTGATGTCCCAGCCGTTGTAGTCGTCCTGGGCGCGCAGGCCGTCGAGCAGGTACACGGCGTGCGGACCGCCGCCCTGGAACTGCACGCGGATGTTGCGGTTCATCGACGGGGAGAACACGTCCAGGTATTCGACGGGCAGCCCCGGTCGGGAGAATGCGTTGGCAGTCGCCGATCCCCCGACGAAGCCGATCAGCCCGGGCAGCACTGTGGCAGCCAGGGCGACGGCCGCCAGCCGGCGCAGCCCCGTTCTCGCCGAGCCTCGAAACTTCTCTTTCCACTTCATAACGGCAACCAACCCGCCTTTCTGTTCAAGTCCCACATGTCGTGCAAACGTGCCGTCGTGTGCATTCGCCATGGAACACGGTCGAGCATCCCGATCCGCTGTCCGACACAGCGATTCGCGGTCGCGGTTGGCTAACGATTACGACTCGGCGCAGTGACCATCGGTGTGATCCACGGCGTCGCCCTGCCACACTCGAGTCAGCGATGAGTACCGATGACACCGATTCGTTCGACCTCGAACGCTTCACCGACGCCCAGGCCGGGGTCTATGACACGGTGACCGCCGAGCTGCGCGCGGGTCGCAAACGCAGCCATTGGATCTGGTTCGTGTTCCCTCAGCTGCGCGGACTCGGCCACAGCGCGACCGCGTACCGGTTCGGCCTGACCTCGCTCGACGAGGCCGTGGCCTATCTCGGGCACCCGGTGCTCGGCCCGCGTCTGCAGGAGTGCGCGGAGCTCTTGCTGGATCATCGCGACCGCACGGCCCGCGACATCCTGGGCTATCCCGACGATCTCAAGGTGCGCTCGTCGATGACGCTGTTCGCCCGTGCGGGCGGGGGATCGGTCTGCACGAGCGTTCTCGACGCCTTCTACGGCGGTGAGGAAGACGCGGCGACGCTGGAGCTGCTGCGCTGATTCAGCGCTGGGTTGACTCAGCGGGGCGCGAGGACGAGCCAACCGTGCGGCGGCACCGCGGTCTCGGTGATCGTCTCCGGTGGCGGCGCGCCGGAGCCGGCGAGCACCTCGGCCGCACCGAAACCCAACTCCGGCAACGACATTGGCAGCGGTTCGTCGGCGACGTTGAGGGCGACGATCAGGGCGTCGTCCCCGTTGCGCGAGGTGTAGACGTATCCGGTGTTGGTCACCTGCAGCGGTGCGGTGCGGGCGGTGTGCAACCACGGATGGCGGCGGCGCAGCCCGATCAGATGTCGGTGGGCAGCCAGCACCTGGTGCCCGTGTTCGCCCACTCCGTCGAGCGGAGAACCGAATTCGGGCCGCACCTCGTCGTCCCCGCCGAAGCGCTCCTCTTTCACCCCGCGGTAGGCGACCTCGTCGCCGGCGTAGATGCTCGGCGTGCCGCCGGTGGTCAGCAGGACAACCAGCGCGTGCTCGACATGGTCGGGCTCGGTCAGCTGGCTGGCGATGCGGGTCACGTCGTGGTTGCCGATGAAGGTCATCGGCACGAACGCCTCGAGGAACTCGTTGTGGCGCTTGAGCGCCCAGTCCAGCTCGTGCATGTTCGCGTCGTTGAGGCTGCTCCAGATCGCCTTCCACAGCTCGTACTGCGTGACCGAGTCGAAGCCGGACTCGGCCACCCGTGCCACGTAGTCGCCGTGGATGACCTCACCGACGAACCACGCCTGCGGATGACGGTCCCGGACGCGCGGCAGCACCTCGGCCCAGAACCGGTCGGGCACCGCGTAGGCCGCGTCCAGGCGCCACCCGTCGGCTCCGCGCCGCAGCCAGTGGCACATCACCTCGACGACGTAGTCGACGACCTCGGGGTTGCGGTGGTTCAGCGCGATCAGGCCGCCATGGCCCTCGAACGTGGCGAATTCGCCACGCCGCGCGCGGAACCAGGACGAGTCGCCGCCGGCGAGCGCCTCCTGGTAGCGGGGGAAGTCGGTGCCCACGTGGTTGAACACGCCGTCGAGCAGGATGCGCAGCCCGCGGTCGTGGGCTGCGGCGACGAGTTTGTCGAAGTCGCCGTCGTCGCCGAGCCTTGGGTCGATGCGGTAGTGGTCAATGGTGTCGTAGCCGTGGGTCTGCGAGGCGAACACCGGGCCGAACGCGATGCCCGACGCGCCGAGATCGCGCACGTAGTCGAGCCAGTCCAGGATCCGCCGCAGTCGATGGTCGTCAGGTCCCGGGGCCTGATCAGCGGGGTAGGCGCCGACGAAACCGAGCGGATAGAGGTGCCACCAGATGGCATGGGTGACCCAGTCCGGTTCGCTCATCGACGAAAAGCCCTCTCGTACAACGCCTTCATGGTGTCGGTGAACTCGGCAGCCGGACCGTCGACGGGTACTCCCGGGGCGACGGCGCTGACCGGCAGGGCGGCGACGGGAGGCGCCGGTGCGTCCCAGGCCTGCAGCCAGCCCGTCAGTTGCGCCGACGACGCGGCATAGACGATGCGGCCCAGGCCCACCCAGGCGTGGGCGGCCGCACACATCGGACAGTGCTCGCCGCTGGTGTAGACGGTCGCCGCGGCTCGCTCCGGCGGGCTCAGATTCTCGACGGCCCACAGGGCGATCGCGAGCTCGGGATGGCGCGTGGCATCCCCGCCGGCGACGTGGTTGTGGTCCTCGAAACGGACTGCGCCCTGGGCGTCGACCAGCAGCGATCCGAAGGGCTCGTCACCCGCCTCGAGCGCCTGCGCGGCCAGGTCCACGCAGCGGCGCAGGTACTCGACGTCCGCAACGCTGAGAGGCACACGCGAAGTCTACGCATCTATGCGGCACGCACACGATGCGCGGATCGGCACGTCGGCGCGGGCGGCGGCGAGCTCGAGCTGACGGGCGATGATTGCCGCTTCGGCATCACGGCCCAGCCGGGTGAGGCATTCGTGGTAGCCGTGCAGGCTCCACACGTTGCCCGGATGCTGGCACGAGCGGGCCAGCGTCGGATCGAGCCCGAGGTCGGCGGCGTAGACACCGGCGGCCTCCTCGACCCGGCCCTGCTCGAGCAATAGCGCCCCGTAGGCGTGGCGGGTGGGCTGCATCCAGCCCCACGGTTCGTCGTACGGCAAGCCGTCGTCCAGCGCGATCGCCCGCCGCAGATGCGCGAACGCATCGTCGAATTCGCCCGCACGATAGGTGATCTCGCCGTCGAGCATGGCCGCTGCGACGGCCAGGATGTCGCGGCTGGTGTTGTTGAACAGGTAACGGCTCTCCGGGATCCGCTCGTAGGCCCGGGTGAAGGCCTCTCGCTCCGCGTGCGCCTCGGCCAGACGACCGGTGGCGGCGTAGGCGACGCCGCGGCCGTAGTGGATGGTCGCGGTCGTGGTGCAGTAGAGGTCGGCGTCCTGCGGCAGCGGCGTGGCGATGAGGTCGTCCCACCGCCCGAAGCGGACCAGCACGTGCACCCGCAGCGGCACGAACGCCTCCAGCCAGTCCGCCATCGGCGGCGACGGAATCCTCAGCAGCTCGGGCGTCAGTTGCGCCGACAGTTCGTCGGCGGCCGACAGGGCCGTCGCCATGTTGCCCTCGAACATCGCCGAATACACGACGAAGTGCAGGTTGTGGGCGCGGTAGAGCGAGTAGAAGTTCAGCGGGCCGGACCGTTCGACGAAGAGCCGATCCACCTGCACCGCAGCAGAATTGGCGACGACGGAGTCATGGTAGTTGCCGCACAGCACGTCGATGTGGCTGGGCATGTGCCGGAGGTGGCCCGCGTCGGGCACCAGACCGCGCAGCAGGTCCGCAGCGGGCAGGGCCCGCTCGGGTGTCGTCGACATCTCCATCGTGTGCAGATAGAGGTGCAGGATGCCGGGGTGCGCGCGACCGGCGGTCGTTGCGAGCGCGCCGTCGAGGATGTCGAGCGCCTCGACGACGCGCGAGCCGGGCGCGGGATCCCCGGTGCGGGTGTCCCACAACGCCCACGCGGTGATGTTGACCAGGGCGTCGGCGGTCAGCGCCGCCACGTCCACGTCGTCGGTATGGGCCCGGGCCAGCGCGACCATCGCGTCGGCGTAGGCGGCGTGGCCGGACTGCAGCGCGTCGGCGTCGTCGGGGTCGTCGGTCGGGAACCGCGTCGTCAGCGCCTCGATCAACCCCCGTTCGACCGCACTGGCGCGTCCGTCGGCGGCTCGGGCGAGTTCGACGCGCGCCCGGTCGACCGAGGTGGTCAGGTCGACGGGGTCGAACGCCTCCCAGGGCTTGTTGTAGTTGGGCCCGATGGCGTAGGCGATGCCCCAGCGGGCGATCGCGAACTCCGGGTCGAGCGCGAGTGCCCGCTCGAAGCAGGCGATCGCCTCGTCGTGGTTGAACGCGTACGCCCACACCATGCCTCGGTCGAACCAGACCTGCGCGTGCGCCGAGGGTGTGTCAGTGGGCCGATGATAGGAGCCGAGGTCGTAGTACGGCTCGATCGGCGAGGCGCTCATACCCCGCACGATAATTCAGCCGCGCGACGGTGGCGACGACAGCCAGCACAGCTCCCACCGCCGCCCACACGCCGAGCGTCGCCAATCCGGTTGCGGCGCCGTGGCCGTCGAAGTAGGAGATGCTGCGCAGCAGCGACACCCCGGAACCCTGGGGGACGATCGCGGTGAAGGTCGAGTAGAACCCGGACAGCAGCGGACGGCCGACGGGTCCGGCGGCCGCGGCGTTGCCGACGATGACGAGGAAGAGCCCCAGCAGTACCGACGCCGCGGTACCGAATGCGGCGGCCACACCGGTGATTGCGCCGCCGACGGCCATCGCGTAGAGCCACAGCGCCCCGAAGATCTGCCAGGAGTGGCCGACCAGCGCGCCGAGCACCGCGTCGGCGTACACCGTCACGGCACCGGCGAGCACGGCGGAGAACGCCGACAGCGACAGCGTGCGCAGGACGAAGGTGCGCGGCGTCCGGACAGGGCCCATCAGCCGCCCGAGGAGTGCTGCACCGAGGGAGGCGCCGATCGACAGGAAGATGACCGCGTAGAACTCGACCGTGCCGGACGGGTCGCCGGCAGACGTCGGCGCGACATCGGTCACGACGGCGGGCAGGCCGGCGCGCTCGGCGACCGTGCGTCCCACGGTCTCGGCGGCCGCGGCCACACTGTGCCCACCGCCGCCGGCGACGTAGATCGCGAGCTGGCGCTCGGGCGTGACGGCGAAGGCCGTGTCGGCCCGGCGCTCGTAGACCTCGCGACGCGCGGCCTCGGCATCAGCGACGTCGGTGACCTGCAACGCGTCCTGGGCGCGCAAGCCGTCGGAGAGCTGCGGCGGCGCGGCCACCGCGACGGTCATGTGGTGCAGCATCGGCTTGGCGAATGCACCCGAGTAGCTGGCGATCATCGCGATCACGAACACGGTGAGGCCGGCCAGCGCGAGCACGACCGTGCGCAGGGCGGATCGGTCGGCCACGACCGGCGTGGCGGGGGTGTGATGCTTGCCCATCACGGGTCCTTTCGGTCAGGGGTGGCGGAGAAGGAGATGCCCAGCAGCGCGTCGATGGTGTCGAGCGCGGCTTGGACGCGGCCGGCGAGATCGGAGGCGTCGGGGTCCTCCATCCAGGAACGCAGCACCTCCATGAGACCGCCGACGAGGAATCGGGTGACGGCGTCGACGGACAGCGGTGCGATGGTGGAGACGACCGCCATGCCCTGGGTCGCGATCTGTTCGCAGGGGGGCAGGAGCGCAGCGCGGAACATCCTGACCACGTGCTGGGTCACGGTGCTCGGCACGATGTTGCGGTACATCTTGCGATGCTCGGCGGCGAAGGCGAACAGATCGGTGATCCGGGTCCGCGGATCGGCGTGACAGCGGGCCGTCGCGTCGGCGAACGCCTGGGTGAAGGCCAGGTTGACGGCGTCGTCGCGGTCGCGGAAGTGCCGATAGAACACCTGGCGGCTGACCTGCGCGCGGGCCACGAGGTCGCCGACGGTGATCTCGTCGACGGGGCGTTCGTGGGCCATCGCGAACGCAGCCTCGCGCAGGCGGGCACGGACCCGCTCGGCGCGGGGATCGGCGCTGCGGCCACGATCGATCATGACAGGCAGCCTAGGAACTTCGTGGACAATTGTCTACGAAGTCTGCTGTGATGTTCGGCGCGGCGCTGACACGGTGTGACGCGCCCCGAGGCCGGCGGCTACGGTGACGCCCATGATCCGGTGTGTGCGGCTGTGGACAGGCTCCGACGATGCGTCCCATGTGCAGATCGGGCGGCTCGACCTGCAGCCGGGCCGCAACGACGACCTGGTGTCGTCGAGCGTTCCCGTGTCGTCGGTGACGGTGGAGGAGACGGCGACAGGCGGAACGCTGGCCTGGCACACGGCCCCGGTGCGTCAGCTCGTCGTCACGCTGGCCGGCACGCTGCTGTTCACCACGCGCGACGGCGAGCAGTTCCGGCTCTCACCCGGTGACGTGCTGCTCGCGGAGGACACCACGGGGTCCGGTCATCAGTGGCGCCTCGAAGGCGACGATCCGTGGCGGCGGATGTACGTGGTGCTCGGCCCCGACGCGTCGGTGCCCTTCGTCGCCGACTGAGCTCAGTGCCCCGCGACCACGTCTGATTCGTCGACGACGACGGGTGTCTTCGCGCCCGGAAGCACCGAGTACAGCAGGCACACCACGGCGAACAGCGCATAGCCCAGGGCCACTTGGGGATTCGCCGCCCACGCCACCTGCGGTGCATGGATGAGTCCGATGAACGACAGCACGGCGCCCACGGCGGAGGCGATCGCGGCGTACAGGAACTTCTTCTCCAGGATGAACGTGACCATCGTGCCGAGGATCAACCCGACGAGCACCGCGCCCTCGCCCAGCGTCAGCAGCCCGTCGTAGACGACGCCGGCATTGCCGAGCGCCTCCAGGCCGACCTTCGACGCCGAGGTGCCCGCGGCGTTGAGCGCGTTGTCGATCAGGCCGCTGGCCCACTGCGCCAGGTTGGGCAGGATCGCAGCCACCACGGCGATAGCGTGGAGCCGCGGCACCGCCTGGAATGCCTGCGCACCGATCAGCAGACCGATGTAGAGCAGGATCGGCACGATCGCCGGGACCGGCAGCAGTGCGTCGAGGACGCCGAAAAGTCCGAGGAAACAGAGGATTCCGATGACGACGCCGCTGGCCAGTGAGTATCCGACGCGACCGCCGGCGTCCTTCCAGCCCGGGTGACCGATGTAGACGGCCGGTGGGAACGGGGATCCGAATGCGGACCCGATGACGGCTCCGGCGCCGTCGGCGAGCAGCACGCTGCGCAGGTTGTAGTTGTCACCGGCGGCCGCGGCACTCTCCACGTTGCTCATCGCCTCCGTGAAGTTGTAGACGCCCAACGGAATCGCGGTGCCGAGCAATGGCGCGAGGTTCGACAACCCGGAGAACAGCATGTCCAGCCGCAGATCCGGCACGCCGAGCGCGATGTCCGAGACGGCTCGGCTGACATCGGGTGCGGACATGTAGCCGCCCAGCCAGCCGATCGCGGTGCCGACGAGCAGCGCCGCCAGGCCCACCGGGATGCCGAACGGCAGCCGCATGTCGGTGAAGAAGCCGATCAGGATGATCGCCAGCACCGGTAACCCGATCCACGCCGCTTCCCACATCTGCGCTGCGGGCCGCATCGAGATGAACGTGATCGAGATGCCCGCCAGGGTCCCGAGCATCGCGGCTCGCGGGGTGAGCCGCCGGATGTACGGTCCGACGAACGCTCCGATCATCACGATCACGCCGATCATGAACGCCCACGCGAGGCCGGCCGACCACGCCCGCATCGCGTCGTCGGTGCTCAGGTACACCGGCAGCATGACCACGAAGACCACGATGAACATGTGCGGCACGCTGGGCCCGTACGGCAACGCCGTGACGTCAGACCTGTTCTCGCGCTTCGCCAATCGGCGCGCCAGGAAGGTGTAGTAGAGGTTGCCGAGGATGAGCGCGACGCCGAGTGCGGGCAGCACCGTACCCAGCACGTCTCCGGCGGGGATCTTGACCACGCCGATCATCAGGCCGGTCAGGGTCAGGACGTTGACCAGGATGTTGAAGCCGAGACCGAAGAACGCGTTGAGATCGCCGCGGGTCCACCAGGCGGCCGAGGCGGGCTTCTCGGTGGGCGCGGGAGTGGTGACGTCGGTGCTCATGGGTCTCCTCAGGCGGCCGTGGTGGTGAGCTGATGCAGCGCGGGGATGACAGCCGCGGTGTCGGCGACCCAGCCGAAGATGCCGCCCTGCGCGGCGATCATCTGCAGGCCGACGCGGTGGAACTCGTCGAAATACGAACCGACGCAATCGGACACGACGAGGCACTCGTACCCGCGGTCATTGGCTTCCCGGGTGGTGGTGTGCACGCAGACCTCGGTGGTGACACCGGTGACGAGCAGCTGGGTGATGCCGGCATCGGTCAGCACGTCGGACAGGTCGGTTCCGTAGAAAGCGCCCTTGCCCGGTTTGTCGATCACCACCTCACCGTCGACCGGCGCGAGTTCGTCGACGATGTCGTGGCCGTATTCGCCACGGATCAGGATGCGGCCGAAGGCGCCGGGGTCGCCGATGCGCTGCGACGGCGCGCCGCGACGGAGTTTGGCCGGCGGGCAGTCCGACAGGTCCGGTCGGTGACCTTCGCGGGTGTGGATCACCATGAGCCCCGCAGCGCGAGCCGCGTCCAGCAGCGCCGCCAGTGGCGGGACGACGGTGGCCAGACGCGCGACGTCGTTCCCGAGGCTCTCGCCGAAACCGCCGGGCAGCAGGAAGTCTCGCTGCATGTCGATGACGAGCAGCGCGGTCTTGCCCGCGACGAGCGGGAACGGGGACGGCTCTGCCGGGATCGGGATGGGGTTCACAGCAGCTCCTCGGAGGGGATCGGGGTGGGGGAGTGATGGCGGACGGGCCGTGATTCGTCGAGGATCTGCGCGGCCAGATGCAGTACGGTGTCGTCGGACAGCGCTGCACCGAGAAGCATGGCGCTGCAGGGTTTTCCGGCTGTGGTGACACCGACGGGCACGGCGACTCCGCAGAGGTCGAGCAGGTTGCCGAAGTGGGTGTAGTGGCCGAGGACGGTGTTGGTCTCGATCGGGGCAGCCAGGACCTCGTCGACGGTGAATGTGGTGCCGATCGTCGGGAGCACCAGGACGTCCATGCCCTGCCACAGCCGACCGACCAGAGCCTTGAGTTCCTGCAGACGTTGCAGTGCTGCGAAGGCGTCGACCGCCGTGTAGCGGTGGCCGCCGGCGAAGATGTCGCGGACCACGGGATGGATCGATTCGGGGTGCTCGGCGAGGAAGTCGCCGAACTCGACGAGACGTTCGGCCACCCAGGGGCCTTGGTAGAGCAAGGATCCGGCGGCGAGGAACGGCTCGAGCGAGACGTCGACGATGGTGTGCTGTCGCGCGAGCTGCTCACGGAACGCCAGGTGAGCCGCGCGCATCGGTGCGTCGCCGAAGAACTCGAGTTCGTCGGCGGGCGGGAGGCCGATGCGCAGTGGGGCGTCGGTGACACGCGGGCCTCGGTCACGGGACCAGGGGTCGCCGTCGTCGCGGGCGATCATCACGTCGAGCACGCGGTCGGCGTCGTCGACGCTGCCGGTCATGACGGTCAGGCAATCGAGAGATTTGCACGCTGGTACCAGTCCGACGGTGCTGATCAGCCCGCGTGACGGTTTCACGCCGACGACGCCATTGAGCGCCGCGGGCACGCGGCCCGACCCGGCGGTGTCGGTGGCCACGGCGAAGGGGACCTGCCCCAGGGCGACGGCGAGGGCAGAGCCGGAACTCGAACCACCTGAGATCATGTCGTGGTCGTAGACGCTGCGGGGGATGGTGTACGGCGTGCGCGTGCCGTTGAGACCGGTCGCGAACTGGTCGAGGTTGGTCTTTCCGACGTAGAGCGCTCCGGCGTCGAGGAGTCGCTGGACGGCGGGTGCGGTCCTGTCGGCGACGTAGGCGAAGTCCGGACACGACAGAGTGGTCGGCACGCCGGCGACATCGATGCTGTCCTTCACGCCGAACGGCACGCCGTAGAGCGGCAGGGTGCGGGCGCCGGGTCTGCGTTCGATGGCTTCGGCCGCGGCGATCAGCTCACGGCGTCCGACGGTGGACAGCCAGGTGCCGTCGTCACCGCGGGCCTCGATGGCGTCGGCGACGCGGGCCGCGGTCTTGGTCGGCGATCCGGTTCCGCTGGCGTGGGAGGCCAGGATCTCGGCGACGGACGGCCCGATCGTCGGGCCGCGGTGTTCCTCCATGTTTGTCGATTGTCGACAGAATCATGGCGAATGCGGGTCCATCATGTGTCGTTTGTGTAAGCACTGCACCGGCGACGTGAGCCGTTCGCGCCGCGTCTCACCGTCACCGGGTGACCGGCGTGCTGAGGTCCTGGTCGAGCCCCAGGTAGTCGAGATGACCGTGCTGACGAAGTGCCGCCAGCACCACGTCCGTGTCATTGGATTCCAGCGCGGCCAGAATCGCGCGGTGGCGGTCCACACCGTCGGCAGGGTCGCCGTGCTGCTGAGCCTCCTCACGCAGGTTTTTCGCCATCGGCAGTTGCAGTTTCAGCAGGATCGGCGCCAGGGCGATGTCCAGCTGGCGGTTGTCGGCCAGCGTCACGACGGCCGCATGGAACTCGCGGTGCGCATCGTCTCGATCGAGCGCGTCACGTGCGCTGTCCATTCGGCGCAGGGCGCTGCGGATCGGCGCGAGTTGACTGTCGGGATCGGTGAGGGGGAGCGCGGTTTCGATGGCGTGCCGCTCGAGGACGAAACGCAGTTCGAACAGCTGCAGGATGTCCCGCGGAGACCACGCGGCGACTCGCGATCCGCGCCGCGGCAGGTGCTCCACCAGGCCCTGCTGCGCGAGAAGCCGTAGCGCCTCCCGCAACGGCGCCCGGCTGATGCCGAGATCGGCGCAGAGCTGTTCCTCGATGATTTTCTCCCCCGGTTCGAGCTGACCCGACAGGATGGCATCGCGCAGCCGGTGGCCCGCCACTTCGACCAGAGTCGCCGGCAGCACCGGCCGCGACGGATCCTCGCTCGGCGCTGCCATGGCACACAATGGTAGGAACAATTCCGGCCACCCGCAGCGACAGGCGCCCCCATCGGCGAAAGACGTTGAGGGCGAACATCTATGGATCGCCATCGTCGTCGGGCAGGAGGTAGTGCTCGGGGTGGTGGTAGCCGTTGACTCGGCGCCTCCCGGTATCGAGGTCGGGCGGCGGGAGCCATTCGGTGCGGCCGCGGTCGTTGATCTTCGTGGTCCACCCGGTCTGTTCGACCATGCGATTGTCCGGCCCACACGCCAGGGTGAGGCCGGTGATGTCGGTGGCCCCGCCGCTCTTCCAGTCGGTGACGTGATGGACCTGGGTCCAATAGCCGGGCACCGTACACCCCGGCCTGGTGCACCCTCGCACGGAGGAGTGCAGCACGATCCGCTGCGCCGGGCTCGCCAAGCGTTTGGTGCGGCCCAGATACAGCGGCTGACTGGTGTGCTGATCGAACACCGCCAAGTAGTGGAACGCGTGCGAAGCCAGCCGGATCAGATCGGCCATCGGCAGCAAGCTGCCACCACCGGTCACCGCCACGCCGGCACCTTTCTCCAACTCCTGCAGCGTCGTGGACACGATCACCGTCACCGGTAACCCGTTGTGCGAGCCGAGCTCTCCCGAGCACAGGGCCATCCGCCCGACGGCCAGCCACGCATCATGATTACGCTGCGCGACCGACCGGGAATCACCGCGCACCTGGCCCTGGCCGGGGTCGCCGTCGATGCAGGGGGTGTGGTCGTCGGGGTTGCACATCCCGGGGGCGGCGAGCTTGGCTTGGATGGCCTCGTAGTGGGCTCGGAATTCGGGGGTGACCCAGCCGGTCAGGCGGCTCATCCCGTCGGCCTGCTGCGCACCGAGGGTGATGCCACGCTTGCGGGCCCGGTCGGCATCGGTGGGTTCGGGGCCGTCTTGGTCGATCATCGCCGCCAACCGGGCCGCAGCCTTGGCCAGCTCGGTCGGGGTCAACCCCGCGCCCAGGGAGGCGAGCTGGCGGTCGGCGGCGGCGCGGGTGTCGACGTCCACCCACACCGGTAACCCGTCATGGAACTTCGCGATGATCGCGACATGCTCGCCGTCCAACGACCCGGCGGCCTGCGCGGCCGCGGTCGCCTCCCAGAGCGGCGGCAACGCTTCCCCGGTCATCGCCTGCCGCGGGCCCAGCGCTGCGGCGTCAGCGAGGCGGCGTTTCGCGTCGCGGTCGGAGACGCGTAGCGCGGTGGTGAGCACCTTCGTCCACGATGCCTCCCCGAGCCGACGCGGCTCGGTCTCGGCCACGAGCCGGGCCAGGATCTGATGCTCCAACGCCGGCACCGACCGCACCACCGCCGTCACCTCAGCCATCAGCCCCACCAGCTCACGATGCGAGAGTGTGTCGCAGGCCTCGGCCAGGATCGCCAGCTGAGCCCGCAACCCCGCCACCGCACCCGCCACCACATCCATGAATCGAACACTGGTTCGACACACCGACAAGTTCGGGCCGGCATGGGACGGAGGGGACTGACGGTGTCAAAGAGACCAGAGAATCTCGCAAACAAACGATTCCGACAGCAGACAAGCGACGTGAGCCCGACAAGCTACGGCTTGATGAACCACCGCCGCAGCCAGCGATCCAGGGCATCCGCGTCATCGGGTCCGCCGGCCGCGGCCAGATAGCCATCGGGTCGCACGAGCAGCCATGACCCCGACTCCCGGATGTGTCCCTCCCGCACGCTCACCACGCCGTCCCACGCGCGAACCACGTCGACCACGGCACCTGCGTCGGCGCCGGCGAACAACGTCAGCGCACCGAGGTCGAGCGCGTCGTAGCGACCGTCGACGTCGGGCACGCGATCACCTGCCCGGAGTGCGCCCACGCCTCCCGCTCCGTCGCTCAGCGCGCCGCCGCGGTAGCCCGCGGACAGCTGACCGAACATCGACGCCGCCGCGTCCTGTACGGCATCGCGCGCCAAGGCACGCGGCGCCATGCGGATACGCAGCGCATGCACCACAGGGTTGGTGGAGTTGAAGATGCGGGTGCCGATCTCGGTGAATCGCAACACCTTTCGGATGACCGGTCGCCGCTCGGAAGAATAGGTGTCGAGCAGCTCCGGTCGGGCCCGGCCGTCGAGCACCATCGCGAGCTTCCAACTCAGGTTGATCATGTCCTGGATGCCGAGGTTCATGCCCTGCCCGCCCGCCGGACTGTGCACATGGGCTGCGTCCCCGCCGAACAAAACTTTGCCCGAACGCAGCTGCGGGACCACCCGGCTGTTGATGCGGAACTGCGAACTCCAGTTGAGCCCGTGCAGGCGCGCCGGCACGTCGACCG
This sequence comes from Mycolicibacterium sp. 018/SC-01/001, assembly GCF_007096635.1. Classification (GTDB taxonomy): domain Bacteria; phylum Actinomycetota; class Actinomycetes; order Mycobacteriales; family Mycobacteriaceae; genus Mycobacterium. Next base: position 155,028 of record NZ_VKAA01000009.1, read on the forward strand.
TGCGGTCGTAGAGCTCCTGCATCTGATCGACAGTGGGCGCCGCCCCTCGGCCGGTCAACACTCCGTCCGGGTCCGTTGCCATCATGCGGAATCTGCCGTGCTCCATGGGGAAGACGGCGACGAAGCCGTCGCGGGCCAGGAAGATCGACACCTGATTCGCGGGCATCGCGCCGTCGATGTGTAGATCGGCCAGCACGTAGTCGTGCGGCAGGGTGCGGCCGGGGAAGGGCACCCCGAGCGCTCTGCGAAGCGTGCTGTGCGGACCATCGGCGGCGATCACATAGTCGGCTTCCACGCGCTCCTCTTCACCGTCAGCCGAACGCAGCGTCACCGAGACCGACTGTGCCCCAACCGCATCGCGAACAGAGACCACCTCGACACCGCGCTCGACCTTCACGCCGTCGAGGTGCTGCGCCAGCAGACGCTCGGTCTCCGACTGGGCGAGCATCAGGATGCCGTTGAATGCGCTCGGCATCCGGTTCAGCTCGACCCGCGCGATGGTCCGCCCGCCGGCGTGCAGCGCCGCAGCCCGCACCTGATTGCCCAGCGGCACCATGTCGAGCCCGACGCCGCGGACCCGGAGCAGCTCCAGGGTGCGCGCCTGCACGGCCAGTGCCCGCGATTCGGTCGCCGGGCACGGCGCCCGGTCGACGATGCGGACGTCGACGCCCAGCCGGGAGAGTTCCAGCGCGGCCGCGAGGCCGGTCGGCCCGGCTCCGACGACGAGGACGGGAATGCGTGTACTCATTCGGAACTCCTCCAAAGTCAACGGTTGTTGACTTCGACTGTAGGCCGATCCGGCGATATGTCAACACGCGATGACTTCAGGCGACGGGCGGGTGTCTCAGTGCGACGCCGCGGGCCATGGGGTGTCGGCCACCTGGCACAGTGCCCGGGTGATCGAGGCGATCTCCGAGACCAGCACGCGAGCCGATCCCTCGACGGCTTCATGTGCGGGTACCGATCGCCGCACCCGCTCCGCCGCGGCGGTCAGTTCCTCGGTGTCCACACTCCACGGATCCGTGGAAGACGTCGGCTCACCACAGAGCGCCTCGACGTACTCGTCGACCGCACGCACGAACGGCCGGTGCTGCGCAGGGAAGGCGTCGACGGGCAGATTGTCCTCGAGTGTCGCGCAGGACCCCGTGATCGAGTTCAGCACGCTGCGATAGCACCGCAGCCAGCGCCGCTGCTCGGCCGAGACCAACCGGGCCGCGCCGGACGCGGCCTCGAACGCCGCCCGGGCGCGGAAGGTGCGCTCCCATGCAGCGGCACGGACCTCCGTCGCACTGTCGATCTCGTGCAGGTAGACCTTCACCACCGTTGCCGCATAGTCGATCTCGGTCTTGAGCAGTTCGCCCGCCCGCTGCGCGAGCCGGGTCAGCGGATCGTCGGGCAACACCACGTGCGCGAGGACGGCGAGCGCGCCACCGACCGCCGTCGCGACCAGTACCTCGCGCGGATTGTCGATCAGCGCGGCGTGATCGATGCCGAGGACCAACGCCGCGGCGGCCGCGATCGCCGCGGCCAACGCGATGTATCCGTAGCGCCATGCGGCATGGGCGACGCCGATGGCCACACCGGCGAGGATGACGAAGACGGCGGGCGCGGCGTGCGCGACGACGGCGATGCACGACACCACCAGCGCACCGGCGGCCACGCCTGCGGTGCGCCCCACACAACGGGTGTAGGTGTGCGCTGTCTCCGGACGCAACACCATGAGAACCGTGAGCGCGATCCACGTTCCGTCGCCCACCGCGGTCAGCCGTCCCAACAAGCATGCCGTCGCCACCGCGATACCGAGTCGTGCCGCGTGACGCAAGACGGGGGAGTGCCGGTCGACCCGCTCTCGCAGCCCCTCGAGCCGCGCCCGAACCCGCGTCCGCAGATCGGCCGGTCTGACGCGGAGTCCGTCGTGGGGGCGCCGGGCGGCGGCCAGGTGAAGATACGCGGAAAGTCGTTGTGCGGCAGCCCGGTCAGTGTCACCGGCCGTGGCGACGGCGGCGTCGAGATCCTGCAGTGCGGCGTCGAGCGCCGGGCGGGCGGAACGGTCGGCGTCGGCCAGCGCGGTCAACGTGGCTGCCGCGGCGTGCAGGATCTCGGTTGTCTGCGCACCCGCCGACAGGTCGGAGAGGGTGGCGCCGATGCGCGCAGGTACCACGTACCAGTTGCGGTAGCCGGCGGACCGCCGCCTCGGCTGTGCGGTGTCGGCGGCGAACGCCGCGCGCAGCGCCATCATCGGCTCGGCACTGGCGACCGGCTCGTGCGCGTCGGCGGCAAGCCGCGTCGCGTCCTCGGCGAGTGAACCGTACGCCGCCACGAGCGCCTCGCGCTGGACGCGCCATCGCCGCGGCGGCCACGCCGCGGTCACCGCGGCCTGCACCGCACCCGAGGACGCCGCGAGGACCGCGACCCCGAGGGTTGCCTCCCATGTCGGCGCCGTCGACGCGGTGCCGAGCAGAAGCGCCCCCGATGCGCTCGCGACCAGGCCCGCATGCGCGCTCCACACCCAGGGCAGCGCCGCGAGCGCACACCAGGCGCCGGCGGCGACGACGAACGCCCCGAACACCGCGGACGTCGAGGTGCCCACCAGCACGGCGATTCCCAGCACCACCGACACGACCAGCACCCGCAGGGTTCGCCCGCGCGGATCCCGCTGCAGCGCGGCCACTCCGGCGATCGCCGCTGCGCCGGCGACGGCGGTCGCCGAACCGGGCGGGCCCCACCGCATCGCACACAGCGCCGCGACGACCGTGACGGCGACGCTGCGCGCCACCGGAGCCACCTCCGGCATGGCTGCGCGCACCGTCTCGCCCGTGATCATCTCCCCATTCTTGCTCGGGGTTATCGTCGCGGAGTGGAGAAAGTGATCATGACGTTACGTGGCGCGCCCGGTGACGAGGCATGGTGCACACGGTTACGCACGGATGTCGCCCAGCAGCTGGCCGACACCGGCGTCGCCGGGCTCACCGTGAACGTCCGGGACGCGGCCGTCACCGACTCCCTGATGACCCTGACGACCCTCGACCCGCCGGTGATCGGCATCGTCAGCATCTGGACCGACCAGTACTACGGCACCCAGATCGCCGCGGCCACAGAGATTCTGGCCGCGCACAGCCAGGAGCTGGCGGCCTATCTGGTCACCGAGTCCGTTCCGGTGAAGCCGCCACCGACACCGCTCGGAGAGCGGACGCCGGGTCTGGCCAACGTCGCGTTGTTGCGCCGGCCGGCGGCGCTGGACGAGCGCACATGGCTGACCCGGTGGCACCGCGATCACACTCAGGTCGCGATCGACACCCAGGCGACGTTCGGCTACACCCAGAACACCGTGGTCCGAGCGCTGACCGCCGGCGCCGAACCGATCTCCGCGATCGTCGAGGAGCTCTTCCCACTGGCGGCGACCACCGACCTGCACGCGTTCTTCGGCGCCGCCGACGACGACGATCTGTCCGACCGCATGACGCGAATGATGGCCAGCACCGCGGCCTTCGGGGCCAACGAGAACGTCGACACCGTCCCCAGCAGCCGCTACGTCGTGCGTGACCCGTTCGCTACGGTGGCACCGTGACCCTTCGGATCAGCGATGACAATCGCGTACGCACGATCGTTCTCGACCGGCCCGAAGCGCTGAACGCGTTCACCGAGGAGCTCTACCTCGCCACCGCGACGGCGCTCGACGAGGCTTCCGCGGACCCCGAGGTGGCTGTCGTGATCGTGACCGGTGCGGGCCGCGCGTTCAGTGCGGGTAACGACCTCAAGGAGATGCAGGCCCGCATCGCCGACGGCTCCTACAGTGGTGGCAGCAATTTCCCAAGGATGATCACCGCCCTCGCGGACCTGACCAAACCGTTGATCTGCGCCGTCAACGGCGTCGGGGTCGGAATCGGAACCACGATCCTGGGCTACGCCGACCTGGTGTTCATGTCGTCGACGGCGCGCTTGAAGTGTCCGTTCACCAGCCTCGGCGTCGCCCCCGAGGCGGCATCGTCGTATCTGCTGCCCCAATTGATGGGCCGGCAGAACGCGGCCTGGATGCTGCTGTCTTCGGAGTGGGTCGACGCCGAGGAGGCGCACCGGATGGGCATGGCCTGGAAGGTGTGCGAGCCCGACGATCTGATGACCGAGGCACGTCGGCACGCCGAAATCCTTGCCGCACGCCCCATCTCGAGTCTCGTGGCGGTCAAACGCACGATCGCGCAGGGCTACCGGCACGGGATCGCGGAGGCCACCGCTCAGGAGAACGCGGAGTTCGCCCAACTGCTGGGCGGGGCGGCCAACGCCGCGGCATTGACTCAGTTCACCCAGCGACGCTGACAGCCGGGGACGGAACCTGAGCAAAGTGCGCCTCGATGATCGCCCGGAGATTGCGACGGCACCGGCCGCAGTCGCCACCGGCGCCGCATGCCTCGGCCAGGTCGCGCGACGTGCGGGCGCCGTTGGCCACGAGCTCGCCGACGACGTGGCTGGTGGTGCCGGTGCACAAGCAGACGAACATCCGCGACGCCCCATCCTCACTGTCGGTGTCACTACGACTGAGTCAAGCCTTACCTTCGGAAGCGAAGTCTAGCCTTACTTCGTGAGATCGGTCCAGACCTACGCTCGGAGTTGCGTCTGATGGCGCCGCGAGTGGACTAGATTGAACCTGCTCGCACGACAGCCCGTGCGAGTCGATGACCTGGTTGAGGAGCAAGCCATGCAAGGGGATCCCGAAGTTCTGAAGTTGCTCAACGAGCAGCTGACGAGCGAACTGACGGCGATCAATCAGTACTTCCTGCACTCGAAGATGCAGGACAACTGGGGCTTCACCGAGCTGGCCGAGCACACCCGCAAGGAATCCTTCGAAGAGATGGTCCATGCGGAGAAGATCACCGACCGCATTCTGCTCCTCGACGGCCTGCCGAACTATCAGCGCCTGTTCTCTCTGCGCGTGGGCCAGACCGTGCGCGAGCAGTTCGAAGCCGACCTCGCCATCGAATACGAAGTGGTCGCCCGGTTGCGGCCGGGGGTCATCATGTGTCGCGAGAAGGGCGACGCGACCTCGGCCAACCTCTTGGAGGAGATCCTGGCCGACGAAGAACTGCACATCGACTACCTCGAGACGCAGTTGGAACTGATGGGCAAGCTCGGCGAGGAGCTCTACCTGGCGCAGTGCGTGTCTCGCCCACCCAGCGTCGGCACGAACTAGAACGCGTTACACTTCGGCGATGAGCCGAATCGGGGACTTCGCCGACGACGACGTGACCGGCTTCGCGGTCACGTCGCCCGAACTCGGGGCGGCGATGGCCCGGTTCAGCAATGCGGTCTACACCAAGAACCGGTTGCCGATGCGCACCCGCGAGGCCGCCCGCATCGTTATCGCCTACGCCAATGAATGCGTCACCTGCCAGAACACGCGCGACGGCGAGGGCGAGGCCAACGGCATCACCGAGGAGTTCTACGACTACGCCACGCAGTGGCGGACGTGGCCGGGGTACAGCGACTCCGAGCGCATCGCGATGGAGTTCGCGCACCGGTTCGCCACCGACCACACGGCGTTACGCGACGACGAGGACTTCTGGGCCCGCGCCAAGGAGCATTTCGACGACGAGCTGCTCACCGATCTCGCGATCTCGTGCGCGATGTGGGTGGGGATGGGTCGCATGTTGCGCACGCTCGACATCGGACAGGCCTGCGCGATCACACTGTGAATGCGACGGCCCGGCGGCAGAATGACCGCATGGCCGCCAAACCGCTCGCCGCCGCGGCGATCGCCCAGCTCGAATCCGACGGTGTCGCGACGCTGATCGGCACCGTCGTCAACCCGGCAGGCCTCATGCATGCCAAAACCGTCCCGCTGCGCCGGATGGGGTCTTTCGCCGATCCGGGGCTCGGCGCCAGCCCGGTCTGGCACGTGTTCACCATCGACAAGGTCGGCATCGCCTTCAGCCCGGCAACCGGCGTCGTGGGGGACCAGCGGATCCGGATCGACCTCAGCGCGCTGCGCATCCTCGGCGACGGATTCGCCTGGGCGCCAGCCGATTTCTACAGCCAGGACGGATCTGTCGACCCGTTCTGCACCCGCGGAACACTGCGCCGCGTCGAAGAAAGACTCGCGCAGGCGGGTCTCGACGCGTTGGTCGGCCACGAGATCGAGTTCGTTCTCGTGGGCCCCGACGGCGCCGCGCTGCGTGCCGACCTGTGGGCCCAGTACGGGCTGGCCGGCGTGCTCGAGTTCGAGGGCTTCGTCCGTGACGTCACGGCCGCCGCGACGGCCTCCGGCGTGGCGATCGAACAGTTCCACCCCGAGTACGGGAGCAACCAGTTCGAGATCTCGCTGGCCCCGCTCCCGCCCGTCGCTGCGGCTGACCACGTCAGCCTGATGCGCATCATCATCGGCCGCGCGGCGCGCAAGTACGGTCTGCGCGTCAGCCTGTCGCCGGTGCCGTTCGCCGGGAGTGTCGGATCGGGTGCGCATCAACATTTTTCGCTCACCCGTGACGAGCAGCCCCTGTTCTCCGGCGGTGACGCGCCTGCCGGTATGACCGACGAGGGGGCCTCGGCGGTGGCCGGGGTGCTCGCCGGGTTGGCCGGGGCGCAGGGCGTGTTGAGCGGTTCGATCCTGTCGGGACTGCGGATGCAGGCGGGGAGCTGGGCCGGCGCTTATGCGTGCTGGGGCACCGAGAATCGCGAGGCCGCCGTGCGCTTCCTGACCGCGGGACCGGCGAACGTGTACGGCGCCAACATCGAGGTCAAGATCATCGACCCGTCGGCCAATCCCTATCTGGCCTCGGCCGCGGTGCTGGGCCTGGCGCTCGACGGCATCGAGCAGGGCCGGCGCCTGCCCGCAGAGGTGGCCGTGGACCCGTCGTCTCTGTCGGAGGCAGACCGCGCCGACGCGGGTGTCTCGGTGCTCGCAACCGATCAGCCCACCGTGCTGGATGCCCTGGACCGGTCGACGACGTTGCGGGAGATCCTGGGCGATCCTGTGGTCGACGCGGTGCTGGCGGTGCGTCGCTACGAGCACGAGACCTTCGGCGACCTGGGCCCGGAGGAACTGGCCGAGAAGTTCCGTCTCGCTTGGAGTGTGTGAGTGCGCCGGACCCCTTGACAACATACAACCGATTGGTTGTATGTTAGGCGGATGGATGTGCTCGACGAGGACCGCGCAGACGCGCTGCTCCATGCGTTGGCCGACCGGACGCGGCGCGACATCGTGCGACGGGTCCTAGCGGGCGAGCACTCGGTGTCCACGCTCGCGGCGCACTACGACATGAGCTTCGCCGCGGTGCAGAAACACGTCGCCGTGCTCGATCGAGCCGGGTTGATCACCAAGCGGCGGCACGGCCGCGAACAGCTGGCCAGCGGTGAGGTCGCCGCGATCCGTTCGGTGGCTTCACTGCTCGCCGAGCTGGAACAGGTGTGGCGCGGCCGCGTCGCCCGCATCGACGACCTCCTCGCGTCCGAAAAAGCAGGATCTGACAACGCATCACCCGAGAACACCCGAGAGGAATGACCATGCCCGTCACCGATGTCCACCACGATCTGGACGCCCGTAGCCTGACGATCACCGCGGATTTCGCCGCGCCCGTCGAGCGCATCTGGCAGATCTACGCCGATCCGCGTCAGCTCGAAAAGGTCTGGGGGCCGCCGGAATACCCGGCGACCGTCGTCGATCACGACCTGCGACCCGGCGGACGGGTGACCTACTACATGACCGGACCGGAGGGTCAGAAGTTCCCCGGCTACTGGGATGTCACCGCGGTCGACGAACCGCAGCGGTTCACGTTCGACGACGGCTTCGCCGAGGACGACTTCACACCGAGAACCGATCTGCCCGTGTCGAAGAACGTGTTCACGTTCGAAGCTCGCGACGGCGGCACCCGTGCGACCTACGTGAGCACCTACGCCTCGGCCGAGGCGCTCCAGCAGGTCTTGGACATGGGCATGATCGAGGGCGCCACGTCGGCGACCAACCAGATCGACGCTCTGATCGCCGATTAGCGCACGCCGCGGATGAGGCGACCGGGGCGCGCGCCGGTGTCGGCGCCGTGGCGGCGGGTCACCACACCACTGACCACAGTGGCGTCGTAACCCGAAGCGCCCTGGATCAGCCGGCGTCCGCCCGCGGGCAGGTCATAGGCCATCCGCGGGACGTCGAGGCGCAGCGCTTCCATGTCGATCACGTTGAGATCGGCCTTGCGCCCTCGGGCGATCACTCCGCGATCGGAGAGACCGAAAAGCGTTGCGGTGTCCAGGGTCTGCTTGCGAACCACGTACTCGAGGGAGAACTTCGGGCCTCGGTGGCGGTCGCGCGCCCAGTGCGTGAGCAGGAAGGTGGGGTAGGAGGCATCGCAGATGAGCCCGCAGTGCGCTCCGCCGTCGGACAGCCCCGACACCGCAGCCGGGTGGGTCATCATCTCGTGGATCGCGTCGTGATTGCCCTGGGCGTAGTTGAAGAACGGCAGCATGAGCATCGCGGCGCCACTGGATTCCAGCATCAGGTCGTACATGGTCGCGAGCGGGTCCTCGCCGCGGCGGGCCGCGATCGCGGCCACCGTCATGTCCGGTGTCGGCTCGTAGTCCGGCGGGTCACCGATGGGGAAGATCTTGTCGACGCTGTACTGGATCAGTGCGTACAGCCCGTCGAACATCGGCACCGGCTGCGGCGGCAGGTCGGTCTCGGCGAGGATGGCGGCCCGGACCGCCGGGTCAGCGAGGCGGGCCATCAGGTCGGCATGCCCGAGTTCGGCCTTGAGCTTCCGGTAGGTCGGGCGGTGGGTGAACGCGTGATATCCCGTGAAGCCGAACAACATCCCGAAGGGGCGGGCGGCGAACTGTGCGTAGAGTTCGATGCCCCGGTCCAGCGCGAGGCCGGCCCGGTCGAGTTGACGGCGCCACAGATCGGGCGCGCCGCCGGTCTGGATCATCGTGAACGACACCGGCCGCTCGATCTCGGCGGAGAGCGTGGTCATCCAGTCGAGTTCCCGCATCGTCGCCTCGGCGGGACTCTCGCCTGCGGTGCCCTGGGGCGACACCTCGAACACCGCTCGGCCGCCGGCGGCCATCGCGCGACCCAGCCCGAACAGCTCCGCCTCGGCGGCGTAGGTGCCTGGCACCGGTTCCCCGTCGATGGCGCGGTGTGCCTCGGTGCGTGACGTCGAAAAGCCCAGCGCGCCCGCCTCGATCGCCTCGGTGACGATGCGCGCCATCGCGGCGATGTCGTCGGCGGTGGCCTCCTCGTTGCGGGCGCCGCGTTCGCCCATCGCATAGCCACGGACCGCGCCGTGCGCGATCTGCGTCCCGTAATCCACGGCCAGGGACCGCTTGTCGATGGCGTCGAGGTACTGGGGGAAACTCTCCCACTGCCACGTGATGCCCTCGGCCAACGCGCTGCCGGGGATGTCCTCGACACCTTCCATCAGCTCGATGAGCCACTGCTCGCGGCCCGGCCGGACCGGGGCGAAACCCACGCCGCAGTTACCGCTGACCACCGTCGTCACCCCGTGCAGGCTCGACGGCGCCAGCGTGTCGTCCCAGCTGACCTGGCCGTCGTAGTGGGTGTGGATGTCGACGAAACCCGGTGTGACGAACCGGCCCGTGGCGTCGATGTGCTCGGCGGCCTCAGTCGTCAGACCGTCGTCGTCGCCGCTGCGCCGGCGCACCTCGACGATGCGGCCGTCCTTCACGCCGATGTCGGCGGGGAATCGCTCGGCCCCGGTGCCGTCCACGACGGTGCCGCCGGTGATCTTCAGGTCCAGCATCTGCGATCTCCTCTAGACGAGTCCGGTCGCGTCGAACACCCACGACATGTCGGCGGTCGCGAAGTCCTCCAGCCAGGACGGTGGCGCGTGGTTGGCCAACGCGCCCATGTCCCAGTAGTCCTTCCACAGCGTGATCCTGCCGTCGACCACCCGGTGTACGGTCACGAACTGCAAGACCGCCGATTCACCTGTGGCCCAGTGCCATTCCTCGTGGTGCTCGTACATCAGGTCGGTGCCGTTGCTGACCATCAGGCCGGGGAAGTTCTCGTAGGAGGCCAGTGGTTCCAGGCCGATCTTGAGCCGTTTGACGATGTCGTCGGGCCCGCGCGCCGCCGCGGCGGGCCCGACCGGCATGTCGAGATAGATGCAGTCGTCGGACAGGTGGGTCTTCAGCTGCCCCCAGTCGCGATCGGACAGCGCAGCCCACATGCCGGCGACGATCTGCTCAGCCGACACGGGTCAGCTCGCCAGCCGACGCCGCCAGGGCGCGGACACGATGTGCCGCACGCAGGAAGCGACCGGTGCGCCGGGTGCCGACGTCCTCGGTCAGCGCCCCGTCGCGGAACACCGCACGCCCGCCGACGAACACCGCGAGCACGGTCTCGTCGTTGCGATTCACCATGCGGGACAGGCCGCCGTACTGCTCGACCGCTGACTCGGCGTAGCGGTCCAGTGACTCGTCGAGACGCTCGGGGTCGATGACCACGACGTCCGCGCGGTCGCCGACGCGCAGATGACCGGCATCGATGCGGTACCAGTCGGCCAGTTCGCCGGTCAGCCGGTGCACCGCTGCCTCGACGCTCATGAAGGGCGTGCCGGCGCGTTCGGCGTCCCGGACGTGCCGCAGCAGGCGCAGCCCCATGTTGTAGAACGCCATGTTGCGAAGGTGGGCACCGGCGTCCGAGAAGCCCATCTGCACACCGGGATCGCGCGCCAGGGCTTTGAGCACCTCCGGCCGGTGGTTCGAGATCGTGGTGCGCCACCGCAGATCGGTGCCGTGTTCGAGCACCAGGTCGAGGAACGCGTCGACGGGATGCAGGCCGCCGCGATCCTGCCCGACCTGACCGAAGGACTTGCCGATCACCGACGCGTCGGGGCAGCCGACGATCTCGGCGTCGAAGAAGTCGCGATGCCACACCTTCATACCGAACTTCGCGTCGTAGTCCCGCCGGAAGCGGCGCCGGTAGTCTTCGTCCCGCAGCAGCGCGTTGCGCTCCACCTCGTCGCGCAGGTGCAGTGCCGCCGCGCCGGCACCGAACTCCTCGAAGACCACCAGGTCGATCCCGTCGGCGTAGACCTCGAACGGGACCGGCAGGTGCTGCCACCGGAAATCACCGCCCAAACTGTTCACGAGCTTGGCCAGCGGACCGAGGATCTTGACCGCCACCGGGTTGGACTTCACGTCGGCGGCCGAGAGCAGGCTGGTCTTGAGGGGATTGCGGATGATGCCCAGGGACTGCAACGCCTGCGAACCGATGTCGAGCGGGTTCCCGATGTCGGGTCCGGACTGCAGCACCCGGTTCGCTGCGCGCAGGATCGCCTTGAGGCGCCGCAGCTCCCGCGGCCTCGCGTATGTCGAGGGCAGCGTGCGCGACCGGCAGACCTCGCCGTCGAGCTTGTCGAAAAGCAGCTGCTGCGAGGACATTCCGACGAATCCGGCGCGCAACGCCTCGATGAGCATGCGCTCCATCTGCGCCTGTTCCGCGCGGGAGGGTCGTTCGTCGGAGCGGGTGGCGCGGTCCAGGCCCATCACCGCGGCACGCATGTCCGAATGGCCGATGAACGCGGCGACGTTGGGTCCCAGCGGGCGCTCCTCGAGCGCGGTGATGTACTCCTCGCCGTTGCGCCATGTCTTGTGCTGCTCGATCGTGGCGACCACGTGCTGGCGGGGGATCGCCTCGACCCGACCGAAGATGTCGCCCGCGTCGCTGCCGTCGACGTAGACGGTCGACAGCGAACAGGAGCCGAGCAGCACGGTCGTCACGCCGTGCCGCAGCGACTCGGACAGCTCGGGCCCGTTGAGCACCTCCACGTCGTAGTGCGTGTGGATGTCGATCATGCCGGGCAGCACCCACGCCCCGGCCGCATCGATGACGTCGGCGCACTCGGCGTCGGCGAGATCGTCCTCGGTGATGGCGGCGACGTGGCCGTCCTTGATCGCGACGGTGCGCACGGCCGACGGTGCGCCGGTGCCGTCGAACCAGCGGCCGTTACGGATGATCGTGTCGTAGGTCACAGCGCTGCTCACGTCCTCATCGAACAGGTCGGCACGACAGGTGTCAACGACATCGTGAACACATTCATCGATTTGTCTACCCGCGTCCGCGCATAATCGGGGAGGTGACGCCGCTACAGCGCTACATCGCCGAAGAAATCGCCACCGACCATGTCGAGGGCCTGCTGTCCCGCCGCGAGGCGCTGCGCCGGCTCGCCCTGCTGGGAGTGAGCGCGGCCGGCGCGTCGGCGCTGATCGCCGCCTGTGCCGAGAACGCCGCCACCACACCGGCCAGTTCGACCAGCCCCGCCGGCTCGACCGACGCGGCGCCGGTACGGCCCCAGCCGCCGGGGCTGGCGGGCGCACTGCCCACCACGCCCATCACCTGGCGCGGCCCCGCCGGAGAACTCCAGGGCGCGTGGGCGCAGCCCGCCGACGCCCGTGGCGGCATCCTCGTGATCCACGAGAACAAGGGCCTGACCGACTGGGTGCGGTCGGTCGCCGGACGTCTGGCCGGCGCGGGCTATTCCAGCCTGGCGATCGATCTGCTGTCGGAGCGCGGCGGCACCGCGACCTTCACCGATCCTGCGGCCGCCACCGCAGCGCTCGGCGAGCGCCCGCAGGCCGACATGGTGGCCGACCTTCAGTCCGGCATCGCCGAGCTGGCCCGCCGGACGCCCGATCGCAAGCACGCCGTGATCGGGTTCTGCATGGGCGGCGGGCTGGTGTGGCGACTGCTCGACACCGGTGTGCCCCAGCTGGCCGCGGCGTTCCCGTTCTACGGGCCGACGCCGGACGATCCCGACTTCTCGAAGTCGCAGGGCGTGGCCGTACTCGGCTTCTACGGAGCCCTCGACCAGCGGGTCAACGCCACCGAGCCGGCCGCCCGCGCCGCGCTGGAGAAAGCCGGGCTGGTGCACGAGCTCGTCACCGAGCCCGGCGCCAACCACGCATTCTTCAACGACACCGGCGAGCGCTTCGATCAGACCGCGGCCGATGATGCGTGGCGCCGCACGCTCGACTGGCTCACCGTCCACGTCGGCTGACACCCGGCGACGAAGTCGCCACCCGCTGTTCGTCGACGCGCAGGCCCACCGTTGCCACCCGCACACCGGCGCACGCTGTCATGGCGCCATGCGGGTCGTGCAGGTGGCCAACTTCTACGGACCCCGGTCCGGCGGCCTGCGCACCGCCGTCGACCGCCTCGGTGCCGAGTACTGCGCCGCCGGGCACACCGTGGTGCTGATCGTGCCGGGACGCACCGCGGAAACCACCACGCTGCCCAGCGGCGTCGTTCGAATCAGCCTGCCCGCCAGATTGATTCCCGGCACCGGGGGGTACCGCGCGGTGTCGCCGCGCCCGGTGACCGCGCTGCTCGAACACGTGCGACCCGACGCGCTCGAGGTGTCCGACCGGCTCACGCTGCGCTCGCTGGGACCGTGGGGCCGACGGCACGGCGTGTCGACGGTGATGATCTCCCACGAGCGCCTCGATCGACTCGTCGGACAGGTCCTCCCACGGGGGTGGGCCAGAACGGTCGCCGACGCGGCCAACCGGCGCACGGCCACCAACTACGACATCGTCGTCTGCACCACCGCCTTCGCCCGCGAGGAGTTCGACCGCATCGGCGCAACGAACCTGGTGACGGTGCCGCTGGGTGTCGACCTGGACCAGTTCCACCCGCGACACCGCTCCGACGCCCTGCGCGCGCGCTGGGCCCGCCCCGGCCAGACACTGCTCGTGCACTGCGGGCGACTCTCCGTGGAGAAACATCCGCAGCGCAGCATCGATACGCTTGCCGCGCTGTGCGATTCGGGTGTCGACGCTCGTCTGGTGATGGTGGGCGAAGGCCCGCTGCGCGCCCGGCTGCAGCGCCACGCCGACGGGCTGCCCGTCGATTTCACCGGCTTCATCGGACGTCGCGACACCGTGGCCGCGATCCTCGCCAGCGCTGACGTCGCGCTCGCCCCGGGCCCTCACGAGACCTTCGGCCTGGCGGCGCTGGAAGCACTGGCGTGCGGGACACCGGCGGTCGTGTCGCGTACGTCGGCGCTCGCAGAAATCCTCACCCACGACAGCGGCGCCGTCGCCGACAACGATCCGCGCGCGATCGCCCACGCCGTGACCACGGTCATCAGCCGGCCGGAGAACCTGCGCAGGCACCGTGCGCGGCAGCGGGCCGAGCAGTTCACCTGGCCACGCTCGGCGGCCGGGATGCTGCGTGCGCTGCAGGTGCACTAGCGCCCCGGTTTAGCTCGCCGACCGCCCGGGCATCCGCCGCTTATTGATGGGGTCGTCAGCATCGGCGGGCCCGCACGAGAAGGCGAGGAACCGTCATGGACAGCAGCAACACCGTCTGGATCGTGGTCGCGGTCGTCGTCGCGATCATCGTCATCGCGCTGATCGTGTTCGCGGCGCGCACGTCACGCAACAAGCGGCGGGCCGCAGAAGCCGACCGCATCCGCCAAGAGGTCGAACACGACAGCCAGCGTGTGCAGCGCCAGGCCACCCTGGTCGAGGAGACCGAGGCCAAAGCCCGTGCAGCTCAGGCGGAAGCCGATGCCAAGGCTGCTGAAGCCGCTCGCCTCGCCGAGACCGCGGCAGGCCGCCGCGACGCGCTCACCAGCTCTCAGCAGCATCTCGACGAGCGCCGCCAGCACGCGGACCAGCTCGACCCGCGCGTGCGCCGCTCAGACGACGAGGTGACGGCGCAGGCCGCCGGCGACCACGAAGCCGAAGCCCGCGGACGCCACAGTTCCACGGATGACGCCCGCGACACCCATCGCGTGGCGCCGGACGCCCGGCGAGGCTGAGGGGATCACACGCTCCAGGCGACCGGTAGCCGCTTGATGCCGTGGATGAACGCCGACTGAAGACGGTCGGGTTCGCGCACGGCACGCAGGTCCGGCACCGCGCGATGCAATTCCTCGAACGCGACCGTGATCTCACGGCGGGCGAGGTTGGCGCCGAGGCAGAAGTGCGCGCCCCCGCCGCCGAACCCGACGTGCGGGTTGGGGTGGCGACGCACATCGAACAGCCACGGGTCGGCGAACTTCGACTCGTCGCGGTTCGCCGAGCCGTACCACAGAGTGACCTTGTCGCCCGCCGCGATGCGCACGCCGCCGAGCTCGACGTCGCGGGTGGCGGTGCGCCGCATGTAGGCGACCGGTGACGCCCAGCGCACGATCTCCTCGACCGCCGTCGGGGCCACCGCCGCGTAGTCCGCCCACCAGAGGTCCCGCTGCTCCGGGTATCGACTCAGTGCCAGCACGCCGTGGCTGATCGCGTTGCGGGTCGTCTCGTTGCCCGCCACCACCAGCAGGATGAAGAAGGACGCCACCTCAGCGGAGGTGAGCCGTTCACCGTCGAGCTCGGCGGCCACCAGGGCGGTCGTGAGGTCGTCGGCCGGATGTTCGCGCCGGTCTTCGGCCAGCGCGGTGGCGTACGCCCCGATGGCCATCGCGACCGACACGAATTCCTCGAAGTCGGTGGCGATGTCGGGGTCGCCGAAACCCAGGATGACGTTGGTCCACCCGAACACCCGCTGATGATCGGACTCGGGGATGCCCATCATGTCGCAGATGATCTGCAGCGGCAGCGGTCCGGAGAACTCGGCGACCAGGTCCGCCTGCCCGTCGGGATGGCCGGCCACCATGTCCGCCACCAGCCGGGCTGCCCGTGCCCGCACCGAATCCTCGATCAGGGCAAGCACTTTCGGGGTGAAAGCACTGCGCACGATGTTGCGCAACCGGGTGTGTCGCGGATCGTCCATCGCGATCATCGACCCGAAGTACTCGGCCAGCTCCGGTGACTGGTCTCCGATCACGATGCCGCCGGCCGAGCTGAAGATCTCGGGATGCCTGCTGGCGTAGAACACGTCGTCGTAGCGGGTCAGCGCCCAGTGGCCGGCGACCGGGGCTTCGCCGTCGGGCACGAAGGCCTCGAAGAAGCGCACGGGCGCCTCCCGGCGCAGGGTGGTGAACGCGCCGTCGCGGACGTCGTCGTCGAGTCCCCAGAAATCCCAGGACCCCAGGTCGGCATCGGCGAGTGCGACGCGCGGCGGGGGAGTTCCGTTGACCCGGCTCAGATCACCGAGTGCCATACCGAGTTCCGGGCTGCCCATGCCGCCCGAGCGTAGCGTCAGGGCCGGGCCTCATGGCCCTTTCGGCCGTGCGTGCGACGGTCCTCTTTCATCCGCGCCTCGTGCAGGTGGCGTCGGCCGCCCACGAGCTCGTCGCGCACCCGCTTCTCGTGGTCGCGCACGAGACTCCAGTAAGTGTCGTCGAACTCCTCGACGATCTGGAACGTCCACCGCCCCTCGAGGACATTGCGGCCGACGATCTCGGTCTCCAGGCGCTCGGCGATCTCGTCATGGCCCGCGTCCCGCAGCGCGTCGCACGCCTCGCCGAGCGTGAGATCGGCGTGGCCCATCAGCTGGTGGAACGAATACAGATGTCCCCGAGCGCGTTCCACCCACTCCAACGCTTCGGTCAGTTTGCCCACGGCGTCGACCGTGGCATCACTCGCGTCCGTCACGTCAGCGGACTACCCGCCTGATCACCGCGGAATCGCAGGGGAGTGTGTCGAGTGTCTGACGTGGCCACCTCGCGGGGTCAGCGGTCGAAGTCGTCGTCGATGGGGACGTCGATCGTCTGCTCGATCAGATCGGCCTCGCTGGCCTGCCAATCGCGATCGCCGGCCACCCGGTCGGCATCTCGCCAGGACCCGTCCGGGGTCCCGTCGTCGGCGGCGTCACCGGGGTCGACCGGCACGCGCTGCTCGGCCACGTCGGCTTCTGGAGCATCGTCGAACGGATCGTCCTGGGGTGTCGTCACGGTGGATTACCTCCGAGAGTCGATGGGCGGGTCCGGCGGTCTCCCCACGATAGTTCGCCCCCTGGGCAGGCAGGCGGGCCCGCCCGGCGATTCACGGTCGCCCAGCCTGCTCGGGTACTGTGCGTAGCAACTTCGCCCCGGACGAGACAGGCCCTCGAAGACGGTGGGGCCGCCTCGCAAGCACTCGAGATTCAAAGGTCAGTGATTTGCCAGACACCACCAACGGAACCCAGGACCTGACTCCGCATTTCGAGGACGTCCAGTCGCACTACGACCTGTCGGACGACTTCTACCGATTGTTCCTGGACCCCACGCAGACCTACAGCTGCGCCTACTTCGAGCGCGACGACATGACGCTCGAGGAAGCGCAGCTGGCCAAGATCGACCTGTCGTTGGGCAAGCTCGGTCTCGAGCCCGGCATGACGCTGCTCGACGTGGGCTGCGGCTGGGGCGCGACGATCAAGCGGGCGGTCGAGAAATACGACGTCAACGTGGTCGGCCTGACGCTGAGCCGCAACCAGCAGGCCCACGTGCAGAAGGTGCTCGACGGCCTCGACAGCCCCCGCAGCAAGCGCGTGCTGCTGCAGGGGTGGGAGCAGTTCCACGAGCCCGTCGACCGGATCGTGTCGATCGGCGCGTTCGAGCACTTCGGTCGTGACCGCTACGACGAGTTCTTCAGCCGCGCCTACGACGTGCTGCCGGCCGACGGCGTGATGATGCTGCACACGATCGTCAAGCCCGACGATGAGGAGTTCGCGGCCAGAAACCTGCCGGTCACGATGACCAAGATCAGGTTCTTCAAGTTCATCATGGACGAGATCTTCCCCGGCGGCGATCTGCCGCAGCCGGTCAAGGTCAAGAGCCACGCCACCAAGGCCGGCTTCTCCGTCGGTCTGGTCCAGCCGCTGCGCCTGCACTACGCGCGCACGTTGGACCTGTGGGCCGCCGCGCTGGAGGCCAACAAGGACCAGGCGATCGCGATCCAGTCCGACGAGGTCTACGAGCGCTACATGAAGTACCTGACCGGCTGCGCCGACCTGTTCCGCGACGGCTACACCGACATCTGCCAGTTCACGCTCACCAAGGGCTGATCAGCTCGGTTTCACGTACGACCGGGCCGGCTGGCCCGGTTCCCCGCCTGCGGCGTCGCGCCGCCGGGCCGCCATGCCGGCGAGCGCCTCGAACACCACCCGGTGGGCGGCGTTGACCGTCAGCTCGGCGTGGTCGTAGGCCGGCGCCACCTCGACGACGTCGACGCCGGCCACGTCGTGTTCGTAGCAGAGCTGGCGGACCATCCGCAGCAGGTCGGCGCTGGTGATGCCGCCTGGCTCCGGGGTGCCGGTGCCGGGCGCGTGCGCCGGATCGAGCACGTCGATGTCGACCGAGACGTAGAGCTTGTCGGCCTTGGCCAGCGCCTCGCCGACCGCGTCGGCCATCACCGCCTTGAAGCCGCGCTCCCAGATCTCCTGCATCGTGTGCCAGGTCATCTTCTGTTCCTGCATCCACTCGAACGTGTCCTGCGGCGGCCAGTAGCCGCGCAGCCCGACCTGCACGAAGTGAGAGCCGGGTACCGCGCCGGACTCGATCAGCCGGCGCATCGGGGTGCCATGGCTGGCCAGGTTGCCCTCGATCTCGTCGGCGGTGTCGGCGTGCGCGTCGAAGTGCACGATGCCGACGTTGCCGTAGCCGTTCACGTCGGCGACCGCAGTGGCCGCCGGCCACGTGATCGAGTGGTCACCGCCGAGGATCACCGGGACGATGCCGCGGCTGGCGATCGCGGCCACCCGTTCCTTGATGTTCTGATGCGACACCTCGGTCTGCCCGTGCGGGCAGTAGGCGTCGCCGAAGTCGACGACCTCGAGCCAATCGAAGATCTCCAGGCCCAGATCCATGTGATAGGTGCCCGGCTCGTAGGCGGTCGCGCGGATAGCGCGCGGGCCGAAGCGGGCGCCGGGCCGATTCGTCGTCGCGATGTCGAACGGGGCGCCGACGATCGCGACGTCGGGCTTCCACGAGTCGAGCTGGCTGGCCTCGGTCAGAAACGGCCGGTGGCCGAAGGACGCCACACCCGCGTACGCGAGCTCCAGCTGCTCGACCATGCCGGGCGGGAGATCGCGCTGGTGTCCGTGCTCATGTCCATGGTCGTGGCCCATGGGTGGACCGTACCGGTCATCCCGCGCCGTGGCCGGTCAACGCGGTACGGAGCGCCTCCGGCACGGGTCGTTTGGTCCAGTCGTCGGTCGACACCACGACGTAGGTGTTGGCCCCGCGCACTGCGACCTGTTCTGCGTCCTCGGCATCGTCGGCCGCCCGCCGCCGCACCGCGAACTCGACGGTGAAGCTCGTGGTGCCCACCCGCGGGCACACGGCGCTGACCCGGACGACGTCACGCCAGCGCACCGGGGCCGCGAAGTCGATCTCGCTGTGCACGACCTGGAAGTCGTAACCGTCGCCGATCAGATCGGCGTACGTCGCCCCGCAATGTTCGAGGAAGCCGGTACACGCCTCGTCGAACCAGGTGAGGTAATGGCCGTTGAACACCACCCCCTGCTGATCGATCTCGGCGTAGCGGGGGACCACGGGCAACCAGTATCCGGTCATCATCGACGACCTTAGGGGTGAGGCAGACTCGACCCATGCAGCTCGTGACGATCGATGACATTCGCGCTGCCGCGCAGCGGATCCACGGCCGTGTCGTGCGGACGCCGCTGCTGCCCGCGCCCTGGGGCGATCCCGAGCGGCCGCTCTGGGTGAAGCCGGAGAACCTACAGGCGATCGGCGCGTTCAAGGTGCGTGGTGCGTTCAACGCGCTGACCGCCGCGATGGAGCGAGACGATGCAGTGGCGGACGTGGTGGCCTACAGCAGCGGCAACCACGCCCAGGCCGTCGCCTACGCCGCGGCCGCGTTCGGCCTGCGGGCGCACATCGTCATGCCGGAGGAGACGCCCGAGGTCAAGGTGGCGGCCACCCGGACGCACGGGGCGCGGGTGGTGTTGTGCGGCGCGGGTCAGCGCGAGGCGGTGGCCGCCCAGGTGCTCGCCGACACCGGTGGGACGCTGATCCCACCGTTCGACCATCGCGACGTCATCGCCGGTCAGGGCACCATCGGCCTGGAGATCGCGGAGGACCTAGCGGATGTGGCCACGGTGCTGGTGCCCGTGAGCGGCGGCGGGCTGGCCTCGGGTATCGGAGTCGCGATCAAGGCCCTGTGCCCGAGGGCGGTGGTGCTGGGCGTCGAGCCCGAGCTGGCCGCCGACGCCGCCGAGGGCCTGCGCACCGGCGAGCGCGTGGACTGGCCTATCGAGCAGCGCAACCGCACGGTCGCCGACGGCCTGCGGTCCCAGCCGTCGGCGTTGACATTCGCCCATCTGCGTCAGGTCCTGGATGACATGCTGACCGTGACTGAGAGCGAAATACTCTCTGCTGTAACCGAATTCGCGTGGCGAGGACACCTGGTCGCCGAACCCAGCGGGGCCGTCGCGCTGGCGGCCTACCGGCGGTACGCCACGCCGCCGGGGCCGACCGCGGTGATCCTGTCGGGCGGCAACATCGAGCCCCGCCTCTTGGCGCAGACCCTCACCCCCGCGGAATAGCCGTTACGGCTGCCAGGGCGGCGTTTTCACAGCCGTGGCTTCTCACTGGAGGGCCGGCGACGGTGTGCATCACCGGATGCGATGCGGGTAAGGTCGCCGCGACGAAGGAGTATGTCGTGGACGCAGTACTCGGCTTGTCGGTGACGTCATCGGCCGTCGGACTGGTCCTGGTGGAGGGGCAGGACGCCGACGGATCCGCGATGACGGGTTCCGGTTTCGAGGTGGCGACCTCGCAGCAGGCCGCCGAAGCGGTGCGGCGCACCGAAGAGCTGGCCGCGCAACGTGGCCAGCGGGTGCAGTCGATCGGCCTGACCTGGAGTGACGACGCCAGGGCCCAGGCGTCGCTGCTGCTCAAGGAACTCAGCGGTCGCGGCCACAACATCGTGCCCGTGCAGCTGTCGGAGGCCACGGATGCGGTGGCCCGCGGGATCGCCGACGTGATGGGCTACCACACCACCGCCGTGTGCGTCGTGGAGCCGGGCCAGCTGATCGCCCTGATCGTCACCCCCGACGACGGCGCCGTGCAGACCGCCGTCAACACCTCGGTGATCACCGAGGAAGACCTGATCGGGTGGTTGAGCGCCGTGTTCGCCCGGGCGGACTGGGAGCCCGAGGCGCTGGTGCTCGTCGGGTCGGCAGAGGATCTCGACGGCATCGCACCGGTGCTCGAGGACGCGCTCGCCGTCCCGGTGTTCTCACCCGCCGAGGCGCAGCTGGCATTGGCTCGGGGAGCGGCACTGGCCTGCGCCCCGGCCTTCGACGAGTGGTGGTTGGACGAGGACACGTCGGCGGCGACGCCATCGCCGGCGCGCCAGGGCGGAGCCGAGCGGCTGCGACGGGTCGGCCCGTCGGCGATGCTGACCGGCGGCCTGGTCGCATTCGTCGTGTCGGTCTCCGCGGCCCTCGGGCTGCAGTTCGTCCCCGAGCGGCCGGCACCCCCGGTGCGGCACGCCGCCGAGACCGCGCCCGCGCCGCTGGCCCCCGTCACGCCGATCGTCCCGGCGGCTCCACCTCCGGTCCCCGAGGCGTCACCGCCGGCAGACGTGGCCCCCGCGCCGGAGACGACGGACGACACCGCGCCCGCGCCGGCCCCGGTCGAGGAGGCGCCGGCACCCGACCCGATCCCTGTCGAGACCGACGCGCCGGTACCGGCCGATGCGGCCGCGCCGCCTCCTGTCGTGGTGCCCCCGCCGGTCCCCGAGGAGCGTCCGGGCCTGCTGCAGCGCATCCGCGACCGGCTGGCCGGGGTGCCCGACGAGCAGCCGCCGGTCGTCGAGCCGGCACCGCCGCCCGTCCCGCCTCTACCCTGAGGTCGTGAGCCTGCGGATCGGACTGCGCGTCGGAATCGTCGTCGCCGTCGCTGCGGCGTTGCTCGCCGTCGGGATCACCTCCGAGCGCGGCCTCTGGTGGCGGATGGTCACGTTCACCTACCAGGTCAACGTCGCCGCGGCCGCGTACTACCTGTGGACCCTGCTGCGGCCGCGTGCCCCCGGGCGTGCCGGTCTCCAGGGTGCGGTGGTCCTCTACCTGGTGATGGCCGGTGTGGTGTGGAATCTGTTCCTGGTCGACCGGAGCATGGGCTACACGGTGGCCAACCTGCTGCTGCACGTCGTCGTGCCGGTCCTCGCGCTGTGCGACTGGGTGCTCGTGGGCCGCCGTGACGCCACCGCGAAAGCCGCCCTGGCGTGGTGGCATCCCGTCGCGTGGCTGGCGTTCCCGGCCGCCTACCTGCTGCTGGCGCTGCTCGTGCTCAACGACCTGGGACGGCGCGCTCCGTACTTCTTTCTCGACGTCGACAGTGTCGGCGCCGCCACGGTCGCCACCAACGTCGCCGCGATGGCCGTCGGCGTGCTGGCGCTCGGCTACGCCCTGCTCGCCGTCGGCGGGATGAAACGTTCGCCCGCACGACCGCGATAGTCGTTCACCAGGGGTGAATCCCCTCGATTACCTAGGATGGCACCGTGGCGAATGCCTCACGTGAACACAACCGGCGGAACACGTCGATCCTGCGCCTTGCGGCCGTGCTCGCATCGGTGGCGGTCATGGCCGGACTCTCGGTCGGCCCGTCAGCGGTCGGCGCCGTCGACACCGGGCTGCCGGCGCTGCCGTCGACGATCAGCGAGATGTCACCGTCCCCCGGTGAGACCGTCGGGGTCGGCCACCCGGTCACCGTGACGTTCACCGCACGGGTGCCCGACCGCGGCGCCGTCGAGAGCTCGTTCGCGGTGCGCCCGGCCGACGCTGCCGGCCCCGCTGCGGGCACCTTCTCCTGGCTCACCGACCGGACACTGCAGTGGACCCCGGCGCAGTTCTTCCCGGCACACGCGCCCGTCGACGTATCGGTGGGCGGGTTCGCCACCAGCTTCAGGACCGGCTCGTCGGTCGTCGGCGTCGCGGATCTGAGCGCCCACACCTTCACGGTGAGCATCGACGGAGTCGTGGCCCGCGAGATGCCGGCATCGATGGGCAAACCGAATCACCCCACCCCGATCGGGAACTTCACCGCGCTCGAGAAGCAGAAGTCCGTCGTCATGGACTCCCGCACGATCGGCATCCCGCTCGACGACCCCGAGGGCTACAAGCTCACCGTCGCCGACGCCGTGCGTGTCACCTGGGGTGGGGTCTACGTGCACTCCGCGCCGTGGTCGGTGGGGTCGCAGGGCTACGCCAACGTCAGCCACGGCTGCATCAACCTCAGCCCGGACAACGCCGCGTGGTACTACGACCAGGTCAGCGTCGGGGACCCGATCGTCGTGCAGGCCTGACCCCGACTCATCGCAAGAGTCATCGCACCGTCATATTTGTTTGCTGCACACGGGGTAACCCTCGGTCAGCAACGACGGAGGTGCGACCATGCGCGACCACGCACACGACTCAGCCAGCTTGGCCGACGTGTCCCAGATCGGGGATTCGCCCCTGCTGCGGGCAATGAGCGGCGAACACGTCAGCCTCGAAGCCCACGATCGCCTCGTCGCGATCGCGCGCCAACTCCCCGGCTAGCAATTGGTCTGAATGCGGAACTTCGCGGTGGCGGCATCGCTCGGTTTCTCGGTGAAGTTCCCGTCGGCGGTCCCGGTGATCGTGTAGCGGCCCTGCTGACCGGTGACCTCCGCGTCGCCGATGTTGCCCTTCCAGAAATTGCCGGAAAAGCCGCCGATGTCACGGAACTCGACGGACTCCGCCTTGGGCGGCCCGTCCATCGCCAGAACGGCGGTGAATCCCTTGTCATTGCCCGGCGTCTGGATGTACCAGGTGAAACCCGTCTGCCGGCAGGTCACCGGGAACGCGCCGCCCGCGTCGTTGCCGTCGATGGCGACGGTCGCCGTGGTCCCACCCAGGGCAGGCTCGGGTGACGAGCACGCCGTCAGCCCGAGGACGGCGCCGCCGACAGCTATCACCGCGGCGAGATGTCGAGTCTCCATGGCGCTTGACTCTATGCGGTCGCGCGCCGTCGGCCGGGGACTTCCCGCGCAATCAGGCGGTGTCGTCACGCAAGGGCGCTCGCAGTCGCGGCGTCGGCGGGGAGGAAGGCCTCGATGCTCAGTTCTGCCGCGGTGAGGTCGAGCGCGGTACCGAACGTCGTCACCATCGACAGCAGCCGCAGTTCGACACCGTCGATCGTCACGAGGTCCAGCGGGACGGCCACCCCGCCCAGGTCGTGGGATCGCTCGTCGCCGCCCGGGTAGCCGGCGATCTCGTCCAGCAGCGCGGGGAGGTCACCGGTGTCGTCGGCGGCCACCTCGCGGCGTAACCGTGCGAGCAGGTGCCCGCGCCACTGACCGAGGTTGCGGATGCGCGGGGCGAGACCGTCGGGATGCAACGCGATGCGCAGCGCGTTGGGCCGCTGCAGCAGATGCGGCGCGACGCCGGCGAGCAGGACGCCCGCGCCGGCGTTGGCGCTAACAAGGTCCCAGGACCGGTTCACGACGACGCACGGGTAGGGGTCGTAGGCGTCGAGCACACGCGTCAGACCGGCCTGCACAGCTGCCATGTCGGGGGCATCGAGGGGTCGCTCGGTGTATGCCGGGGCGTAGCCGGCGGCCAGAAGCATGCGATTCTGCTCGCGCCGCGGGACGTCGAGGACATCGGCGAGCCGCAGCACCATCGCGCGGCTGGGGATCGCGCGTCCGGTTTCGACGAAGCTGATGTGCCGGGCCGAGACCTGGGCTTCCAGCGCCAAGTCGAGCTGGCTGAGGCGGCGACGCTCACGCCAGCGCCGCATCATCGCGCCGACTGGGGTCGCGTCCCGCACCGCCATCGGTCCAGTGTGACCGTCACCGGTAGCCGCGGCTACTACCTCCGGGGTAATTGCGCCACCTACCCGCGAGGCGGAGCGTGAGGGTATGACCGAGACGACCCAGGCTCCGCGGTGGTTGCGCTTCGTGCTGGTCTGCGACCGGGCAGGCTCGGCGTGGTACGTGGGCACCGGGTTCTTCTTCGCGCCCGTCCTCGCCGTGCTGTCACCCTGGCCCGAGGTGACGGCGGCGCTGTGGGTGCTCATCGGGCTGACCGGATTGTGGCTCGGCCTGCTGGGTCTGGCCATGGCGACCGGATTGGCGATGGTGCTGCGCGGCAATCACGAACTCGGCGAGGACTATTGGCGCTCGATCATCGACTATCCGACGCGGTGAGTCCTCGGCGCGTCAGTGGGCGACGGGACAGCCGGTGCCCGTGTAGTCGACCTGCCAGTGTTTGATCCCGTTGAGCCAGCCCGAACGCAGCCGTTGCGGGGTCCCGATCGACTGCAGGTCGGGCATGTGGTCGGCGATGGCGTTGAACATCAACTCGATCGTCATGCGGGCCAGGTTGGCGCCGATGCAGTAGTGCGCACCGGTGCCGCCGAATCCGACGTGCGGATTCGGGTCCCGCAGGATGTCGAACGAGTACGGATTCTCGAACACGTCCTCGTCGAAGTTGGCCGACCGGTAGGACATCACGACCCGCTGACCCTTCTTGATCGGCACGCCGGACAGTTCGTAGTCGCACAGCGCCGTGCGCTGGAACGACGTCACCGGGGTTGCCCACCGCACGATCTCGTCGACCGCGGTCGCCGGGCGGCGCGCCTTGAACAGCTCCCATTGGTCGGGGTGTTCGGTGAACGCGATCATGCCGTGGGTGATCGAGTTGCGGGTCGTCTCGTTGCCGGCGACGGCGAGCAGCACCATGAAGAACCCGAACTCGTCGTCGGAGAGTTTGTGGCCCTCGACGTCGGCTTCGACCAGCTTGGTGACGATGTCCTCACCCGGCTGCTCGGCGCGCTGGGCCGCCAGCTGCATCGCGTACATGATCAATTCCGTTGCGGCATTGCGGTTGTCGTAATGCGCGAACTCGGGGTCGTCGTCGCTGACCATCTGGTTGGACCAGTCGAAGAGCTTCTTGCGATCCTCGATCGGTACCCCCAGCAGGCCGGCGATGGCCTGCAGGGGGAGCTCGCACGAGACCTGCTCGACGAAGTCGCCCGCTCCCGCCGCGGCTGCGGTCTTGGCGATGGCGTGAGCCCGCGCGTCGAGGTCGGCCCTCAGTCGCTCGACGGCGCGGGGGGTGAACCCGCGGGAGACGATCTTGCGCAGATGGGTGTGGTG
Source organism: Mycolicibacterium sp. 018/SC-01/001 (assembly GCF_007096635.1). GTDB lineage: Bacteria > Actinomycetota > Actinomycetes > Mycobacteriales > Mycobacteriaceae > Mycobacterium. The sequence goes on from NZ_VKAA01000009.1 coordinate 180,993, forward strand.
AGGGGCGTCCATGTTGAGCAGCACGAACTTGCCGGTCTCGATCTGCTCGCCGGTCGATCCCTCCGGATAGCGGGGCAGTGCGGTCTTCTCCAGACTCGAGAAGACATCGCTGCGCTTCGAGATCTCTTTGACGTCGCGGTGTTTCGTGACGACCCAGAAACCGCCGTCCCCGAAGGGGCCGGCGCCGCCGGTCGTCTGCTCGTTCCACCAGATCGGTGCGCTGCGCCGCAGCGCGGCCAGTTCCTCGATCGGGAGGCGCTCGCAGTTGAGGTCCGGGTCGGTGAAGTCGAAACCAGGCGGGAAGACCGGAGTCGGCATGCTGAGGCTCCTTGCCGTCTTGGAGTGCCGTCTTGGGGTGCCGTCATGGGGCTCTCATCGATACCTACACCACAGCCGGGGTCGGTTGGGCGAGTTCGGAGACTTCGCGGAATCAGAGTCCGGACTGATGTAACGAATGTGGCGCGAGGGGAGAAGCACAGGGTGACAATGATGCGACGCGGCCGCCGCCACTTCAGGCCGCACACCCGAAGGGGGACCGGTGATGATCGGTTGGCAGGTCAAGACCGCCTCAGCTGTGGGCGCCGCCGCGGTCGCGGGGCTGCTGGTGTGCGCGCCGCTCGCGGCCGCCGATCCCGACCCCGCCGTGCCGCTGCCCGCCCCGGCTCCCGGTCCCGTCCAGCCGCCGGCTGATCCGGCTGTGAACCCGGCGCCGGTCCCGGGCGCGCCGGTCCAGGCGCTGGCCGGCGGCGCCGCCGATGCGCCGGTGGCCGCACCCGAGGGGGTTCCGCACCTGTCGAGCCCCGAGAACCTGCCACCGGGGACCACCGAGACACCGGCCCCGCAGACCCGCCTGAGCTATCTGCGTGACCTCTGGCATTCGATGCAGACCCAGGAGGTGTCCGGTTCGGACGCACTCCTGCTGCTGACGCAGCGCCCGATGTCGGCCACGCCGGGCATGCAGCCGACCCCGCCGGCACCCCCGGCGCCGGCCCCGGCGCCACTGACCCCTTAGGGCGCCGCGACCGCGTCTGCCAGCGCCTCGATGCGGGCAGGCACGTGTTTGTGCAAGGGCGTTCCCGCGTAGGCGTCGCGCCATGCGCTCGACGTCAGCGCATTCGGCGCGACTCCGGGTGCCACGGTGTGGCCGTCGCCGTCGATAAAGTCCACTCCGAAGCCGTTGGGCAGCGACGCGTGCCCGGGCATCATCGCATCGCTGATCTCGACCACGGCCTCGGCGTCGCCCGCCGCGGTGCTGACGAGGGCGCGCCCACCGTCGGACAAACCGAGCGCTGCCGCGTCGGCGGGGCTCACCCGCAGCGCCCCCTGCGCATCCCGGGTCCGCCAACTGGGGTCGCGCAGGATGTCGTTGGCGGTGAACGCACGGCGCTCGCCGGCCGAGAGCACGATCGGAAACTCCGGCGAGGTGAGGGCCGCAGGGTCCCCGGTCAGCTTCTGCACCTCGGCGAGCATCTCGGGCAGTGCGATCGCGATCTTGCGGTCGGGATGGGTGATCAGCCCGAAATCGTCCTCGTACTCGTGGACGGTGAACGTGATCCCCGAGCGGCCCGCGAGGATCGCCTCGAACAGTGCATTGCCGTCGGCGTGGCCCGCGCGGCGGACCGCCTCCGGGTAGGTCATCGCGGCCTTCTGCGCCAACCCCCACAGCGCCGCGGCGCCGGCCAGGCCCTCGGGCAGCGTCGGACCCAGCGTTTCGTAGAGCACGAACGGAAGCACCTTCGTCAGACCGGGATTCGTGCCGACGGCCGTCAGGAACGCAGCGGCGAACTCGTCGAGACCGCGCTCCGCGGCGTCGCGCAGCGGAACCAGCTCGGCCTCGTCGACGACACCGAGCGCTCGAGTCAGCCGGGCCCAGATCTCCGGCTCGGGAAGCGTGCCCTCCAGCGGCTCCATCAGCCGGTGCCGGAGGTGAAAGGTGTTGCGCGGGAACTCGAGATTGAAGAACGTGGCCTCGGGCTTCTCGAACTGGCTCGCAGCGGGCAGCACGTAGTGCGCCAGCCGGGCCGTCTCCGTCATCGCGACGTCGATGACCACGAGCAGTTCCAGGCGCTCGAACGCCGCACGTACCGCAGTGGAATCCGCGATCGAGTGGGCCGGGTTGCTGCTCTCCACGATCAGCCCGCGAAAGCGGCCGGGGTGGTCGGTGAGGATCTCCTCGGGCAGCACGTTGCTCGGCATCAACCCGCCGATGATCGGGGCACCGGTCACCGGCGTCCGGCCGACGCCGCCAGAGCGGAACAGCGGGGCGAACGACGAATGCAGATGCTGGCCACCCGGTTTCGCGAAATTGCCGGTGAGGATCCACAGCAACTTGTTCAGATACGAGCACAGGGTGCTGTTCACCGACTGCTGCACGCCGAGGTCCTCGAACACCGCGACGCTGTCGGCACGGGCAATGCGGCGAGCCGCGTCCCGGAGCAGTTGCTCGTCGACGCCGCATCGTGCGGCGTACTCGGTGACCGGCACCTCGGCGAGCGCCGCGCGCACTTCGTCGGCACCGTTGACGTGCTCGGCGAGAAACGCGTCGTCGCAACGGTTCTCCTGCACCAGCACCGCCGCCAACGCTGCCAGGCACCAGGCGTCGGTGCCGGGTCGCACCCGCAGGTGGAAGTCGGCCATCTTCGCGGTGTCGGTGAGTACCGGATCGATCACGATCATCGAGCGCGCCGGGTCCTTGGCGATCTCGTTCAGGACCACGCGGGCACGCGGAAAGCTCTGCGACATCCACGGGTTCTTTCCCACGAACACCGACACCTCGGCGTGGTCGAACTCGCCGCGGGTGTGACCGCCGTAGAAGTGCGCGTCGACCCAGTGCTCGCCGGTCTTCTCCTGCGCCAGCGCATTGGACCGGTGATAGGAGCCCAGCGCTTTGAGGAACGCACCGCTGTAGGCGCCGCCGAGGTGATTGCCCTGGCCGCCGCCCCCGTAGTAGAGGATCTTGTCCCCGCCGTGGGTCGCCGCGATCGCCGAGAAACCCGCGGCGATCTCCGATACGGCAGTGTCCCAGTCGATCTCCTCATACGAGCCGTCGGGACGTCGACGCATCGGGGACGTCAGCCGGTTGCGCTGGTTCTGATAATGATCCAGTCGCAGCGCCTTGTTGCATGTGTAGCCCTGCGAGGCCGGGTGGTTCTTGTCACCGCGGATACGAGCCAGCCTGCGATCGTCGACCTGGACGACGATGCCGCAGTTGCACTCGCACAGGATGCAGGCGGTCGGTTGCCAGTCAGTGGAGTCGGTCATCGCGGGTCTCGCTCTCTCGTGCCGGCCGGAAGCTTGGCGCGGATCAGCTCCGCGAGCTGGGTGTGCACCGTCTGCATCGGTTCGAGGTCGCGCGCGGCCCTGGCGAGCACGAGCGCCCCCTCGAACGCCGACAGCGTGACCACCGCCAGGGCCTCTGCGCTCTCGGCGGTCGCGCCGTCGGCGCGCAGTCGGGCGGCGATCGTGTCGCGCCATCGCGAGAACGCCGCCGCGGCCCGGTCCAGCACGGGTCGTTCGGTGGCGTCCGGCTCCCCGGCTTCGACCGCGACGGCGACCACCGGACACCCTGCCCGGAAGTCACTGTCGACGAGCAGCTGCGCCTGACGGGAGAACAGAGCATCCAGGGCGTGGACGGTGGACGGTGCCGCGTCGAGCTCGCGGGCCATGTGGTCGGCGGCGTAGTCGACGGCCTCGCAGAGCAATTGGGTGCGCCCACCGGGGAAGTAGTGGTAGGCCGATCCGCGCGGCGCCCCGCTGTGCGCCAGCACGTCTGCGATCGCGGTCGATTGCGCGCCGCGCTCACGGATCAGCAGTGCAGCAGAGACCACCATGCGCTCCCGGGGACCAGCCATGTATGCAACCCTACATAACGCACGGTGCGAGAAAAGCGACTTCGGCGTGGTTGTCGTCGCTGAGCGCCGACAACCACGCCGAAATCGCCTAGACGCTGGCGGCCTCGTTCAAGTCGGCGAGCCGACCCGTCGCCTCCAGGTACTCCTGCACCCACCGCTCGATCACCGTCGCGGTCTTCTCGACCTTGGTGAACTGGCCCACGACCTGGCCGACGGGGTTGAACGCGACGTCGACGGATTCGTTGGGGTACTTGTGCGTCGCGGCCACCGCCATCCCGGACACCATGTACTGCAGCGGCATGCCGAGCGGCTTCGGGTTCTCCGGGTCCTCCCAGGCCTCGGTCCAGTCGTTCTTGAGCATGCGGGCGGGCTTGCCGGTGAACGATCGGCTGCGGACGGTGTCGCGGCTGGTCGCCTTCGCGTAGGCGGCGTGCTGGACGGGCGTGTGCTCGGACTCCTCGACCATCACCCACTGCGAGCCGGTCCATGCACCCTGGGCGCCGAGTGCCAACGCCGCGGCGATCTGCTGGCCGCTGCCGATTCCGCCGGCCGCGAGCACCGGCACGGGGGCGACCTCCTTGACGACCTGCGGCCACAGGACGATCGAACCGATGTCACCGCAGTGCCCACCGGCCTCGCCACCCTGGGCGATGATGATGTCCACGCCGGCATCGGCGTGCTTGCGGGCCTGATACGGCGAGCCGCACAGCGCCGCGACGACGCGTCCCTCCGCGTGGATGTGGGCGATCATGTCGGCCGGCGGGGTGCCGAGCGCGTTGGCGATCATCGTGACCTTGGGGTGCCGCAGCGCCACCTCCACTTGTGGGGTGGCAGTCGCCTCGGTCCAGCCGAGCAGCTGCAGCGCGTCATCGTCGCTGTGCTCGACGGGCACGCCGTGCTCCGAGAGGATCTTCTTGGCGAAGTCGATATGCTCCTGCGGCACGAGGTCGTTGAGCGTCTTCTTCAGCACCTCGGGGTCCATGTCGGCGGCGTCGGAGCCCTCGTACTTGTTCGGGATCACGATGTCGACCCCGTACGGATGGTCACCGATGTTCTCGTCGATCCAGTTCAGCTCGATCTCGAGTTGTTCAGGGGTGAAGCCGACCGCGCCGAGCACGCCGAACCCGCCGGCCTTGCTCACCGCGACGACGACGTCGCGGCAGTGGGTGAAGGCGAAGATCGGGAACTCGATGCCGAGTTGGTCGCACAGGGGAGTATGCATAGTCCGCTCCTGGTGGGCTCATAGGCCGAACGCGTCAGAAATTAGAACGTGTTCTACTTTAGTACACCACGGAGGCCGTCGTGGTTTCCTCCGCCCTCTGTCGTGACCCGCAGCACCGGCCAGCCCTCGATCGCGGCGCGGGCCGCCAGCTCGCGGCGCGGGTTGACCGGGCGCGGCTGACCCACCAGCGACATGAGGGCGATGTCCTCGTTGCCATCGGCGTAGAAGTAGCTGTCGGCCAGTTCGATGCCGCGCGGCTGACAGAACCGCGTCACCGCATCGGCCTTGCGCGCACCCCAGATCACCGGCCGCCGGATCCGGCCGGTGAGCCGGCCGTCGGCATCGACCTCGAAGTGGTTGCACACGACGTGGTCGATCTCGAGGAACCTCGCCACCGGCTCGGCATGGATCGTCAGCGCCGACGAGCACATCACCACGGTGTGGCCGCGGCTCTGGTGCGCGAGCACCACGTCGCGCATGGCGGGGAAGAGGCGCGACCGCACCCGCTCCCGGAACAGCCGCTCACCGACGTCGTCGAGCTCGGCCAGCGACTCGCCGTGCAGGTAGCCGGCGGCGCGCTCGAGCAACTTGGCGAAATCGACCCGCCCGAAGCGGTACCGCATCGCGGCTTCGATCACGCCGGTGATCTCGCCGATGCGCGCCTGCCGACGCCGGATCCGATCGCCCGCGTGCGCGGTCGCGGTGAAGCCGTCGACCAATGTGCCGTCGAGGTCGAAGAACGCGCCGATGTGCGACCCGCCCGGGCTCGCCTCGATCGCCGCCAACGGGTCGATCGGGAGTGCGGGCTCGGCGGTCACGATCTCCTCGCATCAGGCCGGTCTTGAGGTGTTGACTCGCCATGCTACGGGCCGTGCCGACACTCCTGGTTTAATCTGTGCCGGTCGCCGCGAACGGCCACGGTAGTTTGGTAGCCGGGTTCAGGAAGCAGCCTGTGCGAGAGGTATCCGCGAGGTGCGCTCTCGCAGTGGGCGGACAGCGGCCTGACATGGAAGGTGAACCTTGGACGAGCAAGCAGCCGACGGCACGACCGCCTCGACGGGCGGTTCGAACTGCGACGTGACACAACGATGGGTCGATGGCGTGGCCGTCGTGGCGGTGTCCGGCGTCGTCGACATGCTCACCTCACCGCAGCTGGAATCGGCCATCGACGATGCGCTGGCGCAGAAGCCGTCCGCCGTCGTGATCGATTTCACGAAGGTGGAGTTCCTGGCATCGGCCGGAATGGGTGTCCTGGTCGCCGCGCACGACAAAGCCGGCGATGACGTGGCATTCAGCGTGGTCGCCGACGGCCCGGCGACCAGCCGGCCGCTCAAGCTGGTGGGCATCGCCGAGATCGTGAGCCTCTATCCGAGCCTGGACGAGGCACTCGCGGCCCGGGACGCGTAGGAAGGCCGCGTAAAAACGTGCGTCATCGGGTAGCCACCGAAAGCCATGATCGATTCCATGCCGCCGGCTGAAGTAGCCAATGCAGAACGTTTCGAGCGTTTCGGCCTGCACGCCGACGCCGGAACGGTCGCGATGGCGCGCCGCGAGTTCACCGCGTGGCTCAAGCGCTACTTCGCCCTCGACGAGGAGCGCTGCAGCGATCTGGTGCTCGCGATCAACGAAGCGCTGGCCAACTCGGCCGAGTTCGCCTATCTGCTCGCCGATCAGCCCGGGACCATCGACATCTGCGCCATCTACGACGCGCAGCAGCAGACGCTGACGGTCGAGATCACCGATCGCGGCACCTGGCGCCCGCCCCAGACCGATCCGGTGCCGCGCACCCGCGGCCGCGGCATCCCGCTGATGGAGACCCTGTCCGACCACGCGGTGATCGAGCCGTCGACGACCGGCACCCGGGTGTGCCTGGAGTGGCGCGGCGTCACCCGCGTGTGAGCGTCAGGGCCGATAGGTCCCCGAACCGGTGACCAGCGGCAGGTCCAGCGTCGTGCGGACGCCCGGCGCGGCGGCCACCACGTCGGGAATCGCGTTCACGATCCGGCCCGCGGCGGCGAGGATCGCCGCATAGTTGTGGTCACCGTTGCGGCTGGTCGGGCAGATGTCCATCACGTACGACGGTTCCCCGGTGATCTCGACCCGGTAGGACCCGCCCTCCTGCGCCGGCTGGGCCCAGTCGGGGCGCAGATCGCCGCGCAGACGGGTGATGTGCTCGACCACGATCACCGGTTCGGAGCCGACCAGTCCCTCGATCTGGAAGCGCACGGCCGCCACCGTGCCCTTCTTGATCGTGCCGACCGCGACGTCGAAGTCCTCGGGCGCGGGCTCCTGCTCGACGGTGTCGGTGATCTCGTCGATCTCGACGCCCAGACCGGCTGCGAGCTGACGGATCGCCACGCCCCACGCGGCGCTCAGCACGCCCGGCTGGTACAGGAACGGCAGATCGCCGATCTCGTTCCCGAATCCCATCACGTCGAACATCACGGTCGCGCCGTCGTAGGTGGCGTAGTCCGCGATCTCCATCGTGCGGACCTGACTGACGCGCTGACAGGTACCGGCCAGCGCCAACGGCAGCAGATCGGTGACGAACCCCGGGTCGACGCCGGTGACGAACACCGTCGCGTTGCCTTCTCGCGCAACGGTTTCGACCCGCTCGATGGCCCGGTCGCCGATGACGCCCCAGGGATAGGCCAGAAAGCCGGGGGACGAGCCGACGACATTGATGCCGGCCTCCAGGAAGGCGCGCACATCCGCCAGTGCCTCCTTGGGCCGGACGTCACCCATCGCGCAGTAGACGACACAGTCGGGCGCATCGGCGATGATCGCCGAGAGATCGCCGACCGCGCGGACACCCGTCGCGGAGTCGAGATGGGCCAGCTCTGCGGCGTCCCTGCCCAGCTTGTCCGCCGAGGACACCCACACGCCGGTGAGCTCGAAGCGCGGGTCCTCGATCAGCTGACGCAATGTCAGGCTGCCGCAGTTGCCGGTGCCGATCTGCGCGACTCGAATCGTCATGGCGGCCAGTATGCGTGGTCGACCGCCGAATTGGAACATGTTCTAATTCGGGCGGATGGGGTGAGGTAGCCTGACGCCCCATGGGACGCGTGGACGGAAAAGTGGCACTGATCAGTGGCGGCGCGCAGGGAATGGGCGCCGAGGACGCCCGGGCCCTGATCGCCGAGGGGGCCAAGGTCGTGATCGGCGACATCCTCGACGACAAGGGCCGGGAGCTGGCCGACGAGATCAACGCGCAGAGCCCGGATTCGATTCGCTACGTGCACCTCGACGTCACCCAGGCCGATCAGTGGGACGCCGCGGTGGCCACGGCACTCGATGCGTTCGGCACGCTGAACGTGTTGGTCAACAACGCCGGCACCGTCGCGCTCGGCAAGATCGGTGAATTCGACATGGCCAAGTGGCAGAGGGTCATCGACGTCAACCTGACCGGGACGTTCCTCGGCATGCAGGCATCCGTCGAGGCGATGAAGACTGCCGGCGGCGGGTCGATCATCAACATCTCGTCCATCGAGGGGCTGCGCGGGGCGGTCATGGTGCACCCGTACGTGGCGTCGAAATGGGCGGTGCGCGGCCTGACGAAGTCCGCGGCGCTGGAACTGGGCCCCCACAACATCCGCGTGAACTCGGTGCACCCGGGGTTCATCCGCACGCCGATGACCAAGTTCTTCCCTGACGACATGCTGCGGATTCCCCTCGGGCGGCCCGGCCAACCCGACGAGGTCGCCTCGTTCGTGGTCTTCTTGGCCAGTGACGAATCGCGGTACTCGACCGGGGCCGAGTTCGTCATGGACGGCGGACTGGTCAACGACGTCCCACACAAGTAGCGGCGCCGACGCCGCCGGCGGGACCAGCCATCGCCGGTGAGGATCAGCGTCGTCGCGGACTTCGCACGACGCTGATCGTGGTGGTGCTGGCTGCGCTGGTGGCGGTGCTGGGCGTCGCAGACTTCCCCGACTTCGCCACGGCTCATCCCGAGCCGTCGCGGGTGGAGCTCTCCCAGGGCTGGGCGTTGATGTCGGCGCGCGTCGTCGGCGACGACGGCGCGGCACTGTCTTCTCCGGAGTCCGATCCCGGCGACCGGCAGGCGGGGTGGCACCCGATCACGCACATGCCTGCCACCGTTCTGCAGACACTGCAGTCCGACGGCAGTTATCCCGACCTCTTCGTCGGCACCCGGTTGCGCGACGAGGTTCCCTGGGACCTGTACCGGCAGGATTGGTGGTATCGCACCACGTTCACCGCGCCCGGCGGCCACGCGACCTATCTGTTGGACTTCCCCGGCATCAACTACCGCGCCGAGATCTGGCTGAACGGGCACCGCATCGCCGGCGCCGACCAGATCGTCGGCATGCACGCCGCGCATCAGGTCGACGCGACACCGTGGATTCGCCGTGACGCCCCGAACGTGTTGGCGGTGAAGGTGACTCCCGAGCAGGCGCTGCAGGATGTCGACGGCGTCGAACTCGCCGACAGCTGGTACGACTGGATCAACTGGCGCTACTTCGGGTACCGCCGCCAGCCGGATGCGCAGCCGGTCGACAACTCGTTCGTACCCGACCGCAATGCCGGCATCTGGAAGCCGGTCACGCTGCAGATGTCTCAGGACGTCTCGCTGGCCGAGAGCGCGGTCACGACCGATCTGCCACTGCCGCGCACTGATTCGGCGACCCTGACGGTGTACACGACGGTGCGCAACTACTCATCGGACCCCGTGCGCGGCGTGATGCGGGTGACCATCAGCAGGGCGGGGAAGCCCGATGTGACTGTCGATCAACGAGTGACGTTGGCGCCGGGGGAGAGTCGCGAGGTGAGGTTCGGTGCCGATCGTTATCCGGAGCTGACCGTCGCGCATCCCGACCTGTGGTGGCCCTATACCATGGGCGAGCCCGCACTCTACGACCTACACACCGAGTTCCGCCGGTACGGTCACGAGTCTGATTCCCGCACACAGCGTTTCGGTATCCGCACGGTCAGCCAGCACCGGGACAGCGACACCAGCCACCCCGAACTCGGCACCGGCGGGAACTTCTATCTGACCGTCAACGGGCGTGATTTCCCGGTGCGCGGCGCTGCGTATTCACCCGATCTGCTGTTCGCCGACGACCCGGCGCGCGACGCCGCCACGCTGCGCTACGTGCGTGACCTCGGTCTGAACATGCTCCGCCTGGAGGGCAAGTTCCCCGGCGAGCGCCTCGTGCAGATGGCCGACGAACTCGGCATCCCGCTGATGATGGGCTGGATGTGCTGCAACCAGTGGGAGAAGTGGTCGCAGTGGGACGCGGAGGACAACCGGGTCGCCCGCGACAGCCTCACCTCGCAGATCACGATGCTGCGGGCACACCCGTCGGCGTTCGTGTGGGCCAACGGCAGCGACGGCACACCGCCGCCGGACCTGCTCGCCGACTACCGCCGGATACTCGGTGACCTGCACTGGCCGAACGCGGTGGTCGACACCGTGTCCAGTTTTGCCAGGGGCGCCGACGGCACGGTGCTCTGGGACGGCATCCACATGGCCGGGCCCTACAGTTGGCGCCCGCCCAGCTACTGGTTCGCCGGCCGCTACGGTGCTGGGCGGGGCTCCAACGCCGAGCAGGGCGACAACGAGCACATTCCCCCGATGGCGAGCCTGCGCCGCTTCATCCCGCCCGACAAGCTGTGGCCGATCAACGCCACCTGGTACTTCCACGCCGGGGCCAACACCAGCAATTCGGCGCTGACGACGATCCGCCGGGTCATCGACCGGCGCTACGGGCCGTCGACGAATGCCGAGATGTTCACGACCAAAGCCCAACTGGCGCACTACGAATCGACGCGCGCACAGTTCGAGGCGTTCGCCGCCGGCGGCTGGGACACCCACAAGATGACGATCTACTGGATGCTCAACAACCACTGGCCGTCGTTCTTCGGCCACCTGTTCGACTACTACCTGCGTCCGGGCGGCGCCTACTTCGGAGCCAAGGTGGGGCTGCGCCCGCTGTCGGCGACCTTCGACGCCTATGCCACCGGCGACCACAGCCGTGCCGCCCTGACCGTGGTCAACCAGACCCCGGTCGATCATCGCGACCTGCGGGTGCGGGTCCGTGTCTACGATCTGCAGGGCCGTGTCCGCGATGACCGCACCAGCCCGCCGGTGGCTGTCGCCTCCGGTGGCGCCGCGCCGGCGCTGTGGTTGCCGCGCGTGGCACCGGACTCGCCGGTGTTCTTCGTCCGTGTCGAATTGCTCGACGCCGCAGGTCATCTCGTCACCGACAGCACCTACTGGCAGTCGCAGCGCCGCGACGACGTCGGCACCCCGAGTAACGATCAGGCCTTCGAGTTGCGGCAGGACCGCTGGGCCGACATGACCGCGCTGAACACGATGCCCCGCGGCAGGCTCGACGTGACCGCGCAGCGCGGCGCCGACGGCGTGACGGTCCGGCTGCACAACCCCGGCCGCGGCGTCGCCTTCTTCGCGCGGGCGGAGCTCACGACAGGGCCTGACGCCGATGAGATCCTGCCGATCACCTACTCCGACAACTACGTGACCGTCTACGGCGGCGAGACGGTCCAGATCCGCGCCGAGCCGCTCTCGGGTGCGCAGGGGAACTGGGTGCGCGTGTCCGGGTACAACACCGCACCGGTCGTCGTTCCGGTCCGCTGACCCATGCGTAGTGTCGACTGGTGTGAGCGCACGGGCGGGCATCGTCATCACCGGGACCGAAGTCCTCACCGGACGGGTGGCCGATCGGAACGGTCCGTATCTGGCTGACCGTCTCCTCGAACTCGGCGTCGAGCTCGCCCACATCACGTTGTGCGGCGACCGGCCCGCGGACATCGAGGCGCAGCTGAGGTTCCTCGCCGACCAGGACGTCGACCTGATCATCACCAGCGGCGGTCTCGGTCCGACGGCCGACGACATGACCGTCGAGGTGGTCGCCCGCTTCTGCGGCCGCGAGCTGCTGCTCGACGCCGAGCTGGAGACCACGATCCGCGGCATCGTCGACACCCTGATGTCCCGCTACCCCGGCGTGGATGCCGAGGCCGTACACGCCGCCAACCGCAAACAGGCTCTCGTCCCCGCCGGGGCGACGATCCTCCCTCCGGTCGGCACGGCACCGGGTGTCGTCGTGCCCGGGCATCCGACGGTGGTCGTGCTCCCCGGGCCGCCGCGGGAGCTGCAACCGATGTGGCAGGCCGCGGCGGCCACCGACGCGGTGGCCGAGGCGCTGGCCGGTCGCACGGATTACCGGCAGGAGACCGTGCGGATGTTCGGATTGCCGGAGTCCGGCCTGGCCGAAACGCTGCGCGACGCCGAGCGCGATGTCGACGGATTCGACCGGCTGGAGATCACCACCTGCCTGCGTCGCGGGGAGTTGGAGATCGTGACGCGGTTCGAGCCGCAGGACGCAGCTGTCTACGCTGCGCTGCTCGCCATGCTGACCGATCGCCACGCTCATGAGATCTTCTCCACCGACGGCGCCCTCGTCGACGATCAGGTCGCCGCGCTCCTGCAGGGGCGCACGATCGCGACCGCGGAGAGCTGCACCGGTGGCCTGCTGGCCGCGCGGCTCACCGAGCGGGCAGGCTCGTCGGCGTACGTGTGCGGGGGTGTCGTCGCGTACGCGAACAGCGCGAAGGTCGAGTTGCTCGGCGTCGATCCGGGACTGATCGAGACGCACGGTGCGGTGTCCGAGCCGGTCGCCGAGGCGATGGCCCGCGGCGCTACGGCCCGATTCGGCGCCGACACCGCGGTGGGGATCACCGGCGTGGCGGGCCCCGGCGGCGGCACGGACGCCAAACCGGTGGGCACCGTGTGCTTCTCGGTCGCCCTCGCCGACGGGGGCAGCGTCACGCGGACGACGGTGCTGCCGGGCGGACGATCCGATGTACGGGATCGTTCGACGACGATCGCGATGCATCTGCTGCGCAGGGCGCTGGGCGCACCCCGCTAGGGTGTGCACCATGGTTGACACCGACGAGCGGCAGGCGTTCTCGGCGCTCGCCGAGCAGACCGGCTGGACGCAGCGCAGATCCGAGCGCAACGACTACTTCGCCAAGGGCGACGTGCGAGTGCACGTGGTGTGGCGCGACGACGCCGCCCTCAACGGCGGCACGCTCTTCCACGACGACATCCTGACGTCCTACAGCCGCGAGCTCCCGACGGTGCAGAGCTGGCTCAAGCGCTGATCATGCGTGGGTGGCGGATTCCCACAGCTTGGCCATCGAGGTGAGGATCGCCTCGGCCTCGCCGAGTCCGCCCAGGTGGCTCTCGCCCGAGAGCGTGTAGAGCTCGGCGTCGGGCAGTCGCGACACCACGTGTTGGCCGTGCGCGAACGGCACGATGTGGTCGGCGTCGCCGTGCCACCACCGCACCGGCTGTGTGACATCGGCGAGCCGGAAGCCCCAGTCACGGGCGAAGACGACGACGTCGGCGAACGGCGCGGCGAGCTGTTTGCGGCTTCCGTTGAGCAGGTCGTCGATGAACATGGCCTTGAACTCGGGTCGGGCGAGCAGTCGGCGATCGCCTTCGGGAGAGAGCGCCCCGTACAGCCCGATGATCGGTTCGGCGACGGGCTTGACCAGCCGTATCAGCCCGACGGCCACCATGCTCAGCGTTCCGCCGACATGCTCCAGGATCGGCGCTGCGGGCACCCCGACGGTGCCCATCACGCCGCCGCCGGTGGCATCGGGCCCCTTCGTGGGGGCGACACCGCCGAGGACACCGACAGCGACGACACGTTCGGGCATGGCCGCGGCCACTCCCAGCGTGTAGGGCCCGCCCCCGGACAGCCCGATCACCATCATCTTCTCGATGCCCAACGCGTCGGCGAGCGTGCGCAGGTCGTCGGCGAAATCGATCACCCTCCGGTAGGCGAAGGGGGTGGACGAGCCGATGCCGGGGCGGTCGATGCCGATCAGCCGGATGCCGTTGCGCTCGGCGTACTGCCGGGCCTCGAGCGGAATCTGCCGACGCGCGCCGGGGGTGCCGTGCAGCCAGAAGATCGGCAGGCCCCGCGGATCGCCGAACTCGGCGAAGCCGAGACGCCGGCCTTCGCGGTCCGGGCCGACGGCGACGTTGCCTTCGAGCTTGGGTCGGGTGATGTCTTCGGACATGCGCGACAGTGTCGCACGCGGGCCGACTCGCTCAGGCGCCCCCGACCCATCCCGGCGCCCGGCGGTCTGCCCAGCCGATGGACGTCTCCAGCTGCGCGGCCAGTGCCAGCAGGACTGCCTCGTCGGGCGCCATCAGTTGCACGCCGATCGGCAGGCCGTCGGCCGTCGCACCGAGGGGCAGCGAGATCGCCGCCCAGCCGGTCACATTGGCCAACGTCGTCCAGCCGGTGGTCGCGAACTCGACGTCGAAGAACGCCCGGGTGGTCCCTCGGGGTTGATCGAGCAGTCCGTAGGGCGGCGGGGTCGTCAGCAGCGTGGGCACCAGCAGCACGTCGTGGTCGACGAGCTGGGTGGCGAAGCGGCGGGTCTGCCCGTGGATGGTGGCGATGGCCCCCGCGTAGGCGACGCCCGTGGTGCCGAAGCCCTCCTGGATCATCACCCAGGAGCTGGGCTCGAACTCGTCCTCGCGGGGTTCGCGGCCCAGATGCCGCCGAGCCGTCGCATACAGCTCCACGTTGCTGACGGTGTGCAGGACCGCGATCGCGTCGGCGACGGCGTCGGCGTCGATCGTGGGGGCGCCGGGCTCGACGTGGTGCCCGAGGTCGGCGAGCACGGACGCGGTGCGTTCGACGGCGGACACGACGGCGGGATCGGTCGCTGGGCCTGGGAACGGAGACGACGTCGCCATCATGATGCGTTGCGGTGCAAGCGGATCGGCGATGGCACGCTGATACGGCTCGGTCGGCGGCGGAGCGGAGTAGGGATCCCCGATACCGGTTCCGGCCACGGCGTCGAGCAGCGCCGCGCTGTCGCGGACGGTGCGGGTGAGCGCATGCTCGTTGACCAGGCCTTCGAGTCCGTGACCGGCCCCCGGCGCGAACGAGGTCCGTGCCCGCCGCGGCTTCAGACCCACCAGGCCGCAGCAGGCCGCGGGGACGCGGATCGATCCGGTGCCGTCGCCTCCTGACGCCGCGGGCACGATGCCCGCGGCCACTGCCGCGGCCGACCCACCGCTCGAGCCGCCCGGGGTGATGCCGGGCCCCCACGGATTGACCGTGACGCCGAACAGTGACGGTTCGGTGGTGCAGTGGTTGCCCCACTCGGGCGTGTTGGTCTTGCCGAAGATCACCAGGCCCGCGTCCAGGTAACGCTGCACGATCCAGGCGGTGTCCTGCGCGACATGACCCCTCAGCGCCCGGCAGCCCATCGCCTCCGGGGCCCCGGCCAGCGACGCGCCGAGGTCTTTGAGCAGGAACGGGACCCCGGCCAGCGGCCCGGCCTGCCCGCTGCGCAGCACACCGGATGCGTCGAGCGCGGCGGCGGCCGCGCGGCCACGGTCGAACAGATCGGCGATCACCGCATTCAGCGAACGCCCCGCCTCGAGGCGCACGATCGCGGCCTCGAGCAGTTCGGTGGCGTTGAGTTCGCCACGGGCGACCATCGCGCCCTGCCCGACAGCGTCGATGTCGGCCAGTTCGAATGCCGTCGCAGTGTCCACCGGGGGATCATTGCGGCCAGGCCTCGCACCGGCAACCCGAGTGGCTCAGCCCACTGCGGCGCCGTACCGCACGACGCCGAGGAACAGGCTCAGAGCGCAGCAGCAGAGGGTGGCCAGCGCGTAGGGCCATGCGCTGGCGCGTCTCACCAGCGCGACCACCGTCAGTACCAGGCCGATCAGGCCGATGCCCGCGGCGGCGGCCAGCGCGGTGAACACGGCGGTGACCGCACCGTCGACGCTGCACGTCGCCGGCGGGCAGTGATCGAGGAACGCCAGCGAGAACAGACCGAGGAATGCCGCGAGGGCTCCCATCAGCGCGGTCGCCACCAGCAGGAGGATCGAGATCACCACATCGGCCCGCGACCGCGGGGCCGGTTGGGTCACGGCATCTCCTCGCGGGCCCGCCGGGCTGCCCGCTCGGCGGTCAACGCGCGGTCCTTGCGCAGGATCGAGTCGGTCAGTGAGAGCGCGATCAGGACGTCGCCGACGGTGATCGTCAACCCCCACCAGTACATCCAGCGGATGGTCTGGTCGGGTTGTGCGGCGAAGTACACGAACAGGAAGATCGGGCCGACGATCCCGAACACGAACATCATCAGCTGCACGCGCACGTACACCCACACAGCGGACATCGGCGCTCAGTGTCACCTCCGGCCACTGTGCGCGTCAACGGTCGCGCTGGCCCGGGCACGCCCGCAAAACTGAGAGCATCTAACCTTGACGTCATCGTCGATTCGTCCCCCCGACCAGCGAGGTGACCTCTTGTACCGTGCGACACGAGCCGCGGTTGCGGCCGCGACATTGCTTGCTGCGCCGTTGTTCCCGGGCGTGGCGAGCGCCGACGACGCGACGGTCAGCATGCCGTTCTCCGAGAAGCTGCGTCGCTGCGATTTCAGCCAGGTCAAATACGTGGGCGGCAGCGCCTACGGTCGGCCGTCGGCCCAGTTGCGCGTTCAGGGCGGCGAGGTGATCGCCGATGTCGAGTTCTTCACCGGCCTGCCCAACACCCCGTATGACGTCCGGCTGATCCAGCTGCCCCGTTCATCGGCGGCCGACTGCGGCGCGGGTGCGCGAGGCGTCAGCGCGACGACGCTGTTCACCGACGGTGTCGGCACGGGGCGCGCCACGGTGCGCGGTCCGCTGATGCCCGGCGCCACCGGGGCGTGGCTGGCCATGACCCGGCCCGGCACGTTCAGTCAGACGCCCGACGAGTTCTACAGCACGGACCTGATCGCCCGGTTGTCTCCGGCCGCCTGAGCCCACGTCTCGGGAGCCCCGCCACTCACGCGGCCACCACGACCGTCAGGTGATCGCCGCTGCGCTCGACCCGCATCCCGGCGCGGCGGGCGACCCCCGCGACCGCGGCGGCGTCGGCCGGATCGGATCTGCTCGCCACCAGCGCCCGAGCGAGCCGACCCTTGTGCGCTTTGTTGAAGTGACTGACGACGCTGCGGTGACCGTCGTCGCGTTCGGCGACGACGTCCACGGTCACGGCACCGGCCACCCTGCCGAGGTTCGCGTAGGACCCCGAGCGCAGGTCGACGATCACGTCGGTGTTCGCGAGATCGGCGAGCACCGGCTCCAGTACCGGTTTCCACCTCGACGCCAGCGTCGGCTGCCCCGGCAACTTCGAGCCCGCCGAGAGCCGGTAGGCGGGAATTGGGTCGTCGGCCCGCACCACGCCGAACAGCGCCGAGACCACCATGAGCCGCTCGGCGGCGCGAGCAGCCGCCGCACCCCGGAGTGACGGGACGTCCAGCGCGTCGTAGAGCACACCGGTGTAGCGATGCAGCGCAGGCATCGTCGGCGCGGTCAGCAGCGCCGCATTGCGTTCGATCTCGCTGTCCTGGCTCGGCGACAATCCCAGGACCGTGCGGCTCGTCACCGGGTCGGCCGCCAGTGCGACGAGTTCGTCGACGAGCTCGGCCCGGACCGGGCGCAGCTGCGCAAAGCTCAGCGAGTCCAGGGACAGGGCCGGTCCGTCACCGCCGCCCCGCTTGGTCTCCGAGGGCGGTAGCAGCACGATCACGGCAGTGACGGTAGCGCCACGGGAACCTCAGGCCGCGGGCGGCGGTGACGGAC